>NZ_JACVAF010000002.1:0-1385520 GCF_014851745.1 Achromobacter sp. ACM01
CGGCCAGCACGCCGATGATGCCGTCGAAACGGCCCCCGGCCATCACGGTGTCGCAATGCGAGCCGGTGGCGATGGGCTTGCGCGCGGGATCGCGCCCGGCCAGCGTGCCTATCAGGTTGCCGCCGGCGTCCAGGCGGGTCGCCAGGCCCGCGGCCTCGAACTCGCTGCGCAGCCAGGCGCGGGCCTCGTCGAACAGCGGCGAGAATGCGCGGCGCGTCCAGGGGACGTCGGGCAGGGTGAAACGGGAAAGGGTTTCGACGCGGGCCCAGAGGCGCTCGGCGTTCAGGGGAGGAAAAGCGTGTGGCATGAGACTTCCTGAAAATACGCCAGGAATTATGGCATGCGTGCCTGCAAGGTCTGGCTGCGTGGCGCATCCAGGAATAGCGCCACCACCGCAGCGCAGGCCAGGGTGATAGCGATCAGCGCGTGCAGCAGTTGGCGGAAGGCGTCGTCATAAGCCTGGCGCAACAGGGCCGGGGCCGCGCCGGGCTGATGGACCAGGGCTTGCGCCATGTCGCCGGCTGCGAGGTATTGCGCGGCGGCGCCTGGATCCGCGCCGAGCCGGTGGGCGATCAAGAAGGTCAGCAAGGCGTTGACGCTGGCCAGCGCGATGCCTTCACCGGCTACGCGGGTGGTGCTGAAGATGCCGGCGGCCATGCCGGCGCGCTCGGGCGGCGCGACGCTCATGGACAGGCCGTCCATCAGGCCCCAGGGCAGGCCGGTGCCTGCGCCGATCAGCAGCATGGGCCAGAGTGCGGCCTGGGGCGCGTGTTCCACCCCGATGCGGCTGAGCCAGTACAGGCCCAGGGCTGCGGCCAGCAGGCCCAGCGCGCAACTGCGGCCCGCGCTCATCCAGCGCATGGTCCAGACGGCGACCGCCGGCATGAAGAGCAGCGGCGCGGACAGGGCCGCCATCGCCAATCCTGCGCTGGCTTCGCTGCGCCCCTCGATGCCGATGAAGCGGATCGGCAGCAACACCAGCAGCACCACATAGCAATAGCAGGTGGCTACGGGCAGCATCTGCACGCCGACAAAGCGCGGATAGCGCAGCAGCGTCAGGTCCAGCATCGGCCGGCGCACGCGGCGCTCGATCGCGACGAAGGCCAGCAGGCACAGCGCCGCAGCGGCCAGCAGCCTCCAGGCAAGCGCGGACGCGCCGCGCGCGGCAGGCATTTCCAGGATGCCCCAGGTCAAGAGCGCCAGCGCGCAGGTGAAGGCCAGGCTGCCCGCCCAGTCCAGCGGACCCGCTTGCGGGTCCCGCGATTCCTGCATCCGGGGCAGGGCGACGGCCAGCGCCAGCGCCCCGACGGCGGCGCTCGACAAGAAGACCGAGCGCCAGCCCAGGCTGTCGATCAGCAGGCCGGCCAGCATCGGCCCCAGCGCCAGGCCCGCGCCGAAACTGGCGCCGAGCAGGCCGAAGGCGCGGGTGCGCGCCGGACCAGGGCAGGCGTGCGCCAGGGACGCCGAACCGCCGGCCAGGGCTGCGGCGGCGCCCGCGCCTTGCAGCGCGCGCAGGCCGTCCAGCCAGGCCACAGTGGGTGCGAACGCCAGCGCAACCGATACCAGCGCGAACAAGGCCACGCCAGCCACGAACAAACGCTTGCGGCCATAGGCGTCGGCCAGCGTGCCTGCCGCCATCAGCAGGCTGCCGAAGCTCAGCATGAAGGCGTTGGTGATCCAGCCGAGCGCCAGGGCGTGGCCGCCCAGATCGCGGCCGATGGCGGGGGTGGCGATGGCGCCGCCGGAAAAGCTCAAGGGCAGGATCAGGGCGGCCGTGCAGACGGCAAGCATGGTCCAGCCAGGGGAAACGGGAACTGAGGTAGAGGAAGGCATCGACGAATCAGGTTGGAATAGCCGGGATAGGCGTCGATGAAGGATAAAATCGCGTCAATAAAACAAAAATGCCGCGTATTTCCTATCTAAGCGGATAAATATTCCTTAATGGAGCGGAAATGGACAGCCTGAGCGGAATACATGCCTTCGTCCATGCCGCGCAGCGCGGCAGCTACGTCGCGGCCGCCGAGCATCTGGGCCTGTCGGCCTCGGCGGTGGGCAAGAGCGTGGCGCGGCTGGAGGACAGGCTGGGCGTGCGCCTGCTCAACCGCAGTACGCGGCGCATCAGCCTGACCGAAGCGGGCGCGCTCTATCTGGAGCGCTGCTTGCGCATCGTGCACGAGCTGGATGAGGCTGAAGCCGAGGTGACGCAGGGGCGCGAAGCGCCGCGCGGGCGCTTGCGGGTCAGCGTGCCGGCCATCGGCTACCGCTTGTTGCTGCCGCTGCTGCCTGAATTCACCCGCCTTTATCCGGAGATCGAACTCGACCTGGACTTCAACGACCGCATCGTCGACGTGATCGGCGAGGGGCTGGACGCAGTGATACGCAGCGGGGACTTCGCTGACTCGCGCCTCAGGGCGCGGCCGCTGGGGCCGTATCGATTCGTGGTGGCGGGCGCGCCCGCCTATCTGGCCGCGCATGGCGCGCCGCGCACGCCGGACGACCTGGATGGCCACGCCAGGCTGGCCTATCGCTATCCGGGCTCGGGCCAGGCGCAGCACTGGCAGTTCCGCGACGGGCCACTCGCGCCGCAGCCCGCGGCGTTGACCTTCAATAGTGTCGAGGCGCTGATCGGCGCGGCACAGGCCGGGCTGGGTCTGGCCTACCTGCCGGACTTCGCGCTGCGGGCGGCTTTGGACGAAGGCAGGCTCATCACTGTGTTGGACGAGCACCTCGACGCTGGCGGCCGCTTTTCCGTGTTGTGGCCCGACAGCAGGCACCCGCTGCCCAAGCTGCGCGCCTTCGTCGATTTCCTGGCCGAGCGGCTGGGCGCCTAGCGCCTGAGGCGCCAGGAAGGTTCGCGCTTTTCCAGGAACGCGCCGACGCCTTCGCGCGCTTCGTCCGTGCTGCGCACGGCCGCGATGCGTTCCACTGTGTCGGCGATGAGGGCTGCGTCGATCTCCCGGCCGGCGAAATCGCGCACCAGCCGCTTGCTGGCCTGCACCGCGCCGGGGCCGTTGTCGCACAGGGCAAGGCACAGCGCCTCGGCGCGTTGCGCCAGGTCGGCCAGGGGGGCGACGTCGTGCACCAGGCCCAGCCGGAACGCGGTCGTGGCGTCGAAGCGCTCGGCGGTCAGGAAGTAGCGGTTGGCCGCGCGCTCGCCCATGGCGCGCAGCACATAGGGGCTGATGGTGGCGGGCAGCAGCCCCAGCCGTGTTTCCGAAAGGCAGAAGTGCGCGCTGTCCGCGGCGATGGCGATGTCGCAGGCCGACACCAGGCCCATGCCGCCGGCATAGGCGTCGCCGTTGACGCAGGCCACCACCGGCTTGGGGCAGGACCAGATCGCGTGCAGCATGCGGGCCAGCTTGGCCGCGTCGGCGCGGTTTTCGGCGTCGGTCAGCGTGGCCATCTTGCGCATCCAGTTCAGGTCGCCGCCGGCGCAGAAGGCCTTGCCCGCGCCCGTCAGCAGCAGCACGCGCACGGCGGGGTCGTCCACCGCGGCCTGCACTGCGCCGGTCAGGGCGGCGATCAGCGTGTCGTCGAACGCGTTGCGCATGTCGGGGCGGTTCAGCGTCAGGCGGGTGATGGGTCCGTCGTGGGCGATGTCCAGCGGGGCGGGCGTGGTCATTCCGGGTCTCCAGTTTTCTTGATTCAGGCTCAACAAAGCGGCGGGCTAGCGGTCAATTCTAGGTTGAAATTTCTGTTCCAGCCATCGAATCGGAACAAATATTGAGTTATCCTCAAAAAAAATAATGGAGCGAGACATGAGCCAGAAAGCAGGCGGCGTCGCCGCCGGCCAACGCTACGCGTCGGTATTCCGGCCGGCGCTGTATCAGGGCAAGACCATCGTCGTGACCGGGGGCGGCAGCGGGCTGGGCCGCTGCACCGCGCACGAGCTGGCGTCGCTGGGTGCGGGCCTGGCGCTGGTAGGGCGCAAGCTCGACAAGCTGCAGGCGGCGCAGGACGAAATCTGCCGGATCTACCCCGAGGCCAGCGGCCGCATCAGCCTGCACGCCTGCGACATCCGCGACGAGGCCGGCGTGCGCGGCGCGGTTGCCGATGCGCTGGCGCGGCACGGCGCCATCGACGGCCTGTTCAATTGCGCGGGCGGCCAGTTCCCGGCGCCGCTGGACCGCATCACCTACAACGGCTGGAACGCGGTAGTGCAGAACAATCTGCACGGCACCTTCCTGATGTCGCGCGAGGTCTACACCCAGCACATGCGCCAGCACGGCGGCGCCATCGTCAACATGCTGGCCGACATCTGGGGCGGCATGCCGGGCATGGGGCATTCGGGCGCGGCGCGCGCGGGCGTCTGGAACCTGACCGAAACCGCCGCCTGCGAATGGGCCCATGCAGGCGTGCGCGTCAACGCGGTGGCGCCGGGCTGGATCGCTTCCAGCGGCATGGACAGCTACGACGAGGACTACCGCGCCGTGCTGCGCGAATTGCGCACCAAGGTGCCGCTGCAGCGCTTCGGCACCGAGGCCGAGCTGGCGGCGGCGGTCGTGTTCCTGCTGTCGCCGGCCGCGGCCTTCATCAACGGCAGCGTCATCCGGGTGGATGGCGGCGTGCCCAATGCCCGCCATTCCTGGACCCTGGCGCCCGCCGAACGGGGCGAAGCCTACAACGGCTTTCCTCAGTACGAGCCGCCGTCCTTGTTTTCCGACGATTGAAGCCGATGCAGGGCGTCCCGCACTTCGCCGCGGAATTGCGCCAGCGCCAGGGCGTCCTGCGCGGGCGGCTGCAGCGCCTGCCACAGGAAGCCGACCAACTGGTCGGCGGTGGCGGCCACGTTCACCCGTGCGCCGCGCAGGATGGCGTCCCACAGCACATGCTCCATCGGCCCGTAGACGGCCGAGCGCAAGAGCCGCAGCGGCATGTCGCGGCGGATGTCGCCGTCGGCCTGGCCCTGGGCCAGGATGCCCATCAGCGGCGCGGTGTAGCGGCGCTGCAGGCCCGCGTAGACATCGCCGAAATCGTCGTTGCGCGCGCGCCCTTCGGACAGGATGAAGGCGCACAGCCCGGTGCCTTCGGCCAGCAGGTGGCGCAGGTGCGCATGCACCAGGAAATGCAGCCGGGCCCGCGCGCCGTGCACGTGGGGCAGGCTGTCCTCGACCTTGGCGATGATCTCGTCGTACCAGTCGCTGATCACCCGCACGCACAGTTCGCGCTTGCCGCCGAAATAAGTGAACACCGTGGCTTCGGACACGCCCAGGCGCTGCGCGATCTCGGTGGTGGTGGCCGCTTGGAAGCCGGCTTCGGAGAAGACCTGGCGGGCGACGCGCAGGATGTCGCGGATGCGCTGTTCGGATTTGGCGCTGGCCGGCGGTCGGCGCATCGGGACGGTGGCGGCTTTTTCCATGCGGGGGGAGTGGGCTGCGGGGGGACGGGGGCTTATTATTGAGCCAGGGTCAAGTTTGAGGCAAGACGTTACATCGCTGGCGCCGGGCGCCGGCGCGTTCGACAACAACATCAGAGACAAACCATGCTGTCCAGAGCCGATTCCTACGCGCAGCTCGCGTCCCAATTCCAATGGCAGGTGCCTGCGGCCTACAACATCGGCGTCGACGCCTGCGACAAATGGGCCGACGGCAGCGGCCGGCTGGCGCTGATCTACGAGCAGAGCGACGGCGCGCAATCGCGCTACACCTTTGATCAGATCAAGACGCTGTCCAACCGCCTGGCGCACAGCCTGGAGCGCCACGGCGTCAAGCGCGGCGACCGCGTTGCCGTCTACCTGCCGCAGGCGCCCGAAACGGCGGTAACCCATATCGCGGTCTACAAGATGGGCGCGGTGGCTGTGCCCTTGTTCACGCTGTTCGGCGTGGACGCGATCCAGTACCGCCTGGCCAACAGCGGCGCGGCCGCGCTGGTGACCGACGCCGAAGGCTGCCGCAAGCTGCGCGAGATTCGCGCCGGCCTGCCCGACCTGAAGGTGGTCTATTGCATCGACCAGGACTGCCCGGACGACGCCGTACCTTTTCACGCCGCGCTGGCCGCGGAATCCGAGGGCTACACGCCGGTGGCGACGGCGGCCGACGACCCGGCCGTCATCATCTATACTTCGGGCACCACCGGCAAGCCCAAGGGCGCGCTGCACGCGCACCGGGTGCTGCTGGGCCATCTGCCGGGCGTGGAGATGTCGCACGAATTCTTCCCTGAGAATGCCGCGCTGATGTGGACGCCGGCCGACTGGGCCTGGATCGGCGGCCTGCTGGACGTGCTGCTGCCGTCCTGGCACCACGGCGTGCCGGTGCTGGCGCGCCGCTTCGAGAAGTTCGACGGCGCCAGCGCCTTCGAGCTGATGGCGCGCCATGGCGTGACCCACACCTTCCTGCCACCCACCGCGCTGAAGATGATGCGCGGCGCCGAGCTGCCGGCCGGCGCCGGCGCGCTGGCGCTGCGCTCGGTCGCCAGCGGCGGCGAGTCGCTGGGGGCGGAACTCATAGACTGGGGCCGGCGCGTGCTGGGCGTGACCATCAACGAGTTCTACGGCCAGACCGAATGCAACATGCTGGTGTCGTCCTGCTCGTCCCTGTTCGACCCCTGCATCGGCGCCATCGGCCGCGCTGCGCCGGGCCACCGCGTCGCTATTGTGGATGAGCGGGGCGTCGAAGTGGCCGATGGACAGGAGGGCAACATCGGCGTATTGCGCCCGGATCCCGTCATGTTCCTGGGCTACTGGAACAACCCCGAGGCCACCGCCGAAAAGTTCGCGGGCGACTACCTGCTGACCGGCGACCAGGGCGTGCGCGACGCGCAGGGCTTCATCCGCTTCGTCGGCCGTAACGACGACGTCATCACCAGCGCCGGCTACCGCATCGGCCCCGGCCCCATCGAGGACTGCCTGATCGGCCACCCCGCCGTGCGCATGGCCGCGGTGGTGGGCGTGCCGGACGCCCAGCGCACCGAGATCGTGATGGCCTATGTGGTGCTGAACGAAGGTTATGCAGGGGATGACGCGTTGGTGAAGGAACTGCAGGCCCACGTGCGCAAGCGCCTGGCGGCCCACGAGTATCCGCGCGCGATCCGTTTTGTAACCAGTTTGCCGACCACCGCCACCGGCAAGATCATCCGCCGCGAGCTGCGCGACGGCAGCTACGCCTGACCGGTCTCAACCGGTGACAATGTCGTCCAAGAGGATGGGTTGACGGGCAGCCAGCCGCTGCAAGTATGATGGCGCAAATTGATACGGCCCCATGCCAATTGGGGCCGTATCACCATTAGCCTTACTAGTATGGAGATAAACCCCGATGAATAAGCCTTTGGATGGGGGATTGGCAGCCTTGAACGTGCCTGCCTATGTGAAGCACCGCGGCCTGATCGACTGGGTCGCCAGCTTTGTGGCGCTGGCCAAGCCGGACCAGGTCGTGTGGTGCGACGGTTCCCAGGAAGAATATGACCGGCTGTGCGAACAGATGGTCCAGGCGGGCACCATGCGCAGGCTGAACCCCGCCAAGCGGCCTAATTCCTTCCTGGCGTGCTCGGATCCTTCCGACGTCGCCCGCGTGGAGGACCGCACCTTCATTTGCTCCGATCGCGCCGAGGATGCCGGCCCGACCAACAACTGGGCCGAACCCGCCGCCATGCGCGAGACGCTCAACGGCCTGTTCGACGGCGCCATGCGCGGCCGCACGCTGTATGTCGTGCCGTTCTCGATGGGCCCGCTGGGTTCGGACATCGCGCACATCGGCGTGGAACTGTCCGACAGCCCCTACGTAGCCGTGAACATGCGCATCATGACGCGCATGGGAAAGCAGGTCTATGACGTGCTGGGCGCCGACGGCGACTTCGTGCCCTGTGTGCATTCGGTGGGCAAGCCGCTGGCCGCAGGCGAGGCCGACGTGGCCTGGCCGTGCAACCCGACCAAGTACATCGTCCACTTCCCCAAGACCCGCGAAATCTGGAGCTTCGGCTCGGGCTACGGCGGCAACGCGCTGCTGGGCAAGAAGTGCTTCGCGCTGCGCATCGCGTCCACCATGGGCCGCGACCAGGGCTGGCTGGCCGAACACATGCTGATCCTTGGCGTGACCTCGCCCAAGGGCCGCAAGTACCACGTGGCGGCCGCCTTCCCGTCGGCCTGCGGCAAGACCAACTTCGCCATGCTGATCCCGCCCCAAGGCATGGACGGCTGGAAGGTCACCACCATCGGCGACGACATCGCCTGGATCAAACCCGGCAAGGACGGTCGCCTGCACGCCATCAACCCGGAAGCCGGCTACTTCGGCGTGGCCCCGGGCACCAGCGAGCAGACCAACTTCAACGCCATGGCCACGCTCAAGGCCAACGTCATCTTCACCAACGTGGCGCTCACCGATGACGGCGACGTCTGGTGGGAAGGCATGACGGACGAGCCGCCGGCGCACCTGATCGACTGGCAGGGCCAGGACTGGACGCCCGCCATTGCGCGCGAAACCGGCCGCAAGGCGGCGCACCCGAACGCGCGCTTCACCGCGCCGGCTGCGCAATGCCCGTCCATCGACCCCGAATGGGAGAACCCCGAAGGCGTGGTCATCGACGCCTTCATCTTCGGTGGCCGCCGCTCCACCACCGTGCCGCTGGTCACCGAAGCCCGCAACTGGGTCGAAGGCGTCTACATGGCCGCCACCATGGGCTCGGAAACCACCGCAGCCGCTGCCGGCCAGCAGGGCGTGGTGCGCCGCGATCCCTTCGCCATGCTGCCGTTCTGCGGCTACAACATGAGCGACTACTTCAGCCACTGGCTGAAGCTGGGCAAACAGCTGGAAGCCGCCGGCGCCACCTTGCCGCGCATCTACTGCGTCAACTGGTTCCGCAAGGGTCCGGACGGCAAGTTCGTCTGGCCGGGGTTCGGCGACAACATGCGCGTGCTGCGCTGGATGCTGGGCCGCATCGACGGCCAGTCCAAGGGCGTGGACCAGGTGTTCGGCATTTCGCCGAGCTACCAGGACATCGACTGGACGGGCCTGGAGTTCAGCCCGGACAAGTTCGAGCAGGTCATGTCGGTGGACGCCGCCGCCTGGCGCGACGAACTGGCATTGCACCAGGAGCTCTTCGCCCAGCTCAAGCAGGGCCTGCCCGAAGACCTGCCGGCCACCAAGGCCAGCATCGAAGGCCGCCTGGCGGCCTGAGGCCGGGCGTCGTGAGGGTGTCTGGCGCTGGCGCTCGTCAGGCGTCTGACACCCCATGGGAAGCTTGCGCAGGTTGAGACGGATCCGCCCGGTTGCCAGACGGCCGGACGGAGCCGGCTTCCGGCACGGCCGCGTGCTGTTTTTTGCGGCACAATCACCCCATGAAACTCGACGCTGAAGACCTCGCCAAGATCAGTTCGCTGACCGTCGCGCACTACCAAGAGAACGCGGACTCGTTCGAGGCCGGCACGCGCGACCACGACGTCAGCCAGAACATCGCGGCGCTCCTGCGTCACATCGAAGGCGAACCTCCCTACGACATCCTGGATTTCGGCTGCGGGCCGGGCCGCGACCTGAAAACGTTCGCGGCCCTGGGCCATCGCGCGGTCGGCCTGGACGGCACGCCGCGCTTCGTCGAGATGGCGCGGCAGGCTACTGGCTGCGAGGTCTGGCAGCAGGACTTTCTGCGCCTTGCCCTGCCGCCGGCGCGCTTCGACGGCATCTTTGCCAACGCCGCCTTGTTCCACGTGCCTGGCCAGGAGCTGCCGCAAGTGCTGCGCGCCTTGCATGGCGCGCTCAAGCCGCGCGGTGTGCTGTTCAGCTCCAACCCGCGCGGCGGCAACCAGGAAGGCTGGAATCGCGGGCGCTATGGCGCCTACCATGACCTGGAAGGCTGGAGCGCGCTGCTGACGGCGGCCGGCTTCGAGGAACTTGAACACTACTACCGGCCGCAGGGCCTGCCGCGCGAGCAGCAGCCCTGGCTGGCCAGCGTCTGGCGGCGCACGGCGTAGTTCAGGCGGCCTGGATGGTCCAGGGCGCGTCCGGCAGATCGATCACTTCGCAATCCACCGTGGGGCCCGCGCGTTCCAGCACGGCGAATTCGCCGTCCGCCAGCGCCATCAACGGGTGGTGCCAGACATCCCGGCGCAGCGTGATGCCCACGCCCGCGCCCGCCATGAAGGCGCGCAGCGTGGCCAGGTCCGGCGCCTCTGCGCCCAGCGCAACCAACACCACATAAGGCGTGCCCGCCAGCGGCAGGAAGGTCTGGCTGCCCAGCCTGTGGCGTTCCAGGATGCGGGCGGCAAAGGGCAGGGCGATCGCCTGCGCGCGGAATACCGACAGCGATGGCCGGCCGCCCGCGTCCAGCAGATCGGGCTCGCCCATTTCCACGCGCAGCGAGGTACCCGCATTGATCGAGCGGCCGGCGCGGCCGGCGCTGCTGACGACCTCGCCATAGGGTGCGAACGCCGCAGCGGCCAGAGGCTGCGCTATCAGGGTGTGGGCAGCCATCAGAAATTGATCCCCAGCCATTCGCGCACCTGTTCATGCAGGTCGCCGGCAAAATCCTCGGGCGAGCCGGAGGCGGTGATTTCGCCCAGGCTCAGCACGTAGATGTGATTGGACATGGCCACCACGCGCCGCACGTTGTGGTCCACCAGCAGGATGCCCATGCCGGCGTCGGCGAAGGCGCGGATCCATTGGAAGACTTCGGCCGCCACGCGCGGCGCCAGCCCGATGCTGGGTTCGTCGATCAGGCAGACCTGCGGCTGCACCATATAGGCCTTGGCGAATTCCAGCGACTTCTGCTGGCCGCCGGACAGGTTGCCGGCCTGGTCCTTGAGCTTTTCCTTCAGCACCGGAAAGCGCTCCAGCGTTTCAGTAAAGCGCGGCTCCAGCACGTCGCCGTAGCGCTTGTGCCGGCCCTCCAGCGGCAGGCGCAGGTTCTCCTCCACCGTCAGGTAGGGGAACAGGCTGGATTCCTGCGGGATGTACCAGAGGCCGTCGTCGATCATGCGGTGCGGCGGCTGGCCCGAGATATCGCGTCCGGCGCGCGTGACGCGGCCGGACTTGGGTCGCAGGAAGCCGCAGATGGCTTTCATCAGCGTGGACTTGCCCGCGCCGTTCAGGCCGATCAGGCCGCTGATGCGGCCGGCCTGCACCGTGAGCGAGACGTTGCGCAGCACGTCGATGTCGCCCATGTAGCCCGCGGTCACGCCTTCCATGGCGAGCAGCGTGTCAGGCATGGTCCTGCTCCTCTTGTCCCGGTTCGCCCAGATAGGCTTCGATCACCGCGGGTTCGCGCAGCACCTGCTGCGTGGGGCCGTCGGCCAGCACGCGGCCGGCGTTCATGCACACCGAGCGCGCACACAGGTCCACCACCACCGGCATGTCGTGGCTGACCAGGATGAAGGTCTGGCCGCTCTGGTTGCGGCGGCGGATGAATTCCGACATGGTTTCCTTCATGACCGGGTGCACCGCGGCGAAGGGTTCGTCCAGCAGCGCGATGCGCGGCGGCGCCATAAAGCAGGCGCCGAACTCCAGCAGCTTTTTCTGCCCGCCCGACAGCTGCCCCGCGTCCAGGTGCATGACGTGGGTCAGCTTGAGCTCGTCCAGCAGTTCCAGCGCGCGGCGGCTGGCGGCCGCCTCGTCCAGGCCCATGGCCAGCCCGCATACGATCAGGTTGTCGTAGGCGCTTACCCGGTTGAAGACGCGGGTCATCTGGAACATGCGCAGCACGCCCAGCCGCGTCAGTCGCGTGGGGTTCAGCCCCATCACGCTGCGGCCGTCCAGCAGCACCTGGCCCGCGTCCGCCGCCAGGTGGCCGGACAGCACGTTGAGCAGGGTGGTCTTGCCGGAGCCGTTGGGGCCGATCAGCCCCAGCAGTTCGCCGTCGGCGACGTCCATGCCCGCGCCGTTCACGGCAAGCAGGCCGCCGAAACGCTTTTGTATTCCGGATATCTGCAGCAGTGGCATCAGGCCCCCCTGGCGCTGGCGCGGGCGTCGCCGGAGCGGCGCAGGATAGCGCGGCGCGCCAGGCCCCACAGCCCTTCACGGAAGAAGCGCGCGAAAATGATGACCAGCAGCGCGAACACGATCATCTGGATGTTGCCCGCGTCGCGCAGCAATTCCGACGCGACGTAGACCAGCACCGCGCCCAGGAGCGGCCCGACCAGCGTGCCCATTCCGCCGATCACCACCATGGCGATCACCATGCCGGTCTGCGTCACGATGCCGAGTTCCGGGCTGACCAGCTGCGCGAAGGTGCCGTACAGGCCGCCGGCAAAGCCGCAGATGGCGCAGCTGACCAGAAAGGCCAGCGTCTTGTAGCGCACCACGTCGATGCCGCGGCTGGCCGCGCCGATCTCGTCGTCGCGGATGGCCTGCAGGAAACGTCCCGGGCGCGCCCGCAGCAGCAGGAAGATCAGCAGCGTCACCGCCGCCAGCGCGGCTAGGAACAGGTAATAGTTGCCCACGCGGCTTTCCAGCAGCGCTGGCACGTGCAGCCCCTGGTCGCCCCGCGTGAAGTCAATGGAGTTGTAGATCACCAGGCGTACGATCTCGGCGAAGGACAGCGTGGTCAGCGCCAGGTAGGGGCCCGACAGCCGCAGCACGATGCGGCCCAGCACCAGGCCGATCAGCCCCGGCACCACCGCGGACAGCGGCAGGCCCAGCCACAGCGGCACCTTCCAGTGATAGGCCAGGAGACCGGTGGTGTAGCCGCCCAGCATGGCGAAGGCGGCCGGCGCCAGCGAGAACTGGCCGGCGTAGCCCGCCAGCAGGTTCCAGCCGCAAGCCAGCATGGCGAAGTACATGCTGACGATCAGCACGCCTAGCCAGTACGGCGAGGACACGCCCAGCGGCAGCAGCGCCAGCACGGCCAGGAACGCCAGCGACAGGCGCATTTCCTGGGTCAGCTTGTTGCGCAGCAGATTGGGATGGGCCAGCGGATCCATGTTCAGACCTCCCGCGCGCGTTCGCCGAACAGGCCCTTGGGCCGGAACAGCAGGATCAGGATCAGCAAGGCCAGGCCGAAGGTGTCGCGGTAGTCATAGGACAGGTAGACCGCGCCGAAGCTCTCCAGCACGCCCAGCGCCAGCGCCGCGACGATACTGCCGGGAATCGAGCCCATGCCGCCTATCACCACGATCACATAGGACTTGATGGCCGGAAACGCGCCCACGTCCGGCGCCGGATTGATGACCGGCGCCAGCAGCGCCCCGGCCAGCGCCGCCAGCACGCCGGAGGCCATGAAGATGATGCTGCTGGCGCGCGCGGTGTCGATGCCGGCAATAGAGGCGCCCAGCCGGTTCTGCGCTACCGCCTGCACCTGCCGGCCCCACAGCGAACGCTTGATGAAGAGCGCCAGCCCGATCAGCAGCACGATGGACAGGCCGGCAGTGATCAGCTTCTGCCCGCTCATCATGAAAGGACCGACCGCCATGCGCGTCACGTCCGACAGCGCCGGGCCGCGCATGGGGTAGGGGCCCACGACCTTGTCCACCAGGTTGATCAGCAGCAGCGACAGCCCGAAAGTGACCACCACCGCGTACTCGTCCTTCATCAGCCCCCAGGAGCCGTAGCCCGCGTACAGCGGACGCATCAGCCAGCGTTCCGTGGCCCAGCCCAGCAGCGCGCCGGCGGCGGCGGCCACGGGCAGCGCCAGCCACGGCGGCACGCCCAGGGCCAGCGAGACCAGGGTGTAGGTGTAGGCGCCTATCATGTAGAACTCGCCATGGGCGAAGTTCACGACCTTCAGGATGCCGAAGATCATGGTCAGGCCGACCGCCATCAGCGCGTAGTACAGGCCGATGATCAGGCCGTTGACGAACAGGTCCAATGCCAGCACTCGATTCTCCCTGGCGCCGGGGCGGGGCCCGGCGTGTTGCGGTCATGCTGTGGAGGCGATCCGGTACTTTTGCCGAGGGCGGCGCCCCCGCTTTGGGGGCGCATTCTCTTTATTTGGCTGGCTTGACCAGCTTTTCCACCTGCAGCGGCTGGCCGGTGGCCTGGATCAGCGTGGTCTTGCTCAGCGGCTGGTCGACTTCGGTCAACTGGTAGGTGACGTAGGGGATGTCGACCCACTGCTGGTAGGTGTAGCCCGGCTGCTGCGAGAAGCTGAACTTGCCGCGCACGCCTTCGAACTGCATGCCCTGCAGCGCCTTGATGATGGCGGCGCTGTCGGTGGACTTGGCCTCTTCGATCGCGCGGGCGATCAGGAGCACCGAGTCCGCGGCCTGGAAGATGAGGCGGTTGGGTTCGGTCTTGGCCTGCTTCTGGTAGGTGGCGGCCACGTCCATGCCTATCTGCGGCATGGGCATCTGCGGGTGGTACAGGCCGAAGGCCAGCATGTACTTGCCGGCTTCCTTTACGTTCTTCCAGAAGTCCGGATAGTCGGCGATGCCGGCGCCGTCGTAGAACCAGGTCTTGGCGCTGGGCGCCACGCCTTGTTCGTACAACTGGTTCATCAGGATGTAGGCGGCCGGCGGCAGCATGATGTTGACCACCAAGTCCGGCGGGCTTGCGCGCAACGGCAGCACGGCCGGCGTGAAGTCCTTGCCGGCGCGGTCCAGCGCCACGTACTTGTACTGGGTCTGCGGCGCGGCCTTCTTGAGGAATTCGCCCAACAGCTTGGCCTGGCCGATGCCGTAGTCGGTGTTCTCGGCGAAGGCGACCACGCTTTTGACCTTCAGCGCCGCGATGGTGTCGGCCATGGCGCTTGAGACGCGGGTGTTGTAGTTGGCCGGATTGAAGACTTCCGGATAGCCTTTGGCGCGCACGTCGTCGGACCAGCAGTTGGTGTTGACGTAGGGCACCTTGTAGCGGTGCGCGACCTCGATTTCGGCCAGGCAGACCGAGCTCTGGTGACCGCCAGTGACGGCTACTACCTTGTCGCGCGAGATCAGTTTCTCGGCCGCCGCGCGGCCCTTTTCCGGAATGCCCTGGTTGTCTTCGTAGATGATCTTCAGCGGCCGGCCCAGCACGCCGCCCTTGTCGTTGATCATCTTGGCGATGATTTCCACGCCGTCCTTCACCTGGGTGCCTTGCACCACCGACCCGGGCGGGGACTGCGCGATGCTCACGCCGATGACGACGGGATCGGCGCCATGGGCGGCGGAGGCGAGTACGACCGCGGATACGGCTGCGGCTAAGCGGAGCAGTTTCATCGTGGTTTCCTTCTGGAAAGGAGGTGCGGCGATGCCGCCGCTCGCGCAGGCGAGGCGTCGGCGGGCGGGAACTCTGCTCGTTTGTAATCCTGTAGTACCGGTCTGACCAGTTAGGGCTTACCAGCATCGGGCCGGCGTTGGCGCCGGCCCGGCAGGGGGGCGTCAGGCCGCCAGCAGGTTTTCGATGCGGGCGGCGGTATTCAGCACGCGCCAGTCGGCGCCGCGCGCGCCCGCGATCTGCAGCCCCAGCGGCAGGCCGTTGCGGCCGCTGCCGCAGGGCAGCGTCAGCGCCGGCATGCCGGTCAGGTTGAAGGGCATGGTGAGGCCTGTGACGGCCGTGTGCAGCGGCACTTCGCGGCCTGCGATGTTGACCGCGCCCGCACCGGAGCGCGGCGGCTCGATGCGCAGCGTGGGGGTGACCAGCACGTCCACCGACTGCATCGCCTGGTCGAACATGTGCGCCAGCGCGGCGCGGCCGCGCTGCGCCCGCGTGTACCAGGTGGCGGGGAAGAACTGGCCGATCTCCAGGCGCACGCGCACGTCGTCGCCCAGCGTCTCGGGCTGGTCGATCAGCCGGCGCCAGTGGATGTCGGTGGCTTCGCTGCACAGGGTGGCGAATTGCAGCGCCGCGCTGTGCTCGACGCCCGGCAGGTCCAGCGGCACCAGCGTGGCGCCGTCGGCCTGCATCCGCGCCAGGGCATGGTTGACCGCCTGCGCCACGTCCTCGGCCAGCGGGTCGTAGCAGTAATTGCGCGGCACGCCCACGCGCAGGCCGGTCAGCGCGCCGGCGCTGACGGTGCGTTCGGCCTGGCCCGACATGATGGAATAGGCCAGGGCGGCGTCGGCCACGCTGGCGGCGATGGGCCCAAGGTGGTCCAGGCTTGCGCCCAGCGCCTGCGCACCGTCGCGCGAGATGGCGTCGAAGGTGGGCTTGAAGCCGACCACGCCGCAGCAGGCGGCGGGGATGCGGATGGAGCCCGCGGTGTCGGTGCCGACGGCCAGGCGGACGATGCCGGCGGCCACCGCCGCGGCCGATCCGCCGCTGGAGCCGCCCGCGGTGTAGCCCGCCCCGCGGGGATTGCCGACCCAGCCGTAATGGGGATTTTCGCTGGTGATGCCGTAGGCCAGTTCGTGCAGGTTGGTCGTGCCCACCACCAGCGCGCCGGCTTCGCGCAGCCGCGCCACGGCCAGCGCGTCGTGCAG
Organism: Achromobacter sp. ACM01; assembly: GCF_014851745.1. Taxonomy (NCBI): domain Bacteria; kingdom Pseudomonadati; phylum Pseudomonadota; class Betaproteobacteria; order Burkholderiales; family Alcaligenaceae; genus Achromobacter; species Achromobacter sp. ACM01. The sequence goes on from NZ_JACVAF010000002.1 coordinate 16,256, forward strand.
CGCGGGTGGCGGTTTCAGGCCGCCGCTGCCGTTGGTCTGGGGAAAGCCCGCGACCTGCATCAAGTCCTTGACGGCGATCGGCACGCCCATCAGCGGCATGGCCGCGCCTTCACGCAGCCGGCGCGCGGCGGCCGCCGCAGCGCCGTCCAGCGCCGGGGTGTCGGACAGGCTGATGAAGGCATTCAGGCCGGCCTGCTGCCGGGCCGCGGCCAGCGCGGCGCGGGCGGCGTCGGCGGCGCGCGCCGGGTCCTCGCGGCATTCACGGGCAATGGCGGCGATGCCGCGCGCATGGCGCGACACCGCGACGCCGCGGCCTGCCTGCGCGGCGGGCAGCCGTTCGGCGGGCGCAGCGGGCGGTGGCGCCAGGTAGCCCAGCTCGGCTTCCGGCGCCAGCGAGTCCAGCACGGTGAGTTCGGGCAGGTTGACGCGCAGCCGGTCCAGCCAGGCCTGGCGGCGTTCGGCATAGGGGTAGTCAGCCAGTCGGGCCATGGCGTCGACGGCGCGGGCGAATCGATCGTAGAGGTCGGTCATGAGCGGCGCTATGTACGAGAAAGTGCGTGGGGCCCGCGGCCATGCCGGGGCGCATTGCAGTACGGCTTTATCCTAACCGGTCAGACCAGTTGAATGTCATAATGCCCAGGCAGTATATGGCTGTCAACGCCAAACCGGGGGCGGCCGCGCACCCCTGCCTTGAGAATTCCGCGATGAACACCGTCGAACACATAGCCCAGCAGTTGCAGGCCCGCATCCGCCAGCGCGATTGGGCCGAGGCCGGCAAGCTGCCGGGGCAGCGCCAGCTGGCCGAGGAACTGGGCGTAAGCCGCGCCTCGCTGCGCGAGGCCATCACCATGCTGGAAGGGCTGGGACTGCTGCGCAGCGAAGCCGGCCGCGGCGTGTTCATCGCCCGGCCCGGCGAAAAAGGCCTGGGCAGCGCCTACGGCCGCTGGCGTTTCCAGGGCCGCTATGCCTTGCGTGATGTCTATCTGGTGCGCAACCAGCTGGAGGAGCTGGCAGCCGGCCTGGCCGCGGGCGTCGTCACCCAGGCGGGGCTGGCCCGCCTGCGCGCCACCATCACGCACATGGAACAGGCCGCCGACGCCGGCGACCTGGTGGCCATGTCGGAAGGCGACCGCGCCTTCCACGCCTGCCTGTACGAGATCGCCGGCAGCCCGATGTTGCTGGACCTGGCCGAGAACATCGCCGAAGTGGTGGACGGCAGCCGGCAGGTCGCGTTCGCCGATCCGGCGCGCGTGCGCGAGCCCATCTACGAACACGCGGCCATCATCGACGCGCTGGCTACCGGTTCGGCCGACGCCGCGCGGCGCGCCATGCGCGCCCACATCTGCAACGTGGCCGACCGCGCGGGCCTGTCGCTGACGATCCCGGGCGCCTGAGTCTCCCTACCGCTGTCCGTCGTGCACGGACACGGCTTCCTTGGTCAGCCCGCCCAGCCGCGAATGCACCCGGCCGCCCGTGCCCATGACCAGGGCGAACAGGATCTCGTTGGCGCGCGGCGCATCCTGGATGCCGATCTCGATGCTGTTGAAGTGGCTGCGCACATACGAAGCGTGGATGTAGTGCACCGGCACCATCATGCGGTAGCCGGCTACGGCCACGGCCTTGACGGCGGGCACCATGGCGCGGGGTTCGCCCAGCACGCTGCGCATGGCCCAGCCGCCGGCCTCGTGCCAGACCGCGCCGTGCTCCATTTCACCGTCCAGGCCGACGATGGCGGCCTTGCTGTAGACCTCGATCTGGTCCTTGCCGCCCAGCGTCTCGACCAGCTCGGTCGCCAGCAGCGTGCCCAGGCTGCGCAGTTCGGCCATGAAGGGCATCAGATCCGGCTCGTAGCGGCCAGCGTAGGGATTGCGGATGACGGCGCAGGACGCCGCCAGCTTGAGTGGCCTCTCGGGCGCCGGGCCGTTCTCGTGGTAGGTGGTCTCGAGGATGAGGCAGCGTTTGCGGATATCGATCAGCGACATGCGGGGAATTCCTGGTAGCAGTTGAAAGAGGAGGTTCTATTGCGGCGGAATGCCGGTTTCCTTGACGATGGCCGCCCATTTGTCGATCTCGGCGCGTACGAAGCCGCCGAATTCGGCCGGGGTCTGCTGCTTGACGGTCAGGCCCTGGCGCTCATAGGTCTGCTTGAGTTCGCTGTTGGCCAGGGCCTTGCCCAGCGATTGCGACAGGCGTTCCACCACGGGCGCGGGCAGGCCGGCCGGACCCATCAAGCCGAACCACACGGTCAGATCGAAGCCGGCGGCGCCGGTTTCATTGAGCGTGGGGATGTCCGGCGCCAGCGGAAAGCGTTCGGGAGTGCTGACCCCGTAGGTCTTGACCTTGCCGGCGCGCGCCTGCTGCAGGCCGTTGGCCAGATCGGTGAACGTGAGGTCGACGGTGCCGCCGATGACGTCGGTGAGCGCCTGCGGACCGCCGCGGTAGGGCACCGGCGTAACGTTGATCTTGCCCATGGACGCCAGCTTGGCGCCGAACACCTGCGCGCTGCCCGAGCCGTAGGCATAGGTCAGCTTGCCGGGATGCTGGGCGCCATAGGCAAACAGATCGGATACCTTGCTGCCCGGCATGCGCGGCGAACCCACCAGCAGATAGGGCGTTTCGGCGACGGCGCCGATGGGCGCGAGGTCGGTGGCGGGGTTGTAGGGCAGGTCCTTGAACAGGCTCACGCCGCTGGCCGCCGTGGACACGCCCACCACCACCAGGGTGTAGCCGTCGGGCTTGGCGCGGGCCACGTCATGGGTGCCGATGATGCCGTTGGCGCCGGGCTTGTTTTCCACCACTACCGGCTGGCCAAGATCGTCGGCCATGGCTTTGCCCAGGCTGCGGGCCACCACGTCGGTGATGCTGCCTGGCGGAAAGGGTACGACCATGCGGATGGGATGGTCGGGGTAGCCCGCGGCGCCGGCGGGCGCGAGCGGGGCGCCCAGCACCAGCGCCAGCGCAAGCGCGGCGGCGGATCGTTTCATGCTTGTCTCCTGTGGATCTCGTTATCGTTGGCGTCCGGCGCTTCAGGCGGGAGCCGGGGTTTCCAGGCGCTGCAGATAGCGGTGGATCTCGGTGTTGTCCACGCCGGCCGGCATGTCTGCAAGCGCGCGCTGCCATAGCGCCGTGCACAGCGACAGCTGCGAGGCCGGAACGCCGGCCAGGGCCTGCAGCGCATCGGCGGTGCGCAGGTCCTTGGCCATCAGCGCCAGGGCAAAGCCGCCGTTGTAGGTGCCGGGCACGATGAACTGGCGCAGCTTGGTTTCGGTGGCGACGTTGCGGCCGCTGGAGGCGTTGAGCACATCGGTGAACACTTCCAGGTCCAGGTCCATGCGCTGCGCGATCAAGAGCGCTTCGCTGGCCGCCAGCAGGCCGGCCGCGTAGACGTAGTTGTTCAGCGCCTTCATCGCATGGGCGGAGCCCACGGCGCCGGTGTGGATGAGGGACGCGCCCATGCGCGAGAGCAGGGGACGCACCCGCGCCAGGCCGTCGGCATCGGCGCCCACCATGATGGCCAGCGTGCCAGCGGCCGCCTTGGCCACCGCGCCCGACACCGGCGCGTCGATGAGCGTCACGCCCGCCGCGCGCAACAGCGGCGCCAGCCGCAGCGTTTCGGCCGGGTTGGACGAGCCCATGTCCAGCAGCACGGAGCCTGGGCGCATCACGCCCGCCAGCCCGTGCTCGCCTTCGATCACCGCGTTGGTGATGGCGCTGTCGGGCAGCATGGTGATGACCACGTCGCAGGCGGCCAGCGCCGATAGGCCGGCGGCCGGCTTGAGCGTCTGGTTCCAGGCGGGGTGGTCCGCCAGGCGCTCCAGGCGCGCGGGGTCGCGGTCATACGCCAGGATGTTGTAGCGCTCCTCGCCGCGGGCGAGGTTTTCCAGCATGGGCAGACCCATCATGCCCAGGCCCACGAATCCTACTGTGAGAGTCATGCATTCCCTTTATCGAATCGTCCTGGAAAGCGCGCCAGGAGCCATCTGGGATGCTAATGAAAGCGCCATTTCAGCGCTTATGCTAAGTTGGCCAGGGGTTATAACAAACGATTATCGGGTCAGCCATGCGATTCAAACTCAGGCAGATGGAAGCGTTCCGGGCGGTGATGCTGACCGGTTCCATGAATGGCGCGGCCAAGCTGCTGTTCGTGTCGCAGCCCGCGGTCAGCCGTCTCATCGCCCATACCGAGCAAAGCCTGGGCCTGCAGCTGTTCGAGCGCGACAAGGGCAAGCTCACGCCCACCCCTGAAGCGCAGCGCCTGTTCCAGGAAGTGGGACCGCTGTTCGACGAGGCCCTGCGCATCGACGAACTGGCGCGCGACCTGGCCGAGCGGCCGGAGGGCGCGTTGACCCTGTGTTCCAGCCCCAGCCTGGCGCTGAACTTCGTGCCGCCGGTGATCGCGCAGTACATGGAGCTCTATCCCGACGTCAGGCTCAAGTTCCACACCACGCTGCTGTCCGACATGGCGCATGAGCTGTTGGGACGCAAGGCGGAACTGGCCGTGTCGGTGCTGCCGATAGACCATCCCAATCTGGTCGTGGAGCCGCTGGCCACGGGCGAGATGGTCTGCATCCTGCCGCAAGGCCATCCGCTGGCCGCAAGGCGGGCAGTCAGCCTGGCCGAGCTGGCCGAGTGCCGGCTGATCCTCTACAACCGCAACATCCCGTTCGGGCAGTTGGTGGCAGCGGCCTTCCAGCGCGCTGGCGTCAGCTGGAATCCGGCCGTGGAAATCGTGCGCGCCGAGCTGGCCTGCGCCCTGGTCCGGGTCGGCGCGGGCGTGGCCATCGTCGACGAGTTCTCGGTCGGGCAGCAGGGTTGGCCCGGCGTGGTGACGCGGCCGCTGCGCGAGTCCATCCCGCTGTCGCTGAGCCTGGTGCGTTCGCGATTCGAGCGCCCCAGCCGCCAGGTGCAGCGCTTCGTGCGCCTGATCAAGGAGCATGCGCGGACCTCGCGCAAGCCGGGCCGCGCCCGGCCAGCGGCGTAGCCGGCATCCGCAGGGAACGGACAGCCGGCGCATTTTCCGGACACGCCTGTTGGACCTGGCGCAAGCTTGCCTCGAATAAGCGCAGTTTGCGGATAGCGTCGGCCGGATCCGGCTAACGCGGGCCAGGCGCGCCACGCCAGTATTCGCCTCACTCAATCAGCCAACGGCGAGGTGATGCGATGAAGGGTCTGGACAATAAAGTGGCCATCGTGACCGGCGGCGCCACGCTGATCGGCGCGGGCGTGGTCGCCACGCTGCGCGCCTACGGCATGCGTGTGGCGCTGTTCGATATCGACGCGGCCGGCGGCGAACGCGTGGCCGCGGCCGATCCGGCCGGCACGCGCTTCTGGCCGGTGGACATTGCCGACGACGCGCAACTGGAGCGCGGCGTGGCCGACGCCGCGGCGCATTTTGGCCGCATCGATTTCCTGGTCAACCTGGCCGCGACCTATCTGGACGACGGCGCCGCATCGGGCCGCGCCGATTGGCTGCGCGCGCTCGACGTGAACGTGGTCAGCGCCGTGATGGTCGCGCGCGCGGTCCATCCCCATCTGCTGGCCGCTGGCGGCGGGGCCATCGTCAATTTCACCAGCATTTCGTCGCGCGTCGCGCAGACCGGGCGCTGGCTCTATCCGGTGTCCAAGGCGGCGCTGCTGCAAGTCACCCGCAACATGGCGATGGACTATGCCGCCGACGGCATCCGCGTCAACTCCGTGTCGCCAGGCTGGACCTGGTCGCGCGTGATGGACGAGCTGACGCAGGGCGACCGCGCCAAGACCGACCGGGTGGCCGCGGACTACCACCTGCTGGGCCGCGCCGGCGATCCGGCCGAAGTGGCCGAGGTGGTCGCCTTCCTGCTCTCAGACCATGCCAGCTTCGTCACCGGCGCCGACTACGCGGTGGACGGCGGCTATTCCGCCATGGGTCCCGAACAGGCCAAGCCCGCGATTCCGCGCCTGGCCGCCTAGCCAAACAAAGGAGAACAAACATGCGTCGAATCGCGATCGTGGGTGGAGGGCAGGCCGGCCTGCCCCTGGCGTTGGGACTGCTGGAAAAAGGTTATGAGGTGACCGTCGTCACCAACCGCGAACCGGACGACATCCGCCGCGGCAAAGTGATGTCCAGCCAGTGCATGTTCGATGCCTCGCTGCAGATCGAGCGTGACCTGGGCCTGAACCAGTGGGAGGCGGAATGCCCGACCGTCGACGGCATCGGCCTGGCGATCCCGCATCCGGAGCGGCCCGGCCACAAGCTGATCGATTGGGTGGCGCGCCTGGACCGGCCCGCGCAGGCGGTGGACCAGCGCATCAAGATGCCGGCCTGGATGGAGCTGTTCGCGGCGCGCGGCGGCAGGCTGCTGATCCAGGACGGCGGCGTGGCCGAACTGGAACTGCTGGCCGCCTCGCACGACCTGGTGCTGCTGGCCGCGGGCAAGGGCGAGGTGGTCAAGCTGTTCGAGCGCGACGCGCTGCGCTCGCGCTTCGACCGGCCGCAGCGCGCGCTGGCGCTGACCTATGTGCACGGCATGCGCCCGGCGCCGGATCATTCTCGCGTCGCCTTCAACCTGATTCCGGGCGTGGGCGAGTACTTCGTGTTCCCGGCGCTGACCATCAGCGGTCCCTGCGAGATCATGGTGTTCGAGGGCGTGCCTGGCGGGCCGATGGATTGCTGGCGCGACATCAAGTCGCCGCAGGAGCATCTGGCGCAAAGCCTGCATATCCTGCACAGCTATCTGCCCTGGGAGGCCGAGCGCTGCAGCGCGGTGGAGCTGACCGACGCCAACGGCATCCTGGCCGGTAGCTTCGCGCCCACGGTGCGCAAGCCGGTGCTGACCCTGCCGTCGGGCCGGCTGGTGTTCGGCCTGGGCGATGCGGTGGTGACCAACGACCCTATCACGGGGCAGGGCTCGAACAACGCCACCAAGGCCTGCGCCGTGTACCTGGACGCCATTCTGGCGCATGGCGACGCTACGTTCACGGCCGAATGGATGCAGCGCACCTTCGAACGCTTCTGGGACTACGCAGGCGCGGTGGTGGAATGGACCAACTCCATGCTGCTGCCGCCGGCGCCGCACCTGCTCAAATTGCTGCAGGCCGCGGACCTCACGCCGGCGATCGCCAGCACCATCGCCAACGGCTTCAACCATCCGCCGTCGCTGTACCCCTGGTGGGGCGACGCCACGGCCTGCGAGGCTTTCATCGCGGCGCAGCCGGCGCGGGCGGCGGCATGAAGCCCGATTGCGCAGCGGGCCTGCCCCTGGACTGGGGCTGCACCGATCTGCATCCCAAGGTCCTGCGCGGCGTGTTAGGCAGCTATCCGACCGGTGTGGCCATCGTCGCCACGCGCTGTCCGGACGGCCGCCGGGTCGGGCTCACCATCAACTCCTTCGCCTCGCTGTCGCTGGACCCGCCGCTGGTGTTGTGGAGCCTGGTGAACCATTCGCCCAACCTGGCGGCGTTCCGCGATTGCAGCCACTTCACCATCAGCGTGCTGGCCTGCGGCCAGGAAGAGTTGGCGCTGCGTTTTGCCAGTTCTTCTGTTCCGGACAAGTTCGCGGGAGCGCCCGTGCACGACGTGCCGGAAGGCGTGCCCGCCATCGAAGGGGCGGTGGCCACCCTGGTCTGCGCCAACGACCAGCAAAGCCCCGCGGGCGATCACCTGCTGCTGTTCGGCCGGGTGCTGCGCGTGGCCAGCGTGACGGCCACGCCGTTGGTGTTCCATGCAGGGCGCTTCACTGCGTTGAGCGCCGCATAGGGCTCGCACGCGATTCCTTTCAATGTCCACGGGCCCGGGCGGCCTGTTTTCCCATCGGAGCGCATCATGCCCCTGGAGTCAGAGGCGCAGGTCATCATCGTCGGCAGCGGCATGAATTCGCTGGTCTGCGCGGCCTTGCTGGCGCAGCGCGGGAAGTCCGTGCTGGTGCTGGAACGCAACGACAGGCTGGGTGGCTGCATCCGCACCGAGGAGCTGTTTCCCGGCTACCGCCACGACGTGCTGTCCTGCTGGTATCCGCTGTTTGTCGGCAGTCCCGCCTATGCGGCGCTCAAACCCGCGTTGCAGGAAGCCGGACTGGAATTCATGCAGGGCGAGTACGCCACCGGGCTGGTGCTGCCCGACGGCTCGGGCCTGGCCTTGAAGCAGGATGTGGCGGACAGCGCGCGGCGGCTGGATGCCTGGGCGCCCGGCGATGGCGCAGCCTTCGGCGCCATGGCGCAGCGCCTGTTCGGCGAGGACGCGGCGCTGACCTTCGGCCTGCTGGGCCAGAATCCCTACGGCGCGGGCATGCTCAAGCTGCTATTCGGCGAATGGCGCAAGCGCGGCATGGACGGCCTGGCCGCCTTTGCCGCCGACTCGATGGAGAGCTTTCGCCGCTGGTCCGAACGCGCGTTGCAGTCTGATGCCGCGCGTGCATTGATCGCGCCCTGGGTACTGCACACCGGCCTGGGTCCGGACGACGCCTGTTCCGCGCTGATCGGCAAGCTGACCTTTGCCGCGGTCGTGGCCGGCGGCATGCCGGTGGTCAAGGGCGGCGGCAGCGGCGTGGTGGACGCGCTGGCCGCCGTCATCGAACGATACGGCGGCCGCCTGCAGACCGGCGCCGAGGTCGAACGCATCATCACAAGCGGCCAGGGCAAGCGGCGCCGCGCGGTGGGCGTGCTGGCGGGCGGACGCGAATATCGCGCGACAGTAGCGGTGGTCTGCAATGTGACGCCCGGCCAGTTGTACGGCCAGTTGCTGCCCGATGCGCCGCCCGCCGTGCGCGAACGCGCCGCTGGCTATCGCTACGGCCGCGGCGGCATGCAGATCCATTTCGCGCTGAATGCGCCGCCGGATTGGCTGACGCCGGAATTGCGCCACGTGCCGCTGGTGCATCTGACCGAGAGCATGGAACAGGTCTGCGCTTCGGTGACCGAGGCCAACAACGGCCTGCTGCCCGCGCGCCCCACGCTGGCCATCGGCCAGCCCGTCGCGGTCGACCCGACGCGCGCGCCGCCGGGCGGCTGGATCCTGTGGGTGCAGATGCAGGAACTGCCGGCGCGGATCAAGGGCGATGCCGCGGGCGAGATCGCGGCGCCTGCCGACGGCCGCTGGAACGAGGCCGTGCGCGAGGCAATGGCCGACCGGGTGCAGGCGCGCATGGAACGGGTGATGCCGGGCCTGGCGCGGCGCATCGTCGGCCGGCGGGCGTACTCGCCGGCGGACCTGGAAGGCCTGAACCGCAACCTGGTGGGCGGCGACCCCTATTCGGGCGTGTGTTCGCCCGACCAGTTCTTCTGGCTGCGGCCCTTCGCCGGAAGCCAGGGTGCGCGCGGCCACCGCACGCCGCTGCGCAATCTCTTTCACATCGGCGCCGCCACCCACCCGGGCCCCGGCCTGGGGGGCGGTTCCGGCTATCTCGTCGCACAACAAATAGGCAGGAGGGGAACATGAACGGACACCTGAAAATCCGGCGGCTTGCTGGCGCCTTGGCATTGGCGCTGGCTGGCACGGGAGCCCAGGCCACGGAGGGCGGCGGCCTGGGCATCTATCCGGACGGACTGGAGAACTTCATGTCGGGCGCGCTGCCTCCGCCCGGCGTGCACATGCTGGTCTATGCCGGCGGGGCGCGCTACGACACGCTGCGCGGCAACGACGGCCAGCGCGTGCCGGTGCCCGGCTTCAAGGTGGACGTCAATGTGCTGGCGCCGCGCCTGATCTGGGTTACGCAGCAGCAGGTCATGGGCGGCCAGCTGGCCTTCCACGCCATCGCGCCGCTGCTGGACGTGACCGCCAAGGCTGCTGGGCAACGCAACCGCAGCACCGGCCTGGGCGACATGACGCTGGGCGTGGCGCTGGGCTATCACCCGTCCGAAAGCCTGCACTACGTGGTGGGGTTGGACATGTACGCGCCCACCGGCGAATACGACCGCAAGGACCCGTCCAGCCTGGGCAAGAACTACTGGACCGCGCAGCCGGTGTTCGCCCTGAGCCGCATCAGCCCGGACGGCTTCAACGCCGACCTGAAAGTCATGTACGACTTCAACTTCACCAATTCCGCCACCGATACGCGTTCAGGCCAGGCCCTGCACGCCGACTACGCGCTGGGCTGGGGCGTGGGCAAGGGCTGGGTGCTAGGGGTGGGCGGCTACGCCTTCCAGCAAGTCACCGACGACAGCGGCCCGAACAGCGCCGCCGGCCGCGCCCGCGCTTTCGGCTTCGGCCCCTCGGTGCGCTACATGAATGAAAAAGGCTGGCTGTTCACGGCCAAGTGGCAGCAGGACTTCAAGGTCAAGAACCGGCCCGAGGGCGCGCAGCTGTATGTGAAGCTGGGGATACCGTTCTAGGTCTGGCGGCTGCACTGGAAGGCCCTGGCTGTCCGTCTCTGCGGGGCTGTCCTGCTGGTATCGTTGCGCTGTCGATGGGACGGGGCAGGGACATGAATCTGTACGAAGCGATACGCTGGGGCAACGAATCCGAGGACCCGTACACTGGCGGTCCGGATGGCGCGGATACCTGTTTCCTGGTGCGGGCGGAATCGGTCGAGGAGGCTGGACGGCTTGCGGATGCGGCATTGCGCGGCGCCCGGTGCGGGCTGGCGGACTGGACCCAGGTTCTGCACTTGCTCGGCACGGAACAGGCCACGGACAGTGAACCTCGAATCTTGCGTGGACCCTATTTGCAGCACGCCTACCGGTACGGCTGGCGGCACTGGAGCCGGGACGAGGCGGCGGCGCCTTGGGTCGAGCAGTCTTAGGCGAGGGGCACCTCAGCGGGCGGACTGCTTGCGTTGCCCTTGAAGTTCCTGGACGGTAAATAGAACGAGTTCGGCCTTGTCGAGGGAGTCGTCGCGTTCCGCATTTTCCAGCAGATCATCGATCTGTCCACGCAGATGCCGGCAGTCGCTGGGCTCGCCTTTGGGATTGATCTTTTTGACCTCGACCCGCACTCGGGAAACCCAGTCGCGCTCGTTCTGAGCCAGTTTTTTCGCCCGCTGTTGGCGTTTGGTTGCCGCAGCGGCCGCCTCCGGAGTACGAATCGCGTCGCTGGTCGCTTTCAAGATCGCTTTGGGGTCGTAGGGGACTTGAGCAAGCGGCTTGCCTATGACCGCTTCCGCCACCGCCAGCGAAGACAGCTTATTGAGGTCGTCGATGGGAACGTCGATGGCGCAAGCGCCGGCCGCCCCAATGTGCGCGCCGGCCCGTTCGCCAAGCGGGATTTTCTGCAGTCGGGGTGAAAGCGCGGCGACGGCTGCGCGCCTGGCTTCGGCCTTCGCATCGGCCGACCGCAAGGCCTGGCTCGACGCCTCGAACGCCTTCATGTCGATATCGTCCGAGGCGAATGCCGTCCCGATGGACAGCGTCGCGCAAAGAAGAAGACTGCTTTTTAGCGTTTTCATCGAGTTTCCTTCCCCGGGGCTGCGTCGTACCAGCGAGCTTCCTGTTGCGCGAGTGTCCTGGAAATGCACCTTCCGCGCCATAGCGGTCAACGGATGAGGAAGGCATGCGTTGTTCGGATGCAACTGCAGGAATGCTTCCGTGGGCGTTTTGGGGCCTCGCGCACCATTCCGGCTGACGGTGGAATAGCATCCCGCGTGGAGATATCCGCGCCGGCGAGCGCTCACAGGGGGACATGATGAAAAGAACGATTTCGGCGCTGGCGCTTTGCTTGTGCGGCGGACTTGCCGCAGCGCAGAACACCAGCAGCAGCTTTGAAGTACAGGAGCCGATGCGCAATTCGCTGGGTTTTGCGATGGGTAGCGACGGCCAGGAGTGGCTCGGCGACAAGGCGGTCGCGCACATGGGTTTCATTGCAGCCTGCAGGCTGTACCCGGCAGACGGGCCGGAGGTCCAGGGGATGGTGGCCATGGCCCTGGCCCAAGCGAGCCTGGGCATGGACCTGGCCCGCGCGCCGACAGACCCGGCCGCGCTGCGCGCCAGGCTCGCCCAGCGCTTGAATTCCCAGGAAGGGCGCAAGGACGCGGCGGAAAAAATCCAGGCCATGCGCAAGCGCGTCTTGGCCGAGCAGGCGCATGCGGGCAAGCTGATAGACGCCTCCGTGGCTTTTACGGGCAAGAATGCGAACCCCTGCGAGCTCGAGCGCTACTACGCGCGTCAATTCCTGACACAGCACAAGGACGGCGCCATGAAGGCCGCTCCCAGGATCAATCAAATCGCGCGGGAGGTCATGGCGCAGGACTCCTCTGCCAAGGCCAAGCCGGCTGCGCCAGCCCGACCCTGAAGCGCCGCCGCCTCACCCGCGTCGCCGCAAACTCTGGCTGGGACTCACGCCGTAGCGTTCCTTATATCCGGCGCTGAAGCGCCCCATGTGCGCGAAGCCCCAGCGCAGCGCCACCCCGGCGATGTTGCGGCTTTCGCCCGAGACCAGTTCGGCGTGCGCGCGTTCCATGCGCAGGTCGCGCAGGTAATGCATGGGGCTGACGCCCAGGAATTCCTTGAATCCCGCGTACAGGCTGCGCACGCTGACGCCGGCGATGCGCGCCAGCTGCTCGGCCGTGACCGGTTCGTGCGCATGCGCCTGCAAATAGTCCTGCACGCTGCGCACGTGGCGCGGCAGCACTGCGCCACGCCGGCCGGGCAGGGCGCCGGTGTAGTTGTGGGGCTGGGCCGCCAGCAAGGTGGCGGCGACCAGCTGTTCCATCTGATGCACGATGAGTTTGTGTTCGGCCAGGTTCGCGTGCTGGGTGGAGCAGTCCAGCAGATAGCTCATCAGGCAGCGCCAAGCTGGACATTCGCGCCAGCGGAACCCCAGCTGGAAGCGCAGCGGCCGATCCAGCGCGCAGCCCAGATGGCCCACCAGGGTGCGTTCCAGCAGCGAGCGGCCCACGCGCAGCATGAACTGGTCGTTGTCGTCGGCCCAGCGCATGGCCAGGTCGTCGTCCGGGCTGACGACCGACGCGACCTCGGGCGTCGAATCCACTTGCTGCGGGCCGCTGCTGATGCGGGCGCAGCCCGACAACGGCATCTGCACCAGGAAGAAGTCCTCGAGCGGACCGGGACGGATTTCGACGTTGGCACCATAGCGCAGGCGATTCAGCGAGACCTCGCCCAGCGGCTGGTGGTGCATGCGGGCGTCCAGGCGCTGCAGCGCGCCGACCACGCCCAGGTGGTGCGGACGCATCACGCGGCCGACCATGGAACGGGCTTCGTCCAGATCGCCGGAGGCGAACAATTGCTGCGCCGGCAGGCCCAGGACCGACTCGATCCGCGGCGCGGCCGGCGGCCAAGTCGTGCTGGTGGCGGACTGCATCGTGTCGAGCATGGGGAAACTCCACTGCCGGGGCCTTGAAGGCTTTGATAGTAAAGCTGCGCCGGACAGGGCGGACTGGTGGAAAACCCGTCCAGAGGAGGCCGGACCTATCCGATTTTGGCGTCGGCTATCCGACATGCGCAGAAAACCTCTTGCAAGCGTATATTGACAACCGGTTTCCAATATTGGAAACTGGTTGTCAATTAGGCAATGCACAGGAGGCCAGAAATGAATCCAACCAAGGAAGAACGGCTCACCGGGGTGATCCTGACCTTGTTCCAGTTGAACGGCGCGTTGCTTGATTGGGGCGACGCCTTCGTCGCGCCCGAGGCGCTGACGAGCGCCCGCTGGCAGATGCTGGGCGCCCTGGCGCTGGCAGGGCAGCCTTTGAGCGCGCCGCAGGTCGCCGCCGCGATGGGCGTGACACGCCAGGGCGCGCAGAAGCAGCTGAACCTGCTGTCCGAGGCGCAACTGGTGGAGGTCCGCCCCAATCCGCAGCACAAACGCTCGCCGCTGTACCAGCTGACCGATGGGGGGCGGCGCGTCTATGGCGCCATCGACGCGCGCTGGAAGGAGCGCGCGCGCCAACTGGCCGGCGGCTTCAGCGCCGCTGAACTGGAAACGGCGGGGAGGGTGCTGGCGGGCCTGCTGGCCGCGCACGTTCCCGCGTTACCGGAGCAAGATCATGAAACATAGAATCCATGCCGCTGCCGCCCTGTTGACGCTGCTGTTTCTGGCGGCGTTTTGGATCTCGACAGTGGCGTCCGAACTGTTCCTGGCCGCATCCGCGGTGGCCCAGGTCAAGCTTGCCATCGCTTATGCGCTGTTGGGTTTCGTGCCCGTCATGATGCTGACCGCCGCCAGCGGTTTCCTGATGGGCGGCAAGGGCAGGCATCCGCTGCTGTTGGCCAAGCGTAAACGCATGCCCTTCATCGCGGCCAATGGTTTGCTGATTCTGGTTCCCGCGGCGGTGTTCCTGGCGCTGCGCGCGCAGGCGGGCTTGCTGGACGGGGTGTTCTACGGGGTGCAGGTCTTGGAGCTGGCGGCAGGCGCGGCCAACCTGGCGCTGATCGGACTGAACATCCGCGACGGCCTCAGGCTGGGCCGCTTGCGGCGGGGCGCGCAAGAACAGGGCCGGTCCTAGCGTCCCGCCCCGCTGCGCGGAACGAGAGGCCAGCCGGCCCTGTTGCCTCAGTGCATCTTGCCGTAGCGTCCGGCATTGAAGTCCTGGATGGCTTCGACGATTTCCGCCTGCGTGTTCATCACGAAGGGGCCGTAGCCGACCACCGGCTCGTCGATGGGCTCGCCGCTCAACACCAGGAACACCGCGTCGTTGTTGGCTTCGACGGTGATGTCCTCGCCCTCCAGGGAGAACAGCGCCAGCTGCGCATCACGCGCCACGGTTTCCCCGTTGACCAGCACCGTACCGCGCAGCACGACCAGCATGCTGTTGCGGCCTTCGGCGACGGGGAAGGTCGCCGACTTGCCGGCGGTCAGCCTCACGTCCCACACGTCCATCGGCGTGAAGGTGCGCGCCGGCCCCGCGTGGCCCGCGTAGTTGCCCGCGATCACGCGCAGCTTGCCCGCGCCGTCCGGCAGGTCCACCGTCGGGATGTCCGCGTCGAGGATGCCCTGGTAGCCGGCCGGCGCCATCTTGTCCTTGGCGGGCAGGTTGACCCAGAGCTGCACCATTTCCAGCTCGCCGCCCTTGCGGGTGAAGGCGTGGGAATGGAATTCCTCATGCAGGATGCCCGAGGCCGCCGTCATCCATTGCACATCGCCGGGACCGATGACGCCGCCGTTGCCGGTGGAATCGCGGTGCTCGACTTCGCCGCTGTAGACGATGGTCACGGTTTCAAAGCCGCGGTGCGGATGCTGCCCGACGCCGCGCGGATGCTCGGCCGGCTCGAACTGCGCCGGGCCGGCGTAGTCCAGCAGCAGGAACGGGCTGGTGTTCTTGCCTTTGTCGTTGTAGGAGAACATGGAGCGCACCGGGAAGCCGTCGCCCACCCAGTGGGGACGGGGGCTGGCATGCAATCCGAGGATCTTCTTCATGGTCGTATTTCCTGTTGCGCGGCCCCAGCGGGGCCGTCCGTCATGATTAATAAGATAAGGGCGCCACCTCTTCGGCGGTAGTCCCTGGCATTGATAAGCACTGTTCCATGGATCGGACAGTGGAGGCGGAACTCGCGGCTGGCGTATCCTTTGGGCATGGAAGACGGCATGCGCACGGCCCAGGCGGGCGGCAATAACGATCAGGTCCAGGGCTTCGCCCCGGTGGCGGGGGCTGGCGCGCGCGTGCTGGTGCTGGGTTCGATGCCCGGCGTGGCATCGCTCAGGCAGGGCCGCTATTACGCCCATCCGCGCAACGCCTTCTGGCCCATCGCGGCCAGCGTCTTCGGCTTCGATCCCGGCCTGGACTATGCACAGCGCCTGCTGGCCCTGCAGGCTGCCGGCATCGCCTTGTGGGACGTGCTGCAGGCCTGTGAACGTCCCGGCAGCCTGGACGCCGATATCCGTGGCGACACCCTGGTCGCCAATGACTTCGCCACCTTCCTTGAACGCCACCCTGGCATCGTCCGGGTCTGCTTCAACGGCGCCAAGGCCGCGGCGATGTACCGCCGCCACGTGCTGCCGGGGCTGGCCGTGCCGTTGGAATACATGGACTTGCCTTCGACCAGCCCGGCGCATGCGGCGGCCTCGTTCGAGCACAAGCTGGCCGCCTGGGGCCGGGCGCTCAAGGTCGATGATTGACGGGTTGGGTTGCGGACCGGCTCCGGGTTTACGCTTATCCGTCCCCGGTTTGATCCTTATCAAGTCTCTATATAACTCCAAGTGATAAGTTAATTCCCGTAACAGAATTAACGCTTGGAGAAGCACTATGAGTACCCCCGCCAGCCCCCCGGAACCGCCACTCCCGGGTAAACGTGGCTTCCTGAAGGGCTTATTGGGGTTGGGGGCCGCGGCCACCGTTATTCCCATCCGCGCCGAGGCTACCGGCATCAACGGCCAGCCGCCGCGCCGTCCGGGGATGCCGGGCAAGCGCTACGGAATGGTGGTCGACATGCGCAAGTGCATCGGTTGCCAGTCCTGTACGGTCAGCTGCTCCATGGAGAACCTGCCTCCCATCGGGCAGTTCCGCACCACCGTCCTGCAATACGAAGTCCTGCCCGACGCCGGCGGCCCCGCCTCCATGGTGATGCTGCCGCGCCTCTGCAACCATTGCGACAACCCGCCTTGCGTGCCCGTCTGTCCGGTGCAGGCCACCTTCCAGCGTGAAGACGGCATCGTGCTGGTCGATAACGAGCGCTGCGTGGGCTGCGCCTATTGCGTGCAGGCCTGTCCCTACGACGCCCGCTTCATCAACCACGAAACGCAGACCGCCGACAAATGCACCTTCTGCGAGCACCGCCTGGAAGCGGGGCTGCTGCCGGCCTGCGTGGAAAGCTGCGTGGGCGGCGCGCGCGTCATCGGCGACATGAATGATCCCGACAGCGCCATTTCCAAGCTGCTGGTCGAGCACAAGCAGGACATCAAGGTGCTCAAGCCCGAAATGAAGACCGATCCCCACGTCTATTACATCGGCCTGCCCGATGCGTTCGTCCATCAGGTCGACGGCCAGGCCGGCGTGCGGCTGGCTGGCGGTCATTGAGCCATCGAAGGGGATGACCATGCAGATCTCTGAATTGTTGACCCCGGTCTACGACGCCGCCTGGCTGCCGTGGGCCGTGCAGTACTTCTTCCTCATCGGCATCAGCGCCACCACTGCGCTGACCGCCGCTTTCGCGGCCTTTGGCAGCGCGGGTTCGCCCGCCCGCCGGTTGCTGCCCGCGGCCGTGACGGTGCTGCTGGTCAGCGCCATCGCCGCACCCGTGTCGCTGTTGGCGGACCTGCACCAGCCGGGCCGCTTCTGGCACTTCTACGCGCATTTCACGCCCTGGTCCTGGATGTGGCTGGGCGCCTTGCTGCTGCCGGTGTTCGTGACCTTGGCGCTGCTGTTCTGCGCCGCCTGGTGGTGGGGCCGCATCGGCTGGGTGCGCGCGCTGGGCATGGCGCTGGCGGTGTCGGCGCTGTCGATCCTGGTCTATACCGGCGCCGAGGTCATGGTGCTGCGTTCGCGGCCGCTGTGGCACACGGTGTTCCTGCCGGTGAACTTTGCGCTGACCGCCTGGCTGGGCGCGCTGGGAGCCATGTTCCTGGTGGGCCGCTGGCTGCGGGGCGGCACGCAGGCCATGCCGGTGGAACTGTTGCGCAGCCTGAGCGTGACGGCGGTGGTGATGATGGCGCTGGGCGCCGGCGCCTGGGCGCTGCTGGGCCTCTTGGGCATGGACCCTTCGTTCGACGCCGCGCTGCGCCTGTTCGCCGAGTTCCCGATCTGGCGCGTCAGCCTGGCGGGCGCGGTGGCGACCGGCTTCTGCATGATCGCGCTGTTGCAGCGCCCGGCGCGCACGCTGGCCGCGCCGCTGCCTTCAGCGGCGCTGGCACTGACCATGTTGGCGGCTGCGTGGATCTTCCGCTGGGTGGTCTTCATGAGCGTGCAGGGCGTGCCGAAGTACGGCGCCGGCCTCTACCTGTACGACATGCCCTGGGGCAGCGATGGCTTGCTGGGCATGGTGGGCGTGCTGGGCCTGTGTGTGGCGCTGGTTGCCGCCGTGACCTACGCCCTGGAACTGTTCCCAGCGCGCACGCGCGGCGTGGCGGCCTGAGCGCCGTCGCCCGGGCCTGTGTGTGCGCAGGCCCTAGACGAAAGAACATGGAATGAAAGCAATGGACAAGCAACACGAAGACGACAAGCGCGACGCCCCGCCGGACGAGGCCGCCAATCAGCCGCGCGACGAGGCGCGGCGCAAGCTGATGGTGCGCGGCGGCGTGGTCGCCGGCGGCATGGCGGCGTTCGCGGCGGGCTACGGCGAGACCGTGGTCCGGGCTGTGAAGGGCCTGGCGCAAGGCACGGCGGGCGTGCCCACGGCGCATGCCGTGCGCGGCAATTCACTGACGCCGGAATTCCGCATCGATCCCTTGACCGGCGTGCTCAGCGCCCAGCCGGGCCAGACGGTCAGCCCCTCCAGCTGCCTGGGCTGCTGGACCCAGTGCGGCGTGCGCCTGCGCGTGGACACGAAGGAAAACCGCATCCTGCGCGTGGCCGGCAACCCCTACCATCCGCTGGCCACGACCCGACCGGCCGCGATGGAAGCGCCGGTGCGCGACGTCTATGCGCAACTGGGCGGCGACAACGGCCTGGAAGGACGCGCCACGTCCTGCGCGCGCGGCTCGGCCATGCTGGAGCAGATGAACAGCCCGTTCCGCGTGCTGCAGCCGCTCAAGCGCGTGGGCAAGCGCGGCGAGGGCAAGTGGCAGACCATCTCGTTCGAACAGCTGGTTCAGGAAGTCTGCGAAGGCGGCGATCTGTTTGGCGAAGGCCAGGTGGACGGCCTGCGCGCCATCTTTGACCGCGAAACGCCGCTGGATCCGCAGAATCCCGAGTATGGCGCCAAGGTCAACCAGTTCCTGTTCACCGACGCGTCCAACGAAGGCCGTACGCCGCTGATCCAGCGCTTTGCCGGGCAATCGTTCGGCACGGTGAATTTCAGCAACCACGGTTCCTATTGCGGCCAGAGCTTCCGCGTGGGCGCGGGGGCGGCGCTGGGCGATCTGAAGGGCATGCCCCACGGCAAGCCGGATTGGGACAACGCGCGCTTCGGCCTGTTCATCGGCGCGGCGCCGGCGCAGGCCGGCAACCCGTTCCAGCGCCAGGCCCGCCAGTTGGCCGAGGCCCGCGTGCGGCCGGAAGAGACTGGCTTTACGTACGTGGTCGTGTCGCCGATGCTGCCTGCCTCGTCCAGCCTGTCGGCGGGATCGGGCAATGAATGGGTGCCGGTCAATCCGGCCGGCGACCTGGGTCTGGCCATGGGCCTGATCCGCTGGATCCTGGACAACGAACGTTACGATGCCCGCGCGCTGGCGCAGCCCGGCCCTGCGGCCATGAAGGCCGCGGGCGAGGCGGCCTGGACCAACGCCACCCATCTGGTGGTGGCGGAACCTGGTCATCCCCGCCTGGGCAGTTTCCTGCGCGGCGCCGACCTGGGCTGGCCGCGTCCGGCCGATGCCGGCGAGAAGTGGGAAGACGTGTACGTCGTGCGCCTGGAAGACGGCACGCTGGCGCCGCACACCGCGGCCGCGCCCGCCACGCTGTTCGTGGACGACGCGGTCGCCGCGCCCGGCATGGATGGCGCGCCAGAAGCGCTGCGCGTGCGCAGTTCGCTGTCGCTGCTGCGCGAGGAAGCGCGCCGCAAGACGCTGGACGAATACGCGGAACTGAGCGGCGTGCCGGCCGCCAAGATCGCGTCGCTGGCCGAGCGTTTCACCAGTTACGGCAAGCGCGCCGTGGCCGATGCGCACGGTGGCACCATGAGCGGCTCGGGCTTCTATACGGCCTATGCCATCGCCATGCTGAACACGCTGGTGGGCAACCTCAACGTGGAAGGCGGCCTGGTGCTGGACGCGGGTCCGTTCCCCCCCTATGGGCAGGGGCCGCGCTACAACATCGCCGGCTTTGCCAACCGCGCCACGCCCAAGGGCGTGGGCCTGTCGCGCAACCGCTTCCCGTACGAGAAGTCCAGCGAGTTCAAGCGCAAAAAGGCTGCCGGCCAATCGGCCTATCCGGCCGCGGCGCCCTGGTATCCGGCCACCGGCGGGCTCAGCTCGGAAATGCTGGCGTCCGCGCTGGCGGGCTATCCGTACCATGCCAAGGTCTGGTTCAACCACATGAGCAACCCGATCTACGGCATCGCCGGCCTGAAGAACGTCATCATCGACAAGATGAAGGATCCGCGCCTCTTGCCGCTGTCGGTATCGATCAACCCCTTCATCAACGAGACCAATGCGCTGGCCGACTACATCGTGCCGGATACGGTGACCTACGAAAGCTGGGGCGTCTCCGCGCCCTGGGCGGACGTGGTGGCCAAGGCGTCCACCGTGCGCTGGCCGGCCGTGCAGCCGCGCGTGGCGCGTACCGCCACGGACGAGCCGGTCTGCCTGGAAACCTTCCTGATCGCCTGCGCCAAGCGGCTGGGCATGCCGGGCTTCGGCGCGGGCGCCATCTCCGACAAGGACGGCGCCAAGTACGCGCTGGACACGCCGGAGGACTTCTTCCTGCGCGGCATCGCCAACATCGCCTTCGCGGCGGGCAAGCCCGTGCCCGAGGCCAGCGACGACGACATGGCGCTCACCGGCGTGGACCGCTATGGTGCGCTATTGCAGCAGAAGCTCAAACCGGGCGAATGGCGTCAGGTGGCCATGGTGATGAGCCGCGGTGGGCGCTTCGACAAAGTGCAGGATGCCTGGGTGGAAGAGGGCGGAACGCGGCAGACGCGCATGGCCTATGCCAAGCCGCTGCAGGTCTGGAGCGAGGAACTGGCGGGCTTTCGCCATTCCATGACGGGCGAGCGCTACAGCGGCTGTCCGACCTGGTACCCGACGCGGCTGGCCGACGGCAGCGACATGCGCGCGCAATACACGCGGCAGGACTGGCCCTTCCTGCTCAGCTCGTTCAAGTCCAACCTGATGAGCTCCATGTCCATCGGCGTGAACCGCTTGCGCCAGGTGCATCCGCACAACCCGGTATCGATCAACCGGCAGGACGGCGAACGCCTGGGCATCCGTAACGGCGATGCGGTGCGCATCGTGACGCCGGGCGGCGCGGTGACCGGGCTGGCGCTGCTGCGCGACGGCATCCAGCCGGGCGCGGTGGGGATCGAGCACGGCTACGGCCACACTGAGTTGGGCGCCCGCGCGCACGTGGTGGATGGCAAGCCCATGGCGCACGATCCGGCGCTGGCCGCGGGCGTGAACCTGAACGACCTGGGATTCGGCGACGCCACGCGCGGCGAGCACGCCAACGTCTGGATCGATTGGGTGTCCGGCGCGGCGGTGCGCCAGGGGCTGCCGGCGCGGATCGAGCGGGTCTGAGGACGCAGGCGGCCGGTATCGTGTGCCTCAGGGCACGACGGTATCGGCTACCAGCGTCAGTCCATCCGTATGGATGCCGACGCCGGATAGCGCACCGCCCAGGTCGCCCGGCCGCGCGGCGGCCGTGCCGGACTTGCTGACGCGGATCTCCACCCGCACCTTGCTGGCGCGCGACAAGGTCGCGTCCGGCGACATGGCGCTGCTGTCGTCCAGCACGAAATCCCGCGGCAGGTCCGAGACCTGCATGCGCAGGATTGCCAGCGGCATGCGCGACCCTTCCTCGGGACGCGCAAGGATGAACACGGTGTCGGAGGGCTGGACCCGCCCGCGCAGCGCGTCGGCGATGCTGGCGCGTCCGCTGATGCGGGCGGCGGTCGCGGAGGGCGCGGGCGCTGCGCCGGCGGACGCAGGAGCCGATGCCGAGACAGGGGCGGATCCGGGGGGCGAAGCCGCGGATGCCGCGGTCGATGCGCCGGCAGTTGTACTGGCAGGCGCGGCCGCCATGGCGCGCGCCTGCGCGATGTTGGACTGGATCTGCCGCGCGGCTTCAGAGTCCGGCGGCAACTGGGCCTGCAACCGTTCCCAATGCGCCAGCGCCTCGGCGGCGTCGCCGCGGCGCAACGCCATCATGCCGGCCAGGGCCAGGGCCTTGGGCTGATCCGGTTGTGCGGCGAGGGCTTGCGCCACTGCCCCGATGGAGGCTTCGTCGGGGTTGCCCTGGTTGGCCGACAGCAGCGCGTCGGCCAGGTCGGCCAGTACCGCGGGCTGGCCGGGGACCAGGCGCAGCACCTGCTGGTAGGCCGCCACTGCATCGACATAGCGTCCCAGGGTTTCATACGAACGCGCCAGCATGTACCAGCCGTCGGCGTCATCGGGCGCGGTCCGCAGCCGCTGGGCCAGGGCATTGATGGCCAGCGTCATGTCGGTGCCGGTATCGGCCGCGTGGGGTTCGGCGGGCTGGCCCGCGCTGGCGCTGGCCGCCGCTCGCGGGTTGCCCAATTGGCCGTACAGCAGCACGGCCGCCACCGGGATCAGCACGGTCAGCAGGCAGGCGGCGGTGATGCCCGCGCGCTGCCCGGCCCAGGGCGCGCTGCGCCCGCGCCGCAAGTCCAGATCCTGCAGCAGGTCGCGCTGCAGCTCTTCTTCCGCACGCATGCCCGCAGCGGCAGTGAGGCTGCCGTTGTCCATGTCGCGGCGCAACTGCTCGCGCTGCGCCAGATAGAACGCGCGCACATTGGCCTCGGATTCGGGTTGCGCGGCGGGCGCGCGCCGCAGCAAGGGCGGGACCAGGCAGAGCAGGGTCGCCAGCAGCAGGAGCACCACGATGATCCAGAGTGTGGTCATGAGCCGGTATCCAGGAAGCGCGCCGCGCGCGCGCGTTCGTCGGCGGTCAGGGGGGCGCGCGCGCCGGCGCGGCGCT
Organism: Achromobacter sp. ACM01; assembly: GCF_014851745.1. Lineage (NCBI taxonomy): Bacteria > Pseudomonadati > Pseudomonadota > Betaproteobacteria > Burkholderiales > Alcaligenaceae > Achromobacter > Achromobacter sp. ACM01. The sequence continues at coordinate 38,872 of NZ_JACVAF010000002.1, forward strand.
TCAAGGTGCGTACCAGCACCACGAAGCCCAGCGCCAGCAGGGCGAAGGGTCCCAGCCACAGCAGCCAGGTGATGGGTTTGAAGGGCGGGTCGTAGCGCACGAAGTCGCCATAGCGGTCTTCGAAGAACTGCATGATCTGCGCGTCGCTGCGGCCATCCGCCAATTGATCGCGGATCAGCTTGCGCATGTCCTGGGCCAATGGCGCGTTCGACTCGGCCAGGGTCTGGTTCTGGCACACCAGGCAGCGCAGTCCATGGGCCAGCTTGTCGGCGCGTTGTTCCAGGACAGGCGGCAAGGGCTGCGCGGCGCCAGCGTGGACTTGCGCGCGCGCGGCGGCGGTCAAGGCCAGCGCCAGCAGCAGGGTGCGCAGGACGGCCCGCAACAGGCTGCAAGACAGGGCAGCGGGCCGCTTCATCGCAGCGCCTCGATGGCGGGCTGGATGCGGTCGCGCCAGATCTCGGGCGTGATCAGGCCCAGCTGCTTGTAGCGGATGCGGCCGTCGCGGTCGATCACGAAGGTCTCGGGCACGCCGTACACGCCATATTCGATGCCGACGCGGCCGTCGATGTCGCTGGCGGATGCGATGTAGGGATTGCCGTTGCGCGCCAGCCAGGCTTCGGCTTCTTCCGGCTTGTCCTTGTAGTTCAAGCCGTACAGCGGAATGCCGTGGCGCCGGGCGGCTTCGCGCAGCACCGGCAGTTCGTCCTTGCATGGCCCGCACCAGGAGGCCCACACATTCAGCAGCCAGACCTGGCCGCGCAGCGATTGCACCTCCAGCTTTTTGCCGGGATCCAGCAGGACGGGCAGGCCGATGGCGGGGGCGGGCTTGTCGATCATGGCCGAGGGAACCGCCCGCGGATCGCGCGACAGGCCCATCGCCAGGAACACGGCCATGGCCAGGAAGGCGGCCAGCGGCACCAGGTAACGCAGCATCAGGCTCCCTCCCGCGTGGGTCGCGCGGCGGCGGGCATGGCCGGCTGCGGCGCACGCGCCGGCTCCTGCGCGCGGCGGTAGCGCTTGTCGCCGGCCGCCAGCAGACCACCCAGCGCCATCAGGATGCAGCCCGTCCAGATCCAGGTCATGAAGGGCTTGACCTGCAGGCGCACCGTCCAGGCCTTGTCGCCCACCGGTTCGCCCAGCGCCACGAACAGGTCGCGGGTGAAGCCGCTGTCGATGTCGGCCTGGCTCAGCGCCATGTCCTGCACCGTGTAGAGGCGCTTTTCCGGATACAGCGTCAGCACCGGCTTGCCGTCCCGGGTCACCGGGAATACGGCGCGCTGCGCGCTGTAGTTCGGCCCGGCAGCCGGGGCAATGCTGGCGAAGGTGAACGCGTAGCCGCCCGCTTCCTGGGTGGAGCCGAGCTCCATCCGCAGCTCCTGCTTGACTTCATAGCCGTTGGCCAGGGTGACTCCGGCAATGAAGATGCCTACACCCGCGTGCGCCAGCAGCATGCCGTACCAGGAACGCGGCTGGCGGCCCAGCCGGCGCAGCCATTGGCCGTCGCCGTCCGTCAGCCGCTGCCAGGCGTGCGCCGCGGCGCTGGCGACCGACCAGGCGGCCAGCCACAGCCCCAGCATCACCATGGGCGACCCCAGCCGCGCCGGGCCCGGCATGGCCAGCGGCAGCAGCACCGCGGTCGCGACGCTGACTGCGAAGGCCACGCGCAGGCGGCGGCCCAGGTCGGGCAGCTCTGCCTGCTTCCAGCGCGCCACCGGACCGACGCCCATCAGGAAAATGGCCGGCGTCATCAGCGGCACGAACACGGCTTCGAAATAGGGCGGACCGATGGAGATCTTGCCCCACTCCAGCACGTCCAGCACGACCGGATACAGCGTGCCCAGCAGCACCGAGCCCGCCGCCACCGTCAGCACCACATTGTTGGACAGCAGCAGGGATTCGCGCGACAGCAGCGAGAATCCGCCGCCCAGGCCTACCGTGGGGGCGCGCCAGGCATAGAGCGCCAGCGATCCACCCACGATCACCAGCATGAATCCCAGTATGTACAGGCCGCGTCCGGGATCCACGGCGAAGGCATGGACGGAGGTCAGCACGCCCGAGCGCACCAGGAACGTCCCCAGGATGCTGAGCGAAAACGTGCAGATCGCCAGCAGCACGGTCCAGCTGCGGAAAGCGCCGCGCCTCTCGGTCACGATGAGGGAATGGATCAGCGCGGTGCCCGCCAGCCAGGGCATGAAGGAGGCATTTTCCACGGGATCCCAGAACCACCATCCGCCCCAGCCCAACACGTAATAGGCCCAGGCGCTGCCCAGGAGTATGCCTATGGTCAGGAAGGTCCAGGCCGCCAGCGTCCAGGGGCGCACCCAGCGCGCCCACATGGCGTCCAGTTCGCCCGACAGCAGCGCCGCGATGGCGAAGGCGAAGGCCACGGAGAAGCCGACGTAACCCATGTACAGCATGGGCGGATGCACGATCATCCCCGGATCCTGCAACAGCGGATTCAGGTCGCGCCCGGCCATGGCGGGCGGCATCAGCCGCTCGAAGGGGTTGGACAGGAACAGCAGGAACAGCAGAAAGCCCACGCTGATCCAGCCCATCACCGCCAGCACACGGCCGACGAAGGGCAGGGGCAGGCGGCGGCTGCACAGCGCCACGGCCAGGGTCCAGGCGGTCAGGAGGTACAGCCACAACAGCAGCGATCCTTCATGTCCGCCCCACACCGCCGCGAAGCGGTAGGCGGCGGGCAGGTCCGCATGCGAATTCGCGGCCACGTACAGCACGGAAAAATCGTTGTCCACGAACGCCCAGGCCAGGCAGCCTATGGCCACGGTGGTCAGGCCGAACTGGCCGATGGCGGCGGGCCGCGCCACCCTCAGCCCCGCCTGCCAGCCGGTGGCTGCGCCCACCAGCGGCAGCACGCCTTGCGCCAGCGCCACCAGCAGCGCCAGGATCAGGCTGAACAGGCCGATCTCGGGAATCATTGCGCCTCCGCGCGCATGGCGTTGGGCTTGGCGCCCGCGCGCTTGAGCGCATCGGCGGCCTCGGGCGGCATGTAGTTCTCGTCGTGCTTGGCCAGCACCTCGGTGGCGCGGAACACGCCGTCCGGCCCCAGCTTGCCGGCCACCACCACGCCCTTACCCTCGCGGAACAGGTCGGGCAGCAGTCCCTGGTAGGTCACCGGCACGGTGTGCGCGGTGTCCGTCACCACGAAGCGCAGCGTCAGCCCGTCGGCCTCGCGGCGCAGCGACCCTTGCTCCACCAGGCCGCCGACGCGGAAGCTGCCGCTGGCGGGCGCTTCCTTGGCCACCACCTGCGTGGGGCTGAAGAAAAACACCAGGTTGGATTGCAGGGCATTGAGCACCAGCGCGGCGGCCGCGGCCAGAAGGCCCAGGCCGCCCAGGATGGCCAGCGCGCGGCGCTTGCGCGGGCTCATCGCGCCGTCCCGTCAGCGCGGGCGGTATTCTGCGCCGCGCGCCGGGCGCGGCTACGGCGCCATAACACCAACGCTTCCAGGCCGATCAGCGCCAGCGTCACGCCGTACGCGCCCAGCAGATAGGGGCTGTGGCCTTGCAGCGAGAATAGCGCTTGCCAGCTCATGCCGCCTCCCGCCGCGTCCGGTCCGCACGGACCGCACCCGGCTCGCGCTCGGCAATGATGCCGCGCACGCGCGCCAGCGCGGCCGCTGCGCTATAGAGCCAGAACGCCGCCACCATCAGCAGCATCGCGGTCACCATGATATGGGCCATGCTGGGCGCGGTGGTGAGATTGATCGATGCGCCCTGATGCAGCGTGCTCCACCAGCGCACCGAAAAATAGATGATGGGCACGTTGATCACGCCCGCCAGCACCAGGATGGCGCCGCCGCGGTCGGCGCGCTGCGCGTCGTCGGCAGCGGCTGCCTGCAAGGCCATGAAACCCAGGTACAGGAACAGCAGTATCAGTTCGGAGGTGAGCCGCGCGTCCCATACCCACCAGGCGCCCCAGGTCGGCTTGCCCCACAGCGCGCCGGTCCACAGGGTCAGGAAGGTGAACAGCGCGCCGGTGGGAGCCAGCGCCCGCATCATCATGAACGACAGGCGGGTATTGAAGATCAGTCCCAGCGCGGCGTACAGCGCCATGACCAGATACAGGAACATCGACATCCAGGCCGCCCCGACATGGATGAAGAGGATGCGGTAGACCTCGCCCTGCTGGCTGTCGGTGGGGGCGACGGCCAGCCCCACATACAGGCCTGCGGCCGCGAACAGCGCGGCGCCCAGCGCCAGCCACGGAATCATGCGGCCGGCCAGCGGATAGAAGGCAGCGGGCGAGGCGTAGCGCAGCCAGCCCGCGCCGGCTGCCGCGGCCGGCGGATACGCATTCAGGGCAGGATGCTTGTGCATGGCGTCCTCAGTCCAGCGCCACGCGCAGCGCCGCCGAGGCGCTCCAGGGGCATAACAGGATGGCCAGGCACAGGCATGCGCCCAGCAATGACAATTGCGGTCCGGCGCCCATGCCGGCGTGCGAGGCCGACACCGCGCCAGCGCCGAAGATCAGCACCGGCACATACAGCGGCAGCACCAGCAGCGGCAGCAGGGCGCCGCCGCGCAGGCCCAGCGTCAGCGCCGCGCCCAGCCCGCCGACCAGCGCCAGCGTCGGCGTGCCCAGCAGCAGCGACAGGACCAGGATGCCGATGGCCTGCGGCGACAGGCCGAATTGCAGGGCCAGCACCGGGCTGGCCAGGATCAGGGGCAGGCAGCTGCTGAACCAGTGCGCCGCCAGTTTGGCGCCCACCAGCAGCGGCAGCGGATGCGGCGACACCAGCAGCTGTTCCAGCGCGCCGTTGTCGTAGTCCTGGGCGAAAGGCCGGTTCAGCGTCAGCAGGACGCCGAGCAGGGCGCAGACCCACAGCACGCCCGGCCCGATGGCCAGCAGCAGCGCGGGGTCGGGACCGACCGCCAGGGGGAACAGCGTGCCGGCCACGATGAAAAACAGGGTGGCGCCCAGCGTGTCCGCGGGCCGTCTCCAGGCCAGGCGGATTTCACGCAATGCCAACTGCGACAGCGTAGCCAGCATCCGCGTAGTCATCCATGTCCAGGGTTTGAGTATGTGCGGCGGCGGTGCCAGGTTCGCGGTGCGAGGCGAGCACGGCGGCGCCGCCAGCCGCGAGGTGGGCTTCCAGCGCCAGGCGCAATTGCTCCAGGCTGGCAGTGTCCAGCCCGGCGTCGGGTTCATCCAGCAGCCACAGGGGCTTGGCGCCGAGCACGACCGCCGCCAGCGCCAGCCGCCGGCCCTGTCCCTGGGACAGGCGCAGGGCGGGCATGTCGGCGCAGGATTCCAGGCGCCATGCGCGCAAGGTGTCCGATAAACGAGTTTCTGCCTGCGGCGTGCCGGCGACGTGCAGGGCGTAACGCAGGTTCTCGGCGGCGCTCAGTTCGCCGCACAGGCCGTTGCCATGCCCCAGGTAGGCCATGCAGGCACGGTAGCCGGCGGGATCGTGGCGTGCGTCGCCGCCGCGCCACAGCACGCTGCCGGCCAGCGGCCGCAGCAAGCCCGCGAGCATGCGCAGAAGACTGGTCTTGCCGCTGCCGTTGGCGCCGCGCACATGCAGCAGTTGGCCGCCATGCAGCTCGAAGTCCACGGGCGCGGAATAGCCGCGGCGGCTGGTCAGGCCGCGCGCGCAAAGCATGGGCGGCGGCGCATCAGCGGGCCGCATGCGCCACTTCCTTGCCCGGGCCCGTGGGCTCGGGCGCCATGGAGGTCGGGCCCGGTCCCATGTTCGGCAGTTTGTGGGCGATGCCCTTGTGGCAATCGATGCAGGTCTTGCTCTTGTCCGCCAGATAGGTGGAGTGCATGTTCTGCGCGCGCGGACTCTGGCGCGTGAAGTCCATGTACTCGTAATTGTGGCAGTTGCGGCATTCCAGCGAATCGTTGGCCTTGAAGCGCGCCCATTCGTGCTGGGCCAGCTCCAGGCGCTTTTCAACGAACTTTTCGCGCGTGTCGATGGTGCCGAAGATCTTGCCCCAGACTTCCTTGGACGCCTGCATCTTGCGCGCGATCTTGTCGGTCCAGTTGTGCGGCACGTGGCAGTCCGAGCACAGCGCGCGTACGCCGGAGCGGTTGGTGAAGTGGATGGTGCCTTTCAGCTCGGCGTACACGTTGTCGCGCATTTCGTGGCAGCCGGTGCAGAACTTCTCGGTGTTGGTGAGTTCCATGGCGGTGTTGAAGGCGCCCCAGAACAGGATGCCGCCGATGAAACCGCCGACCGTCAGGAAGCCCAGGCTGAAATGCACGCTGGGCCGTCGGATGATGTTCCAGTAGCGCTTGATGAGTCCGAGCATGGCTGCCTCCGGTCGCTTACTTCTTGGCGGGCGCCGGGGCGGACAGGCGCTTGAGGATCACATCGATGTCCTGATAAGTATTGGACACGAGAGGCTTGGCCTCGGTCTGCGGCACGTGGCACTGCACACAGAAGTAGCGGCGCGGCGAGACTTCCGCCAGCACGTTGCTGTCGCGGTCCATGTAGTGGGTCACGCTCAGGGGCGGGGCCTGGGTTTCCTCGGTGTTCACGCGGGCGTGACAGGCCAGGCAGCGATTGAAGTCCTTGTCGACCTGGTAGCCGTCGATCTTGTGCGGAATGGTGGGCGGCTGCATGGAATACGTGCGCATGCGGCGGATGTCCTTGTTTTCGACCGGACTGATGAGCGGCGGGTCGGTTTCCTGCGCGACCGGGGTGGGGCCGCGCATGGGGTCTTCGACCTCCAGCGGCGGCGCCGCCCAGGCGGCCGAACCAAGGATGACGCATGTCGCGAGAGTAAGGGCGCGTAGGTTCATGGCTGTCTCCGGTTCGCCTTTCAGACCTTGACGATCTTGACCGCGCACTTCTTGAAGTCGGTCTGGAACGAGATCGGATCGGTGGCGTCCAGTGTGACCTTGTTGATCAACTGGCCAGCGTCGAACCAGGGCACGAACACCAGGCCGCGCGGCGGCTTGTCGCGCCCGCGGGTTTCCAGGCGCGTGCGCATCTTGCCGCGCCGCGACACGACCTCCACCTCGACGCCGCGCCGCAGGCCCATTTCCTGGGCGTCATCGGGGTGCATGAAACAGACCGCGTTGGGGAAGGCCCGGTACAGCTCCGGCACCCGCCGCGTCATCGAGCCCGAATGCCAGTGTTCCAGGACGCGTCCGGTGGACAGCCAGAACGGGTATTCCTTGTCCGGCGATTCCGCGGGCGGTTCATAGGGAAGGGCGTAGATCACGGCGCGGCCGTCGGCGTTGCCGTAGAACTCGAAACCGGCTCCTGGTTTGACGTAGGGGTCGCTGCCTTCGCGGTAGCGCCACAGCGTTTCCTTGCCCTTGACCACGGGCCAGCGCAGGCCGCGCACTTCATGGTAGGTATCGAACGGCGCCAGGTCGTGGCCATGGCCGCGGCCAAATTCGGCGTATTCCTCGAACAGCCCCTTCTGCGCATAGAAGCCGAAAGCCTCGGCTTCCTGGTTGGCGTAGTCCTTGTCGCGCTCGGTGTTGGGATAGCGGTTGACCTTGCCGTTGGCGAACAGCACGTCGAACAGCGTCTTGCCGCGGTATTCGGGCTTCTTGGCCAGCAGATCGGCAGGCCAGACGTCCTCGACCTTGAAGCGCTTGGAAAACTCCATCAGTTGCCACAGGTCCGAGCGCGCCTCGCCCGGCGCGTTGACCAGCTGGTGCCAGAACTGGGTGCGGCGTTCCGCGTTGCCGTAGGCGCCTTCCTTTTCGACCCACATGGCGGCCGGCAGGATCAGGTCGGCCGAAATAGTGGTAACGGTGGGGTAGGCGTCCGACACCACGATGAAGTTGTCGGGGTTGCGGTAGCCGGGCAGGCCTTCATTCATCAGGTTGGCCGCGGCCTGCATGTTGTTGTTGACCATCACCCAATAGGCGTTGATCTTGCCGTCCTTGAGCATGCGGTTCTGCAGGACCGCATGCGCACCCACCTTGCTGGGGATCGTGCCGTCGGGCAACTGCCAGATTTCCTCGGCGTGCGCGCGGTGCTTGGGATTGGTCACCACCAGGTCGGCCGGCAGGCGGTGCGAGAAGGTGCCCACCTCGCGGGCGGTGCCACAGGCCGAGGGCTGGCCGGTCAACGAGAACGGGCTGTTGCCCGGCGTGGAGATCTTGCCGGTCAGCAGATGGATGTTGTAGACCATGTTATTGGCCCATACGCCGCGGGTGTGCTGGTTGAAACCCATGGTCCAGAAGGATGTGACGCGCACCTTCGGGTCGGCATAGAGTTCGGCCAGCTCTTCCAGCTGCTTCTTGGGCAGGCCGCTCAGCTTGGCGGTGTAGTCCAGGTCGTACTTGGCAACGAACTTGGCGAAATCGTCGAACGTGATGGGCTTGGAGCCGCCGGCGTCGCCCGCGTTCTTGGCGGCCTTCTGCAGCGGATGATCGGGCCGCAGGCCGTAGCCGATGTCGGCATTGCCTTCGCGGAAAGTCGTGTGCTTGTCCACGAAATCCCGGTTCACGCGCTTGGTCTGGATGATGTGGTTGGCGATGTAGTTCAGGATCGCCAGGTCCGTCTGCGGCGTGAAGGTCAGCGCGATGTCGGCCAGCTCGTAGGAACGGTGCTCGAAGGTGGACAGTACGACGACTTTGGTCTTGGGCGCGGACAGTCGGCGATCGGTCACGCGGGTCCACAGGATCGGGTGCATCTCCGCCATGTTGGAGCCCCACAGTACGAAGGCATCGGCGTTCTCGATGTCGTCGTAACAGCCCATGGGCTCGTCAGCGCCGAAGGTGCGCATGAAGCCCACCGCGGCCGAGGCCATGCAGTGGCGCGCGTTCGGGTCCAGGTTGTTGCTGCGAAAGCCCGCCTTCATCAGCTTGAGCGCGGCATACCCTTCCCAGACGGTCCATTGGCCCGAGCCGAACATGCCCACGGCCTCGGGACCCTTGTCCTTCAGTACGCGCTTGAACTGCTCGGCCATGACGTCGAAGGCCTGGTCCCAGGACACTGGGGCAAATTCACCGTCCTTGGCGTACTTGCCGTCCTTCATGCGCAAGAGCGGCGTGGTCAGCCGGTCGTTGCCGTACATGATCTTGGACAGGAAATAACCTTTGACGCAGTTCAGGCCCTTGTTCACCTCGGCGTTGAAATCGCCGTGCGTGGCCACGACCTGGTTGTCCTTCACGGCGACGTTCACGCCGCAGCCGGTCCCGCAGAACCTACAGGGCGCCTTGGACCACTTGAGCTTGGCGGCCTCGGATTCGGTGACGATGTTCTGCGTGTAACCGACGATGGGTATGCCAGCCACAGTCGCGGCCGCGGCCGCGGCAGATTGCTTGATGAAGTCTCTACGAGCCATTGCCATCGTCAATCTCCTCGTTCATCGCGTCCAGCGAGTCGGCGTGCTGGTAGACCAGCGCCGAAGCCAGCACGCCATCCAGGCGCTGGATCTCTGAGATCCGGGCCATCATGTCGTCGGTGGAGGGGGCTTCCAGGGTGACCACCAGCTTTCCAGTGTCGGAAGCGCCATGGATTTCCGCTCCGGCAATTGCAAGAATCGCCTGGCGGACGTCGGGCAAGCGGCGCGGCGCGGCGTGCACCACCATGCTGGCGATGTGCAGCTCTGGCGGCGCCGCAGGCGGCGCGGAGTGGGGGAGCGCGGACATGGGAGGGGTTCCGTCGCGTCGCATCAGCTACCGGGAGGGCCGGCAATCAGCTGATAGAACCAGACGAGGAAACCGTAGCCTGCCACGATGATGACCGACAGGACGGGGGCCATGACAGCCGTCAGGAACAGGAAACTTCGTAGTTCCTGAGGCTTGGTGTAGCCATCGGACTCGTTTTGCACACAGCACCTCACTACGACAGTTGGGGCATTGCGTTTAACGTGCGGATACCGAAGCTTTTAGCAGATGGCTTTGAAGGGCGTCAATGTTGCACCACGGCGTAACAATGTGCTGGGACGGATGGGCGGTTCAAGCAGCTGGCGGGAGCAGCGCTGGAATGTCCCGCTTCAACAGGTCCAGGACCGCCCGCACGCGCTGCGGCATCGGACGCAGGGGCGGAATCAGCGCATTGAGCGGAAGCGGCGGAACGCGATAGCCGTCCAGCAGTTCGACGAGGCGTCCTTGCGCCAGTGCCTTGGCGCACGCGGGATGCTGCAGGATGCCGCGTGCCGCCGCCGCAGAGGATCAGATCGTACATGGGACGCCAGTGGCTGACCGTCATGGCGGTCCTGATGCGCGTCTGGACCACCGGCCCGTTTTCGCGCGAGAGCGGCACCTGGTCGTTCGCGAAAATGGCCTTCAAACGAATGAACGGATGGAAGGCCAAGTCCGCCGGCGTTTCTATGGGGCCGTGAGCCGCAAGGTAACAAGGCGCCGCGACCAGCTTGCGGGCCACCCAGCCAAGCGGGAAAGCTATATAGCCTCCGTTTTCATTGAGGCGGCCCAGCCGCAGCGAAATGTCGAGGCCCTCGGTGACCGGGTCGGCGATGGTGTCGTTCAGCATGAGATCCACGTGCAGATCGGGGTGTGCCGTGCGCACGTTCATCAGGGCCTTGGGAACCACGATCTCGCCCAGGCACTGCGGCGCGGCGAGTCTCAGGCTTCCTTGTATCTTGGCGTTACTTAACGATACGGAATTTATTGTCAATTCCGCCGCGTCCAGCAGCTGCTTGCCCTGTTCGTAGAACGTCCGGCCTTCAGCCGTGCAGCTCAGCTTGCGCGAACTGCGCACCAAGAGGCGGGCGCTTAGGAAACGCTCCAGCTTGTCGATGCGTTCGCTCACGGATGGTTGGCTCATGTCGAGATCGCGCGCCGCGCCCGAGATGGTTCCGCGTTCCACCACGCGGAGAAAAATGCGTATCGCTGCCAACAAATCCACGGAACGCTCCTCATGAAACCAATGCCCCGATTCTGAGACGGATGAGCGGTCCATTTGTTTAGTGGGTGGAATGGCGGAAATGTTGGTTTCCGCTGTTACCTACCTGCGGCCAGCCGGCATAGGAAGGCTGCGCCGATACGTCCCATAGGCCCAAGTGCAATGTGCGATTGCAATTGCGCGCCGTAGTCTTGGCCTCAATGCATCACCCGATGCAGTCGCTGCGGGACTCCTCCGCCGGCAAGCGAGGCGTCCCGCGTTGGTCCTGGCGCATTTCCTTTTCCATCTCCATCAATAGATCGACCGCTTGCGTGGCGCAGTTGGCGAGAGCCCGGCCGCTTGCATAGCGGGTGGCGTTAGTCGCCGCAGCGTGTTCCGGGTGCCGTTTGAGTCACACGTAATGGCTGCGTAGACGAGAACTTCCCTAGAGTTTTTGAACTGGAGCATCCATTCATGAACAAGATACTCAGGAACGTTTGGATCGATGCGGACGAAGACGCGGCGGGAGGCCGGCAGTCCATTCGGAAGCGCCTGAAGCTGAACATGCGGCTGGATATCGCAGCGGGGCTTGCGATACTTGCCGGTCTGGCGGGTACGGGTCCGCAGGTTCATGCATCAACGTACAACCCGAATGGTTGCGCCTCTCCCAAGGCGACGGGACCCGACGGCGTAGCCTATCCTGCGGGCAAGACTCCGAGCGATGGATCCGGCCTGTGGTCCAACGTTATCGGATGCGATGCTGATGGCGGCGGCTACACCGGCGTGCAGGTCCTGGGCTTTCAAGCGACGGCGACGGGCAATGCCGCGACCGCCCTGGGGTTTGCGGCTACGGCGGCAATTCGGAGCACCGCTGTAGGCATGCAGGCCGGAGCCCTTGCCCTGGGTTCGACCGCTCTTGGTCAATGGGCGCGTGCCACGGCCGTCGGCAGCGTCGCGATCGGCGGCAATAATTCGTCCAATTCGGCGGCGGCGGGTGCGCAGGCATCGGGGCTCAACGCCGTTGCGGTCGCAGGAGAATCGCGTGCCATGGGGGCGGATTCCGTTGCGATAGGCACGCGTGCGCAGGCACGGCGCGATGGCGATGTGGCCCTGGGCATTGGCAGCGTGGCTGATGGCGCAACAGGAAACTTCTCCGCGGTGGCTATCGGTCGCGGCAGCTCGGCGATCGGTGAAAACTCGGTGGCGTTGGGCAATGCCAATCGGGCCTCGGGACCAGGCGCCGTCGCGCTGGGCAATAGCTCGGCGGCTGCGGGCGCCGCGGCGTTGGCCGTAGGCAACGATGCCAACGCGCTGGCGGCGCGGAGCATGGCGTTGGGGTTCGATTCGGTCGCAACCAACTCGGACGACGTCGCGCTGGGGGCGGGCTCCGCGACTGCTGCCGCCGTCGGCACGTCTGGCGCCGCGATCGCGGGGCGGTCCTATTCGTTCGCCGGGTCGGCGCCCGCCAGCACGGTCAGCGTGGGCAGCACGGGTGCGGAGCGCTCCATCACGAACGTTGCGGCGGGGCGGCTTGGCGCCCTTAGCACGGATGCCGTCAACGGTTCGCAGCTCAATGCGACGAATCAGGCGGTGAATGCCCTGGGCGACCGGGCGGTGACGTATGACGGCAACGAAGGTGATCCCAAGAGCCTGATCACGCTGGCGGGATCGGCATCCACGGACGGCGGCATGACGGGCGGCACCAGGCTCACCAACCTGGCGCGCGGGGCCGTGTCGGCCACCAGCACCGATGCGGTGAACGGTGCGCAACTGCATGACACGAACCAGGAGGTGCAGCGCGTGGGCGACAGGGTGACGACCATGGGCGATACGGTGACCAGCATGGGCAACACCGTCACGACCCTGGGCGATACCGTGACGAATCTCGGCGATACGGTCACGACCATCGGCGGTACGGTCACGACCTTGGGCGATACGCTCACCAGCCTCGGCGGCTCGCTGGCGAATCTCACCGGGGACACGAGCGCGACATACACCGACGCCAACGGCCTGGGCATCCGCTATGCGCGGACCAACGAGCGCGGGTTGACGCCCAGCGATGCCTACGCGCAGAACGCCGGCAGTACGGCGCTGGGCTACAACGCGCGAGCCACGGCCGACAACGCGCTGGCGCTGGGCCGCGAGGCCCAGGCAAGCCACGCCGGTAGCGTGGCGTTGGGCGCGAACGCGGTCGCCAATGGCGCGACGCTGGGCGCGGCGGCGTACCGCTCAGGTACGGCGGCGGTGGCGGGCGCTGCGCCAGTCGGCGAAGTGAGCATAGGCTCGGCGGGCGCGGAACGCCGCCTCAGCCACTTGGCCGCGGGCGCGTCCGACACGGATGCGGTGAACGTAAGCCAGCTCAAGTCCGTGGCCGAGAACGTGGGCAGCCTGGGCGACCGGGCGGTGACCTATGACGGCAACGCGGGCGATCCCAAGAGCCTGGTCACGCTGGCGGGATCGGCATCCACGGACGGCGGCATGACGGGCGGCACCAGGCTCACCAACCTGGCGCGCGGGGCCGTGTCGGCCACCAGCACCGATGCGGTGAACGGTGCGCAACTGCACGAGACGAACCAGGACGTGCAGCGCGTGGGCGACAGGGTCACGACCATGGGCGACACGGTGACCAGCATGGGCAACACCGTCACGACCCTGGGCGACACCGTGACGAATCTCGGCGATACGGTCACGACCATCGGCGGTACGGTCACGACCTTGGGCGATACGCTCACCAGCCTCGGCGGCTCGCTGGCGAATCTCACCGGGGACACGAGCGCAACGTACACGGACGCCAACGGCCTGGGCATCCGCTATGCGCGGACCAACGAGCGCGGGTTGACGCCCAGCGACGCCTATGCGCAGAACCCCGGCAGTACGGCGCTGGGCTACAACGCGCGAGCCACGGCCGACAACGCGCTGGCGCTGGGCCGCGAGGCCCAGGCAAGCCATGCCGGCAGCGTGGCGCTGGGCGCGAACGCGGTCGCCAATGGCGCGACGCTGGGCGCGGCGGCGTACCGCTCAGGTACGGCGGCGGTGGCGGGCGCTGCGCCAGTCGGCGAAGTGAGCATAGGCTCGGCGGGCGCGGAACGCCGCCTCAGCCACCTGGCCGCGGGCGCGTCCGACACGGATGCGGTGAACGTAAGCCAGCTCAAGTCCGTGGCCGAGAACGTGGGCAGCCTGGGCGACCGGGCGGTGACCTATGACGGCAACGCGGGCGATCCCAAGAACCTGATCACGCTGGCGGGATCGGCATCGACGGACGGCGGCATGACGGGCGGCACCAGGCTGACCAACCTGGCGCGCGGGGCCGTGACGGCCACCAGCACCGATGCAGTGAACGGCGCGCAACTGCATGAGACGAACCAGGACGTACAGCGCGTGGGCGACAGGCTGACGGGCATGGGCGATACCTTGACGGGCATGGGCGATACCCTGACGACCATGGGCGACACGTACACACACCTGACGGGGAACCCTAGCCTGATCAGCAAGGCCGACAATGGGCTGGGCTTGCGTTATGCGCGGACCAACGAGTTGGGACTGGCGGAAGATGATGCCTACGCGCAGGGCGTGGGCAGCACGGCGCTGGGCTACAACGCGCGGACGTCGGCCGGCGACGCGCTGGCGTTGGGACGCGATGCCCAGGCGAGCCAGGAAGGGAGCGTGGCGCTGGGTTCAGGCTCCGTGTCCGCCCGGGCGCTGACGCCGACCACGGGCAGCCTTGCGGTCGGCAGCGGTGGCGCCCTGGTGCCGTTCAACACGGCGGATCTCACCTTGCTGGGAGCGGTATCCGTGGGTCGCGATGGCGCGTACCGCCAGATTACCAACGTGGCGGACGGGACCGAGGAGCATGATGCGGTGACTTTGCGCCAACTGACCGGCGCGATCGGCTCCTTGACGACCACTGGGACCCAGTACTTCCATGTGAACTCGACGACTTCCGATTCGCTGGCGGTAGGGCTTGAGTCGATCGCGGTCGGCCCGCAGGCCGTGGTCAATGGGGACCGCGGCCTGGGGATCGGGGATCGGGCGGTAGTGGACCAGGGGGCGCCCGGCGGCATCGCCCTGGGACAGCAGGCGCGTACCACGTCAGCGGATAGCATTGCGGCGGGAACGCAGGCCCTGGCTGATGCCGTCCAGGGGGTGGCCCTGGGCGCCGGCAGCCAGGTTGTCGCGGGCGGTGGCGTAGCGCTGGGTGCGAGATCGGTCGCCAAGACGGTGGCCGGGGCAGCAGGATATGTGCCCCTGGGCGCCAATGGCGCGTCCGTGAACGCCACGCGCAGCACCTTGGCCGCGTTGTCTGTGGGTGACGCCGATGCCGGCATGTATCGGCAGATCAACGGGGTGGCTGCGGGTACTGTGGATTCCGACGCCGTGAACGTCAGCCAGTTGAAGGCGCTGGCCTCGAATGTGAGCGGGCTCGACGCGGGAGGGGTGAAATACGACCTCAATGCGGACGGCACCAGCAACTACGGCATGGTGACGTTTAATCCCGGCGGGGCGGCCACCGTGCTGAGGAATGTGGCGCGGGGCGCGCTGTCGGCGGACAGCACGGATGCGGTCAATGGTTCGCAGTTGTTCGAGACCAACCAGTACGTGAAGGCTATAGGCGATACGGTCGACAACTTCACCAAGGGCGGCGCCGGAATCAAGTACTTCCATGCCAACGGCGGGGCGTCGGCGGCGCTGCCGGATTCACAGGCCAATGGTCCAGGCAGTATCGCGGTCGGACCGGGCGCGGCGGCCAACGGGGTGAACTCGGTGGCCTTGGGCAACGGCGCGGTCGCAGGGAAGGATGGCGACGTGGCGTTGGGCGGAGGCGCCGTGGCGGACCGGGGAGCGCAGAGCTATGCCGGCAAGTATTCGGAGGCGCAAAACAAGTCGGCCGGCACGGTGTCGGTGGGCTCGTCGGGCGCGGAACGCACGCTCAGCAATCTGGCCGACGGCCGCGAGGCCACGGACGCCGTGAATCTGCGGCAGCTGGACGGCGCGCTCAAGCAGGCCAACGACTATACCGACAAACGCTTGCAGGACGTGGCAGGCAATGTGCTCCAGGTCGGCGACCAACTCACCGCGCTGGACGAACGCATGACCGGCATCGAAGGCGATGTGACGAACATCGGCAATGGCGCCGCGGGCATGTTCCAGACCAGCCAGGAAGTAAAGGCGGCCAAGCCGCCCAAGGCCAGCGGCGGCAACTCGGCGGCGGGCGGCGCGGGCGCCGTGGCCTCGGGTAAGAACAGCACCGCGATCGGCAATGGCGCGCAGGCGTCCGGCGCGGGAGCCACGGCGTTGGGCAACGGCAGCAAGGCGTCGGGCAGTAATGCCGTGGCGCTGGGCGCGGGGTCTGTCGCCGACCGCGACGACACGGTTTCGGTGGGCGCGGCCGGAGCCGAACGCCAGATCACGCACGTGGCCCGCGGCGCTGCGGGAACCGACGCGGTGAACGTGAGCCAGTTGCGAGAAGTAGAAAGCGGCCTGAGCAAGCAGGTGGCGGGCTTGCGCAAGAACGTGCAAGGGCTGGACAACCGGTTGAGCGCCGGCGTGGCTTCCGCCATGGCGATGTCGGCGCTGCCGCAGGCCTATCTGCCCGGCAGGAGCATGTTCAGCATGGGCGGCGGTACGTGGCGCGGAGAAAGCGGCTTTGCCATGGGGCTGTCCACGGTGTCCGACAGCGGAAGATGGGTGGTGAAGGGCCTGGCCAGCAGCAGTTCGCGCGGCGACTACGGCGCTAGCGTGGGAGTGGGATATCAATGGTGAATACATGTGGCACGAACGCAGGCTCGCGGCCCGCAGCTGCGGCCTCAATGATTCATGAGAGGTATACAGCCATGACACGTCGCATCATTCTTCCGGCTTTGATTGCATCGAGCGCATTGCTGGCGGCTTGCCAGCCCATGGTGGCTCAGAAGGGCGCGAATGCCGCGCCCCGCGCCGCCCAGCCTGCGCCGCAAGACACCGCGGCGCGGGCGCGGACGGCCATCCCGGCGGTCGAGTTCCGCCTGGCGCAGGACCAGCCGGGCGCCGATCTGCGCGAGCTGCGCATGTCCGACAAGACCTACTACTTCCTGCTGGCGCCCGCGCTTACCCGGGCAGACCTGAATACCGCCACGCCCATGAAGACCCGGGAGGGGCAGCCTTTTGTCAGCTTGCGATTCACGCCGCCAGGCGCGCGCAAGCTGGCGCAGATCGGCCGCCAGTACCCCGGGAAGTGGCTGGTGTTCACGATAGACGGCAGGCTGGTGGGCGTGCCGCGCATCGCAGGCCCCATGGAGGAGGGCATCCTGAACCTGACGATGAACTCGGAGGAGCAGGCAATCAGCGTTGCGCAAGCGATAGAAGGGGCGGCGCAGTAGCGCCGCCCAGGCGGAGTCAGCCGATCGCCCCGTAGATGCGGCGCGCGTCAGCGGCCGTGGCCAGCGGGCGGCCCAACGCCTGCGCGCCTTGCGCGGCCTGCAATACCAGCGCCGAGTTGCCCGGTGCGGTGCTGCCGTCGCGCAGCTTCAGGTTGTTCTCGAAACCCACGCGCATGTGGCCGCCGAACGCTGCGGCCGTGGTGACGCAGGCGTTTTCCTCGGGGCCGAAGGCGCATACCGCCCACGGCAGGGACTGGTCGTACGCGGCCAGGAAGGGCAGCAGGTCATAGGCCGAAGAGGTCTGGCCCGCGCTGTAGCGGCCCAGCACGAACAGCACCGACCACGCTCCTGGCGGCACCAGGCCGCGCGCGCGCAGGGACAGCCAGCGGCGCACGTCGCCCTCGTCGTACAGGATGATCTGGGTCATGATGCGGCGCTCGGCGATCCAGGCGAGGAAAGCCGCCAGCTCGCTTTCCGGGATCTCCGGCACGGCGATCTCGCGCAGCCCGATGGACACGGCCTCGGGCTGCAATTCGCGCACCAGGGCGATCTGTTCCGCCGCCTTGTAGACGCCGGCGGCTTCGCTGGTCACCTGCACCAGCAGTTCGTCGCCCACGGCGCCGCGCACCGCGGCCAGGGCGTCACGGTAGGCCTGGGCGTCCAGCAGGTGGCTGCCGTCAGGCTTGCGCACGTGCATGTGCATCATGGCGGCGCCGGCGTCCAGGCAGGCGCGCGCTTCGTGCGCCAGAGCCTCGGCGGTAAGCGGCACGGCCGGATGGTCGGCGGCCTTTTTGTAGGCGCCATTGGGCGCCACGGTAATGATGACGGGCGAGTCGGCCAGCGCGGCGCGGGGCAGGGGGGTGTTGCTCACGGCTTGATCTCCGGCAGTTCGGGTGCAATCAGGTCCAGGCCGGCGCGTAACAGGCGGTCGTAGCGCGCGCGCTCGGCAGCAATGGTTTCGGGCGTCCAGGTGTAGAAACCTTCGCCCGTCTTCATGCCGTGGCGTCCGTCCTGGGCGCGTTCGGTCAGGCAGCGCGCCGGCTCGCTGGCGTTGCAGAAGGTGGGGTACATGGTGGCGCCGGCGGCGGCATGCACATCGATGCCGGCATGGTCGCGCTGCATCACCGGGCCGGCCGCCAGGAAGCGGAAGCCGAAGCCGAAACGCACTGCCGCGTCCACGTCTTCCGGCGAGGCGATGCCGCGGTCGATCAGGTCGAAGGCTTCGCGCGACAGCGCGTGCTGCAGGCGGTTGGCCAGAAAGCCAGGCAGGTCCTGGCGCACCTTCACCGGCACGCTGCCGCAGCGCCGCATGAATTCGATCAGCGTGTCGGCGCAGGCGTTGTCGCTGGCTTCGCCCAGCACCACTTCCACCAGCGGCACCAGATGCGCGGGCATGAAGAAGTGCAGGCCCAGCATGCGGCCGCGGGTAGCCAGGCCCTGGCTGATGGCGCTGATCGGGAAGCTGGAGCTGTTGCTGGCCAGGATGGCATCGGGCCGGGCGCGTTGCGCCAGGTCCGCAAACAGCGCCTGCTTGATGTCCAGGCGTTCGGGTATGCACTCGATGACCAGGTCCACGCCGGACCAGTCCACCTCGTCCAGGCTGGCGGCGGTGGACAGCAGGGCGGCGTTCGCTTCCCGGCCTATGGTCTTGAGGTTTTCCGCGACACGGGCGGGCACGCCCGCCGCGCGCTCGGCATTCGATTCGATCACCGTGGTCCGGCAGGCCGCGCGGGTCAATACCACGGCCACGTCGGCGCCCATGGTGCCGCCGCCCACCACCACCGCATGCGCCGCGCCCGGATTGGGCAGCGCTATCGCGTCCGTCTGCATGGTTTGCTCCTTTATCTGAAACTACGCTGCGGGCGAGTGTAGAGAACCGGTTTTGATTGATGAATCAGATTTTTTGGATAGAATGATCTTATATTTAGATCAATAGAGGGGCCGCGCCAGGCATGCAGATCAATCTTTCGATGCGCGATATCGATACCACGCTGGTGCTGGGCCGCACGCTCAACTTCCGCCAGGCCGCCGCGCAGTTGCACCTGTCGCAATCGGCTCTGTCCACGCAGATCCAGCGCATCGAAGAGGCGCTGGGCGTGCGCCTGTTCGACCGCACCACGCGCACCGTCCGCCTCACCGCCGCCGGCGAGGTCTTCATGCAGCAGGCTGCCGCGCTGCAAGTGGCCTTCCGCGACGCCATTGCCGCGGTCAGCGGCATCGTCAACGCGGAACAGGGGCAGGTGTCGGTGGCGGCCTTGCCCTCGATCGCGGCCCGCCTGCTGCCGCGGGTGCTCATGACCTATCGCCAGGCCCATCCGCTGGTCGCCCTGAAAGTACGCGATACCTTGTCCGGGCCGGCTTTCGATCTGGTGCGCGCGGGCGAAGTCGACTTCGCCCTGACCGCGGCGGACCCGCAGCATGCGGATCTGCACTACGTGCCGCTGATGTCCGACAGTTTCCTGCTGTTGATCCCCGAAGCCCATCCACTGGCGCGCGCCCGCGGTCCGCTGC
The DNA here is from genome assembly GCF_014851745.1 of Achromobacter sp. ACM01. NCBI lineage: Bacteria > Pseudomonadati > Pseudomonadota > Betaproteobacteria > Burkholderiales > Alcaligenaceae > Achromobacter > Achromobacter sp. ACM01. The sequence goes on from NZ_JACVAF010000002.1 coordinate 58,522, forward strand.
GTTGGGCCGATACGGCGGATGCGGGGCACGTGTCCATGGTGCAGCCCAGCAGCGTGCGGCAGTACACGGAATGGGCTTTCCTGCAGAACCGGATACGCTTTACGCCGGCCTTCGAGGCCGAGCATCTGACCACCATCGTCGCCATGGTCGAATGCGGATTCGGCGTTGCCGCGCTGCCCGAAATCGCCGCCGCGGCGGTAGCGCAAAATGGCATCGTCCAGCGTCCGCTGATCGGACCGGTGGCCGAGCGTTCGATCGGGCTGGTCACGGCCCGCAACCGCAGCCTGTCGCCCGCCGCGGCGGCGTTGGTGCAGACCTTGAAGGAGTATCTGGCGCAGCAGGCGCGCCAGGCCGGGCCGGTGGTATTATCCTCAGTACACTAACTAAACTGGAGCTGCCTCAACGTGCCGGATGTACAGAAAAAGACGACGTCCCAGAAGCGCGTCGCAACTCATAAGACAGACACCAAGATCTTCGATCCGGCCAAGCAGGTGCTTTGGTCGCGTCCGGGATATCTGGTGCGGCGCCTGAACCAGATCCACTACGCCATGTTCTACGAGGAGTGCAAGACGCAGAACGTGACGCCGGTGCAGTATGGCGTGCTGACCGCGCTGTCGCTCAGTCCCTGGCTGGACCAGACCGCCATCGGCATGGAGCTGGGGCTGGATCGCACCACCACCGCAGACGTGGTCAAGCGCCTGCAGGAGCGCGGCCTGGTGGAACGGCGCATCAATCCCAACGACAAGCGCTCGCGCCAGGCCGTCATCACCCAGGAAGGCCTGCGCATCATGGGCATCCTGCAGGAAGGCATGGCGCGCGCCCAGCAGCGCCTGCTGGAGCCGCTGTCCACGCGCAATCAGGAAATCTTCATGAAGCTGCTTTCCACCCTGGTGGAAGCCAATAACCAGTACAGCCGCACCACGCTCAAACCCATGTAGGGCCGAGGCCGGCTGCCTGGCTCAGCCTTGCAGCGCGCTGGTCTGCGGCGCGCTGCGGGCGGCTTCGCCGTCGCCCAGCGTGTTGCGCACCCAGATCAGTTCGGCCGCGATCGCCACGGCGATCTCGGCCGGCGTCTTGCTGGCGATGCGCAGGCCCACCGGGCCGTGCAGGCGGGCGATCTGGCTGTCGTCCAGGTCGAACAGCCGCAGCCGCTCGCGGCGCTTCTGCTGGTTGGCGCGCGAACCCAGCGCGCCCACATAGAAGGCCCGCGATTTCAATGCTTCCAGCAAAGCCATGTCGTCGAGCTTGGGATCGTGGGTGACCGCCACGATGGCGGTCCGCTCGTCGGTGCCGATTTCCAGCACGGCGTCGTCGGGCATGCTGGTGAGCAAGGTAGCCTGGGACTGGTTCCAGTCGCCGTAGAACTCCTCGCGGGGGTCGCAGACCGTGACGTGGAAATCCAGCGTGGCGGCGATGCTGGCCAGCACCTGGGCGGTCTGGTTGGCGCCGATGATGAGCAGCCGCCAGCGCGGGCCGTACACGCTGCGGAAGATGCGGCCATCGAAGTCCGGGCCGTCGGCCGGACCGGCGGGAGACACCGAGCTGCTGCCGTCCTGCAGGTCCACCGTGCGTTGGATCAGGCCATGGCCGCGTATGGATTGCAGCACCAGGTCCAGCCATTGCGTGTCGCGCAGCGGTTCGCTGATCAGGCGCAACGTGCCGCCGCAAGGCAGGCCGAAGCGCGCGGCCTCGTCGCGGGTGACGCCGTAGGTCAGGCGCGCCGGGGCATCCTCGAGCGTGCCTTCGCGGGCGCGCAGCATCAGGTCGTCTTCGATGCAGCCGCCGGAAACCGACCCGACCATGCGGCCGTCCTCGCGCAGCGCCAGCATGGCCCCGGCCTGGCGCGGGGCCGATCCCCAGGTCTGCACCACGGTCACCAGGTGCACGCGGCTGCCCGCGGCTACCCAGTCCCGCGCATGTTGCAATACGTCCAGATCCAGAGCGTTCATCGGCTTCTCACAGTGAAAGGCCGCGGCGCTGCCACGGCTTATATTCACTATACTGATCATCATGGCGACTGTCTCTAGTGTCTATCCCTACCCGATTCCCGCGCGTGTCGGCATCCTGTTGGCTGCGGGGCGGGGCTCGCGCTACGCCGCGCAGCGGCCCGGCGCCGACAAGCTGCTGGCGCCGCTGCCGCAGGGCGCGCGCGTGGCGGCGGCCAGCGCGCGCACGCTGCGCGCGGCGGTGGAGATGGTCGTCGCCGTGGTGCGGCCCGGCAGCGCCGCGTTGGCCGGATTGCTGCGGGCTGAAGACTGCGTGGTGTTGGAGACCGACCTGGCAGAGGAGGGCATGGGCGCCAGTCTGGCCGCGGCGGCGCAGTATTTGCAGGGCCTGCCCGGCACGCCTGCCACGGTGCTGGTCGCGCTGGCCGACATGCCCTGGATCCAGCGCGCCAGCCTGGCGAGCGTGCTGGAGGCGCTGCGCGATGCGCCCATGGCCGCGCCCTCGTACCAGGGGCAGCGCGGCCACCCGGTGGGATTCCGCGGAGACCTGCTGGCGCAACTCGCCGCGCTGAGCGGGGACGAAGGCGCGCGGCGGCTGCTCAAAGGGCCCGGCCTGCAATTGGTCCCCGTCGATGATCCCGGGGTGTTGCGCGATGTCGACACGCCTGCCGACCTGGACGAAGACGGCTGAACGCCGCCTGCAGGCAAGGCCGCCGCGGCGGCCTTTTTTTTGCGCTTCGGGATTTCCCTAATTTGTCAGTACGCTGACTATAAAGTCAGTATACTGACGTAAATTCGGAAGCCCTCGCAGGGCTTTTCCCAATGGGAAAGCGGCTGCGCGCGATTCCGGTTGTTCCGATGTAATAGTCAGTGTACTGATAAACAATGCTGACGCGCCGTGGCAGGACAGGGTCCGCGCCATCAAACTGGGAGTAGGGGAATGAGCAAAGTACGCAAGATCGCGTTTGAGGAGCACTACACCGCGGTCGGATTCAAGGACTATTCGAAGAGCTTCGCGCAGCACATCGATCCCGCCGTGCTGGCCGACCTGGCCGCGCGCCTGGTGGATTTCGACGAAGTCCGGCTGGGCGAAATGGACCGCGGCGGCATCGACTATGTCATCCTGTCGCAGACCGGGCCGGGCGTGCAGGCCGAAGCCGACGCCGCCGTCGCGCTGCGCCGCGCCAAGGAGAACAACGATTTCCTGGTCGAGCAGGTGGCCCGCCACCCGACGCGCTACGGCGCCTTCGCCACCGTGCCCATGCACGATCCTGTGGTCGCCGCCGCAGAACTGGAGCGCTGCGTCAAACAGCTGGGCTTCAAGGGCGCGCTGATCAACGGCCACACCAATGGCGTGTACTACGACGGCCGCGCCTATGACCCGTTCTGGGAAAAGGTGCAGGAGCTGGACGTGCCCGTCTACCTGCACCCGTCCGATCCCTACGTCATTCCGCAGGCCTACTCGGGCCACCCCGAGCTGGTGGGGGCATGCTGGGGCTGGGGCGTCGAAACCGCCACCCATGCGCTGCGTTTGCTGTTCGGCGGCGTGTTCGACCGGTTCCCCGCCGTCAAGCTGATCCTGGGCCACATGGGCGAAGGCCTGCCGTTCCTGCGCTGGCGCTTCGACAGCCGCTTCGCGGTCTATTCGCACGGCATCAAGCTGGCGCGCGCGCCTTCCGAATACCTGGGCAGCAACATCCTCATCACCACGTCCGGGGTCTGTTCGCCTCCCACGCTGATGGCCGCCATCGCCGAAATGGGCCGCGAGGCGGTGATGTTCTCGGTCGACTATCCCTACGAATCGACCGCGCTGGCCGTGGAATTCATCGAGCAGACGCCGATGGACGACGCGACCCGCGAACTGATCTGCAACGGCAACGCGCGACGCCTGTTCAAACTCTGAGTCCAGCCCGGGAGACCGACATGAGCAACTTCCTGTACGGCGGCAACGTCCATGCCAACGGCATCCGCCAGCATTACCTGCGCTACGGCGGCGAACGTGGGGCGGGGCGCGATCCGGTCATCATCGTGCCGGGCATCACCAGCCCGGCGGTCACCTGGGGCTTCGTCGGCGAGCGCTTCGGCGCGGCCTTCGACACCTATGTGCTGGACGTGCGGGGCCGCGGCCTGTCCGCAGCCGGCGCGACGCTGGACTACAGCCTGGACGCGCAAGCCGCCGACGTGCTGGCCTTCGCAGAGGCGCTGGGCCTGGCGCGCTACAGCGTGGTCGGCCATTCGATGGGCGGACGCATCGGCGTGCGCGCCGGGCGCGGCAAGCCGGCAGGACTGAGCCGCCTGGTCCTGGTGGACCCGCCGGTGTCCGGTCCCGGCCGCCGGCCGTATCCCGCCAAACTGCCCTGGTACGTCGATTCCATGGCGCAGGCGCGGCACGGCATGGACGCCGAGGCCATGCGCGCGTTCTGCCCGACCTGGACCGAGGAGCAGCGCCAGCTGCGCGCCGAATGGCTGCACACCTGCGACGAGCGCGCCATCATCCAGAGCTTCGAGGCCTTCCAGAGCGACGACATCCATGCCGACCTGCCGCGCCTGGACGTGCCGGTGCTGCTGATCACGGCGGAGCGGGGCGACGTGGTGCTGGACGCCGACGTGGCCGAGATCCAACGGCTGGCGCCCGGCACGCAACACCACCGCGTGCCCGCCGCCGGCCACATGATTCCGTGGGACAACGAGGAAGGCTTCTATGCCGCCTTCGGCGATTTCCTGGGCGCGCCGCTGGCGCGCGGCTGAAGCGCGCGACCGTCAAGCAAGGAGGGCATCATGCCTATAAGCGACTATGAAATGGTGAAGGCCTGGCAGCAGGTGCTGACCCTGTCCAAGCTGCAAGCGGGGCAGACCGTCACGGTGCTGACCAGCGCGGCCACCCATCCGCAAACCCTGGCGACGGCGCTGATCGCGACGCAAGCCATGGGCGCCATCGTGAACCGCCTGGACCTGCCGCCCGTCAATGGCGAGCGGGCGCTGAGCCGGGACTCGCTGGCCTACCTGGGCACCACGCCGCTGACCGGCAACAAGGCCGCCATTGCGGCCTTGAAGGAAAGCGACCTGGTACTGGACCTGATGACGCTGCTGTTCTCTCCGGAACAGCACGAGATCCTGGCGACCGGCACCAAGATCCTGCTGGCGGTGGAGCCGCCGGAAGTGCTGGCGCGGCTGGTGCCGACCGAGGCCGACCGTGCGCGGGTCAAGGCGGCCGCCGCGCGCATCGGCGCGGCGCGCGAGATGAGCGTGGTATCCGAGGCGGGTACGGACCTGCGCTGTCCACTGGGCGAGTTCCCGGCCATCAGCGAATACGGCTTCGTCGACGAACCCGGGCGCTGGGACCATTGGCCCAGCGGCTTCGTGCTGACCTGGCCGAACGAAGGCGGCGCCAACGGCAAGATCGTGATCGACGTCGGCGACATCCTGCTGCCGCAGAAGCTCTACGTGCGCTCGGCCATCGAGCTGACGGTCGAGAACGGCTACGCCACGCGCATCGACGGCGGCGTGGACGCGGAACTGCTGCGCGAGTACGTGGCCTCGTTCAAGGACCCGGAAGCCTACGCGATTTCGCACATAGGCTGGGGCCTGCAACCGCGCGCGCACTGGACCACGCTGGGGCTGTACGACCGCGAGGCCACCATAGGCATGGACGCGCGCGCCTACGAGGGCAATTTCCTGTTCTCGCTGGGTCCCAACAACGAGGCCGGCGGCAACCGGACCACCACCTGCCACATCGACATCCCCCTGCGCGCCTGCACGGTGCGGCTGGACGGGGAGGACGTGGTGCGCCAGGGCAAGGTGCTGGACGGTGCCGGCCTCCAGGCTTAGCACGCAATCACCGTACTAGGAGTTCCCTACATGAATGACGATATCTCGGCCTACGCGCGCCAGGGTTTCGGCACGGCGATGGCGCCCAAGGCGCCCTATGGCCTGCTGATCGTGGACTTGGTCAACGGCTTTGCCGATCCGGCTGTGTTCGGCGGCGGCAACATCCCCCAGGCCATCGAGCAGACCGTAGGCCTGCTGGCGCATGCGCGCAAGCAGGGCTGGCCGGTGGCGCACAGCCGCATCGTGTTCGCCGATGACGACGCGGACCACAACATCTTCACCTTGAAGGTGCCGGGCATGCTGACCCTGAAGGAAGCGGACCACAACAGCGCCATCGTGCCGCAGCTTGCGCCCGCGGCCGGCGAACTGGTGGTGCGCAAGACGGTGCCTTCGGCGTTCTTCGGCACCAGCCTGGCGGCCTGGCTGTCGCAACGCGGCGTGCAGACGCTGCTGGTGGCGGGCGCGGTCACCAGCGGCTGCGTGCGGGCCAGCGTGGTGGACGCCATGCAGTACGGCTTCCGGCCGCTGGTGGTGTCGGATTGCGTGGGCGACCGCGCCATCGGCCCGCATGACGCCAACCTCTTCGACATGCAGCAGAAGTACGCCACCGTGTTGACGCGGGACGAAGCCATGCGCGCTACGCAGGCCTGAGCTGGCGCCGCAGACCGGAACAAAAAAAAGGGTTGCGCCACGGGGCGCAACCCTTTTTTTACATTGCCCTTCCGCGTTCTAGACGGGATAGACCAGGTCGTTGGCCAGGATGGTGGTGTCATACACCACCTGCCGTTCCTTCAGCTTGAGCACGCCGTCCTGCCGCGTATAGCGGTCGTAGTATGTGCCGGCCAGGTGCAGGGTGGTGGGACCTTCCACCAGCGTCTGCATCAGCATGAATGCCGCCTGGGACTCGATCTCGCCATCCGCGGATTCGCTGATGACGCGGGTGTTGCTGACCAGATGCAGCATGTAGCGCGGGGCGAACATCTGGGTGCGAGAAATGGCCACGGCGCGGTCATGCATCATGGCGCGGCCTTCGGAGTACACCAGGCCGACGGGCAGGCCCAGTTCGGCGTTCTCGCGCGCGGTGACGCGGTACAGGCCGTCCTCGGTGAAGAAGTCCGGCCAGGCCTCGACCTGGCCCGCGTCCAGGGCGGCGCAGTAGTCGGCGTGGAATTCCTCGATCTCCAGTCGCAGCGCGATGGCGCGCGCGGGATCGATCTTGCGGGGGGAGTATTCGAATCGGGTTCTCATGTTTCCTGGTTCCTGCCTCAGAAGCCCATCACGCTGCGGTAATAGCTGTACATGGAGCGGATCGCAGCTTCCGAGATCAGCGTGTTGGAGGTGCCTTGCTTGCCGGACTCCAGCTTCAGCACGTTGACGTCGGTGCTGGCGCGGCGCACGCCTTCCTGCACGAACTTCATGGCTTCGTTGTCTTCCAGGCCGAGGAAGCCCGCCGGCCCCATCAGGTTGCCCTGGCGCAGACGATGGCGCTCCATTTCGGGCGTGTCGTCCTCGTAGCCGAACATGGTCCATTGCATGATCATGCTGTCGGGCCCGTTGGGCACGATCTGGCGCACGCCCAGCGTGTTCATTTCACGTTGCACGATCAGGTTGGGCCAGACGGTCTGCATGGTGACCGACCAGGGCGAGTCGAATTCCTTGACGAACTCCAGGAAGCGGTCGTCCTGCAGGTGCAGGCCGTCGTGGAAGGAGCGCATTTCCTTCTTGTTCTCTTCGCTGACGTTGGCGTACTTGTCCTCGCTCTTGGCTGAAGCCATGGTGCCATGGCGGCCATGCACCGGATCGACCAGCATGGCGGACTTGTTGCCCGCCACCAGCAGCCCGAACACCACCAGGAACGAATGCAGCAGGGTTGCGTGGTACGGATCCTTCAGGTTCTCGTGGTACATCTTCCAGTTGCACGGCAGCTCGTTGCGGTAGTAACCGTGGATCTTGAGCTTCTTGCCCGGGAAGACGGTGTCGAAATCGGCCAGGATTTCGGGTGTCAGGTATTCCTCGATGGGTTCGACCTCATCGCTGTAGGACGCGAAGATGACGCCGTTGCGCGTGGTGACGCGCAGCTTGCGCAGGCCGTGGTCTTCGTTCTTGAAGTCCTTGGGCATGCCGCCCTCGCGGTTCACGCCGCGCTTGAAGGGGATGCCCTGCAGATTGCCCTTCAGGTCGTAGGACCACTGGTGGTAGGGGCAGACGAATTCCTTGGCGTTGCCCTGGCTGTGGCGGCAGAACTCCGCGCCGCGGTGGGCGCAGCGGTTCTCGAACACATTGACCGAGCCGTCTTCGGCGCGCGACACCACCACCGGGGTCGGCCCCACATAAGACCGCTTGTAGTCGCCCGGGTTCGGCAGCTCGGCTTCCAGGGCCACGTAGTTCCAGGTCTTGCCGTGGAAGATCTTTTCCACTTCCTGGTCGTAGACGGCGCGGCTGGTGTAGACCCAGTCGGGGATGTAGTGCAGCGCGTCTTCCGGCCAGACACAGTCGGCCAGGGCGGTGTCCTTGGACGCCATCGTAAGGCCGATGACGGTTTGCGATTGATACATGAAAAGCTCCTGTCGATGCGGGGGCGGTAATGGTGGGGTCAGGACGCGGCGGCGTTTTGCTGGCAGGCTTTCACCAGCGGCTTGAGCGCCACGGTCTCGTCGGCATAGCGCTCGGGATCGATGGCGATGCCTTGTTCGAACAGCACGCGCAGCTGGCGCAGGTCGCCGCCGGCGTTGATGGCGATGGCATGCACCGGCACGCCGTCGCGGTGGCCAAGCCAGATGAACTTGGGCGCCTCGGCCTGCGCCTGGGGCACGCCGCGGCAGGCATAGACCAGGTCCGGCTGGGGCAGGCCCAACATCTGTACGTTGCAGCCATACTGGTCCGTCCAGAACCACGGATAGGGCTCGGCCGGCGCGGGCTGGTCCAGCATGCCGGCCGCGGCCGCGCGCGCCTGTTCGTTGGCGTTCTGCCAGGATTCCAGCCGCAGCGCCATGTTCAGGTGACGCCGGTGCTGGCTGGCGCAATCGCCGGCCGCATATATATTTGGGTCGCTGCTACGGCAGGCGGCGTCCACCGCGATGCCGCCATTGGCGGGATCCAGCGCCAGACCGGCTTGTGCGGCCAGCGATACGTCGGGCACCAGGCCGATGGCCACCACCACGACGTCGGCCTCGATAGAGGAAGCGTCTTGCAGTTCTATATTGAAGCGCGCCTGATGCCGCACAGCGGCATCCGCATGGGGCTGCCAGTCGGTGCGCGCGATGCGCGCGTCCAGGCGCAGGTCCACGCCGGCGTGGCGGGCGCGTTCGGCCAGCCAATCCGACAGGGCCGCGGGCAGCACGCGTTCCAGCAAGCGGGGCGCGCTTTCCAGCACGGTGACTGCGGCGCCCAGGACGCGCGCAGTGGACGCCACCTCCAGGCCCAGGAAGCCGCCGCCGATGACGGCCACGCGCGACTGCGGCGCGAGGGCGGCGCGCAGCGCCGCGGCATCGTCCAGCGTCCTGATGTAATGCACGCCCGGCGTGCCGCGCGGCAGGCTGGGCAGTTCGCGCGCCCGCCCGCCGGTGGCGAGCAGGCAGCGGCTATAGGGGAGGCTGCGGCCGTCGGCCAGTTCGACCAGACGGTTGGCAGCGTCGATCCGCAAGGCCTGCATGCCGGTCAGCAGGGTGACGCCTTGCTGCGCATAGAAGTCTTGGGGGTGCACAGCGGTCTGGCCATGCGCGCCGGGGCTTTGCAGCACGTCCTTGGACAGGGGCGGGCGCTCATAGGGCGCGTGCGCTTCCTGGCCGATCAGCGTGATGGGGCCTGCGTGGCCCAGGCCGCGCAGCGTGGCCGCCGCCACCGCGCCGGTCTGGCCGGCGCCGATGATGAGGATCGGATCTGCGTCAGCCATGGTCAGCCTTGCAGGTTGGCATAGATGTCCTGGCCTTCGACCTTGACCGGATAGATGCGGATGCCAGTGGTGGCGGGCGCGCACATGGCCTGGCCGGTGCGGATGTCGAATTTGGCCTGGTGTAGCGGGCATTCGATGCAGCCGTCTTCCAGATAGCCGTCGGACAGCAGCGCGTAGGCGTGGGTACAGACATTGTCGGAGGCGTGGAACTCGCCTTCGATGCGATACAGCGCAAGCTGCTTTTCGCCGGCGGCGACGGGGATCACCTCGTCGTCTTCGGTCAGTTGGTCGGTAGAGGCAATGCGGATCCAGTTCATATCAACTCGCTCGTCAGTATGCTGAGTAATTGTCGTCAGTGTACTGCCTAAAAAAACAAGTCAGGAGCTAGGGATTTCCCCGACAGGCGGCGGGTCGAAGGGCGGCGGCGCGGGCCTATTATGCACGGCGTTCGCGGTGCGCAATCGCGACCGTCCGCTATATGTAAGGAGTACCCGCAAATAGCCCTCGGACCCGTGAAAAAAAACCGCCGGAATGAGTGGAAACCCAGGCGTTTCGCGGGCGTCGGCAGTGGGGATTTACCTTGTTGACACTCAAAATTACTGTCAGTATGCTGATCAACAATTCAGTGTGCTAACGTTTTTTTCGGATGTACGCGAGTGGCGTTGGCATGAGTTGAGGCGGGTCCAAGGGGACTCAATCGAACCAGATCGGGAGCAATGAATGCAACGACGCCGTTTCCTCGCACAAGCCGCCGGCGCAGCCGGCGCGGGCCTCGCCACCGTGGGCATGCCCGCCGTCGCGCAATCCGCGCCGTCGGTGCGCTGGCGCATGTCCACCAGCTGGCCCAAGAGCCTGGACACTATCTACGGCTCGGCCGAAGAACTCTGCAAGCGCGTGGCGCAGCTGACCGACGGCAAGTTCGAGATCCGCGCCTTTCCCGGCGGCGAACTGGTGCCCGCGGCGCAGAACATGGACGCGGTCAGCAATGGCACGGTGGAATGCAACCACGTGCTGAGCACGGCCTACATCGGCAAGAACACCGCCCTGACCTTCGACACCGGCCTGTCCTTCGGCCTGAGCGCGCGCCAGCATAACGCCTGGATCGCCTACGGCGGCGGCTTGAAGATGCTGCGCGCGCTCTATAAGAAGTACAACATCGTCAACCACGTCTGTGGCAACGTCGGCGTGCAGATGGGCGGCTGGTATCGCAAGGAGATCAAGTCGGTCGCCGACCTGAAGGGCCTGAACATGCGCATCGGCGGCATCGGCGGCATGGTGCTGTCCAAGCTGGGCGCGGTGCCGCAGCAGATCCCGCCGGGCGACATCTATCCCGCGCTGGAAAAGGGCACCATCGACGCGGCCGAATGGATCGGCCCCTACGACGACGAGAAGCTGGGCTTCAACAAGGTGGCGCCGTACTACTACTCGCCGGGCTGGTTCGAAGGCAGCGCCTCGATCACCAGCATGGTGCACGACAAGGCATGGGAAGCCCTGCCGCCGGCCTACCAGGCAGCGTTCGAGGCGGCGGCCGGCGAGCAGACCATGCGCATGCTGGCCAACTACGATGCGCGCAATCCGCTGGCGCTGCGCAAGCTGATTGCCGGCGGCGCCAAGGTCAGTTTCTTTCCCAAGGAAGTGATGGACGCGGCGTACAACGCCTCGCAGGAACTGTGGGCCGAACTCTCGGCCAAGAACCCGGACTTCGCCGCCATCTTCCCCGATTGGAAGAAATTCCAGGCCGAGCAGGCGGCTTGGTTCCGTGTGGCTGAAAGCCCGCTGGACAACTACACCTTCGCCGCCGTGGCGAAGGCCCAGGCCAAATAACCAGTGTCCTGCCCCGCAGATACGCCCGCACGAAATCCCCCCATGAACGTCAGGGCGTCGTTGCAAATCCTCGCGATACCTTCGGGTATCGCTGCGGTTTGCGCCTAGCCCCGATGCTCGTGGAGGAATTTCGCCAGGCGGGCGCATCTACGGGACAGGACACTAACAGGAGATAAAGGGTAGTCATGACGACAGCAAACGCCGATACGCACGGCCGGCCAGGCAAGCCGCAGGGAGTGGGCGCGCGGGTGCCGCGCAAGGAGGACGCGCGCCATCTGCACGGCAAGGGCAATTTCGTGGCCGACATGGCCATGCCCGGTCTCTGCGAGGTGGCCTTCCTGCGCAGTCCGCTGGCGCATGCGCGCATCGCTTCGGTGCGCGTGGCCGAGCAGATCGCGGACAAGGCGTTTGTGCGCCAGGCCATGGCCGATGCGCGCGACATCGTGGCGGATTCCACCTTGCCCAGCTACCAGGTGTCGGCCCAGCCGCCGCTGGCCTCGGGCAAGGTGCGCTTCGTGGGCGAGCCCGTGGCCATGGTGTTCGCGCCGACCCGCGCCGAAGCCGAGGACTACGCCGAGATGATCGAGGTCGACTACGACGACCTGCCGGTGTATGCGGACGTCGTCAGCGCCCAGGCGGCCCAGGGCGATTTCTTGCACGAGCAGTGGCGCGACAACGTCTTCGTCACCCTCAATGTCGACAAGCAGTTCGATGAGCTGGCAGCGCAGGCGGACGTGGTCGTGCGCCGCAAGATCGACCTGTCGCGGCAATGCATGGTGCCGATGGAAGGCAAGGCGGTGCTGGCCTACTGGGACCACCAGGCCGACCAGCTGGTGGTGGTCAGCGCGACCCAGGTGCCCCATATGATCCGCAGCGTGCTGGCCCAGTGCCTGGACCTGGAGCAGGGCCGGGTGCGGGTGGTGTCGCCGGACGTGGGCGGCGCCTTCGGCTACAAGTGCGTGCTGCAGCAGGAAGAGCTGTGCGTAGCCTGGCTGGCCAAGACCTTCAAGAAGCCGTTCCGCTTCATCGAAGACCGCCGCGAACACCTGACCGCGGGCGCCAATTCGCGCGAGCACCATTATGAAATGGTGGCCTACGCGGATCGCCGCGGCAAGCTGCTGGCGTTGGACGCCAAGATCACCATCGACGGCGGGGCCTATTCGGTCTGGCCGTTCACCATCGGCCTGGAACCGGGCCAGGCCATCGGCAACCTGCCGGGACCGTATGCATTCAAGGGCTATCGCTGCGTGACGCGGGCGGTGGCCACCAACAAGCCGGGCTTCGTGCCGTATCGCGGCGTGGCGCGCACGGGCGTGTGCTTCGCCATCGAACTGACGATGGACGCGATCGCCCGCGAGGTCGGGCGCGAGCCTTGGGAGATCCGCCAGGAGAACCTGGTGCAGGGCGAGCAGATGCCCTACGTCAACGTCACCGGCAAGCACCTGGACAGCGGCGATTATCCGGCCAGCCTGCAACAGGCCATGGACATGATCGGCGTGGACGCGATCCGCCAACGCCAGCGCCAGGGCGAGGCCGACGGCCGCCTCATCGGCGTGGGCCTGGCGACGTACACCGAACAGGCCGCGCACGGCACCTCGGTGTTCGCGGCCTGGGGCACGCCCGTGATACCGGGCTTTGACCAAGCCACCGCGCGGGTCACGCCGGACGGTGGGCTGGAGCTGCGGGTCGGCGTGCATTCGCACGGGCAGGGCATGGAAACCACCTTTGCCCAGATCGCCAACGAAATCCTGGGTGTGGACGTGGCCAGCATCAAGCTGCTGCATGGCGACACCGGCCAGACGCCGTTCTCCACCGGCACCTACGCTTCGCGCTCGCTGGTGATGTCCGGCGGCGCCGTGTCGCAGGCCTGCAAGCGCCTGCTGCCGCGGCTCACGCATATCGGCGCGCATCTGCTGCAGGCCGATCCCGCCAGTGTGACCTGGAACGGCGACCGGCTGGAAGCCGGCGGCAAGTCGGTGTCGGTCAAGGACGTGGCCGACGCCTGGTACTTGCGGCCGCAATTGTTGCCGCCCGACGTGGACGCCGCTGGCCTGGAAGTCACCGTGGGCTACAAGCCCAAGGTCGACACCGGCTGTTTCACCTATGCGACCCATGCGGCGGTGGTGGCGGTGGACCCGGGTACGGGCGGCGTGGAAATTCTGGATTATGTGGTGGTGGAGGACTGCGGGACCATGATCAATCCCATGGTGGTCGAAGGCCAGACCATAGGCGGCGTGGCCCAGGGCATAGGCACCGCGTTCTACGAGGAAACACCTTACGACGACAACGGCCAGCCGCTGGCCTCGACCCTGGCGGACTACATGCTGCCAGGCGCCACCGAGGTTCCGAACATGCGCCTGCACCACTTCGAGACGCCGTCGCCGCATACGGAGTTCGGCGCCAAGGGCATGGGCGAGGGCGGCGCCATCGCGCCGCCGGCGGTGCTGTTCAACGCGGTCAACGACGCGCTGCGGCCATTGGGCGCAGTCGAACTGCTGCGCACGCCGCTGTCTCCAACCCGGGTGTTGGCCGCCATCGCTCAGGGCAGCCGCAAGACCGCAACCGTCGCCACGGAGGTGACGGCATGAAGGCCGCTGCATTCGAATACTCCCGCCCGGACACCCTGCAGGACGCTTTGCGGGCGCTGCGCGGGCACGAGGGCCGCGCCAAGCTCATGGCTGGCGGCCAATCGCTGGGCCCCATGTTGAATCTGCGCCTGGCGCGTCCGCCCGTCGTCATCGACATTTCCGGCCTGTCCGAACTGCGCACGGTGTCGCGCCAGAATGGCAAGCTGCGCGTCGGCGCGGCCGTGACCCATGCCGAGATCGAGGACGGCGTGCACGAACTGCTGCGCGGCACGCCCATGCAGCAGGTGGCGCCGGGCATCGCCTATCGCGCCATCCGCAACCGCGGCACGCTGGGCGGCAGCCTGGCGCATGCCGATCCGGCGGCCGACTGGGTGCTGACCGTGGTCGGCCTGGGCGCGACGCTGGAGATCGCGGGGCCGGACGGCGTGCGCATGCTGCCGGCGGAAGACTACATGCAGGGCGCCTATACCACCGGGCTGCGCGAAGACGAGCTGATCGCCGCCGTGCACATCCCGGAAGCCGGGCCGCAGGCGCGCTGGGGCTACTACAAGTTCTGCCGCAAGACCGGCGAGTTCGCCGAGGCCAGCTGCGCCGCGTGGTTCGATCCGTCCTCGAAGACGGCGCGCATCGCGGTGGGGGCCCTGGACGGCGCGCCCAGATTGCTGACCCAACTGGCCGCGCGCATCGCGCAGCAGGGGCTGGCGGGCCTGGATGACGCGCTGCTGGCCAGCGAGCTGGCCGGGGTCATGCAGGACAAGGATGAACACCATCGCAAGCTGCACGGGACCGCGGTGACGCGCTGCCTGGCGCAGGCCTTGGGTTGACAGGAATGAGCATGGTTCAGGTGACATTGGAAGTAAACGGCAAGCGCGTATCGCACGAGGCGCCCGCGCGCATGCATCTGGGGGATTTCCTGCGGGATCAGGCACGCCTGACCGGCACCCATCTTGGCTGCGAGCACGGGGTCTGCGGCGCCTGCACGGTGCTGGTGGATGGCGCGCCGGTGCGCTCCTGTATCTCGTTCGCGGTGGCCTGCGAAGGCCGGCAGGTGACCACCATCGAAGGCTATGACGCCGATCCGGTGATGCAGCGGCTGCGCGCCGCCTTTACCAAACACCACGCCCTGCAATGCGGCTATTGCACCCCGGGCATGCTGGCGACCTCGCGCGATATCGTGCTGCGCCTGCCGGATGCGGACGAAGGCCGGGTGCGTGTGGAGCTGTCCGGCAATCTGTGCCGCTGCACCGGATACATGGGCATCGTCGCCGCCGTCATGTCGGTGCTGGCCGAACTCAGGGAACAGCCCGACCCCGCGGTAGAGGCGCTGCGCGCCGCTCAGGCGCAGGGCCGGGGCGCTGCGCCAGCAGCGGAAAAGCCGGTGGCGTTCGCGGGGTTCACGCCAGCGGCGGCCAGCCAGCCGGCCGCAAGCGCCGCTGCGGCGCCGGCTCCGGCCGCAGCCCCGGCCGGCAAGAAGGAAGGCAAGAAAGAGGGCCGTGGCAGCCAGATCGACGGCGGCTTCAAGGTGCCTTTCCCGGCTGCGGACGTCTGGGCCTTCATGGTGGACCTGCCAGCCCTGGCCAGCTGCCTGCCGGGCGCTTCGATCGAGGAACACGAAGGCGACCGGGTCAAGGGCAAGATCGCGATCAAGTTCGGCCCCATGTCCGCCGCCTTCAATGGCGCGGCCCGCCTGGAACGCGACGACGCGGCCATGCAGGCGGTGTTTCGCGGCGCGGGGCAGGACTCGCTCAGCCAGTCGCGCGCCAACGGCGACATCACGTATCGCCTGGAGGCGCTGTCGGCCAACGAGACGCAGGTCCACGTGAACCTGCTGTATTCGCTGCAGGGGCCGCTGGCGCAGTTTTCGCGTTCGGGCCTGGTGCAGGACTTCGTGCGCCGCATGATCGCGGACTTCGGCAACAACGTCACGGCCAGACTGCGTCGACCCGCTGCCGCGGGTGAGGCGCCGGTCCAGGCCAGCTTCAATCCCACGGCCATGTTCTTCAGCGTGCTGTGGGCGCGCATCAAGCGGTGGTTCGGCCGCGGCGGCTGAACACGCGGGGTACCAGCGGCCGCGGGGCGCGGCCGCGCTGTGTCGGCACATAACGGGGAAAATCATGCTCGCGGTATTCGCAAGAAACTGGCGCAACGCGTTGCTGGGCCTGGCTGCTGTCGCGCTCAGCGCGCCCGCCTGGTCCCAGGCTTTGGAGCCTTTGAAGGTGCGGCTGGACTGGACGCCCTGGGGCGTGCACGGCGCATTCCATCTGGCGCAGCAGAAGGGCTGGTACAAGCAGGCCGGCCTGGACGTGACGCTGGAGGACGGCAATGGATCCGTGACGACGGTGCAGATCGTTGGCGCCGGCGACAGCTTCGATCTGGGGCATGCCGCCCTGGCCTCGGCCATGATCGCCCGCGAGAAAGGCATGCCGGTCAAGGCCGTGGCTGTGTTCGCCAGGCAGAGCGACATCGGGCTGCTGGTGCCGTCCGATGCCGGCATCACCGGCCCGGCGCAGCTCAAGGGCAAGAAGGTGGCCTATACGGCGGGCTCCTTGGAAGCGCCGTTCATCGATGCCTTCCTGGCCGCGGGCAAGCTCAAGAAGAGCGACCTGGAACTGATCAACGTGGACGCCGCCAGCAAGGCGTCGACCTATGCCGTGGGGCGGGCCGACGCGGCATTCTCCACCATTCCGTTCTTCCTGCCCGTGGTGTCGCAGAATCGCCCGTCCAGCGCGGTGCGCTTCGCCGATTTCGGCCTGAACATGCCCAGTTTCGGCCTGTTCGCCAATGAGTCCAAGCTGGCGCAGCGGCGCGATGCCATCGCGCGCTTTGCCAGCGTCAGCGCGCGGGCCTGGGAGTACATCTACGCCGGCCATCAGGACGAGGCGGTCGCCGCCATCCTGGCGCAGCGGCCGCAGGCGCGCCTGGACAAAAAGGTGCTGCGCGGGCAGATCGACGCCTTGCAGCCGTATTTCGGCCAGCCGGCGGCGGGCGCGCGGCTGGGCGCCATCGTGCCGCAGGACTGGACGCAGGCCGTCGCCACCTTGTCGACGGTCGGGCTGATCAGCGCCGGCGCGCAGCCCGCCACGTTCTATGCGCCCGACCTGGTGCATCCGGAACGCTACGACAGCCTGGTGCAACCATGACGCAGTGGGCCGTGTCCGCAACGGACGTGCGCAAGCGCTACCCCGGCGCGGCGGGGGTGGAAGCGCTGGCGTCGGTGTCGGTCGACGTGCCGCGCGGCCGCTTCGTCAGCATCCTGGGACCCAGCGGCTGCGGCAAGAGCACCTTTCTGCGTTGCGTGGCGGGGCTGGAGACCGTTTCCAGCGGCGAGCTGCGGGTGGAGGGCGTGCCCGTGCAGGGGCCGCCGGACGGCATGGGCATGGTGTTCCAGCGCGACGCGCTGCTGGAGTGGCGCAACGTGCGCCGCAACATCCTGCTGCCGGTGGAGTTTGCGCACAAGCCGGTGGCCGCCTATGCCGACAAGGTGCGCGCGCTGCTGGCCCTGACCGGGCTGGAAAAGTTTGCCGAAAGCTATCCGCGCGAACTGTCCGGCGGCATGCGGCAGCGCGCCGCCATCTGCCGGGCGCTGGTGGACGATCCGAAGCTGCTGCTCATGGACGAACCGTTCGGCGCGCTGGACGCGCTGACGCGCGACCAGATGAACGTCGAGCTGCAGCGGATCTGGATGGAAACTCGCAACACGGTGTTGTTCGTGACGCACGGCATCGCCGAGGCGGTATTCCTGGGCGACGTGGTGATGGTGTTCTCGCCGCGCCCGGGCCGGATCCTCGAAACCATAGAAATCGACCTGCCGCGGCCCCGGCCGCTGGCGTTGCGCGAGACGCCGCAATTCGGCGAATACGTGCGGCACATCCGCGGCATGTTCCAGAGCATGGGCCTGATAGACGAGGGCGCGCGCGCCGCGTCCGGACTGGAGTCCGTCCAATGAGCGCGCTCTTGAAAGGGGCGGGCCGGCGCATGGCCGGATTGGTGTCGGTGCTGGTCTTCCTGCTGCTGTGGGAAGCCGCCGCGCGGATCTTCCATGTGCGCGCCATCATGCTGCCGCTGCCCGGCCAGGTGGCGCTGGAGCTGGCCGCGGAATGGAGCTGGTATGCCGGCCACGCTGCCTACACACTGATGACCACGCTGGCGGGCTTTGCGCTGGCAGTGGTGGCCGGGGTGGCGATTGCCGTCATGCTGGTGGGGTCGCGCTGGTTCGAACGCTTCATCTATCCCCTGATCGTGGCGCTGAACAGCGTGCCCAAGGTCGCCATCGCGCCGCTGTTCGTGATCTGGATGGGCACGGGCGCGGAACCCAAGATCGCCATCGCCTTCCTGATCGCCGTGTTCGCGATGATCGTGGACACCGTCCATGGCCTGCGCTCGGTGCCGCAGGACGTGCTGGACCTGGGGCGCGTGCTGAAGGGTTCGCGGCGCGATTTCTTCTTCAAGGTGCGGCTGCCCAGCGCGTTGCCTTCGATCCTGGCGGGCATGAAGGTCTCGATCTCGCTGGCGCTGGTGGGCGCCATCGTGGGCGAGTTCGTGTCCTCGCAGCGCGGTTTGGGCTACGTGATCATGAGTGCCCAGGGCACCTTCGACACGGTGCGGGTGTTCGCCGCGATCTTCGTGCTGGCCCTGATGGGCATGCTGCTGTTTGCCTTGCTGGTGTGGCTGGAACGGCGCCTGACGCCCTGGCTGCGCCACCACCGCGAAGACGATTGATGGGTTCAAGCCCGGGGCACCACGGGCTGAATGTGGGGCAGGTGCGTGATTAGAAACGATTCTGGGGAAAACAGATGCAAGCACTACTCGCCTTGTCGCGTGGCATAGACGCGATCAATCTACGCATGGGCCGGGCCGTGTCCTGGGTCACGCTGCTGGTTGTGCTGGTCAGCGCCGGCAACGCCATCATGCGCAAGATATTCCACGACAGCTCCAACGCCTGGCTGGAGCTGCAGTGGTACATGTTCGGCGCCATGTTCCTGCTGACCGCAGGCTACACCCTGCTGAAAAACGACCACGTCAGGGTGGACATCATTGCGTCGCGGCTGTCGCGCCGCGCGCAGATCGGGATCGAGATCTTCGGCGTGCTGTTCTTCCTGATGCCGGCCTGCCTGCTGATCATGTACCTGTCCTGGCCGGTGTTCATGGATTCGTACCTCAGCAATGAATATTCCTCCAATTCGGGCGGACTGATCCGCTGGCCGGTGAAGCTGCTGATTCCGGTGGGCTTCGCGCTGCTGGTGCTGGCCGGGCTGTCGCATCTGATCAAGTGCGTGGGCTTCCTGATGGGACGTTGCCGCGACCCGCGCGAACGCGAGGGAGCCAAGAGCGCGGAAGAAGAACTGGCCGAGGAAATCGCCCGCGAAGCGCAGGCGCGCGAGGCGGCCGCGCAGAACGAACTGAACAACAAGGGTCGCTGATCATGGAGTTTCTCATTGCCAATCTGGCGCCGATCATGTTCGCGACGCTGATCATATTTCTACTGTTGGGCTTTCCGGTGGCGTTCGCGCTGGCGGCCAACGGCATCCTGTTCGGCCTGGTCGGCATGGAGCTGGGCCTGCTCAACTCCTCGCTGTTCCAGGCGCTGCCGCAGCGCGTGTTCGGCATCATTTCCAACGACACGCTGCTGGCGGTGCCGTTCTTCACGCTGATGGGCCTGGTACTGGAGCGATCCGGCATGGCCGAGGACCTGTTGGAGACCATAGGCCAGCTGTTCGGCTCGATCCGCGGCGGCCTGGCTATCGCGGTGGTGTTCGTGGGCGCGATGCTGGCTGCGACCACGGGCGTGGTGTCGGCGTCGGTCATTTCCATGGGCTTGATATCGCTGCCGATCATGTTGCGCAACGGCTATGACCGCAAGCTGGCCAGCGGCGTGATCGCCGCGTCCGGCACCTTGTCGCAGATCATTCCGCCTTCGCTCGTGCTCATCATCCTGGCGGACCAGCTTGGACGTTCCATCGGCGACATCTACCGCGCCGCCATGGTGCCGGGCTTCATCCTGGCGGGCCTGTACATCGTCTACATCGTCATCATGAGCCTGCTGAAGCCGGATTCGGCGCCCGCGCTGCCAGAAGAGGCACGCCGCTTCCAGGAGCCGAACGGCGGCCGAGGCGGACGGTCGCTGCTGGTGCTGATGACGATTTCCGCCGTGTCCGCTTACTTCCTGGGCCTCTGGGTCGAGAACAACACGGCGCCGATGGACGAGCGCATCGTGGTGGCGCTGCTGTTCTGGGGCGCAACCGCCTTCGTCATCGCGCTGGTGAACAAGGCGCTGGGCCTGGGCCTGCTGTCGGCCCTGGCCGAGCGCGTGACCTTCGTGATGATTCCGCCGCTGGCGCTGATCTTCCTGGTGCTGGGCACCATCTTCATCGGCGTGGCCACGCCGACCGAAGGCGGCGCCATGGGCGCGGTGGGCGCCATCCTGATGGCGGTGGCGCGCCGCCGCCTGTCGCTGGACCTGCTCAAGCAGGCCATGGACACGACCACCAAGCTGTCTTGCTTCGTCGTGTTCATCCTGGTGGGTTCCACCGTGTTCGGCCTGACCTTCCGTGCCGTCAACGGCGACCTGTGGGTCGAGCATCTGCTGACCGGCCTGCCGGGCGGACAGTGGGGCTTCCTGATCGTGGTCAGCATCCTGACCTTCGTGCTGGCATTCTTCCTGGACTTCTTCGAACTGGCGTTCATCATCGTGCCGCTGCTGGGGCCGGTGGCCGACAAGCTGGGCATCGACCTGATCTGGTTCGGCGTGATCCTGGCCGTCAACATGCAGACCTCGTTCATGCATCCGCCGTTCGGATTCGCGCTGTTCTACCTGCGGTCGGTGGCACCACGGGACCGCTACAAGGACCGGGTCACGGGCAAGATGATCGAGCCGGTCACGACGGGGCAGATCTACTGGGGCTCGGTGCCGTTCATCGTGATCCAGCTGCTGATGGTGGCCGCGGTGATGGCCTTCCCGGGCATGGTGATGCACTACAAGGGGACGGCTGCGGTGGTCGACCCGAGTTCGGTCTCGTTGGAGGTCGGGGGCAGCGGCTACGGGGGCAGCGCCTACGGCGCGGACGCCAATCCGTTCAAGTAAGGTGGCAGGGGCGTCCAGGGGACGCCCCTTGATCTTTAGGGCTTGACTGCGTATGTGGCCAGGAACGTCGGCAGGAAGCGGTCGATCAGGAAGCGCGGCTGGGGCTGTTCATCTTCATAAAACCCCTTCAGCAGGAACCCGGCTTCCAGCTGGCCGCCGATCTGTTCGCCCAGGCTGTGCCCGAACACCAGCGCGTCGCCCCGGCCTTGCTTTTCCGCCAGTTCCGATGCGCTCAGGTCGCGCAGGTCCGAGTAGGGCAGCCGGAAGCGCGGCCGGATCAGGCCCTGCTCGGCCAGTTCCGGCGCGCGGTCGCCGACGAACACGACCGGGTTGTAGAAGCTGCTGAGCAGCCTGCCGCCATGCTTCAGCACCCTGAAGCACTCCCGCCAAACAGGCCGCACGTCGGGCACGTACAGGTTGGAGATCGGATGCACGATGCAGTCGAAGGACGCGTCGGCGAACGCCGAGAGATCCCGCATGTCTCCCTGCACGGTTGCGAGCGCCAGGCTGTCGCGGCGCGCGACCATGTCGTCCTGGGCCAGTTGCAGCGGCGAAGCGTCGAACACGGTCACGTCCGCGCCGGCCGCAGCCAGCACGGGCGCCTGTTGGCCGCCGGCGGAGGCCAGGCACAGGATGCGCGGAACCGGATACATCGCCGGCAGCCAATCCGCGGGCAGTGCGCGCGGCGTGATGTGCACCTGCCAGTCTCCGCGGCGCGCGGCCTCGATCGTTTCGGGGCCGACCGGTTGCGACCAGGCGCATTGCTGCGCGGCCTGGCGGTCCCAGGCGGCGCGGTTGTGTTCATAGATATCGATGGTGTCAGTCGCAGGCATTGCGTTTTCCTTCTGTCAAAAGGGGAAAACTGCCGATGGACACGCGATCCGCGAGCCTGTGCCCGAAGGGAGCAGGACGCGGCGCGCCGATAGGGGCCAGGTCCTGCAAGACATCAGAATCGAACAAGCAATGCGGCTCGCGCGCCAGGCAGCGAGGGGGGCAAGATGCGTGGGCATCCCGGCATTTACTTGTTCACTCTGAGTGCTCCGGTGGAAGGAGAGAAGGTTGCAAGCTTAACCGGGACGGCGCGGCGGGACAAACGGCCGCCCGCCGCCGGTTCATCGCGCGGCCGTCGCGCAGCTATGCGCCGCGCGGCGCCGTGATCACATGCGCCTGGATCTTTCCTGCGATGGGCCCCGCGCCATAGCGCGCACGCAGCGCATCGGTCGCGGCATGGACCGCCTGCCCCAGCATGTCCGCGCCGCGGGCCTCGATCTCGTTGCGCAGCGGCGTGCCCTGGCAATAGGCGATTGCAGCCGTCTGCGGCGTGTCGGCGCGGCTTTCGAATGCAATGGTTTCCAGCGTCTGGCGGCCGGTGAATCCGGCGCGGGCCAGGTCGGCTCTGATGACGGCCGCGTCGTAATAACCATGCGGAATCCGGCTCATGAACCTGGGAGGATCACCGGGGAACAGCCGCGCCAGGGCCTGTTCCACCGTATCGGCAAACGCGTTGTCCTCGATGCGGTCCCAGACGTTGAACAGGAAGGCGCCGCCCGGCCGCAAGACCCGACGCGCTTCGGCGTAGGCCGCAGCCTTGTCCGGCAGGAACATGTAGCCGAACTGGCACACCACGGCATCGAAGGCCTGATCCTCAAAAGGCAGTTGCAGGGCGTCGGCCTGGCGCCAGGTGATGGCGCGGCTTGCGCCCAGCGTCTGGGCTTGTTCCAGCATGGCCGGGTTCAGATCGGTGGCGACGATGGCCGCGCCGGCGGGCAACTGCTCCGCGAGTTGGCGCGTCACTACGCCTGTGCCTGCGGCGATCTCCAGCACGGCCGCAGGATGCAGCGCCGCCGTTCGCGCGGCGATGTCTGCGGCATAGGGCTGGAAGACGAGAGGAACCATGTACCGCTGGTAGAACTGCGGGATGGATCCGGAGAAAACACGATCACTAGGAGCAGTGTTCATGATGTTCGACTCCAAAGCGGCCGCGCGGGGCGGTCTTCAGATTCAACGCAGCCGCGTCCTGCGGCTGGGAACACCATTTTAGGCGCGGCGCGGTCGCCTGGCGACCGGCGCCGGGTGTGGGCTCATGCCCCCAGCCGCGTCTGTTCCGCCGCCAGATAAGCGTCCCGCGACGGCAGCAGGTGCTCCCGGCACAGCGCCATCAACCCCTCCCGGTCGCCATCCCGCAGTGCGTGGATCATGGCCCAGTGTTCCTGGCGGGCGCGTTCGCGGTAGCCGGCGGCGGCCAGCGAACCGAAGCGGATGGGGTGGGTGCGGCGGGCGTATTCCTCGATGGCCTGGCCCAGCACCGCGTTGTCCAGCAAACCGAAGAACTCGCGATGAAAGCGCTGGTTGCTGCGGAACACGCGGCGCGCGTCGCCATCGGCTACCGCCGCATCGTGTTCGCGCTGCACGGCCACCAGCGCCGCCAGCCGCGCCTGCGGCACGGGCAGCGGGATCTGGCTGGCGGCATGCACTTCCAGCACCTGGCGCAGCGCGTACAGCTCCATGACTTCGCGCACCGCGTAGGCGCGCACGACCGCGCCGATGTTGCGCTTTTTTTCCACCACGCCCAGCGCCTCCAGGTCGGCCAGGACCTGGCGCACCACGTGGCGCTTGAGCGCGAAGCGCGCCATGAGTTCGTCTTCGGTCAGGCGCTGGCGCGGGTGCAGCCGGCCGAAGACGATGTCTTCTTCCAGGATGGCGACCGCGGCCTGCGCGGCGTCCGGGGCCAGTACCTGCGCGGAGTCGGGGGCGAGGGCGTCCATGGATTTGCCGCCTACTTCTTCGGCACGGTGTCGCGCGTGACACCGGCGCGCAGGAAGTCGAAGTCCACGCCCTGGTCGGCCTGGGTCACGGTCTGCAGGAACAGCTTGCGGTAGCCGCGTTCGGCGACGGGGCGGACGATGGGCTGGGCCGCGGCGCGACGCGTGAGTTCGGCGTCGTCCACCAGGAGCGCGATCTCGCGGTTGGCTACCGACAGGCGGATGCGGTCGCCGTTTTGCACGTAGGCCAGCGGGCCGCCGATGGCGGCTTCGGGCGTGACGTGCAGCACGATGGTGCCGGCGGCGGTGCCGCTCATGCGGCCGTCGGAGATGCGCACCATGTCCTTCACGCCGGCGCGCGCCAGTTTCTTGGGGATGGGCATGTAGCCGGCTTCGGGCATGCCGGGCGCGCCGGTCGGGCCGATGCGCTTGAGCACCAGGATGTCTTCGGCGGTGACGTCCAGCGTCTCGTCGTCGATGCGCCGCGCCATGTCTTCGGCGTCCTCGAACACGACCGCGCGGCCCTCGTGCTCCATCAGCTTGGGGTTGGCGGCGGATTGCTTGATGATGGCGCCGCCGGGGGCCAGGTTGCCGCGCAGCACGGCCAGCCCACCCACGGGGTAGATGGGCGAGGCCGCCGTGCGGATCACGTCCTGCGCGAAGGCGGGCGGGGCGTCGTCGAGTTCCTCGCCCAGCGTGCGGCCCGACACGGTCAGCGCGTCCAGGTGCAGGTAGGGGCGCAGCTCGCGCAGCAGCGCCGGCATGCCGCCGGCGTGGTGGAAGTCTTCCATGTAGTGCTGACCGGAGGGCTTCAGGTCGACCAGCACGGGCGTTTCGCGGCTGATGCGGTCCAGTCCGGCCAGGTCGATGTCTATGCCCAGGCGGCCGGCGATGGCCGTCAGGTGCACGATGCCGTTGGTGGAGCCGCCGATGGCCAGCAGCACGCGCAGGGCATTCTCGATGGACTTGCCGGTGAGGATGCGCTCAGGCGTCAGGCGCGAGGCGGCCATGGCCACGGCGGTGGCGCCGGTCTTCTCGGCGACGCGCACGCGGTCGGCGGTGACGGCCGGGGCTGACGCGCCGCCGGCCACCATCATGCCCAGGGCTTCGGTGATGCAGGCCATGGTGCTGGCCGTGCCCATCACGGAACAGGTGCCCACGCTGGCGACCAGCTGGTTGTTCACGTCCGCGATCTCGGCCGCGTCGATCTCTTCGGCGCGGTAGCGGCCCCAGTAGCGGCGGCAGTCGGTGCAGGCGCCCACGCGTTCGCCGCGGTGCGAGCCGGTCAGCATGGATCCCGTGACCAGCTGGATGGCGGGCACGCCGGCGGACGCCGCGCCCATCAGCTGGGCCGGCACGGTCTTGTCGCAGCCGCCGATCAGCACCACCGCGTCCATGGGCTGGGCGCGGATCATTTCCTCGGTGTCCATGGACATGAGGTTGCGCAGGTACATGCTGGTGGGCTGGGAGAAGCTCTCGTGCACCGAAATGGTGGGGAAGTCCATGGGCAGGCCGCCGGCCAGCATGACACCGCGCTTGACCGCTTCGATCAGTTGCGGCGCGTTGCCGTGGCAGGGGTTATAGCTGCTGCCCGTATTGACGATGCCGATGATGGGGCGCGACAAGGCGTCGTCGGTCAAACCCGCGCCCTTGATGAAGGCCTTGCGCAGGAACAGCGAAAAGCCGGTGTCGCCATAGTTGGTGAGCCCGCGGGCCACGCCGTGCGCGCTGGCGCCGTCACTGCTGAAAGGGCCGGGCGCAGCTGCGTTGTTCTTGGTTTCGTCCTTCATTTTGATCTCGATAATATTATTGATAATCCGACGACGGCATCATAGCCAGCCTTTGAAAACGGCTGCAAGCGATTTGTCGGCGTCTTTCAATTGATCCTTCATATGGATCAGTCGATAGAAAAATTCTGATTCTTCAATCAAGTTGTCGAACCTACACTGGCGCGGTTGACGAGCCGGGCGTCCGTTTCATTCCTATACCCATCCCGGCAGGAGACCTACATGTCAGACCTGCGTCTGCGGCCGCGCCGCGCCGTGTTGTTTTCCCTGCTGGCCTTGTGCGCCGGCGTGTCCGCTCCCGCCCTGGCCGCCGACGCCTACCCCGACAAGCCCATCCGCATGATCGTGCCGTACCCGCCCGGGGGCGCGACCGACGTCATCGGCCGCGTGCTGGCGCAGGAGCTGACCGGCGCGCTGGGCCAGTCGGTGATCGTGGAGAACCGCGCGGGCGCCGCCGGCAACATCGGCGCCGACCAGGTTGCGAAGGCGCAGCCCGATGGCTACACACTGCTGATGGGCGCGCTGACCAGCCATTCCATCAACGCCGCCCTGTACCGCGGCCGCGTCACCTATGACGTGGAGAAGAGCTTCGCGCCGGTGTCCATCGTAGGCACGGTGCCGCTGGTGTTCGTGGTGAATCCGTCGGTGCAGGCGAAAACGCTGGCCGAGTTCATCGCGCTGGCCAAGTCCAAGCCCGGCTACATCACCATGGGTTCTGCCGGCAATGGTTCGCCGCAGCATCTGGCCGCCGAAATGTTCAAGCGCACCGCGGGTGTGGACGTGCTGCACGTGCCCTACAAGGGCAGCGGCCCAGCCATGACCGACCTGATGGGCGGGCAGGTGCTCAGCATGATCGAGACCGTGCCCGCGGCGCAGGGCAGCATCAAGGCCGGCAAGCTGCGCGCGCTGGCGGTGACCTCGGCTGCGCGCGTGGACGCGCTGCCGGACGTGCCGACCGCGGCCGAAGCCGGCCTGAAGGATTTCGAGGTCAGTTCGATGTTCGGCATCGTGGCGCCGGCCAATACCCCGGCGCCGGTGATCGAGCGTTTGAATGGCGAACTGAAGAAGATCCTGGCCAAGCCTGAGGTCCAGGCCTCGCTGCTGAACCAGGGTGCCATCGCCACCTGGACCACGCCGGCCGACGCCGGCGCCCGCGTGTCGGCCGAGTTGGCGCGTTGGACCAAAGTCATCGACGAAGCGGGTGTGAAGGGGGATTAATACCCCTAAAGTTGTGGCTATACGTCACACGCCGGAAGTTCCGCCTGGAACCTCCGGCGATTTTGTTTGTGCATGCGCTCACGAAAGACGCAACAAGGCTTGCGCGCAAACTGGGGAATACGCACTGAAAAAAGGGTGGATGCAAACTTTTGCGCTATGAACCGCCAAAGGGGACGCAATAAACCGCAATAAAGCTCTCGCGAGATTGTATACAGTGGTTGACCCCGAATAGACTAGGCCGTAATGTAGTTTGCGGGCCTTCCCAGGACGGCAGAAGGGGGATAACAATGACAGACGACCAGGACGAAAAGTCGATTCTGTACACGCATTTCGGAACGCACAGTCCGTATTGGCGTCTGTCCGCCGATAGCGACGCGTTCGAACTTGCCGCAGTCAAGGGCGCAGCCAATATCGCGATGGCGTTGCGCCCGGAACAAGCCGAGACGATACGCAGCCTGACGGGCATCACGTCCAGTGTGCGCATCGACATCTCGTTGTATGGCGACATGCTCAGGCTCCACCTGGTGGGCCGCAAGATCAATCCCAACGAATGGGCCGGCACCGCGTCCGCCCATTCCGATACTGAATCCGTGGCCAAGGATCTGGTCGAAGGCCTGTCCTTCGCCGAGACGGTGGTGTCCGAGGCCAACTCGGTCATCGTCATCGTCGACCAGAACGGCCGGGTGCAGCGCTTCAACAAGCTCAGCGAGGAATACACCGGCAAGCGCGAGCAGGACATCATCGGCCGCAGCGTGTTCGAGATGTTCATGACGCGCGAAGAGGCGATCGCCTCGCGCCGCAATATCGCCGAGTTCTACAAGCGCGGACAATCCTACGAGGCCGAGCGCCTCATCAATACGGTCAAGGGGCCGCGCCTTTTCCTGTTCCGCAACAAGTTCGTCACCAGCGGCAGCGGCGAAAAGCGCGTCTACCTGATCTGCTCGGGCACCGACATCACCGAGGAACGCCAGGCGCAGGAGCGCCTGCGGGTGCTGGCCAACACCGACATGCTGACCAACCTGCCCAACCGCCACGCGATCACCACGCGGCTGAAGGCGGCGCTGGCGGCGGGCCAGGATGGGCGCGGCGGCGTGCTGTTCCTGGACCTGGACAATTTCAAGCGCATCAACGACCACTACGGCCACGGCTTCGGCGACCGTCTGCTCAAGTCGGTGGCGGTCGCGATCTCGTCCTGCCTGGCAGAAGGCCAGACGCTGGCGCGGTTGGGCGGCGACGAATTCATCGTGCTGCACGAGGCCGCGCAGACCTGGGAACTGGAGGCGACCGCCCAGCGCATCATCGAACGGCTGCGCGAGCCTTTCCGTCAGGGGCTGATCGAGGTCTACACCAGCTGCTCCATCGGCATCGCCATGTATCCCGACCACGGCGCCGACCTGGACAGCGTGGTGCGCAGCGCCGACATCGCCATGTATGTGGCCAAGGAAGCGGGACGCCATACCTACCGCGTATTCCAACCCGAGATGGACCGCCGCAACGCGGACTACGTCTGGCTGGACACCAACCTGCGCAAGGCGCTGGCCGAAGACCATCTGATGCTGTACTACCAGCCCAAGCTGGCCGGCCGCAACGGCGAGGTCGACGGGGTCGAAGCCCTGGTGCGCTGGCGCTCGCCGGAGCGCGGCATGGTCGGCCCCGCCGTCTTCATTCCGTACGCCGAGGAGTCGGGCCTGATCTCGCCGCTGGGCGTGTGGGTCATGCGCGAAGCGGCCCGGCAGGCCGCGGCCTGGAAGCGCGACGGCCTGAATATCCGCGTTGCCATCAACGTGTCGCCGCGGCAGTTGAACGACAAGGGCGTGGTCAGCGACTTCATGCGCGCCATCAACGACGCCAGCCTGGATCCCTGCCTGCTGGACATCGAACTGACCGAAAGCTGCCTGATCGACGACGAAGGCGCCGCCATCGAACTGATCAAGCAGTTCCGCCAACTTGGCGCGCGAGTCCATCTGGACGACTTCGGCACCGGCTATTCCTCGCTGTCGCAGCTTGCCCGCATTCCGCTGGACGCGATCAAGCTGGACGCCAGCTTCGTGCGCGGCGTCAACGAGAACCCCGTGTCGCAGGCGCTGGCGCGCGCCATCGTCGCGGTGGCGCGCACGCTGGAGTTGAAGGTGATCGCCGAGGGCGTGGAAACGACCGAAGAGGCCGTGTTCGTCGACACCCTGGGCGTGGACGCCAAACAGGGCTACCTGTACGCCAAGCCCATGCCGGCGGCGGAGTTCACCGCCTGGCTGGCTCAGCGCCGCCGGCTGCATCTCATTGCCTGACGCAGCCGGCAGCGCCTTACCGCATCAATGCATGGTGGCTTCCAGCGCGGACTCCGCGCTGGAAGAACTGCGGCGGTTCTGCGCCATCACCAGGCGTTCCATGTAGGCGCGGTCCTTCGGGTCGATCGAGAACGCGGCTTCGACCCAATCTTCCGTGATGTCCATCAGCTCCGAGCGCGACAGGCTCAGCACGCGCTGGCGCGCGCGCAGCATGGCGCGCATGCCGTTGAGCTTGGGCCGCATCACGTCGATGAAGGTGCGCGTGGCCTTGTAGGCGTCGCCCGGCTCGAACAGCACGTCGACCAGGCCGCGGCCATGGAACCATTCGGCGGTATGGGATTCGCCCGTGCCGATCAGCTCTTCGGCCAGCTTCATGCCCGAACGCCGTGCCACCAGCGAGTAGCCGCCCATGCCAGGGAAGAGGTTGAACGCCATTTCAGGAAAGCCCATGCGGGCGGTGTTCTGCGCCAGCACGAAGTGGTGGGCCAACGCGGCCTCGAAGCCGCCGCCCAGGGCGGTGCCTTCGATCATCGCCAGCGAGATCGCGCCGGTGTCGAAGCCGCGGGTGGCGGCATGCACGCAATCCACGCAAGCCCGGGCGTACGCCCGCAGCGCTTCGCGCTTGCCGGTGCGTATGGCTTCCGCGAAGAAATTCAGATCGCCGCCCACGTTGTAGATCTGAGGAACGAGCGAGCCGGTGACCCAGAAATCGATGGGCAGGCCGGAGTCTTTGGCGGCGCGCGCCAGGGTCATGATCTCGTCGATCAATTCATGGTTGAAGCACGGACGCGGTTGAGCGCGCAGCATCATCCACATGACCCGACGTCCCTCCTCGTAGAACGCCGAGAGCTGCTTCAGGTTGCCTGCGGCGGTGAAGGGGTGGCAATCCGGATGAATGAGTTGATTCATTTACTTTCGTCCAATTGATCAAGGTGAGTCGGAGTACTACGGGATCAGCCTAATACAGACCTTCCGGCTCTCGTCTCATGCAAACCTCGTCCAGCTGGCCAGACTTGTCCGTAAGTCAAAGGCCCGAGTGATCAATGGAGAAACGCGACGAGCGGGCGCAGCCGCTCAACCCATCAGGCGATGGGGGCATGGGTAAAACGGATGAGGGATACACGCAAATTCGCGGCTGTCGGGGCGATGCGCCGCGCACGCGCCGAAAGCGGCGCGCTCATGCGTAGGGATGAGGGATGGCGCGGCCGAATGGCCGCGCGCGGACTTGCGTTGTACCGCTTCGGAATGCGGCGGATCAGGCGACGCCGCCGTTGGCGCGCAGGATCTGCCCGTTGACCCAGCCTGCCTCGGGGCCTGCCAGGAACGACACCACGTTGGCGATGTCATCGGGCTGGCCCAGGCGTTCCAGCGGGGGCATCTTGGCGTAGTGCTCGATCAGCTCGGGACTCTTGCCGTTCAGGAAGAGGTCGGTGGCGACGGGGCCGGGCGCCACCGCGTTGACGGTGATGCGGCGGCCGCGCAATTCCTTGGCGAACACTTGGGTCAGGCTTTCCACCGCCGCCTTGCTGGCGATGTAGACGGAGTAGTTCGGCAGGTTGAGCGCGATGGTGGTGCTGGACACGTTGACGATGCTGCCTCCGTCGGCCAAGCGCGTGGCAGCTTCGCGCAGCGTGTTGAAGGTGCCGCGGGTGTTGATGCCGAAGGTCTGCTCGTAGAGCTCGTCGCTGGTCTCGGCCAGCGGCACCATCTTCAGGATGCCGGCGCTGTTGACCAGGACGTCGATGCGGCCCAGTCCCGCTTCCACCTGGTCGAACATGGCGCGCACCTGGTCCGCCCGGGACACGTCGGCGCGCACTGCCAGGGCGCGGCCGCCCGCGGCGCGGATTTCGTCGGCAAGCGCCTCGGCCTCGGCGGCGCTGGAGGCGTAGTTGATGGCGACGGCGTGGCCGTCGCGCGCCAGGCGGCGGACGATGGCGGCGCCTATGCCGCGCGATCCGCCGGTGACGAGCGCGATGCGTTGCGTGGCCTGGGTGTTCATGTCGTATCCGGTTGGATGGGGGTGAGGCGTATCTTGAACTATTCCAGAAAAAAGATAATTACTCTATATTCGCTAACATAATTTCATCTGCATTAATAATGGGCGAGTGACAATGGACCGGTTCCAGGAAATGCAGGTGTTCGTGCGC
Source organism: Achromobacter sp. ACM01 (assembly GCF_014851745.1). NCBI lineage: Bacteria > Pseudomonadati > Pseudomonadota > Betaproteobacteria > Burkholderiales > Alcaligenaceae > Achromobacter > Achromobacter sp. ACM01. Next base: position 89,880 of record NZ_JACVAF010000002.1, read on the forward strand.
ATCGCCGAAAGGCGTAGCTTTTCCAAGGCGGCAGAGGACCTGCAGATTCCGCGGCCCACGGTCACCAATCTGGTCAAGCGGATGGAAGCGCGCCTCGGGGCGCGGCTGCTTGAACGCACCACGCGCCAGGTGCGGCTGACCCATGATGGCGAGGCCCACTACCAGCGCTGCGTGCGGCTCCTGGCGGATCTGGAAGAGGCCGACGGCGCCTTCCTGGACACCTCGCCCAAGGGCCTGTTGCGCGTCAATGCGCAGGGCACGCTGGCCAGGTTCTTCGTCATGCCCGGCCTGCCGGCCTTTCTGGAACGCTATCCCGACATCGTGCTGCAACTGGGCGAGGACGACCGGCTGGTGGACCTGGTGCGCGAAGGCGTGGACTGCGTGCTGCGCACCGGCACGCTGCAGGATTCCTCGCTGGTGGGGCGCCAGATCGCGCTGATGCCGCAGGTCACGGTGGCCAGCCCCGCCTATCTGGCGCGCCACGGCGAGCCGCGGCGGCTGGAAGATCTGGAAGGCCATCGGGCGGTGGACTACCTGTCCAGCGCCACTGGGCGCAGCCTGCCGCTCGATTTCATGGTCGACGGCAAGAACGTGCAGGTACGCCCCAGGGCCGTGGTCAGCGTGACTGGCGCGGAGCTCTACACCGGTGCGGCGCTGGCCGGCCTGGGATTGGTGCAGGTGCCGCGCTACCGCGTCGAGCGCGAGCTGGCGGCGGGCGAGTTGAAGATCGTGCTGCCCGGCGCGCCGCCCGCGCCCATGCCTGTGTCGGTGCTGTATCCGCAGAACCGCCAGGTGTCGGCGCGGGTGCGCGTCTTCACGCAATGGCTGGCGGAGGTCATCGCAGCCGGCCTGGCTCAGACGATGCCGGTCAGGTAGTACACCGCGATCGCCAGGAAGACCGAAGTGGTCGATATCAGCGTGATGGCGAAGATGTCGCCGTAGGACTGCCGGTGCGTCAGGCCCGTGACCGCCAGCAACGTGATCACCGCGCCGTTGTGCGGCAGCGTGTCCATGCCGCCGCTGGCCATGGCGGCGATCCGGTGCAGCACTTCCATCGGGATGCCCGCCGCGTGGGCGCTGTCGATGAAGGTCTGCGCCATGGCCGCCAACGCGATGCTCATGCCGCCCGAGGCGGAACCCGTGATGCCGGCCAGCGAGGTCACGGCCACCGCCTCGCCCACCAACGGGTCGGGAATGGCCTTGAGCGCGTCGGCCACCAGCAGGAAGCCGGGCAGGGCGGCGATGACGCCGCCAAAGCCGTATTCCGCTGCGGTGTTCATCGAGGCCAGCAACGCGCCCGACACCGCGCTCTTGCTGCCTTCGGCGAAATGCGCCTTGATGCCGCGGAACGAGAACAGCAGGATGGTGACGATGCCCGCGATCAGCGCGCCCATCACCGCCCACAGCGCCACCTGGTCCTCGGCGTTGACGGGCATGGGCTTGGGCAGGCCCGGCAGCGCGACTTCGGAGCCGGCCGGATACCAGCCCGGTATCCAGCGCGTCAGCAGGTAGTTGGCGACGCCCACCACCACCAGCGGCAGCAGCGCGATCAGCGGATGGTGCTCGCGTTCATTGGGCGGCGTGACCGGTTCGTTGCGCAGGTCGGTGCCGTAGGTCTCGCCCGCGGCTGCCGCGCGCTTGCGCCGCCACTCCAGGTAGGCGATGCCGGCGGTCAGCGTGAAGCAGGCGCCGATCAGGCCCAGCCACGGCGCGGCCCAGGTGGTGGTTTCGAAGAAAGTGGTGGGGATGATGTTCTGGATCTGCGGCGTGCCGGGCAGCGCGGTCATGGTGAACGTGAACGCGCCCAGCGCGATCGCGCCCGGCATCAGCCGTTTCGGGATGCCGCCCTGGCGGAACATCTCGGCCGCGAACGGATACACCGCGAACACCACCACGAATAGCGACACGCCGCCGTAGGTCAGCACCGCGCAGACCAGCACGATGGCCATGATGGCGCGTTCGGCGCCGATCAGGCGCAGCACTGCCTGCACGATGGCGCGCGAGAAGCCCGACAGCTCGATCAGCTTGCCGAACACGGCGCCCAGCAAAAACACGGGGAAGTAGAGCTTGGCGAAGCCCGCCATGCGCTCCATGAAGATGCCCGAGAACACGGGCGCCAGCGCCGACGGGTCGGTCAGCAGCACCGCGCCCATGGCCGCGATGGGCGCGCACAGGATCACGCTGTAGCCTCGATACGCCGCCAGCATCAGGAACGCCAGCGCCGCCACCACGATGAACAATCCGGTCATTCGGTACTCCGGGAATGAAGAGATAAGGGGTGTGGGGCTACACCTTACCGCATCGAGCCGAATGCCTTGTTTACAGCGGCGGCGATTCAGCGTTCCAGCAGCGCGTGCGCCTGGCGGGCGATGTCCAGGTCGATCGCGGCGTCTTCGCCGCCGCCCATGAACCAGGCGGCGGAGAGTCCGCACCAGGCCAGGATCCATTGCAGCAGCCTGCGGCGCTCCAGGCCCGACTGAGCAACGATGAGCTCCAGCCGCCGCTCGAAGCGCCCAGGCACGATGGCGACGGGCGGAACGGGATCTGCCAGGTCCGGGTTGCAGAAGATGTTGGCGTAGTCGAAGGCGCGCTCGCCATGCAGGCGCTTGGGGTCGATGACCAGCCAGCCGCGTTCGCCGAAGTCCAGGATGTTGTCGTGGTGTACGTCGCCGTGCAGCACCGTCAGGTCGCGCGGACTGTCGAGCAGGGCGCGGGCGTGGCGCGCGCTGTGCGCCAGGATGCCGCCTTGCGCCTGCGCCATGGGCCACAGTTCCTCGAACCATTCTTCCAGCGGACGCAGCGCGGGCAGCGGCTGGGCACGTGGGGCATGCAGGTCCCGCAGCACGCTGCAGATGATGCGGGTGGCCTCGTCGTCGCGCCCGTTGCGGGCGTAGTCCGCCAGCGAGCGCGTGCCGGTGGCCCGCTCCAGCAGGATGGCTGCGTCGTCGTGAGCCAGCACGCGCGCCGCGCCCTGGCCGTCCCACCAGCGCATCAGCACGCCGCCTTGCTTTTCGTCTTCCTCGTGCGAGACCTTGAGCATGGCGGGCAGGCCGTGATGGCGCACGGGCAGCAACTGGGCGGCGTGCGTGATGACGGGAGCGCCGTCGGGAGTGAGTTGCCAGCGGGAAAGGTAGGTGTCGAACATGGGGCGCCGGAAGTGCCTGGATGGACCCCTATAGTAGAGCTGGGCGCGGCGCGGCCTGCGTCGCGCCTTGCCGCGGCAGCAGTGCCGTGATCGCCGCCGCCAAAGCGTTGCCCGCCGCACTGGCGACGATGGGCAGCAGATAGGAGCCGCTGAGGTCGTACGCATGGCCCGCCGCCACCGGACCGATCAGCGTTCCGAACGCCACGCTGGTGTAGAGCGCGCCGATGATGCCGCTGACGTGGCGGCCGCCGAAGTAATCCATGACCACCGCCGGCATCAGCGCCACCCAGCCGCCGTAGAACGCGCCGAACACCAGGGCGAACAAAGCCAGCGTCCAGAACTGGCCGCAAGCGCCCCATAGCGCCAGCGACGCCGCCATGCCGCCATACATCGTGGCGAGCGAGGCGCGCCGGCCCAGGCGGTCGGCCAGCGTGCCCAGCAGGAATCGGCCGGCCGTGCTGCCCACGCCGACCAAGCCCAGCAGCAGCACGGCCAGCCCCGGCGCGATCCCATGATCCAAGGCGTACGGGATGAGATGCACGAAAGGCACGAAGACGCCGAAGGCGCCGGCCATGGCTGCCAGGTACAGCAGCAGGAAGACCCTGCTGCGGATGGCGGTGAGCACCGGCACGCCGGCGGGCGGGGAGGCCGGCGCTGCGCGGACTGTGGAGGCTGCGTCGCCGTCGGGTTGCAGTCCGCGGTCTTGCGGCGAATTTTCAACCCAGCGCGCCGCGGCGCAGCCCAGGACAGCCACCGCCGCGGCCAGCGCCAGATACGCGGCGCGCCAGCCCCACAGTTCGATCAGCGCCGACGCCAGCGGCGGCACCAGCAACGTGCCCACGCCGATGCCGCTGACGGCCAGCCCCGAGGCCAGCCCGCGGCGGCGCAGGAACCAACGCTGCACCGCGCCCACCACCGGTACATAGGCGCAGCCCACGCCCAACCCGACGCCCAGGCCGTAGGCCAGGTAGATCTGCATCATGCTCTGCGCGGCGCTGGCAAGCGCCAGGCCCAACGCCACCAGCAGCATGCCTATCCAGGCCATGCGACGCGAGCCGTAGCGGTCCGCCAGCGGACCGCTGACCACGCCGAAACCGAAGTAGAGAAAGCCCGCCAGCGAGAACACCAGCGACACCGCGCCGCGCGTGGCGGAAAAGTCGCGTTGCAAGGCGTCGACGAAGGCGCTGAAGGAATAGGCGCTGCCAAAGCCGAGCAAGGTGATGGCGAAGGCCGCGGCCACCACCCGCCAGCCGTGGAAGATCCGGCTGGCGCCGTGCCGCGCATGCGTGTTCATCTTCGGCCTCACAGTGCCGGCCGGCGCAGATGCCAGCTTGTCGCCGCCTGGAAAGCGGCGCCCAAGCGGAACAGCACGGGCTCGCCCAGATGGGCCGCCACCAGTTGCAGGCCCATGGGCATGCCGGCTTCGCACTGCCCGGCGGGCAGCGTCAGGCAGGGATGCCCGGTCATGTCGAACACGCAGGTATAGCGTTGCAGCGCTTCGACCAGCCCGGGCTGTAGTCCCAGGACGCTGATGGCTTCGAGCGTGAGCGGCGCCATGGGCTGCACTGGCGTCAGCAGCGCATCGACGCGGCCGAACAAGGCGTCGACCTTGCCTCGCATGGCCATGCGACGCAACAGGATGCGCTGGTAGTCGAGGCCGGATAGCGAGCGTCCCGCTTCGATCACGCCGGCCAGCACCGGTCCGTACTCCGCCTTGCGGGATGGATAGGTGCTGGCGTGAGCCACCGCCGCTTCGACCGCGCAGAGCGGCGCCCAGTCGCGCACGGCCTGCGCCGCGTCTTCGATGGGGAACTGCAGCGGCACCAGGGTTGCGCCCAGCTGTTCGAAGGCCTGCATTGCCGATTCCATCATGCGTTGGGTCTGCGCATCGACGTTGCGGTGGTTCCAGTTCATATCCACGCCGATCCGCAGGCCGGCAGCGGGAACGGCGGCCTCCAAGGCGTAGCGCGGCACGGGCGCTTGCAACGCGGTCGGATCCTTCGCGTCGGGTCCGGCAATCGCTTCCAGCAGCGCCGCGGCGTCGGCCGCGCTGCGCGCGATGACGCCGGCGTGATCCAGCGAGGCCGCCAGTTCGAACATGCCGTGGCGGCTGACACGGCCCCAGGTCGGCTTGATGCCGGTCAGCCCCGCGGCCGCGCAAGGCCAGCGGATGGAACCGCCGGTGTCCGAGGCTGTCGCGCCGAAGCACAAGCCCGCGGCCGTCGCCGCCGCCGATCCGCTGGATGAGATGCCGATCCAGTAATCCGCGTGCCAGGGGTTGCGCGGCGGCGCGACGTCGGGGTGATGGTCGGAGTACGCGCCTTCGGTCATTTGCAGCTGCCCCAGCAGCACGGCGCCCGCGTCGCGCAGGCGGCTGGCTACCGTGGCGTCATGGTCGGCGGGCACGCCCCGGTGGAGCGCGGCGCCGGCAGCCGTCGGCACGCCCTTGCGCCGGAACAGGTCCTTCAGCGCGAGGGGGACGCCATGCAGGGGGCCGCGGTAGCGCCCCTGGCGTATTTCGATTTCGGCGGCCTGGGCTTCCTGCAGCGCAGAGGCCGCGGTCACATGGGCGTAGCTGCGCAGGTCGCCGTCCAGCGCTTCGATGCGCCGCAGTTGCGCGCGCGTGATCTCCACGGGCGAGACCTCGCCCGCCCGGATCAGGGCGGCGAGCGCCAGCAGATCGAGTTGGTACAGGTCGGCGGCCTTGATATCTTCCGTATAGTTCATCTATTCTTTATCCATCTTCTATTCGTCACAGATCCGATCAAGTTAATGTCTGCTGGACCAGCGTACAAACCATGATTTCTATTCGATTTGAATTAGAAAAACTAAATCATTGAACTCTTCGGAAATGAGCTCTTCGCGACTGCCTCCGCTCAACGCGTTGCGCGCCTTTGAAGCCGCGGCCCGCCATCTGTCGGTGAAGGACGCGGCGCAGGAGCTATGCGTGACGCCCGGCGCGGTCAGCCAGATGATCAAGTCGCTGGAGCAGCATCTGGGCGTGGCGCTGTTTCTGCGCGTGAACCGCGGCATTCAGTTGACGGATGCCGGCCACGGTTACCTGCCGCCGGTGCGCAATGCCTTCCGCCAGATCCTGGCCGCGTCCGCCCGTGTCGCCCAGCCGCCCGAGAGCCGCGTGCTCACCCTCAGCACCACCGCGTTCTTCGCGTCGGCCTGGCTGATCCCTCGATTGCATGACTTCCATGCCCGCCATCCGGAGATCGACCTGCAGCTCGTCACCAGCAACGCGCTGGCGGCCTTCGGCCGGGACGGCGCGGACATCGCGATCCGCCACGGACTGGGCCGCTATGCGGGATTGCAAAGCGAACACCTGCTGACCGTGGAAGTCGTGCCGGTGGCATCGGCCGGCTTGGTGGCGAAACTGGGGATGCCGGCTGGCGCGCGGGAACTGCTGCGCTGGCCGCGCGTGCATGACGAAGCGCGCAACGGCTGGCAACTGTGGTTTGCGGCGCAGGGCGTGGAGGACGCGGGCATGCCGCGTGGGCCCGCGTTCGATGATGGCAGCCTGCTGCTGCAGGCCGTGGCCGCTGGCCAGGGCGCAGGACTGCTGCCCGTGGCGATGGTGCAGGATGACGTGGCTGCTGGACGCCTGGTCCGGCTGGCCGGCGACGCCTGGCTGGAGGAGTTTGGCTACTACCTCGTGTGGCCGGGCAGGGGCGCCATGCCGGAAAAGGCGCGGGTGTTTCGCGATTGGCTGCTGGAAAGCGGCCTGGGGGAGCCAGCCTGAAACGCTACGGCGCGGCCGATGATAGCGCCGCCGCCTTGCGCGCCAGTTCGGCCACGCCGAAGCTGGTCGCGAGCGAATGATTGTCCAATGCTTCCAGCGGCACCCAGCGGGCGTCGGCGGCATCGTCGCCCGCCACCGGCTCGCCGGATTGCCAGCGGCACAGCACCGCGATCAGGATGAAGTGGCGGCGTAGCGCGCCCGCGTCGTCGCGGTCGTAGACGTCCACCGCGTCGAACACGTGCAGCGGTTGCGCGCGCACGCCGGTTTCTTCCAGCAGTTCACGCGCGGCGGCGGCAAGCACGCCTTCGCCCGCGTCGATCTTGCCGCCGGGAAAGGCCCAGCGGCCCTGGTCAGGCGGGTTGGCGCGTTGCACCAGCAGCACGCGGCCGTCGCGCACGACTGCTGCGATGGTGGCGGCGATGGGACGCTGGGGCGGGGACGCGGTCATGCGAGGTTCCTTTTCGTGGCAGAGGCCTGGGTATGCCAGGGTACGCCAACCCGGCCTTAGCGCAAATCCCCGTAGTGCCGGACCGGTCGCTGGTGCACACTGTCAACCGCGCCAGCATGAGCGCATCAAAAAGGGGGCGGGAGGGCAGCATGGATACACCGGACCGGCAGTTGCGCTATTTCTTGCGCATCGCGGAACTCAAATCGCTATCGCGTGCTGCGGAGGACCTGGACCAGACCCAGTCCGGGCTGAGCCGGCAACTGGCGGCGCTGGAGGCCCACGTGGGCAAGCCGCTGTTCGTGCGCACAGGCCGCGGCGTGGAATTGACCGAGGCCGGCGCGCGGCTGTTCGACGGCATCCAGCCCGCGTACAGGAACATCGACCGGGTGCTGGAGGCCGTGCGCCAGCGCGAAGGCGTGACGCAGGGCACGGTCCGGCTGGCCACCGTGCATACGCTCAGTTACTACTTCATGGCAGAAGTGGTGGCCAGTTTCGTCAGCAGCCATGAACACGTGAACCTGTCCGTAATGGGCCGCAGTTCGCCCGAGGTGGTGGCGCTGGTGGAGAGCGGCAAGGCGGACGTGGGCTTCGTCTACGACGCGGCTGTGGCTTCGGACAACCTGGCGTCGGCCACCCTGTTCGATGACGACATGTGCCTGATCGTGCGCGGCGACGTGCCCATGCAGGACGACGTCGACCTGGCCGGCATGGACCTGCGGCTGGTGGGCTTTCCGCCGCATTATGCGCTGCGCAAGATGATCCATAGCGCGGGGCTGGAGCCGGAGTTCGTGGCCGAGGCCGAAACCATAGACGCCATGCTCAAGCTGGTGTCCTCGGGCGTGGGCGCCTGTATCCTGCCGTCCCGCATCCCCGACAAGCTGCTGACCGAGTACGGCCTGCGCAAGGTCCGGGTCCAGAGCCCCATCTTGCGGCGGCGCGTGGTCGCCATCACGCTGGCCAACCGCCAGCCCCTGCCGCTGGTGAGCGAGCTGCTGGCCGTCGCCCACCGCATCGCGGCGCAATAGCCGGCCTGGCGGGTCGAATAGCAGCTATGACCGTGGCTGCATGGCTGTATTGCGCATGGCTTTCCATACTGTGCATACCTCGCGCGGCGTCCGGTGGCGCCGATGGCGCGGGCATTACACAGGGGAAGACATGAGCACCGCATTACGAGAGAAATCCTATTTCGACACCCGCGCCACGCAGGAAATGGCGCACCATCTGCGCGCCGTGCCGCGCAGCATCCAGGAAACCATGGCCTATGCCTGTCGCATCCTGGCCATGACCGAGCAGGAAGCCGGGCTCGCCGGCCAGATCAGCGTGCGTTCGCAGCGCCCGGGGGCCTACTGGACCCTGCGCTTCGGGCTGGGCTTTGACGAAGCCACGCCGGCCGATTTCATCGAAGTGGACCGCGACCTGCACACGCTGACGGGCGAGGGCATGGCCAACCCGGCCACCCGCTTTCACCTGTGGGTATACGAAGCGCGGCCCGACGTGCAATCCATCATCCACACGCATTCGCCGTGGGCCTCGGCGCTGGCCGCGGCGCGCCAGCCGCTGGTGATCTCGCAGATGGACATGACGCCCTTGCACGACGACTGCGCCTTCCTGGGGGAATGGCCAGGCGTGCCGATCGCTGACCAGGAAGGGGTGATCATCTCCGGCGCGCTGGGCAAGAAGCGCGCCATCATCCTGGCGCATCACGGCTACCTGACGGCCGGCGTGTCTTGCGAAGAGGCGACCTACCTGTCGGTCTACCTGGAACGCGCGGCGCGCATGCAGATCCGCGCGCAGGCCTTCGGCCCGCTGACGCCGGTGGACGACGCGCTGGCGCGCGAAGCGCACGACTATCTGCTCAAGCCCTCGATCGTCAATGCGACGTTCAATTACTGGGCCCGGCAGACGCATGGCATTGCGCCCTTGCCGCTGCCCGCCGCCTGATACCGCGCAGCCCCATTCCTCCAGAACTTTTTTCGGGGAGTCATGATGATGACGACCAAGCCTGCGGCTGCGCGCTCGCGCCGCGATTACGTGACGGCCGGACTGGCCAGCATGATGGGCACCACCATCGAGTGGTACGACTTTTTCCTTTACGGCACCGCTGCCGCGCTGATTTTCAACAAGATCTTCTTTCCTTCCTTCGATCCGCTGACGGGCACGCTGGCGGCGTTCGCCACCTATTCCGTGGGCTTTTTCGCGCGGCCGCTGGGCGGCGTGATCTTCGGCCACTACGGCGACAAGATCGGCCGTAAATCCATGCTGCTGATCACCCTGTTGCTGATGGGCGTGCCCACCATCCTGATCGGACTGATCCCTTCCTATGAACAGATCGGCTACTGGGCCGCGGTGCTGCTGGTGCTGATGCGCTTCCTGCAAGGCATCGCGGTCGGCGGCGAATGGGGCGGGGCAGTGCTGATGGCGGTGGAGCATGCGCCGGATGGCAAGAAGGGCTTTTTCGGCAGCCTGCCGCAAGCCGGCGTGGCGCCGGGCCTGATCCTGTCGTCGCTGGCGATGGGGGCGGTCGCGACCTTGCCCGAGGCCGACATGCTGGCCTGGGGCTGGCGCCTGCCTTTCCTGGCCAGCGTGGTTCTGCTGCTGGTGGGCTGGTTCATCCGGGTCAAGGTGGCCGAGTCGCCAGACTTCGAGCAGATGAAAGAGAAGGGCGCCAAGGTCGAAGTGCCGGTGGCGGAAGTCCTGAAGCACCATCGCCGCGCGCTGCTGGTGGTGGTGGGCGCAAGGCTGGCGGAAGTGACCTGGTTCTATACCGTGGTGACGTTCTCGCTGGCCTACGCCACGGGCACGCTGGGCATTGCGCGTTCCGTGATGCTGGACGCCACGATCTGGGGCGCGGCCGTGGCGCTGTTCACCATGCCGCTGTTCGGCATGCTGGGCGACAAGATCGGGCACAAGTGGGTGTTCATGGCCGGCACCCTGGGCATCCTGGCGTGCGCGCCGGTGTTCTTCCATCTGCTGGGCACGCGGGACACGGGCTGGATCATCCTGGCGGTTTGCCTGGCGGTCGGCCTGGTCTACGCTTGCCTCTATGGGCCGGAAGGCACCTTGTTCTCCAGCCAGTTCCCGGCCGAGGTGCGCTACACGGGCATATCGCTGGCGGTACAGGTGTCCGGCGCCATCGGCGGCGGCCTGGCGCCCATCGTGGCGACCTGGCTGCTGGCCAAGGGCGGGGGCGATCCCCAGTACGTGGTGTGGTACCTGAGCATCCTGGGTGTGATCGCCCTGTTCAGCGCCTGGCTGATGCGCAGCGAGGCGCCTGCGGTTGCGGCCTTGCGGGTGCCGGCCCGCGCCAACCTGAGGACGCCATGAAGACCATCGACTATTACTTCTGGATGAACTCCGACTGGGCCTACCTCGGCGCCGACAGGCTGGAGGCGCTGGCGGCGCGCCAGCAGGCGGTGATCCGCTACCTGCCGGTGGACCTGCCCGAGGTCTACGCCCGCACCGGCGGCATCCTGCTGGGCCTGCGCGCACCTGAGCGCCAGGCTTACCGCGTGACGGAGCTGGCGCGCTGGTGCCGCAAGCTGGACATCCGCGTCAATCCGCAACCGGCCTATATGTGCCCGGATGCCAGCCTGGCTTCGCGCATCGTCATCGCGGCGGACCATGCCGGCCTGCCGGTGGCGGCGCTGTACAAGGCGATCCTGAAAGCGGAGTGGTGCGACGAGCAGGACATCTCCGACGAGGCCACCCTGCGCGCCATCCTGGCACAGCAGGGGCTGGACGCTCCGGCGCTGCTGGCCGCGGCGGCCGAGCCCGGCATCGAGGCCGTCTACCGCCGCAACACCAACGACGCGGTCGCGGCTGGGGTGTTCGGATCGCCGTCGTATGTGTACCGGGGCGAAGTGTTCTGGGGGCAGGACCGGCTGGAGATGCTGGAGGAGGCGGTGGCGGCGTAGGCTGGGAGGCGTCAGCGCGCCGTAGAGGCCGCTGCCGGCTGCTGCTGCCTGGAGTGAGCCAGGAAATCGGCCGCAACGACGATGTCTTCGTCGTTGCGGCGGTCTTCCTTCATGTAGGGGACGCGCTCGCGGAAGTCATGCCGCAACGCACCAGTGCCTGTCCCGACGGCGAAATCGGGATGCTTGGCCACGCGCAAGTCCACCGCCTGGGCGGCGTGCATCAGTTCCACCGCGAGCAGGGTGGTCAGCCGGTCGATCTGAGCGGCCACTCTGCGGCCCGTGGCGGGGGCATTGGTCCCCACGTCTTCGATATTGCCGGCCTGGGGCTGCACATCGGTGGCGATCGGCAGCGCCAGTACCCGTATCTCGGCGGCAAGCGACGAGACGGTTTTCTGGATCGGGCCATATCCGATCGAGCCATTGCCCGGGCTGAGAAACCGCGGCAGCCCGGTGAACGCCGTATCGGTCAACCGAAGCGTGCGCTGCGCCGACAACTGGGCCACCTGTGACAAGGCCACGCCCATGCTCTGCAAGGGCAGCGCCCAGGCGCTGGGATCGAATCCGGCGTTGGGAATCACGGCGCCCTGGACTGGACCCTGCGTGACGTAGAACTGCAATTCATAAGGCTGGGCATCGCTTGCGGGCCGGGCATCCAGCGCCACGGTAGGGTTGTCGTCGGAACTATTGATCTGCAGCAGCAGTTGTCGCTGCAGCAGCTCCAGCATGTCCCGGGCGGCCCCATGGGCCTGGCTCACCGTGCGAAAGCTCAACGGATCCTGCAGCGCGCGTTTCGGGTCCTGCCGCCACAGCGAGCTGCCACGCAACAGCGTGAGGATATGTTGGGCCGTGCTTACCTGTCCGTCATACGGGCGTTGGGCCTGGGACGCGGACAACAGCGGAGCGAGGTTGCCGTCCAGCCCTTCAAGCGACAGCGCGGCGACCGCATCGGCCTGGGAAAGCAGCCTGGCGGCGTCCAACGCCGCCAGCGACGCGACGGCGGCGCCATAGGCATTGGAACTGACGATGGCCAGCGCGTCTTTGCCGAAGGGTTGTATCGGCGTCAGGCCCGCCTGACGCAATGCCTGCGACGCGGGCAGGCGCTGACCGCCGTAGTAGGCCTGGCCTTCGCCCATCATCGCCAGTCCGATCTGCGGAAGAATCGTAATGTCGGCCTGCCCGACCGAGCCCTCGCCGAACATGACGGGGGTCACGCCGCGATTGAGAAACTCGGCGTACTGGCGCAGCACGGCAGGCTGCAATCCGGCGCCGCCGAACAGGGCCGTGTTCAGCCGGATGAGCATCGCGGCCCGCGTGACTTCCTGGGGCGCCTCGCTGCCGTAGGCGGCGCTGTGCGAGCGCAGCAGGTTGCGGTTGAACTGCTCCGACAGCTTGCGGACCTCGGGCGAAATCGCGCCGCCCTGGAATATGGTCTGGTCCTTGTTCAGACCCACGCCCCGGTTCAATCCGTACACCGGGCGGTCCAACCGGGCATACGCCAGCAGCAGCTCATAGGAGCGTTCCGCCCGCTGCATTGCGTCATCGGCCACCGTCACGCGGCAGCCTTGCCTGGCCACGGATTCGATCTGCGCCAGGGTCAGCGAGCGGCCGTCCAGCTCGACTGGCGCGCAGGCGGCTGCGGTGGCGGCCAATGGCCAGAGCAAGGCGCCGAGCAGGGCGGCGCCCAGTGAACGGCGGATGAGTGCGCCATGGAGGCGGGTAGGGGAGAACGGTGAGTTCAGCGTGGGCATTGCGACTCCTGGCATGACGGAAGCTACGGATGCTGTGGATGCGGCGCGCCCCGCGGACCGACTGGCGGTCCGCGGAGGAAAGCGTGCAAATGGGGGTGGGTCGGGCGTTAGGGACCGAGGGGCAGGCGCAGCAGGTCCTGTCCCAGCACTACCGGTCCCTGGAAGGTCTGCCGTGCCTGGAGCCAATGCTCCGCCGGGGCGTCGCCCGGGACCAGGTGCGACAGCACCAGCGTCTTGACGCCAGCGCGGGTGGCGACTTCGCCGACCTGTTGCGGCGTGGTGTGGGCTTCCAGCAGTTGGCGGGCCAACGCTTGCTGGCGGGCATCCCAGGGCTTGGCGCCGACGATGTGGTCGACCCAGGCCGGATCGATCGCCTCGTGCACCAGGAAGTCCGCGCCGCGGGCCAGCTTGATCAGGTTTTCGCTGACCGCGGTATCGCCGGAGAACACCACGGAACCCGCCTTGGTGTCGAAACGGTAGGCGAAATTGGGATACACCAGCCCGTGCGGAACCAGGATGGCGCTGACCTTGACGCGCTCGTCCTGCCAGACGGGGAACGGGTCCATCGGCGGGGCCGGGTCGGTGTTGGGGTCCTTGACCACGCCGTCCGGAACCTCGATGTCGTGCGCCTGGAAGAACTGCCGGATGTCCGGCACGCCTTCGCTGCGCACCCGGATGTTCAGATCGGCCGACATGCCGGCAATGACCGATTCGACCAGGTCGCGAGTCCCCGCGGAAGGATTCTCCGAGTGGATCACGGGGGCGTCCTTCATGCCAGGCGCGAGCGGCGGCAGCGCGCCGCGCCGGCCAGGCCCGTAAATCTGCATCGATGCCTTGGCGCGGCGGCGGGCGCTGGGGTCATACATGAGCAGGTTGGCCAGATCGATGATGTGGTCGGTATGCAGATGCGTCAGGAAGACGGCCTGCTCCGAGCCGGGCTTGACGCCCGCGCGGCGCAACTGGCGATAGGCGCCCGAGCCCAGGTCGACGACGTAGGCCTTGCCATCCACCAGTACGGCCGAGGATATTCCGTGCGGCGAGTCATCCCCGTACCAGGTCGGGCCGCCGGCGACCCCCAGGAGCACCAGCTCGGCCGAGCCGGGCGGTTCAGCCGCGAACGGCGCCGAACAAAAGCCGGCCAGGGTCAGGGCGGCGGCTGCGATCCATGTCTTGCGCGCGTCAAACATGGCGGCCCTGCGGAAGAAGGGTCAGCGCCACCAGTGCGACCACGCAGGCGCCCATCACGTAGAGCGCGGGCGCAAACGCCACGCCCGTGGTGTAGGTGATCCAGGTAAGAATGGCGGGCGCGAATCCGCCCAGCACCGTGACCGCCGTGTTGTACGACAGGGACATGCCCGAAGACCGGACTGCCGTGGGAAACACTTCCGACAAGGCCGCGGGGGCCACGCCCACGTACATCGCCACCATCAGGCAGAACAGCGATTGCACCACGATGAGTGCGCCCAGGGTGTGTGTCGCCTTCAGCCACATCATCAGCGGGTAGACGGCGATCAGCAGGATCAGCGCCGCTGCGCGCAGAACGGTGCGGCGCCCGTAGCGGTCCGACAGCGTGCCGGAAAATACGCAACCGCCGATCAGAAACAGATTGCCCACGAGCGCCGCCGTGAAGGCCTGTGAACTGGAGAAGCCCAGCGATTTCTGCACATAAATGGGCATGAAGATGATCAGCGCGTAGGGGCCGACCGCCCACAGCACCGACATGCACAGGCCGGTCAGAAGCTCCTTGGGGTAGTTACGCAGGACCGCCAGCAGCGGCGCCTTGACGTGGTCGCCCTGGCGCTCCTGGCGCGCCTGTTCCTCGCGGAAATGCGGCGTTTCGTCCAGCGCCCGGCGCATCCACAGACCCACCGGCGCGATCGCCAGCCCGATGATGAACGGCACGCGCCAGCCCCATTCGCCCACCTGTTGTTCGGTCAGCAGCGTGGTGACCAAGGTCGCCACCAGCGCGCCCAGCAGGTTGGAGATGCCCATGCTGGCCTGCAGCCACGAGGCATACTGGCCGCGTTTGCCCTCTGGCGCATGTTCGACCAGGAAGGCGGT
Organism: Achromobacter sp. ACM01; assembly: GCF_014851745.1. Lineage (NCBI taxonomy): Bacteria > Pseudomonadati > Pseudomonadota > Betaproteobacteria > Burkholderiales > Alcaligenaceae > Achromobacter > Achromobacter sp. ACM01. Next base: position 104,944 of record NZ_JACVAF010000002.1, read on the forward strand.
GGCGCCGCCGACCTCGCCGCCGGCAGAGAAACCTTGCAGCACGCGGCCGCAGACGATCAGCAGCGGGGCGCCCACGCCGATCGCGGCATACGGCGGAGCTGCCGCGATCAGCAGCGTGCCCACGGCCATCAGCATGATGGTCAGGGTCAATGCCGCCTTGCGGCCGGCGCGGTCGCCATAGGAACCCAGCACCAACGCGCCCAGGGGACGCACCACGAAGCCCAGGCCGAAGGCCAGGAACGAGGCCATCAGTTGCACGGTGGGATCGGAGTTGTGGAAAAAGTTCTGTCCGATGTAGACAGCGAAGAGGGCATAGACGGTGAAGTCATACCATTCGAGGGCATTGCCGGCCGACGCGGCAATCACTGCCTTGCGGCCGCTGCGCTCCTGCGCCGTGGCCTGATGCGCCGGACGGCCGGGTGGAGCTCCGGCTCCCGGATTGATCGTGATGTCTTTCATTGCTTTCCCCTGGAATCATGCGTGCTTGGAGCACGCTCTGAATAAACTGAAAATGAACCGCCGCCCCTTGGCCCTGCGGCGGCACGCGCACGCCTTCAAGCATCGTGCCGCCCACGGTCGCTAGTCGCTCTGTCCAGGGCTGTTGTGGCTGTATCGGGGGGTGTCGATTCGTGCGATGTTCTTCTTGCGCACTTCGTCCAGCGCGTCTTCGTAGCCCGCATCCGCATAGCGCAGTACGCCGCTGGCCGTGTCGTTGGTCATCGACAGGCGCAGGCGCTGGTCGGCGGCCTCGGTGCCGTCCGCCACCACGGTTACGCCGGCGCTGGTCATGTAGCCGCTGTATCCGCCGCCGCCCGAATGGATCGCCACCAGGTCGGCGCTGGACGAGCAATTGATCATGGCATTGAGCAACGGCCAGTCGGCGATGGCGTCGGAGCCGTCGCGCATGTTTTCCGTCATGATGTTCGGATGGGCCATGGCGCCGGCGTCCAGGTGGTCGCGTGTGAAGGCCACGGGCCCGCTCAGCACGCCTTCGCGCACCATCCGGTTCACTTCCAGCGCCAGCTCGGTACGCTCGCCGTGGCCGAGCCAGGCGATGCGCGCGGGCAGGCCCTCGAACGGCACTTCCTTGCGCGCCAGCCGGATCCAGTTGGACACGATGAAGTTGTCCGGGAAACGTTGCAGCAGGAAGTCGTCGATCTTGCGGATGTCGTCCGCGTCGTTGGACAGCGCGATCCAGCGGAACGGACCGATGGCGCGCGCGAACAGGGGCCGCAGGAACGCCTCGGTGAAAACCGGGATTTCGAACGCGCGCTCGACGCCGCCCTGTTTCGCATGGGTGCGGATCAGGTTGCCGTTGTCGAAGACGATCGAACCGCGGTCCTTGAATCCCAGCATCGCGGTGACGTGGCGGACGATGGAGGCGCGGCTGGCGTCCATCAGCCCAGGCACGTCGCTGCGGCGCATGTCGGCCACCTGTTCGAGCGTATGCCCGGCGGGAATGTAGCCGTAGACCAGGTCGTGCGCCGAGGTCTGGTCGGTGACGATATCGGGCACGATGCCGCGGGCCAGGATTTCGGGGTAGACGTCCGCGGCATTGCCCAACAGGCCGACCGAAACGGGTTCGCGGCGGGCCTGTGCCGCCTGGATCAACTCCAGGGCTTCGTCCAGGGTGTCGGCGCGCCGTTCAAGAAAGCCTGCCTTGATGCGTTTTTCGATGCGCTCGGGGTTGATCTCCACCGTGAGGATGGCGGCATTCGCCATGCGGCCGGCCAGCGGCTGCGCGCCGCCCATGCCGCCCATGCCCGCCGTCAGGATGAAGCGTCCCCGCAGATCGTTGTCGAAGTGGCGTTCAGCGATGCGCGAGAAGATCTCATAGGTGCCCTGGATCACGCCTTGCGAGCCGATGTACTGCCAGTCGCCCGCCGTCAGTCCGCCCCAGCAGATCAGGTTGTCGCGTTCCATCTGGTAGAAGTTCTCGGCATGCGCCCACTGGCCGACCATGTTGCAGTTAGCCATGATCACGATTGGCGCTTGCGGATGCGTGCGCAGCACGCCTATGGGTTTGCCCGACTGGACGATGAGGGTCTGGTCCTCCTCCAGTTCCATCAGGGCCTGCACCATGGCGTCATGCGCGGGCCAGTCGCGCGCGGCCCGGCCCAGCGCGGCGTAGACCACCAGGTTGGCCGGGTCTTCGCCCACCGCCAGCACGTTTTCCAGCAGGCGCAGCAGCGCTTCCTGGCGCCAGCCTTTGCAGCGCAGGGTGTTGCCGCCGGGGATGTTGAATTCTCGTTTCACGCCGTTTACCTCAGGATGCCAATGCGTAGTCGGTGAAGTTCATGCCCAGCGCCTTTTCCACGATGGGATAGACGGAAGGATCCGTCACACTGGAAGACAGGGGGATGTGTTGCTTCTGCACGTGCAGCACGCTGACTTGCAGGCCCTCGCGTAGCTTGCCCGCGCTGACGGGGTTGCCGTCGCTGTCCAGCGTGGTGATCACATCCGGATAGCAGGCCACCCGTTCTCCCTGGCCGTCGGTCACCGCCATGTGTTCGTTCATCACATGGATGACGCGCTTGGAGGCGCCTTCGCCGATTTCGACGGTGCCGATGTCGAAGGCTTCGTCGGTGTAGCGCAGCGTATTGCGCACCACCTTGCCGGAAGCGATGATCTCGCCCTGCGTGGCTTTGCAGATCGCGTCGATGACCGCGCTGCCGCCGCGCGCTTGTGCGGCGATGATGGCCTCGCCCAGCGCCAGGGCCTTGCTGATGCCGCCCAGCGCTGCATGGCGGCGCACATAGGAAGCGCGTATGGGGTTGCGGCAGCTGGCGATGAAGCCGCCCGCCATGTCGGCCGCCTTGCGCAGCACCGGCGATACCTTGCCGGTGGCGCCATGGACGGTCAGCTCCATATAGGAATTGCTGGCGCGGTTGCCACCCACCGCGCACTGGATCATCGGTTCCGGGCTGCCCGCCAATCCCAGCGAACCCATGTCGCCGGTGGGGTGGGCGCGGATGTCGCCGACGGCGTCGACGACCTTGGTTCCCAGCACGGCCGAAGGCAGCCAGCCGTTCAGCGTGCTGGACATGCCGTTCTGGCCGATGATCAGCCCGTAGATCCGCTCTCCGAGCGCGTCCTGCAGCCGTTGCGCGGCCTTGACGTAGTCGATGCCCAGCATTTGCCAGTCGGTGAGCCCGCCCGGCGCGCCAATCGCGGCCGCCGTGGCGATCCAGGCGTCGTCCGGCACCTCATCCATGGTTACCAGTTCAGGGCGGCCTATGGTGACGGCAAGCGAGCCCAGCTCACGCCCATGCTCGGCCCAGCCGCCTCCGCCGCAGGCGAATACCGACCCGCCCCGAACCGCAGCCTCGACATCTTGCATCGTCAAAATTCTTCCCATGACGCCTTTCCTCCCGGTTGCTCATTTCAATGATTCCCGCAACGGTTGCGGGATGGACGGGGGATCATAGGAAGCAGCCCTGATAATGTCGTATTACCTTTTATGCTTTGTACATAACATGATGTTAATTGCTGGACGCGCTCATAGCGGAGCGGTTGGGCAGCGGGAAAAGGGTCTGAGGGATATCCCCTAGGCGCGTGATCGAGGCGCCGGGCTGATTCAGCCGCGCTGGTCGAGCTTGTGGAGCACGTCGATGAAGGCTAGCGCCAGCCGGGACAGGGGCTGGAGCGCGAGATGAAACACATTGACCGGCGCGTTCACGGTGCCGATGATCGGCAGGGTCACCACTTCCGACCAGATCGGCCCGGCTACCGTAATCTCGTCCACCAGCGCCACGCCTGCGCCAGCTTGGACCAGGGCGCAGGCGACGTGCGCCTGCTGGACCTCGATGCGCGGTTCGGGTTGTGCATGTTCGCCGCCGAACAGCTTGTTGATCAACATGCCGAAGGGAATGTCCGCGCTGTAACCGATCAGCGGCTCTTCGGCCAGATCGTGCACCGTCACGCGGCCGCGCGCCGCCAGCGGATGCCCTTTGGGCAGCACCGCCACGATCTGGTTTTCATACAGCGGCTGCCACGCCAGGCTGGGGTGTTCCACCGGCATGTAGGCCACGCCCAGTTCCACCTGTTGCGTCAACAGCGATTGCTGCATCACCGTGGGGATCAAGGTTTGCAGGACGATGCGCACTTCCGGGAATTGCCGCCGGAACTGCGCGATCGCGCGGGGCAGCAGGGACTGGCCGAGGCTGGGGCTGCACGACAGCCGCAGTTGGCCTTCGCGGTTCTCCGCAAGGTTTTCGGCGACCTCGTTCACGCGCTGCACGTTCTGGTACAGCGCCGTGACCTCCACGAACAGCCGGTGGGCCTCAGGGGTGGGGTACAGCCGGCCCTTGATGCGCTGGAACAGCATCAAGCCCAGGCGCTGCTCCGTATAGGCGATCAGCCGGCTGACCGCGGGCTGCGAAACAAACAGCAGCTTGGATGCGCCGCTGATGGAGCCGCTGAGCATGATGGCCCGGAAGACTTCGATCTGCCGCAGATTCAATTTCATATGCTTAACCTGATGTTAATTCTCACGCACATATAAGCATAAGACGTTTTGGATGGCCGCTCCTACACTGCCTGCACTCAACACAGGATGGAAGCGGTCATGAGCGATTTCGATTTGGTGGTGCGCGGCAACATCGTCGACCCGGATGGCGTGGTGATGGACGGCTGGCTGGCGGTCAGGGACGGCAAGGTCGCGGCGCGCGGCGCTGGCGAGGCCCCCGCGGGCCGCGACAGCGTGGATGCGCGGGGCCAGTGGATCGTGCCCGGCGTGGTCGACGGCCAGGTGCATTCGGGCAGCCAGCTGAACCAGGAAGGACTGGGCTGGGCATCGCGCGCGGCTGCCGCCGGCGGGGTGACGGTCATGGTCGACATGCCCTACGACGATCCGGAACCCGTGGCTTCGCGTCCGCAGCTCGACGCCAAGATCGCCGAGGTGGAGCGCGATTGCCATGTGGACGTGGCGCTGTTCGGCACCCTGAACACCCAGCACGGCGTGGCGGCCGCGGCGGGGCTTATCGAAGGCGGCGTATGCGCCTTCAAGTTTTCGACCTTCGAAGCGACCCCGGGCCGATTTCCCCGCATCGAGGAAGACGATCTGTACGCAGCCTTCCGCCTGATCGCTCCATCCGGACTGGTTTGCGGCGTGCACAACCAGATGCAGGAACTGACCCGCAAGAACATCGCGCGGCTGGTCGAGGCCGACGACACCGGCTGGGACGCGTTCATGCGCGCGCATACGCCGCTGATCGAGAACCTGGCGACGGCGCTGATCTATGAGATCGGCGCCGAAACCGGCGCGCGCGCCCATGCGGTACACGTGTCGACTTCCCGCGGTTTCGAGATCTGCAACATGTACCGCCGCAACGGCCATCGCGCCAGCATCGAAACCTGCGTGCAGTATCTGATGCTGAACCACGAAGAGCACACCCGCCGCTTCGGCGCGAAGACCAAGCACTATCCGCCGATCCGTCCCAAGGCCGAGGTCGACCTGCTCTGGACCCATATCGCCAAGGACGAATGCACCTTCGTGTCGTCGGACCATGTCAGCTGGGGCCTGGAGCGCAAGCAGAATCCGAACGTATTCAAGAACTCGTCCGGCGGCCCGGGCCTGGAAACGCTGTTGCCCGCTTTCTGGACCGGCTGCGAAGAGCATGGCATCGCGCCGTCCATGGTGGTGCGCCAACTGAGCCGCAACCCCGCGCAGCACTTCCTGCTGGATGACCGCAAGGGCTCGTTGGAGGTGGGCAAGGACGCCGACATCGTCATCCTCAAGCCGGAACGTTATGCCTTCGATCCGTCTACCAGCCTGTCGGCGGTGCAATGGAGTTCGTTCGAAGGCCGCGAGTTCACCGTGCGCGTCGCGGGCACCTGGTGCCGCGGCCAGCAGGTCTACGATGGCAAGGGCATCGTCAATCAGAAGGGCGACGGCCGCTTCCTGCGTCCGCGCCAGGCCTGAGGGAAACGGCAATGTCTGTGCAGTTTCCTCCCCTGAACGCCGAGCGCCTCTGGGCCCGCGTCGAAACCCTTTCCCGTTTCACCCTGCCCGACGTCCCCTGGACGCGCCGCGCGTTCTCGCCGTTGTTCGACGAGGCCCGCGCCTGGCTGCGCAGCGAATTCGAGGCCGCGGGCCTGGCGACCCGCCTGGATGCCGGCGGCAACCTGATAGGCACGCTGGCCGGGCGCGATCCCGCGCGCAAGCCCATCGCCACCGGCTCGCATTGCGACACCGTGATGGCCGGGGGCCGTTTCGACGGCATCATCGGCGTGCTGGCCGGCATCGAAGTGGCCCACACCTTGCGCGAGCAAGGCGTGCAGCTGGAACATCCCTTCGAGGTCATCGACTTCCTGTCCGAGGAGCCCAGCGACTATGGCATTTCCTGCGTCGGCAGCCGCGCGCTCTGTGGCCAGCTGACGCCCGACATGCTGGCGGCCCGCAATCCCGAAGGCGAGACGCTCGCGGCCGGCATCGCCCGCATCGGCGGCGACCCCTCGGCGCTGGGCGCGCCGCTGCGCGGCCCTGACGGCACCGCGGCGTTCGTCGAACTGCATATCGAACAAGGCCCGGTGCTGGAAAGCCGCGGCCTGCCTATCGGCGTGGTCACCAACATCGTCGGCATCCGCCGCGTGCTGATCACGGTGGAAGGCCAGCCGGATCATGCCGGCACCACGCCCATGGACATCCGCCGCGACGCCCTGGTGGGCGCGGCCCGCATCATCGATGCCGCCCACCGTCAGGCCAGCGCCGCCAGCGGCAATCCGCATTACGTGGTCGCCACCGTGGGCCGGTTGTCCATGACGCCGAACGCCGCCAACGCGGTGCCAGGCCGGGTCGAGCTGACGCTGGAAATGCGCGGCGACAGCGATGCCGTGCTGGACGCCTTCCCGGAAACGCTGATGGCCGGCGTGGCCACCGACCTGACCGCGCTGCGCCTGTCCGCAAGCTTCACGCAGCTAAGCCGCGCGCGGCCGACGGACTGCACGCCGTTGGTGATGGACGCGGTGCAGGCCGCCGCCGACCAGCTCGGCTACGCCTCCATGCGCCTGCCCAGCGGCGCGGGCCACGACGCGGTCTACATGGCGCCCACCGGCCCCATCGGCATGATCTTCATCCCCTGCCTGAACGGCCGCAGCCACTGTCCGGAAGAGTGGATCGAACCCGCGCAGCTGCTGGATGGCACCCGCGTGCTGTACCAGTCGGTGCTGGAACTGGACCGCAAGCTGCGGGCATGACATGGCGGGCGCCCACCGGGCGCCCGCGTCACCGCTACTTCTTCACCAGCGGGCAGGACGAGCGCGACAGCGGCATGAAGGCCTGGTCGCCGGGCAGGGTGGCCACCAGCTTGTAGTAGTCCCAGGGCCGCTTGGACTCGGACGGCTTCTTGACTTCGAACAGGTACATGTCATGCACCATGCGGCCGTCCTCGCGGATGCGGCCGTTGGTGGCGAAGAAGTCGTTGATGGGCATGGACTTCATCTGCTTCATCACCGCCGTGGGCTCGTCGGTGCCGGCTGCCTGCACCGCCTTCAGGTAGTGCATCACCGACGAGTAGGTGCCGGCCTGGCTCATGTTGGGCATTTTCTTGAGCTTGTCGTAGTAGCGCTGGGACCAGGCCCGGGTCTGGTCGTTCATGTCCCAGTAGAAGGCCTCGGTCAGCGTCAATCCGGCGGCGGCGTCCAGGCCGATGGCGTGGATGTCATTGATGTAGAGCAGCAGCCCGGCCATTTTCTGGCCGCCCTTGGTCAGCCCGAATTCGCTGGCGGCCTTGATGGCGTTGACCGTGTCGCCGCCGGCGTTGGCCAGGCCCACGATCTGCGCGCGGCTGGCCTGGGCCTGCAGCAGGTACGAGGCGAAGTCGCTGGAGCCCAGCGGGTGGCGCGATGCGCCCAGCACGGTGCCGCCGTTGGCCTTGACGACTTCGGTGGCGGACGCTTGCAAGGTGTGGCCGAAAGCGTAGTCGGCCGTCAGGAAATACCAGCTCTTGCCGCCTTGCTCGACCGTGGCGCGCGCCGTGGTGTTGGCCAGCGACCAGGTGTCGTAGGTGTAGTGCACGGAATAGGGCGAGCACAGGTCGTTGGTGATGCGCTCGGTGCCGGGTCCGCTGAACACCACGATCTTCTTTTTCTCGCGCGCCACTTCCAGCACGGCCAGCGCGGGGGCGGAGCCGGCCACGTCCATGATGGCGTCGACCTTCTGGGTGTCGTACCACTCGCGTGCCTTGGCGGCGGCGATGTCGGCCTTGTTCTGGTGGTCCACCACCATCAGGTCGATCTTCTTGCCCAGCACCTTGCCGCCGAAGTCGGCGATGGCCATTTCGGCGGCGGTCGCGCTGCCTTTGCCCGTGACGTCGGCGTACACGCCGCTCATGTCCAGGATCAGGCCCAGGCGGACCACGTCGTCGGAGATCGCCTGCGCCATGGCGCAGGGCGCGGCGGCAAAGGCGGATAACAGGGCTAGCGTGCTGCGCAACTTCAGGGAAATCCGGGGGGTTCTACGGCATTTCATGGTGGGTCTCCTTTATGCCGGATCTTGTTCGGATACTGCTGGCGCTTGGGGATCTGCTGCGGCGCTCTGTTCTGGCTTGACGCTGGCGGGTCGAGGTGGGATGCCTCCTTGTCTTGAATGTGGTCTAGCGATGGGACAGCAGGTCGAATTCCATCCGCACCTTGCTGAACGGGAACTCCAGCCGCGCGAAGTACACCACGCGGCCATCGATGCAGGCGTAGCGGCGTATTTCCGCCACGGGCGAGGACACGGGAATCTGCAGGGACTCGGCGGATTCCTGGCCGGCCTGGATCACGTTCAGCACCTGGCGCGCTTCGCTGATGCGTGCGCCGTAGTACTGGTCCAGCACCGGCGCCACGGTGCTTTTGCGGATGCGGGCGCGATGCTTGCGGAACAGCGCGCTATCCAGGAAGACCTCGCTATAGCAGAAGGGGGCGCCATCGGTCGTGTGCACCCGCCGCAAATATTGGAAGCTGCCGCTGCGGTCGGCGCCGCAAGGCATGCCCAGCGTGTCGGGCAGGGGCGAATCGGCGTTGGACTCCACCAGTGAAACCGTGCCCAGCTGATTGCTGAGTTCCACGGTTTCGGCCCAGGTCTTGGGGATCAGCAGGGTGGGCGTTTCGGGCAGTTCGGCATTGACGAAGGTGCCCGATCCGCGCGAGCGGCGGATCAGGCCATCGTCTTCCAGCAGGCCGAACGCCTGGCGGATGGTCGCCCGCGAGATGCCATAGGTTTCCATCAGCGCTTCCAGTGGCGGGATCTGCTGGCCGGGCCGCCAGGTGCGGTTCTGGATGTTGCTGCGAAACAGCGCCGCCGCCTGCAGATACAGCGGCTGGGGGCTCCGCGAGAAAAGCTTGGGGTCGGCCATGTTCAGGCGGAGGGCGTCGTGTTCGGAGCCGCGAGCATGGCATCGGCCATCTCGCGCAGCCGGTGCTTCTGGATCTTGACCGAGTTGGCGCTTTCCACCGAGGGGAATGCATCCAGCACGGTAAAGCCCGCCGGCGTCTTGAAGCCCGCCATCGCGGCTTTGCACGCGGCGGTCCAGCCCGCGGGGTCGGCGGCTGCGCCCGGCTGCAGCAGCACGAAGGCATAGGGCACGGTCTTGCCCTTTTGCGTGGCGCCGACCACCTGGCAGGCGCGCACGCCCGGCAGGGTTTCGACTACCTGTTCGATTTCCACCGGATTGACCAGAAAGCCGGACAGGCGCAGCGAGTCGCCCATGCGGGTCTGGAACACGAACTGGCGCGGATTCAGCGTGTAGCCGAGATCGCCGGTCTTGAAGTAGCCGTCATCCGTGCAGGCGCCGCGGGTGGCCTCGGGATTGTCCAGATAACCCTGCATCAGGCTGGGCGAGAGGATTTCGAGTTCGCCGGATTGGCCATGCGGCAGGATTTCGCCCGTGGCGGGATCGCGGGCGCGCACGCGCGCCTCGGGGTAGATCAGCGTGCCGCCGGGCTGGTGGCGCGCGGACACGTCGCCCTCGGCGGGATCGCGCGGCTGGCCGGCGACCAGGGCCACCAGCTCGCTGGAACCATACAGGCCGGTCAGCGGCACGCCGGCCTCGCGGGCCAGGTCCAGCATGTTGTCCAGCGCCGGCGTGAAGCTGGCGAAGCCAAACAGCCGTACCGAGGCGAAGTCGCCTTGGGCTCCCGCCCGCATCATGCCGACCAAGGCCTCGTTGTTGGCGTAGGTGTGCGTCACCGCGTGGCGGCGCACCGCTGCGGCGGATTGGGCGGTGTCGAACACCGGCGCGCAGACCACGGGCGCGCCTTGCGCCAGGCCGCCGACCAGCGTCGCGAAGCCAAAGGCGCCGCAGAACGGCGCGCTGGCGAGTACACAGCTTCCCTCGTCATAGCCATAGGCCCGCGCCACGGCCGCGCCGTGGTTCAACAAGGTGCGCTGGTCGTGCAGCACGAACTTGGGCTTGGAGGTGGTGCCAGACGTGGTGAAGCACAGCACGCCCGCATTGGGCCGGGCCGGCGGCGCTGTGTCGGTGCAGGACTGCAGGTCCTGGTAGCGGTGCGCCGGCTTGCCATGGAAGCTGGGGGGCAGCGCCTCGTCGGCATTCGTCAGCGCGATCACGCCTTGCAGGCGCTCCAGGTGTTCCGGCGCCACTTCGCCCAGGATGCCCTGGAAGTCTATGCCCTTGAACCCCGGCCAGAACACCAGCCAGTCCGCCTTGCCGCGTCCCAGGATGTCGGCCAGCTCCAGCGCCCGGAAGCGCGTGTTGACCGCCAGCACCAGCGCGCCCAGGTGCGCGCAGGCCAGGAAGGATTCCACCCAGGCGGCGCAATTGGGTAGCCAGACCGCCACGCGCTGTCCCGGGCGCACGCCGATGCGGGCAAGGCCGGCGGCCAGCGCGCGGCTTTGCGTCCGCAGTTGCGCGGCGCCGATGGGCTGGTCCTGGTCGATCAGCAGCGGCGCATCGGGCCGGCGCGCGACCAAGGCGTCCAGGTGTTCGGAGAACGTCGAGTACGGCATGTTCATGGCTTACACCGTGGCGATGGGCGTCACGGGAGAACCCACCGCGCCAGGCATGCGCAAGGGCGGGGCGGTCAGCAGGAAGCGGTTGCGGCCCTGCGCGTGCAGCCAGTCGGCCAGGTCCTTCAGGTACCAGAGTTCGGCCAGCGGCAGGCCCAGCTTGAAGAGGCAATGGTGGTGCAGCGGCAGGATGGAGTGGCCGGGGCCGGAGGTGCGCGCCGGATAGGCTTCGACCGCGTAGTTGTCGGCGCAGATCGCGGCGATGCCGGATTGCGTGATCCAGTCCAGCAGCGCCGGGTCGGAGCCGTCCAGCACGGCGCCGGTCTGCTCCAGCTTGTGCGGATCGGGCTGGCCGTCCATGGCAACGATCGCCTCGGCAAAGCCCGTGCGCAGCACCAACATGTCGCCGTGTTCGACCGTCACGTTCTGTGCCCGCATGGCGGCCTGCAGGGCCGCCAGGTCGACGACCGTGCGGCCGGGGCCGTAGGCGCGCGCCAGGTCCACCAGCACGCCGCGGCCCTGCATGCCTTTTTCGGCGTAGCGGTTGATACCCAGCTTGCGCGCGTACGAGCCGCCGGGCGGGCAGCAGGCGTCGTCCGATTTGTCGGGATCCGCGCCGCCGAACACGTCCACGCCGGCGGCGTAGCCGTTGTAGTAGACGCGACGCGCCTGGCCATCGCCCTGGATGTCGAACAGCGCGCCCACGTGGCACAGGCCGTCCCACTGGGTGGAGTACTGCATGGACAGCGTGACCTGGTCGTCGGACAGCACGTCCACGGCTTCGGGCTGCACCTGCGACATCTGGAAGTTCAGGTAGGGCGTGCCTTCGCGGAAGGTGGGCTTGAGCATCGGCGCGTGGCGGCGCGGGTTCAGCACGTTGCCGCCAGGCAGGTCCAGCGGCAGGGACAGGCAGAACACCTTGCCCGTGCGCACTTCGCGCACCGCCTGCAGCACTTTTTCCTCGGTCAGCAGGTTCAGGCGGCCGATCTCGTCATCCGGGCCGAAGTCGCCCCAGGTGGAGCCTTCGGGGCGTTGGGTCCAGCGTTTCATCTGCTTGTCTCCTGGAGGTTTTCTATGTTCTTATGAATATAGTACGTATTTACGTACTTTAAAAAGAAATCCGCAATCAGCGGGTTCGATAGGAGACAAGCCCATGACGCAATTCCTGCAGCGCAGGTTGGCGATCACTGCGCCGGCCCTGGCCGCGCTGGCCTTCCTGACCTTGCCCGCGGCCCAGGCCGCCGGCTATCCCGATCATCCCGTGACCGTCGTCGTGCCGTATCCGCCGGGCGGCGGCGCCGACATCTTTGGCCGCGCCATCGCTCACGCGCTGGAGCCGGGCCTGAAGCAGACCGTGCTGGTCGAGAACAAGCCCGGCGCGGGCGGCAATATCGGCATGGCCTACGTGGCGCGCGCCAAGCCCGACGGCTACACGCTGGGCCTGGGCACCATCGGCACCCAGACCATCAACCAGTTCCTCTACAACAACATGGCGTTCGACCCCGAACGCGACCTGGTGCCCATTGCGCTGGTGTCCACCACGCCCAACGTCATCGCCGTCAGCGCCAAGTCGCCCTACAAGACGGTGGCCGACGTGATCAAGGCGGCCCAGCAGTCCAAGGACAAGAAGCTGACCTATGCGTCGCCGGGCATAGGGTCCTCGGTGCATCTTACCGGGGCCTATTTCGAGGCCATGGCCGGCGTGACCATGCTGCACGTGCCTTTCAAGGGCACGTCCGCCTCGCTGCCGGCGGTGGCGGGCGGGCAGGTCGACCTGCTGTTCGACAACCTGCCGGGCGCGCTGGCGCAGATCAAGGATGGCAATCTGGTGCGGGGCGTGGCGGTCACGTCGGCCGCGCGCGACGCCTCGGTGCCCAACCTGCCCACCGTGGCGGAATCGGGACTGCCGGGCTTTGACGTCACCGCCTGGTTTGCGCTCTACGCCCCGCGCAATACCCCGGAACCCGTGGTCAAGCAGTTGATCGAAGCCGCGCGCAGCGGGCTGAAGAACCCGGCCGTCGCGGCCAACTTTGCCGGCATGGGCGCCAGGCCCGGCACGCTCTTCGGCGCGGACCTGGCGGCCTTCGAAGCCGGGGAACGCAAGAAGTGGGGCGGACTCATCAAGGACAAGGGAATCACCGCGCAATGAAAACGCCCACCGCACTGGTCACCGGCGGCAGCCGGGGCATAGGCCGCGCCATCGTCGCGCGCCTGATCGAAGATGGCTTCGAGGTCGTCAACTTCAGCCGCGGCGCGCCCGCAGCGCTCCTGCCCGGCGAAACGTTCCGTTCGGTCGACCTGGGCGACCCTGCGGCCACGGTGGCCTCCGCGCAGGAGTTGGCGGCCGAGCGCCAGGTCCTGCATCTGGTCAACAACGCCGGCATGATCCAGGTCGCGCGCATCGGGGACGTGACGCAGGAACAGATGGCGCGGATCATGGCGCTGAACGTCACGGCGCCGGTGCTGCTGATGCAGGCCCTGCTGCCCGGCATGCGGGCGGCGGGCTACGGGCGGGTGGTGAACATTGGCAGCCGCGCCGCCCTGGGCAAGGACGGGCGCACGGTTTACGGCGCTTCCAAGGCGGCGCTGGCCGGGATGACACGCACCTGGGCGCTGGAGCTGGCGGGCAGCGGCATCACGGTGAATACCGTGGCGCCCGGACCCATCGCGACTGAACTGTTCAACCAGTCCAACCCGCCGGGCGCGCCGCAGACGCTGGCTTTGGAGGCGGCGATCCCGGCGGGGCGCGTGGGCCGACCCGAAGAGGTCGCCCATGCCGTGTCCATGTTCATGGACCCGCGGGCGGGCTTCATGACGGGACAGATGCTGTATGTGTGCGGGGGAGTGTCGGTGGGGCTTGCCGGCTAGCTGCTTGTTGCGTTGCGCGGTTGCTCAGGCTTGCGGCGCCGTCCCTTGCGGCGGCGCGTGTATGGCGAACTCGCGCGCCATTTCCTTCCTGGACACCTTGCCGGACGCCGCCAGCGCCTGCGCCCGCTCCAGGCGCAGGCGCTTGAGCACTTCCGTGGGCGCGACGCCGAAATGCGCGGCGAATTTACGCTGGAAGGTGCGGCGCGACATCTGGCAGGCGTCGGCCATGTCGTCGACCGACCAGCGCGCCGATAGCTGCGCCTCGATTTTTTCCACCAGGTCCCGGAATGGTGCGGCCACGCGGTCCTGCAAACGCAGCGCCTGGCTGTACTGGCGCTGGTCGCCGTTGCGGCGCATGAAGACCACCAGCCGCCGCGCAACCCGTTGCGACAGGTCCGCGCCGAAGTCGCGTTCGATCAGCGCCAGCGCCAGGTCGATGCCGGCGGTGACGCCGGCAGAGGTCCAGTATTTGCCGCTTTCGACGTAGATGCGGTCGTCTTCGACGCGCAGGGCCGGGTGAAGCTGGCGCAGCCGGTCGGCCGATCGCCAGTGGGTGGTGACGGCGCGGCCGTCCAGCAGGCCGGCGGCGGCCAGCACGAAGGCGCCGGTGCATACGCTGCAGGTGCGCCCGGCGGTCGCGTCGCGGCGGCGCAGCCAGGCGCGCGTCTCGCCATGGGCGCCCGCGAAATCGGCGCCGGGGCCGCCGGGCACGAACATCATGTCCAGGCGCTCATCGCCATCGTCGGCAAAAGTGCCGTCCACCTGCATGCGCAGGCCCTGTTCCCAGGTGGAGACCAGCGGCGTCGCGGCGATGGTGCCCAGGCGGTAGAGCTTGCGACCGGCTTCCTCGTTGGCCGAACTGAAGGCTTGCCACGGTCCGGCCAGATCCAGCGGCTGGAAGCCGTCATACAGGACGAACTGCACGCGCAATGGCGCATCCGGCGCAGTATTTGGCGCACGCGTCCGGGCGCGTCCGCCTATGCTGGGAGTCGTCGTTTCTAACGGAGCATCGTCATGCATGTGAATTTTCTCTTGTTTGAAGGGCTGACCCAGCTGGATATGACCGGGCCGTATGAAGTGCTGGCAGGCGCGCCGGGCTTCACCGTGGATTTTGTCGCAAAAACGCGCGATCCGGTGCGCAGCGATCGCGGGCTGTGTTTCGTGCCCACGCAGACCATCGCATCGGCGCCGCCCTGCGACCTGCTGGTGGTGCCAGGCGGGCCGGGCACGGATGATGCCATTGTCGACGCCGACTGGGTAGCGTTCACGCGCGCGCAGGGTCTGGGGGCACGCTACGTATTCGGCATCTGCACCGGTTCGCTGTTGCTGGGCGCGGCTGGCCTGTTGCGCGGCAGGCGCGCTTCCAGCCATTGGCGCGCGCGCGAACTGCTGTCGCGCTTCGGCGCCATCCCCAGCGACGAGCGCATGTGCGTGGACGGCAACCTGTACACCGCGGGCGGCGTGACCTCGGGCATCGACATGGGGCTGAAGGTGGTGGCGGACCTGTGCGGCGAGGACGTGGCCAAGCTGATACAGCTGCAGATCGAATATGACCCCCAACCACCGTTTCCCGGTGGCACGCCCAAGACCTCGGAGCCGGCCGTGGTGCAGCGCTATCTGGAGATGTCGCAAGCGCGCTTCGAACGCCGCTCGCAGGCGGTGGACCGGGCCGCGGCCGCGATGGCCTGAGTTCGAGCGCGCGGCGCGCTCACTTCGCCAGATGATCCAGCGGCAGCGGGCTTTGCGGCTTGACGGTCTGGATCGCGAAGTTGCTGCGTATGTCCTTCACGCCGGGCAGCTTCAATAGCGTGCCCAGCAGGAAGCGTTCGTAGGCGCGCAGGTCGGGCACCACCACTTGCAGCAGAAAGTCGGACTCGCCCGACACCAGATGCGCGGCGATGACTTCCGGCAAGGTGCTGACCTCCTCGCGGAACAGGGCGGAGTCGCGCTCGTGGTGCCGCTCCACCTTGATGCCGACGAAGACGGTCAGGCCCAGGCCGACTTCGTCCGGCGCCAGGCGGGCTTCGTACCCCTGGATGACGCCGGCTTCTTCCAGCAGCCGCACCCGCCGCAGGCAGGGCGAAGGGGACAGGCCAATCTGCTCGGCGAGTTCGACATTGGTCAGCCGGCCGTTCTGCTGCAGGGCCTCGAGGATCCGGCGGTCGTAGGCGTCCAATTCGCGTTTTGGCATGAAATCAGGATAAGGATTATTGGATTGGCGGAATATGCCAATCATCATAAATCGAATGGCATGAATAGGATGCACATGCCAGCCTGGTTTTCCTAGAATGATCGCCTGAGCCAGGACGAAAAGGAGCGGGAAAATGGCGGATATGGCGATGTTTCTAGGGGCTTTGCTGATCGTCTACGTGGTGCCGGGACCCGACATGATCCTGCTGCTGGAAACCGGCGTGCTGCGCGGCAGAGGGCAGGCGCTGGCGGTGGCCGTGGGGCTGGCCATCGCGCGGGCCGCGCACGTGACCCTGGCCGCGCTGGGACTGGCGGCGCTGTTCAAGACGCATCCCTGGGCGTTCGACGCGGCGCGCACGGTGGGGGGATGCTATCTGGTCTGGTTGGGCGTGCGGCTATTGCGCGCAGGACCCGTGTCCTACGATGCCACCGGGCAGGCGCCCGCGAGCCGCGCGGGGCTGGGGCCGGCGCTATTGAGCGGCGTGCTGACCAATGTGCTCAATCCCAAGGCCTTGCTGTTCTGCTCGGTGCTGCTGCCGCAATTCGTGTCGCCCGCCCAGGGGCCGATAGGCCAGCAGTTCGCCGTGCTGGGCGTGATCCTGGTCAGCCTGGGCCTGGCGCTGGACGTGCTGTGCGCGTTGGCGGGCGGGGCGGTGGGGCGCTGGATGTCGGCCAGCCCCCGTGCGCAGAAGATCCAGAGCCGGGTGTTCGGGCTGGCATTGATCGGCTTCGGCCTGCGCCTGACCGTGGCCCAGCGTCCGGCCTGAAGCGGCCGGTCCCGCAGCTTGCGCTACGGGACCGGCTGTCCGGCCTATTTGGCGTAGGCGTACGAGGACTCGTCGGCTTCCTCATCCTTCGGCAGCGGCGGAACCGCGCCGTCCTCCAGCAGTTCGGACTGCGTCAGGCCCTTGGTCAGCTCCAGCGCCTGGCGTTCGAACAGGCGCCGGTACAGACCGCCCTTCAGGCGGATCAGTGCGTCATGGCTGCCTTCCTCGATGACGCGGCCGCGGTCCATCACCAGCAGGCGGTCCAGCGCGCGCACCGTCGACAGGCGGTGCGCCACCACCAGCGTGGTACGACCCACCATCAGACGGTCCATGGCCTGCTGGATCAGCACCTCGCTTTCGCTGTCCAGGCTGGACGTGGCTTCGTCCAGGATCAGGATGGGCGCATCGGCCAGGAAGGCGCGGGCCAGGGCCACGCGCTGGCGTTCGCCGCCCGACAGCTTGACGCCGCGTTCGCCGACCAGCGTGTCGTAGCCCTTGGGCAGCGCCATGATGAAGTCATGGGCGCTGGCCAGCCGCGCCGCCTGCTCGATCTCGGCCTGCGTGGCGCCGGGGCGGGCATAGGCGATGTTCTCCGCCAGCGTGCGGTGGAACAGCACCGGCTCCTGCTGCACGATGGCAATCTGGCTGCGCAGGGACGCCTGCCGCGCCTGGGCGATGTCCTGCCCGTCGATCGTGATGCGGCCGTCGTTCACGTCATACAAACGCTGGATCAGCTTGATGAACGTGGTCTTGCCCGAACCCGAATGGCCGACCAGGCCGACCCGTTCGCCCGGGGCGATGCGTACCGAGAAATGGTCGTACAACGCCTTGTCGTGCGCGCCATAGCGGAACGTCACGTCCTCGAAGCGGATCTCGCCGGCCGTCACGCGCAGCTCGCCCGCGCCGGGCCGGTCGTCCACGCCCAGCGGTTGCTTTTCCAGCGCGACCAGTTCTTCCATGTCGTTGACCGAGCGTTGCAGGTTGCGGATGTGCATGCCTACGTCGCGCAGGTAGCCCTGCAGCATGAAGAACATCGTCAGGGCGAAGGTGATATCGCCCACGCTGGCCTGGCCGCGCGACCACAGCAGCAGCGACGCGCCCAGGATGCCCGCCTGCATGGCGACCAGCATGGCGCCCTGGATGCCGCCGTTGATCGTGCCGCGGATCCAGGTGCGGCGGGTGCGGCGGCGCCATTTGTCGACCACGCGGTCCAGCCTGACTTCTTCGCGGTCTTCGGCGCCGAAGGCCTTGACCACCGCGTTGCAGCTGACGGCGTCGGCCAGGGCGCCGCCCATGCGCGTGTCCCAGGCGTTGCCCAGGCGCGCCGCCGGCGCCACATAGCCCAGCGACAGCGCCGCGGTCACGGCGATGTACAGCACCGAGCCCAGGCCCACCACCAGGCCCATGATGGGCCAGTGCACACCCAGCAGCGCGGTGGCGCCCACCAGCATCACGACCGACGGCAGCAGCGCGATCAGCAGCGTGTCGTTCAGGATGTCGACCGCCCACATGCCGCGCGTGATCTTGCGCACCGTGGAGCCGGCAAAGCTGTTGGCGTGCCAGTCCGTGGAGAAACGCTGCACGCGGTAGAACGCGTTGGAGACGATGCCGTTCATCATCTTCAGCGTGAAGGTGATGATGTTCTGGAACACGGCCTGACGCAGCAGCGTGCCGCCGATGCCCAGCGCGAGCAGCAGCCAGAACGCGGTCAGCGCCGCGCTCCAGACGATCTCGTCGCCAGCCGCGCCCGAGGCCACGGCGTCAACCAGTTTGCCGGCGTACAGCGGCGTCAGCACGTCGGTCACCGCCGACAGCAGGGCCAGCACGATGATGCCGGAGGTGCGCCAGGGCTGCGCGCGCCAATGGCGGAAGGTAAAGCCAAGGACATCCTTGAAGGTCTGTCCTCGTAGATCGATTTTTTTTCTGGCCATTGCAATGGCCCGGCGTCACCAGGACGCCGGGAGTCCTTGTGTGGAAAGAGGAAGGAGCGGCCTGCGCGGCGAGGCGCGGGCGATTGCGTTCAGGTTTTTGGGGCGGGCACGGAGGACCGGTCGCTAGATAGGCATCCAGCGATGGGTCCGCGCGGGCGACGACTTAATGACGTCGCGGGGACACGCGCGGGATGGCGGTATGCGGATTCATCATCTTGCGCCTCCCAATGGTGTGAGATGTGGGGAAAGGGAATGGGCAGAGGCCCGAATTGAAGATTCTATAGAAGTGGTGTAGGCGAATCAACGGGTAGGCGCGTGCCGGTGTGGGTTTTTTTCAACTGACGCGGCGTTCAATCCGGGGTGAACAGCGTGGGAGGCAGGCGCGCCACGGCCTCGTAGGTCAGGCGGATGTGGGCGGCCAGCAATTCACAGGCGCGGTCCGCATCGCGCGCCAGCGTGGCGTCCAGGATGCCTTTGTGTTCGTCGTCCAGGTCGCGCGCGATGGGCTTGCGCGTGACGGTCAGGCGGCGGTAGCGTTCGGCCTGCTGGTACAGGATGCCCAGGAAGTGATGCAGCCAGCGCGACGGACAGGCGCGGATCAGTTCGCGGTGGAACTCGCGGTTGCGCTGTTCCCACTCTTCAAAGCGGGTGTCGGGGTCGGCTGCCAGGCGCTGTTCGGCCTTGCTCAGACGGTGGAAGGCGGCCAGCACCGCGCTTTCCCAGTCGTCATCGCCCAGGGCGATGGACTGGCGCAGGGCCTGGGTCTCCAGCAGCACGCGGTTCTCGGTGATGTCGCGGAAGTCTTCCAGCGAAATCGGCGTGACGTGAAAGCCGCGCTGTCCTTGCGCGATGACCAGCGCGTCGGACACCAGCAGCGCCAGCGCTTCGCGCAACGTGCCCGCGCCCACGCCGTAATCGTCCTTCAGGTGTTCGACCCGCAGGCGCGAGCCCGGCGGATGCACGCCCTGGATGATGTCGCGGCGCAGGTTGACATAGGCCGCGCCGACCAGGGTGTTGGCCGAGGCGGAATGGGCAAGCGGGGGGAGGGTGGCGCCGTCTGACATGGGAGCTACTTTATCACTGGCTTTAAAAAATCTCGATAAAAATTATTGACGCCGAGATTTATGCTGCTTATCGTAGAAAAAAAGCGTCGAGACTACGACCGGTAATCAGCCGGCGGCAGGCGCAACCTGGAGACAAGCAGTGATACGGCTACACGACATCCGGTACGTCCGGCTGGGTACCCGCGACCTGGAATCCGCGGTCCGCTACGCGACCGCGGTGCTGGGGCTGGAAGTGGCGCGCAAGGAGCACGGCGCGGTCTATTTCAAATCCGACTCGCGCGACCACACCCTGTGCTATTTCGAAGGCGATCCGCGCGACCACACGACGGCGTTCGAAGTGGACACGTCCGAGGAACTGGAGCATGCCGGCGCGGTGCTGGAGCGCAGCGGCTATCAGGTCGCCGCGGGCAAGCGCGAGGACGCCGAGCAGCGCTACGTACGCGATTTCCTCAGTTTCATCGACCCGTCCGGCAACCGCATCGAGCTGGTGCACGCGCCGCACCACAGCGGCCGCCGCTATTTCCCCAGCCGCGATGCCGGCGTGACGGGCTTTTCGCATATCGGCCTGCGCACGCTGGACGCGCGACGCGACGAGGCCTTCTGGACCGGGCTGCTTTCAGCCCGGGTCAGCGACCGCATCGGCGAAGCGCCCTTGCTGCGCATCGACGAAGTGCACCACAAGATCGCGCTGTTCCCGTCCAGCTATCCGGGCGTGCAGCACATCAACCACCAGGTCGAAAGCATCGACGACATCATGCGTGCCTGGTACCAGCTGAAGGAATGGCAGGTGCCGATCCGCTTCGGCCCGGGGCGCCATCCGACCTCGGGGGCGATGTTCCTGTACTTCGACGGCCCCGACGGCATGATCTACGAGTACTCCACCGGCGTGCGCCTGATCACCGCCGAAGACGAGAAGACCTACCGGCCGCGCAGCTTCCCCGCAGTGCCGTCCTCGTTCTGCATGTGGGGCGCCAAGCCCGACATCCCGGAGTTCAAGACGTGAGCGCCGCGCCGATGAAAGCCGATGCCGGCCAGGAAGCGCTGGTGCGGACGGCGGCGCGCGGCCTGGCCCGCGCCGGCCTGGTCCACGCTTACGGCCATTGCAGCAGCCGCCTCGACGCCGATCACTTCCTGGTATGCGCCGCGCGGCCCATGGGCCTGATCGAACCGGGCGAGGCGGGCACGGTGGTGCCGGTGCACGGCGAACTGCCCGAGGGCGTGCTGGGCGAGGTCCGCATCCACCAGCACATCTACCGCATGCGCCCCGAAGTGGGCGGGGTGGTGCGCTCCATGCCGCCCACGGTCATGACGCTGTCCTCGGCCCGCGTGACGCCGCAGCCGCGCCATGGGATGGGTTCGTATTTCTCTCCGTCCGTGCCGCTCTGGGACGACCCGCAACTGGTGCGCAGCGACGCCCAGGCGCGCGGCGTGGCCCAGACCCTGGGCGCGGCCCGCGCCGTGGCCATGCGCGGCAACGGCGCGGTGGTGGCAGCCGAATCGCTGATGCATGCCGTGGTGCTGACCTGGTATCTGGAGGATGCCGCGCGCATCGAATGGCAACTGCGCTCGGCCGGCCTGGCCGACGGCGCGCCCACGTTCTCGCCCGAAGAGGCGGCGACCCGCGCCGTGGGCACGGGCCGGATCTACGAGCGCATGTGGGAATACCTGACCGCCGGCGACCCTGAAGCGGCGCTGGCAGACCTGTCACAACCGAGGACGCAATGACCGATTTCCGCAATTTCATCAACGGCGAATGGGTCGCCACGGACAAGACGTTCGACAACCGCGATCCGGTCGACAACCGCCTGATCGGGCGCATCCACGAGGCCGGCGACGCCGAGGTCGACGCCGCCGTGCGGGCCGCCAAGGCGGCGTTGCGCGGCCCCTGGGGCAAACTCAAGACGCAGCAGCGCGTGGAGTTGCTGCACGCGGTGGCCGACGGCATCATCCGCCGCTTCGACGAATTCGTCGATGCCGAGATCGCCGACACCGGCAAGCCCTACGACCTGGCCAGCCATCTGGACATTCCGCGCGGCGCGGCGAACTTCAAGATCTTCGCCGACCTGGTGCGCAACATCCCCAACGAGACCTTCGACCTGGAAACGCCGGATGGCGGCCATGCCCTGAACTACGGCGTGCGCGTGCCGCGCGGCGTAATCGGCGTGATCTGCCCGTGGAACCTGCCGCTGCTGCTGATGACCTGGAAGGTGGGGCCGGCGCTGGCCTGCGGCAACACCGTGGTGGTCAAGCCTTCCGAAGACACCCCGGCCACGGCCACGTTGCTGGGCGAAGTCATGAACGAGGTCGGCGTGCCGCCCGGCGTCTATAACGTGGTGCATGGCCGCGGCCCCGGTTCGGCGGGCGAAAAGCTCACGCGCCATCCGTTGGTCGACGGCATCACCTTTACAGGCGAAACCCGCACCGGCGAAGCCATCATGCAGGCCGCGGCGGTGGGCGTGCGTCCCGTGTCCTTCGAACTGGGCGGCAAGAATGCCGGCATCGTGTTCGCCGATGCGGACTTCGACAAGGCGGTGGCCGGCATCGCGCGGGCCGCCTTCGACAACACCGGGCAGGTCTGCCTGGGCACCGAGCGCGTCTACGTGCAGCGGCCGATCTTCGACCGCTTCGTGGCGGCGCTGGGCGAGCGCGCCCGCGGCTTCAAGCTGGGCCGTCCGAAGGATCCCGGCGTCAACCTGGGTCCG
Source organism: Achromobacter sp. ACM01 (assembly GCF_014851745.1). Classification (NCBI taxonomy): domain Bacteria; kingdom Pseudomonadati; phylum Pseudomonadota; class Betaproteobacteria; order Burkholderiales; family Alcaligenaceae; genus Achromobacter; species Achromobacter sp. ACM01. Next base: position 127,417 of record NZ_JACVAF010000002.1, read on the forward strand.
CTGATCTCGCAGCGCCATCGCGACAAGGTGCTGGGCTACTACGCCCGCGCCCGTGAAGAAGGCGCCACGGTGGTGGCCGGCGGCGGCGTGCCGGACATGCCGGACGACCTGGCCGGCGGCGCCTGGATCCAGCCCACGGTCTGGACCGGCCTGCCGGAAAGCTCGGCCGTGATCCAGCAGGAGATCTTCGGCCCCTGCTGCCACATCGCGCCCTTCGACACGGAAGAAGAAGCCGTCGCCCTGGCCAACGCCACGCCCTACGGCTTGGCGGCCTCGGTCTGGACCAGCAACGTGGGCACCGCCCATCGCATGGGACAGGCCCTGGAAGTGGGCATCTGCTGGATCAATTCCTGGTTCCTGCGTGACCTGCGCACGGCCTTCGGCGGAGCCAAGCAGTCCGGCATCGGCCGCGAGGGCGGCGTGCATTCGCTCGAGTTCTACACGGAGCTGCGCAATGTCTGCGTGAAGCTCTGACCTGTAAGCAGGCCTTAGTACCGGCAGGCGCCGCGCAGAACGGCGCCGCCGTCCATCCCCCAAGGAGACTTAGCATGCAAGCATACGCACGCGGCCTGTCCGCGCTGGCCGCGGTCGCGGCCCTGACCGTGGCCAACGCCGCAATGGCGGACGTCCGCATCGGCTTTACCGGGGTGCTGTCCGGCCCCCAGGCGGCATTGGGCCAGGATCAGTACGACGGCCTGATGTTGGGCATCGAGCAGCTGGGCGGCAGCCTGGGCGGCCAGAAGGCGGTGGTGATCCGCGATGACGACCAGCTCAAGCCCGACGTGGGCGCGCAGATCGTGCAGAAGTTCATCGAGAAGGACAAGGTCGACGTGATCGTCGGGCTGGGCTTCTCCAACGTGCTCATGGCCGAACTGCGGCGCATCAAGGAATCGGGCGTGGTGGCGCTGTCCACCAACGCCGGACCCGCGCCCATCGCCGGCCGCATGTGCCTGCCCAATCTGTTCGTGCTCGGCTGGCAGAACGACAGCATGTCCGAAGCCATGGGCAAGTACGTCAAGGACCAGGGCTACAAGCGCGCCTACCTGATGTCGTCCAACTACCAGGCCGGCAAGGACAAGCTGGCGGGCTTCAAGCGCTTCTATGGCGCCGCGCCCGCCGACGAGATCTACACCCAGCTGGGGCAGCTGGATTACTCGGCCGAGATCTCGCGCATGCAGTCGGCCTCGCCCGACGCGCTGTTCGTGTTCTATACCGGCGGGGTGGGCGTGAACTTCGTGCGCCAGCTGCGCCAGGCCGGCCTGATGGAAAAGCTGCCGTTCTTCTCGGAAAGCCTGATCGATTCCAACACGCTGACCGCGCTGAAAGAGCAGGCGGTGGGCGCGATCTACGGCACGCCTTGGGCCACCACGCTGGACAACCCGCAGAACCGCAAGTTCGTCGAGGCCTTCAAGGCCAAGTACGGCCGCTTGCCGTCGGAATATGCGGTGGGCGGCTATGACGCGGCGTTCCTGCTGGATACCGCCATCAAGCAGCAGGGCGGCAAGGTCGGTGACAGCAAGGCCCTGGCCGCGGCGGTGAAGGCGGCCGGCGCCAACTTCCCCACGGTGCGCGGCAAGTTCCGCTTCAACAGCAACAACATGCCGGTGCAGGACCTGTATGCCTACCAGGTCGTGAAGGAAGGCGACGGCGTGGGCTTGAAGCAGCTGGCCAAGGTGTTCACCGACCATCAGGACGCCTACGTGGCCGACTGCCCGCTGAAGTAACGTCCCGGGAGACGCCCCATGAACGGATCCTTGCTGTTGTCGCAGATGCTTAATGGCCTGCAGCTCGGCGCCTTGCTGTTCCTGCTGTCCTCGGGGCTGACCCTGATCTTCGGCATCATGAACTTCATCAACCTGGCGCACGGGTCGCTGTATATGATCGGCGCCTTCCTGGGCGCCACCGCCTACAACGCCAGCGGCTCGTTCGCCTTCGCCATCCTGGCGGCGGTGATGGGCAGCGGCCTGGTAGGGGTGGCGCTGGAACGCCTGATTGCGCGGCCGCTGTACAAGCATGATCACCTCTATCAGGTACTGGCCACCTTCGGGCTGATGATGTTCTTCAATGAACTGGCTTCGGTTATCTGGGGCAGCCGGCCGTACTACGCCGCCGTGCCGCAGGGGCTGGAAGGAGCGGTCAGCCTGTTCGGCAACGACTATCCGGTGTATCGCCTGATGATCATCGGCGTGGGCGCGCTGGTGGCGGTTGGCGCCTGGTTCCTGATCCAGCGCACGCGCTTCGGCATGCTGATCCGCGCCGGCGCCAGCAATGCGCCCATGGCCAGCGTGCTGGGCGCCAACGTGGACCTGCAGAAGACGCTGCTGTTCCTGCTGGGCGCGGTGCTGGCCGGCGTGGCGGGCGCGCTTGCGGGGCCGATCCTGTCGGTGCAGTCCGGCATGGGTGAGCCGGTGCTGATCCTGGCGCTGGTGGTGATCGTCGTGGGCGGCATCGGCTCGGTGCGCGGCACGCTGGTCGCGGCGCTGCTGATCGCGATGATAGACACGCTGGGCCGGGCCTTCCTGCCCGACATGCTGCGCGCCGTGTTCGACGCTTCCGTCGCCAATGCGGTCGGGCCGGCGCTCGCCTCCATGCTGATCTACGTGCTGATGGCCGTGGTGCTGGCGTTCCGGCCGCAAGGCCTGGTCTTCTCGGCGCGGCGTTGACGCGCGCTTGTACTGGGGTTGGATCATCATGCAAGAACACACATACCGGCGCTGGGCGCTGCCTTTGCTGTTCCTGGTCCTGGCCGGCGTGCCTTTCGTGGCGCAATGGCTGGGTGAACCGTTCTACGTGACGCTGGGCGCGCGCATCCTGATCTATGCGCTGGCCGCGCTGGCGCTGAACCTGGTGCTGGGCTTTGCCGGACTGGTGAGCTTCGGCCACGCCATGTTCCTGGGCCTGGGCTGCTATGCCGTGGGCATTCTCAGCTATTACGGGTTTGGCAACGGCTGGCTGCAGCTGGCCGTGTGCATCGCGGTGTGCGCGCTGGTGGCGCTGATCGTCGGCACGGTCTGCCTGCGGACCTCGGGCATAGGCTTCATCATGATCACGCTGGCGTTTGCGCAAATGTTCTATTTCCTGGCGGTCAGCCTGCGCGAGTACGGCGGCGACGACGGCCTGAACATCTACGAAGCCAGTTCCTTCGGCCTGTTCGACCTGGGCGGCAGCCAGCCCGTGTACTGGGCGGCCTGGGCGGTGCTGCTGGTGTCCAGCCTGGCGATGCTGCGCCTGCGCCGCTCGCCCTTCGGCATGATCCTGCGCGCCACCCATGCCAACCCGCGCCGTGTTGACGCGCTGGGCTATTCGGTGTTCGGCGTGCGCCTGACGGCCTACGTGGCCTCTGGCGTGCTGACCGGCGTGGCCGGGCTGCTGCTGGCCAACCTGACCGCCTTCGCCTCGCCCAGCTACATGTCCTGGCCGGTGTCGGGCGAACTCATCGTCATGGTGGTGATAGGCGGCCTGGGCAATGTGCTGGGGCCGATTTTCGGCGCCGTTGCCTATCTGCTGATGGAAGAGGCCTTCAAGAGCATGACGCAGCATTGGATGCTGCTGATGGGGCCGGCGGTGGTGGTCATCGCCATGGTGGCCAAGGGCGGCTATGCCAACTCCCTGGCCTGGCTCCGGCGTCCGCCGCCCGCCGCGCCGACGGCCCAGCCGCCGGCCGCGGGTGAACAACAGGACCGCCGCCCGCCGGACGCGATCGCCAAGGAGGCTTCGGCATGAGCATGCAAACCGCAGCCGCGCCCGTTGGATTGTCCACGCAGGACCTGGTGCGCCGCTTCGGCGGCCTGAAGGCGACCGACGGCGTGTCGCTGGACGTGGCGCCTGGCGAACTGCACGCGCTGATCGGCCCCAACGGCGCGGGCAAGACGACTTTGATCAACCTGCTGTCGGGCGAACTGCGGCCCGATGGCGGCGCCGTGCGCCTGGGCGCCGCCGACGTTTCCCGCGCCTCGGTGCAGGAACGCGTGGCGCTGGGCATGCTGCGCTCCTATCAGGTGACCTCGGTGTTCGACAGCTATACGGTGCTGGACAACGCCTGCCTGGCAGCCTTGCGCAAGCGCCGCCGGCGCCTGTCGGCCTGGACCGCCTTGCGCGATTGCGCCGACGTGGTTAGCGCCGCGACCGCGGCGCTGCGGGCCTGCAAGCTGGAAGACGTGGCCGAGGCCCAGGTGGACAGCCTGGCCTATGGCCAGCGCCGCCAGCTGGAGATCGCCATGGCATTGGCGGGCGAGCCGTCGGTACTGCTGCTGGACGAGCCCATGGCCGGCATGAGCGCGGCGGAAAGCGCGGGCGTGATCGCCTTGCTGCAAAGCCTGAAGGGCCGCTACACCATCGTGCTGGTCGAACACGACATGAACGCCGTGTTTGCGCTGGCCGACCGCATCAGCGTGCTGGTCTACGGCAAGGTCATCGCCACCGGCAGCGCGGAACAGATACGCAACCATCCCGACGTGCGCCGCGCCTATCTGGGCGACGACGCCGACGCATAAGGAGCCGCCATGTTGAGCATCAGCGGATTGACGGCGGCCTATGGGCATTGCCAGGCCTTGTTCGGCGTAGACCTGGACGTGGGCCAGGGCGAGGTCATCGGCCTCATCGGCCGCAACGGCATGGGCCGCAGCACCGTCATCAAATGCCTGTTCGGCCTGCTGCCGGCCAGCCAGGGCAGCATCCGGTATGGCGAGCGTTCCCTGCGCGGACTGGCGCCGTACCGCATCGGCCGGTTGGGCCTGTCGCTGGTACCCGAAGGGCGCCAGATCTTCCCGACGCTGACGGTGGAAGAAAACCTGATCGCCACGGCTATACACCGCGGCGGCGGCCGCGGCTGGACGCTGGAACGCGTGTATGAGCTGTTTCCGCGCCTGCACGAACGCCGCGCCAACCTGGGCACGCAGCTATCCGGCGGCGAGCAGCAGATGCTGGCGCTGGGCCGGGCGCTGATGACCAACCCCAGCCTCTTGGTGCTGGACGAAGCGACCGAAGGGCTGGCGCCGGTGGTGCGCGCCGAAATCTGGCGCGTGCTGGCGCAATTGAAAGCCGAAGGTCTATCGATGATCGTGGTGGACAAGAACACCACGGCCTTGCTGCGCCTGTCGGACCGCAACGTCATCCTCGACAAGGGCGTGACGGTGTGGCGCGGCAGCTCGGCGGAATTGTCCCAGCGGCCCGACCTGGTGGCCGCCTACGTAGGAGTCTGAGATGAGATTGCAGGACAAGGTGGCGCTGGTCACCGGCGCGGCCGGTGGCATCGGACTGGCGATCGCGCGGCGCTTCGCGGCCGAGGGTGCATACGTGCTGCTGGCCGACCGCAAGGAGGCCGAACTGATGGCCGCGGCCCGCGCGCTGGGCGATCGCGCCGCCGCGCTGGTGGCGGACGTGACCGATCCGGCTGATGCCCAGAAGCTGGCCGACGAGTGCGTGCGGCGCTGGGGCGGCCTGGACATCTGCGTCTGCAACGCCGGCGTGATCCGCGCGGCGGACTTCCTGGACCTGAAGCTCGAAGACCTGGATGCGGTCATGAACGTCAATGTGCGCGGCACCTTTCTGGTCGCACAGGCCGCCGCGCGCGCCATGGTGGCTGGCGGACGCGGCAACGGCGCCATCGTGACGCTGTCCTCGATGACGGCGGAACTGGCGATGCCGGACCAGCTGGCCTACGGCGCCAGCAAGGGCGCGGTGCGCCAGATGACCAAGTCGATGGCGCTGTCCCTGGCGCCGCACGGCATCCGCGTCAACGCCATCGGCCCCGGCAGCATCGACACCGAAATCCTCGCCACGATCACCAGCAATCCCGCAGCCCGCAGGACCGTGCTGTCGCGCATACCGATGCAGCGCCTGGGATCGACGGACGAAGTCGCCAAGGTGGCGGTGTTCCTGGCCAGCGATGACGCCAGCTACGTCACCGGGCAGACGGTGTACGCGGATGGCGGCCGGCTGGCGCTGAACTATACGGTGCCGGTGCAGGAGTAGGGCGGGGCAGGCCGAGGCCGGATACGCTTCGACAGCAAGAAGGGCAGAGTGATAAATTTCCACGCGTCATCCGGAACACAAACCCTGCCCATGAAAACCGCCCCGATTACCTCCTCCCGGGATGCCGCCTGGCTGCAACTGCGCATGGCGCTCTGGCCTGACGCGTCAGCGTCTGAGCATCAGGAAGACATGGAGGATCAGGTTTGCGCGCCGGACCGATACGTCCAGTTCCTGGCGCGCGCCGACGACGGGCAGGCGATCGGCCTTGCCGAAGCTGCGATCAGGACGGACTACGTCAATGGCACCGACTCCAGTCCCGTGGCGTTCCTGGAGGGCCTGTATGTCATGCCCGAGGCCAGGCGACAGGGCGCGGCCAGGGCCTTGATCGACGCCGTCCGGGCATGGGCGCGGGACAGGGGCTGCAAAGAGCTGGCCTCGGATACCGCGCTGGACAATGTCGTGAGCCAGGCCGCGCATACGCGTCTGGGGTTCAGGGAGACGGAACGGGTCGTCTATTTCAATATGCCGATCTGAGGCGCCAACGCTGGCTTTGCATTGCGAGTAAGGTATGGGCTGGAGGCCCTGATTTTCCGGCACGTTGGCCTGTGCCCTTCAGCGGGAACCTGAATACCATGAAGATATTCCGTCCGGCGCTGCGGACCGTCCTTGCCGCGGCCGCATGCACCTTGATCGCCGCCTGCGCGGATAAACCTCCCCAGCAAACCGAGCTGGACTATCGCAGCCGCGCGCCTTCCACGGGACAGGGCAAGAGCGATACCCCCGGCTCCTCGGACCAACGCTTGACCATACAATCCGGCGAAGGAGAGCGCCTGAACCTGCCCTGGTTCGTGCGGGATGCGCAGGACTGGATCAACAGCAACTGACATATGACCAAGCCCATGACCATGCGACGGATTTTCCTGGCGCTTGCCGCGCTGGCCGTGTCGCCGGCCATCAACGCCCAGACGCCTTCCAAGCCTGCCGCCTGGACCCCGCCGGGCCCGACCGCATGCAGCTTCTCCGGATGGACGACGAACGATAAGCCTGCCATCCAGGTGCGCGCGGCGGCATCCGCCCAGGCAGCGGTGGTGGGCAGCCTGCCGACCACTCGCGGCGATGGCCCTGATCCCGAGATCGACTACTACAGCGTGACCTTCGACGTGACCGAGGCGCGCGACGGCTGGCTCAAAATCAGGAACGCCAGCGACGACAAGACCGGCGACGAACAGAGCAAGCCGCGACCCGTATATCGGGGCGAGGGTTGGATCGAGGCCGCGGATGCACAGGTCGGCATCCAGTCTGCGCGCGGCTACGCCCGCCCCGACACCGGCAGTGAACGGTTGCTGGATCTGGGCAGCGACTGGCTGACCGAAAGAGCTACGCTGCGCGGCATCGCCGCCTGCGAAGGCGAGTGGCTGTTGCTGGACTACCAGATGCGCAACAGCGACACGTTCGAGCCGCTGGCGTCCAAGGACCGCACGCGGGGACGGGCGTGGTTTCGCGGCGTCTGCTCGTCGTCGGAGACGACTTGCGACATGCGGTCGGTGGACAAGTGAGCAGACGAGCAGGCGTTCGTGCGAGTCCAATTTATTGACATATCGGGAAATCCCGATATCATGGCGCCATGGATCTGCTCGAAATATTCAAAGCCCTCTCCAACCGTACGCGCCTTGAGATCCTCAAAGGACTGAAGGATCCCGCCAAGAACTTCCCGCCGCAGGACGAGGGCGACGTTCATACGGTGGGGGTCTGCGTCAGCAGCATCCAGGAAGGCGTGGGGCTGTCGCAGTCCACGGTGTCCGACTATCTGGCGACGCTGCAGCGCGCGGGCCTGGTGGAAGCCAGGCGCATCGGGCAGTGGACCTACTACAAGCGGAACGAAGCAACCATACGTGCTCTTGCCGGGCTCATCGGGAAAGAGCTGTAATTTTTTTGCAGGTAAATATCGGTATTTCCCGATATCCCTATTTTTCGAAACAAGGAAAACCATGAAAGCGATGACACTCAAATCATTCGGCGGCCCGGAATCGTTCGAACTCCGCGAATTGCCCAAGCCGGTGCCGCAGGCGGGACAAGTCCTGGTCCGGGTACATGCGACCTCGATCAATCCCCTGGATTACCAGGTCCGGCGCGGCGATTATGCCGATCTGGTGCCGCTGCCGGCCATTACCGGGCACGACGTCTCGGGCGTGGTCGAAGCGGTGGGGCCGGGCGTGACGGCTTTCGTTCCTGGCGACGAAGCCTGGTACACCCCGCAAATCTTCGACGGGCCGGGCAGCTATGCCGAGTATCACGTCGCCGCGGAAGGCATAGTCGGGAAGAAGCCGCCCGCGCTGAGTCATCTTGAGGCGGCAAGCCTGAGCCTGGTCGGCGGGACCGCTTGGGAAGCGCTGGTCGTGCGCGCGGGGCTGAGAGTCGGGGAGAGCATCCTGGTGCACGGCGCCGCGGGCGGCGTCGGCCATGTGGCTATCCAGCTGGCCAAAGCCATCGGAGCGCAGGTGTACACGACCGTGCGCGCCGCCAACGCCGAGTTCGCGCGCAGCATGGGCGCTGACGTGGTCATCGATTACGAAAAGGAAGACTACGTCGAGGCCGTCATGCGGGAAACGGGCGGGCGCGGCGTCGACGTCGTGTTCGATACCATCGGCGGCGACACGCTTGCGCGCAGCCCCGATGCGCTTGCGCAATTGGGGCGGGTCGTCTCGATCGTGGACATCGCCCAGCCGCAAAACCTGATCCAGGCCTGGGGCAAGAACGCGAGCTACCACTTCGTGTTCACGCGGCAGAACCGCGGCAAGCTGGATGAATTGAGCGCGTTGGTCGCGCGCGGCCAGTTGCGGCCGCACGTGGGCGCGGTCTATGCGCTTGCCGACATTGCACAGGCTCATGCGCGGCTGGAAAGTCCCAACAATGGTATCCAAGGAAAGATCGCGATTGCCGTCGCGCCGTCGGCGTACCTTCAGTGCGGGGGGTAGGGCTTCGAGGTCGCGGACGCCGGCGACTCAAGAACCCCGCCTCACAACACCGAAGCGGCAGAGCCTCGAGCTTGCGGATGTCGGAGTTCTTTAGCCGCCGAGGCTGCCCTGCGCCATTCCGATGCTCGCCCCGGTGGGGCTGCGCTTCGGATGGCTCCGGGGTCCTCGGCTGGCAGTCGCCTAATGCGTTGGTTTCGGACCCGATCATGGGCTGATGCCGTGAGGCGGGGGCCGGACGGAGGGATCCGAAGCGCAGCCCCACCGGGGCGAGCATCGGAATCCCGCAGTCCGGACGTCGGCGACTCAAGAACCCCGCCTCACAACACCGAAGCGGCAGGGCTTCGCGCTTGCGGACGTCGGCGTTCTTTAGCCGCCGAGGCTGCCCTGCGCCATTCCGATGCTCGCCCCTGTGGGGCTGCGCTTCGGATGGCTCCGGGGTCCTCGGCTGGCAGTCGCCTAATGCGTTGGTTTCGGACCCGTTCATGGGCAGATGCCGTGAGGCGGGGGCCGGACGGAGGGATCCGAAGCGCAGCCCCACTGGGGCGAGCATCGGAATCCCGCAGTCCGGACGCCGGCGACTCAAGAACCCCGCCTCACAACACCGAAGCGGCAGGGCTTCGCGCTTGCGGATGTCGGCGTTCTTTAGCCGCCGAGGCTGCCCTGCGCCATTCCGATGCTCGCCCCGGTGGGGCTGCGCTTCGGATGGCTCCGGGGTCCTCGGCTGGCAGTCGCCTAATGCGTTGGTTTCGGACCCGTTCATGGGCAGATGCCGTGAGGCGGGGGCCGGACGGAGGGATCCGAAGCGCAGCCCCACTGGGGCGAGCATCGGAATCCCGCAGTCCGGACGCCGGCGACTCAAGAACGCCGCCTCACAACACCGAAGCGGCAGGGTCTCGGGCTTGCGGACGTCGGCGTTCTTTAGCCGCCGAGGCTGCCCTGCGCCATTCCGATGCTCGCCCCGGTGGGGCTGCGCTTCGGATGGCTCCGGGCAGCCTCGGCTGCAGTCGCCTAATGCGGTGGCTTCAGGCCCCGTTCATGGGCAGATGCTGTAAGCCGGTGTCCGGGCGGAGGAGGCGAGACCTTATATCGCGCCATGCGCGGCGATATTCCGATACTGCCCTTTGAAATACAGCAATGGCTGCGTGGAAGCAGCGATTTGCAGATCCAACGCTTTCACCTCGCCAATCACGATCAGGTGATCGCCTGCGGCGTGTTCGGCATAAATCTCGCAATCAAGCCAATGCAGGCTGCCGGCAATGATCGGGTTACCCAGCGGCGATTCCTGCCAGTCCACGTCGTGCCACTTGTCCGTGCCGCGCTGCGCGAATTGGTTGGAAATCCTGACTTGCTCGTCGGAGAGAATATTGACTACGAATCGACCCGCCTGGCGAATTTTGGGATAACTGGCCGAACTGCACATCACATTGAACGACACCAACGGCGGATTCATCGAAACGCTGTGGAATGACTGGCAGGTGAAGCCTATCGGCTCGCCTTCGATCTGCGATGTGATTACCGTGATGCCGGACGCGTAGTGCCCGAGAGCTTCGCGAAAGCGCCTGGGCTCGATCGCAGTACTGGAAAGTGACATAGTGGGGGTTGAATACTGGGTGCAGCTCGATTTGGTCGTCGCGAGCCGCGCGACGACCATTTCCGCCTGGGAATCAGTTCGAGAGTTCCCGGCGGACGATTTCCGCGCCGGCGCTCAAGGCGCTCAGCTTGCCTCGTGCGACTGCGCGGGACAAGGGAGCCATGCCGCAGTTGGTGCAAGGATAGAGCTTGTCGGCATCGACAAACTGAAGCGCCTTGCGCAGGGTGTCGGCGACTTCCTCGGGAGTTTCAATGGTGTTGGTTGCCACATCAATGGCGCCCACCATCACTTTCTTGCCCCGGATGAGTTCGATCAGATCCATAGGGACGCGCGAGTTCTGGCATTCCAGCGAGACGATGTCGATACTGGATTTTTGCAGCTTGGGAAAAGCCTCTTCGTATTGCCGCCACTCCGATCCCAGCGTCTTCTTCCAATCCGTATTGGCCTTGATGCCATAGCCATAGCAGATATGGACGGCGGTTTCGCACTTGAGCCCTTCAATGGCCTTTTCCAGCGTGGCCACGCCCCAATCATTCACCTCGTCAAAGAACACGTTGAATGCGGGCTCGTCAAACTGGATGATGTCGACACCCGCAGCCTCCAGCTCCCTGGCTTCCTGATTGAGAATCTTGGCGAATTCCCACGCCAGCTTTTCGCGGCTTTGATAGTGGCCGTCGTAAAGCGTATCGATCATCGTCATGGGACCCGGCAAGGCCCATTTGATCGGTTGCTTGGTCTGCTGGCGCAAGAACTTGGCATCTTCGACGAACACCGGCTTGCGGCGCGCCACGGCGCCCACAACCGTCGGCACGCTCGCATCGTAGCGGTCGCGGATCCTGACGGTCTTGCGGTTCTCGAAGTCCACGCCTTCCAGGTGCTCGATGAACGTCGTCACGAAATGCTGACGCGTTTGTTCGCCATCGCTGACGATATCGATGCCGGCGTGCTGCTGTTCCTGCAGCGACAGACGCAGCGCATCCTGCTTGCCTTCGGCCAAGCCCTCGTCCTGCAATTTCCAGGGAGACCAGAGTTTCTCGGGTTCAGCAAGCCAGGAGGGTTTAGGCAAGCTGCCGGCAGTGGAAGTAGGGAGCAATTTTTTCACAATAGATGCCTTGATATTTTTGATTGGTCAAAGAGGGTAGTTGGCGGACCACTGCTCAAGAATCGCCTGGTGCGGTTTGATGAAGTGTTCCTCGACAAACCTTCCCTGCTCGATAGCCAATTGGCTACGTTCCTCTCGATCGTAGACAATCCGGGTCAAGGAATAATCCTGATGCTTCAAACTGGGCTGGTAGGATTTTCCTGCCGCGGAGTTCGCGTTGTAGATCTCTGGCCGGTATATCTTCTGGAAGGTATCCATCGTGCTGATGGTGCTGATCAGCTCCAGATTGGTGTAGTCGCTCAGCAAATCGCCGGAAAAATAAAAAGCCAAAGGCGCGGCGCTGTTCGGCGGCATGAAGTAGCGGACCTTCATGCCCATCTTCTTGAAGTATTCGTCAGTCAGGGAATATTCATCCTGCTGATACTCAACGCCCAGTACAGGGTGCTGGTTTTCAGTCCGATGATAGGTCTTGCTGCTCGATACGCTCAGGCATATCACGGGCGGCTTGCTGAAGTGCTGCTTGTAAGTGCTTGAATTTACAAAGCACTTGAACAGCTTCCCGTGCAGGTCTCCGAAATTCTCTGGAGCGCTGAATACCGGCTGGTTCTTGGTGTGTTCCAGCAGCAGCACGCTGAAGTCATAATCCCGCACGTACGAGGAAAAGTTATTCCCGACGATGCCTTCGATGCGTTCGTTGGTCTTCTTGTCGACGATGCTCGTCTTCAGTATTTCGATCAAGGGGAGGGCATTGCCACTGCTTGCGCCGGGGATGCTCATCTCGACGGAAATGATCTCAAGGTTGACGGCGTATCGGTCGCCCTTGGGATTGTCCCAATGCGCCAGGGCATTGAAGCGGTTGTCGATCATCCGGAGGGTGTTGCGCAGGTTCTCCTGGCGACTCGTGCCCCGGGCCAGATTGGCGAAGTTGGTTGTGATCCGCGTATTGTCTGAAGGACGATAGTCCTCATCGAAACAAATGCTCTTGATGGCAAATGCAAACTCTTTACTCATGGTGCTCTGCTGCCCTGAATCCTGAGATAAAACCCGCGTCTATTTCCTGCTTTTCCAGCGCTGCCTGTTTTCTTTCTTTATTCAGCAGTCTTGACTTTGGCGGTACAGGGGGCGTAGTTTATGTCGGGCAATCCATGAATAAAAGTGAATTGATCTAATGGATCAATTAGTCTGATTCATGGATGAGCGCGCGGCCGATCTGCCGGAAGATCAGACCGCCTGGCGAGCAGCCGCAGCCGCGAATCAAGCCGTGGCAGGCTTTTTCGCTTGTTCAATGAATGCGCGCAGATAGTCGATGCCGATATCTGCCTCGCGTGCACCCAGATAGATGTGTTTGGCAATGCCTTTCTTGCCCAAGCGGACTGGCACCACATGCATCGTGTCCGCGTACTCCAGCACCAGCCACCGCGGCAACGCCGCCACCCCACGGCCGCTGGCGACCATTTGCAGCATGATGTCGGTGGTCTCGATGGCCTTGTGGCGCTTGGGTATGATGCCGGCCGGCGTCAGGAACATGTTGTAGATGTCGAGCCGGTCTACCGGCACCGGATAAGCCACCAGTACTTCGTTGGCAAGCTGTTTGGGAGTGACGTACTCCTCCCGGGCAAGAGGGTGGTTGCCGGCGACGACCAGCACTTGTTCGTAGTCGAACACGGGCTCGAACACGAGCCCGGGTTTGTTCAGCGGGTCAGGCGTGACCAGCAGGTCGATTTCGTAGCCGAACAGCGCCCCGATGCCGCCGAACTGGAATTTCTGCTTCACGTCCACGTCCACATCCGGCCAGGCTGCCAGATACGGCGAGACGATCTTCAGCAGCCATTGATAGCAGGGATGGCATTCCATGCCGATGCGCAGCGACCCGCGTTCTCCCTGGGCGAACTGGCGCAGTCGTTCTTCGGCCAGGGTCAGTTGCGGCAATACCCGGTTGGCCACCGCCAACAGGTATTGGCCGGCTTGCGTGAGCCTCAGGCTGCGGCCTTCGCGCAGCCAGATGTCGGTGCCCAGTTGCTGCTCCAGCTTCTTCATGCTGTGGCTCAGGGCCGACTGCGTCACGTGCAGGACGCCAGCGGCGGCAGTCAGCGAACCCTGCTTTTCGACCTCCTGCACGATGGATAGATGGACACGATCAAGCATGATGAAAATTCATGGTTTATTGAGATAAAACCATTTTACTTAATCGTTTCGCTCTATCAGAAGGTCCCGCGCACCGTCAGCGTCGCGTTGCGGGGCTCGCCGTAGAAGCTGCCCCAGCCCGGCGCGCCTATCGTCTGGTAGTAGGTCTTGTCGAAGAGATTGTTCACGTTCAATGCCGCCGACCAGTTCTTGTTGATCTTGTAGCCGATGCGTGCATTCCAGACGGCGTAAGGCGCCTGCGAGACTCGCACCGAGCGGGTTTCCGTGTAGCTGCCGGTCTGGTAGTTCACGCCGCCGCCCAAGGTCCACGCCGACCATTCGCCGGGCAGGCGGTAGTCGGACCACAGGCGCAGGATGTGCTTGGGCGTTACCGTGCGGCCGAAGTTGGTGCTTGATACCTCGGTGTCGTCCAGGAACTTGAGGGTGTTGAAGGTGTAGCCGGCAAACAGCTGCCAGCCCGGGGCCACCTCGCCGCTGATTTCGGCGTCCACGCCCTGGCTGCGCACCTTGCCGCTGGACAGATAGCAGACGTCGCCCACGGTGCATGCGCTGACCAGGTCTTGCTGGGCGCGGTTCTTCTGGTCGACGCGGAAGAGAGCGACCGAGGCGTTGACCCGGCCATCGAGCAGCTCGCCCTTGATGCCTGCTTCGTAGTTCTTGCCCATGATGGGGTCGAGTATCTGGCCCGACGCGTCCACGGCGTTCTGCGGCTCGAAGATTTCCGCAAAGCTGACATAGCCGGACCACTGGGGATTGAAGGCGTAGATCAGGCCGCCGTACGGTGTGACGACGCCGTTTTCCTTGTAGGGGTCGGTGTACTGCTTGCCGTCGTCGCGGTACTTGCCGGTGTTCTCGTACCAGCTGACGCGGGCGCCCGCCACCAGCGTCAACGGATCGGCCAGCTTGAAGCGGCCGACGCCGTAGACGCCGGTCTGCTTCATCGTGATGACGGTCGCGGCGCCGCGGTAGGCATTCTCGCGCAGCCAGTCGTCGGTGGGTTCGGGCACATGGTGATCCGGGTCCCAGACGTTTACGGCGCGGTTCAGTCGCGCGGTCGCGAAATCGTTCTTGCTGGTCAGTTCGTTGATGCTGGCGCCCACGCTGATCGAATGCTTGCGGCCCAGCGCCTCAAACGCGCCGTCCACATCCAGGTTGAGCGCCTTGTTGTGCGTGGAGAAATCGAAGATGCCGGCGTACATCGTCGGCCCCAGTCCGGTGGCCGGATTGACCGCGCCTTCGGTGAAGGCGTATTTGGAATCGTTGGACTCCTGGGTAGAAGTCCCGGTGAGTTTCAGCGACCAGTCCTGGTTGAAGCGGTGCGCAAGCTCGGCGAACACGGTGGTCTGCTTGCCGTTCCAGCGGTTCCAGTCTTGCGAGAGCGAAGTCGAACGCTTCAGCCCGATGTCGTCGCCGTTGGTGTAGTGGGGCAGGCCGTGGAAGAACGGCGTGGATCGCAGTTCTTCGTAGCTGACGCCGCCGGTCAAGGTGGTGGCGGGGCCCAGGTCGTAGCTGAGTACGCCATACAGCACGCCGGTGCGGCTGTCGGCGTTGTCGTAGAAGTAGTCCCGATCGTTGTAGCTGGCCACGGCGCGTCCGCGAAGGGAGCCCGACGCGTTCAAGGGGCCGGTCGCATCGATGTCGGCGCGGTAGTTGTTCCAGGAGCCGCCGCTGGCTAACAACTGCACCTGGTTTTCGGCCAGCGGGCGCTTGCGCACCAGGTTGACCGCGGCGCTGGGCGAGCCGGCGCCCTGCAACAGGCCGGTGGCGCCGCGGATGATTTCGACGCGGTCCAGGATCACGGTGCTGCTGGTGAAGCTGTTGGCCTGGGGGTAATAGAACGCGCGGTTGACGCCGTCGAACTGGTAGCTGTCGACGCGGAAGCCGCGCGAGAACACGTAGTTGCCGCCCATCGGGCTCTTGTAGAGCGTCATGCCGGTGCTATTGGCCAGCACGTCGTCCAGCGTGTTGGCGTTCTGGTCGTCCATGCGCTGGCGCGTCACCACCGTGACCGATTGCGGAATCTCTTTCAGGGTCTGCTCGCCCTTGCCTATGGTCACGAACCCGCTGGTATAGCTGCCCGTGCCTTCGGTGACGGCCGGGTCGGCCATGCCTGTCACCGTGACTGGCGCGAGCGTGGTCGCGTCGCCCTGCGGAATGCGGCGCAGGTGATAACCCTCTCCGTTGGCGTTGGCCACGGCTTGCAGGCCCGTGCCTGCGAGCAGGCGCGTGAGGCCCTGTTCCGCGGTGTAGCGGCCGCTAAGCCCTTGCGTCATCACCCCGCGGGTCAGCGTCGGCGACGCGGCCACGGTGACGTTGGCGGCGACTCCGAACTGGCCCAGCGCTTCGTCCAGCGTCGTGGGGGCGATGGCGAAGGCGACCCCTTGCGCGGTCGCGGGCTGGGCCCAGGACACGGCGGGCGCGGCGAGCGGGGCCATTGCGGCCAAGGCCAGATGGACGGCAAGGCGCAAGCGCGCCGGGACTACCCCGGGGGTCTGGGGCGCGGCAAGAGTAGAGGGTGTATGGCGTGCTGCCATGAGGGCTTCCTGGTTCGTCGATGGGTAAGGCCAGACCGCGGGCGCCTCGGGTCTGTCTCTATGTCTAACGAACCACATCCGAAAATCTTCGCCGTCGTTACAAATTTCCTGGAAGATCGCCCAGGCTGAGGCTCTGCACGTCAGGCGCGATCGACGCTGACCCAGTAGCGCGTGCGGTATCGCAGCCTCAGGTCCAGCACGCCGGCCAGGACTTCCAGCGCCCGGTCGGTGTCGTCGATGCGGAACGCCCCGGTGACTTCGAGGTCCGCCACCCTGGGGTCGCAACGCAGGATGCCGACGCGGTAGCGCCCCAGTTCCGCGAGGAACTGGTCCAGCCGCATGCGGTTCGCGACCAGCATGCCGGCGGCCCAGGCAGGCTCCGTGCCGTCGACACGGATTGCGGGAGCCAGCGTGCGTCCGTCGAATTCCGCCTGTTCGCCGGCATGCACGACCCGCCCGGCGGGATCCACGCGCACAGCCCCTTCAAAGACGGCAAGACGCGTCGAGCCATCGCTGTCGTCCAGCTGGCGGACGGTAAAGCGCGTGCCCAGCGGCGTGAGCAGGCCGTGCCGGGTCTGCACGCTGAAGGGGCGTCCGGCGCCATCCGCGCCCGTCGCGATCAGGATTTCTCCGCTGCGCAGCGTGACGCGGCGTTGCTGCGCGTCGTAGCGCAACGCCACGGCAGTGTCGGTGTTCAGCGTCAAGAGGGTGCCGTCAGTCAGGGTCATGGTCCGCTGCTCGCCGGTGGCGGTGCGATAGACGGTGCTGCCTTCCCACCAGCCTTCGCGCGCGCCCGCCCATGCCAGCGTGCCCAGGCAGATGCCGCCCGTGGCCCATTTCATGACGCTGCGGCGCGAACGCTGCTCGCAGTAACGCAGGATGGTCTGGCTGGCGGCGCCTTCGGACACCTTGCCGGTGTTGATGGTGTGGACCTCGCGCCCGATGCCCTGCAGGCGCTGCCAAGCCAGTTCGTGGCGCGCGTCTGCCTGACGCCAAGCCGCACAGGCGGCTTGCGTGGCCGCATCGGGCGCGTCCCCGGTCCGCATCATCCAGAGCGCCGCCTGCTTGATGATGTCGGGATGCAGCCGTTCGGCTTGGGCGGCGCTCATGCGTACAGCACCGCGTAGCAATGCTCCCAGGCCTTGACGATGTCGCGCTGCACGGCCGCCACCGAAATGTCGAGCTGCTGGGCGATGTCGCGGTAGGGCAGGCCTTCCACCTGCGCCAGCACGAAGACCCGGCGCGCCCGCGGCGGCAACTGCTCCAGCATGCGGCATACGGCGTTCAGCGCCTCCATCACCAGCGCATGCGTTTCGGGACTAGGCTCGACGGCCTCGCTGCGCGAGGCCAGCGTTTCCAGATAGGCCTGTTCCACCGCGCGGCGGCGCGACTGGTCGATAAGGAGGCGCTTGGCGACGGTGGTGAGGAAACCGCGCGGCTCGGCGAACGCCGCGCGCGACTCGCTGCGCATGACGCGTTCGAAGGTGTCGTGCGCCAGGTCCGCGGCGTTTTCGGTGTTGCCGCTGAGCCGGCGGCGCAGCATCTGCACGAGCCAGCCGTGATGCTCTCGATACAGGCTGACGAAATCGTCGGAGGAGGCAAAGTCGGCGCTAGGCAAGGGGGCTTCCGTTCAAACGCTAATGGGAATGATTGCTAATTGTATAGGATCATCATTCCGGGCGTGCCTCGCGATGCCGCGCCGCATTGGCCAGATCCGCAATCGGCGCCAGCAACCCCCGATCAAAACTCTCCATCGCCGCGCCCGCGCGCAATCTTGCGGGCCAATCGGCATGCGTCAGCGCGCCGCGCCCGAGCGAAACGAAGTCCGCTTCCTCCCGCGCCATCATCCCGTTGGCCGCCATCGGGTCATGCAACGATCCGTTGGCCAGCACCGGGACCGCGACGTGCCGCCGCGCCAATGCCGCGAGGCTTGGGCCCTGATCTCCAAAAGCCGGACGCCAGGCCTCGAACTCGGTCGTGTGCAGGTAGTCGATGGGCTGGGCGCCCAGCGTGCGGTAGATCTGCGCCGCATCCGCCTCGCCGCCTTCCCACTTGTGGGTGAAGTCATTGACCTTGCCCTGGGAGCTGCGCACGCCCACGACATAGCGCTGCCCCGTAGCCTGGCGTACGGCCTGGATGACTTCCAGCGTCAAGCGCAGCCGGTTGTCCAGGTTGCCGCCATAGCGGTCTGTGCGCAGATTGGTGTGGGTGGTGAGGAACTGGTCCAGCAGGTAGCCGTTGGCGCCGTGTATCTCGACGCCGTCGAAGCCGGCCTCCTGCGCCCGGCGCGCGGCCTGGGCAAAGCCGTCGATGGCCTCCGCGATGTCCACGTCCGACATGGCTTCAGGCGTCCGGTACGGCCCATCGCCCCGATAGAACGCCATCTGCTGTCCCTTGGGCTGTACGGCCGAGGGACCCTTCGTCGTGCCGCGGTATGGGTTGCCCTGCGACAGCGCACCCGCGTGCATGAGCTGCGCGATGATGCGGCCGCCGTGCGCATGCACACGGTCGACCACGGGGCGCCAGGCGTCGCGCTGGGCCTCGTCGGTCAGGCCGGGTTGGAACAGGTAGCCCTGCGCATGCGCCCGGTCGGTGTAGATGCCCTCGGTGATCACCAGGCCGAAGCCGCCGGCCGCGAAGGCTGCGTAGTAATCGGCCATCTGCGGCGTGGCGCGGCCATCTTCCGTGGCGCTGACGCGGGTCATGGGGGCGACGGCGAGACGATTGGCCAGGGTCAAGCCCCTTTCCAGCTGCAGCGGCGTGAACAGTCCGGCCTGCGCCGCGTCGTTCGTACGATAGTCGAGCGCGCCCATGTCAACGGCCCTCCTGCGGACGGACGGCCGCGATGGCCTCGATCTCGATCATGGCGGCCGGGTCGTAGAGCGCCTTGATCTCGGCGATCGTGTCGGCGGGGTAGGGAGCCGAGAAGTGGCGGCGGCGCAGCGTGACCACGTCCTGGAAGTGCCCCATGTCGGTGACGAAGATGGTCACCTTGATGACGTCCTTCAGGCTGGAGCCGCCGGCTTCGAGCGCGCGGCGCAAGTTCAGGAAGGCTTGTTCGCCCTGGGCCAGAAAGCCGCCCTCGACGATCTTGCCGTCATCGCCGGCGCCAGCCTGGCCGGAGATGAACAGCAGATTGCCGAACTGGATGCCTTGCGACAGCAGGAAGGGTTCGTAGTTGTCGGGCTGGGTGATGACGCGCTGTAGCATGATGCGATTTCCTTCATTTATGGTTGATCTGTGAATCAGCGCGAGAATCGCTGGTCCATGCCGTAAATGTAGGAATCTGCCGGGACGCTGACAAAGGTTCATTTATCAGCTATAAGATGAGAAAATCTCATCCATGACCATGCAACGCCGATCTCTTCCGCTCTCTGGACTGCGCGTATTCGAGGCCGCCGCGCGCCTGGGCAGTTTCAAGGCCGCCGCCGAGGAACTGGCCGTCACGCCGACCGCCGTCAGCCATCAGATCCGCGCGTTGGAAGCGCAGACCGGGCTGGCGCTGTTCGATCGCCACGTGCGCAGGGTGTCGCTGACTGAGGCGGGCGCACAGCTCTATCCTGTGCTGCGGGATGGTTTCGATGCCTTCGAGGCGGCGCTGGCGCGTTTGACGCAGCAGCGCACGCGGATGCAGGTGACCATCTCCGCGACCAACGCGTTCACGGTGAAATGGCTGGTGCCGCGCATGGCGGATTTCCGCAGCAAGCATCCGGGCATCGATCTACAGTTGCAAGCCAGCGACGACGTGGTCGATCTGCGATCGGCCGCGGTCGACATCGCGATCCGCTATGGCCGCGGGCCGTATCCGGGCCTCGTCGCGCAGCCGCTGTTCACGGACCGCTTCGCGCCCGTGGCGAATCCGCGGCTGGGCGTGGCATCGCCGGACGATCTGGCCGGCGTGCCCTTGATCCGTTTCAACTGGAAATGGTCCCATCCGGACAATCCGACCTGGGAGCGCTGGTTCGCGGTCGCGCAGCGTTCCTTGCCGCGGCAGGCGGGCCAGTTGCGCTTTTCCGATGAAGGCCACGCCATACAGGCCGCCGTCGCCGGCCATGGCGTGGCGCTGGTCAGCCTGGCGTTGATCGCCGAAGAATTGGAAGCGGGCCATCTGGTGCAGCCCTTCGGCCCGGAGATCGCCGGGCATACCTACCATCTGGCCATGCCCGCCGACCGGCCGCCCTCGGCGCCTGTCCAGGCGGTTGCACATTGGTTGAGCATGCAGGCGGTGGCGCAAGAACCGGGCCGCAAGAAAGCGTAGGCGGTCTGGCCGGAACCCGGGTTCGCCGTTGTCAGCGAGCCGCTTTTGCAAGCACTTCCATGGCAGCCGCCTTGGCGCGGCCGAACTCCGCATGGTCGTCCATCGACGCGGCGACGTTGGCATATGCCTGGTAGGCCAGCAGCTCCATGACCAGTTTCGCCTCGTCGGCGTCGGCTGCGATTTGTCCCTGCGCCCGGGCCTCGCGGATCAATCCGTAAAGACGCGTGCGTCCTGCTTCGCGGTATTGCTGGATGGCGTCGCGCAAGGGGCCGGGACGCGCACGATATTCGCTGCTTACCGCGGTGATGACGCAGCCGCCCGGAAGCTGGCGGGTTTCCACGAAGTCGAACCAGCCGTTCATCAGGGCGCGCAGCCGCGTCAGCGGCGTGCGCTTGCGCATGGCTGGCTCGACAACCTGGGTCTGGTACAGGCCTATCGCATGGGCCAAGGCCGCCAGTTGCAGGTTTTCCTTGTCGCCGAACAGAACCTGAAGATTGCTTTTTCCCACTTCAGCCAAGTCGGCCACCTGGCCGAAGGTCAGGCCGCCCAGTCCTTCGACGGAGAGGAGCTTTACGGCTTCGTCGAGCACGCGGGCTCGCGCGCGCTCGCCGCGCAAGCGGCGGCCATCGGGTGGGGGAGAGGGGGGCAACGGTTTCATCGGACCTTGTTTTTCTGCTTGCACGGGTTTCATTCTTTCACGATACTATAAATACGATCGTACATATATAAATGTGAAGAATGAACGCTGAATTTGCGCTGCAAGCTGAAAAGAACCGCCCCTGGCGCGCCCTCGCTGTGCTGTTGACGGGCAACTTCGTGACGATCCTGGATCTCTTCATCGTCAATGTCGCATTGCCCAGCATCCAGAGCGGCTTGTCGGCATCGGATACCGATTTGCAGCTGATCGTGGTGGCTTACGCTTTGGCTTATGGCTTGTGCCTGATCAATGGCGCGCGTTTGGGCGACCTGTTCGGGCGGCGGCGCTTGTTCCTGGCGGGCATGGGGCTGTTCACCGTGGCTTCGGCGTTATGCGGGTTGGCGGTCACGCCGTGGCAGCTCATCCTGGCGCGCGCCCTGCAGGGCGTGGGGGCGGGCGTGCTGATGCCGCAAGTGCTGGCTTCGATAAGAGTGGTGTTCGAGGGCGAGGCGCGCAGGCGCGCGTTCGGCATCATGGGCGCGGTGCAGGGCGTGGCCGCAAGCATTTCGCAGTTGCTGGGCGGCATGCTCATCACGCTGAATCCGCTGGACTTGGGGTGGCGGCTGGTGTTTCTCATCAACGTCCCGATCGGCATTGCCGCGTTGCTGGCGGGGCGGCGGGCGCTTCCCGAATGGCGCGCGCCGGTTCCGACGCGGGTGGACCTGCGCGGCGCGCTTGCGGGCGCTGCCGGGCTGGCCCTGATCCTGGTGCCTGTCATGGAGGGACGAGAGCATGGATGGCCCTGGTGGTCGCTTGCGGGGCCCGTGCTGGCGTTGGGTGTGCTGGCGTATTTCGTCCGCTATGAGAAAGCGCTGGCCCGGCGCGGTGGCGTGCCTGTGCTGGATATGGGCTTGTTTGCCAACCGGCCATTCGTGGCAGGCATAGGCGCGGTGTTTTTCTTTTTTTCAGCCATCAGTTCGTTCTTCTTCGCGTTGACGCTGCTGTTGCAGTTCGGGCTGGGGTTCGCGCCGCTGGCGGCGGGCGCCGTGTTCACGCCTTCGGCGCTGGCGTTCTTTGGCGCGTCGCTTGCCGGTCCGAAACTGGCCACCCGCTATGGACGCGGGGCGCTGCTGTTCGGTGTGCTGGTCTTTACCGCGGGCTTGGCGCTGTCCGCGGCTACCGCCGCCACGCAGCCCCAGAATCTGGCGCTGTTGGTGGCGTCACTGGTGCTGAATGGCGCGGGGCAAGGGCTGGTGATCCCGCTGGCATTCAACGCCATTCTGGGGGCGGTGCAGGAGGAACAGGCCGGCATGGCTTCCGGCATGCTCAGCACCTTGCAAGTCGTCGGGACTTCCGCGGGCGTGGCGGTAGTGGGCGGCGTCATCTTCACGATGCTTGAGGCCGCGGGGAGCTTGCCCGCCAGCGACGGCGCATCGATCTACGGAGGCGCGCTGGCGGCGGCCATGCTTTACAACATTGCGGCTGCGCTGCTCAGCTTCGTCCTTTTCAGGCTGGCGACGCGCCGATAGGCGCCAAGAATCCGTTCCAACATTCCCGGGTGAACTCATACAGCGCATCCTGTGCCGTCAACGGAGTGCGCCCCGCCAGCCGGGCCAGCGCATAGTGCCCCTGGCGTTGCGGGTCGGACGGGATCGGCACTTCGACCAGCAGCCCGGCTTCCTGCTGCTGCCGCGTGACGCAGATCACGCCCAGCAGCAAGGCGTCCGTGCGCAGCGCCAGTTCCACCAGCGCGTCCAGATTCTCGCAGCGGTGGGTGACCATTTGTTCCGGCGCGCCGCCCGGCCCCAGGGTTTCCGCGAGCCGCAGCGAGACTTCCGGGCTGAGAGTGGTGGATGCCACGGGGTACTGGCGGACCTGTTCTATGCCGGGCCGCTTGTGGGCAAGGATGGGATGGCCCCTGCGACACACCAGGCCCGCGCGCAGCGGGGGCAGGGCGCGGGTTTCCAGGTCGGCCGCGTCATACAGCATGCGGGCGTCGCAGACCATGGCGTCGATGCGTTCGTCGCGCAGCATTTCCAGCAAGGCGGCGGTGGCGCCCAGTTCGACGCCCACGCGTACCTGGGGATGGCGCTCTGCCATGTGGGCCAGGAAGGGCGACAGCAGCAGCGATGCGGGCGCCGGGCTCAGGCCGATGGACAGCGTGCCCGATTCGCCGCTGTGCAGTGTTTTCAGTTCGCGCTGCAGCTCCGCTTCTTCGAAGCGCATGCGGCGCGCGCGTTCGGCCACGCAGGCGCCGTAGGGCGTGAGGCGCACGCGACGGGTGCCGCGGTCGAGCAGAGGCAGGCCCAGTTCGGCTTCGAGCGCCTGGATGCTGCGGCTGAGCGCCGGTTGCGACAGGTTGACCGCCTCTGCGGCGCGCGAGTAAGTGCCGTGTTCGACCACCGCCAGCAGGTGTTTGAGTTTCTGGAAATCCATGTCCAAGCCGCATAAATACTATGAAATAAATGCATTGGAATTATAAATAGGCTGTTCGTATCATGGTCCCAGACGACGCCCGCAGAGGCGCCGCAAACCGTGCCCGGGGCTCGCACCGCGGCGCGGCTCGTCAAATACGGAGACAGATTCGAATGAAGCAGCACTTGTTGTCGGCCGCCATCCTGGCGGCCTGCGCGGCCATGGGCGCCCAAGCCCATGCCCAGGAAGTCCAGCAGCACGCTCAGAAGCAGTCCGAGGCCGCGTTGCGTCCGGCCGGCGCGGCCAGCGGCCAGGTCACGATCCGGCGCGACGGCTATGGCATGCCCCATGTGTACGCCAACACCGTGTACGGCATTTTCTATGGCTACGGCTATGCGGTGGCGCAGGACCGCCTGTTCCAGATGGAAATGGCGCGGCGCAGTACCCAGGGCCGCGTGGCCGAGGTGCTGGGCCAGCCCATGGTGGCGTTCGACAAATCCATCCGCGGCAATTTCTCGCCCGAGCGCATCCAGCGCCAATTGGCCGCGCTGCCCGCATCCGAGCGGCAGATCCTGGACGGCTATGCGGCCGGCATGAACGCCTGGATCGCGCGGGTGCGGGCCGAGCCCGGCAGCCTGATGCCCAAGGAATTCAACGATCTGCGTTTCCAGCCCGCGGACTGGACGGCCTATGACGTGGCGATGGTGTTCGTGGGCACCATGGCCAATCGTTTTTCCGATGCCAACAGCGAGATCGACAACCTGGCGCTGCTGACTGCCCTGAAGGACCAGCATGGCGACGAGCGCGCCATGCAGATCTTCAACCAGCTGCGCTGGATGACCGACAGCCGCGCGCCCACCACCGTGCCCGAGGAAGAGGGCGTGTACCGGCCCGATGGCGCCAAGCCGTCCGCCAGGCTGTCCTATGCGCTGCCGCGCTACGACGGCACGCCGCCCATGCTGGAACGCGTGGCGCGCGATCCGCAGACGCGCGGCGTGCTGGATGAGACGCCCGCGGCCGCGTCGGCGCGCCTGCTGGCGCAGTTCGCGGAATCGGGGCAGCCGGGCATCGCCGGTTTTCCGACCACCAGCAACATGTGGATCGTGGGCCGCGACCACGCCAAGGACGCTCGTTCCATCCTGCTGAACGGGCCGCAGTTCGGCTGGTGGAATCCCGCCTACACCTACGGCATCGGCCTGCACGGCGCGGGTTTCGACGTGGTGGGCAACACGCCGTTCGCCTATCCCAGCATCCTGTTCGGCCACAATGCGCACGTGACCTGGGGCTCGACCGCGGGCTTTGGCGACGACGTGGACATCTACGCCGAAAAGCTCGACCCGAACGACCGCACCCGCTACTTCCACGACGGCGTCTGGAAGACGATGGAAAAGCGCACCGAGCTCATCGAGGTCAAGGATGGGCAGCCGGTGGTGATGGACGTGTACCGCACGGTGCACGGCATCGTCACCAAGTTCGACGACAAGCAGCACGTGGCCTATGCCAAGGCGCGCGCCTGGGAAGGCTATGAGCTGCAATCGCTGATGGCCTGGACCCACAAGGCGCAGTCGCGCAACTGGGACCAGTGGAAGCAGCAGGCGGCGCGGCACGCGCTGACCATCAACTGGTACTACGCCGACGACAAGGGCAACATCGGCTACGCGCACACGGGCTTCTATCCCAAGCGCCGTCCGGGCCATGATCCGCGCCTGCCCGTGCCGGGCACGGGCGAGATGGACTGGGACGGCATGCTGCCGTTCTCGACCAATCCGCAGGTCTACAACCCGCGCCAGGGCTTCATCGCCAACTGGAACAACCAGCCCATGCGCGGTTATCCGTCCACCGACCTGTTCGCCATCGTGTGGGGCCAGGCCGACCGCTACGCCGAGATCGAGACCCGCCTGAAAGCCATGACGGCCAACGGCGGCAAGGTCAGCGCGCAGCAGATGTGGGACCTGATCCGCACCACCAGCTATGCCGACGTCAACCGCCGCCACTTCCTGCCGTATCTGCAGCAGGCGGTGCAGGGCTTGCCGGCGGACGATGCGCGGGCCGGGCTGGTTGCGGGGCTGGCGTCCTGGGACGGCATGGCCACCAGCGACAAGCAGGCCGGCTACTACGACAACGCGGGACCTGCCGTGATGGACGCCTGGCTGCGCGCCATGCTCAAGCGCACGCTGGCCGACGAGATGCCAGCGGACTTCTTCAAGTGGT
This sequence comes from Achromobacter sp. ACM01, assembly GCF_014851745.1. Classification (NCBI taxonomy): domain Bacteria; kingdom Pseudomonadati; phylum Pseudomonadota; class Betaproteobacteria; order Burkholderiales; family Alcaligenaceae; genus Achromobacter; species Achromobacter sp. ACM01. Next base: position 153,258 of record NZ_JACVAF010000002.1, read on the forward strand.
ACAGCGCCACCGGCTATCCGACGCAGGCGGCGCCCGCCACGGGTTCGGTCAACCTGACGGTGGGGGTGAAGGCGCTGTTCAACGCGTTGGCCGGCCGCGATTCGGGCGTGCCGCAGAAGTACGACTTCTTCAATGGCCAGCGGCCGCGGGACGTGAGCCTGGCCGCGCTGGACGATGCGCTGGCGGCCTTGCAGAAGACCTACGGCCAGGATCCGGCAAGCTGGCGCATACCCGCGCCGCCCATGGTGTTCGCGCCCAAGAATTTCCTGGGCGTGCCGCAGGCGGATGACAAGGCGGTGCTGAGCTTTGCGGCCACGCAGAACCGCGGCACCGAGAACAACATGACGGTGTTCGATGGCAAAGGCGTGCGCGCGGTGGACGTGGTGGCGCCGGGGCAAAGCGGTTTTGTCGCCCCGGACGGCACGCCGTCGCCCCACATCCGCGACCAGTTCGACCTGTACACCAGCTTCGGCAACAAGCGGGTCTGGTTCACGGATGCGGAAGTGCGCGCCAACGCTAAGTCGGTAGAGACGTTGCGCTATTGACGGCGTAGCCGCCCTGGTGGCTGGCCAGGCGCGCATAGACCCCTTGCCGTCTGAGCAACTGGTCGTGCGTGCCGGCCTCCGCCAGCGTGCCGCGATCCAGCACCAGGATCAGGTCGGCATCGCGTATCGTCGACAGGCGGTGCGCGATGACCAGCGTGGTCCGATGGCGCATCAGCACGTCCAGCGCGCCGCGCACCTGCATTTCCGACAAGGTGTCCAGGTGCGAGGTGGCTTCGTCCAGGATCAGCACGGGCGCGTTCTTCAGGAAGGCGCGGGCAATCGAGATGCGTTGGCGCTGGCCGCCGGATAGCTGCATGCCGCGTTCGCCCACGCGCGTCGCCAGGCCTTCCGGCAGGGCGCGCACGAAGTCCGCCAGCGCAGCCTGTTCCAGCGCGCGCGCCAGGTCCTCGGGGCTGGCTTCGGGGCGGGCCAGGCGGATGTTGCCTTCCAGCGTGTCGTTGAACAGATAGGTGTCCTGCGTCACCAGCGCTACGCGTTCGCGCAGGCCGTCCAGCTGCAGTTCCCGCAGGTCCACGCCATCGAGCTTGACCTGTCCCGCGCGCGGATCCCAGAAGCGCAGCAGCAGGCTGGCCACGGTGCTCTTGCCCGCGCCCGATGCGCCCACCACCGCCACGGTGGCGCCGGCCGGCACCTTGAAGCTCAGGTCGCGCAAGGTGTCCGCGGTCTTGCCTGGATAAGCGAAGCTCACGTGGTCGAAGGCCAGCGACAGGCCGTGGGCGGAGACGGGCGCCGGCAGCGGTCCGTCGGTCACGGGTTCGGGCTCGTTGGCGACCACATGCAGGCGGCGGGTGGCGGCGATGGTGTCCGCCAATTGCCGGCTGACCTGCGAGATCTCGGAGACTGGCAAGAAGGTCGCCAGGGCGATCAGCACCAGCAAAGGCAGCATGCCGGCCGACAGCGCGCCGGCCGATACCTGCAGCGCGCCCACGACGGCCACCGCCAGGCCGCCCAGGCCCATCGCGATTTCAAAGCCCGCGGTCTGGCGCGACAGGTCGTCCAGGATGTCCAGGCGGCGCGTACGGTAATGGTCCGCCACCCGCAGGAATTCATCGCGCCGGCGGCCGGTGGCCTGGAAGGCGGTCAGGTCGGCCAGGCCCTGGATGGTGTCGGTGGTGTGGGCGCTCATCTCGCCCAGCGCCTCGCGCGCCTTGTCGCCCAGCGCGTCGACCTTGCGGCGTCCGCGCACCGGCGACACCAGCGCATAGGCCAGGAAGGGCAGCAGCGCCAGCGCCACCGGCCAGCTGTAGACGCCCAGGAAACCCAGCACCGACAGCGGCACCAGGACCGAGACGATGGCTGGGGCGATGGTGTGCGCGTAGAAGTACTCCACCATTTCCACGTCCTGGGTGGCTAGCGCCACCAGGTCGCCGGAGCGGCGCTGCAACAGGTAAGCCGGGGCCAGGCGCTCCAGCTTGTCGTAGAGCTTGACCCGCATGTCGGCCAGCAGCTGGTACGCCATGGCGTGGGCCAGCCAGGATTCGAGCCAGTGGAACAGCGCGGCCAGCGGCGCGGCGACCAGCAGGCCCGCTATCAGGGCCGAGTAGTCGCGGCCGTCGCGGATGGCGGCGACGATCAGCGCGCTGAACACGCCCACGCCGATGTAGGCCGCGACCCGCGCTACGCCCAGCAGGATCGTGGCGGTCAGCGTGCCGCGCCACGGCCGCACCACCGAGAGCAGGGTGCCGAGCGTGGCGCGCCAGCCGACCTGGACCGCGTCCGCGTCCAGCGAGCGCAGGGCCGGGCCTTGCGCGCCGGATTCTTCGCCGGAGGCGTTGCGGTCGGTCGTTTCCGCGGGGACGGCAGCGGCGGAGGCAGGCGATCCCGCCGACGGATTGCGGTGCGCGGCCGCCTGTTCGTGCATCAGGCGGTAGTACAGGCCGTTTTGCCGCATCAGTTCTGCGTGCGGTCCTTCCTCCGCGACCCGGCCCTGGTCCAGCACCAGGCAGCGGTCGGCGCCGATGACGCTGGCCAGGCGGTGGGCCAGGATCAAGGTCGTGCGGCCGGCCATCAGGCGGTCCAGCGCCTGCTGGATCAGCGCTTCGTTTTCCGTATCCACCGACGACAGCGCCTCATCCAGGATCAGGATGGGCGCGTCGCGCAACAGCGCGCGGGCGATCGCCACGCGCTGGCGCTGGCCGCCGGACAGCTGCAGGCCGCGCTCGCCGATGCGGGTGGCGTAGCCCTCAGGCAGCGCCATGATGAAGTCGTCGATATTGGCGGCGCGGGCGGCGGCGCGCACCTGTTCGTGGGTGGCGTCGGGGCGGCCCAGCCGCAGGTTGTCGTCGATGGTGCCATGGAACAGCGTGATGTCCTGGCTTACCAGCGCGATGTGCGAAAGCAGTGCCTGCGTATCCAGTTCGTTCACGTCATGGCCGCCGATGCGGATGCTGCCGGATTGGGGCAGGCATTCGCGCAGCAGCAGGCGCACGATGGTCGACTTGCCGGCGCCGCTGGGGCCGACCACGCCGACGCGTTCGCCCGCCGCGATCCGGAAGCTCAAGCCCTGGTGGGCGCGGCGCTCGGGGGTGTAGGAAAACGCCACGTTGTCGAATTCGATGGTGGGCGCGAGCCGGCCCGGGGTCTTGCCGCCGGCGGCGGGGGCGGGTGTCAGCGGCTGCGCATCCGTCAGCGCATGGATGCTGGCGGCGGCCGACTGGCCCAGCATGCCCCGGTGCAGTACCGAGCGCAGGTCGCGCAGCGGGCGGAAGATCTCGGTGCCGGCCATCAGCACGATCAGCAGGGCTTCCACGCTCATGTCGCCGTGGGCCACGCGCCAGGCGCCCAGCGTCAGCGCCAGCGCCGCGCCCAGGGCCACGCCCAGGTCGCTGATGCCGCGCGTCAAGAGGCTGACGGAAAGCACCCAGAAGGTGTTGTCGGACAGGCTGCGGGCGCGGGCGGCCAGCCGCTGGCCCCAGGCCTTGCCCTGGCCATAGGACTTCAGCGTGGGCAGGCCCTGCACGGCGTCCAGGAAGTCCTCGCCGAAATCGTTCAGGGACTTGCTGCGGGCCAGGCTGGCGCGGCGGTCCAGCATGTGCACGGCCATGGGGCCGAACAGCGCGAACAGCGCCGCCGCCAGGAACACCAGCGCGGTGGGCACGTCCCAGAACGCGATCACGGCGAAGATGGCGAAGGGCGCTGCGGCGGCGATCGCGACTTGCGGCAGGTACTGGCCGAAGAAGGCTTGCAACTGCTCGACTCCGTCGACCACCGTCAGCATCACGCCGCCCGTGCGCTGGTTGGCGAACCAGGCCGGGCCCAGGCTCACGATGCGGTCATAAAGCCGCGCGCGCAGCGCATGCTGCACGGTGGCGGCGCAGCGGTTGGCCTGCACGGTGCGCCAATGGTCCAGGAAGGCGCGCAGCAGCACCATGGCGGCGGCCCACAGCGCCGGCGCGAGCCAGTCCTGCGACGGTGCGCCATCGAATACGCGGGCCAGCAACTGGCCCAGGAACACGTAACGGGCGATGCCGGCGGCCAGGGCCAGCAGGCCCAGGAAAATGCCGCCCGCCATGCTGGCGCGCAAGCCCGCCGTCAACTGCCAAAGGCGCGAATCGAAATACATAGCAAACTCCTTTCAGTGCTTGCATGGTCCCCGATCCCGCGACCCGGCGATAGCGATAGTTTTTCAATCTAGGGTTGAGCTAGACTTGACCCATGGCCGATCTTCCCAACCACACGCCGCCCCTGGCGGCCTTGCGCGCCTTCGAGGCCGTAGCCCGCCTGGGCAGCTTGAGCCGCGCCGCCGCCGAACTTCACGTGACCAAGAGCGCCGTCAGCCATCAACTGCGGGCGCTGGAGGCGGACCTGGGGGTGGCGCTGCTGCGCCGCGGCGGCACGGTGCGCCGCGCAGAAACCACCGCGGCGGGCGCGGACCTGTTGGCATCCGTGCAACAGGCCTTGACCCTGCTGGAGACCGCCTGCCGCAACGTGCGGGCCTCCGCCCGGGGCAAACGGCGCAATACCCTGAACGTTTCCGCCAACCCGTCGCTGGCCGCCATGTGGCTGGCCCCGCGCATCGGACGCTTCATCGAGCTGCATCCCGGCATCGACATCCAGGTGTACCTGCACGCCAGCCAGGACCCGGCCTGGAAAAGCCAGGACATCGACCTGGCGTTCCTGCACGTGCGCGCCATGGGGCCGCATATCGCCGAGCCCGGCGACATCCCGTTGATGACCGAAACCGTGGTGCCCGTGTGCAGTCCGTCGCTGGTCGATCCGGCCGAGCGCGGCGATCCTGGCGTGTTCCTGCGCCATCGCTGGCTGGAGGAAAAGCACGTCGACAGCCCGGAGACCGACTGGCGCACCTGGAGTCCGCGGCTGGGCCTGGCCGAATCCGACTGGCAGGAACCCATGGTGCTGAGCGGCCTGAGCACGGTCGCCGCAGCCGCGGCTGCCGGGGTCGGCATCGCGCTGGGCCGCGCGCCGCTGATTGACGAGGAACTGGCCAGCGGCCGGCTGGTACCCCTGGTGCCGCACCTGCGCATGCCGGGCTCCTGGGGCTACGTGATGCGGATCCAGGCCAACCGGCCGATGGACGCCGCCTTGCCGACGCTGGTGGAGTTCCTGGCGGAAGAGGGGCGCAGCACCGGCGCCTGGCAGAACCTGGTGGACGCGGGGCGCTGAGACCGCGCCCGGGCGTCAGTCCGCGCCGCTGCGGCCTCGCGGCGGCTTGCTGATGGTGACCGCCGAGGTGACGATCAGCTCCATCAGGATGTTGCGCGCCAGGTTCTCGGCATAGTCGTTGCGCGCCTCCGCCGTGGCGATGGCGCGCTCCACCGATCCCTCCACGATGGCGTTGATCTGCTGGATGTGCAGCTCGCAGATCTGCACCAGGTCCGGGTGGCGCTTCTGGTGGAAGTACAGGAAGCGCCGCGCCAGCGTCTGCAGCATGGCGTGGAACTCTGCCGCGTAGCTGTTGCGCGAGGCGGCGCCGATCTGGCTGGTCAGGGTGAAATGCAGGCGCATGTACATGCGCATGTCGTTGACGGCCTTCAGGTCTTCGAGTTCGCGGGCCAGTTGCGCCAATTCGGCGCGTTCGCCGTCGTCGGCCCACTGCGCGGCCTGGGCCACGATCAGCCGTTCGATCTCGCGGCGCGCCTGGATGATCTTCAACTGGCCCTGGTAGTCGATCTCGGAGATGAAGATGCCCTGGCGCGGGGCGATTTCCACCAGGCGTTGAAACGCCAGCTTCTGCAGGGCGTCGCGCACCGGCGAGCGGCCGATGCCGACGCGTTCGCTCAGGGTGGTTTCCGACCACTGACTGCCAGGCGGCAGTTCGCCGGTGACGATCATTTCCTCCAGGGTGCAATAGGCCTTTTCGGTCTGGCTGACAGCGGTGCGGCCAAAGAGGGGGAAAGCTTGGGTCATGGAGTCGGAAGCGCGCGTTGTTGGAGTTCGCGTTTTAACACTTTGCCGGTGCTGTTCTTGGGCAGCTCCTCCAGAAAGACGTAGCGCTTGGGGCGCTTGAAGCGCGCGATGGATTCCAGGCAGAGTCGGTCCAGATCCTGCTCGGAGGCCCGGGCGCCGGGCTTGAGCACCACGAAGGCCAGCACCGACTCGCCCCATTCGGGGTCGGGGCTGCCGACCACCGAGACCTCCTGCACGGCATCGTGGCGCATCAGCGCCTCTTCCACTTCGCGCGGATAGATGTTGGTGCCGCCGCTGATGATGACGTCCTTGGAGCGGTCCTTCAGGTGCAGCAGGCCGCGTTCGTCCAGGATGCCGATATCGCCCGTATGGAGCCAGCCGCCAGCCAGCGTGTCGGCGGTGGCGCGCGGATTGTTCCAGTAGCCCTGCATTACGGTCGGCCCGCTGACGACGACTTCGCCCAATTCGCCAGGGGCTGCCGGCCGGCCGGAGGCCTCGCGGATTTCGACGTCCATGGCCGACTGGATGTACCCCACCGAGCCCAGCAGCGCGTCATCGTTGCGGGCCACGGCGTCGGCGATCTGGACGGCGGACAAGGCCGATATCGACATGGGGCTTTCACCCTGTCCGTAGATCTGCGCCACGCGCGCGCCGTAGCAGGCCACCGCGTCCTTGATGTCTTCGATGTAGAACGGCGCGCCGCCCACGATCAGCGTGCGCAGGCCGGGCGGCGGGCCGCCTGCCTGACGGGCGTGGCGCACCATGCGCTGCACGATGGTGGGGGAGGCGAACAGGCTGACGTTGCGGTAGTGCGTCAGCAGCCCGGACAGTTCTTCTTCGTCCAGGCCGCCGCTGTCGGGCACGATCTGCAAGGCGCCGTGCAGCCAGTACGGAATGCTGTAGAGGCCGCCGCCGTGCGACAGCGGCGCCACGTGGACCATGGCGTCGCCGGGCTGTACCGGCTGCACGTCGGCATAGAAGTTCAGGCACATGCCGACCAGGTTGGCATGGCTGAGCATGACGCCCTTGGGCTTGCCGGTAGTGCCGCTGGTATAGAACAGCCAGGCCAGGTCCTGGGGCGGACGCGTTTCCAGGGGCAAGTGCTGGCCCAGGGCGCCGGCCGCGTATTCGGCCGACTCCACGTCCACCACGCGCGTCGCTGGCAAGCTGCGGGCGACGGGCGCCAGCGCTTGCAGCAATTCGCCTTGCGACAGGCACAGGCGCGCATCGCTGTCGCGCAGGATGTATTCGAGTTCGTTGGGATGCAGTTTGGCGTTGACCGGCACGGCGCAGAGGCCGGCGTGCCAGATGGCCAGCATCGATTCGATGTAGCTGGGGTGGTTGCGCAGCGCCAGCATGACGCGCTGGCCGGGCAAAAGGCCCAGCGGGCCGCGCAGCCAGCCGGCCAGCGCCTGCACCCGGGCCTGAAGCTGGGCGTAGCTGAGGGGATCGCGGGTGCCGGCTGCCAGCGCGGGCTGATCGGCGTAAATAGTGGCGCTGCGGTGAAAGAGAGAGCTGAGATGCATGGCGGTCTCTGGGTTGATGGGGGCGCGGATCAGCGGCCAAGCAGGGTGATGCAGGTCACCGCCTCTTCCACGCCGTTGAAGCCGCCGCCGTTCTCGGCGATGGCGAAGCGCGCGCCTTCGACTTGGCGAGCGCCGGCTTCGCCGCGCAGCTGGATCACCATTTCGTGGACTTGCGCCAGCCCGGTCGCGCCGATGGGGTGGCCGCGCGACAACAGGCCGCCGGACACGTTGATGGGGATGCGGCCGCCCAGGCTGGTGGCGCCGGACTCGGCCATCGGTCCGCCTTCGCCGAAGGCGCAGAAGCCCAGCGCCTCGGTCTGCTGGATCTCGGCGAAGGCGGTGGCGTCGTGCACTTCCGCCAGCGACATGTCCTGCGGGCCGACGCCGGCGCGCTCGTAGGCCTCGAGCGCGGCCAGATGGCACAGGTGCCGGTCGTAGCGGTCGGCCGGGCGGTCGGTGGCGGTTCGCAGCACGCTGGCGTACAAGCGCACGGCGCGGGCGCGTTGCAGGCGCTTCAAGCCCTGGGCGTTGCAGACGATGGCGGCGGCCGCGCCGTCGCTGATGGGGGCGCACATGGGCAGGGTCAGCGGCCAGGACACGGGCCGGGCGGCCAGGGCCTCGTCTATCGTCATGGGGTACTGGAACTGGGCCAGCGGATTGCGGGTGGAATGCATGTGGTTCTTGGCGGCCACGGCGGCAAGCTGGCGCTGGGTGGTGCCGAAGGTCTTCATGTGCAGCCGCGCCAGGCTGGCGTAGATGTCCATGAACACGCTGCGTTTGCCCGGCTCTTCGAAGCCGGGCGGGGGCGTCACGTCGGGCGCCAGCGCCATCAGGCGCGCCATCTGCGCCGGCGCGTCGTGCACGTCCCAGGCGCCGTCGAACACGGCGAAGCTCTTGGCCTTGTCCTCGGAAAACAGCTTGTCCACGCCCACGGCCAGGCAGATGTCGCCCGCGCCCGAGGCTACGTACAAGTGCGCGGCGTTCAGCGCGGTGCTGGAGCTGGCGCAGGCATTCTCCACGTTGACGACGGGGATGCCGGCGATGCCCATGGCCTTCAGCGCAACCTGGCCGGCCACCATGTATTGGCCTTCGATGGAACCCTGGCCGGCGGTGGCGAAATAGGCCGCCTGCAGGTCGGCGGCGTCGCAACCCGCGTCGGCCAGCGCCTGCGTGACCGCGTCGCGCACCAGGTCCTTGACGCTTTTGGCCGGCTGCTTGTCGAAGCGGGTGATGCCCACGCCCGCGATGTAGGTGGTGTCGTTGCTCATGCTTGGATGCCCGTGGTGAGGATGGATTCGATGATGTGGCGGTCGGCCTGGACTTCCGCGGCCGATCCGCTCCAGGCGATTTCGCCGTGGTCCAGCACGTACTGGCGGTGCGCCAGGCGGGCAGGCACCTTCAGGTTCTGCTCGACCAGCACGATGCCGGTGCCCTGGCGGTGGACTTCGGCGAAGACCTCGATCAGTTCGTTGACGATGCGTGGCGCCAGCCCCTCGGTCGGCTCGTCCAGCAGCAGGACGCGCGGATTGCCCAGCAGGGCGCGCGCGATCGACAGCATCTGCTGTTCGCCGCCGGATAGCTGGTCGCCATGGAAGCCTATGCGTTCGCCCAGCCGCGGAAAGACCTGCAGCACCCGGTCCTGCGTCCAGTAGCCGGGCTGGTGCGCCAGTGCGCCCATGCGCAGGTTTTCGCGCACCGTCAGGTTGGGGAAGATGCGGCGCGTGTCGGGCACCAGCGCGATGCCGTCGCGGCTGATCTGTTCGACGGCGCGGCGCGTGGCGTCCTGGCCGGCGATCAGGCGGTTGCCGGCGGACAGCGGCAGCAGCCCGATCAGCGTCTTGAGCACGGTGGACTTGCCAGCGCCGTTGCGCCCGACGATGGCGACGATCTCGTCCTGGGCCGCGCGCAAGCCTATGTTCTTGAGCGCCAGCGCCTGGCCGTAGTGCACGCTGGCATGTTGCAGTTCGATCATGCCGCCACCTCCTCGCCCAGATAGACGGCGCGCACGGTGGCGTCGTCGCGGATGGCGGCCGGCGGTCCCTCGGCCACCTTGCGGCCGTTGGACAGCACCACGATGTGTTCGGACAGCGTCATGATCACGTCCATGTTGTGTTCGATCAGCAGCACCGTGCGGCCGGCGGCGGCGTGGCGGATCAGGCGGGTGGCGGCGGCTATCTCATGGTGGCCGACGCCGGCCAGCGGTTCGTCCAGCAGCAGGATGCGCGGGTCCGGCAGCAGCGTCAGGCCCAGCTCCAGCGCGCGCTGCAAGCCGTAAGACAAGGTACCCGCCACGGTGTCGCGCCATGCCGTCAGGTCGGTCAGTTCCAGCATGGCGTCGATGGTGGACGCCAGGCGGCGGTCGTAGCGCGGCGCCAGCCAGAACGGCAGCAGATGCGAGTGGCTGATCTGCGCGGCGATGCGCAGGTTCTCCAGCACCGTCATTTCAGGAAAGATCTTGGTGATCTGGAAGCTGCGGCCGATGCCATGCCTGGCGCGCTCATGGGCCCGCAGGCGCGAGATGTCCGCGCCGTGGCACAGGATGCGCCCGCCATGTCCGGGCAGGTTGCCGGACAGCACGTTGAGCAGGGTGGTCTTGCCCGCGCCATTGGGGCCGATCAGGCCGTAGACGCGGCCGGTTTCGAAGGTGTAGCTGAAGTCCTCGATGGCGCGCAGCGCGCCGAAGGTGACGCTGACCTGTGCGCATTGCAGTGCGATATCGCTCATGACGGGCTCCCTTCGCGCGGCGCCAGCGGCACGGCGGGCGCGGATGGACTGGCGGGAGCGGGCGCCGCGGGGCGCTTGCGGCTCCAGCGGGCCTGCAGCGCGCCCAGCACTCCTTGCGGGAAGTACAGCGTGGCCAGGATGAAGACCAGGCCCAGGATGCCGTACCAATAGGGCGTCCAGCCGCTGAGCCATTCCTTCAGCGCCTCGAACAGCAGCACGCCGGCCACCGGCCCCCACAGGGTGCCGGCGCCGCCCAGCAGGGTCATGATGATGACGTCGCCGGAGGTGGTCCAGTGCAGCATCTGCGGGTTCATGTACATCAGCACCGCGGCCAGCAGTCCGCCCGCCAGGCCGCCGATCGCGCCGGACACGAGGAAGGTGATCTGTTTCAGGCGCTGCACGTTGTAGCCTAGCTGGGCGGAGCGGATCTCGTTCTGGCGCACGCCCGCGACCGCGCGGCCGAATGGCGAAGCGCGCAGCATCGCCATCAGCGCCATCACCAGGGCGAACACGGCGGCGACATACCAATAGAAGTTCACGGTATCGAAGAAGTCTATCCCCGCGAGTTCCGGCCGGCCGATGCCGGGGAGGCCGTCGGCGCCGCCGGTCCATTCGCGCAACTTGCTGTCTGCCAGGATGTACATGAGCTGCGACAGCGCCAGCGTGACCAGGGCGAAGAAGATCCCCGAGACCCGCAGCGCGAACACGCTGAAGATCCAGGCGCAGGCCGCGCCCGCCACGACGGCCAGCGCCAGCCCGGCCTCGAACGGCAGGCCGTAGCGCTGGGTGGCCAGCGCCAGCGCGTAGCCGCCGGTGCCCAGGAAGGCCGCGTGGCCGAAGGACACCATGCCCAGCAGGCCGAACACCAGGTCGAAACCCACGGCGAAGATGGACCACACCATGATCAGGATGGTCAGGTTCAGGAGAAAGTCGTTTTGCGTGCAGAAGGGCACCGCGATCACCGCGGCGGCCACGCCTGCCGCGATGGCGGCATCTTGGCGGGAAGTCGTCATGCCAGCCTCGCTTGGCGGGAGAACAGTCCTTGCGGACGGGTGAGCAGGGTGGCGATCAGCATGGCGAACGTCAGGATGTCGACCCAGCTGGGCATGAAGGTGTAGCCCACCGCACGCACCATGCCGATCAACAGCGACGCCGCGACCACGCCGCGGATATTGCCCAGCCCGCCCAGGATCACCACGATGAAGCAGTCGATGATGGTGTTGGTGGCCATGCCCAGCTCTATCGGGAACAACGGCGCGGAGATGGCGCCGGCCAGCCCGGCCAGCGCCGCGCCCACGCCGAACACCGCGCTGCGGATGGTGGCGGCCGGCAGGCCCAGGATGCGCACCATTTCGCCGTCGCTGCTGGCCGCGCGCACCAGCATGCCGAAGGTGCTTTTTTCCAGCACGAAGAACAGCGCGGCCGACACCAGCAGGCCGAAGACGATGACGAACAGGCGGTAGACGGGGATGGTGCTGCCGGCCAGTTCGACCGTGCCCGCCAGCAGCGCCGGCATCGGCGTTTCCTGGTAGCCCAGGCCCCAGACGAACTTCACGGCCTCGCTGATGACGAGGATGAAGCCGAAGGTCAGGATCAGTTGATAGAAGTGCGGGCGGTTGTACAGCGGTCGCAGGGCCAGCCGTTCCATCGCCACGCCGACGAGGCCGACGTCCACCGTTGCCACGACCAGCCCGGCGATGAAGGAACCGGTGCGCAGCTGGATGTCGAAGGCCAGGTAGGCGCCCAGCATGTACAGCGCGCCATGGGCGAAGTTGATGACGCCCAGCATGCCGAAGATAAGCGTAAGGCCGGACGCCAGCAGGAACAGCAGCATTCCCAGGCTCAGGCCGATGATCACGGTGGACATGGCAAAAATCCGTCAGGCGGCGCGCAGGGGCGCGCCGGGGGGAAAACCGGTCCACGAGGACCGGCGGGTGCGTCACTCGGCGGCTTCAGCCCGCGCAGGGTTCGAAAACCTGCTCCGGCGGGAACACCTTGACGATGTCCATGACGTAGGCGGGCTGCGGCGGCTTGCCCGTGTCCACCACGCCCCACAGGCCGTTCTGCATGGCCTGGTGGTCGCAGGCGCGCATGGTTTTCTTGCCTTCCACGGAGTTGGTGCGCTCGCTGGCGGCAAACGCCTCGACCCACTTTTCCTTGTCCCAGGTGCCGGTCTTGTCGACCACGTCCAGCCACCAGCTCATGCCGTCGTAGGCTTCGCCAGCGGCGGCCGAGGGGAACTCGTTGTATTTCTTGCGGAAAGCCTCGACGAATGCCTTGTTGGCGTCGTTCTCGACGGTGAAGTGATATCTCACGCCCGACTGCACGCCGACCGCGGTGGGGCCGACGCCGGCCGCCATGGTCTCGTCGGCGATCACCGGGCCGAAGATCTTGCGCGTCTTGCCCAGTTCGATCTGGCCGGCCTGCTTGACCATGGTGACGGCGTCCGAGCCCGTCATGAACAGCGCCACGCCGTCGGCGTTGGAGCGCGCGATCTTGTCGGCGATGGAGGAATAGTCGCGATTGCCCAGCGGCGGGAAATCGGCGCCCACGATCTCGATGCCGGCCTTCTCGGCTTCGCGCCGGTACCAGTCCCAGCTGTCGCGCGTGGCCTGGTAGTCGGCCGTCACGCCGTAGATGCGCTTGAGCTTCTGCTCCTTGGAGTAGGCCAGCGCCATGCGCTGCTCCATGCCCAGCGTGTTGGAGGTGCGGAAGGTATAGCGCGAGCCGCCCGGCACCGTGATCTTGTCGTCGGCCGACATGGTGACCAGATGGGGAATCTTGCGCTGCTTGGCGATGTTCATGATGGCCAGCGTGCTGGCCGAGCTGACCGCGCCGAAGATCATCTGCGATCCATCGGAGATCAGGCGGGTGGTTTTCTGCACCGCGGGCTGCGGCTTGGTTTCATCGTCTTCCCAGGTGACCTGGATGGGCTTGCCCAGCACCTTGCCGCCGCGCTGCTCGATGGCGATGGTGACGCCCTTGCGCATGTCTTCGCCAAAGATGCCGTAGGTCCCCGACAGCGAGACCACGCCGCCGATCTTGAACGTGTCGGGATCGGCGGCGCGCGCCCCTGTCGCATACAGGGCGCACAGCGCCAGCGCGCCGCAGGCGGCGTGACTCCATGTCTTCATTTTCTGTCTCCGCGTATTTTTCGTTATGGCTCGTAATGTTTTACGTAGCGCGGTTGAGATACTACGTTTTGGATTGTGATGTGAAAAATTGGGGAATACCCGAGCGCCGAGACAAAAAAAAACCGCCCCGAGGCGGCAAGCGCCTGGGGCGGTTCGGGGTGGGGACCGGCTTGCGGTCAGCGCTGGCGCGCTTCGGTCTGTTTCAGCGCCGACTGCACCATGCTTTCGACCAGCGGGATGACCTTGCCCGCCAGGTCGGGGCGATAGGCGTAGGGATGCGTTTCGTCCATGTAGGTGGACTGGCACATTTCCAGCTGGACGGCGTGGACGTTGTCGGCGGGCTTGCCGTAGTGGCGCGTGATGTAGCCGCCCTTGAAGCGGCCGTTCACCGCCCAGGTGTAGGCGGTGTTTTCGCGCAGCCGCTCTTCGACGGGCGCCAGGATGTCGGGCGCGCAGGCCGCGCCGTCGGCGGTGCCGATGTTCAGGTCGGGCAGCTTGCCTTCGAACAGGCGCGGCAGCACGCTGGCGATCGAGTGCGCTTCCCACAGCAATACGGTGCCGTGCTCGGCCTTGATGCGGTCGATCTCCTCGCACAGCTTGGCGTGGTAGGGCTTCCAGTAGGTCTGCAGCCTGTGTTCGCGTTCCGCGTCGGTCAGGACGGCCTCGTTGCGGTAGAGGGCGTCGCCGCGGAAGGTCTGGGTCGGGCACAGGCCGGTCTTGGTCTGGCCGGGATACAGGCTTTCATCGTTGGGCGGGCGGTTCAGGTCCACCACGTAGCGCGAATAGCGCGCGCCGATGACGGACGCGCCCAGCGCCTCGGCGAACCTGTACAGCGTGTCCAGGTGCCAGTCGGTGTCGCCCGACTGCAGGCCCAGCGGCGTCATCTGCGCGCGCTGCGAGTCGGGGATCATGCTGCCCAGATGGGGAATGGAGATCAGCAGCGGCGCCGTGCCGCGGCTGAATTGGTAGATGTCGCTCAAGTAAAACTCCGGGGGAAATGGCGGGGCGCAGGCAAGGGCATGCCTGGCAGCGTCCCTGGGTGTCCGGTATTGCGCCCGGCGGGGCAATGCCGGCAATCATAGTGGATCGGGCGCGCGCCTATGGCCGCGGCGGCGCGGCGTCGCTGGTCCAGGGCGCGCCGCCGCGCCATCTGTCGGCGATGGCATCGATCAGGACGCGCACCTTGGGCGCCAGGTGGCGCCGGTGCGGATAGACCGCGCACACCGGCGCGCCGGCCGGCGCTACCGATTCCAGTACCGGCGCCAGCCGGCCGGCGCGCAGATCCTCGCCCACCAGGAAGGCGCCTAATTGGACGATGCCTTCGCCCGCCAGCGCGGCGTCGCGCAGCGCTTCCGTGTTGCCCAGCCTCAGCCGTCCAGTGACATGAACACTGCGTTCCTGTCCGTTGACGGCAAAGCGCCAGGGCACCAGTGCGCCGGCATGGGTGTAGGCCAGGGTGCGATGGCCAGCAAGGTCATCCGGGCTGGCTGGCGCGCCGTGGCGGGCCAGGTAGCCGGGCGCGGCGCAGGTGATCAGGCGATGCGGCGCCAGCACCCGGCGCACCAGCCGGCTGTCGGTTTCGCCGCCGATGCGGATGGCGACGTCCACGCCGTCACGCACCAGGTCGATGTAGTCGTCGGAAAAGCTGACGTCCGCCTCGACTTCGGGCCAATCGCGCAGGTAGTCGCGCAGCAGCGGCATGATGTGCAGCCGTCCCAGCGATACCGGCAGGTCGATGCGCAGCCGGCCCCGCGGCGCCTGCTTGCGGCTGGCCATGGCGTCGGTGGCGTTGTCCACTTCGGACAGGATGCGCTGCGCATGTTCGTAGAAGACGCGGCCTTCGTCGCTGAGGCTGACGCTGCGCGTGCTGCGGTGGAGCAGCCGCGCGCCCAGGCCCAGTTCCAGGCGCGCGATGCACTTGCCGACGGCCGAACGCGACAGGCCCAGCTTTTCGGCCGCGGCGGTAAAGCTCTGGGTGTCGGCCACGCGCACGAACGCGAGCAGATCGCCGATGTGGTCCAGACGGGCGGCTGGGTAGGATGAATTGCGCACGATTCGTCCCTTGTGTTTATTGGTTTTCCTACTTTATCAGCGAAATGGAAACAGTAGACTGCCCAGGAGTCGGCCCGGCCTGGGCCTTGCCTGGAACCTTTGACCATGACTCGCGGCATTTCCCCTGAAGACCACGCCATCGCTGGCGCTTCGTTTACCGAACCCATGCCTGAGCGCGCTGGCTGGCGTGCGTGGCTGGGCGTGATCGCCGTCGGCCTGGCGACCTTCTGCGTGGTCACCACCGAAATGCTGCCGGTGGGGCTGTTCGTGCCCATTACCGCTGCGCTCGACGTTTCGGTGGGCATGGGCGGCTTCATGCTGTTCGTGCCGGCCATCCTGGCGGCGCTGTTCGCGCCGCTGGTCGTCATCGGCGCGAAGGGGGCGGACCGCCGCGTGATCCTTTGCGGTTTGCTGGCGCTGCTGGCCTGCGCCAACGCGGCCAGCGCCTGGGCGCCCAGCATGGCGTGGTTCCTGGCGGCGCGGGTGCTGGTGGGCTTTTGCATCGGCGGCATCTGGGCGATCGCGGGTGGATTGGCGGGCAGGCTGGTCGGGGCGGGCTCGGTGGGACTGGCCACTTCCGTCATCTTCGGCGGGGTAGCGGTGGCGTCCGTGCTGGGCGTACCGCTGGGCGCCTTCATCGGCGAGCTGGCTGGCTGGCGCGCGGCCTTCGGCGCCATGGCCGCGCTGTGCGCCGCCGTGCTGCTGCTGAATCTGCTCAACCTGCCGCCGTTGCCCACCGCGCGTTCGCTGCGTCCGCGCCAACTGGTGTTGCAGCTGGCCAATCCGGGCCTGCGGCGGGGTCTCCTGATCACGCTGTTCCTCGTCGCGGGCCATTTCATGGCCTACACCTTCGTCCGTCCGCTGCTGCAGATCCACGCGGCGTTCGGAGAGAACTGGATCGGACCGCTGCTTTTCGCCTACGGCGCGGCGGGTGTGGCGGGCAACTTCCTGGGCGGGACTGCGGCCGCCAGGCGGCCGGCCGCGACGCTGCTGATGATCGCGGTCAGCCTGCTGATGGTCTTGCTGCTGCTGGGCATGCTGGGGCAGTTGCGCCCGGCCGTCGCGGTCTTGCTCTTGCTGTGGGGCCTGGCTTATGGCGCGGTGTCGGTGTCGCTGCAAACCTGGATGATGAAGGCCGCGCCGGATGCCGTGGAAGCCGCCACATCGCTGTTCGTCGCGGTGTTCAACCTGGGCATCGCGGCAGGTTCGCTGCTGGGCGTGCCCAGCGTGGACGCATTGGGGCTGCGGGCCAATCTATGGCTGGCCGCGGCCTGCATGCTCTGGCCGGCGCTGATGCTGGCGCGGGCTGGGTGGGGCGAGTGGCGCGGCGATTACGCGCGGAAGGCGCGCAACAGGGTATCCACCCCGTAGCGGCAGGTGGCCAGATGGTCTGCGTCGGGGCCGTCGGCGCGGCCGCCGGTCAGCCGCGCGTGCGAGGCGATGCCGTTGATCAGGTTGCCCAGGGTACGCGCTGCCAGGCGCGGATCGTCGATGCGCAATTCGCCGCGCGCGCAAGCGCGTGTCAGGCATTGTTCCAGGGGCGCGTGCAGTTGCACTTCCACCGCCTGCCGCAGGGATTCGGCCAGGTGCGGCAGGCGATGCGATTCCGACACGATCAGGCGGTAGAGCGCAGCCGATTTGGGCTGCAGGGCGTAGGTCAGCAGGCGTCGCGCAAGTTCATGCAGAGCGGGACCGACGGGCTGGTCCAGCATGGCGTCGGCGAAGACTGCCGCGCGCATGCCGTTCAATTCGTGCTCCAGCACCGCAACCAGCAGGCCTTCCTTGTTGCCGAATAGCTGGTAGGCGGTGGCCGCCGACCCGCCCGCCTGGCGCACGATGCGCTGGATGGAAGTTTGCGCGTAGCCGTGCTCCAGCAGTGACTGGGTTGCGGCTTCGAGCAGGCGCTCGCGGCGCGCCTCGCCCCGGCTGGTCAGCGCGCGCGGCGCCGTATCGTCTGGAATCGTATTCACTTCATTCCCATGGCCGCGTATCGGTCGCGGACTCTCTTGCACCAGGCGGATGTCTGGTTGAATTTGTGTAATGTATAGTACATTACGCGCTTGCAACATCATCCAAGCAGCTGTGACCCGCCGCAACGCCGGCGCCCGCAGCGCTCATCACCATGATCGACGACCTGGTTCAATTGGGAAAACTGGTCAGCCTGGGGCTGGCCTTGATGCTGCCCCTGGCCAATCCCCTGACCTCCATGACATTGCTGCTGTCCCTGGGCCAGCAGATTCCCTATAAAGAGCGCGAACGCCAGGTCAGGCAGGCCGCCTTCTACGTGGTCGGCATCATGCTGGTCACCTACT
Organism: Achromobacter sp. ACM01; assembly: GCF_014851745.1. Lineage (NCBI taxonomy): Bacteria > Pseudomonadati > Pseudomonadota > Betaproteobacteria > Burkholderiales > Alcaligenaceae > Achromobacter > Achromobacter sp. ACM01. The sequence continues at coordinate 170,939 of NZ_JACVAF010000002.1, forward strand.
ACGCCGGCGCCTGGATCATGCATACCTTCGGCATTTCGATCCCGGGGCTGCGCATCGCCGGCGGGCTGATCGTGGCCAGCATCGGCTTCAGCATGGTGTTCCCATCCGCGCCGTCGACCGCCTCCGAGGCCGACGTGGCTGATGCCCAGGCCAATCGGCAGACGCCCAACATCGCCTTCGTGCCGCTGGCGATGCCTGGCACGGCGGGCCCGGGCACCATCGCCATGATTATCAGCGGCGCGGCGACCCTCGATGCCTCGGTGACGCAGACCTATGCGCCCTGGGTGCTGGCGGTGACTCCCATCCTCGTGTTCTCCCTGCTGGGCCTGCTGTTCTGGATATGCCTGCGTTCGGCCGGGCGCATCGTGGCCGTGATCGGGCAGGGCGGGGTGGAAGCCATCTCCCGCATCATGGGCTTCCTGCTCGTGTGCATGGCGGTGCAGTTCGTGATCAACGGCGTTCTGGAAATCGTGCAACAGCATGGCGGCATGTAATCGACCCGGGCGCGGCTGCCTGGCGATCGCCGGACGCGTCATCTTCAGTCTTGTTCTTATCCTGTCCGCGCTGTGGGGCGGTCTGGCGCTGTTCTACCGCATGCCGGGCGGCACAGTGGTGCAAGGCGCAGCGGCGCTGGCCTGGGCCGCGCTGTGCCTGTATGCGGCCGTCGCGCTGTGGCGCGGACGCACGCGGCGATCCGCCTGGACCTGGCTGATCGGCATGGCCGCGCTGTGCGTCTGGTGGCAGACGCTGGCCCCGTCCAACGACCGGATCTGGGCGGACGATGTGGCGCGCACGCTGCGCGGCAGCGTCTCCGGATCCATCGTCACGTTGGACAGCGTGCGCGACTTCGACTGGCAGGCCGATACCGACGCGCGCTACACGGCGCGCTGGGAAAGCCAGCAGTACAACCTGAACGAGCTCGTTTCCGTGGACATGGTCCTGTCGTACTGGGGCAGCCCGGCCATCGCCCACACGCTGGTCTCCTTCGGTTTCACCGACGGCCGTCACGTCGTGTTTTCGGTCGAGATCCGCAAGGAACGCGGCGAGCAGTTTTCCGAGATCGGCGGCTTCTTCAAGCAGTTCGAACTGAGCGTGATCGCCGCGCAGGAGCGCGACATCCTCTACGTGCGGGCCGGGCCGCGCGCCGAACGCGTGTACCTGTATCCCGTCGACATGCCCGTGCCCGCCATGCGCGAATTGTTCTTGTCCTATGTGCGCACCGCGAATGAACTGGCCGACGCGCCGCGCTTCTATCACACGGTGACCGCCAATTGCACGACGCTGGTCTACAGCATGGTGCGCGCCATCGTGCCGGGCCTGCCGATGGATTACCGCATCCTCCTGTCCGGCTACCTGCCGGAATACCTCTACGAACAAGGCGGCCTGGATACCCGCAAGCCGCTGGCCAAGCTGCGCGAACAAGCCTACCTTGGCAAGCCCGCTTTGCCGGGCCCCGATCCGGTCGAGTTTTCGCGGGCCATCCGCCAGCCGGCATCCGCTGGGGCCGCGCAGTGAGCGGAATCCGGGCGGCCGGCGCGAAGGGCGGCGCGATCCTGGCCCTGCTGCTGTGCGCCGGCTGCGCAGGTGTCAAGGTGTCTTCCGTCAGCACCCAGGACTACATCGCCCAGCGCCGCGGCGACGTGCTCACCACCGGCCAGTTGAGCGCCTCCGCGCGCGAGTCCATGGCCGTGCTGGGCCTGAACGCGCAGGAATGCCGCAAGGATCGCGACGCCTGTACCCGCGCGCTTGCCACCATGGATGGGCTGGACAGCGAACGGCGCCTCTCCACGCTGTCTGAAGTCTGGCTGATGGAGGCGTTGGCCACGGAGAAGCAGCGCCCCGACGGCCAGGCCGGCCAGGACGAGCTGCTGGACGCCTATCTGCAGACGGCGCGGGCCGCCTATGCCTATCTGTTCTTCACGCCGCGCTCGCCCAGCGACCGCGCCTTCGAGGACCGCCAGACCCAGGTGCGCGACTATTACAACTACGCGGTGCAGCAGGCCGTCACGCGCCTGTTCGAGCAGCATCGCGGCCGTCCGCCGGAACCCGGGGCCAGCATGGCGGCGGGACCCTGGCAGGTCGTGGGCGAGATGTCCGATGTCAAGCTGCCCGGCGGCAAGCAGTTTCCGCACGAACTGGTGCCCGCGGCTAACTTGACCTTCCGGGGGCTGCGCAGCATGTACCGGCGCGACGGCTTCGGCGCCGAGTTGGTGGCGGTCACGGCGCGCCGTGTCAACGATGCCGACACCTTCAAGACGCCGTACAGTGAAACGCCGTTTCCGGCAGTGACCGTCATCATGGCTTTTCCCGGCGGCACGCTGGAGGAAGTCATGGCCACGCACAATGCGACCCTGGCGGCCTACGATCCATACAAGCGGGACTCGGTCGAACTGGCCGGCACGAAGGTGCCGCTGGCCGCCAACTTCACGTCGGGCTACGGCCTGTGGCTGGCGCGGTCGGGCTTCGCCACCCAGGCGCTGCGCAACGTGCTGGGCAAGGAAGAGGGCATCGAGGCGCCGCACGTATACCTGTTACAGCCCTACGACCCGGACCGGCGCACCGTCGTCATGCTGCACGGGCTGGCGAGCAGCCCCGAGGCCTGGATCAACGTCGCCAACGAGGTGCTGGGCGATGAAACCCTGCGCCAGAATTACCAGATCTGGCAGGTCTATTACCCGACCAACACGCCGCTGGCGCTGAACAACCGCGCCATCCGCGATGCGCTGCGCCAGACGATCGAGCATTTCGATCCCATGGGGGCGGCGCAGGCTTCACGCGACGCCGTTATCATCGGGCACAGCATGGGGGGCGTGCTGAGCCGGCTGCTGGTATCCTCGTCCGGCACCGTGCTGTGGGACGCATTGCGCGACCACGCCAAGCTGGACGAGACCCGCCTGGCCGAGGCGCATGCTGAATTCGACCCGGTGCTGAGCTTCGAGCCATTTCCCGGCATCTCGCGCGCGGTGTTCATCGCGGCGCCGCACCGGGGTACGCCATTTGCCGAGAACACTTTGTCGCGTTGGCTGTCCAACCTGATCACGCTGCCTGTGACCGTAGTCAGGCAGTTCGCCAAGCTCAACAGGCTGGCCGACGCCGATGGGCCGCCCCGGCCAGAAACCTCGATCCGGGTGCCCAATGGCGTGGACAACCTGAGCGAAAAGGACCGATTTGTGAAACTGACCGAGTCCATGCCGATTTCGCCGGCGGTGCGCTACCACAGCATCATTGCGAACAATACGCCCGGCGTCCCGCTGGCGGATTCGGACGACGGGCTGGTGCCGTACCGCAGCGCGCATCTGGAAGGAGCCGAGTCCGAGAAGATCATTCCGTTCTCGCACAGCGTGCAGGAGACGCCGCAGGCGATCCTGGAACTCAGGCGCATTCTGCGGCTTCAGCTGGAACAGGGAGCGCGCTGATGCACGGGTTGTTGTTCGGCCTGCTGGGTGCCGCCGCCGGTATCTTGACCGCGGCGCTGTTGCGCCAGCCGGGCGTACTGCTCTACGACTGGATCGCGACGCGCGCAGCGGCCAGGCGCCAGGCCACTTCGCGTAAACGCCAGGCCCTGATCGTCGAGGCAGCCGCGCGCGATGCCGCGAAGGCCAAGCACAGGCGGCCTGTCACGCAAGCCGGATAATCCTGCGCGCAGGACCGAAATGGCCGGCCAGGGGCCGCTGCGCCGGCCTATCGGGATTCCAGCCCCAGGTGCCCGCGCAGCGTGCGGTGCTGGTACTCGGTGCGGAACAAACCCCGGCGTTGCAACACCGGAATCACTTGTTCGACGAAATCGTCGATGCCTCCGGGCAGGGAAGGCGGCATCAGATTGAAGCCGTCGGCGCCTTCGTTGCGGTACCAGTGTTCCATCCTGTCGGCGATCTGTTCGGGCGTGCCCACCATGGTGCAGTGGCCGCCGCCGGCCGCCAACCTTCCGAGCAACTGGCGCACGGTGGGCTTTTCGGTTTCGATGATGCGCAGGATGGTGGCGTAGCGGCCCTTGGGGCCGGTGAATTCGGCCAGGGGCGGCAGGGTGGGGACGGGCGCGTCCAATTCCCAGGCGGAGCAATCCTGCAGCACGAACATGCCCAGCTGGCGCAGCGATGCGTCGCTGGGCAGCAGCGTGTCCAGTTCGCGCTGCTTGGCCCGGGCTTCGGCCTCGGTCGAGCCCACGTAGGTGACCAGGCCCGGCATGATGGGCACGAAATCCGGGCGTCCGGCGGCCAGCACGCGCCGCTTGATGTCGCGGTAGTAGGCCTGCGCCGCGGGCAGGTCGTAGGCGACGGCGTAGATCGCTTCGGCGCGCCGCGCGGCCAGATCGCGGCCCTGGTCCGAGGCGCCGGCCTGGAACAGCACCGGGCGGCCTTGCGGGGGACGCGGCACCGTCAGGGGGCCATCGACCAGGAAATGCCCGCCATGATGGCCGATCTTGTGTACGCGCGCAGGCACGCCATAGTCGCCGGCGCGATCGATGGCCAGGGCATCCGCGTCCCAAGAGTCAAACAGCTTCAATGCGACGTCGACGAACTCCTCGGCGCGCGCATAGCGCCAGTCGTGCCCCGGCATGGACTCGTAGCCGTGGTTGCGCGCTTCGGCGTCGAACATGGACGTGACCACGTTCCAGCCCATGCGACCGCCCGAAATATGGTCCAGCGAGGCCACCATGCGGGCTGCGTGAAAGGGCGTGAAGAAGGTGCTGGAGACCGTGCTGATCAGGCCGATGCGGGAGGTGGCGCGCGCAATCGCGGCCATGGCGGTCAGCGGTTCCAGGTGCCAGCGCGGGCCGTCGCCGATGTTGTCGACCGATTGTCCGTCGGCAAAGAAAATGGCGTCCAGCTTGCCGCGTTCGGCGGTGCGCGCCAGTTCCTCGTAATAGGCGATGTCGCCCAGCCGCTCGGCGGCCGAATCCGGATGGCGCCAGGCGGCGCGATGGTGGCCGCAGCCGAAGATGAACAGGTTCAGATGCAGCATGGCGATCCGGCCCGGGCAGGGGCGGTAAAAGGCGCGATAGGCATGGTCAGGCTCTACGATTGCGGCGGCGGGCAGGAAAACTGCCGCCGCACGCGGGCGAACTTAGCACAAAAGCCGTGGGCGGTCGTCCGTGCCTGGCGCGTTGACATTGCCGTGCCGCTCTCCTAATCTTGCGGCAATTCCTGGGGGAGCCCTGCAAGGGCTGAGATTCCGCGGCATCGCGGTAACCCTTTGAACCTGATCCGGGTAATGCCGGCGAAGGGAAGGACATCGCGCAGTCCGCGCGCCCTCCCTAGACTTTCATTCATCTTGCGGCCTGCGCACCAGCGTGGCGGGGCCGCCGCGTTGCGCGTCCGGCTGTCCGCCGGCAGCGGGAGGACCGATACCCATGTTGACCCAATCAACCGCCCTGATGTGGCTGCTGCTGTTTTCCGGCGGCTTTGCCGTGGCCAGCGTGCTGTACACCCGCCGCAAGCGCGGCACGCTGGAAGACTACATCGTCGCCCGCAACAGCCAGGGCGCCTTCGGCACCATCCTGACGCTGATGGCCTCGACCCTGGGCGCCTGGATCCTGTTCTCGCCGGCGCAGGCGGCGACCTGGGGCGGCCTGGCTGCGGTCATCGGCTACGCGCTGGGATCGATGTCGCCGCGCCTGGTCATGATTCCGCTGGGACGGCGCATGCGCGAACTGATCCCCCACGGCCACACCCTGACGGAATTCCTGATGGCGCGCTACGGCCGGCCCATGTACGGCCTGGCGCTGTTCATCATGCTGTTCTATCTCTTCATTGCGCTGTCGGCCGAAGTCACGGCGATCGCCAAGCTGGTCACCATGCTGGCCCCCGTGCCGCTATGGGCCACCGCCGCCATCGTGATGGGCACCACCTTGCTCTACACCACCTACGGCGGCCTGCGCTCGTCCATCTTCACGGACCAGGTGCAGATGATGGTGATCGTGCCCCTGCTGGTGATCCTGTGCCTGGTCGGCTGGCAAGCCGCGGGCGGGGCCATGCCCACCATCGAAGCGCTACAGGCCAAGGCGCCGCAGTTGCTGGACCTGACCGATCCGGTGGGCATCAAGGCGGGGCTGACCTTCTTCGTCGCCATCCTGCTGACCGGGATATTCCACCAGGGCAACTGGCAGCGCATCTATGCCGCCCGCGACGCGCGCTCCATGCGCAACGGTTTCCTGCTGGGCGGCCTGCTGGTCGCGCCCTTCATCTTCCTCATGGGATTGTTCGGCCTGGCCTTCGTCGGCCTGGCGCCGCAGGGAGACAGCTCCATCGCGCTCTTCAGCGTCATCATGCCGCATGCCCCCGCATGGTTCGTGATCGCGCTGATTCCATTGGGGCTGTCGCTGGTCATGAGCACCGCCGACACGGCGATCAGCGCCGTCTCCAGCATCATCGCGGTCGACATGCGCCGCCTGATGCCCAACGCCAGTTCCTTGACCATGAAGCGGCTGGCGCGCTGGCTGGTGCTGTTGATGGCCATTCCGGTCATGATCGTGGCCTCGCAAGGCTACAGCGTGCTGTACCTGTTCCTGCTGGCCGACCTGCTGTGCTCCGCGGCCGCCTTCCCGGTCTTCTACGGATTGTTCAGCCGCAAGCACGACGGCCTCACCGCCACCGTCGCCACCATCTCCGGCTTGGCGGCCGGCCTGTTCTACTTCCCGGCGCCAGGCGACAAGCCCTCGTTCCTGCTGGAGTCCTTCCTGCTGGCGGCGGTGGTGCCGGTGGTGACGACCGTGCTGATGCGCTGCGTGTTGCGCGGCCGCAAGGAGTTCGATTTTTCGACGCTGAGCGCGGCGGTGCGCCGGCTGGATCGGGATCCCGTCTAGGCGCCCGCTTTGCAGCGCGGCGCTTTTCAGCGAGCGCCGCGCTGCGTTCATGGCGCGCGCAGCGCCTTCTTGTCCACCTTGTTGGCGCCCGTATAGGGCAGGGCGTCGAGTATGCAGATGACCGCCGGCACCTTGTAGCGCGCCAGATTCGATTGGCAGTGCGCGATCAGCCCGGCTTCGTCGATTGCCGCGCCCGGCCGCAGGACGACGAAGGCGCGGATGACCTCGCCGCGGTAGCTGTCGGGCCAGCCCACCGCCGCGGCTTCGGCCACGTCGGGATGCAGGTATAGCACTTCGTCGACCTCGCGCGGGTAGACGTTGTAGCCGCCGGAAATCACCAGATCCTTCTTGCGGTCCCGGATGTACAGGAATCCGTCCTCCGCGAACTCGCCGATGTCGCCCGTGTACAGCCAGCCGTCGCGCAGGGTTTCAGCGGTAGCGTCGGGCCTGGCCAGATAGCCTTGCATGATCTGCGGCCCCCGCGCGCGGATTTCGCCGCGCTGGCCGGGCGCCAGCACGACCGAGCCTGTTTCCAGGTCGACCACCTGCACCTCGGTGCGCGCGACGGGCGTGCCAACCGAGCCATGGCGGGTTCCGGCCGGGCCGTTGTAAGTCAGGATGGGGCCGGCCTCGGTCTGGCCATAGCCTTCGTAGATCGGCGCGCCTACCGCAGCTTCCCAGCGCCGGTGCACCTCTTCGGCCAGCGGCGCGGAACCGGAATAGCAGGCCCGCACGCTGGACCAGTCGGTGCCGCCAAAGCGCGGATGCGACAGCAGGCCGGTATAGATCGTGGGGCTGCCCGGAAACAGCGTGATACGCTCGCGCTCCACCGCGTCGCAGACGTCGTCGGGCCGGTAGCGCGGCAGCACCACCAACGTGGCCGCCGCGCTGGCGGCCAGGAACAGGCCCATGGCCATGCCATAGGAATGGAATAGCGGCATGGCGCAAAGCACGCTGTCGGCGCCGTAGCGGGTGGGCAGCGCCAGTTCCCGCTGCAACACATTGGTGGCGATGGCGTCGCGTCCGAGGATCACGCCCTTGGGATGTCCGGTCGTGCCGCCGGTGTATTGCAGCAGGGCGGGCGCCTGGGCCTCGGCATCGTCCAGCGGCGCATCGTCCATGCCAGGCTCCAGCCACGCACGGGCTTCGTCTTCCGCGACCAAGCGGATGCCCAGCGCCGCAGCCAGCGGCGCCGCAACGGCGATGGACGCGGCATCGGCAATCAGCAGCGCGGGCTGCGCGTCGCGCAGGATGAATTCCAGTTCGCGCGCCGTATAGAGCGGATTGAGCGGCACATGCTGGTTGCCGGAGCACTGCAACGCCAGCGTCACCACACAGGCCAGGTCTGAATTGCCCAGCAGGGTTGCGATCCGCGCGCCGGACACCGTACATGCTTGCAGACGGCGGGCCGTCGCCCAGACTTCGGCGGCGTAGCGCCGGTAATCGACGCGCCGCGCGCCGCAGACCAAGGCCGTGCGTTCGGGCCAGTCGCGCACCGCGCGGGCCAGCAGCGCGGGAATGCGCAGGACGCCTTCGAGGCTGGATTGGCTCATCGTGCAGCTCCGCCAGCGTCCACGCGCAGGACCACTGCCATTGCACTGTCGCCGGCCGCGCAGCCCGTGAAGAGGCCCAGTCCGCCGCCGCGCTCGGCCAGTTCCTCGATAAGCTCGATGACGGACCGCAGGCCGGTCGGGCTTTGGGGATGGCCCCACACCAGCGAGCAGCCATAGTTGTTCATGGCCATGACGTCTAACCCCGTGGCGCGCGCCAGCGCGATGTCGGAGACCACGAAGGGATTGTGCGTCTTCACCGCATGCAGGTCGGCCGCGGCCAGGCCGGCGCGTTGCAGCGCATGGCCGGCGGCTTCGATGGGCGCCTGCGGCATGTAGCCCTTTTCGGTGCGCGACTGGCCGAAGCCCAGTATCTCGATGCCGATTTCAGGACGTTGCGACAACTCACGCGCACGTTCGGCGGTTGCCAGAATCATGCCGGCGTTGCCGTCGGCCGGATGCGTCTGCCCGCCATAGGTGATGGTGCCGCCGGGCAGCACGGGCGTCAGCCGCGCCAGACCCTCCGCCGTCGTCGCGTGGATGCCTTCATCGCCTTCCAGCACCGATGCGGTCTTGGCGTAGCGCGCGTCGGGCACCTGGAAGGGCAGCGTCATGTAGCGCTGCTGGAACCGGCGGTCGTCGGCGCAGGCCTGCGCATATTGCTCGTAGCGGCGCAGCGTGACCGCATTCTGCTCGTCCGTGGAAATGCCGTGGCGCTCGGCCACGCGCTCCCCGGTCTGCAGCATGGACAGGCCGCTCCAGGGATCGTGAGAAAAATTGTCCAGCACCCAGTTTTCATGCGCGCCGGAGCCACCCGGGCCGGCGGGATCGGGATGGTAGAGCTGCGGTCCGTTGGACACGCGGTCGGCCATGAGGACCAGCGAGGTCTCGGCGTTGCCGAGCATGAGTTCGGCCGCGGCCGTGGCCAGGCCCCGCGCCGAGGTGGCGCAAGCCTGCGAAACCACCGGCCCCGCCAGATGGGGCGCGCCGAGCATGCCGGCCACCCAGGGCAAGCCGTAGAACGAGCCCTGCTGCGGCACCGAGCAGCCCAGCACCGCGCTCTGCAGCGCCGCGGGCGCGATGCCGCGGCGTTCCAGTTCGCGGCTCGCGGTCCAGGCCGCGAAACGCAGGCTGTGCAGGCGCGACAGGCTGCCCTGCCAGCGCGAGAAAGGCGTGCTCCAATACGCGCCATAAGGAATGTGTACGCCGGTCATGCGGACTCCTGCTGCAAATGGGCGGCTTACGGCAGGAACTGCCAGGCGCCCGAACGGGCCTGCATCAGCACGACGCCGCGCTCGTCCAGGCCGTTGTGGTTGGTGGGCGACATCATGTAGATGCCCTGTGTGCCGATGGTGCCCTGCAGGCTTTCCAGGGCGTCGCGCAGCGCCTGGCGGAAGGCCGGGGTGCCAGGCTGGGTGCCCGCCGGAATCTTGGCCACGGCCGCGTCCAGCAGCAGATAGGCGTCGTAGGTATATGGCGCGAAGGCGTTGCGAGAGTCGGCGCCGTAGGTCGATTCATACTGCTGGGCGTAACGCGTGGCGACCGGCTTGATCGGGCTGTCCGCGGGCAGCTGTTCCACCACCTGCACGGGCCCGCTGGGCACGATCACGCCATCGACTCCCTTGCCGCCGAGCTTCAGGAAATCCTTGTTGATCACACCATGCGTGTTGTACTGAACGCCCTGATAGCCGCGTTCGCGCAACGACAGATGGGGCAGGGCGCCCGGCGTGCCCGAGCCCCCGACCAGCACCGCGCCCGGATTGAGGGCGACGATCTTCAGCACCTGCGCCGTGACCGAGTTGTCGGTGCGCGCATAGCGTTCGTTGCTGAGCACCTTGATGCCGCGCTTGGCGGCCGATTCCTGCAAGGCGCGGTAGACAGCGTCGCCCCAGGCGTCCGAAAACCCGATGTAGGCCACGCTCTTCACGCCGCGCTTGACCATGTCGGCGGTCAGCGAGTCCACCATGAGGTCTATGCCGTGGGCCACCACGAAGATCCATTCGGCGCGGTCCGGGCTGACCGCGATGGGTGCCAGCGAGAGTTGCGGCGTGCGGGCTTCGCGGGCGACTTCCGTGACCGCCATCGAGGTTGGCACGTTGCTCGGGCCGATGATGGCGTCCACCTTGTTTTCGGTGATCAGCTTGCGGGCGGTCCTCACCGCGGACGACGGATCGGTCGCATCGTCCAGCGCGATGTATTCCACCGGCTGGCCGCCCAGCGTCTTGGGCAGGAGCGGCACGGTGCTGCGGTACAGCGAACCCATGGAGGCTCCGGGTCCGGTGCTGCTGGCGATCACGCCAATGCGGATGTCGGCGGACGCGGCGGCAGGCGCCAGGGCGCAGGCCAGCGCCAGCGCGGCAAGACGATGAAACATGGCTATTCCCCTTTTTTCTGGATATCGCCCGGCTAGCGGGATGACCCTAGTATGGGCGTGTTGGCGATAACTGGATAATTGCGATTCCTTATCAATCGATAACCAACTCGCCGGACGCATTCCATGCCGGAAATCGCCACTTTGCAGCAGCTGCGATCGCGCCTGCGCATCCGCCACCTGGTCTTGCTGGACGAGCTGGGACGGGTCGGCAATCTGCACCGGGCAGCCGAAGCCATGCACCTTAGCCAGCCCGCGCTGAGCAAGCTCCTGGGCGAGGCCGAGGCGCTGGCAGGGCAGCCCTTGTTCGAGCGTTCGCATCACGGCGTCGCGCCGACCGCGCTGGGCCTGCTGATGATCGATCGCGCGCGTCTGCTGCTGAATGAGCTGGACGCCACGCACGCCGAACTCGCGGCGGCCGCCAACGGCGCGACCGGCAAGGTCCGGGCAGGCATTTTTCCGGTGGTCGCGCACCTGCTGGTGCCGCTTGCGGTGCAAGGCCTGCAAGAAAGCCATCCAGCTCTGCGCATAGAGCTGTCCGAGGGCCTGGAAAAGCAGTTGCTGCCCGCCTTGCGTGCGGGCGAGCTGGACTGCGTCGTGGGACGGCTGGGGGTGGAGGGTGCGGACGCGGATCTGCAATGCGAGATCCTTTACGACGAGGCTACCGCAGTCGTCTGCGGCCCCGCCCATCCGCTGGCCTCGCGCAGCCGCCTGAGCGGCGCCGCGCTGGACAACTGCCGCTGGGTGCTGCCGTCGCGCAACGCCGCGCTCTACAGCATGGTCGCCGCCGCCGTCTCGGCGCGCGGCGCAGGCTTTCCGCAGGTAGCCATCGAATCCAGCGCCATCCTGACCATCGTCTCGTTGTTGCAGCGGACCTCGCTGCTGTCGGCCATCCCGCTGCGTGTGGCGCGCTCTCTGGCGGCAAACGGGCAACTGGCCATCCTGCCGCTGGCCTTGCAGGCGCGGCTGCATCCCGTGGGCATCATGACGCGGCGAGATGCGCGCGCCGCGGCTGCGGCATCGTTGTTCCTGGATGCGCTGCGAGTCGCTGCGACGACGGTGCGCGCCGACGCAAGCGTTTGAATGCCGGCAGTCAATAAATAAAATATAAACAAGTAATCATGTTTGTTTATATTTTGAAATATTTCAGGAGTTTAACTATATTGCGACAGCGGCCTTTTCTTGATTTCAGCCGTGCGATTTTCAAATGATTGCGATGCAAATGCACGGGGACGGAATTCAGAATGAAGCCGTGGGCACAAGACCTTCTATTGGCGACTAATAGCGCAACCACTGAGCAAGCTGTTTTCACGAAGGTGGCAGCCGCTGCATTGGATTTGGGGTTTACTTATTGCGGGTATGCAGTGGGGACGGCCTTGCCGTTTACCAACCCTCAGGTCGTCATGATCAGCAATTATCCGACTGTGTGGCAGGAGCGCTACGCGCAGGCGCGTTACGTGGAAGTCGACCCTACCGTAAAACACTGCAGCCAGTCTGCGCTGCCTATCGTCTGGTCGGAGAGGGTGTTTGCCAAAACGCCAGAGCTTTGGGACGAGGCGCAGGCAGCCGGGCTTTGTGTGGGATGGGCCCAGTCGAACCTGGACGCGTACGGAACCGGCGGAATGCTGACGCTGGCCAGGCAGAAGGAGCAACTCTCCGATGAGGAACTGCTCAGCAAGGAATTGCGCATGCGATGGCTGGTGACCGTTGCGCACCTGGCGCTCAGCAGGGTCTTGCTGCCGCGATTTAAATTAACGCCAGATACTCCGCTGACGCGTCGCGAGACCGAAATTCTAAAATGGGCGGCGGACGGCAAGACCAGCAGCGACGTGTCCGAAATACTGGCGATTGCCGAGTCGACGGTCAGATTCCATACGAAAAACGCCATTTCCAAGCTCGGCGCCCGGAATCGGACTGCAGCCGTCGCTCGCGCCGCGTTGCTCGGACTTCTACGATAAGTGGGCGGCGCCTTGGCAGCCAGTCGATTTCCGCACGTTGCGGGATCGAGATTCGGCAGATGCCGGAACCCGGCGCATAAAGCAAGACAGGGCACTACATCGTTAAATGTAGTGCCCTGTCTTGGCGGGAATTTTGGTGGAGCGGAGGAGGATCGAACTCCCGACCTTCGCATTGCGAACGCGACGCTCTCCCAGCTGAGCTACCGCCCCAATGAAGCAAGACCAAGACTATACAGGAATGTTCTTGGCCTGCGCAATATGCCGCCGAACAAAAAATCAGGCGAATGCCAAGGTCGCAACGACCGGGGCGTGATCGGACGGTTGTTCGTTGCGGCGCGGCTCCTTGTCGATGACGCAGGCGGTGCAGCGCTTGACCAGCGGCGCGGACAGAAGGACATGATCGATGCGCAGGCCGGCATTGCGGCGGAACGCGAACTGGCGGTAGTCCCACCAGCTGAAGGATTTCTCCGGTTGCTCGAAAAGGCGGAAGGAATCCGCCAGTCCCAGGTCGAGCAGGGCGCCGAAAGCCTTGCGCTCCGGCTCGGACACCAGCACCTGGCCTGCCCATTTTTCGGGGTTGTGCACGTCTTCGTCGGCCGGCGCGACGTTGTAGTCGCCCAGCACGGCCAGCCGCGGATACTGCTTGATCTCGTCGGCCAGCCAGGCTCGCATGGCTTCGAACCAGTCCAGCTTGTAGGCGTACTTGTCCGAACCCACCGACTGGCCATTGGGGCAGTAGGCGCAGACCACGCGCACATCGCCTTCAGGGCTGGGGAAAGTCAGCGCCAGGACGCGCTGCTGCGGATCCTCATACCCGGGAATGTTGCGCACCATCGACGTGCCGGGCACGCGCGAAATGATGGCGACGCCGTTATAGGTTTTCTGGCCCGCCCAGACGGCATGGTAGCCGGCTTCGGTGAAGGCGGCCTCGGGGAACTTGTCGTCCGTGAGCTTGAGTTCCTGGATGCACAGCACGTCGACGGGATTGGCTGCCAGCCAGTCCAGCACCTGCGGCAGGCGCACATTCAGGGAGTTCACGTTCCAAGTGGCTAATTTCATGGTTTTTGTAGACCGTTCATTCATGCGGCTTGCGGCGGCGTCGCCTGCCACGGTCCCGGTTCCAGTTAATCATCTGGCCATACATCCGGGGCGTGGTCGGCGGTCGCCGGGGACAGACGCAGATGATACCGTGGCCGCGCAGCCCGAGCCGGCGGGCTGTCCATTCTGAAGTTGACGTAGAGGCTTTCGAGGCTTCGTGCCGCAAGCAATCTGGAGCAGATTCGAATCCCTGTAAAAAGCGCCAGGTTAGGGCGAAAACGAGGGCGCGGCGATAGACATTCGATTTTTCATTAATGATAATTTTTCGCAATAGATTGAGTTATTACAAGTCACCATAAATCTTTGCGCGGAGGCGCTTCAATGTCCATGGGTACGCAGGGAGTGGGGCTTGGAGACATATTCATTGCGCATCGGGCGCAGCTTCGTCGCATCGCGCAAAGAATCGTGGGCACGCCGGAGATCGCGGACGAAGTCACGCAAGACGCCTACCTGAAACTCATGGAAGGGGCATGCGCGCGCGATGTCAGCAAACCTTATAGCTATTGTTGCCAAGTGGTCCGCAATCTGGCGTTGGACCACTGCCGCCGTCAGGCCGTCGAATCTACGTATCGCATCTATACCGACGACGGGGAATTGCCGCAGGTCGCCGGCGGCTGCGTCCCGGACCGGCGCTTCCAGGAGCGGCAGGTGATCGATGCCATTGACCAGATCCTGGGCACCTTGCCGCCCAGGACGCGGCGCGCCTTCGAACTCTACAGGCTCGGCGGTTTGACGCAGCGGGAGGTTGCGCGGCAAATGGGCTGCTCAGCCACGCTTGTGAACTTCATGCTCCGGGATGCCACCGAAGCCGTCGCCAGCTGCCGCGATTTGCTGGAGGCCTGAGCCCGCAGGCATCAGGCTGCGCAGTTGCCCTTGGGCCAGGTGGGCGCAGGCATGCGGTTTGGACAGCGTGTCGTCCCTCAGAGAGGTTATCGTGGATAACCTTTTCCTTTACCATAGCGCCAACCAGCCTTTTAGCCCCCAAGGTAGCCTATGGGCGATGACATCAATTCGAAGCAAGACCCGGTCTGGGATGTTGCCTGGTCCTGGGTGCTACGCCAGCACGAGCACGATAGTTTCGATGCAACCGACGAAGCCGAGCTGGTGCAATGGCTCGCCGCCGATGCGGCACATCGCCAGGCCTACGACAAGGCTGGCCGCTTGTGGTTGATGGCGGGTCTGGTTCCTTCCGCGAACGATATCGATGTTCCGGGCACTAAGGACCTCGGCGGCAAGGCCTAGTTTTCAGGCCTGTTCTCGCCACGTCTGCCTCCATTGACGCCATGCCGCCATGCGCGGCTTGCATCTCCTTCCCCGCAGCAAACTCGATCAGCGCGGCGGTGCTGGTGATCTCCCACGACGACCGCTATTTCCATCTGGCCGACCGCCTGATACGGATGGAGAATGGCCAGATCGTGGCAATCGAAACGCCGGTTGCGCGCGATCCGGCGACCTTGGCGCCCGCCGAGCTGGCTGCCGCGCAATGAGAGGCAGCCGTTCCTCGGCGCCACCCAGATAGTTTATGTGTGAATTTTTATTTCCACCCTGCGTGGCGTGCTCAGCCAGGGATGATTGCTCCGCGCCGCTGGCGGGGAATACACAAAATGTTCTATTTTTTGCGGTTTTCTAATGCCTGAGAATTGACCCGGCGTCTACGCTCCCTACAGTTCCCTGAACGGAGAGGAGTATGAAGCCCCTTGATTTGGATCAGGTTTCTCCTGGTGTGGCCGTCATGCCTGGCGTCCCCATCGTCGGCTGGTTGCTGGACGGGCCGCAACCCGAGTTCACCGATGTCGTCAGCGTCGCCCGCCAATGGATGGCGGACGGGCAGCGCGTGTCAGAAGTGGTGCGGGCGCAGGACTACCGCGCAACGCCCGCGGGGCCTGGGCACATCCTGATGCGCGCCTGCGCCATCGCGGGCCAGCGTTGAGGCGCCGGGGAGAAAACAATGAGAACCGGAGTGATCAGGCTCAACGGGCATCAGCTCGAATACGAACTCAGGCCGCTTGCGTCGCAGCAAGGCTACGAAGCCTGGGTGCGCACCGCGCCAGGCCGCGAATGGACGCGGATAGGCGTGGGCGATTCCGCCTTCGTGAGCGAGGACGCCGCGCTCAAGGGCATCAAGTACGCCGCAGTGGAAATCAGCGCGAGACGATTGCAGGCATAGCGCGCCGTGTTGGCGCAACGCGGCTCAACCCTTCACCAGTCCGCCGTCGACGATCAGGTTCTGGCCCGTCACCGCGCGCGACCAGGGGCTGGCGAAGAACAGCACGGCGTCGGCGAATTGCTCGGGCGTGGTGACTTCGCGCAGCGGCGTGCCCGCGGCAATCATGTCGAAGACCGCGTCCGGCGTGGCTGCCGAGGCGTCGGTGGTGCGCAGCAAGCCTCCCGACACCATATTGACGGTGATGCCGTCCGCGCCCAGTTCATGCGACAAGGTGCGGGTGAAGGCCAGCAGCGCCGCCTTGGCCGCGGTGTAGTCGTGGTATGGCACCACCGGGTTCTGGACCAGGTTGGTGCCCACGTTGATGATGCGCCCGCCGCCAGCGGTCCGCATGGCGGGCAGAGCGGCCTGCGTGGTGTTGAGCGCGGCGCGCACGCTGCCTTCCAGCTGCGCGTTCATCTGCGTCCAGTCCAGCGCGCCGGCATGCGGACGGGCATCGCCGTTGAACTGGAAGGCGGGCAGGGCGTTGTTGACGACGGTGGTCACGGGCTGGCCGAAATGCTTGGCGGCTTGCGCGAACATGGCGGCGACGGCGGCCGGGTCGCGCACGTCGGCCTGCAGCGCGATGGCGCGGTCAGGCGCACTGGCGGCCAGTGCCTGCGCGCGTTCGGCGCTGTTCAGATAGTTGACGACGACCTTGGCGCCTTCGCGCAGGAAGGCGCGGGCGATGGCGGCGCCCAGGCCGCGGCTGGCGCCGGTGACGACGACGAGCTGCTGGTTCAGGTCCAGGGAGGGGCGTTGTTGCGATGACATGTAGTTAAGGCTTCCTGCTCAATGTTCCGAGCCGCTGTTCAGCATGCGGCTGCGGGCTTTTTCAATATGGGCGCGCATGACGTTGCGCGCGCCTTCGGCGTCCTGTTCCTGGATCAGCCGGTAGATGTGGCGGTGTTCTTCGATGGCGGCGCGGGTGCGCTTCCAGGGTTCGCTGTGGACCAGGTGGCGCATGACGTTCACGGCGTGGCTGACGTCGTACTCCAGGGATTTCAGCACCTGCACGAAGCGCTGGTTGCTGGTGGCCGCGGCGATGGCGCGGTGGAATCCGTAATCGTGATGGTGGGCGATGGCGCCGGAAGCGTCGGCTTCTTCGTAGCCGGTCAGCATGCGGTCCATTTCGCGCAGGTCTTCGTCGGTGCGGCGCAGCGCAGCCAGGTAGGCGCATTCGGGCTCGATCACCATGCGCAGTTCCAGGCCTTCCAGGATATGGCCGACGCGGCGCGCCGGGTCGACCGCGGGCATGCCGCCCATCAGGTCGGGTTTTGCGCGCACATAGGTGCCAGAGCCGCGGATGGAGTCCACCAATTGGTCTTCGCGCAGCCGATCCAGCGCCTGCCGCACCACCGGTCGCGATACCTCGAACAGCGCGGCCAGCTCCAGTTCCGTTGGCAGCTTGTTGCCGGGCGCGATCTTGCCGGTGGCAATGGCATAGAACAGGCTTTCGTAGACGCGCTCGGCAAAGCGTTCGGCGCGCACGTAGCCCAGGCCCGAAGCCACTTCCGCCAGCACGTCCAATTCAGGACGGGGGCGGTCCACGGCTTGCAGCAGCGATTCCAGCTGTGGATCCCGCACATTGCTCATCGTCATTCCTACATGCATTGCCGGGCTTGTCAGTCACCATGACAAATCCGGGGTGGCGTTAAGCCGCTGAATTATTAGGGATTACCCGAGGTGGTCGGGAAATATCCTGACTCTTGGGATAAAAGCTGTCAATTCAATTGACAAGTTGCGGCGCGCTCCCGTACCTTGACCCGAAACCAAAACGCAACCCGCGCGCGACGCCATATCCCTGCAACCGGCCGTTCGGCCGCTACTTTACTCCGCACATCGTGACTCAGAAGAACTTTATCGCCAACCAATGGGTGGCCGCCGCCACCGGTGAAACCATTCCCGTCCTGAACCCGTCCGATGGCAAGCCCTTCGAGGCGATCGCGCGTTCGGGCGCGGCGGATGTGGACCGCGCCGTGACCGCGGCGCGCGAGGCTTTTGAAGGCGAGTGGGGCCAGATGGCGCCCGCTGCGCGCAGCCGCCTCTTGATGCGTATCGCCTTTGCGCTGCTGGAGCGTCAGGAAGAGCTGGCGCAGCTGGAATCGGCCGACACCGGCAAGCCCATCAAGCAGGCGCGCGCCGACGCCGCCGCCGTTGCCCGCTACTTCGAGTTCTATGCCGGCGCGGTCGACAAGCTGCATGGCGAGACCATTCCCTACACCCCGGGCTTCACCGTGCTGACGGTGCGCGAAGCTCACGGCGTCACCGGCCACATCGTGCCCTGGAACTATCCGCTGCAGATCTTCGGCCGCAGCGTCGGCGCGGCCCTGGCCGCGGGCAACGCGTGCGTGGTCAAGCCCGCGGAAGACGCTTGCCTGTCGCTCTTGAAGCTGGCGGAGATCGCGGCCGAGGTCGGCCTGCCGGCAGGCGCCTTGAACATCTGCACGGGTTATGGCCATGAAGCCGGCGCGGCGCTGTCCGCCCACCCGGGCATCGACCACATCTCGTTCACCGGTTCGCCGCAGACGGGCAAGATGGTGGCGCATGCCGCCGCCGAAAACCACGTGCCGGTCACGCTGGAACTGGGCGGCAAGTCGCCCCAGATCGTGTTCGACGATGCCGACCTGGACGCCGCCATGCCGGTGCTGCTGGCCGCCATCATCCAGAACGCGGGCCAGACCTGCTCGGCCGGCAGCCGCGTGCTGATCCAGCGCGGCGTGTACGAAACGGTGCTCAAGCGCCTGTCCGACGCGTTCTCGGCCACCGTTACCGGTCCGGCCGCGGCCGACCTGGACGTGGGCCCCCTGATCAACGCGCGCCAGCAGGACCGCGTGCGCGGCTTCCTGGCTGAAGCCGAAGCTGAAGGCATGAAGGTCGCGGCCCGCGGCAAATTGAAGGAAGGCACGCCCGAGGCCGGTTTCTACCAACCGCCCGTGCTGTTCCGCGACGTGCCGCCCAACAGCCGCCTGGCGCAGGAAGAAGTCTTCGGCCCGGTGCTGGCCGCCATGGTGTTCGACACCGAGGAAGAGGCGCTGGAAATCGCCAACGGCACGCTGTACGGCCTGGTGGCCGGCGTCTGGACCCGCGACGGCGGCCGCCAGCTGCGCCTGGCGCGCAAGCTGCGCGCAGGTCAAGTCTTCATCAACAACTACGGCGCTGGCGGCGGCGTGGAGCTGCCTTTCGGCGGTTCGCGCCAGTCGGGCTATGGCCGCGAGAAGGGCTTTGAAGCGCTGTACGGCTTCACCACCCTGAAGACGATCGCCATCCGCCACTGATCCCGGCTTGCGGGCGGCCCGGCCCCTGGCAAAATATCGGTTAACGTTGATGTTTTGCTTCAGGGGCGCCGCCCCGCATTCAGGATCCGTATGTTCACCGGTATTGTTCAAGGCACCGCGAAGATCGCCAAGATCGCGGATCGCGAAGGCCTGCGCACTTTCACGCTGGATTTCCCCCCTGGTTTTTGCGTGGACCTGGCCATCGGCGCCAGCGTGTCCACCGATGGCGTCTGCCTGACCGTCACGGAAATCCTGTCCGAGACCCAGGCCACTTTCGACGTCATGCTGCAAAGCCTGGCCATCACCACCCTGGGCAGCTACCAGGAGGGCGACCGCGCCAACGTCGAGCGGGCCGCCAAGGACGGCGCCGAGATCGGCGGCCATCCCTTGTCCGGGCACGTGGATTTCACCTCTGAAGTGGTGATGGTGAAGTCGTCCGATACCAACCGCCTGATGCGCTTCAGCATCCCCGAGGCATTCCGCAAGTATGTCTTCGCCAAGGGCTATATCGCCATCAACGGCGCCAGCCTGACCGTATCGGAGGTCAACCGCGCCGAGGGCTGGTTCGAGGTCTGGCTGATTCCGGAAACCCGCCGCATGACGGTGTTCGAGGACAAGCAGGTGGGCGATTTCGTCAACATCGAGATCGAACGCAGCACCCAGGTGGTGGTCGATACCGTGCGCGAAACCGTGCAGGAAAGCCTGGGCAAGCTGCAGCCGCTGCTGGAAGCCATCCTGAAGGAAAAGGGGCTGACGCTGGAAGACTTCGTCAATCCGCAGGGCAAGCTGAAGTAGTGAGCGGGGGCGGGGCAGGCGGTGCCGGGCCCCTCAGCCGGAAAGCCGGGCCGAAGTCAGGTCCGTCAGCACGCCATTTTCCAGGACAGCCATCGTCAACTTGTCGACCGTGCCGCGAATTTCAAGTCCGTTGCGGTTCAATTCATCGCACAGCGATTTCATCAGTGCCCGGTTGGTGGACGACCCCATGGTGATGTGCGGCACATAAGGAATGTCCAGGCGCAAGGTCGGCGCCAGCACCTGGCGGTACAGGGCGTCATGCAGCCGCGACAGCTGGCTGTGGCCTTCATCGGGAACCAGGTACGCGTAAGCGTGCGCGGGGTCGGCCCCCAGCATGGCGTAACGGCATACGAAGTCTATCGGGCCGTGCAGGCCTGCGACCTCTTCGAGGTGCTGCTGGTAGGCCTGTTCGTCGATGCCCGCGCAGCCGAATGCCATGGTGAAGTGCGCCTGCACCAGCGGATGCTGGCCGTCATGCTGGCGCCGGAACTCCTCGATGAACGCGGAGTCCGACGCGCCGAGGCGCGGATAGGCGAGCGTATGGAGCTTTTTCATGCTTCCAGTCTGCCACTGCGCCGCGCGAAAGCAAACCCCGCCGGCTGGCGGCGGGGCGGGGCGTTCAGTAAGAGAACGGCTTGCCTTGCGGCCGCACGCGGATGCCGGGCTGCAGCCGGGTCCAGGGCAGGTCGGCCGGGTCGGCCTGCATCGGGCCGGGCGCCTTGGCCACCAGCACTTCGTGGGCGATGGGCTGGAAGTCCGCGCGGAAGTGCACGGAACTCTTCACCACCAGGATTGCCATTTCCTCGGGCTGCACGCCGCCGACGCGGAACAGGTTGCGGTCCAGCATCTGCGACTTGGTGGCGCTGACCACCACCCGCACGCCGCCGATGCGCAGGCCGGCCACGGCTTCCAGGTCCACGTCCATACCGTTCATCATCGGCCCGTCAAAGCGCAGCTTGCCGGGCGACAGGGTTTCGACCACGAACTCGCCTTCGAAAGCGGAGTCGCCCGCCACGCCCGATTGGCCTCCCAGGCTCAGGCGGACCTTGCCGCCGATGCCGGCCGCGGTGGCCTGGCGTACCGCCTCGGGGTCGTAGAACAGCCCCAGCGCGGCATTCTGGGCATCGGCCTGCACCAGCGCGCGCAGCATGCCGGTGGTGTTGGCGTCGCCGCCCGCGCCCGGATTGTCCTGCGTGTCGGCGATGACCACGGGGCGCGATGCGCCCGCCGCCAGCGCCTGCGCGCGGCGCACGGCCTCGGACGGCTCGAGGAAGTCGGGCGACCATTGCGGCTCCAGTTCCAGCACGCGCTGGTACAGGGTTTCGGTCACGCGTTCGACGGCTGCCGCATCGGTGCCGTAGGCCCAGACCACCGGGCCGCACTCGGGGAAGTCCGCAGCCGGAAAGCCGGGCGCGAACGAGATGGAGGCCACGCCCGGAGTCTGCTCCAGGCTTTCCAGCAGCTCGTACACACCCTTGGACGGCTGCAGCATCGTGCACATGCCGTTGATCGGAATCAGGAAGGGCAGGCGGCGTTCGCTGCGGCTCCAGCTGTCGCCGGCCGCGATACGGGCCTGCAGCAGGCGCGCCGCGTGCTCGCCGGTGTCGGCCATGTCCACATGCGGATAGGTGCGGAACGCGGCCAGGCCGTCGGCTTCCTGCAGCATCTGCGCGGTGACGTTGGCGTGCAGGTCCAGGCTGGCGATCACCGGCACGTCGGGTCCGACGATCTGGCGCACGCGCGCCAGCAGTTCGCCTTCACCGTCGTCCAGGTGTTCGGCGACCATGGCGCCGTGCAGGTCGAGGTAGACGGCGTCGTAGCTGCCGTTGCGGGCCGCGTCCAGGATTTCGCCGGCGATTCGTTCGTAGGCGTCGCGGGTTACATGGGCCGAGGGGCTGGCGCCCGCCCAGATCACGGTCTCGACCGTATGGCCCTGGGCCAGCGTCGCGTTGATGAAGCCGCCGGCGGGGATGTTGACCTCGCGCAGCGCCAGCATGTCCTTGCCGCGCACCATGGCGGGGAATCCTTCGCCGCGCACGAAGTTGTCGTAGGCGGCGAGCGACGGCGCGAAGGTGTTGGTTTCGTGCTGGAAGCCAGCAACCAGAATATGCATGATCGTTTCCTGTGGGTTGGACTTCAGGCGCGGGCGGGCGCGGAACGGGGCGGACGGTTCACCAGCAGGAGCAAGGCGCCTGCCACCAGCAAGGCGGAGATCACGTACAGGCCGCCAGCCAGCGTGCCCGTGGCTTCCTTGGACCAGCCGATGATGGACGGGCTGAGGAATCCGCCGAGCAGGCCGATGCTGTTGATGAGGGCGATGCCGCCGGCTGCTGCCTCTCCTTTGAGGTACTGCGAAGGAATCGCCCAGAATACCGTGTAGGAGGCCCACATGAAGCCCGTGGCCAGGGTGATCGCGCTCAGGGATAGCGCGAATTGCGTCGGCGCGGCGGTGGCGATGCACAGGGACACGCCGGCCAGGAGCGCCGGAATCAGCGTATGCCAGCGCCGTTCCTGCATGCGGTCCGAGCTGCGCGCGAACCACAGCATGAAGACCGCCGCGGCGATGTAGGGGATGGCGGAATACAGGCCGATCTCCATGGTGTCGTGCACGCCCGCCAGCTTGAGCAGCGTGGGCAGCCAGAAGCTGACGGCATAGATGCCGCAGATCAGGCAGAAGTAGGTCAGGGCCATGCCGTAGATGACGGGGTCGCGCAGCACCTGCTTGAAGGCGTGCTTTTGCTGCGTGCCGCGGGTCTCCAGGTCGGCCGCCAGCAGCGCTTTTTCCTCGGCGCTGAGCCACTTGGCCTCGGCCGGCTTGTCGTCCAGGTAGCGGTACGCGATGACGCCCAGCAGCACGCAGGGCAGGCCTTCCAACAGGAACATCCATTGCCAGCCGTCCAGGCCGTGCGCGCCCGAGAACGCGGTCATGATCCAGGCCGACACGGGGCCGCCGACGATGCCGCCGATGGGGCCGGCCAGCATCACCACCGCCATGACGCCGGCCATGCGCGACTGCGAGTACCAGTAGGTCAGGTAGAAGATCATGCCGGGCGCGAAGCCGGCTTCGAATACACCCAGCATGAAGCGCAGGACGTAGAAGCTCCATTCGCCCTGCACGAACAGCATCGAGGCCGAGGTCAGGCCCCACAGCACCATGATGCGGCTGATCGTGCGGCGAGCGCCGATGCGGGTCAGCAACAGGTTGCTGGGCACTTCGAAGATGACGTAGCCCAGGAAGAAGATGCCGGCGCCCAGGCCGTAGACGGCGTCGGAAATGCCGATGTCCTGCTGCATCTGGAGCTTGGCGAAGCCGATGTTGATTCGGTCCAGGTAGGCAAAGACGTAACAGAGCAGCAGGAAGGGCAGCAGGCGCCACGTGATCTTGCGATAGAGCGGGGCCAGGCGCGGGTCCGCGCCCGGCGTGGTCGGATGGGGCATTGCATGTCTCCTCGCGCGGGTCTGGCGCCCGCGCTGGCTGGGGTTGGGCCGGAAACCCTGTGGCTTCCGCGGCCGCCATTATTGGAAGACAGGGGCGTTCCGAACAATGACCGGGGTGATAAATTATCGTTGCCCTGTGGGCAACGCTTGAATCACCTTCAACCGGCGCCACCAGGCGCCCCAGGAACGCGGGACATGCAGGAAATCAGCCAGGTCCGCCTGAAGTACTTCAACGAGGTCATGGCCTGCGGCTCGATACGGGGCGCGGCCGACAAGCTGGATACCGCGGCCTCCGTGATCAGCCGGCAGATCCAGCTGCTGGAAAAGGAACTGGGCGTGCAGTTGTTCGAGCGGCGCTCGCGCGGGCTGACGCCCACCGAGGCCGCCGATATGCTGCTGGAGTACCACCGCGGCTGCCGCGCCCAGCAGGAGCATCTGAATGCGCGCCTGCAGGAATTGCGCGGCATGCAGCGCGGCAACGTGCAGCTGATGATCAGCGAAGGCTTTATCGACGGCCTGATGGAACACGTGGTCGGGCCGTTCTGCATCGAATATCCGCAGATCAACATCAGCGTCAACGTCGGTTCGGTCAATGAGGTGGTCGAGGCGGTGGCCTCGGACGCGGCCCACATCGGGCTGGCCTACAACCCGCCGGTGGACCCGCGGCTGCGCTGCCGCGCCAGCCGCAAGCATCCGGTCTGCCTGCTGGCGGGCCGCGGCCATGCCCTGGCCGCAAGGCGCGGGCCGCTGACCATCGCCGACATCATGCCGTATCCCTTCGCGCTGATGTCCGCGCCCTACGGGCTGCGCCAGGCGGTGGACTTGCTGGAATTCACCGAGCGCATCCATCTGACGCCCAGCCTTACCACCAATTCGCTGCGCGTACTGAAGCAGTACGCGATGACAGGAGCGGGCGTGACGCTGATGCCGAACCTGGGCGTGCATCATGAGCTGGCCAGCGGCGAACTGGTGGCGATTCCCATCGCGCATCCCATCCTGAGCGCGCCCGAATGCCAGGCGCTGCTGCGGCTGGGGCGGCCGCTGTCGTCCGCCGCCAATGAGGTCATGCGGCGCATAGAACAACGCCTGCCGGCGTTCTCGGGCGGCTGAGCGCCAGCGCGCCGGGCCGCGCCCGCTTACAATGGGCGCACTTTCGGAGGTATCACCATGTCGGTCACAACCGATATCAAAATACGCCCCCTGGAGCGTGGCGACCTGCACTTCGTGCACAAGATCAACAATAACGACGTCATCATGCGTTATTGGTTCGAAGAGCCTTACGAGGCCTACGACGAACTGGTCGCCCTGTATGACCGCCACTTGCACGACCAGAACGAGCGGCGCTTCATCATCGAGCACGACACCGGGCAGCCCGCCGGCCTGGTCGAGCTGGTGGAAATCGACTACATCCATCGCCGCGCCGAATTCCAGATCATCATCGCGCCCAGCTATCAGGGCCGGGGCTACGCCAAGGCGGCGACGCGCATCGCTGTGGGCTATGCCTTCCGCGTGCTGAACCTGCACAAGGTCTATCTGGTGGTGGACAAGGACAACACCGCCGCCGTGCACATCTATGAGCGCTGCGGCTTCCAGATCGAAGGACTGTTGAAGGAAGAGTTCTTTTCCAACGGCGGCTATCGCGACGCCTACCGCATGGCGCTGCTGCAGCACGACCATCTGCGCGACGTGGGGCCTGGCGCGCCGGACGCGCCGGTGCTGCGCGACTGGCCGCAGGAAGAGCAGGCGGGCTGAGGCCTGCTTTTCCCGGCGGCCATGCAATGCATGCGCCACCGGGAATCGGACTGCTCCGCGTCAGTGTGCCGCAGGCGCCGCCCGCAACAGCCGCAGGCCGTTCGCCACCACCAGCAGGCTCGCGCCCACGTCGGCGAACACCGCCATCCACAGCGTGGCGTTGCCGGTCATGGCCAGGGCCAGGAACACGGCCTTGATGCCCAGCGCCAGCGCGATGTTCTGCACCAGCACGCAATGCGTGGCGTGGGACAGACGCAGGAAAGTGCCGATCTTGCGCAGGTCGTCGTCCATCAGGGCCACGTCGGCCGTCTCGATGGCGGTACCGGTGCCCGCCGCGCCCATGGCGAAGCCGATGTCGGCGCGCGCCAGGGCGGGGGCGTCGTTGATGCCGTCGCCCACCATGCCGACGCGGCCGCCAGACGCCAGCTTGCTTTCGATGGCGCCTAGCTTGTCTTCGGGCAACTGGTCGCCGCGGGCTTCGTCGATGCCGACTTGTTGCGCGATGGCTTGCGCGGTGGGCGTGTTGTCGCCCGTCAGCATCAGGGTGCGCACGCCCAGGGCGTGCAGGTCCGCGATGGCGGCGGCGCTGGTCGGCTTGACCGTGTCGGCCACGGCGGCTACGGCCAGCACGCGATTGCCGTCGGTCAGCGCGATGGCGCTCTTGCCCTGGCGTTCCAGTTCGTCCAGGCGCGCTTCCAGCTTGGGGCTGGAGACGCCCAGTTCGCGCATCAGGCGGCGGTTGCCCAGCTGGAAGGTCACGCCGTCCAGCGTGGCGCTGACGCCGCGGCCGGGCAGGGCGGTGAAGTCCTGCACGTCCAGCAAGGCCGTGCCGGCGTCGCGCGCGGCATTGGCCACGGCCAGCGATACCGGGTGGTCGGAGCGGGCGGCCAGGCTGGCGGCGACCAGCGCGGCCGGCTGGCGGCTTTGGTCAGACACGTCCCAATCCTGGATGTCGGTCTGCACCGGCTTGCCGTGGGTCAGGGTGCCGGTCTTGTCCAGCGCCAGCCATTTCAGGTTGCGGCCTTCTTCGAGGTACACGCCGCCCTTGACCAGGATGCCGCGGCGCGAGGCCGCGGTCAGGCCGCTGACGATGCTGACCGGCGTGGAAATGACCAGCGCGCAGGGGCAGGCGATGATCAGCAGCGCCAGGGCGCGGTAGATGGCGTCGAACCAGGGCTGGTTCCAGAACAGCGGCGGCAGCACCGCCACCAGCACCGCGATGCCCACCACGGCCGGCGTATAGATGCGCGAGAAGCGGTCGATGAAGCGCTGGGTCGGCGCGCGCGCGCCTTGCGCCTGTTCGACGGCGTGGATGATGCGCGCCAGCGTGGTGTTGCCGGCGGCCGCCGTGACGCGGTATTCGAAGGAGCCGGCCGCGTTCACGGTGGCCGCGTAGACCGGGTCGTCCTGCGTCTTTTCCACGGGCAGGCTTTCGCCGGTGATGGGGGACTGGTCCACCGCCGAGCTGCCGCTGACGATGATGCCGTCGGCGGCGATGCGTTCGCCCGGGCGTACCCGCACGATATCGCCCACCTGCAATCTGGCGGCGGGCACTTCGAGCCAGTCGCCATTGGCCTGGCGCACGGTCGCCGTTTCCGGCGCCAGGTCGAGCAGGCCACGGATGGCGTTGCGCGCCCGGTCCAGGGAGCGGGCTTCGATCAGTTCGGCCACGTTGAACAGGAACATCACCATCGCCGCTTCGGGCCATTGGCCGATCAGCACGGCGCCGGTGACGGCGATGCTCATCAGGGCATTGATGTTGAGGTTGCCGTTGCGTACGGCGATCCAGCCCTTGCGGTAGGTGCTGATGCCGCAGGCCAGGATGGCGGCCACGGCCAGGGCTGCGGTGACGCCCAGCGGCCAGCCGGCGAAATGCGACAGTTCCGACAGCGCGGCCAGGACGCCGGAGCCGCCGATCAGCCACCAGTTCACCGGTTTGGCGGCAGGGGCTGGCGTGCCGGGAGCGTTGTCGGCCAGGGGCTCGGGCGTCATGTCCAGCGACTTGATGGCGGCCATGACACGGTCCAGCGCGCCTTCGGCGTGCACCACGGTCAGCACGCGCTGCATCAGGTTGAAGTCCAGCGCGTGGACGTCGGCCATGTTGTCGAGCTTTTTGCGGATCAGCGTTTCCTCGGTGGGGCAGTCCATCTGGCCGATGCGCAGGCGCGCCAGCGACTGGCCCGGGCCGGCGGTCAGCGTGGCCGCGCCGGCGCCCGAAACGGTGAAGGGCTGGCCATCACCATGGCCGCAGCAGGCGTCGCCGCCGTGGTCGTGCTTGTGGCTGCGATCGTGCTTGTGATCGTGCGCGTGGTCATGGCCGGCATGGTCGTGGCTGTGATCGTGGCCCGCGTGGCTGTGATCCGCGTGATCATGGCCCGCATGATCGTGTCCGGCCTGGGCCTGGGCGTTCTTGGCGGGCGCGTCGCAGCCGTCGTGCGCGCAGCAGGCGCCGCCTTGCCCGGCGGGCATATGTTCGTGTTTTTTGACCGGAGGTAAAGACATCGTCCTCTGCCTTGAAATAAGCTGGTGACGCTATTCCACACCTTGGAGTTACTATAGGGTCAACCCCCTATATCAATCGGATGCGATCCGGGAGGCAGCGATGCGTATCGGCGAATTGGCCACGGCGGCCGGAACCACGGTCGAGACCGTCAGGTATTACGAGAAAGAAGGGCTGTTGCCAGCCCCGGAAAGGGGACTGAACAACTACCGCAGCTACGGCCAGCCCCATCTGGAGCGGCTGCGCCTGATCCGCAACTGCCGCGCGCTGGACATGACGCAGGACGAGATCCGCGCCATCCTGTCGCTGGCGGATAACCACCAGAGCGGTTGCGGCCCCATCAACGAACTGTTCGACGAGCACATCTCCCACGTGGATGAACGCATCGCCGAACTGACCCAGCTCAAGACCCAGCTCACGGAATTGCGCCAGCGCTGCCTGTCGGCCCGGCCCGACACGGAAGACTGCGGCATCCTGCATGGCCTGAGCGAAATGCAGGTCGAAGAGCGCCAGGAACGCCACACGCACCTGGGCTGACAGCGGCCCTGGACAGGGCGGCATCACGGAGCACGGGCCTGATGGCCTAGGGAAAACCCGCCGCGCAAAAAGCGCGGTGGCGTCTTGTTGCGTCCAAAATCAGCATGTAAGATGTCCAACATCCAACAAATAATGACAAGGCAGCCGCGGTCGACGATTGGCGGCGCCATACAGAGAGGCAGACAAGCATGGATTCCAAGCCCTTGGGCCGATTCACCGTTCTGGACCTGACGCGAGTGCGCTCGGGTCCCGCCGCCGTGCGCCAGTTCGCGGACTGGGGCGCCACCGTCATCAAGATCGAAGAGCCGGGCGACGAGCAGGACGACAAGCCGGGCGGCTCCGCCCAGTTCGCGGACTACCAGAACACCCACCGCAACAAGCGCAGCGTCACGCTGAACCTGAAGCATCCGCAGGGCCGGGCGCTGTTCCTGGACCTGGTGCGCCAGGCCGACGTGGTGGTGGAAAACTACCGGCCCAACGTCAAGTTCAAGCTGGGCATCGACTACGAGACGCTGCGCCAGGTGAACCCGCGCATCGTCTACGCCAGCGTGTCCGGCTTCGGCCAGGACGGCCCCTACGCCGGACGCCCGGGGCTGGACCAGATCGCGCAGGGCATAGGCGGGCTGATGTCGGTGACGGGCGAACCCGGCCGCGGCCCCATGCGGGCGGGGATTCCGGTGGCGGACCTGACCTCGGGCCTGTTCTGCGCCATCGGCATCTTCATCGCGCTGCTGGAGCGCGAGGTGTCGGGGCAAGGGCAGTGGGTGCAGACATCGCTGTTGCAATCGCAGGTCTGGATGATGGATTTCCAGGCGATGCGCTGGCTGATGAACGGCGAGGTGCCTGGCCAGAGCGGCAACGACCATCCCACCAGCAGCCCGACCGGCGTGTTCCCCACCAGCGACGGCTATATGAACATCGCGGCCATGGGCAACGACATCTATGCGCGCCTGTGCCGCGTGCTGGAATTGCCGGAACTGATCGAGGACGAGCGCTTCCTGACGGTGCCGCTGCGGGCGCGCAACCGACCCGCGCTGAACGCGGCCATCGGCGCGCGCACCGCGACCCGGCCCACCGCCGAATGGATAGCGCTGATGAACAAGGAAGGCGTGCCTTGCGGTCCGATCCTGGGCATGGACCAGACTTTCGAGGATCCGCAGGTGCGCCACCTGGGGCTCAGCCGCGAGATCCGCCATCCCGCGCTGGGGCCGATTTCGGTGGTGGGGCAGCCCATGATCCTGAGCCGTTCCACCACCGGGGAAATGGCGCCCGCGCCCGAACGCGGCCAGCACAACGGCGACGTCTATGGCGGCATGCTGGGATTGGCGCCTGCCGACTTGCAGCAGCTGGCCCGCGAAGGCGTCATTTAAGGGATACGTCCAGGCACCGAGCATAAAATCGCCGCCAAGGCCGCCCGCGTATCCGGCGGCCCAGACGGAGACAGCCCAGACATGAACGCACCATCCACCGCCGCCGCCGACCAGGTCTTTTCCAGCCTGGGACGCCCCGACAACCTGCCGGACGAGATCGCTTCGCAGATCCGCCAGAAGATCGTGGCGCGCGAATTCGAGCCCGGCCAGCGCCTGCCCACCGAGTTCGAACTGGCGCAGATGTTCGCCGTCAGCCGCAATGTGGTGCGCGAGGCGATCGCGAGGCTGAAGCTGTCGGGGTATGTGGATACGCGGCGCGGCGTGGGGTCCTTCGTGGCGCAGGACGTGGGCACGCGCAATTTCGAAATCGCGCCGGAAGACCTGCTGCAGCCCGAGCCGCTGGCGCACATCTTCCAGCTGCGGGTGGAACTGGAATCCGGCGCGGCCGCGCAGGCGGCCCTGCACCGTACCCCCGAACAGATCGAAACCCTGCGCCAGGCCCTGCAACGGGTCGACGCGGCAGGCAATGACTGGCAGGCCGCCGCCGACCACGCGCTGGACTTCCACATGGCCGTGGGCGAGGCCACCAACAACCCTTATTTCGTGCGCCTGTTGGCGCACCTGCGCCACGTGTTCCGCGGCGCCGTGCGCACGCTGCGCTACACCAGCGCCGGCACCGAGCGCGTGCCGGAAATCGAACGCGAACATCACCGCATCTTCGATGCCATCGTCGCCGGCGACAGCGAGGCAGCGCGCCTTGCCATGCGCGTCCACCTGACCAACGGCATACAACGGCACCAGACAGTCATACAAGGAAAGCAACCGTGACCATACAACGCATCCTGCGGGGCGACATTACCGACAACATCGTGGCCGAGAAGCGTGGCGCGATAGGTTGGCTGACTTTCAACGATCCGCAGCGGCACAACGCCGTATCGTTCGCCATGTGGGAAGCGGTGCCGGTAGTGCTGGAAGCCTTTCGCCAGGACCCGGAGATCCGGGCGGTGGTGCTGCAGGGCGCGGGCGGCAAGGCCTTCGTCAGCGGCGCCAATATCTCGCAGTTCGACAAGCTGCGCAGCGGCGAAGACGCGGTGGTGGAGTACGAGCGCGTGGCCGAAACCGCGCAACTGGCGCTGTACGACTACGACAAGCCCACGATCGCGTACATCCAGGGCTATTGCATCGGCGGCGGCCTGAACATCGCCCTGTGCTGCGACATCCGCATCGCTTCCGACAACAGCAGCTTCGCGATTCCCGCAGGCAAGCTGGGCCTGGGCTACCGCCTGACCGCGATCCGCAACCTGGTGACGGCGGTCGGCCCGGCCAACGCGCTGGAAATCTTCCTGACGGCGGCGCGCTATGACGCCCGCGAAGCCAAGGAGCTGGGCCTGATCCGCAGGGTCGCGCCGGTGGACGAACTGCCGCAGGTGCTGGAAACCATGCTGGCCCAGATCCAGGCCAACGCCCCGCTGACGCTGCGCGCCGGCAAGAAGATGATCCGACAGCTTCAGCAGCTGGGACCGGAGGTCGACGTGGAAGGCATGCGCCGTCTGGTGCTGGAGTGTTTCGAAAGCAATGACTACCGCGAAGGCCGCAAGGCGTTCGCGGAAAAGAGAGCGCCGGTGTTCACCGGTACCTGATCTCCGGCCGCGGGCCGGATTCCCTACGCGGCTTTCAGGTCCGCGCCGTCGCCGGCGCGGCCCGGGGAGGCTTGCGTCCTGAATTCGCCGCGGACCGGATCAACCCGGCCACCGATCCCACCGGGGACGGCCTGGCCATAGACCGCGCAGCAGAAGCGCGGCGACGAGGAGACAGACATGAAAGCGGTTTATCTGAGGGCGGGCCTGGCTGGCCTGGCGGCGTGGCTGTGCGCGGCGCCGCTGCACGCGCAGGGGGCGTACCCAAGCCAGCCGGTGCGCATCGTGGTGGGCTACGCCGCCGGCGGCACCACGGACATCCTGGCCCGGGCGCTGGGCGAGCAGTTGAGCAAGGAGCTCAAGCAGCCCGTCATCATCGAGAACAAGGCTGGCGCCGCCGGCAACATCGCCGCGGCCTCCGTGCAGCAGGCCGCGCCGGATGGCTACACCTTGTTCATGGCGACCGTGTCCAGCCATGGCATCAATCCGGTCGTGTACAAGAAATCGCTGGGCTACGACCCGGTGGGCGGCTTCACGCCGGTCAGCATGATCGCGTCCATCCCGCTGGTGCTGGTGGCCAATCCCAAGCTGCCCGTGGCGTCGGTGGCCGACCTGGTCAAGCTGGCGCGCGAGAAACCGGGCGACCTGAACTATTCCTCCAGCGGCAATGGCTCGCCAGTGCACGTGGCCGGCGCCATGTTCGCCTCGGAGGCCAAGGTGCAGATCCAGCACGTGCCGTACCGCGGCGGGTCGCTGGCCAATTCCTCGGTCATGAGCGGCGAAACCCAGTTCAGCTTCGCCACCTTGCCGGCAGCCTTGCCGCAGGTTCGCGCGGGCGCGCTGCGCGCCCTGGCCGTGACCACCCGCGACCGTTCGGCCGAACTGCCCGACGTGCCCACGGTGGCGGAGGACCCGATGTTCAAGGGCTACGAGATCAACACCTGGAATGCGTTGATGGCGCCCAAGGGCACGCCCGATGCGGTGGTGGCGGTGCTGAACCAGGCGGTGGCGCGCTCGCTGGCCGTGCCGGCCTTGCAGACCCGCTTCAAGGGCGAGGGCGCCACGCCCGGCGCCAGCAGCCCGGCCGAGCTGGGCCAGTTCGTCAACGCGGAGCTGACGCGCTGGGCGGGGGTCATCAAAGAGGTCGGCATCCAGATCGAATGACCTCTGGCGGTCCGGGGGGATGACGGCCTGGGGCGGCGGAGTGGCGTAATATGAATTGTGTTTCTTTCTCATTGACGCCCGATCCGATGACCACGACCCAGACCGCCACCCCGCTGCACGCCCTGAATACCCGCCGTTCCTTCAAGTTCCTCCGCGCCCCGGCGCCCAAGCCCGAGGAACTCGAACAGATCCTGCAGGCGGCGATGTCGGCGCCCGACCATGGCGCCTTGCGCCCGTGGCGTTTCGTGGTGATCCAGGGCGAGGCCATCGGCAAGCTGGCCGATCTGGCGTTGGACGCCGTCAAGCGCAGCGGCGATCCGCGCATGACGCCGGAAAAGGAAAAGTCGGTGCGCGAATGGATGGCCGGCGTGCCGCTCTTCGTCGCGGTGGCGCAGAAGATTGCGCACGACAACACCAAGATCCCGGAGCAGGAACAACTGCTGGCCACCGGCGCCGCCACCATGAACCTCCTGAACGCCGTGCACATGCTGGGCTACGGCGCGTTCTGGAGCACCGGCATCGGCACCTACGTCGAAGACGTGCAGAACGCGCTGGGCCTGGACGCGCTGGACTACCGTTTCCTGGGCTTTCTGGCCATCGGCACCCCGGCTTGCGCCGTACCGCCGGCCAACCGCCCGGACTACCGCGAATTCGTCACGGAGTGGACCGGTCCGGTCTGAGTCTGCCGCCCTGGATGAAGCAAACCGGCCCATGGCCGGTTTTTTTATGGCATCTCCGGCTTAGCGCCGGCCCGGGATCGGCCGGAATGCGGCGCGCACGAGCTTCTCCAGGCCCCAGCCCGCGAAGTAGAAGAGGGCCAGCGTGGGCAGCCCGATCAGCAGATAGCCGCCGACCCAGGACAGGTCTCCCAGCAGGCGGTCCAGGTTCAGTTCATGCAGCAGCGCCAGTTGCGGCGCCAGCGGCAACTGCAGCAGCACGAAACGCCCCTTGTCATCGCCGTCGGCCAAGAGCGCGCCGGCAACGCAGAGGATGACGATGGCGAGGTACAGCGCGGCGAAGACGATGCCGGTCCAGCTGAACCATCTTGAGGCTGTCGATCCGGGCACGTGGCTTTCCAGGGAATCAGGGACGGCAAGTATAGAGCGCTCCAAGCCTGGGATGGGGCAGGCGGGGCGCATGCCGCGCTTGCGTGGCGGGGAATAAATAACAATAATTCTTATTTTTATTGACCCGCTATCGCGCCTCCCCCCATGTCCCATTCTGCGCAGCCGACGCAGCCTACCGCCGCCCAGCTGTACGAGGCCCATCATCCATGGTTGCAGGAATGGCTGCGCCGCCGGCTGGGCTGCCGCCACGATGCGGCCGACCTGGCGCACGACACCTTCGTGCGGGTGCTGACCGGCAGTCGGGCCGAGGTCATCCGGGAACCGCGCGCCTTCCTGACCACGCTGGCACAGCGCACGCTGTACACCTTCTGGCGTCGCCGCGAACTCGAGCGGGCCTATCTCGACAGCCTTGAACTGCTGCCGCAGGCTCATGCGCCCAGCGAGGAACAACGCGCGCTGGCGGTCGAGGCCCTGATGCAGATAGACCGCGCCCTGCAACGCCTGCCGGCGCGCACGCGCCAGGTCTTTCTGCTGAACCAGCTGGAAGAACTCACGTATCCGCAGATCGCCGAGCGCCTTGGCGTGTCGGGCATCACCGTCAGGCGCTGCATGAAACAGGCCGTCACGCTCTGCGTCGCGGCGCGCCTGGCGGCATGAGCGGGCCCACGCTGCCGGCGGACCTGGAGGCCGCGGTCGACTGGATGGTGCTGTTGTCGTCGGGCGTGGCTGGCGACGCCGACCGTGCCGGCTTCGACGCCTGGCGCCGCTCCGACCCGCGCCACGCAGCCGCCTGGGAGACGGTCGCCGCGGCGTTGAAGAACACGTTCGCGCCGTTACCCGACGGGGTCCCGGCGCGCGCCGCGGGAGCCGCCCTGGCTACCGCGCCGGCGCGGCGTCGGGCCTTGCGCAACGCATTGGGGCTGGCATTGGCGGCCGGGGGCCTGGCTGTCCTGGTCGACCGGCAGACGCCATTGCGCACGTTGGCCGCCGATCTGCATAGCGGCACCGCCGAGCGCAGCACGCACACATTGCCGGACGGCAGCCTGCTGACCCTGAACGCCCGCTCCGCGGTGGACCTGGAATTTGGCGGCCGCGCCCGCGTGCTGCGGCTGCGGGCCGGCGCGGTGTACGTGCGGGTGGCGGCCGATGCTGCACGGCCGTTCATCGTCGCCAGTCCCGATGGCGAGGTGCAAGCCCTGGGCACGGTGTTCGGGGTGGCGCGCGATGAGCGGGGCAGCATCGCCAGCGTGATTGAACACAGTGTCGAAGTGCGCGCGGCCGGCCAGCGGCGGGTCCTGGCGGCGGGCGAGGGCGCGCGTTTCGGCGCGGATGGCGTCGGCGCGCCGGACGCAGCGCTGGCCGAGGCTGCAGCCTGGCGGGACGGCATGCTGGTGGTGCGCGACCGGTCGCTGGGCGAGGTGGTGTCGGCCTTGCGGCCGTACCGGCGCGGTTTCCTGCGTATCACGCCCGAAGCCGCCCGGCTGCGGGTGCTGGGGGCCTTTCCCCTGGACGACACCGATCAGGTGCTGGAGTCCTTGCGCCAGACCTTGCCGATCGAGGTGCGCGCGCTGACCGGCTGGCTGGTCAGCATCGACCTGCGCAGCCCGTCAGTCGAAAAAAAATGATCGCTTGCGCCGGGTCCGCTGGACATACCTCCTGAAGCACACACTTGCAGCAGGAGATTCCATGTTCCCCGTTCGTTCCGCGCCGCGCCTGGCGGCCGCGTTCCTCATTGCCCTGGCGGTGCCGGCCGGCACCGCCCAGGCGCAATCCAGCACCCAGGCGGGCGCATCCGCCGCGCTGCGCTACAACCTGCCGGCTGCGCCGCTGGCCGACACCTTGACCCGCATCGCGCGCCAGAGCGGCCGTGCCGTGTCGGTCGAGCCGGCGCTGGTGGCTGGTCGCCAGGCCCCCGCCGTGGTCGGCGTCTACACCGCCGAACAGGCCTTGCGGCTGGCCCTGATGGGTAGCGGGCTGGAGCTGCGGATCACCGCCAACGGCACCTTCAGCGCGCAACCCCTGCCGCAGGGCGGCGCGGCCATGCTGGAGCCCGTGCGCGTGACCGCCGCGGCCGAATCGCCCACCGGCCACGTCGACGGTTACGTGGCCCTGCGCAGCATGGCCGGCGCCAAGACCGACACGTCGCTGATCGAGACGCCGCAATCGGTGTCGGTGGTCACCAGCGACCAGATCCGCGTCGTCAAGGCCGCCAGCGTCGCCGACGCGCTGGGCTACACGCCGGGTGTGGCGGCCCAGTCGCCGGCTTTCAGCCGCATGGTGGACGACCTGATGTTGCGCGGCTTCAACGTGGCCACCGGCAATTCGGGCCTGCTGCGCGACGGACTCAAGCTGCAGTCCAACGTCTACGATGGCGGCCAGGAACCCTATGGACTGGAACGTGTCGAGGTGTTGCGCGGCGCGGCCTCGGTGCTGTATGGCCAGCTCACGCCGGGCGGGGTGGTCAACACCGTCAGCAAACGCCCGACCACCGAGCCGCTGCGCGAACTGAACCTTGAGACCGGCAGCTACGCCCGCCGGCAGGTGTCGGGCGATTTCGCTGGCGCGCTGACGGAAGATGGCACCTGGTCCTATCGCCTGACCGGCCTGGCGCGCAACGCCGACAATTGGGTCGATCACGTGCCCGACGATCGCACCTACCTGGCGCCGGCCCTGAGCTGGCGGCCCAACGCGGCGACCTCGCTGACGCTGCTGGCCAGCTACCAGCGCATCCGCACGCGTTTCGCGGCTCCGATGCCGGCGGCCAACACCTTGAACGGCCAAATCCCGCGCGACCTGTTCATCGGAGAACCGGACTTCGATCGCTATGACACTGACACCTACACCGCCGGCTACGTGTTCGAGCACGCCTTCAACGAGCGCGTCAAGCTGCGCCAGAGCGCGCGCTACTTCACCGCTTACGGCGAGTGGGACTATCTGTCGTTCGGTGGCCTGCAACCCAATGGCACTACGCTGCGGCGCGGGGTTGTGAGCCGAACCGAGAACTCGTATGGCATCGCCGCCGACACCTCGCTGGAATTCAAGCTGGAGGGGGGCGGGTTGCAGCACACGGTGCTGGCAGGCCTGGACTATTACCGCAGCAACTACGACACCAGCCGCCACTCGGGCACGGTGGCGCCCTTGGGCGACATCTATCATCCCGTCTATGGCGCGGTGCCGGTGGTGAACACCGCGCGCAACAACGGCTTCGTGACGCGCTCGAACGGCATCGGCTTCTACCTGCAGGACCAGATCAAGATCCATGACCAGTGGGTGGTGGTGCTGGGCGGGCGCCAGGACTGGGCCGATACGGACCAGCGCAGCCATGCCAGCGGCGCCGCCACCCGGCAGCGGGACACGGCCACCACCGGGCGGGTCGGCCTGGTGTACCTCGCGCCGGCGGGCCTGGCGCCTTATGTGAGCGTGAGCCAGTCTTTCGCGCCCACCGTGGGCATGGACCGCGCCGATAATGCCTTCAAGCCGACCAAGGGCGTGCAGTACGAATTGGGTCTGCGCTACGAGCCGCCTGGCAGCGACATGCTATACAGCGCTGCCGTCTATGACCTGACGCAGACCAACGCCCTGACCGCCGATCCGGTGGATCCGACCTATTCGGTGCAGACCGGCAAGGCGCGCTCGCGCGGCCTGGAACTGGAGGCCAAGGCGCGGCTGGGGGCGCTGAACCTGACCGCGAGCTATGCCTACACCGATGCGCGCACCATCCGCAGCACCTTGCCCGAACTGGTCGACCAGCGCACCACGCTGGTGCCGCTGCATAGCGCCGGGGTGTGGGCCGACTACAACCTGACGGCGGCGGGCGTGCCCGGGCTGACCCTGGGCGCCGGCGTGCGCTACGCCAGTTCGACCAACCTGCCGGGCTATCCCGCGGAGGTGCCGGGCCAGTTCCTGGTGGACGCGATGGCCGCGTACGACTTCGGCGCGGTCTCGCCCCAGTTCAGCGGCCTGTCCTTGACCGTGAACGCGCGCAACCTGTTCAACCGTGGTTACCTGTCGTGCGCCGGCGCCACCGGTTGCCGCTACGGCGATCCGCGCACGCTCTACGCGACTCTCAGCTACCGCTGGTAGCGAGGCCCGGCGCGGCCCCTGTCTCGGGGCTGCACCCTGTGCTACTCTGGCTGCCGGTCGTGCATGTTCATCCCTTTGCACCGG
Organism: Achromobacter sp. ACM01; assembly: GCF_014851745.1. Classification (NCBI taxonomy): domain Bacteria; kingdom Pseudomonadati; phylum Pseudomonadota; class Betaproteobacteria; order Burkholderiales; family Alcaligenaceae; genus Achromobacter; species Achromobacter sp. ACM01. Next base: position 208,626 of record NZ_JACVAF010000002.1, read on the forward strand.
CCGACGATGGCAATGTCCGAGGTCACCCCCTTGGGCAGTGTCTTGGTAAGAAGAATGCGCATGACACGATCAAGCGTGGAGACAATACATGAGCCAATATGGGCCGTTGAAGTTGCACGTCCCGGAGCCTACAGGGCGCCCGGGTTGCAAGACCGATTTTTCCTACCTGCACCTGTCGCCGCCCGGCGATGTGCCCAAACCCCCCATTGATGTTGCCGCGGTCGATACCGGCGGACTGGCCTACAGCCTGGTCCGGGTGATCGCGGACGACGGCAGCGCCGTCGGACCGTGGGCGCCGCAACTCAGCCACGAGCAGCTGCGCGCGGGCATGCGCAACATGCTGAAGACGCGTCTGTTCGATGCGCGCATGCTGACCGCCCAGCGCAAGAAGAAGATCTCGTTCTACATGCAGAGCCTGGGCGAAGAGGCCATCGGCACGGCCCACGCCATGGCGCTGGAGCAGGGCGACATGTGCTTCCCGACCTACCGCCAGCAAAGCATCCTGCTGGCGCGCGACGCCTCGCTGGTCACCATGATGTGCCAGTTGATGTCCAACGAACGCGATCCGCTCAAGGGCCGCCAATTGCCGGTCATGTACTCCGACCGCGAACGGGGCTTCTTCAGCATCTCGGGCAACCTGGCCACGCAATTCATCCAGGCGGTGGGCTGGGGCATGGCCTCGGCCATCAAGGGTGACACCCGCATCGCCTCCGGCTGGATCGGCGACGGCGCCACCGCCGAGGCCGACTTCCACACCGCACTGACCTTCGCCCACGTCTACCGCGCGCCGGTCATCCTGAACGTGGTCAACAACCAGTGGGCCATCTCCACCTTCCAGGCGATCGCCGGCGGCGAGGGCGCGACCTTCGCGGGCCGCGGCGTGGGCTGCGGCATCGCCTCGTTGCGGGTGGACGGGAACGATTTCCTGGCGGTCTACTCCGCCTCGCGCTGGGCCGCCGAACGCGCCCGCAGCAATCTGGGACCGACCCTGATCGAATGGGTGACCTACCGCGCCGGGCCGCACTCCACGTCCGACGATCCCTCCAAGTACCGCCCCGGCGACGACTGGAGCCACTTCCCGCTGGGCGATCCGATCGCGCGCTTCAAGAAGCACCTGATCTCGCTGGGCATCTGGTCCGACGAAGAGCATGAAGCCGTCAAGGCCGAGCTCGACGCCGAGATCCTGGCGGCGCAGAAGGAAGCGGAAAGCTACGGCACCCTGGTGGACGGCCACGTTCCCAGCGCCGCCAGCATCTTTGAAGACGTGTACAAGGACATGCCGGAGCATCTGCGCCGGCAGCGTCAGCAGCTCGGAGTCTGATCATGGCTATCGATAACAACGCTGGTCCGGCCTCCGCGCCGATGACCATGATCCAGGCTTTGCGCTCGGCCATGGATGTGATGCTGGAGCGCGACAACAACGTGGTGGTGTTCGGGCAGGACGTCGGCTATTTCGGCGGCGTGTTCCGCTGCACCGAAGGCCTGCAGACCAAGTACGGCAGCTCGCGCGTGTTCGACACGCCCATCTCCGAAGGCGGCATCGTCGGCGTGGCGGTGGGCATGGGCGCCTACGGCCTGCGTCCCGTCTGCGAGATCCAGTTCGCCGATTATTTCTATCCCGCTTCGGACCAGATCGTGTCCGAGGCCGCGCGCCTGCGCTACCGCTCGGTCAACGAATTCGTCGCGCCCATGACCATCCGCATGCCTTGCGGCGGCGGCATCTACGGCGGCCAGACGCACAGCCAGAGCCCCGAGGCCATGTTCACGCAGGTCTGCGGGCTGCGCACGGTGATGCCGTCCAACCCGTACGACGCCAAGGGCCTGCTGATCGCGGCCATCGAGAACGACGACCCGGTCATCTTCCTGGAGCCCAAGCGGCTCTACAACGGCCCGTTCGACGGCCACCATGACCGGCCCGTCACGCCCTGGACCGGACGGCCGGGCAGCGTGGTGCCCACCGGCTACTACACCGTGCCGCTGGATACAGCAGCCATCGTGCGCCCCGGCAACGCGCTGACCGTGCTGACCTACGGCACCACCGTGCACGTGTCGCTGACGGCCGCCGAGGAAACCGGCATCGACGCCGAGATCATCGACCTGCGCAGCCTGTGGCCGCTGGACCTGGACGCCATCGTCAACTCGGTCAAGAAGACCGGCCGCTGCGTGGTGGTGCACGAAGCCACGCGTACCTGCGGCTTCGGCGCCGAGCTGATTTCGCTGGTGCAGGAACACTGCTTCCATCATCTGGAGGCGCCCGTGGAGCGCGTGACCGGCTGGGATACGCCGTATCCCCACGCGCAGGAATGGGCGTACTTCCCCGGCCCGCGCCGGGTCGGCGAAGCGTTCAAGCGCGCGATGGAGGGTTGAGAGATGGGTATTCATGTCATCAAGATGCCCGACATCGGCGAAGGCATCGCGGAAGTGGAACTGGTCGCCTGGCACGTGAAGATCGGCGACATGGTGGCCGAGGACCAGCCGCTGGCCGACGTCATGACGGACAAGGCCACGGTCGAGATTCCCGCGCCGGTGGTCGGCCGCGTGGTCGCGCTGGGCGGGGACGTGGGCCAGGTCATGGCGGTGGGCGGTGAACTGATCCGCCTGGAGGTCGAAGGCGAGGGCAACCTGAAGCCGGGCGCCGATGCGCCGCCGGCCAAGGCGGCTGCGGCTCCCGCTGCGGCACAGCCTGCCGCCGCAGCGCCTGCGCCGCAGCCCGCGCCAGCGCCGAAGGCTGAGCCTGCCGCACCCGCGAAACCGGCCGCGCCGCCCGCTGCGCTGGCCAAGCCCGCGCGCCAGGCGTCCGCCGCCGTCGCCCGCCAGCCCGGCGACAAACCGCTGGCCTCGCCGGCGGTGCGCAAACGCGCCTGGGACCTGGGCATCGAACTGCGCTACGTGCACGGCAGCGGCCCGGCAGGCCGGATCCTGCACGAGGACCTGGACGCCTATCTGCAAGGGCAGGGCGGGGGCGCTCAAGCCCGCGGCGGCGTGGCCTACGCCGAGCGTAACGACGAGGAAAACGTGCCGGTCATCGGCCTGCGCCGCAAGATCGCGCAGAAGATGGCCGAGTCCAAGCGCCGCATTCCGCACTTCAGCTACGTCGAGGAAATCGACGTGACCGAGCTGGAAGAGCTGCGCGCCAGCCTCAACCAGAAGTGGGGCGCGACGCGCGGCAAGCTCACGCTATTGCCGCTGCTGGCGCGCGCCATGGTGGTGGCGCTGCGCGATTTCCCGCAGATCAACGCGCGCTACGACGACGAGGGCGGCGTGGTCACGCGCTACGGCGCGGTCCACATCGGCATCGCCACGCAAAGCGACGGCGGCCTGATGGTGCCGGTCATGCGCCACGCCGAGGCGCGCGATCTCTGGTCCATGGCGGCCGAGATCGTCCGTCTGGCCGAGGCGGTGCGCACGGGCAGCGCCAGCCGCGACGAACTGTCGGGGTCGACCATCACCATCACTAGCCTGGGGCCTTTGGGCGGCATCGTCACCACGCCGGTGATCAACCATCCCGAGGTCGGCATCGTGGGCGTGAACCGCATCGTCGAGCGGCCCGCCATCCGCAATGGCGCCGTGGTGGCGCGCAAGCTGATGAACCTGTCGTCGTCCTTCGACCACCGCGTGGTGGACGGCATGGACGCGGCGCGCTTCATCCAGGCGGTGCGCGCGCTGCTGGAGCAACCCGCGCTGCTTTTCGTGGAGTAAGCATGAGCCAGATCACTAAGACTACGACTTTGCTGGTGATCGGCGGCGGCCCTGGCGGCTACGTCGCCGCCATCCGCGCCGGCCAGTTGGGCGTGCCGACCATTCTGGTCGAAGGCGCCCAGCTGGGCGGCACCTGCCTGAACATCGGCTGCATCCCCTCCAAGGCGCTGATCCACGCGGCCGAGGAATTCGACAAGGCGCGCCACTACGCGGGCAAGTCGGCGCTGGGTATTTCCGTGTCGGCGCCCGCCATCGACCTGGCCCAGACCGTGGCCTGGAAGGACGGCATCGTCGGCAAGCTGACCGGCGGCGTTGCTGCGTTGTTGAAGAAGAACGGCGTGGAAGTGGTGCGCGGCTGGGCCCGGCTGCTGGACGGCAAGACCGTGGAAGTGGATGGCGGCGAGTCCGGCGCCATCCGCATCCAGTGCGAGCATCTGCTGCTGGCGGCGGGCTCCGAACCGACGCCGCTGCCGTCCATGCCGTTCGGCGGCATGGTGGTGTCGTCCACCGAAGCCTTGTCGCCTTCCAGCATTCCCAAGCAATTGGTGGTGGTGGGCGGCGGCTATATCGGCCTGGAACTCGGCACCGTGTACCGCAAGCTGGGCGCCGAGGTGGCCGTGGTGGAAGCGCAGGACCGCATCCTGCCAACCTACGACGCCGAACTCACCAAGCCGGTGGCCGCCGCCTTGGCGAAAATGGGCGTGGAGCTGCATCTGGGCCGCAAGGTGCTGGGCCTGAATGGCGCCGGCAACGCGGTGCGCGTGCAGGACGCGGCGGGCGTCGAAACCCTGCTGCCGGCCGACCGCGTGCTGATCGCGGTAGGACGGCGTCCGCGCACGCAGGACTGGGGGCTGGAAAGCCTGCAGCTCGACCGCAAGGGCAACGCGCTGCGCATCGACGACCAGTGCCGCACCTCCATGCGCGACGTCTGGGCCATCGGCGACATCGCCGGCGAACCCATGCTGGCGCACCGCGCCATGGCGCAGGGCGAGATGGTGGCCGAGCTGGTTTCGGGCAAGCGCCGCCACTTCCTGCCTGCTTCGATCCCGGCGGTCTGCTTCACCGACCCCGAAGTCGTGGTGGCGGGCCTGTCGCCTGCCGAGGCGGAAAGCGCGGGATTGGACTGCCTGACGGCTTCCTTCCCCTTTGCCGCCAACGGGCGTTCGATGACGCTGGAATCCACCGACGGTTTCGTGCGCGTGGTCGCGCGCCGCGACAACCACCTGATCGTGGGCTGGCAGGCGGTGGGACGCGGCGTGTCGGAGCTGTCGACGGCGTTCGGCCAGTCGTTGGAAATGGGCGCCACGCTGGAAGACGTGGCGGGCACCATCCATGCGCATCCGACCCTGGGCGAAGCGGTGCAGGAAGCGGCGCTCAAGGCGCTGGGGCACGCGCTGCATATCTAGGCGCAAGGGAACGCCGCGCTTGCGCGGCGTTCCACCGCAAGCCCGGACAGTGCCTAGCGAGGGGTTACGGCTTGCGCCAATGCGGCGCTGAATCCTTCCACCGCAGGGTTGCCTTGGTCGCGCAACGCTGCCAACACCACCTGGGCCGTGGCTCCAGCCACATCGCGCAAAGGCAGGAAGCGCAATGAATCCGAACGCATTCGGGACAACGATTGGGGCACCAGTGCAGGGCCGACGCCGGCTTCCACCAGCGTCAGCAAGGTGGGAATGACGCTTTCCTGCGCGATTTCCGGCTTCAGCTGCGCACGCGCGTACAGCGCCTGGATCATATTGCGGAAGTACGGCGAGATGTCCTGGCGGTAGCCCACCAGGGGAAATTCCAGCAGTTCTTCCAGCGAAACATCACGCTGATGCGCCAGCGCATGATCATGGCGCAGCGCCACGCGCAGGGGCTCTTCGTAGATGACGCGGGTCACGATATCCGCATCCAGCGGATGCGGACGCATCAGCGCCACATCGACCGCGCGCGACCGCAGCGCGGGCTCCATGTCGACGGAGTTCATTTCGCGCAGATCGATGCGGACTTCGGGGTGCGCATCGCGGTAATGGCTGAGCGCCGACACCAGCGGCGAGCTTGCCGCGCTGGGCGTGATGCCTATCACCAGCGACCCGGTTTCGCCGCGGGCCGTGCGCCGCGCCTGCCGCAGCATCAGCTGGGTGTCCGCCGCGATCTTGCGCGCCCGCTCGTACATGATTTCGCCAGCGGGCGTCAATTTCACCGAGCGCGTGGTGCGCACGAACAGCGGCACGCCGACGATCGCTTCCAGTCGTTTGATCTGCTGCGTGAGGGGCGGTTGGGTCATGAACAGGCGTGCCGCCGCCCGCGCGAAGTGCAGCTCTTCCGCCAGCGTGCAGAACAGGACCAGCAAGCGACCGTCCACGAAGATTAATTCGGATTTCGACATAATTAGGGCGAAATTACATATTGGACATAGATTAGTCGAGTTCCTAAGATGCCACATCGCTACACACCGCCGGCATTCCGGATCCGCACATGTCCCTCGCTTCCATTTCTGCGTCAGTCGCTGCCATCGCTCAAAGAGTGCGGGATGGCGAAGCGGCGGTGTTCGCGGCGGCGCGCCAGAGCCTGGCGGCCATCGCGCGGCAAGATCCGGCAATCCGCGCATGGAGCCATGTGCTGCCCGCCGTGGCGCTGGAGCAGATGGAACCGGCGCGGCACGCCGCCGGCGCGCTTGCCGGCGTGCCCATCGGCATCAAGGACGTGATCGACGTGGCCGACATGCCTACCGGTTTTGGGGCGCCCGCCTTGATTGCCGGCAATGCGGCGTTCGACGCCTGCAGCGTGGGCATGTTGCGCGCGGCGGGCGCGATTCCGGTGGGCAAAACCGTGACGGCCGAGTTTGCGTTCAGGACGCCGGGCCCCACCCGCAATCCGCATGCGCTGGCGCACACGCCTGGCGGCTCCTCGAGCGGGTCCGCGGCCGCGGTGGCGGCCGGCATGGTGCCAGCCGCGCTGGGCACGCAGACCGGAGGTTCGATGATCCGCCCGGCGGCGTATTGCGGAGTGGTGGGATTCAAACCGAGCGCCGGGCGCGTGTTCCGGGACGGCATGAAGCTCACCTGCGAATCGCTGGACACCATAGGCTGGTACGCGAATAGCGTGGCGGACGCCCAGCTCATCGCGGACGTGCTCGTGGGCGGCGCGCACGCGCCCGTACCGTCCGGCCGCCAACTGACCGTCGCGGTGCAATTGAACAATCCGAAAGCCGGATTGTGTGCCGAGAGCCATGCCGAGATCGATCGCGCCCGTGCGGTGCTGGCCGCGCATGGCGTGCAGTGCGTGCCAGTGCAAGCCGAGCGCGAGACGGCGCTTTTGCTGCAGGCGCACGATGTGATCATGCACTACGAGTTCGCGCGCAGTCTGGGGCCGGTGGTGGAACGCCAGGGTCATGCCTTGAGCGGCGTCTTGCGCCAGGCGGTGGCGCGTGGCCTGGCCATCGGGGCAGGGGAGTACCACGAGATGCTCGGGATTCAGGCCGCGCTGCGCCACGGCTGGGGCGCGCTTTATGGCGGCGCCGACCTGGTGCTTACGCCCAGCACGCCGGGTCCGGCGCCCCTTGGGCTGGAGCACACCGGCGACGCTTCATACAACAAGATCTGGTCGGTGCTGGGGTGGCCTTGCCTGCACCTGCCGACCGGATTCAGCCGCGCGGGACTGCCCATGGGCATGCAATTGGTCGGCGATCTGGGCAAGGACCTGGCCTTGCTCGCCGTCGGCCGGGATTTACATCATCTGCTGAAACAGCGAGGGGAATGAAATGAGATTCAAGAAACTGAGGCAGGGCGTGCTGGCCCTGTGCGCCGCCGCGGCGGTGACGGGATTGGGGCAGGCGCATGCCGCTTTTCCCGACCGTCCGATCAATGTCGTCGTGCCCACCGCGGCCGGCGGCACGGTGGATATCGTTGCGCGCATCATGGCGGAAAAACTCGGCGCCGAACTGGGACAGCCGGTGGTCGTCATCAACAAGCCCGGCGCTGGCGGCGTCGTGGGCACGCAGGCGTTCCTGCGCGAGCCGCAGGATGGCTACACCGTGCTGTTCACGGCGAACAGCAATCAGCTGATCGTGCCTTGGGTCTACAAAGACGCGAAGTTCGATCCCATCAAGGACTTCGCGCCGATCGCCGCAGTGGGTGAAGTGCCCAACGTGCTGTGCGTGAACCCGGCCTTTCCCGCGAAGGACATGAAGGAATTCATGGCCTTGATCAAGGCCAATCCGGAGAAGTACCAGTACGCCTCGGCCGGGGCGGGAACCTTGAACCATTTGCTGGGCGTCATGCTGGACCAGATGGGCGGGCTGCGCATGCAGCACATCCCCTATCGCGGCGTGTCGCCAGCCATGGCGGATGTGATGGGCAATCAGGTGCCGATGCTGTTCGCCAGCCTGCCCTCGGCCGTGGAAGGCATTAAGGCCGGCAAGCTGCGCGCGCTGGGCGTCAGCAGCGAAAAGCGCAACGCCTTGCTGCCCGACGTCCCTGCCATCAACGAAGCCATACCGGGATTCCGCGGCGACCTGTGGGTGGCGTTTTATGGCGCAAAGGAAGCGCCCCGCGCGGCGATCGACACCTTGCATCTGGCCATCCGCAAAGTCCTGGCCGACCAGGCGCTGCAACAGAAGTTCGACCAGTTGGGGGTCACCATGATGCACGACGGCCCGGCCGAGCTGGCGGCGCGGCAGCAGGCCGAGTACATGCAGTGGAAGCAGGTCGTGCAGGCCTCGGGAGCGAGTCCGGATTAAGGCCTAACGGCTGCCGTCGATATACGGCCGGGCCTGCAGGATCAGGATGTTGTCGCCCTGCACGGCCCATTCGATATCCTGGTCCGCGCCGCCCAGGCGCTGCTTGACCTGGCTGCCTACCGCGGCCAGGCGCGCCACCAGGGCATCGTTCAACACCTGGCGCGCGCCCTCGATCGGCACTTCGCGCACGCCGCCCGCTGCGTCGGCTACCAACTGGGTGTCCTCGGCTGAGCGGGTCAGTACCTGCACTGCCTTGGACCAGCTGGAGTACATCAGCTGTTCGGCCTGGCGCTTGCCTTCCACCACCTTGATGCCCAGGCCGCGCTTGGCCGAGATGTAGGTGACGTAGCGGCGCGAGGCGTCGAAGGGATCGCGGGTGATCATGACGCCCGAGCTGTCAGACGCGGCGGCCTGTTGCACCAGCACCGCCATCACCACGCCGTCCTGGCCGATGCCGGCCGCGCGCCGGGCTTCGTAGGCTTCGTAGTTGTAAACCGAGGCCCACACGGTCTGCACGGCTTGCGCCAGCGCGTCGGCCTGCGTCACGTTGGGTACGGTGGTGTAGAGCCCGGCGCCGCTGAATCCCGGCAGGTCTTCGGAATTGGACGAGCTGCGCACGAATACGCCGCGGCCCTGCAACTGCTTTTGCCAGCGTTCGCGCCAGGCCGCGGCCAAGGCCGGATCGGGTTGGGCCTGGATGATGTCCTGGCGCAGCGCGGCCAGTTCGGCGCGGCGCACGTTGGCATCGCTGGCGAAGTCCGCCCGCTGTTCCAGCGCGGCGATGCGTTGCGGCACGCGCAGCTGCGCCATGAATGCCGCGTACTGCGCGAAGGGGATGCAGAAGCCGTCCGGCACGGTGGCCGCGGGTGGCAGCGCCGACTTCAGCGCGCCCAGGTTGGCCGCCTTCACGCCGCAATGGCGGCTGTCGCGTGTGACCATGCCGGAGAGCGGCTTGATTGCCTTCACCGTCAGGTCGGGCTTGGGCAGCGGCCGCGCGGCCTTGGGCGGCGGCGCGGTTTCAGGCTTGGCGATGCGCTGCACCTGATAGGCATTATTGGTGACGGTCAGCTCGACCCACTGGCCGTCGTGCTCGCGCAGCGTCGCGACGGCATCGCGCACATAGGCATTGGGGATGCGCCAGCCTTTGGCCAGCAGATTGACATGGGACAGCAGGGTGGAGGGCCGTTGCGTGACCAGGCCGGCCACGGGCGGCAGCGCGACCGGGACCTCGTCCAGCACCAGGATGTCGGTCGGCGCCAGATCCGGCGTGTCGTCCACCGAGGCCACGATGCGCAGCCGGCCCTGGGCCTGACCTGTGTTCAGCGGCAGGAATGTCTGTTCGCGCAGCAGAGATTCCTGCGTCACGGCCTTCAGGCCGGCGTTTTGCGCGAGCTGTTCATGCAGCGTGGAGTTGGCCTTGAAGCGCACCGGTTGGTAGAAGCTGGCCTGCAGTTTCTCCTCGGTCAGCTGCAGCAGTTCCGGAGTGAGCCGGTCGCCTTCCCAGAATTCATAGGTGTAGCCGGGGAGGTCGCGCTGCCAGCTCAGGGTGCCGAACAGCAGACGCCGCTGCGGGTCCTTGTACTGGGCGATCAGCGTGGCTTTGTCGTCGGCGGGCAAGAGGCGACGTTCACGAGCGAAGTTCTCGTGCAGCGAGTAGCGCGGTGTGTTGAGATAGTAGATCTTGCCGCCCTGTTTCCGGTCGATCACGAACAGTACGTGGGGGATCTCCAACGGCGTGCCGGGGTTGTAGACCCGGGCCAACTGCTGGAATTCGGCCTGGGTCTGGATTTTCCCCAGAAAGGCCGGCCCCGCCTTTTTGGCGTCTTCCGCTGGCTGCGCCGCGCGCTCGTCGGGAGTCAACGGCCGAGAGTTCTCGTAGGGCGAAGGCTTGCGGGCAGTCTGCGCCTGGACGGACGGGCCGAAGCCGGCGGCTGCCCCAGCCAATGCGGCCAGGACGATCAGGCGGGTCAGGTGGCGGGAGGAAAGGCGGCGGCGGGCGGGTGATGGACGCATGGACGGGCGGGCGGGGCGCAGGGAGCCGCGATGATATCGGAGTGGCGCGGGCGGTTGTTTCTGGATGTGGCCAACTATGCGTTGACGTTGCTGCCGGACGAAAAATACCCAATTTCAGTGATATGCATGGGGCCAAAGATGGCGTGTAATGCCGCCCAAGGCTATATCGCGCCCGCCGGCGCCGCGAGAAACCGGCCATCTCCGCACGCGATGATGGAAACGGTTTTTCGTAGGGTCTTTTCAAAGGAGCAGCTATCGCTGCTCCTTTTTTTCGTGGCCGCTCGGGGAAACTCCCTATCTTCTGAGGACGCGCCGCCCGTTGACAGCGGCCTTGCACGAATCGATACTTGAATCAAGTACGTATACGTACAAAATGACAGGCGTCGCATCGGCCTAACGGGTTCCCACTGCTCTCGCAAAGGAGTAAGCAATGAAGGACGGCGAAATTCTTTCCGGATTCCTGGCTCCCCACCCGCCGCACCTGGTGTACGGCGAGAACCCGCCGCAGAACGAGCCGCGCTCGCGCGGCGGCTGGGAAAGCCTGCGCTGGGCCTACGACCACGTGCGAGAGAGCATCGAACGCCTGCAGCCCGACGTGCTGCTGGTGCATTCGCCGCACTGGATCACCCAGGTGGGCCACCATTTCCTGGGCGTGCCGCGCCTGGCGGGCCGCTCGGTCGATCCGATCTTTCCCGACCTGTTCCGCTACGACTTCGGCATGGACGTGGACGTGGAACTGGCCGAAGCCTGTTGCGAGGAAGGCAGCAAGCTGGGCCTGGTCACCAAGATGATGCGCAATCCGAAGTTCAGGGTGGACTACGGCACCATCACCACGCTGCACATGGTGCGGCCGCAATGGGACATCCCGGTGGTGGGGCTGTCGGCGAACAACACGCCGTACTACCTCGACACCCAGGAAGGGCAGAAGGAAATGGACCTGCTGGGCCGGGCCACGCGCGAAGCCATACGCAAGAGCGGGCGGCGGGCGGTCCTGCTGGCCAGCAATACGCTGTCGCACTGGCATTTCCACGAGCAGCCCGAGGTGCCCGAGGACATGTCCAAGGAGCATCCGGCGCGTTACGACGGCTATCTGTGGGACATCCGCATGATCGAACTGATGCGCAAGGGCAGGATGGGCGAGGTGTTCGAACTCCTGCCCCAGTTCATCGACGAAGCCTTCGCCGAAGTGAAATCCGGCGCGTTCACCTGGATGCACGCGGCCATGGGCTATCCGCAGCTGGCGGGCAAGTTCCATGGCTACGGCACCGTGATCGGCACGGGCAACGCGGTGATGGAATGGAATCTGCAGGAGGCCGGGCTGTCCCGCCTTGAAGCCCCCGCTGGCGTTACGGCCTAGCCGTTGGAGACATGCCATGACTCTCGTTTCCGCATTTCTCGTTCCCGGCAGCCCGCTGCCGCAGTTGCGCAGCGACGTGGCGCCCTGGGGGCGGCTGCATCAGGCGCTGCGCGCGGCCGGCGAGTCGCTGGCCGCTTCCCGGCCCGACGTGGTGCTGGTGTATTCGACGCAGTGGATGGCGGTGCTGGACCAGCTGTGGATCACCCGCGCGCGCAGCACCGGTGTGCACGTGGACGAGAACTGGCACGAGTACGGCGAGCTGCCCTTCGACATCGCCAGCGATACAGGCCTGGCGCAAGCCTGCGTGCAGGGCTGCCGCGACGCCGGCATCCATGCGCGCGGCGTGGACTACGACCAGTTTCCCATCGATACGGGCACCATCACGGTCAGCACGCTGATGGGCTTCGGCACCGACAAGCTGCCCGTGACGCTGGCGGCCAATAACCTGTATCACGACAACGCGCAGACGGAGCAGCTCAGCCGCATCGCCTTGCAGGCGGCCGCGGCCCAGGGCAAGCGGGCGGCGGTCATCGGCATAGGCGGCCTGTCCAACACCATGTTCCGCGAGCCTGTGGCGCCGGAATCCGACCGCTTGATTTCCCAGACCGACGACGACTGGAACCGCCGCATGCTGGCGCTGCTGGAAAGCGGCGACGCCGGAAAACTGCGTGAACTCATGCCCGAGTACGCCGGGCAGGCCAAGGCGGAGATGGGCTTCAAGCACATGTCCTGGCTGCTGGGCGCGTTGGGCGACCGGTTCCGCGGCGCCAATGTGCTGGAATATGCGCCGCTTTATGGCAGCGGCGGAGCCGTGGTGGAATTCAAGCTGGATTGAACACGCGCCGAGCCGTGGCGCATACCGCGCGGCGCCTTCGAGGGGACGCCAATCCCCGTGGTCAGGCAGCGCCCGCCAGCGCCACCGGTATCTCCCTGGCCCCCGCCGTGCGGCGCCATTGCGCCGGCCCGGACACATGCAGGTTGCCGCCCTCCGCGTCCACCGCCACGGTCACGGGCATGTCCTGGACTTCGAACTCGTGGATCGCTTCCATGCCCAGGTCCTCGAACGCGACCACCCGGGCGCTGCGGATGGCGCGGGAGACGAGATAGGCCGCGCCGCCCACGGCGATCAGGTAGGCCGCCCGGTGGCGTCGGATTGACTCGATCGCCTGCGGGCCGCGCTCGGCCTTGCCTATCATCGTCAGCAGTCCCGTGCGCTCCAGCATCATGTCGGTGTAGCCGTCCATACGCGTGGACGTGGTCGGGCCGGCAGGGCCGACGGCCTCGTCGCGCACGGCGTCCACCGGGCCCACGTAGTAGATGGCGCGGCCGCGGAAGTCGGCGGGCAGGGGCTCGCCGCGGGCCAGCATTTCGCGGATGCGCTGGTGCGCGGCATCGCGTCCGGTCAGCATGCGGCCGTTTAGCAGCAAGGTTTCGCCGGCGCGCCAGGACCCGACCTCCTCGCGGGTGAGGGTGTCCAGGTTCACGCGCCGACCGGCGCTGGATCCGCGCCCGGGTCCCAGGTCGGGCCAGAGATCCAGCGAGGGCGGGGCCAGGTGCGCGGGGCCGGATCCGTCCAGCACGAAGCTTGCATGGCGCGTGGCCGCGCAATTGGGGATCAGCGCGATGGGCTTGGCGGCCGCATGCGTGGGGTAGGTCTTGATCTTCACGTCCAGCACGGTGGTGCGGCCGCCCAGGCCCTGCGCGCCCACGCCCAGCGCGTTGATCCGCTCGTGCAGTTCCAGCCGCAGCGCGTCCTCGGGCTCCAGTATTTCGCCGCGCTGCGCCCGCGCCTGCAGTTCGTGCATGTCCAGCGGCTGCATCAGGCTTTCCTTGGCCAGTAGCACCGCTTTCTCGGCGGTACCACCCACGCCTATGCCCAGCATGCCGGGCGGACACCAGCCGGCGCCCATGGCGGGAATCTGCGCCAGCACCCAGTCGACGATGCTGTCGGCTGGGTTCAGCATGGCCAGCCGCGCCTTGTTTTCCGAACCGCCGCCCTTGGCCGCGACCGTGACGGCCACGCTTGCGCCCGGCACGATGCGTGTGTTGATAACGGCGGGCGTGTTGTCGCGGGTATTGCGGCGGCTGAACAGCGGGTCCGCCACCACCGAGGCCCGCAGCGGATTGTCCGGGTCCAGGTAGGCGTGCCGCACGCCGGCGTTGACGGCGTCCTCCAGGCTACCGGTAAAGCCCTCCCAGCGCACGTCCATGCCGACCTCCAGGAAGACGTTGACGATGCCGGTGTCCTGGCAGATCGGCCGCTTACCGATGGCGGCCATGCGCGAGCTGGCCAGGATCTGAGCCATGGCGTCGCGCGCCGGCGCGCTGGCTTCGCGTTCATAGGCGCGGGCCAGGTGCGCGATGTAATCGGCCGGATGGTAATGGCTGATGTATTGCAGCGCGCTGGTGATGGATTCGATCAGGTCGTCCTGGCGGATGAAGGTGCTCATGGCGTGCGAGGGCAGGTGACTTTGGCAGAGGATCAAGTTCAATCGGCGTGCAGCGTGACGCCGGGCCGGTCCTTGACCAGGCTCACGGCGACGAACGACACCACGGCCATGGCGATGACGTAGACGCCTACGTGCCAGGACTGTCCGGTGGCGGTGATGATGGACTGCGCGATCATCGCGGCGAAGGCGCCGCCCAGGATGGAGCCCAGCGCGTAGCCTGCCGACACGCCCGAGTAGCGCACGTCGGCCGGGAACATCTCGGCGTACAGCGCGGCCTGCGGGCCGTAGGTCAGGCCCAGCGGCACCGACAGCACGGCCAGGGCGAAGGCGAACTGCATGACGTCGCCGGAGTCGACGAAGGACCACATCGGTATGGCCCACAGCGCCAGCAGCACGTAGCCGAGCTGGAAGGTGCGCACGCGGCCGATGCGGTCGCCCAGCCAGCCGCCCAGCAGCGTGGTGCCCAGCCAGCAGGCCGCGGCCAGCGTGCAGATCATCAGCACCTGCTGTGGCGGCATGCGCAGCGCCCGGCTGCCGTAGCTGATGAAGAAGCCGACCAGCAGGTAACCCGCCGTGCTGTTGCCCACGAAGATCAGCGTGGTCAGCAGGATCTGGCGCGGATGTTTGCGCAACAGCGTGCCCAGCGGCGCCGAGGAATGGCTGCGGCGCGACTGCATCTCCAGGAACACCGGCGATTCCTCGACTGCGCGGCGGATGAAGACGCCGACAATGATGAGCGCGATGGACAGCAGGAAAGACACGCGCCAACCCCAGGCCATGAAGTTGTCGGGGCCGACCAGGGAGGTAATGCACCACAGCACGCCGGTGGCGACGATCATGCCCAGCGGTACGCCGATCTGGGGGAAGGCGCCGAACAGCGAACGCCGGTCGCGCGGCGCGTGCTCGACCGCCATGAGCGCCGCGCCGCCCCATTCGCCGCCGGCGGAGAACCCTTGCAGCACGCGCAGCGTCACCAGCATCACCGGCGCCCAGATGCCGATCTGCGCGTAGGTGGGCAGCACGCCGATCAGCGCGGTGGACACGCCCATCAGGATCAGCGTGGCCGCCAGCACCCGCTTGCGGCCGTAGCGGTCACCCAGATGGCCGCAGACGATGGCGCCCAGCGGCCGGAACAGGAAGGCCACGCCCACCGTCGCGAAGGACAGGATCAGCGACAGCTCGGGATTTTCCTTGGCGAATGGCGCGAAGAACAGCGAACCCAGCACCAATCCCGCGGCCTGGACGTAGATGAAGTAGTCGTACCACTCGATGGCCGAGCCGACCAGGGTGGCGGCCAGTACCTTGCGGTCGTCGGCGCTGACCAGCGGGCCGGATGCGGCCCGGCGGGCGGAAGCGACGGCGGCGCCGTCGGCGGGAATTTCTGTCTGCATGGTTGTCTCCGTGGGGGAATGCGGCGGTTCAGCTTCTTATTGGGAGGCGTTGCCTAGGCCGCGGCGCTCTGCGGCGCGTCGGGCTGGTTTTCCGGACGGGCCGCTACGAACGCGGGCAGGCTGGCGCAGGCCTGGACGATGGCGCGGACCCGTTCGAAGGGCGTCAGGTCCGCGCCGTAGCGCAAGGCGTTGTAGACCTGCGGGATCAGATAGCACTCGACCAGCGTGGGCGCGGCGCCCAGCGCGTAGCCGCCGTCCTGCGCCACGGGCAGCGCCGCCTCGAAGGCCTGGAAGCCCTCGGCGCACCAGTGGCGGTACCAGTCCTGGATCTGTTCGTCATCCGCGCCGAACTGGGCGCGCAGGCGCTTGAGCGCGCGCAGGTTGTTGAGCGGATGCATTTCGCAGGCGACCAGTTGCGCCAGCGCGCGGGCCTGCGCGCGCAGCGCCGGATCGGCCGGCAGCAGCGGCGCGCCGGGATGCCGCTCGTCCAGGTACTCGATGATGGCCAGCGACTGCTGCAGGCGCAGGCCGTCGATTTCCAGCATGGGCACCAGGCCGAAGGGCGCGAGCGAGCGGTAGGCGGGCTGCTGGTGCTCGCCCTTGACCATGTGCCAGGTGACCTGCCGGTAAGGCAGGCCTTTCAAGGCCAGGGCGATGCGGACCCGGTAGGCCGCGGAACTGCGCCAGTAGCTGTGCAGGGTGAGGGCAGGCGTATCGGCCATGGCAGTCTCCGGTCAGGCGGCGGCGGGCTCAGAAGCGTCGGCCGATACGGTGCCAGGCATGGGACGCGTGCCGGGAATGCGCACCTGCTGGTCGATGTCGCCGAACAGGCTTGCGCCCGCGTCGTCGCGCATGCCGATGCACACACGGTCGCCATGCTTGAGGAAGGGCGTGCGCATTTCGCCGTCGCGCAACATCTCCCGCACGCGCGCCTCGACCAGGCAACACACGCCGGCCGCGTCGCTGGCATTCGAAATGGTGCCGCTGCCCACCAGCGTGCCCGCGCCCAGGCGGCGCGTGCGGGCCGCGTGCGCGATCAGTTCGCCGAAGTGGAACTGCATTTCCTCGCCCGCCTGGGGCCGGCCGATCTGTTGGCCGTTGAGCCACACCTGCATGGCGCGGTGCAGCTTGCCGCCGCGCCAGTAGGGGGCGAGCTCATCAGGCGTGACGAGCACGGGCGACAGCGCCGAGGCGGGCTTGCCCTGCAGGAAGCCGAAGCCCTTGGACAGCTCTGGCAGCACCACGTTGCGCAGGGTCACGTCGTTGACCAGGCCCAGCAGCACGATGTGTTCGAGCGCCGTGTCGGCGTCCACGCCCAGCGGCACGTCGTCGGTCACCACCACGATCTCCGCTTCCAGGTCCACGCCCAGTTCCTCGCTGGCGGCAGTGATGTCTTCGCAGGGGCCCATGAAGTCATCCGACGCGCCCTGGTACATCAGCGGATCGGTCAGGAACGAAGGCGGCATCTCGCCGCCGCGGGCGCGGCGCGTCAGCTCCACGTGGTTCAGGTAGGCCGATGCGTCCAGCCATTGGTAGGCGCGCGGCAGGGGGGCGGCGCAGCGGGCGGGGTCGAAGGGGAGGCTGGCGCCGTCGCCGGCGTTCAACGATTCGTATTCGGCCTGCAGCAGCGGCGCGGCGCGGGCCCAGTCGTCCAGCGCCTGCTGCAAGGTGGCCGCGATGTGCGGCACGGCGCGCATGCGGGTCAGGTCGCGGTTGACGATGGCCAGGACGCCGTCGCGGGCGCCGTTGGTCAGGGTGGCGAGTTTCATCTTCAGGTACTCCGTATCGGATAGGCAGGCCCGCGCCGGGGCCTTGTCGTGCGGGATCAGGCGGTGAGTTCGGCCCACATGTCGCGGTCGCGCTGGGCGGTCCAGACGCGCGGATCGGCGATGCCGCTGGCCTCGTCATAGGCGCGCGAAACATCGAAGGGAATGGCGTGTTCGTAGATGACGACGTGACCGAACTCGGGGTCCATCACGCGGCGCGTGTCCTCATAGACCTGCTTCAGGCTCTTGCCTTGCTCCACGCCCTGGCGCGCGCAGCCGTACAGCGTTTCGACCCAGCCGCGCGTGTAGCCGATGGCTTCGCGGCAGGCGGCGGGCGTGGTCAGCGCCGGGCCGCGGCCCGGCACCATCTGGCGCGGTTGCAGCGCTTGCAGCGCGTCCAGCGTGGCGGGCCAGTCGGACAGATAGGCGTCGCCCGTGTACACGCCCGCGTTGAACTCCACCAGGTCGCCGGAAAAACAGATGCCCTGCGAAGGAATCCAGACGATGGAGTCGCCCCGGGTGTGGCCTGCGCCCAGGTGCAGCATGCGCACTTCGAGGCTGCCCAGGAACACGGTCAGTTCGCGCTCGAACACCACGGTGGGCCAGGTCAGCCCGGGGATGGTCTCGGCGGACTGGAACAGCCGCGGGAAGCGGCCGATCTCCGAGTCCATGTCGGCCTGGCCGCGTTCGACGATGAGCTCATGCGTGCCGCGGCTGGCGTACACGTTGGCCGCGCCCTCGGCGGCGAAGGCCGACGCGCCCAGCACGCGCACGGCGTGGTAGTGCGTCAGCGCCACGTGGCGGATGGGCTTGTCCGTGACGCCGCGGATCGCGCGGATCAGCGCCTGCGCCATGGCCGGCGTCGCGGTCGCGTCGACCACCATCACGCTGTCGTCGCCGATGATCACGCCCGAGTTGGGGTCGCCGTCGGCAACGTAGGCGTAGGCGTTGTCGGACAGGCGTTCGAAGGAGATCTTCTTTTCCGCCAGGTCGGCCTGGGAGGCGAAGGGTTTGCTCATGGTGTTCCTTTAATGAATGGAAAGTGGGCGGTTCAGCTGGCGTGGGCCTGGCCGCGCTGCTGGCTGCTGGTGCCGGTGGCGCCGGGCATCAGCCCGGCGGCCTTGTCGCGGGTCCAGGCGGCCAGGTCGTCATGGGCGCTGCGGCGCTTGCGGGCCACGTAGTCGTCCACGGGCAGGCGCAGGGTCAATTCGAGCCGGATGCCGTTGGGGTCGAAGAAATAGATGGAGCGGATGAAGTGGTGGTCGGTCGGCCCCACCACGTCGACGCCGTGGGACAGCAGTCGCTGGCGCATCCCTTCCAACTCGGCCTCACCGCGGATTTCCATGGCGAAGTGGTTGACCCAGCGCGGCGTGGCGGGATCGGGCTGGCTGAGTCCGTTGTCGCCCAGATCGAAGAAGGCGATGTGGGAGCCATCGGCGAATTCGAAGAACAGGTGCACGAAGGGGCAGTGCTCGCCCGTGGAGGGCACGCGTTCTTCCTTGACCACGTGCACCAGCGGCAGGCCCAGGATGTCTTCGTAGAAATGCCGGGTTTCTTCCGCGTCGCGGCAACGCCAGGCGAAGTGATGCAGGCCCTGGATGGCGGGGCAGGCAGGGGGGTGTTGCAGCGTCATGGCGCCGTCTCCGTGGTTCATGGAATGTTCAAGGCGGGCGAACCGGGCTGGCTCGCCAGCATCTCGTCGACCGCCGCCTGCACACGTGCCGCGTCGTCCACGGCTTCGATGAGCAGGAGCGACAGCCGGGCCAGGCTGTCGCGCTGGGCCGCGGGGTCGGGCACGTTGGTCAGTGCAATGAGGCGCTCGAGCAGGTCGTCAAGCTGTTGCTGGGATAGCGGCATGGCTGGCGCCTCCGGTTGAGCGGTAGAGGCCGCGGGCCTCGGGCAGGGATTCGGGACAGGCGCCGGGCGCATCCAGCGCCGCGCTGATCCAGGCCTGCACGGTCTGGGGATCGCGCGTCTCGGGCGTGGCGGCGGCCATGACGTGCTGGTCGGGGCGCAGCAGCCAGGCCTGGCCATCCAGCGTCTGGCCGAGCTGGTGCGCCAGCGCCGCGCGTCCGCGTTCATCGCACAGCGGTCCGACGGCGGCCCAGCGCAGCAGGCCGTCGTCGTCCTCTACGCCGGCCGGCAGGGCATCGCCGAACACCAGGACGGTGAACCAGGGGCCAAGCAACCCGTGCAGCGTCAGGCCGTCGCTTTGCCGCAGCACCACGTTGGGCAGCGCGCGCCCGGCCAGGATGTGCGGGCCGCAAGCCAGCGCAGATTCGGGATAGATGGCCGGCATGCACAGGCGGCCGGTGTTGATCATGCGGGCGGCGACGGCGTGGCTCGGCGCTAGGTCGATGATGGCGTCGCGCCACAGCGCGGCCGAGCGGGCCGCGCCCGGGTAGACGAAGCGCGAGGAGCGGCGCGCCTGGCGGATGTTCTCCATCGCGGCGTGCTTGCGCTCCACGCTGTAGGTGTCCAGCAGGGAGTCGCCCGCGCGGCCTTGCAGCAGCAGGGCCAGCTTCCAGCCCAGGTTGTCGGCGTCCTGGATGCCGCCGTTGCCGCCGCGCGCGCCGAAGGGCGCGACCAGGTGGGCAGAGTCGCCTGCGAACAGCACGCGGTCGTGGCGCAGGCTGTCCAGACATTCATGGCGGTAGGCCCAGACGCCGTGCCAGGCGATGTCGAATTCCACGCGTTCGCCCAGCAGGTCCCACACGCGCTGGCGCATCGCCGCGTCCGTTGCCGCCTCGGCCGGGTCTTCGTCCGCGCGCAGTTGGAAATCCAGCCGCCAGGTGTCATCGGCCATCTTGTGGCGCCAGACCGCGCGGCCATGGTTGCTGCGCGCGTCCAGCCAGGTCCAGCGTTCCTCCGGCCAGGTGGTGTCGCGCAGCACGATGTCGATGATGATCCAGCGGTCCTCGGTCTGGTCGTAAACCCGCGGACTCAGGCCCAGCATGCCGCGCACCGCGCTCTTCGCGCCGTCGCAGGCGACGACCCATTGCGCGCGGCACCGATAGACGCCGTCGGGCGTCTCCACCTGCAGCGTCGCCGGGCCGTCCGCTTGCGGTTCGATGCCGGCGACGCGGTTCAGCCAGCGCAGCTCGGCCAGCGGCTCGCGCATCAGCGCGTCCACCAGGAAGGCTTCCAGGTAGTACTGCTGCAGGTTGACGAAGCCGTTGTGGCGCATGTCGGGCTGGTCTTGCAGCGTGAATGAGGCCACCGCCATGTCGCGGCACAGCACGCGGCCCACGTTCCAGCGCACGCCCTTGCCGACCACGTCGCCGGCCATGCCGAGCCGGTCGAAGATGTCCAGCGTGCGCTGCGCCCAGACCATGCCGCGCGAGGCCAGGCCACGCACGCCGACGGTGTTGTCGTCGTCCAGCACGACCACGGGGATGCCGCGCCGCACCAGATCCAGCGCCAGCGTCAACCCGGTCAATCCGGCCCCCACGACCGCCACCGGATGCGGATCGCGGCGCGGGCGGTCCATTTCCTCGGGCCTGACGTATGGATAGATGGGAAGCTCTTTCATCGTTTTCCCTAGTTCGATGTGGTTTGTTGCAGGCCCCACTCTAGGAGCGCCGCGCGGGTCCGTCATGTCCTCACGGAAGAGGACATCGCGGCGGCGGGGGATGACCTTAGAATCGGGAAAACACGCGCAAGCGGGGGAAAACGACACCATGGAAGAGACAAACAACCCTATGCCCGCGGGCGGGGGGCCGGACCGTTGGGCCGAGTCCGCCGTCATGGACCTGGGCGGTCCGATGTTCCATGCCGCGCTGTTGCTGGCGTTGCGCGAAACCGTGGCCGCCGACCACGTGTCGCACGTGTTCTACGGCCACGAGGGCTCGGTGCAGTATTCGTCGGCCGCCAGCCTGCTCAACCAGTCCCTGATCGAATGGACCACGAATGTGTTCGTGGACAACGAGTTCTACCGGCGCGACCCCAATTACGGACTGCTGCGCGACATGGCGTGCCGGCCCGGCCACCATCCCGACCTGGTCGTCCAGACCGCGTCGCCCGAACGCATCGCGGATGACGAGTACCGCCGCGTATTGTTCGAGCGCCCGGGCTTTGCCAGCAAGATTTCGCTCATCGGCTGCCGCGATGAGGGCATCAGCTACCTGAACCTGTATTTCTCGCACGCCCATTCGCCGGACGTAGCCGAACTGATGCGCGGGCGAGCGCCCCTGCTGATCGCGTTGGCGCGGCGTCATCACCAGTTGTGCCGCGCGGAAACGGACGCGCCGCGCGCGCCGTCCTGGTGCAGCGGACTGTCGTTGCGCGAGATCCAGGTGGCGGACTTGCTGCGCCAGGGCCATACGGCGAAGGAAGTGGGGCGCGAACTGGGCCTGTCGCCCACCACCGTGGTCACCTACAAGAACCGCATCTTCAAGAAGAACAACGTGGCCAGCCTGAAGGAGTTCCTGATCAAGGCGCCGGCCGCGCGCGCCGTGCCGGCCTGTATGCCGGAGGCGGGCGGGCGCTGAGCGTCGGGGCTGCTGCTGCCGGGTTTCGGCGCCGGCTCGCGGGCGTCGGGTAGCGCTTGCCCGCGGCCCAGGTCGACGCCGTCGCCGCCGGCTTCGGCATCGCGCAACTGGCGACCTGGCTGGCGGCCGACGCCTTGCGCGACGGTCGGGTGGTCGAGGTGCTGCCGCAATTGGCCACCGAAGGCCTGCCGCTGTACCTGGCGTGGCCGCTGGGCAAGCAGTTGCTGCCCAAGGTGGATGCGGTGGTGGAAATGCTGGGGGAGTCACTCAGCATCGTGTAGCGGGCGGCCGCAATATCGTTTGGTCTGAGAAAGTGACGGCCCTGCGCCGCGCTGTTCCTATGTCTTCTACGCTCATGGTGGGAGGAGGACGGCTCAAGTAAACAGTTCTGTTTATTTATTCAACATTTTTGTTTATGCTCAATCAGGCCGTGACCATCGGTCATGAAATACAGCGAATTCAAGAGATGGCTGGAACGACAAGGGGCAGTGTTTGTGCCGCATAAGTCAGGCAGCAGCCATTACCGGGTTACCTTGAGCGGCGTGACCACTATCTTTCCACATCATGGGTCCAAGGAAATGGGCAAGCATCTGGAAAGCGAAATCAAGAAACAGCTCGGTTTGAAATGACGCCGTGCGTCACGTGGACACCCTTGCCTGGCACATTCATCAAACGGAAGCCCAAATGCTGACCTATCCCTATACCCTGACTCGCGACTCCAACGATACGTGGCTAGTCCGGTTTCGCGATATTCCAGAAGCGCTAGCCGTAGGGCAGGACGTCGATGAGGCGGCAATCAACGCCGAAGAGGCGCTCGAAGCTGCGCTGGAGATCTACTTCGAGGCGCGTCGCCCCATTCCCATGCCCTCCAAACCTGCCAAGGGCCAGGCGTCAGTAACCTTGCCCGCCTTGGTCACCAGCAAGGTTTTTCTGTCGAACGAGATGATTCTTCAGGGGGTGCGCAAGGCCGAGTTGGCGAGGCGCATGGGGGTTCACATGCCGCAAGTGGACCGGTTGCTCAACGTGCGACACGCATCCCGGATCGAGCAAGTCGAATCCGCTCTCGGGCAGCTTGGGCGCCGCCTGGACGTGTCGATTGCCTGAGGCTGGCAAGCCTGCAAGTCCCGCATGTCAATGAAAATCGGCCCCGCTAACGGGGCCGATCATCTTGCATCGGAAAACCAGGCTTACTCCGCAGTTTCCTGCAGCACGCGCCGGGCTTCCTCGGCCACGCGCTCGGGGGCGGTGCCGCCCACGTGCTTGCGGGCCGCGACCGAGCCTTCCAGGGTCAGGACCTGGTGCACGTCGTCGCCGATGCTGGCGTGGTAGGCCTTGAGTTCGTCCAGCGACAGGTCGGCCAGGTCGCAGCCGCGCTGTTCGCAGTCGCGCACGGCGTGGGCCACGACTTCGTGGGCGTCGCGGAACGGCACGCCGCGCTTGACCAGGTAGTCGGCCAGGTCGGTGGCGGTGGCGAAGCCTTGGAGGGCGGCGGCGCGCATGTTGTCGGCCTTGACCTTGATGCCGCCGGCCATGTCCGCGAAGATCGTCAGCGTGTCGCGCACGGTGTCGACGGTGTCGAACAGGCCTTCCTTGTCTTCCTGGTTGTCCTTGTTGTAGGCCAGGGGCTGGCCTTTCATCAGGGTCAGCAGGGCGACCAGGTGGCCGTTGACGCGGCCGGTCTTGCCGCGGGCCAGCTCGGGCACGTCGGGGTTCTTTTTCTGCGGCATGATCGAGCTGCCGGTGCAGAAGCGGTCGGCCAGGTCGATGAAGCCCACGCGCGGGCTCATCCAGAGCACCAGCTCTTCGGACAGGCGCGAGACGTGCGTCATGATCAGCGCGCCGGCGGCGCAGAATTCGATGGCGAAGTCGCGGTCGGACACGGCGTCCAGCGAATTGCGGCACACGCCGTCAAAGCCCAGGGTCTTGGCGACGCGCTCGCGGTCGATCGGGTAGGACGTGCCGGCCAGGGCGGCGGCGCCCAGCGGCAGGCGGTTCACGCGGCGGCGGCAGTCGGCCAGGCGCTCGGCGTCGCGGCCGAACATTTCGGCGTAGGCCAGCAGGTGATGGCCGAAGGTGACGGGCTGGGCGACTTGCAGGTGCGTGAAGCCGGGCATGATGGTGCCGGCGTTGTCCAGGGCCACCGTGGCCAGGGCGTGGCGCAGCTGGCGCAGCAGGTCCAGCAGGTTGTCGATTTCGGCGCGCAGCCACAGGCGGATGTCGGTGGCGACCTGGTCGTTGCGCGAACGGCCGGTGTGCAGGCGCTTGCCCGCGTCGCCCACCAGTTCCACCAGGCGCTTTTCAATGTTCAGGTGGACGTCTTCGAGGTCGAGCAGCCATTGGAAACTGCCGGCGTCGATTTCGGACAGGATCTGTGTCATGCCGCGCTGGATGTCGGCCAGGTCCTGGGCGCCGATGATGCCCTGGGCGGCCAGCATGTCCGCGTGCGCGAGCGAACCCTGAATGTCGTAGCGCGCCAGGCGCTTGTCGAAATCCACGGACGCCGTATAGCGCTTGACGAGTTCGGAAACCGGTTCCGAGAACCGGGCGGACCAGGCCTGCGCCTTGTTGGCGAACTGGTTTTGATCGGGGGAGGGAGTGTTTGCCATGATGGGCGGAATTATAGGGCCTGGCGCGCAAGGCCGCGCCGCCGGGCGCGGGTTCCGCGGGGGCGAACCCTCCGGCCCGGCCTTTGTCGGATAATCCTGGATTAGTTTCAAGACCTTAGAGCAGGAAGAGAGTCTATGCCCCTGGAATGGGAAGAGCTGGTCACCCAATTGGATACCCATCTGCCGCGCGAAGCCTGGGCGCAGACGCTGATCGGAATCGCCGCGCTGATCCTGACGGCGCTGTTCGTCCAGTGGGTCGTGGCCCGGGTCGTGCTGTTGCTGGCCCATCGCGTGCTGGTGCTGAGCGGCCGGGGCGACTGGGACAAGGCCCTGCAACGCCGCCGGGCATACCAGAACCTCTGGTACGCGGTGCCGTTCGCCGTGGTGTCGCTGGGCATAGGCCTGGTGCCGCACGTCGAGCGGGCGGTGACCATCGTCGGCCGGCTGGCGCATGCCGGCGCCTGGATCTGCGTGTTCGTGGCGTTTTCCGGGGTGCTGAGCGCCTGGCAGGATACCTATTCCGCCACCACCCGGGCGCAGACCCGCTCCATCAAGGGGTATATCCAGATCGGCAAGCTGATCCTGATGGCGGTATGCACCGTTTTGGTGCTTTCCATCCTGATCGACCGCTCGCCGCTCTGGATGATTTCCGGCCTGGGCGCGCTGTCCGCCGTGTTGCTGCTGGTGTTCAAGGACACGCTGCTGTCGCTGGTGGCCAGCACCCAGCTGACCAGCAACGACATGCTGCGCATCGGCGACTGGATCGAGATGCCGCAATCGAACGCCGACGGCTTCGTCAAGGACATCGCGCTGCACACGGTCAAGGTGCAGAACTGGGACAACACCGTCACCACGGTGCCCACCTACAAGCTGTTTTCGGAAAGCTACCGCAACTACCGCCACATGTTCGAATCGGGTGGACGGCGCATCAAGCGCACCGTGCGCATCGACTCGGCCAGCGTGCGCTTCCTGACCGACGACGAGGCGCAGCGGCTGATGCGTTTTCGCCTCTTGCATGACTACCTGCAGGCCAAGACCCACGATATCGCCCAGGCCAACCAGACCATGGGCGAACTGGCCAGCGTGCCCGCCAACCGCCGCCGCCTGACCAATATCGGCACCTTGCGGGCCTATGCGTTGGCCTATCTGAAACAGAATCCCGAGGTCCGCCAGGACATGGCGATGATGGTGCGCATGATGGAGCCCACCTCCGAAGGCATCCCGGTCGAGGTCTATTGCTTTACCGCCGTCACCGCCTGGGTCGAGTACGAGCGCATCCAGGGCGACATCTTCGACCATCTGCTGGCCATCCTGCCCGAACTGGGCCTGCGCCTGTACCAGCAGCCGTCCGGCGCCGATATCGGCGCAATGGGCGTCCACCTGCGCGAAGGCGCCTTGCAGGCCGCGCTGGCGGGCGAAGGCGGCCGTCCGGGCCTGGCCGCGCCGTCGGAACGCGGCCTGACCGACGAGAAGATGCCGCGCTAGCGGACAGCAGGCGCGGCAAGGCGCCGGGGCGGGGCCGGCGGGTGGCCCCGTGAGATAATCCAGGCGTTGAAATCCCTGGCGATAGACCCGATGTCGAACCCGTTCTTCAACCTGTATTCCCACGGCTTTGCCCGGGTGGCCGTCGGCGTGCCCGAATGCAAGGTCGCGGACCCCGCCTTCAATGCCGCCCAGACCATCGCGCTGGCGCAGCAGGCCGCCCAGGGCGGCGCGGTGCTGGCGGCGTTTCCCGAGCTGGGCCTGTCCGCCTATACCTGCGACGACCTGTTCCACCAGAAGGCCCTGCTGGACGAATGCGAAGCCGCGCTGGCCCAGGTGGTGGCGGCAACCGCTGAAATGGACATCGCCGTCGTGGTCGGCGCGCCGTTGCGCGTGGCCCATCAGCTGTTCAATTGCGCCGTGGTCGCCGCCGGCGGCCGCGTGCTGGGCGTGGTGCCCAAGAGCTACCTGCCCAACTACGGCGAATTCTACGAAGCGCGCCAGTTCAGCGCCGGCGATTGCGCCACCGCATCCGAGATCCGCCTGCTGGGGCAGACCGTGCCGTTCGGGTCCGAGCTGGTCTTCCAGATGGAAAAGCTGCCGCTGTTCCAGTTCCACGTCGAAATCTGCGAAGACGTCTGGGTGCCGATCCCGCCGTCTTCCTACGCCGCGCTGGCGGGAGCCACCGTGTTGGTGAACCTGTCGGCCTCCAACATCGTGGTCGGCAAGTCGGAGTACCGCCACCAACTGGTGGCGCAGCAGTCGGCGCGCTGCCTGTCGGCTTACATGTACACCTCCGCCGGGCGGGGCGAGTCGTCCACCGACATGGCCTGGGACGGCCAGGCGCTCATCTACGAAAACGGCGAACTGCTGGGCGAATCCGAACGCTTCCTCGGCCATTCCCACCTGCTGTTTGCGGACGTGGACCTCGAACGCCTGTCGCGCGAACGCATGCGCCAGACCACATTCGGCCAGTCCGTGCGTCGCCACCAGGACGAAGTCCGCAAATTTCGCAGCGTGGCGGTCCCCGTGAATCCGCCGCTGGAAGACGCCGAGCTGCCGCTGGAGCGGCGCGTGGCGCGCTTTCCCTATGTGCCGGCCGACCCGCAGCGCCGCGACGCCCGCTGCAAGGAGGTTTACAGCATCCAGGTCCAGGCCCTGGTCCAGCGCCTGTCGGCCAGCCGCATGTCCAAGGTCGTCATCGGCATTTCCGGCGGGCTGGATTCCACCCATGCGCTGCTGGTCTGCGCCAAGGCCATGGACGCGCTGGACCTGCCGCGCTCCAACATCCTGGCCGTCACCATGCCGGGCTTCGCCACCAGTTCGCGCACGCTGCAGCAGGCGCGCAAGCTGATGGAGGTGGTGGGGTGCACGGCTTCCGAGATCGACATCCGGCCCAGCTGCCTGCAGATGCTCAAGGACCTGGGCCATCCCTATGCCGACGGCAAGCCGGTCTATGACATCACCTTCGAGAACGTGCAGGCCGGCGAACGCACCAACCACCTGTTCCGCATCGCGAATTTCAACAACGCCATCGTCATCGGCACCGGCGACCTGAGCGAGCTGGCCCTGGGCTGGTGCACGTACGGCGTGGGCGACCACATGTCGCACTACAGCGTCAATGCCAGCGTGCCCAAGACGCTCATCACCCACCTGGTGCGCTGGGTCGCGGAATCCGGCCGCCTGGGCGACGAAGGCGCGCAGGTGCTGCTGGACGTGCTGGGCACCGACGTCAGCCCCGAACTGGTGCCGGGCGGCGCGGACGACAAGCCGGTGCAGAAGAGCGAAGACTCCATCGGTCCCTATGAACTACAGGACTTCAACCTGTACTACACGCTGCGCTACGGCTTTGCGCCGACCAAGGTGGCGTTCCTGGCGCTGGCGGCCTGGCGCGACCGCGAGGCCGGCGCCTGGCCCGAGGGCGGCCACGTGGCCCGCAACCAGTACGATCTGGCGGCCATCAAGCGCAACCTGAAGATCTTCCTGGACCGTTTCTTCCGCCTCAGCCAGTTCAAGCGTACCTGCGTGCCGAACGCGCCCAAGGTCGGCTCCGGCGGTTCGCTGTCGCCGCGCGGCGACTGGCGCGCGCCCAGCGACTCCGAGTCAGCGGTGTGGATGCGCGACGCCGAACGTATTCCCGACGAGGCCTGACCGGGATTTCCCGCCCAAGGGGGACCCGGCGTCCGGGCCCCCGCGGGTGGTATTCTCTTATCCGATGCGCCCTGCAGCCATGCCGTGTCAGGGCGACGCAACAGATCAAAAACCCAGGACGACCAACGTGAAACAAGTCACCGCCATCATCAAACCCTTCAAGCTCGACGAAGTCCGCGAAGCGCTGGCCGAAGTCGGCGTCAGCGGCCTGACCGTTACCGAAGTCAAGGGTTTCGGCCGCCAGAAAGGCCATACCGAGCTCTACCGCGGCGCCGAGTACGTGGTGGACTTCCTACCCAAGATCCGCGTTGAAGTGGTGCTGCCCGACAGCCAGGTCGAAGCCGCCATCGAAGCCGTGGTCAAGGCTGCCCGCACCGGCAAGATCGGCGACGGCAAGATCTTCGTCACGCCGGTCGAACAGGCCATCCGCATCCGCACGGGCGAAAGCGACGAAGAGGCGCTGTAAGTTCCTGGGGACTTGCGGCTGGCCGGATCCGCCGGCAGCCGCGAGACCGCAGCAGGATATTGCGGGCTTGGCGCGGCGGGGAAGCTGCCGCACCAAGCCCGCAACGCATTTTCCAGCCTAGCGGATGAGCTGATTCATCTCCAGGATCGGGCTCATCACCGCCAGCACGATCAGCAGCACGAATCCCCCCATCAGCAGTATCAGCGCCGGCTCCAGCAAGGCCGTCATGGCCATGGCGCGCCGCTCCAGATCGCGCGACAGGTTCTGCGCGCCGCGGTCCAGCAGTTCGGGCAGGCGGCCGGTCTTCTCGCCGCTGGCGATCAGATGCACCAGCAGCGACGGAAATACCTTTTGCGCGCCCAGCGAGGCCGACAGCGACGCGCCTTCGCGCACGCGCGCAGAGGCTTCGTCCACCGCCTGGCGCAGCACATCGTTGCCCAGGGTGCGGCGCGCCGCCTCCAGCGCCGTCAGCAATGCCACGCCGCTACCTGAGAGTATCGCCAGCGTGGAAGCAAAGCGCGCGGCATTCACACCCAGCACGAAGCGTCCCGCCAAGGGCAGCTTCAGCACGCGCGCATGCCAAGCCCGCCGCGCAGCGGGCGCGCGCAACGCATACCGCCACAGCGCGACGGCCGCCGCCAACGCCGCGCCCGTCGCCACGCCCCATTCGCGCACATAGTCCGACAACGCCAGCATGATGCGCGTCAAGAGCGGCAGTTCCTGCTTGGCCTGGCTGAACGCCGACACCACCTGCGGCACCACATAGCCCAGCAGGAAGATCACGATGATCACCGACACGCAGGCCACCACCGCCGGATAGATGAACGCGGTCAGCACCTTGCTGCGTAGCGCGTTGCGCTCCTCGATGTAGTCCGCCAGCTTCTCCATCACTTGCGCGAGATCGCCCGATTCCTCGCCAGCGCCGATAAGCGCGCGATAGATCTCCGGAAAGTCGCGCGGCCGTGCGGCCAGGGCGGTCGACAGCTTGTGGCCCGCGCGCACGTCGTCGCGCACGCCGCCCAGGGTGGCGGCGATATGTTTTTTCTCGGCCTGCTCCAGCGTGGCGCTCAGGGCCGCGTCCAGCGGCAGGCTCGCGGCCAGCAGGCTGGCGAGCTGGCGCGTCAGCCAGGCGAGATCCGCATCCGACAGGCGCGTGCGCAGCGATGCGCCGAACCCTTCGGCGCGCGCCGCGAGGGACGTGGACAGCGGCAGCAGGCCGCGGCCGCGCAGCTGGTTGCGGGCGCCGCGTTCGCTGTCGGCGTCGATCGTGCCGCGCACGATCTTCCCTAGTGCGTCGGTGGCTTCGTAACGGAAGGAAGGCATCTGGAAAGCATGGCCAGCGCGCATTCAAAAAGCGCGCAAAGCCCCGAATTTAAAGGGTTTCAAGGCCGCTACGATGCCTGCGGATTATGACCGTAGTGTTGCACTGTCACCACGTATACTCCGACGCGCTTTCACGTTTTTTCACACGATTTCACGTTTCAGGCACCTATCCCGTCATGCGTCATATTGCGCAATTCAGCCTTGCGGTACTGCTCGCCGCAAGCCAGCTCGGACCCGCAGCCAGCAGGGCTCACGCTCAACAGACCGACAATCGCGTCAGTCTGAATTTCGTCGACACCGACATCCCCGCCGTGCTGCGCGCGCTGTCGTTGTTCACGCAGCGCAACTTCCTGGTGGATCCGCGCGTCAAGGGCAAGCTGACGCTGGTGTCGGACCGTCCCGTGGACAGCGCGCAGGCGTTGTCGATGCTGACGGGCGCGCTGCGCATGCAGGGTTTTGCCATCGTCGAGGTCGACGGCGTGACGCGCGTGGTGCCCGAGGCCGACGGCAAGCTGCAAGGCAGCGTGGTCGCGGGCAGCGCGCGTCCCGCGCAAGCCGTGGGCGGCGCGGGCCGCGGTCCGGTGCCAGTGTCCGCGTTTGCCAAGGGCAGCAGCGGCGAAATGCTGACCCGCGTCTTCCCGCTGAAGTACGAAAACGCCGCCAACCTGGTGCCGGTGCTGCGCCCCATGGTGCCGCCCAACAACCCGATCAACGCCTATCCCGGCAACAACACGCTGGTGGTCACGGACTACGCCGACAACCTGGAGCGGATCGCGCAGGTCATCGCGCGCATCGACGTGCCCAGTTCGATCGACACCGACGTGGTGCCGGTGCGTTCGGCCGTGGCCACCGACCTCGCCATCCTGGCCTCGCAACTGCTGGATACGCAAAGCAGCGACCCGACCCAGCGCATCGCCGTGGTGGCCGATCCGCGCAGCAACAGCGTGCTGGTGCGTTCCGGCAGCCCGGCGCGCACGCGGCTGGCGCGCGATCTCATTATGAAGCTGGACGCGCAGCAGAACCGCGCCGGCAACCTGCACGTGGTCTACATGCGCAACGCGCAGGCCACGCGCATCGCCGAGGTCCTGGGCGGGGTGCTGACGGGGCAGGCGAATTCCGCGCCCGGCGCCACGGGCGGCGCCAGCGGCGGCACGGGCGCGCAGGGCGGAGCGCGCACGCAGAACGCCGCGGCTGGCATGCCGGCCCAGGCGACAGCGGGCATGGCCGGCATGTCCGGTTCGAACACGGGCGGATTGTCGGGCGAACAGGAACGCATCTCGCGCGAAGACAACAGCACGCAGGCCGTGTCGTATTCGGCCGGCGGCGCCACCATCCAGGCCGATCCGGCTACCAACTCGCTCATCATTTCCGCGCCCGAGCCGCTGTACCGCAGCCTGCGCGAAGTCATCGACCAGCTCGACCAGCGCCGCGCGCAGGTGCTGGTGGAAAGCCTGATCGTCGAAGTCAGCGAGGCCAAGGCGGCGGAGTTCGGCATCCAGTGGATGACGGGCGCCGGCAACATCAACAGCGACGGCACCAGCTTCATCGGCGGCACCAACCTGGGCGGCAGCGGCATCACCGGCAAGGGGCCGACCACCATCGACGGCATCGGCAGCGGCCTGAGCCTGGGGGTGGTCAAGGGCACGGTCGACGTGCTGGGCAACAAGGTGATCAACCTGGGCGTGCTGGCCCGTGCCATGGAGAACACTGGCGAAGCCAACATCCTGTCCACGCCCAACCTGCTGACCCTGGACAACCAGTCGGCCAGCATCCTGGTGGGCAAGACCGTGCCGTTCGTGACCGGGCAGTACGTGACCTCGGGCAGCAACGGCAGCACCAATCCA
This sequence comes from Achromobacter sp. ACM01, assembly GCF_014851745.1. Taxonomy (NCBI): domain Bacteria; kingdom Pseudomonadati; phylum Pseudomonadota; class Betaproteobacteria; order Burkholderiales; family Alcaligenaceae; genus Achromobacter; species Achromobacter sp. ACM01. The sequence goes on from NZ_JACVAF010000002.1 coordinate 240,387, forward strand.
TTCCAGACCATCGAACGTGAGGACGTGGGCCTGAAGCTGAACATCCGGCCGCAGATTTCCGAGGGCGGCGCGGTAAAGCTGGACATCTACCAGGAAGTCAGCAGCATCGACGAAAGCCGCTCCAACTCCACTACCGGCATCGTGACCAACAAGCGGGCCATCGACACCAGCGTGCTGATCGACGACGGCCAGATCATCGTGCTGGGCGGCCTGCTGGAAGACAACGTCACGCTCTCCACCAACAGCGTGCCACTGCTGGGATCCTTGCCGGTGATCGGCTCGCTGTTCCGCTACGACACGCGCAAGCGCACCAAGACCAACCTGATGGTGTTCCTGCGCCCCTACGTGGTGCGCGACGCCAACCGCACGGCGGGCGTCACCATGGACCGCTACGACTACATGCGCCGCGCGCAGGCGGCGGTGCAGCCGGGCCAGCACTGGGCGCTGCCCGACATGCAGGCGCCGATGCTGCCGCCGCCGGGCTCCGCGCCCTCGGTGTCCAACAACGCCTATGACCTACGTCCGGAACATCAGGCTGAAACGCTGCGCCGGCCGGCGCCGGTCACGGCTCAGTCCTTCGCCGTGCGCCAGTATGCCGGCATGGAACCCGCGCGCGACGCCTCGGGCGCGATCCGCGTGTCGCGCACGCTGATGCACAGCGTGGCCGTGGACCCCGATACGCTGCTATGAGCGCGCACCCCTTGCCTTATGCCTGGGCGCGGGCGCAGCGCGCGCTGCTGTCGCTGCGCGGCGGCCAGGCCCGGCTGACCGTCAGCCCGCGCACGCCGGAATGGGCGGTGCGCGAGATCCGCCGCTGCCACGGCGACATCGAGTTGGCGCAGGTCGAGGACCAGGCGCTGGAAACCTTGCTGACCGCGGCCTACAGCCATTCGGAGGATGCGGCCTCGGTGATGGGCGTGGCCGAGAACGAGATCGACCTGGACCGCCTGATGCAGGACATGCCCGAGGTGGCGGACCTGCTGGAGGCCCAGGACGACGCGCCCGTGATTCGCATGATCAACGCGCTGTTCGCCCAGGCGGCGCGCGACGGCGCCAGCGACATCCACATCGAACCCTTCGAGACCCACTCGGTGGTGCGCTACCGGGTCGACGGCACCCTGCGCGACGTGGTGTCGCCGCGCAAGGCGCTGCACGCCGCGCTGATCTCGCGCATCAAGATCATGGCGCACCTGGACATCGCCGAAAAGCGCTTGCCGCAGGACGGCCGCATCGCGCTGCGCGTGGGCGGACGACCCATAGACGTGCGCGTGTCCACCTTGCCCACCGGGCACGGCGAACGCGCGGTGCTGCGCTTGCTGGACAAGGAAGCGGGGCGCCTGCAGCTGGAGAAGCTGGGCATGGACGCGGGCGTGCTGGGCCAGCTGGACCGGTTGATCCGCCAGCCGCACGGCATTGTGCTGGTGACGGGGCCCACCGGCAGCGGCAAGACCACCACGCTGTACGCGGCGTTGAGCCGCCTGGACGCGTCCACCAGCAACATCCTGACGGTCGAGGACCCGATCGAATACGACCTGGCCGGCATCAGCCAGACGCAGGTCAACGCCAAGATCGACATGAGCTTCGCGCTGGCCCTGCGCGCGATTCTGCGGCAGGACCCCGACGTCATCATGATCGGCGAAATCCGCGACCTGGAGACCGCGCAGATCGCGGTGCAGGCCTCGCTCACCGGTCACCTGGTGCTGGCTACGCTGCACACCAACGACTCGGTGTCCGCCGTGACCCGGCTCACGGACATGGGCGTGGAACCTTTCCTGCTGGCGTCATCGCTTTTGGGCGTGCTGGCGCAGCGCCTGGTGCGCAAGCTCTGCCCGGCCTGCAAGAAACCCGCCACGCAGGACGGCGCGCGTGTGTTCCATCCGGTAGGCTGCGACGCCTGCAACCATACCGGCTACAGCGGGCGTTCCGGCATCCACGAACTCTTCACGGTGGACGACGAGGCGCGCCGGCTGATCCACGAAGGGCGTGACGAACGCGAACTGCGCCGCGCGGCGGCCGCGTCAGGCATGCGCACCATGCGTGAGGACGGGCAGCGCTGGGTCGACAGCGGGCAGACCTCGCCGGAGGAAATCCTGCGGGTGACGCGGGACGCCTGACGCCTACGCCCGCCAGCGGTCCGGAAAATCGAAGGAAAGCTGGCGGTGATGGCGGATCGAGAGCAGGTAGACCTGATTCTTGATCCGGGCGTACAGCATCAGGTAGTGCGCGGACACGTATTCGCGCAGCTCCGTATCCTTGGCGAGCGCTTGGATCTGTTTGGCCAGGCGCCTGGCGCCATTGGCGGCTTCCACCGAGCGCAGGGGCCTTTCCAGGAACAAGCGTCCCATGTCGGGAAAGGTCGCCAGGTTCGGGATGATCACCTCGGCCAAGTCGTCCAGCAAGGCGTCGAAAGCGCGCGGCATTCCCGCCTCCGCGAGGAAGGCTTCGATCTCTTCAAGCTGGCGCTCGAAGTGGGTGGTGAGCTTGACGCCAGGTTTCGCGGTCACGATGCCGGTCAGCGGGGAGTCTTGGCCGCGCGGCGGCGCTTGAGAGCCGACACCGCGCCTAGCGCGTCCTTGACTTTGCCGGACGCAACATCGGCCAAACCTCGGCTTGCGTCGTCGATCAACAGCAGGTGGATGCGTTCCTGTTCGAGCCGGTGGTAGTAGTCCAGCCGCTCGGCGTCGATCAGCGCAACGTAGCTTTCGCCATTCTTGGTGATGATTTTCTCAGCCCCCGATTTGACCTGATCGGCCAGCTCGGACAAATTGGCCCTGGCTTGAGACAACGGAATCACATCGGCGGACGAGATGCTCATGGCAGGCTCCCTAGGCTGGATATTTGTACATGATAACGTACATTTTCAGCGCGCGAGCCCACCGTCCCCGATTCATGTCCCGAAGGTCGCGACATCCCCCGAACGCCGTCCCAGCGCCGATAGCAATCCGTCCAGCGCCGCCCGATCCGCCTCGCGCGCGGCGCCGGCGTAGGTTGCCTGGCCCTGGAACTTCAGGCCGCCGCGCCCGCCCGCGCTGCCCTGGCCGCTGACGTCCAGCAGGCCGCTTTCCGTGCTCAACGCCAGCGTGGCGCCAGACTTGCCGCCTTGTACCCGCAGCAGATACGAGCCCACGGGCGCCACCGGCGTCAGCGCGGTGCTGGCGTTGCGCCAGCGCAGTTCGGCCACGGGGCCGGCGGGCAGGGGCGCGCCCAGCCGCAGCGGCTGCCAGCGGACTTCCAGCGTGCCCTGGGGGGCAATGGTGTTCCACGGCGCGCCCAGCGCGGACAGGATGGAGGCGGGCGCGCGCAGCGACTGGGCCGGCACGGACACGCCGTTCCAGCCGGGCGTGGCGCGCAAGGGACCTTGCAGCCAGGGGTGGGAGATATCCAGAGCGAGCACGTCCCAGCGCCATTGCCATTGCACCGGTTGCGGCAGCATGCGGCGCGCGCCAGGCGGGCCCAGCGCGATCCAGGCGCTGCCGCGCCACAAGGTGCCGCTGGCGTCGGCCAACGTGACCGGCGCCTTGTCCGGCAGCAGGGCCAGCAGCCAGCGCGCGGGCAGCACGGTGACGGCGGCCGCGGCGGCGCAGACGGCGCCGGCCAGGAGCAGGGCGGCGGAACGTTTGGAAAACGGGAAGCCGGACATCTCAGCCACGCTCCGAAGCTTGCGGCGCCATCAGGCTCACCTTGCCATTGACCAGGCCGGGCAGCGGCCGCCCGTTGACATTGGCGGCACGGGTGAGCTGCACTTCCTTGACCGCCAGGCCCCAATCGCGCGCTGCTCCGTCGAGCCAGCGCAGCAAGGCCGAAGAGGGCGCCTGCTTCAGCGTCAGCAGTACGCCCGGGCCGTGTTCGGGCTCGCCCAGCGCCCACTGTTCCGCGGCGAGTCCGGCGCGCTCCAGCGAGGCGCCGATTTCCGCGGCGCTGGGCAAGGCGCCGGCGGGCGCCGCGGATTTGCGCCGCAACGCCGTGGCTTGGGCGGTCAGGTCCGCGACCGTGGCCGCCTGGCCGCGCAGCGCGGGCAATTCCGCTTGCAGTTTGCGCAGCGTGTTCAGGGGCGGTTCGATCAGGGTCACGAAGACCAGCGCGCCGCCCAGCAGCAGGGCAGCCGCGGTCACCAGCCGGCGCTCGCGCGGCGCCAGCGCCTGGTAGCGTAGTCCGGCGCGCGCCAGCGCGGGAGTCAGGGTCTTGGCCAGCGACTGTCTGGCCGCATGCAGGGCTTGCGGGAGTTTCATGGTTGCGCGCGCACGATGCGCCAGGTGGTGTCGTTGTCGCCGCGTTCGAGCTTCAGGCCCAGGGCCGCGGCTTGCTGGATCAGCGCGGGCGTCTCAGCCACGCGTTGCGACTGCTCGCCGGCATCCGCCAGTTGCAGCGTCAGCGCCTGTTCGGCGTAGCCCAGGCGGGCTACCTTGTCGGCGGCGAAGGGCAGGGCCTGGGCCGCGGCGCGCGCCAGGGGCAGGAGGTCGGCGGCATTGGCCGCGCCGCGGTTCGCCTGCAGCGCATCCAGGCCTTGCTGCGCCTGGCGCGGCGGATCCAGGACCACCGGCAGGTCGGGGAACGCGGCCAGGACCTGCGCGTGCATGCCGTTGCGCAACGCGTCGGCTTCGGCTTGCAGTTGCGAGGCGTACAGGTTCAGCCCGCCTATCCAGACCACTGCCGCGGCCGCGCCCCAGCGCCAGGCGGGGCGCCAGGCCGAGACGCGGGCCGGCGCCAGCTGGGGCATGGCCAGCGACCACGAAGGCGAGGGCGCCTGCCAGCGGGGATCGGCAGGGTCGCGCAATGGCGCCGTGGTTTCGGCCGCCAGCGCTTGCGGCGCGATGAGCGCCTGCGTGCGCAAGCCCTGCGCATTCAGCAGGCTCCAGCCGCGGCGCACGGGTTCGCGCGCGGCCCAGGCCAGCGGCACCGTGCCGTCGGTCGAGCGCGGGCCGTGGCCGATGGCCAGCGCGTCCAGGTCGCTGAGCACCAGCGGCTCCAGGGCGCTGTGCACCGCGGCGGCAAATCGGGCGCGCGCCACCGCGGGGATCTGCACGCTGGCGGCGATCACGTCGGCGGGATGCAGCACGGCTTCGCAGGCGGCGTGGGGATAGGCATGGCCCAGCGCCTCAAGCGCGAGCTCGCCCTGGCGGGCGCAGCGGCCGCGCCGGTCGAACCAGGCATAGGGCAGGAGAGAGCCGGCGCCGAACTCGTCCAGCGGCGGCAGCGCGATGCGCAGGATGTTCTTCAAGGTATTTCTCTGGTCCATAAGGTGTCTGGGGCGGCGGGCGGTGAACTGCGCAGCAGCGCCTGCATGGAGATGCGCGCCCGCTCATAGGCCACGGTGCCGCTGGCCAGGAACCAGCCGCTGGTGGTGGCGACGGCGGGCGCAGGCGCTTTGACCCCCGCGCCCGCCAGACGATTGGCGAAATCGCCGGAATTGTTGAACCAGTTGCCGCGGTCGCGCTCGCCCGCCATGGAACGCGCCTGGCTGAGCGACAGGCCGGGCACCAGTGCCGCAAGCACCTCCGCGGGCGCGGTGTTGACGTTGACGCTGGTGGAAACGGGCAGCACCGTCATCGTGCGGCGCAGCTCGTTGCGAGCCGACGGCTCCAGCGCCAGCAGGGCCGCCACTTCGTCCACGCCGCGCGGCAAAGGGGCGCGGGCGTCGGGCGCGGGCCGTCCTGGCGGCGCCGCCGGCGCATCCGCCGGCGGCGCCACGGGCTGCGCGGCCGACATGATGTCCACCATGCGCGCGGCCAAGGTGTCGGGCAGTTGCAGCGTGTTCAGCAGCCGGCGCAGTACCCGTTCCTGCTCGGGTTGCGGCACGCCATTGTTCGCCAGGTTATAGAGGTTGTACTTGCCTTGTTCGTCCTGCACGCGGCCGGAGAACACCGCGACGCGTTCGTCGCCGGGGCGTTCGATGCGCGTGTCCAGCACCGGGGTGGCCCAGATCTGGTCGCCGCGGGTGATGGATTCGCGCTTGCTGTGGTCGCGCACGATCAAGCGGGCCCAGTCTATGCCGCCCGCCAGCATGGCGCGCGCCTGCACCCGCGCCATCTCGTTTTCCACGCGCCGCGTGCTGGCGGTCTGGCGCTGGAACAGGCCGGTGGTCAAGGCCGCGACGATGGCGACGATGATGAGCGCGCTGATGACCGCTGCGCCGCGTTCTGCGTTACTCGGGCGTCTCATGGCAGCTCCAGCACGCGGGTATAGCGCTCGGGGGATCCCGGGGCGCCGCGTTCCAGCACGATCTCCAGGCCGGTCGGGGCGGCGGCCTGATTGCCTTCGCCATTCACCCAACCGGTACCCGGCACCCAGGCGCGCAGCGTCAAGGCTCGCGTGCCGGGCAGCAGGAGGATGCCGTTGTCCGCCGCGGGCAGCGGACTGCGCGCCGCCGATGGCCCGCTGGCGCGCCACAGGCCGTCCTTGCGCACCTGCCATTGCACGCGCTGCCACAGGCCGTTGCCGTCAGGGTCGGGGCGCAGGATCTCGAACACGGGCCCGCCGCCTGCACGGCGCAGCAGGCGCAGGCCGCTGGTGTAGGCCTGCGCGTCCAGACCCGCCGGCTCGAAGCCGGGTCCGGTGTAGGACAGTTCCACATCGCGCGCCATCTGGCCCAGTGTGCGGACGATGGCGTCGATGTCCTCGGCCTGTTCCTCGATCCGCTCGCGCGCGCCGGACACGCTGGCCAGGCCGCGCCAGGCCATCAGGCTGACCAGCGCCATCAGCGCCAGGGCCACCAGCACTTCGATCAGCGTGAAGCCGGCTTGGGATTGGGGAGGGCGGCGCATGGCTATCTCAGGCTGGACAAGAGGCCATCCAGCTGCAGCAGTACGGCGTCCGCCTGCGCGGCGCTGGCGTCGCGCACCCTGATCGACACCTGGCGGAAGCTGCGGTTCATCGAATTCGTAAACTCCATTTCGCACTGCAAAGCCCGGCCGCCCTGAGCACAGGGCGCGCTGCGCGTGCCTGCACGCGGCAGCGCTTGTTCCAGCCGCAACTGGGCCAGCGCGTTCTGCGCAGCCAGCAGCGCCAGCGTCTTGTCCTGCAGGGCGCGGTTGTTTTCCGCCATGACGCCGGTCGCGCGCAGGGCGGCGCCCATGGCGACGGCGATGATGGCCAGGGCTACCAGCACTTCGATCAGCGTGAACCCGCGCTGCCGATCGGGCGGGCGGGGCGGTTCATTGAATTTCATAGCGGCCCGCGGCGTCGCGCTGCAAGGTGACGCGGGCATCGCCCGCGCTCAGCGTCAGCGTGACCGGCGCGGCGACCCATTCCGTGTTGAACACCAGCGGTCGGTCCGGATCGAGCCGTAGCGCCACCGGCGCCGCCGACCAGGATTGCGGGCGCAGCACCTCGTCGCGCTCCAGCCGGTCCGGCGGCAGCGGCCTGTCTTCCTCGGCGTTCGGGCCTGGCAGCCGGCCCTGGCGTTCGAACGACCAGCCCTGGCCGTTGGCGAGCCAGCGGATGGGACGGCCGTCGCTGCGGGCCTCGCTCTGGGCCACGGTGAAGGCGTCGGCCAGGCGCAGGGCGTCGCCGCGCAAGCGGTTCTCGCCGCGGCCCACGGACAGGCTCACCATGCTGGCCGCGATCGCCACGATCACCAGCACTACCAGGACTTCGACCAGCGTGAAGCCGCGTTCAGAGTTCCCAGGAGCCGATGTCGGCATCGCCGCTCTCTCCGCCGGGCTTGTTGTCGGCGCCGAACGAGAACACGTCGATATCGCCTTTGACGCCAGGGCTCAGGTATTGGTAGGGATGGCCCCAGGGATCGTTGGGCAGCTTGTCCAGGTACCCGCGCCAGTTGTTCACGCCTTCGGGCTTCTGCACCAGCGCGCGCAAGCCCTGCGCAGTGCTGGGGTAGCGGCCATTGTCCAGGCGGTACAGCTTCAACGCCTGCATGATGCCGGCGATGTCCTGGCGCGCGGCGACCTGGCGGGCCTGGTCGGGACGATCCAGCACGCGGGGGACGATCAGCGCCGCAAGTATCCCCATGATCACAATCACCACCATGATCTCGATGAGGGTGAAACCTTGCTGGCGGGCAAGCCCGCGCGGTAACTGACGCACTTGATGACTCCGGTCTTTCAGTAGGAGCGGAGGATTGTGGACATGAAATATGACAGCAATAGTGACGGCGCGGCCAAATGCGGGCAGGTCCGGTCTGCGCCCGGGGCGCGCGTCGCAGCGCCTGCGGTGCGGCTCACTTTTCGCGCGATATGCCGGCGGGAGCGGGCAGGGCGGCCGGGGCCGGCAGGCGGCTGGCGCGCCCAGCCTGTTCCACCGTCACCGCGTCCGCGGCGACTTCGCGCAGCACGATGCCGGGGGCCACTTCGCCGCCCGCGCGCCAGGCCAGCGGCGGACCGCCGTCGATGCTGAGCACGGCGGCGCCATCGGCGCCTGCGGCGATCACGCCCAGCACGGAGATCTGTGTGCGCATGGCCTCGTCCTTGCCGAACCACAACGCCACGGGCGTGTTGTCGGCAGCGCGCGGCGCTTGCGCCGACACCGCCGGAGGCAGGGCGCCAGCCTTGGGCGCAAGCAGGATCGACGCCCATACGCCCAGGCCGGCGGCCAGGGCCAGCACGGCGAGTATGCGGAATGCGGCGGGCAGGGTCGGGCGCAGGAACAGGGGCATGGATTGAACGTGCGTGGCGGGTTGAGACCGCGCCGACTATAGCCGCCGCACATGACAAGCCCGCGATGCGCGGCGCCTGCGCCATGGTTGCGCGCAAAAGAATCCTGATCCGTCGATCAAGGTTTCTCTTCTTTGCTTCACGGGGCTTTCACCTTGGCTGGCCATCATGTGGCCCTGCATAAAACCCTGTTCATGACTAGAGAAGAGAAGCATGCAAGCATTGAATTGGAGAAGATGGTGCGCGGCCCTGCTGGCGACCAGTGCCCTGGCGGGCTGCGGCGGCAGCGACGATGACGACGACACCGAAGCGCCGCCGACCCAGCCGCCTGTGACCCAGCCGGACCCGACGCCCGCCGACAAGGTGCTGTTCATCGGCGTCGACGGCCTGACCTATGACGCGATGCGCCGCGGCGTGGCCGACAAGGCCTTGCCGAACCTCGCGCAGCTCAACGCCACGCGCGCCTGGACCGGCGGCGTGACGGACGCGCCCACGCAGCAGCCCACGTTGCTGGCGCCGGGCTGGGCGACGCTGCTGACCGGGCAATGGGCCGACCAGCACGGCGTGCGCTACAGCGTGCAGGGCGAAACGCTGCAATCGCCGACCCTGTTCCAGCGCATCAAGCAGGCGCGCCCCGAAGCGCGCACCGCCGCCGCCTTCAATTCGACCGTGGTGGCCGGCCTTATCGCCGGCCAGCGCGACGCGGGCTATCTGCAGTCGCTGACCGACTGCGCCGGCGCGGACGATTGCGTCGCCGCCCAGGCGCGCGACCGCATCACCGAAGGCTATGACGTGGTGGTGGCGCAGTTCGGCGCGCCGGAACGGATTGCCTCGGAGAACGGCTTCGGCTCGGCCTATGACAGCGCGATCCGGCAGGCCGACGCCGCCATCGGCGCGCTGACCAAGCAGATCGCCGACCGCAAGGCGGAGCACCCCGGCGAGAAGTGGCTGGTGATCGTGGCTTCCAGCCACGGCCTGGGCAAGACCGGCGCCAGCGACGGCCGTCCCATGTCCTCGAACAAGACCATCCTGTTGGCCGCCAACCAGCCTGCGCTGCTGGGCGGCAGCGCCGACGACGCGTCGTTCGACGGCCTGTGGGACAACAACTGGTACGCGCTGCCCAGCGCGGCCGATGTGGCGCCGACGGTGCTGGACCACCTGAAGGTCCTGCCGCCCGCCGCCAAGTACGACATGGCGGGCACCTCGCTTGCCGGCAAGCTGGCACTGCGCCACACCGCGGCCCGCACCTCGACCGACAACAAGAGCGTGACGCTGAGCTGGGTGCGCGTGGGCGAGCCGGCCGGCGACATCGTGGTCAGCCGCGACGGCGTGGAGATCGCACGCGTGGCCGGCACGGTGGCCGAGTATGTGGACAAGGGCTTCAAGTTCGACACCGAGGGCGTGCACACCTTGAACTACAGCGTGGCGGTCGGCAACGCGGTCAGCGCCGCGCGCACCACCGTGGCCTACACCAAGCCGCTGCCGTTGCTGGCTTCGCTGCGCACTGGCCTGACGATGCTGTTCCCGTTCGAAGGCAATATGACCGACATCGCCGCGGGCGGCGGAGCCATCACGCCGTTCGACGGCACGCAGGCGCCGGCCTATGCCGACACGGGCGTGTTCGGCAAGATGTTCAAGAACGACCGCAGCGCGGCGGCCCTGGGCGGCTTCAAGCTGGACTATCCGGCAGGCATGCTGGACGCGGCCCAGGCCTTCACCATCGGCTTCTGGTACCAGTCCGACGGCACCGCCAACGACCGGTCCATCCTGGGCAACAAGGACTACAACTCCGGCGGCAACCCTGGCATCACCATCGCGCAGTGGGCAGGTCCGGTGCTGTATTTCAACCTGGCTGGCGGCGGCTCGCGTGTCGACATCAACAACGTCAAGTTCACCCCGAACAAGCCGGTCTACGTTGCGATGACCGTGAACAAGACGGCCAAGACCCTGACGGCCTCCGTCTACGACAGCGAACTGGGCTTCTCGCAGCGCACCATCGGCACGGGCTCGGTCGACCTGACCAAGATCGCTGGCGTCTACGGGCCGCACCTGGGCCTGAACGAAGACGGACGCGGCACCTATGGCGTCTGCTGCGCCGGCACCAAGGGTCCCTACACGATGTATTTCGACGACCTGGCGTACTGGTCGCGCGCGCTCACCGAAGCTGAAGTGAAGTCGCTCGCCCTGTCCGGCAAGTCCGTTTCCGAACTGTTTCCCTGATGTACCGAGGATAAAAAAATGAGCATGTCCATGATCTTGCGCGGTTTCCTGCGCCTGGGCGCGGTGCTGATGCTGAGCGCCACGCTGGCTGCCTGCGGCGGCGATGACGGCGACGACGACGGTGGCAAGGACCCCGGCACCGGCCAGCCCGAAACGCCGAAGCCCGAGCCCGTCAAACCCGAATTGCGTTGCGCGCCTTGAGCGGCGCTCCCTCCAGATCCATAGGAATAGAATCCGTGACGTTCGATAAAGACCAGGTCCACGCCGGCAAGCGCCGCTTCCTGCGCAACGCCGCCGCCTCGACCGCAGGCCTGACCGCGCTGTCGATGTTCCCGCCGGCGATCCGCCGCGCGCTGGCCATCCCCGCCAACAACCGCACCGGCACCATCAATGACGTCGAGCACGTGGTCATCCTGATGCAGGAAAACCGCTCCTTCGATATGTACTTCGGCACCTTCAAGGGCGTGCGCGGCTTCGGCGACCGCATCACCATTCCGCTGCCTGAAAAGCGTTCGGTCTGGGAGCAGAGCAACGGCACCCGCGTGGTGATGCCGTATCACCTGGACAGCAGCCAGGGCAACGCCCAGCGCGTGGCCGGCACGCCGCACGACTACGTGGACGCGCAAATGGCCTGGGACGGCGGCCGCATGGACCACTGGCCGCGCTACAAGCAGAACCAGTCCATGGGCTACTACAAGAAGAAAGAGGTGGAGTTCCAGTTCGCGCTGGCCGAAGCCTTCACGCTGTGCGACGCCTATCACTGTTCTACCCACGGCGGCACCAACACCAACCGCCTGTTCCACTGGACCGGCACCAACGATCCGCTGGCCCTGGGCAACGGCCCCTCGACCCGCAACCAGTGGGACAGCCTGGGCGCCTCGTCGACCGGCTGGACCTGGAAGACCTATCCCGAGCGCCTGCAGGAAGCCGGCGTCAGCTGGAAGGTCTACCAGAACCTGCCCGAAAACTTCGGCGACAACCCGCTGGCCGGCTTCAAGCAATACCGCCGCGCCAACGAGCTGGCCGGCAACAGCGCCAACGGCGCGCCCTATCCGGCCTGGACGCCGTCCATGGACGCCGCCAACCCGCTGTACAAGGGCACGGCCAACACCATGCCCGACGGCGGCTTCCTGAAGGCGCTGCGCGAGGACGCCGTCAATGGCACGCTGCCGCAGGTGTCGTGGATCGTGGCGCCCGCCACGTATTCCGAGCACCCCGGCCCGTCCAGCCCGATCCAGGGCGCCTGGTACATCCAGGAAACGCTGGACGCGCTGACGGCCAACCCCGAGGTCTGGAGCAAGACCGTGCTGCTCATCAACTTCGACGAGAACGACGGCTATTTCGACCACCTGCCGCCGCCCGCCGCGCCCTCGCTGAACCCGGACGGCTCGATGGCCGGCGCCTCCACCGTCAACACCGACCTGGAGCGCCATACCCATGCCTCCGCCCAGGACGCCGCCGACGACCGCGTCTACGGCCCGGGCCCGCGCGTCCCCATGTACGTGGTGTCGCCGTGGAGCCGCGGCGGCTGGGTCAACTCGCAGGCATTCGACCACACTTCGGTGCTGCGCTTCCTGGAAGCCCGCTTCGGCGTGGCCGAGGACAACATCAGCCCCTGGCGCCGCGCGGTGCTGGGCGACCTGACTTCGGCCTTCAACTTCGCCACGCCCAACAACGAAAAGCTGCCCGACCTGAACCTGCTGACCCGCGCGGGTTCGGACAGCGAGCGCAGCGCGCAGGAAGCGCTGAAGGCCGTGCCGCTGCCCGATCCCAGCACCCAGGCCAAGCCGGTGCAGGAGCAGGGCGTGCGCTATTCCCGCGCCTTGCCCTACGAACTGCACACCAGCGCACGTGCCCAGCCGGACACGGGCGCCATGCGCCTGGTGTTTTCCAACACGGGCAAGCAGGCGGCGGTGTTCCACGTCTATGACCGCCTGCACCTGGACCGCCTGCCGCGCCGCTACACGGTGGAGCCGGACAAGCAGCTGGAAGGCAACTGGGACACGGCGGCCGACGGCGGCAAGTACGACCTGTGGGTGCTGGGCCCCAACGGCTACCACCGCCATTTCGCGGGCGACCTGGCCCTGGCCCGCACGTCGGCGCTGGCGCCGGAGATCCGCGTCTGCTACGAAATCGCCAAGGGCGACGTCTACGTCAGCTTCATTAACGGCGGCAAGAATCCCTGCACCTTCGAAGTTGCGCCCAACGCCTACTACGCCAACCACGAGCGCTGGAAGTTCACGGTGCCCGCGGGCGGCCAGGTCGAACAGCACTGGGCGCTGGAAGGCAGCCAGGGCTGGTACGACTTCACTGTGCGCCTGGCCGAAGATCCTGCCTATCTGCGCCGCTTTGCCGGCCGCGTGGAAACCGGCCGCCCGTCGGTGACGGACCCGGCGATGGGGCTGTAAGCCTCAGGCGGCGGTCTGCGGTTCGCGCGCCTGGAACGCCTGGGCGCAGGCCTCGCAGATCGCCGCCGTGATGCCCTGGCGCGCATGCTCGCGCCGCTCCAGCATGCCGATGGCGCGCGCCATCGGCCCCAGGTCCTGCGGCAGGGTGAGAATCCGCAGTTCCGGGCTGTGCTGCCAGTTGGAGCCGTTGATCAGCGGCAGCAGCGTCACGCCGACCTCCTGGCGCACCAGCTCGACCAGGGTCTCGATGGCGTTGAGTTCCAGGTATTCGTTCAGCGGCACCGCCAGGCGGCGCAGCAGCCGGTCTATTTGCAGGCCGGTGCGCTGGGTGCGGTCAAAGCGCAGGAAGGGGTTCTGCGCCAGTACCTGGCGCGCGTCTTCGCCCGGCGCCGAGCGCGGCGCGATGACGACCAGCTGCTCTTCATATAGTGCGGTCCAGCGGGTGCTGGCCATCTTGCGCCCGGCCTCCACCAGGAAGGCCGCGTCCAGCTCGCCGTCCTCGACCTTGCCCGCCAGCTCGCTGGCCTTGCCCGACAGGATGCGCACGTCCAGCTTGGGGTGCTGCTTCTTCATGCCCGACACGACCTTGGACAGGGTCCCCATGCACGACACGATGCTGCCCACGGCGACCGACCCGGCCAGCTCGCCGGGCACGGTGCGCGGCAGCCGCATGCGGTCGTAAAGATCCAGCAAGTGCTTGATTTCCGGCAGTAATTCCCGGCCGGCGGCATTCAGGATGGCGAGCCGTCCGCTGCGGTCGAAGAGTTCGCGGCCCAGTTCCGTTTCCAGGGAGCGCATCTGGAAGCTGACCGCGGCCTGGGTCAGCGCCACCTGTTCGGCCGCTTCGGAGAAGGAACCGTGGTGCGCGACCGCCAGGAAAGTGCGCAGAAAACGGATGGTACTCACAAAAATCTCTTTTATGACGGAACAAAATTTCAAATTGATTTAATTAAACCACGGGAGTAACTTCGGCCGCTTACCCGTTATGAGACTAGCCACATGAAATCCTTCGACTGGGGCAACCCGTATCCTTCCGTCCGCATTCCGCTGTTCGCCCGCAACGTGGTGTCCACGTCGCATCCGCTGGCGGCGCAGGCAGGGTTGCGCATGCTGCTCAAGGGCGGCAATGCCGTGGACGCCGCCATCGCTGCGGCCGCCACCATCGTCCTGGTCGAACCCGTGTCCTGCGGCCTGGGCGGCGACTGTTTCGCCATCGTCTGGGACGGCAAGGAATTGCACGGCCTGAACTCCTCGGGCGTGGCCCCAGCGGCCTGGAGCACCGAATACTTCAAGCGCAAGCACGGCGTGGGCGCCGACGGCCTGGCGATCCAGCCCAAGCGCGGCTGGGACGCCGTGACGGTGCCGGGCGTGGTGGCCGGCTGGGCCGCGCTGCATGAAAAACTGGGCAAGCTGCCGTTCGAGCAATTGTTCGAACCCGCCATCGAGATCGCCGAGCGCGGCTACGCCGTGCCGCCGGTGGTGGCGCACAAGTGGGCCGCAGCCGCCGAAGAGCTCAAATCGCAACCGGGCTATGCCCAGGCCTTCCTGCCCGAGGGCCGCGCGCCCAAGGTCGGCGAACACTTCCGCTTCCCGGACGCCGCCAACACGCTGCGCCGCATCGCCGCTTCCAAGGGCCGCGACTTCTACGAAGGCGAACTGGCCGAGCGCATCGCCGCCTTCAGCCAGGAATGCGGCGGCGCCATGACCCTGGAAGACCTGCGCAACTACCGCCCGGAATGGGTCAAGCCCATTTCCAAGTCCTACCGCGGCTACGAGCTGCACGAGATCCCGCCGAACGGGCAGGGCATCGCCGCGCTGATCGCGCTGGGCATCGTCGAGCGCTTCGACATGGCCGACATTCCGGTGGACTCGGTACAGTCGCAGCACATCCAGATCGAAGCCATGAAGCTGGCTTTCGCGGACCTGTACAAGTACGTGGCGGACCCGCGTTCCATGCAGGTGACGCCGGAACAGATGCTGTCCGACGCCTACCTGGACAGCCGCGCCAAGCTCATCCGCCTGGACCGCGCCACCCATTTCGAGGCGGGCCGTCCGCACGCCGGCGGCACCATCTACCTGACCGCTGCCGATGAAAACGGCATGATGATCTCGTTCATCCAGTCCAACTACATGGGCTTTGGCTCGGGCGTGGTGGTGCCGGGCACCGGCATCAGCATGCAGAACCGCGGCGTGGGCTTCTCGATGGATCCGAAGTCGGCCAACGTGGTCGAAGGCGGCAAGCGTCCGTTCCACACCATCATCCCGGGCTTCCTGACCCGCGGCGGCAAGCCGGTCATGAGCTTTGGCGTGATGGGCGGCGACATGCAGCCGCAAGGCCACATGCAGACCGTGGTGCGCATGCTGGACTATCACCAGAATCCGCAGGCCGCCTGCTGCGCGCCGCGCTGGAAGGTCAACCGCGATTTCACGCTGGACATCGAGACCAATATGAAGGCTTCCACCATTGCGGGCCTGAAAGACCTCGGGCATGCTTTGAAGTCGGTCGACGATCCGTACATGGATTTCGGCGCGGGCCAGTTCATCTGGCGCATGTCCGAAAACGACAACGAGCTTGGCTACGTCGCCGCCAGCGACAGCCGGCGCGACGGTCAGGCGGTCGGCTTCTAATACGCAATAGCGCAGCCACAAGGGGAATCTAAATAATGAAACGCTTGACCTTGACCTTCGGCGCCAGCCTGCTGGCGCTGGCCGCGGGCGCGGCTTCCGCCCAGAACATCCGGATCGGCCTGCAGGAAGATCCGGACGTGCTGGACCCGCACCGGGCGCGCACGTACGTGGGCCGCATCGTCTTCACCTCGCTGTGCGACAAGCTGATCGACATCGATCCCAAGCTGCACTTCGTGCCGCAACTGGCCACCTCGTGGTCGTTCAGCCCCGACAACAAGGTGCTGACCTTCAAGCTGCGCGAGGACGCGCTGTTCCATGACGGCTCCAAGTTCGATGCCGCCGCGGCCAAGGCCAACCTGGAACGCGCCATGTCCCTGCCGGACAGCCTGCGCAAGGGCGAACTGGCCTCGGTCGAAAAGGTCGACGCGCCTGATGCCACGACGCTCGTGCTGACGCTGAAAAAGCCCGACGCCACCCTGCTGGCGCAGCTGTCCGACCGCGCCGGCATGATGCTGTCGCCCAAGACCTTCAGCGACGACGTGGCCGCCGTGGGCCGCAAGCCCGTGTGTTCCGGTCCCTACAAGTTCGTCGAACGCATCCAGAACGACCGCATCGTGCTGGAGAAATTCGACCAGTACTACGACGCCAAGGATTTCGCCTTCAAGCGCGTGACCTTCCTGCCGATCCCGGACACCACCGTGCGCCTGTCCAACCTGCGCGCGGGCGACCTGGACATGCTGGAGCGCCTGAATCCCTCCGACGTGCCGCAGGTCAAGAGCGACGCCAGCCTGACCTTCGCGCCGGTGGCCGGCCTGGGCTTCCAGCAGTTCATGTTCAACGTCGCCAACGGCAAGCGCGCCGAGGACAATCCGTTCAAGAACAAGCTGGTGCGCCAGGCGTTCCAGTACGCCATCGACCGCAACGCCATCAGCGAAGTGGCCGGCGGCGGCATCTTCGATCCGGCGCAGCAGCCGTTCCCGCCCGCCAGCCCCTACCACAGCGACAAGTTCCCGCCGACCAAGCGCGACGTCGCCAAGGCCAAGGCGCTGCTCAAGCAGGCGGGCTTTGACCGCGTGAAGGCCGAGGTCATGTTCGGCAACAACACCACCACGTCCTCGATCGCCGAGATCGTGCAGGCCATGGCGTCCGAGGCGGGCTTCGACCTGTCGCTGCGCCCGACCGAGTACGCCGCACTGCAAAAGGAATCGGCCGGCGGCAACTTCCAGGTCGTGATGCTGGGCTGGTCGGGCCGGGTCGATCCGGACGGCAACATCCACGCCTTCGTCACCTGCAAGGGCGCGCTGAACGATGGCCACTACTGCAACCCGGAAGTGGACAAGCTGCTGAACGAGGCCCGCACCGTGCCCGACGAGGCCAAGCGCCGCGCTATCTACGACCAGGCCCAGACCATCATCCAGGACGAATTGCCCGGGGTGTATAACTACTACCAGCCCTGGCCCTTCGCCATGGCCAAGAAGGTCAAGGGCTTCACGCCTTATCCTGACGGCATGATCCGCCTGAAAGGCGTGACCTACGCGCAGAAGTGATCGCGGCGCGGCAGTCAAGCGCCGCGCCAGCCGGACGCGCCTTGCGCGTCCGGTTGTCGTTTGCGGCGGCAGGGCGCGGTTTATCCTGCGCGTCCCGTCCGCCGTTCCTGTCTTACGGTTTCTCATATGCTTAAACTCATCTTGCGCCGCGTGCTCGTCGCGATACCGACACTGATACTGGTGTCGATGATCGTCTTCATGCTGCAGAAAATCCTGCCCGGCGACCCGGTGCTGACACTGGCCGGCGAAGAGCGCGATCCCGCCGTCCTGGACTACCTGCGGGACAAGTACCGCCTCAACGATCCGCTGCCCGTGCAGTACGCCGCCTGGGCCGCGCAGGTCGTGCAAGGCGACCTGGGCAAGTCGCTGCGCACTGACGTCCCCGTCACCACGCTGATCGGCCAGAAGCTGCCGGTCACGCTGCAATTGGCCGCCATGGCCATGTTCTTCGCGCTGCTGATAGGCATCCCCATGGGGATCGTCGCCGCGGTGCGCAAGGGCAAGCCCATCGAAATGGGCGCCAACATCGCCGCGCTGTCCGGCATGTCCATACCCAATTTCTGGCTTGGCATCATTCTCATCATGGTGGTGTCGGTGCAATGGAAGCTGCTGCCGGCCTCGGGCTATGTGTCGCCGTCCGAGGACTTCTGGCTGTCGATCAAGACCATGCTGATGCCGTCCCTGGTGCTGTCCACGGCCATCGCCGCGTATCTGATGCGCCATACCCGTTCGGCCATGCTGGAAGCCTTGTCGGCCGATTATGTGCGTACGGCCCGCGCCAAGGGCGTATCTCCGCGCAGCGTGGTGCTGCGCCATGCCTTGCGCAATGCGCTGATGCCTATTGTCACGCTGGTGACGCTGCTGTTCGGGGAACTGTTGGCGGGCGCCGTGCTGACCGAGCAGGTCTTCACGATCCCGGGCTTCGGCAAGCTGGTGGTCGACGCGGTCTTCACGCGCGACTACGCGGTGGTGCAGGGCGTGGTGCTCTGCGTGGCGGTGGGTTTCATCATCATGAACCTGCTGGCCGACATCCTGTACATCCTGGTCAATCCCCGCCTGAGGCACTCATGAGCGCAATTCCTGCAACGGCCGCAGCCGTCACGCCGCCCCGCAGCCGCAACCGCGCCTGGGGCAAATTCAAGCGCAACCACATCGCCATGCTGGGCCTGGGGATCGTGCTGTTCTTTGTCGTGATCGCCATCTTGGCGCCGCTGATCGCCAGCCACGATCCCTTCCAGACCAGCTTCACCACCATCCGCAAGGCGCCTTCGGCGTCCTACTGGCTGGGCACGGATGAATTGGGCCGCGACATCTTCAGCCGCATGGTCTATGGCGCCCGCGCCTCGCTGATGGCGGGCCTGGTGTCGGTCCTGATCGCGCTGGCGGTGGGCGTGCCCTTCGGTCTTGCCGCCGGCTATTTCGGCGGCTGGACCGACAGCATCATTTCCCGCGCCACCGAGGCGCTGCTGGCCATTCCCTTCCTGATCCTGGCCATCGCGCTGGCCGCCTTTCTCGGCCCCAGCCTGACCAACGCCATGATCGCAATCGGCGTCTCGGCCGCGCCCAAGTTCATCCGCCTCACGCGCGGACAGGTGCTCGCAGTCAAGAACGAGGATTACGTGCAGAGCGCGCGCGCCCTGGGCGCGTCCGACCTGCGCATCATCGGCCGGCACGTGTTCCCCAACGTGATGCCGCCGCTGATCGTGCAGGCCACCATCACCATCGCCACGGCCATCATCGCCGAGGCCAGCCTGTCGTTCCTGGGCCTGGGCTTGCAGCCGCCGAACCCGTCCTGGGGCTCGATGCTGAACACCGCCAAGAACTTCATGACCCAGGCGCCCTGGATGTCCATCTTCCCCGGATCGGCCATTTTCCTGGTGGTGCTGGGCTTCAATCTGCTGGGCGACGGCCTGCGCGACGCGCTCGATCCGCGTCAGGAAAAGTAATTACCATGGCAACAACAATGGACCCCAAGCGCGTCGTCCAGGTCAACGACCTGACCGTGCGCTTCAAGACCCCCGAGCGCACCGTCGAAGCGGTGCGCAAAGTCTCCTTCCACGTCGACCGCGGCGAAACCCTGGCAATCGTGGGCGAATCCGGCTCGGGCAAGTCGGTGACCTCGCTGGCGCTGATGCGCCTGGTCGAGTATGGCGGCGGCCGGATCGTCAATGGCGGCATGTTGCTGCGCCGGCGCAGCGGCGAAGTGCTGGATCTGCTCAACGCGCCCGACAGCACGCTGCAGCGCGTGCGCGGCGCGGACGTGGCGATGATCTTCCAGGAGCCCATGACGTCCCTGAACCCCAGTTTCACGGCCGGCAACCAGATTGCCGAAGCCCTGCAGCTGCACCAGGGACTGGACGCCGCCGCGGCCCGCGCCGAAACGCTGCGCATGCTGGAGCGGGTGCGCATCCCCGAAGCCCGCGCCATCCTGGACCGCTATCCGCACCAGTTGTCGGGCGGCATGCGCCAGCGCGTCATGATCGCCATGGCCCTGTCGTGCAAGCCCCAGTTGCTGATCGCCGACGAACCGACCACGGCCCTGGACGTGACCATCCAGGCCCAGATCCTGCAGCTGATCCGCCAGTTGCAGGAAGAAATGGACATGGGCGTGATCTTCATCACGCACGACATGGGCGTGGTGGCGGAAGTCGCCGACCGCGTGCTGGTCATGTACCGCGGCGACAAGGTCGAAGAGGGCAGCTCGGACGAGGTCTTCGCCCGCCCGCAGCACGCCTATACGCGCGCGCTGCTGTCGGCGGTGCCGCGGCTGGGCGCCATGCAGGGCACGGACGAACCCGCGCCGTTCCCGCTGCTGCGCGTGGACGACCCCACGGCGCGACCGCAAGCCGCCGCCGCGCCCGTCGCGGCTGCGTCCACCGTGCGCCGCGAGAACGGCCCGGTGCTGAAGGTGCGCGACCTGACCACCAGCTTCGATATCACCGGCGGCATCCTGGGCCGGGTGCAAAAGCGCGTGCACGCCGTGGAGAAGGTCAGCTTCGACCTGTATCCGGGCGAGACGCTGTCGCTGGTTGGCGAGTCCGGCTGCGGCAAGACCACCACCGGCCGTTCGCTGCTGCAGCTGGTCAAAAGCAAGGCCGGCAGCATCGAATTCGACGGCAAGAACATCGGCGCGCTGCGCGGCAGCGCC
The DNA here is from genome assembly GCF_014851745.1 of Achromobacter sp. ACM01. Taxonomy (NCBI): domain Bacteria; kingdom Pseudomonadati; phylum Pseudomonadota; class Betaproteobacteria; order Burkholderiales; family Alcaligenaceae; genus Achromobacter; species Achromobacter sp. ACM01. The sequence continues at coordinate 260,944 of NZ_JACVAF010000002.1, forward strand.
ATGCAGACCCTGCGTCAGCACATCCAGTTCATCTTCCAGGATCCGTTCGCCTCGCTGGATCCGCGCATGACGGTGGGCTATTCCATCATGGAACCGCTGCTGATCCACGGCGTGGCGCGCGGCAAGGCGGCCCAGGACCGGGTGCGCTGGCTGATGGACAAGTGCGGCCTGCTGCCGGAAATGATCGACCGCTATCCGCACGAGTTCTCGGGGGGCCAACGCCAGCGCATCTGCATCGCGCGCGCGCTGGCGTTGAACCCCAAGGTGGTGATCGCCGACGAATCGGTGTCGGCGCTGGACGTGTCGATCCAGGCGCAGATCGTCAACTTGTTGCTGGACCTGCAGCGCGAGCTGGGCGTGTCGTTCCTGTTCATCTCGCACGACATGGCCGTGGTCGAGCGCGTCAGCCACCGGGTGGCGGTGATGTACCTGGGCCAGATCGTCGAGATCGGCCCGCGCCGGGCCATCTTCGAGAACCCGCAGCATCCCTACACCAAGAAGTTGATGGCGGCGGTGCCCATCGCCGACCCGCAGCGCCGCCACCGCGAGCGCTCGCTGCTGGTCGACGAGATCCCCAGCCCGATGCGCAAGCTGGGCGACGATCCGCTGGTCGAGCCGCTGGTCGCCGTGGGCGAGGGCCATTTCGTGGCCCGCCATTCGATCGGGGTCTATTGAGGCAGGTGGCCGCCCGCTGGCAGCCGGTGGCCGCTTGCATCCCCCCCGCTGCGCGCGGGGGGGGCCGAAACTAGCGCTTTTCCAGCGCCAGCTTCAGCCCGAAGGCGATGAAGACCGCGCCCGTCATGCGGTCCAGGCCGCGCATCACGGCCGGCCGCGACAGCCAGCGCGCCAGCGGGCGCGTCGCTGCCACCAGCACGCCAAACCACAGTATCCCCAGCATCGCGTGGATGCTTGCCAGCAGCAGGCTGAAGCGCAGCACGTCCGCGCCCGCGGGAATGAACTGCGGCAGGAAGGTGATGTAGAAGATCCCGATCTTGGGATTGAGGGCATTGGTCAGGCAGCCGCGCATGAACCAGCCGCCAGCGCTGGCTGCCGCGGCGGGGGCGGGCGGCGCGGAATCGGGTGCGGCCTGCTTGCCTGGCCGGGCGCCCCACAGCAGTTTCACGCCCAGATAAAACAGATACAGCGCCGCGCAGATGCGCAGCGTGTCGTAGGCCAGGGTCGATACCAGCAGCAGCGATCCCAGGCCGAATGCCGCCACCACGCCCCAGGCCAGGCATCCGGCGGCGATACCCAGGCCAGCCATGAGCGCGCGGCGGCCCCCCTCGACGGCGGCGGTGCGCAGCACCAGGGCGGTATCCATGCCGGGCGTGACAGTCAGGATGGCGGCGGCCAGGGTAAAGGCGAGCAGGGCTGCGGTGGCGGTCATGGGCGGGATCCGGTGGCGGGCGCGGCGAAGCGGAGCCGCTCAGTGTAGCGCCGCCGGGCCGGCGCCTGCAGCCGTCTGTGGACGTGCCGCAGCGCCGCAGGCGTTATCATGGCGGCCTTCAGCAATTCGCTACATTCACCGGATTTACGCCATGGCCCTGCGCGCCACCATCTACAAGGCCGAGCTCAACGTCGCCGACACCGACCGCCACTACTACGGCAGCCACGCGCTGACGGTCGCCCGCCATCCCTCGGAAACCGACGAGCGCATGATGGTGCGGCTGGTCGCCTACGCCCTGCACGCTCAGGAAGAGCTGGCCTTCACCAAAGGCCTGAGCGACACCGACGAACCCGACCTGTGGGTCAAGGACCTGACCGGCGCGGTCAAGCTCTGGATCGAAGTCGGTCAGCCCGAAGAACGCCGCATCCTGCGCGCCTGTGGCCGCGCCGACGAAGTCATCGTCTATTGCTACGGAGGTTCCGCCAGCAAGATCTGGTGGGACGGCGTGAAGAACAAGCTGGAACGCACGCGCAACCTCAAGATCGTGAACCTGCCCTTGGAACAGACCCGTGCGCTGGCCCAGCTGGCCGAGCGCACCATGCGCCTGAATGCCAATATTTCGGACGGCGTGGTGTATTTTTCGGCCGACAAGGGCGAGGTCAGCGTCGAACCGGAAGCCTGGCGCTAGGCTCCCGGCCGCCTCAGTCGCAGGCGTCGGCGGCCTGGTTCGCGGGATCGGCGCAGGCGCGCCAGCGGGCCTCGTCCATCGCAGGCAGCAGCAGCACCCGGCTCATCAAGTCCGAGTACCAGAAGATCCTGCCAGGCTTGTCGCGCATGGCCTGCCAGACGCGCGCCTGCGCGTCCGCCGCAAGCAGCGCGCGGCCTTGCGCATCGGTCACGCCCTGGGCCAGGATGGTCTGCGTGTCCGGATTCCAGGACTGCATGTCCGTGTCGTCCAGCGGCACGTCGTCGGCGATGCTGACGATGCGCCAGTCATTGCCCGGCACCTCGGTGGACAGCTGGTTCAACTCTTCCCGGTGCACCGGATAAGGGCGGGAGTCAGGGGAGGCGTGCGCGACATGGGCGTAGGATCTGGCGCCATCCCCGGGGGAATGGCGGCGCACATAACGTTGGTCCGGCTTGCCCTGGGCATCATAGGTCTGGACCTGGAACGCGCCGCCTTGCGCGGCGATATCGATGGCGCGCAGCAGGCGGCCCGCGGCGTCGCGCGCGTAGAACCGGCCGGCGGCCGGCCGTTGCTTGTCTTCGCAAGCCTCATTGGTGAAGGCGGTCAGCGCGCCCCGGGCATCGCGTTTCAGGCAGGCCTGGCCGCTTGCCTCGTAGGTGGCGGGCCGGCGGACCGCGGTCTGTTCGTACTCGACCACCCGCGTCAGGGCGCCGGCGCCGTCGTACTCCAGGGTGTAACCGCCCGACAGAAAGGGTGGGCCGTCGCCGCGCCGGGGAAGTTCATAGGATTCCGCGCGGCACAGCCGGCCATCGCCGTCGAAATACAGTCTGGCGGGCGCCCGAGACACGTTGTCCAGCCGGTAAGCGGACCAGTCGACCTTGTCCATCCAGGTCCGGGGCAGTGGATCGCCGGTTTCGTCGACCCATACCGGTTGGTTGCGGGCGGCAATGCGTTCGCCCTGTCGGCCCAGCAGGACACGGTCGCCGCCCAGGCCGACCGAGACGGGAACCGCCTTCAGCGGCACGGGCGCGGTGAAATCGACGGCGGCCGGGCCGCAGGCCGCGAGGGCCGGGCCGGCGTGCGCGATGGCCGCCAGCAGCAGGACCAGTCGCCTAGGCATATTGCAGCGTATCCATGAACCTCACCAGCTCCCAGAATTCCTTGGACACGCCGCCCAGCCGCAGCTTGCCGTCATGTTCCTCGAACAGCAGGAAGGGGTAGGCGTCGCGCTCCAGGGTGCCGGGCGCGGGCAGGCGGTAGGGTTTGAAGTGCTCGGGGTCGTTGAAAAAGGATTCCAGACGGCCGCCGCCATCCACGTGCATGTAACGCACGCGCAATACTTGTTTCTGATACTTGGCCTGCGTTTCCGGGTAGTCTCCGCCGTCGCCCGCCACCACGGCGTCGGCCAGGGCGGCCAGGAAGACACGTTGCAAGCCTGCGTAGTGGATCTCGCCGCTGGTGGAGTCGCCCGGCGCCTGCGCCAGCGTCCTGACCAGCTGGGTGCCGCGGGAACCCGGCACGATGGTCTTCGCGAACAGGCTGTCGATGTCGGCCTTGGCCGGATCGGGCGATTGCCGCAGACGCTGCAGGTCGGCGCGGAAGTCTTCCAGCCATTGCCGGTAACGGGCGTTCTCCGCCTGGCGGTCGAACGCCTGGGCGTGGGCCAGGCCGCCGTGAAGGGTGATCAGCAAGGCCAGCAGCAGTAGCCAGGCGCGTTGCAGCACGCGGGTAGGGTGTTCCATAGGCCGGTGATCATATCGTTCAAAATGATGCTATTTTGGTGCAGAGCGTGACAAAATGTCAGACATGGCCACCGGCATGGCCATGTTTATGAATCTCGTGTTGAGTCAGGTCCAGACATGCCAGCAACAGGTGACGTTCCTCCTGCAAGCGCGCCGGCCGGCGGCGCGGAAAATGTGCAAGCCGGCCTCGACGGCCCCCTGGACCGGCTCGTCCGCTTGGCCAGGCGGCAGTTCGGCGTGGACATGGCGCTGGTCGCCTGCAGCGACGCCGATGGCGTCTGGCAGGCCCAGGCGGGCGCCTTGCCCGCAACCGCGGCCGGTACGCTCCCTTTCTCCGTGGATTGCCCGCTGCGCGCCAGCGATGGCCGCCGGCTGGGCACGTTCCGGCTGCTGCATGCCCAGCCGCGGGATTTCGGCGACGAAGACCTGGATGCCTTGCACGATTTCGCCGAGCTGGCCGTCGCGGCCGTCGAGAAGCGCGAGGCCCTGGCGGCGGAGCGGGCGGCGGAAGACGGCTGGCGCACCGAGGCGCGCAACCTCTCCATGGCCATCGCAGGCAGTGGCACGGGGATCTGGGATCGCAACGTCGTAACCGGCGAAATCACCTATTCGCCGGGCTGGAAGGCCCTGCTGGGCTACGCCGAATCCGAAGTCACCAACCGCATCGAAGACTCCTACAAGCGCCTGCACCCAGACGATGCCGACTATGTGCGCGCCGCCATGCAGGCGCATTTCGAGGGCAAGACCGAGAGCTACGAGGTCGAGCACCGCATCCTCTGCAAGGACGGCAGCTACAAGTGGATCTGCAGCCGCGGCAAGGTCGTCAGCCGCGACGCGCAGGGGCGGGCCTTGCGCATGATGGGCACCACCACTGACATCAGCGCCATGCGCGCGATGTCGGAGCGCCTGCGGCGCACGGCGGACCTGCTGGTCAACCTGACCGACGCCGTGCCGGGCATGGTATTCCAGTGCGGCCAGCGGCCCGGAGGCGGGTCGCGCTTCCTGTACGTCAGCGCGGGCATCTGGGACATGTTCGAACTCACGCCTTACGAGGTGCGCACCAGCCCCGCGGCGATCGAGCAGCGCGTCCATCCCGAGGACCTGGCGACCTACCACGCCTCGCTGCAGGCCGCGGCCGCGGCGCAGACGCCCTGGCACCTGGAGTTCCGGGTGTGCCTGCCGCAGCAGGGCCTGCGCTGGCGGCAGGGCGACGCCAGTCCGCGCAAGGCGGCCGACGGCACCGTGGTCTGGCACGGCTTCGTGACCGACATCACCGACCGCAAGCGCGCTGATTTCGAACTGCGTGAACTCGCCGCCACCGACGCCCTGACCACGCTGCCGAACCGCCGCCACTTCATGTCGCGCATCGCCGCGGAACTGGCCCGGATCAAGCGCCAGGGCAGCGATTGCGCCGCCGTGCTGATGTGTGACCTGGACCATTTCAAGCGCATCAACGACACCTGGGGTCACGCCATTGGCGACGGCGTGCTGCAGCACTTCGCCAACACGCTGCGGGCCCAGCTGCGGGCGGTCGACCTGGTGGGGCGCATCGGCGGCGAGGAATTCGCCGTGGTGCTGCCGGATACCGACATCGAGCGCGCGCACGCCTTCGCCACGCGGGTGCAGCAGCGCATCGCGGCGGCGCCGTTTTCGCTGGGCGACGACCGTCATATTCCGCTGACGGTCAGCATCGGCATCTCGACCATGCACACCATGGACGCGGACGCCGAACTGGCGCTCAGCCGCAGCGACCGCGCCCTGTATTACGCCAAGCAGCGCGGGCGTAACCGGATCGAATCCGCGCCCTCAGTGTTTTCCCGATAGAACAACCCTCAAAGCCATTTGTTCCATTGACGGTACATTAGGACACTCCTAGAGTTCCCGTCATGGGAACCTCATTACCTCTGCCGAAGTACCACCAGATCTACCTCGTCCTGCGCGAACAGGTGCAGGAAGGGCGCTTCGATCAGGACGGCGTGCCAGGCGAGCACGCGCTGGCCGACCAGTTCGACGTGGCCCGCATCACCATCCGCAAGGCCATGGAGATGCTGGTGGCCGACGGGCTGGTGTCGCGCCGGCCCGGCCTGGGCACCTGGCCGCTGCGCGCGCCGGCGACTCCGGCCAGCGCGCCCAAGGCCAATCCGCCGCAGAAGGCCCATCTGACCGGCCTGCTGGAAAACATCGTCAACATGGGCCTGCGCACCTCGGTGCAGGTGCTGGACAGCGCCCTGGTGTCGGCGCCGCCCGTGGTGGCCGAAGCGTTGGACCTCGCGCCCGGCGCGCCCGTGCACAAGAGCCTGCGGGTGCGCAGCACCGAAGCCGGGCCGCTGTCCCACATCACGACCTACGTGCCGCAGGCCGTGGCCGATTTCACGCGCGAAGACCTGGAGCGCGAGCCCCTGCTGATGTTGCTGGAAGCGGCCGGCGTGGAGTTCGGCGGCGCTACCCAGACCATTTCGGCGCGGCTGGCCGATGCGCAGGTGGCGCGCCATCTGGACGTGGCCGTGGGCTCCGCGCTGCTGGCCGTGACGCGCATCGTGCGCGACGTGAACGAGCGGCCCGTGCAGCTGCTGCAAGGCCTGTATCGCCCCGATCGCTATCAGTACCAGTTGCAGCTGTCACGCGTCGGCAGCATCGACGCCAAGGTATGGGTCAGCGAAGAGCTGTCCGCCCAATTCCATTGAACTCTCGGAGATCGCCCATGAACTCGCGCCGCACTTTCCTCTATCAATCCGCCGCCGCAGCTGCCCTGGTGTCGGCGCCATGGGTGGTACGCGCCCAGGGCGCCAAACCCGTCAAGGTCGGCATCCTGCATCCGGTGACGGGGGCGCTGGCCTATTCGGGCCAGCAATGCCGCCTGGGCGCGCTGCTGGCGATCGAGGACATCAACAAGGCCGGCGGCATCAAGTCGCTGGGCGGCGCGCCGCTGGAAGCCATGCTGGGCGACGCGCAGTCGCGCCCCGAGGCGGGGTCGGCCGAGGTCGAGAAAATGAACGAGGCGGGCGTGTCGGCCATTGTCGGGGCCTATGCGTCGGCGATCTGCCTGGCCACCACGCAGACCGCCGCCAAGTACAACCTGCCGCACGTGGTGGACGTGGGCGTGGCCGACCAGATCGTCGAGCGCGGCCTGAAGAACACTTTCCGTTTCGGCCCGGGCTATCGCGCCTGTAGCGAACGCGCCATCACCGACCTGGCCGCGCTCAACGACGCGGCAGGCAAGCCCGCCAAGACCGTGATGATCGTGCACGAGGATTCGCTGTTCGGCACCGGCACCGCGGCGCTGCTGTCCAAGGCGCTGCCGCAGCATGGCTTCGAGGTCAAGGACGTGGTCAAGCACCCGAACCCCACCCGCGACTTCAACAACATCGTGCTGCGCATGAAGTCCCTCAATCCGGACATCGTGATCCCGGCCAACTACTACAACGAATATGCCTTGCTGCTGCGCGCCATGAAGCAGCAGAAGGTGCAGCCCAAGGCGATCTACTCGGTGCTGGGCGGCGCGGCCTCCAGCTACAAGTTCCTGAAGGAATTCCCCGACATCGCCAATGGCATCCTCGACTGCAACCACTGGTTCAACCCCAAGGATGCGCGCGTGGCCCCGTTGAAGGCGCGCGTCGAAGAGAAGGGCGCCTACTTCAGCTACGAGGTCTTCATGACCTACACCTCGGTGCTGCTGCTGGCCGACGCGCTGGAACGCGCCAAGTCGGCCGACCGCGCCGCCATCATCGACGCGCTGGCTTCCAGCACCTTCTCGGACCACATCATGCCCTACGGCCCGACCAAGTTCGTGAACGGCCAGAACACCGGCGCGCAGCCCCTGCTGACGCAGGTCATCGGCGGCGACATCAAGGTCGTCATCCCGGCCGACTACCGCCAGGCCGACGCCATCTTTCCGCTGAAGGCCTGAGCGTGCTCGATCCCGCCATCCTCTTTTCGTCGGTGCTCAACGGCCTGACCACGGGCGCGGTGTACGCGCTGATCGCCTTGGGCCTGACCTTGATCTACGGCGTGCTGCACATCATCAACTTCGCCCATGGCGCGGCGCTGATGGTGGCGCTGTACGCGGTGTATCTGCTGAAGGACCGCCTGGGCATCGACCCGTACGCCGCCTTGCCGCTGGTGGTGGCGGGCATGTTCGCGCTGGGCTACGCCTTGCAGCGTTACGTGATCAACCGCGCCAGCCACGGCAAGGACGAGAACATCCTGCTGGTGACGCTGGGCCTGGCCATCGTGCTGGAGAACCTGGCGCTGGTGTGGTTCAAGTCGGATACGCGCACCATCGACACGGCCTACACGCTGTCTACGGTCGAGATCGGGCCGGCCATGATCGCCTTGCCCAAGGTCATCGCCTTCTGTGGCGCGCTGGCGGTGGCGGCGGTGCTGTTCTGGATCATCCGCAGCACCGACCTGGGCCGGGCGATCCGCGCGGTGGCCAAGGAAAAGCAGGGCGCCAAGCTCATGGGCATAGACGTGGAAAAGGTCTATGCATTGTCGTTCGGCATCGGCATGGCCTGCCTGGGCGCGGCGGCCTGCTTCCTGCTGCCGGCCTACTACGTCAATCCGCAGGTCGGCGGCGGCTTCGTGCTGGTGGCCTTCACCATCGTGGTGCTGGGCGGCATGGGCAGCTTCGTGGGCGCGCTGGTCGGCGGCCTGCTGATCGGGGTGGTGGAGTCCATCGGGGGCCTATTCCTGGGCGACTCGCTGGGCCAGATGGGCATATTCGCGATCTTCATCGCGGTGCTGCTGTTTCGCCCGCAGGGGCTGTTCGGGGCGAGGGGCTGAGCATGGGCAAGGATCTTTTGACTATCGCGCTGTTCGGCGCGGCGCTGGCGGCCGCCGCCGCGCTGACCGAATCGGGCGTGGCGCTGACGTTCGTCATGATGTCGCTGTACGCGGCCCTGCTGTCGCAGGCCTGGAACATCCTGGGCGGCTATGGCGGCCAGCTGTCGTTCGGCCATGCGCTGTTCTTCGGGGTGGGCGCCTATGCCCAGGCGCTGGGGCAGCTGAACCTGGGCATCAATCCCTGGCTGGCGCTGCCGATGGCCATCGCGCTGGGCGCGCTGGTCGGGCTGGCGGTGGGCGGGCTGACGTTCCGCTATGGCCTGAAGGGCTCTTACTTCGCGCTGGTGACGCTGGCGTTTGCGGAAGTGTTCCGCATCCTGGCGTTGTCGGTGTCGTTCACCGGGGGCGGCGTGGGCCTGATGGTGCCGTTGCAGGAGGGCGTGGCGAACATGCAGTTCGGTTCGCGCCGCGGCTACATCTACCTGCTGCTGGGCTTCGTGCTGCTGGCGCTGGTGGTCACGGCATGGCTGCGCCATTCGCGCTTCGGCGCCTACCTGCAAGCCGTGCGCGACAACGAGGACGCGGCGCGCGCCATCGGCGTGAATCCGCTGCGGGTCAAGCTCGGCGGCATCGCGCTGTCTGCGGCCTTCATGAGCGCCGCGGGCGCCTTCTACGTGCAGGTGTTCCAGTACATCGATCCGGGCATCGCCTTCGGCTCGGCCGTGTCGGTGGAGGCCCTGGTCGGCGCCATCGTCGGCGGCCTGGGCACCTTGTGGGGGCCGGTGCTGGGAGCGGTCACGCTGCATGCGCTGAGCGACCTGACGCGCAACCTGTTTGGCGAACTGCCGGGCATCAGCATGGTCATCTACGGGGCGGTGCTCATCGTGATCGTGATGTTCCTGCCCCGCGGCATCACCGGCAGCGGCCAGGCTTTGGGCCGGCTGTTCAGTGCCAAGGAGCGCGCCCGTGTCTGAGATCCTGCTGCAAGCGCGCAATCTTTCCATCACTTTCGGCGGCCTGAAGGCGGTCCAGGATGTGAGCCTGGACGTGCGCCAGGGTTCGCTGACGGCCCTGGTCGGTCCCAACGGCGCGGGCAAGACCACGCTGTTCGGCCTGCTGTCAGGTTTCCTCAAACCCGGTTCCGGCTCGGTGCATTTCGCCGGCGCCGACATCACCGGCCGTCCGCCGCACGAATCGGCGCGGCTCGGGCTGACCCGCACCTTCCAGATCGTGCAGCCCTTCGGCGCGCAGACGGTGCGCCAGAACATCGCCGTGGGCGCGCACTTGCGCCTGGGCAATCGCCGCGAGGCGCTGCAAGCGGCCGAAGAGGTTGCGGCGCGGGTCAATCTGGCGGCCCTGCTGGACCGGCCGGCGGCGGATCTGACGGTGGCCGGCCGCAAGCGCCTGGAGCTGGCGCGCGCGCTGGCCACGCGGCCGCGCCTGCTGCTGCTGGACGAAGTGTTGGCGGGGCTCAACCCCAGCGAGATCGACGAGATGATACCGGTGGTGAAGAAGCTGGCCGAAGACGGCGTGACCGTGCTGATGATCGAACACGTGATGCGCGCGGTGATGAGCCTGGCCGAACATGTATGGGTGCTGGCGCAGGGCCGCCTTATCGCCTCGGGCACGCCGGGCGAGGTCACGCGCGATCCGGCGGTGGTCGAGGCCTATCTGGGCCAGGGCGCGGCGGCCAGGCTGGCCGCGCAGGGAGCGCCGGCATGAGCGCGCTGCTGGAAGTCCAGGGATTGCGCGCCGGCTACGGCCGCATGGAAGTACTGCGCGGCGTCGACCTGCGGGTCGACCAGGGCGAGATCGTGGTGCTGCTGGGCAGCAACGGCGCGGGCAAGTCCACGCTGAACAACACGGTCTGCGGTCTGTGCCGGCCCTGGGGCGGCACGGTCCGCTTCGAGGGCCAGGACCTGACCGGCCGCCATTACCGCGACGTGGTCAAGGCCGGGCTGATCCAGGTGCCGGAAGGCCGGCGCGTGTTCCCCAACCTGAGCGTCCGCGAAAACCTTGAACTCGGGTCATTCACCCGGGCGCGCGAGCGCCGCGCCGCCAATCTGGAGAAGGTGCTGCACATCTTCCCGCGCCTGCGCGAACGCCTGGCGCAACTGGCTGGCACCATGTCCGGCGGTGAACAGCAGATGCTGGCCATCGGCCGCGGCCTGATGGCCGAGCCGCGCCTTCTGATCCTGGACGAGCCGTCGCTGGGCCTGTCGCCGCTGATGGTCGAAGAGCTGTTCGGCCTGATCGCGCGTCTCCATGGCGAGGGACTGGCGATCCTGCTGGTGGAGCAGAACGTGGGGCAGTCCCTGGAGACGGGACAGCGCGCCTACGTGCTGGAAAACGGGGCGGTGCGCTATAGCGGCGCCTGTCCGGAACTGATGGCCAGCGACGACGTGCGCCGGGCCTATCTCGGGATGTAGCCATGGCCGAGCCTCAAACGCTGGCGCAGAAGCTGATCGCGGCGGCCTGCGGCCGTGCTTCCGTTGCCGAGGGCGAAATCGTCACCTGTGCGGTCGACCTGGCCATGTTCCATGATTCCAGCGGTCCGCGCCGCCTGCAGCCTATGTTGCAGGAACTGGGCGCCACGCTGTGGGATCCATCCAGGATCGTGCTGGTCATAGACCACTACGTGCCCGAATCCGATGACGAGTCGCGCCGCATCGTGCGCATCGCGCGCGATTGGGCGGCCGAACAGCGCTTGCCCAACGTCTATGACTCGCTCGGCATCTGCCACGTGGTGGTGCCGCAGCATGGGCATATCCGCCCCGGCATGTTCTGCGTGGGCGGGGACTCGCATTCGCCTACCGGCGGGGCATTCGGCGCCTACATGTTCGGCATCGGCAGCACCGAGATGCTGGGCGTGGCCGTCACCGGGCAGATCTGGGTGAAGGTGCCGCAAACCCTGATGATGCGCTGGAGCGGCCGGCTGGCGCCGGGCGTGACCGCCAAGGACATGATGCTGCACATGATAGGCCGCTACGGCATGAACGGCGGCCGCTACCAGGCGGTGGAATTCTGCGGCGAAGCGGTGCGCGCCTTGTCGATGCAGGAACGCATGACCCTGTCCAACATGAGCGCGGAGCTGGGCTCGCAGGTCGGCCTGATTGCGCCGGATGCCACCACCGTTGCCTACCTGCGCGAGGCAGGCGTCACGGACGAGATCGATCTGGCGCGCTGGCGCAGCGACGAAGGGGCGCAGGCCGAATGGCACGATTTCGATGCCGCGGCGCTGGCGCCGCAGGTCGCCGCGCCGCACAGCCCGGCCAATGCGCGCGACGTGGACCAGTATGGCGACGTGCCGCTGCAAGTGGCCTATATCGGCGCCTGCACCGGCGCCAAGCTGGAGGACCTGCGCGCCGCGGCCAGCGTGTTGCGCGGCCACCGGCTGGCCGCCGGCATGCGCCTGATGGTGGCGCCGGCCAGCCGGCAGGACCAGTGCCAGGCCGAGGCGGAAGGGGTGATGCAGGCGCTGCGCGATGCCGGCGCGGACGTGCTGGCCACATCCTGCGGCGCCTGCGCGGGCTACGGCGGGTCCATCCCCGACGGCGCCAGCGTCATCGCCACCACGGCGCGCAATTTCAAGGGGCGGATGGGCTCGGAGACGGCCCAGGTCTATCTGGCTTCACCCTATACGGTGGCGGCATCGGCGATAGCCGGCCGCATCGCCGATCCGCGGGAGTTCATGGCATGACCGAGCAGTCCGTGACGCACCGCGTCTGGCGCGTGGGCGCAGATATCGACACCGACGCGCTGGCGCCTGGCGCGTATATGAAATTCGGCATCGACGAGATCGCGCGCCACTGCCTGCAGCGCGTTCGGCCCGAGTTCGCCGCCGGCGCGCGGCCGGGCGACGTGCTGGTGGCCGGTCCCAACTTCGGCATCGGCTCGTCGCGCGAACAGGCTGCCGCGGCGCTGGTGCGCCTGGGCATCGCCGCGGTGGTCGCGCCGTCCTTCAACGGCCTGTATTTCCGCAACGCCTTCAACGTGGGCCTGCTGCTGTTGACCTGCCCACAGGCCGAAACCCTGCAAGAGGGCGAGCGCATCGCCCTGGATCCCGCCGCCGGCCGCATCCGCCGCGCCGCGGGAGAACCTGCGGAACTGCATTGCGACACCGTGCCCGCCTTCCTGCTGGAAATGGTGCAGGCCGGTGGACTGCTGAATTTGCTGAAACAGCGCAAGACTCATTAGGAACCACATCATGCTTGACCCCGTCACACTCGCGGTCCTGAAAGGCCGCCTGGAACAGATCGCCGACGAGATGGACGCCACGCTGTACCGCAGCGCGTTCAACCCCATCATCGCCGAGGCCCACGACGCCTGCCACGGCATGTACGACGCCGCCACCGGCGCCACGCTGGTGCAGGGCAAGTCCGGCCTGCCGGTATTCGTGGGCGCGATGGCATTCGCCGTCAAGGCCGCGGCCAAGGCGGCCGCCGAGCGGGGCGGCATGGTCGACGGCGACGTCTGGCTGTTCAACGATCCCTACGAAGGCGGCACCCACGCCAACGACTTCAAGCTGGTGCGTCCGGTGTTCCGCGGCGGCAAGCTGTTCTGCTTCCTGGCCTCGGCGGCCCACTGGCATGACGTCGGCGGCGCGGTGCCGGGCAACTACAACCCCGCCGCCACTGAATGCTGGCAGGAAGCCGTGCAGATTCCGCCGGTGCGCATCGTGCGCGCGGGCGTGCTCGACCTGGACGTGCTGGCCATCCTGAAGGCCAATACGCGCCTGCCGGACAGCCTGTGGGGCGACCTGAACGGTCAGTTGGCGGCGCTGGAACTGGGCGCGGGCCGGCTGGATGGCCTGCTCGACGAATACGGCGACGCCACCGTGCTGGAATCGCTGGACACGCTGCGCGAACGGGCGCGCCGCCTGATGCGCGACCATATCTCGCGCCTGCCCGACGGCGAGTACGCCTTCGAAGACATGCTGGACAACGACGGCGTGCGCGACCAGCCGTTGCGCATCGCGCTCAATCTCATAGTCCAGGGCGAGCGTCTGACGCTGGATTTCACCGGTACCTCGCCGGCCTGCGCCGGGCCGGTGAACATCTCCCGCGCCACGGCGATCGCGGCCTGCTACGTGGCCCTGAAGCACCTGTTCCCGGACGTGCCGGCCAACGCCGGAGTGCTGGACGCGGTGGACGTGGTGCTGCCGGACGGCCTGGTGATCTCGGCGGACCGCCCGCGTCCGGTCGGCGGCTATACCGAAACCATCCTGCGCATGATCGACGTGATCTTCTGCGCCATGGCCCAGGCCGAGCCGGCGCGCGCGCTGGCGCAGGCCTACGGCACCATCAATGCCTTGTCGATCGCCGGCTACCGCAGCGACCCCGCCCGGCGCGGCCAGCGCTGGGTGATGTTCAGCTTCTTCGGCGGCGGCCACGGCGGCCATTCAGACGGCGACGGGCTCAGCCACGGCAATGCGCCCATCTCCACGGCCACCATTCCGCCGCTGGAGATCCTGGAGGCGGCCTATCCCGTGCGTTTCACGCAATGGGCGCTGCGGCCCGATTCGGCGGGCGACGGCCAGCACCGCGGCGGGCTGGGCGCCATCTATGAAATCGAACTGCTGGAAGACAGCGCCGAAGCCTTCATCTTCGGCGAGCGCGGCAAGAGCGCGCCCAAGGGCATCGCAGGCGGCAGGGAAGCGGCGCTGAACGTTTTCCGCTATCAGCAGGACGGTGGCTGGCAGACCCCGCCCATGCGTTCGAAGATGCTGGGCATCCAGCTCCAGCGCGGCGACCGGGTTCGGCTGGAAACGCCCGGGGGAGGCGGCTATGGCGAGCCTGCCGCGCGTACGCAGGCGGCGCGCGAGCATGACCGCAAGATGGGCTATGTAAGTGGAAATCTGAAGGAGCAGTCGGCATGAGCGCGGCACAAGGCTTGGTCGTAGGCGTGGACGTGGGCGGCACGTTCACCGATATATTCGTGCTGGACGAGGCGGGCGGCAGCGCCCGCGTGGTGAAGGTGCCTTCCACCCGCGGCGAGGAAGCGCGCGGCTTCATGAACGGCATTGCCCGCGTGGCCGATGGCGCGGACGCCATCGCCACCATCGTGCACGGCACCACGGTAGGCACCAACGCGCTGCTGGAGCGCAAGGTGGCGCGCACCGGCATCATCACCACGGCAGGTTTTCGCGACGTGCTGGAAATGCGCCGTCGCGACCGGCCCCAGACCTGGGGCCTGCGCGGCAACTATGAGCCGGTGGTTCCGCGCGACCTGCGCCTGGAAGTCGAGGAGCGCGTGCTGGCCGACGGCACCATCGACACGCCGGTAAACCTGGCCCAGGTCGAGGCCGCGGCCCGCCAACTGCTGGAGCAAGGCTGCGAGGCGGTCTGCCTCTTCTTCGTCAATGCCTATGCCAATCCGGCCAATGAGGCGCAGGCCGCGGCCTGCGTGCGCGCGCTCTGGCCCAACGGCAACGTCACCGCCGCGACCGAGGTGCTGCCCGAGATCCGCGAATTCGAGCGCTGTTCCACGGCCGTGCTCAACGCCTCGCTGCAGCCGGTGGTCGGCGGCTATCTGACCCGGCTGGAAGCGGATCTGAAGGACAACGGCTTCGGCGGCGAACTGTTGGTGGTGCAGAGCAACGGCGGCGTGATGTCGCGCCAGACCGCTTGCGACGTGCCGGTGCGCACCGCGCTGTCGGGCCCGGCCGCGGGTGTCATCGCCTGCGCTGCGATCGCGCGCGCCGCAGGCTTTCCCAACGTGGTCAGCGGCGACATGGGCGGCACTTCCTTCGACGTGTCGCTGGTGGCGGACGGCGAGGCCTCGCTGTCGGCGCAGACCGCCATCGACTTCGGCATGGTGGTGCGCGCGCCCATGATCCAGATCGAAACCATAGGCGCGGGCGGCGGCTCGATTGCCAGCGTGGACGCGGGCGGCCTGCTGCAGGTGGGTCCCGAATCCGCCGGCAGCGTGCCGGGGCCGGCCTGCTATGGCCGGGGCAACACCCGTCCCACCGTGACCGACGCCAACGTGCTGCTGGGCCGCATCGCGGCCGAGCGCCCGCTGGGCGGTGGCCTGCTTGCCACCATGGACGTGGCGCTGGCGCGCGCCGCCATCGAGGAACACGTGGCCAAGCCGCTTGGCCTGGACGTGCATGCCGCGGCCGAGGCCATCCTGACCGTGGCCAATGCCAAGATGGCGGGCGCGATCCGCGTGGTGTCCATCGAGCGCGGCCACGACCCGCGCAAGTTCGCCTACATGCCGTTTGGCGGCGGCGGCGCGCTGCACGTCTGCGCCATGATGAACGAAGTGGACGCGGCACGCGGCATCGTGCCGCGCTACCCCGGCGTGACCTCGGCCCTGGGCTGCGTCATGGCCGACATGCGGCATGACGGCGTGCAGACCCTGAACGTGGCGCTCGCCGCCCTGGACGCCGACGACCTGCTGGCCCGCATCGACGGCCTGGCCTTGGCCTGCCAGGAGCGGCTCGATTCCGCCGGCGTGGGCTTTCAGGGCATACGCGAGAGCATCGAACTGGACATGCTGTACGTGGGTCAGAGCCATACGGTGCGAGTGGAAGTCGGCCGGGATGAACTGAACCGCGCCGGCATCGGCGCCGCCTTCGAGCGCGCTTACCGCGCTGCCTTCGGCCGCAGCCTGGACGGCATCGCGGTGCGCATCCTGAACCTGCGCTATGCGCGCATCGGCCAGCGCCCCAAGTTCGATCTGGCGCTGCTGGCGCCGACCAGCACCGCGATGCCGGACGCGCTGGGCACGCAGCCCGTCTTCCATGGCGGGCAATGGCATGACGCCGTGCGCTATGCGCGGCTGGACCTGCCGGTGGGCGCAGAGGTGGCGGGACCCGCCATCCTGGAGCAGCCCGACACCACGATCTGGATCGAGCCCGGCTTTGCCGGCCAGGTCGATTCCCTGGGCAATCTGCTGATCGCCCGCCAGGCTTCCTAGGAGCAGAGCCCATGTCAGCCTTCGATCCCCGCAGCACAGCGCTGGTCGTCATCGATCTGCAGAACGATTTCCTCGCGCCCGGCGGCGCCTACGACCGCGGCGGCGCTGTCAGTCCGCAGGCGCGGGCCTTGCCCGCCCGGGTCGCGCCCGTGGCCCGCAAGCTCAAGGAGCGAGGCGGCTTTGTGGCGGCCAGCCAGTTCACGCTATGGCCGGACGCGCACGGCGAACCCATGATCTCGCCGCATCTGCGGCAGTTGCGCCCGTTCCTGCGCAAGGGCGATTTCGTCGCCGGCTCCAAGGGGCAGGCCAACGTCGCCGAACTGGACGGACTGGTGGACGTGTCGGTCTGGAAGGTGGCGTATTCCGCCTTCTTCAATACCCAGCTGGACTGGGTGCTGCGGCGCGCGGGCATCTCGAACGTGGTGATCGCCGGCATCGTCACCAATGGCGGCGTGGCCAGCACCGCGCGCGACGCCCACATGCGGGATTATCACGTGGCGGTGCTGGCCGATGGCTGCGCCGCGCCCACGCCGGCCATGCATGATGCCGCGCTGGCGGATTTGCGCACCGTGGCCGATGTGCTGTCCTGCCAGGAATTCCTGGACAGGCTGGCCTCGTGAGCGCGCCGCAAGTCCTGCGGGGTGCAGCGCCTGGCGCGGACGCGATGCACGTGCCGGTGGCCATCATCGGCGCGGGCGCTTGCGGCCTGACCGCCGCGCTGCGCCTGGCCGATGCCGGCATCGAGACCGTGCTGATCGAGCGCGACGCCGCGCCCAGCGGCTCCACCGCCTTGTCGTCGGGCTTCATCCCGGCAGCGGGATCGGCGGCGCAGCGGGCCGCCGGCATCGAGGACGACGCGCAGCGCTTTGCCGCGGATATCCAGGCCAAGACCGGCGGCACGGCCGCGCCGCAGCTGGTCGATGCCTACACGGGCGCGGCAGCTGCCGCGATCGACAACCTTGCGCGCCACGGCCTGGATTTCCAGGTGCTGGACGGCTTCCTGTATCCGGGCCACAGCGCCCGCCGCATGCACACCTTGCCCGAGCGCACGGGCGCGGCCCTGGTGGCCGCGCTGGAGCGCGCCGCCACCGCAGCCGGAGCCTATCTGCTGACCCGCGCCCTGGCGCGGCAGATCTGGACGGACGAAGCCGGCCGCATCACGGCGGTGGGCTGCGAGCGGCCGGACGGCTCCATCGACGTGATCGGTTGCGACGTGCTGATCCTGGCCTGCAACGGCTTTGGCGGCAACGCGGCGATGGTGGGCAAGCATCTGCCGGCCATGCGCGAGGCCGTCTACGGCGGCCACGTCGGCAACGACGGCAGCGCGATCGAATGGGGAGTGCAGCTGGGCGCGCGCCTGGCCGACCTGGGCGGCTACCAGGGGCATGGCTCCTGGGCCACGCCGCAGGGCGCACTGATCTCCTGGGCGGTGATGATGGACGGCGGCGTGCAGATCAATGGCGCGGGGCGGCGCTTTCATGACGAGACGCACGGCTATTCCGAGGCCGCGGTGCATGTGCTGGAGCAACCGGGCGGCGTGGCCTGGAACGTATTCGACGACCGCACGCTGGCGCTGGCGCGCGGCTTTCCGGACTTCGTCCAGGCAGAGGCGGGTCAGGCGCTGAAGACCTGCGCCGACGTTGCTGCGCTGGCGGGGGTGATCGGCTGCGACGAAGCGACGCTGCGCGCGACGCTCGCAAGCGTGGCCCCCGACGCCGCCGATCCGTACGGCCGGCGCTTCGAGCGGACGCTGCAGGCGCCGTATCACGCCGTCAAGGTGACAGGCGCGCTGTTCCATACGCAAGGTGGCCTGGACATCGACGCGGATTGCCGCGTGCTGGACCAGATGGGCCATGCCTTGCCCAATCTGCTGGCCGCAGGCGGCGCGGCGCGCGGCGTGTCGGGCAACGACGTGTCCGGCTACCTGTCCGGCAATGGCCTGCTCAGCGCAGTGGCGGGCGGCCATATCGCCGCGGCGACCGCCGCATCCCTGCTGGGCCGCGAGCTTTCCTAGGATTTTCCAGACCATGCAAATACAGAATCTGCAAGCACAGCTGGCCGGCGGCGCCGTGCTGGCTCCCGGCGTCTACGATGCCTTGTCCGCGCTGATCGCCGAACAGGCGGGCTTCGGCGCGCTATACCTGTCGGGCGCGTCCATCGCATACACGCGGCTGGGCCGCTCGGATATCGGCCTTACCACGTACAGCGAGGTCGAGGACACGCTGGCCCGCATCACCGAGCGGGTGGCCACGCCCGTTATCGTCGACGCCGACACCGGCTTCGGCAATGCCCTGAACACGCAGCGCACCGTGCGCGGCCTGGAGCGCGCCGGCGCCGCCATGATCCAGCTGGAAGACCAGACCTTTCCCAAGCGCTGCGGCCATCTGGACGGCAAGGCCGTGATCCCGGCCGCCGAGATGCGCGGCAAGCTGCGGGCCGCGGTGGATGCCCGCGCGCATGCGTCCACCCTGATCCTGGCGCGTACCGACGCGCTGGCAGTGGAGGGACTGGAAGCGGCTATGGACCGCGCGGAATCGTATCTGGAAGCGGGCGCGGACGCGCTGTTCATCGAGGCATTGCGCACGCCGGAGCAGATGCAGGCGGCGTGCAGCCGCTTTGCGCACCGCGTGCCGCTGCTGGCCAACATGGTCGAAGGCGGCAAGACCCCGGTTCAAAGCGCCGATGCGCTGACCGCGCTGGGATTCCGCATCGTCATCTTCCCGGGGGGCACGGCGCGCGCGGTGGCGCACACGCTGCAGGGATACTACGCCAGCCTGCGCCAGCATGGCACGACCGCGCCCTGGCGTGAGGGCATGCTGGATTTCGACGGCTTGAACGCTGTGATCGGCACGCCCGAACTGCTGGAGCGCGGGCGCCGCTACGAAGGCTGAGGCCGGGGTGTCAGCGCGGCGTGCGCTGATGCGGCACCAGCGGCGGCACCGGCTGATCGGCGACCAGCTCCCAGAACGCCGGCAGGAAGCACTCGGCCACCAGCAGCGGCTGGCCCTGGCGCCAGAACACCGAGCGGCGCGCCCAGATGCGTCCGCCATCGCGGTCGCGCTGGCCGGCCGGCAATACGCCCAGCGCGGTGGCATGGAACGGCACCGGCGAGGCCAGCCGGCGGCAGGCAAACGGCGAACGCTCGACCGTGCTGTCGTGGTAAAGCATGTCCGCCAATGGCCGGGTCAGGAGGCGGCGCATGCCTTGCCAGGCGCCGTGAGAGGCGCGCAGCGGCGTCAGGCTGCGGGCAGGCACGCTGTCCACGCCATTGACCGACATCAGCACCTCGCGAATCCACACCGGCGTGCCGGGCGCGAGACCCATCGCCCGGGCTTCGTCCGGCGGCGCGCCATCCGCGTATTCGGCCAGCACGCGCAGGCGCACCTGGCCAACCTGGCGCAAACCGGCGGTCAGCGCGCCGGGGCGGAACAGCCAGTGGCGCGGGGCAGGAGGCAGGATGGGAGGCGCGCTGGCCAGCCAGCCTGCGGCAAGGGGAGGGTGGTGTGCTGCGGGTTTGCTCATGGCTGCGTATTATGCCAAGCCGGGCGGGACGACCCAATGCGTCGCAATGACGCAGTGCCGGACTCCCGCCGGAATATCGTCCGGGAAAGCACTTATTGTCCCAGGAACCCGCGTCTCCCTATCATTCGCACACGGTCAACATTGACCTGAATGGCTTGCAGTACCCCGCAGCAATGATTGCTGCCTGAACATACAGTCTTGGCTATAGAAGCCCCCGACTTGCACGCAATGCGTGGTCGGGGGCTTTTTCGTTTTCAATTTCTGAATATGGAGCTCGCATGCAAGCGTCGGAACCGCAACGTTCTCCCGCCGCCGTGACCTGGGTGGCCAGCGTGCAGATGGAGCCCGCGATCGGCGAAACCGCCGCCAACATCGCGCGTTCCATCGAACTGGTGGAGCAGGCCGCGGCCCAGGGCGCGCGGCTGGTGGTGCTGCCTGAACTGGCCAACACGGGATATATGTTCGAGAGCCGCGAGGAGGCCTACGCCCTGGCTGAACCAGTGCCGGAAGGCCCGAGCTCGCAGGCGTGGATCGCGTTGGCGCAGCGCCTGGGCATCTATCTGGTGGCGGGCATCGCGGAGCGCGCCGGAGGGCGTCTCTACAACTCCGCACTGGTCGCGGGTCCGGATGGCTATCTGGGGACCTATCGCAAGCTGCATCTGTGGGGCGACGAGAACCTGTATTTCGAGGCGGGCGACCTGGGATTGCCGGTGTTCGATACCGAGCTGGGCCGCATCGGCGTGGCCATCTGCTACGACGGCTGGTTTCCCGAAGTCTACCGGCTGCTGGCGGTGCGCGGCGCGGACATCGTGGCGGTGCCGACCAATTGGGTGCCGATGCCGGGGCAGACCCGCGACGGACCGGTCATGGCCCATGCGCTGACCATGAGCGGCGCCCACAGCAACGGCTTGACAGTGGTGTGCGCGGACCGCGTCGGCACCGAGCGCGGCCAGCCCTTCGTGGGCCGCAGCCTGATCGTGGGGTCCCAGGGCTGGACGG
Organism: Achromobacter sp. ACM01; assembly: GCF_014851745.1. Lineage (NCBI taxonomy): Bacteria > Pseudomonadati > Pseudomonadota > Betaproteobacteria > Burkholderiales > Alcaligenaceae > Achromobacter > Achromobacter sp. ACM01. The sequence goes on from NZ_JACVAF010000002.1 coordinate 281,987, forward strand.
CGGCGGGACCCGCCAGCATCGACCAGGAGGAGGTGCTGCTGGCGCCCATAGACCTGAAGGCGTCGCGCCGTGCGCGCCAGTTGAACGATTTCAACCATGTGCTGCGCGACAGGCGCCGCGACATCTATGACGAGCAGTTGGGCGCCGCCGCAGGCCCGCGGCAACGCTGAACGACGGTCCACGGCCGTACCCCCCCAAGGAGAAAACCCATGAAGAGCCTATTGAATAGCTGCCGGATCCGACTGTCGTTTGTCGCACTGCTGGCTGGCGCCGCCAGCGCGCACGCGGCCGAACCGCTGCGCATCGGCGTGCCCGTCGGCCTGTCCGGCGCCAACAGCGTGGTCGCGCCGGGCGTGGTGCAGGCCTCGCAACTGGCGGCCGACGAGATCAATGCGGCCGGCGGCATCCTCGGCCGCCAGATCGTGCTGGAGATCGCCGACGATGCCTCGGGCGCGGTCGGGGCGCAGAAGGCCTACGACACCCTGGTGTTCCAGAAGAAGGTCGATGCCATCATCGCCATGGAAACCAGCGCGGCGCGCAACGCCGCGCTGCCCATCGTGTCGCGCGGCAAGGTGCCCTATATCTACACGTCATTCTATGAAGGGCGGTCGTGCAACCGCTGGCTGCACGTGAACGGCTGGGTGCCGGAACAGCAGGTCGCGCCGGTGGTGGACCACTTCATGCAGGACCGCAAGGCCAAGACCTTCTTCCTGGTGGGCAGCGACTACGCCTTCGGCCGCGGCATGCTCAAGTTCACGCGGGAATACATCGAAAAGCAGGGCGGACGCGTGGTGGGAGAAGAGTACCTGCCGATCGACGGTTCCGACTGGACGCCGGTGGTCTCCAAGATACGCTCGGCCAACCCGGACGCGCTGATCAGCTCGACGGCGGGCGGCGGGCCCAACGTCAGCCTGGCCAAGCAGGTCAAGGCTGCTGGCCTGGCCATGCCCTACGGCAATCTGGCGATCGACGAAGGCACGGCCAAGACCATGGGCGACACGGCAGTGGGCATGTACATGTCGGCCTCGTACCTGACCAGCATCGACACGCCGCAGAACCGCAAATTCCTGGACGCCCTGAAGGCGAAGTTCGGCAACGACGCCAAGACCGCCAACGAATTCTCCGCGCCGCAGTATGAAGCCTTCTACCTGTACAAGGCGGCCGTCGAAAAGGCTGGCGGCACCGATGCGCCCAAGGTGGTGCAGGCGTTGAGCGCGGTCACGTTCGATGGCCCGCGCGGCCCGGTGACCATGGACCGCCAGCGCCACGCGGCGCTGACCATGCGCCTGGGGCAGGTGCAGCAGGACGGTTCCATCAAGATCCTGCAAACCTTCGACAAGGTCGACCCGGGCGCGCAGTGTCCGGACCTGAAGTGACGGCCATGCCATGACAAGCGCCGCCGGTCCTGCCGGCGGCGCCGGAGAGCGATATGGGTTTGCTGCTGGACATCCTGAGCACGGCCGCCATGCTGTTCATCGTGACGGCCGGGCTGATGATCATCTTCGGCGTGATGAAGATCGTCAACTTCGCGCACGGCGCGATTCTTACGCTGGGCAGCTACGCCAGCCTGGTGGTGACGCAACTGGGGCTGAATCCCTGGCTGGCGCTGCCGTTCGCGTTGGCGGTCGGCGTGCTGGTGGGCATGGGCGTGGAACGGCTGATCGTGCAGCCGCTGTACAAGCGGCCGCTGGACGCCATCCTGGCCACCTGGGGACTGGGCATCGTGATCGGCCAGCTCATCACCATGGCCTTCGGGCGCGAAGTGAAGTTCGCCGATTCGCCCATCCACGGCGCCGTGTCCTTTCTTGGGACGGAGTATTCGGCATACCGCCTGTTCCTGGTGCCGGCGGCATTGCTGATGTATGCCGCGATGACCCTGCTGCTCAGCGGCACGCGCTTTGGCGTGCGGACCCGGGCGGTCATCATGAACGAGGATCTGGCGCGCGGCCTGGGCATCAACGCCGAGCGCATCCGCTTCACCACATTCGGCCTGGGCGCGGGGCTGGGCGCGCTGGCCGGCGCGCTGATCACGCCCCTGTCCAGCGTCGACCCGAACATGGGGCTGCCGTGGCTGGTCAGCGCCTTCATGCTGGTCATGGTGTCGGGCCATTCGATCACCGCGCTGCTGCTGACCTGCCTGCTCTATGGCGCCTGCCAGGTGCTGGTGAGCGTCTACGTCAGCCCGATCCTGGGCGGCGTCACCATCGCCGTCCTGGCCGCGCTGACGCTGCGTCTGCGTCCTCAAGGATTCGCCCATGATTGACCGCGCATTGATCCCTCAAACGCTGGCTGGCGCCGCTGACGACGCCTCGGCGCAAAAGACCGCGCGCAGCCGCAGCCTGCTGGGCCTGGCCGGGCTTTGCCTGGTCCTGACCGCGGCGGGTCCCTGGCTGTTCGACACCTATTTGCTGAACGTGCTGATCAAGGCGCTGTTCTTCGCCGTGGCGGCGGTCACCGTGGACGTGCTGTGGGGCTACACCGGCTACCTGACTTTCGGCCAGTCCGCCTTTTTCGGGGTGGGCGCGTACGCCGCGGGCCTGGCCTTCACGCACTACGGATTCTCGCCCGCGATCGCCGCGCTGGCTGCCTTGGCCGCGGTGGGCGCCGCGGCGCTGCTGGCGCTGGTGACGGGCTGGCTGTCGTTCTACCGTGGGGCCTCGCCATTCTTCGCCACGGTGATTTCGCTGGTGCTGCCCATCGTGCTGATGCAGCTGGTGCTGTCCGGCGGCACCTACACCGGCTCTTCATCCGGCCTGACGGGCTACGAAACCTTCGACCTGTCGCTGGAGGCCTGGTACGTGATCGCGGCAGGCGGCCTGTCGGCGGTGGCGCTGCTGGCCTGGGTGGTGGTGCGCAGCGACGGCGGCCGCGTCCTGGTGGCGCTGCGCGACAACGAGGCGCGGTGCAGCTACCTCGGGTTGAACACCGCCCATTGGCGCATCGCGTTGCTGGTGGCCTGCGGCGCGGTGGCAGGCCTGGCGGGCTTCGGCTATGGCGCGTTCAGCGGCGTGGTGGCGCCGGAGCTGACGGGCTTCGTCTTCGGCACGGAACTGATCATCTGGGTCGCGCTGGGTGGGCGCGGCACCATCTGGGGGCCGGTGCTGGGAGCCATCCTCATCAACGTCGCGGGCTCCTATCTCAGCGGCAACATGCCGTTCGTCTGGCAACTGCTGCTGGGCGTGACCTTTGTGCTGGTGATCCTGCTGCTGCCGCGCGGGCTGCTTCCCCTGCTGACCGCGCCATGGCGCGCAAGGGCAGGGCGCGCGGCCATGCCCGCGCTGGGCGAGCGCGTCGTCCCTGTGCGGCAGGCCGGCGGCGCGGCCCAGGCCTTGAGCCTGGCGGGCGTGTCCAAGCACTTCGGGAGCCTGAAGGTGCTGGAAGGCATAGACCTGCAAGCCCGCGGCGGCGAACTGCTGGGGCTGATCGGCCCCAACGGCGCCGGCAAGACTACGCTGATGCGCTGTATCGCGGACGGCGCCGAACGTTCCCAGGGCAGGCTGGAACTCTATGGCCACGAAGTGCTGCGGCGCGATGGTCCTGAACAATGCGTGCGCCACGGACTGGGCCGCAAGTTCCAGAACGCCAACGTGTTCGACACGCTGACGGTGGCCGAAAGCCTGCGCATCGCGACCACGCTGCGCGAACGGCCGTCTTGGTGGCGCCGATCTTCCACGCTGGATCTGCCGCCCTATGCGCTTGAAACGTTGCGCGTGACCGGCCTGGACCAGTGCCTGGACCGTGTGGCGCGCGACCTGTCGCACGGACAGCAGCAGGCGCTGGAACTGGCGATGGTGCTGGCGCTGGAACCGGGCATCGTGCTGCTGGACGAGCCGACGGCCGGGCTGAGCAAGGCCGAACGCCTGCAGATCGGCCACGTGCTGTCGTCCCTGGCGCACCGTTATGGCCTGTGCTGCCTGCTGGTGGAACATGACCTGGATTTCGTCAAAGAGATCGCAACGCGCATCGTGGTCCTGCACCAGGGCCGCATCGTCATGGACGGAGGATTCCGCGAGGTCGTGGAATCCGAACTGGTGCGCACCATTTACGCCGGCAGCGCGCCGGCCGCGCAAGGAGCAGGGCAATGACGAGCATCGCAGCGCCGGCGTTGCACATGGAAGCGGTATCCAGCGGCTACAAGAGGGCCATGGTGCTGCATGACGTGTCGCTCACGGTCGAGCGCGGCGCCTGCGTCGCGCTGCTGGGCAAGAATGGCATGGGTAAGAGCACCTTGCTCAAGACCGTCATGGGCTATCTGCCCAAGCAGCGCGGGCGGGTCAGCGTGGGCGGAGTCGACGCCACCCGGCTGCGGCCGCACGAAGTGGCGCGTTGCGGCGTGGCCTACGCCGCCCAGGAACAGCCGCTGTTTCCCGACCTGAGCATCCGCGACAACCTGCGCCTGGGGCTGCCGCGCGACCAACTCTTCGACGAACGCTTCGCCGAGATCGCGGAGCTGTTTCCGGTGTTCACGAGCCGCCTGCGCCAGCACGCCGGCACCCTGTCGGGCGGAGAGCAGAAAATGCTGCTGGTGGCGCGCGGCCTGATGCAGCGGCCCGCGCTGCTGCTGTTGGACGAGATTACGGAAGGGCTGCAGCCCTCGGTGATCGAGCGCCTGGGCCGCGCGCTGAACTGGGAACGCGAGCAGCATGGCACGACGATGTTCATCGTGGAGCAGAACGTGGCGTTCGCGCTGGACGTGGCCGATCGCTACCTGGTGCTCAAGCAGGGCAGCATCGTCGATGAAGGCGAGGCTGGCGCGCCAGAGGCGGCGGGCAATATCATTGCTCATCTGAAAGTATGAAGGCCACGCGGCCCGGATTCGCCATGACGCACACGCGCACTACCCGTTCAAGGATTCCCTCATGAGTACGCCCCAGGACAAGCACGCAGAGCGGCCGGGCTGGCGCATCGGCGTGCTTTATTCGCGCAGCGGCGTCACCGGAACCACGGAATCGCAGCACTTCTTCGGCACGGTACTGGCGGTGGAAGAGATCAACGAACTGGGCGGCGTTCTGGGGCGGCCGCTGGCGCCGGTGGTGTACGACCCGCGCAGCGACGCCGAAGAGTACCGCCGGCTGGCGGCCAGGCTGCTGCTGGACGACGAGGTCAGCGTCATCTTTGGCGGCTGCACCTCGCACTGCCGCAAGGCCATGCTGCCGGTGGTGGAGCGCAGCAATTCCCTGCTGTGGTACGGCTCGGTCTACGAAGGCTTCGAGTATTCGCCCAACGTCATCTATACCGGCGCGGCGCCGAACCAGGGCAGCATGCAGCTGGCTGCATACCTGATCCAGAACTGCGGTTCGCGCATCTTCCTGGTGGGCGCGGACTATATCTACCCGCGCGAGACCAACCGCATCATGCGCGAGACGGTCGAGGAGCATGGCGGCGAGATCCTGGATGAAACCTATCTGCCGCTGGGCTGCGACGACAGCGAGATCAACGACGTGGTGGCGGACATCCGCCGCATCCAGCCCGACGTGGTGTTTTCCACCTTGATCGGCTCCGATGCGCAGCGCTTCTACCAGCGCTACCACGAGGCTTGCCAGGCCGAGGGCGCAGCCACCGCGCACATCCCCATCGCCAGCCTGACCATGGCGGAGTCGGAGGTGGCGGAGATCGGACCGCGGCGCTGCGTGGGCCACATCACCGCTGCGACCTATTTCAATACGGTGGATACGCCCGCCAACGCGCATTTCCTGGAACGCTGGCGCGCCCGCTTCGGCGACCATCCCGCCAGCGTCTATGCCGAGACCTGCTATAGCCAGATGCACCTGTTCGCACGTGCCTTGCAGCGCGTGGGCAGCATGGACACCCGCAAACTGGTGCAGGCGGTGCATCAGGTGCAGTTCGACGCGCCGGACGGGCAGATGTCCGTGCTGGCGGAAAACAACCATAGCGTGCTGACGCCGCGCATAGGCGTGTGCCGCGAGGACGGTCGCTTCGACATCGTCTGGGAAAGCGACGAACCCGTGAAGCCGGACCCGTACCTCACCGCGTTCGGCCTGGACGAGTTCTGGTTGAAATAGCCATGGACCATAGCCTACGCCGCCTCTACGAGGACCTGCGCAGCGTGGCCGTCGCCGTGGTGTATCCGCCCGGCGAGGACCGCGACCTGCTGGTCGAACAGCTCAAGCGCATCGGTTGCCGCATCCATCTGCACTGGCCGTTTCCGGATGGCCCGCCCGCAGGGGTGGACGTCATCTTCTTCCAGGTATCGCAATGCGGCCGCAACAGCGCCGCCTGGACGGCCAGCGAGGTCGAGGCCACCCTGATCGCCTTGTCCGAGTACGAAACCCCGACCACGCTGAAGCAATTGCTAAAGACCAATGCGCACGGCGTGCTGACGCGGCCGTTCCGCTCGGCGGGCGTGCTCAGCACGCTGGTGCTGGCGCGTTCGGCCAAGCAGTTCCAGAGCCGCCAGCAGTCCAAGATCAACAAGCTGGAAAGCACGATCAAGGCGCGACGCGTCATCGAGAAGGCCATCCGCGTGCTGATGGACCACCAGCGCCTGGACGAGCGCGCCGCCTATGAGCACATGCGTACCCGGGCGACGGGCCTGCGCGTAAGCGTCGCGGAAGTGGCCGCGATGATCGTCGAGGCCAGCGAGGCCATGGAAAAGCTTGGCCTGGGGGCCTTGCGCCCGGGGCCGTCCCAGAACAACTGAACACACGGAATGCGTATGCAGAGGAGCCGGACAATGAAGGTCATGATCGCCCGCCTGAACCACGAGACCAACACGTTCTCGCCGGTGCCCACGCCGCTGTCCGCGTTCGGCAATGACGGTCCCGCCTTCGGCGCCCAGGCTTATGCCGAGAACAAGGGCAAGCGCACGGCCATGTCGGCCTTCATCGATATTGCCGAGGCCAACGGCGCGACCGTGGTCACGCCGGTTTCCGCGACTGCCTACCCCAGCGGCCCGGTGTCGGCGGATGCCTACAGCCGACTGTGCGACGCGATCGTGGCCGGCGCGCAGGGCTGTGGCGCCATCCTGCTCGATCTGCATGGCGCGATGGTGGCCGAGACCACCGACGATGGCGAGGGCGACTTGTTGGAGCGCCTGCGGCGGCGCACGCCGGACGTGCCCATCGCCGTGGCGCTGGATCTGCACGGCAATGTCACGCCCAAGATGATGGCCAACGCCGACGTGGTCGTCAGCTTCAAGACCTACCCGCATGTGGACATGTACGAGACCGGGGAGCACGCGGGCCGTATCCTGTATGACTGGCTCAACGGCGGTCCGCGCCCGGTCATGGCTTGGCGCCGCCTGCCGCTGATGACGCACACCCTGCGCAGCGCCACGGCCCAGGGCGCCATGCTCCGTGCGGTGCAGGCGGCTCGGCGCGCGGAAGCGGACGGCATGCTGGGCGTCTCCGTGCTGGCGGGCTTCGCCCTGGCTGACATCCCCAACCCATGCCTGAGCGTGGTCGTGGTGGGCTCCGGGCCGCAGGAGCAGGCGGAACGGGTCGCAAGCGAAATGGCGCAGGCCATCTGGGCCGAGCGCGACGGTTACTTCTACGACAGCGAACCCCTGGGCGAGTCGCTGGCCCGCGCGGCGCAACTGGCCCATGGCGCGGACAAGCCCGTGCTTCTGCTGGATCATGGCGACAACTGCATGTCCGGCGGCACCTGCGACACCATGGAGGTGCTGACAGCCGCGGTCGACGCCGGCCTGACGGGCATCATTGCGGGCCTGTACTGTGACCCCGAGGCCGTCGCCGCGCTGATCGCGGCGGGCGAGGGCGCGCAGGTGGAGCTGGCGGTGGGCAACAAACGGCCGATTCCGGCCATCGGCCGCCCGGCGGCGCCCGTGTTGCTGCGCGGGGTGGTCCGCGCCGTGACCGGCGGCGAATATGTCATTACCGGTCCGACGTACACGGGGCAGACGGCATGCATGGGCCGCAGCGCGGTGCTGGACATAGGCGCTGCGCAATTGGTGATCACCGAGAGAACGCACGAGCCCTGGGACCTGGGCGTGTTCGAGAGCATGGGGCTGGACCCCCGCCGGGCGCGCTTCGTGCTGGTGAAGTCGCGCATGTATTGCCGCCCTGTGTTCGAACCTATCTCCCAGGCGCTGGTGGAATGCGCCAGCGCGGGCGTCACGAGCTCGGACTTCGCGCTGTTTCCCTATCAGCGGCGCAGCCGGCCGCTCCATCCGCTGGATCCGATGGCGCCGTCGGACTACGACCCCGCGGCATGAAGAGTGTGGCGCATGGCGTCCGCATACAATACCGGCCATGGAAAAAGTACGTATCTCCAAGCTCATGTCCGAGCGTGGGCTGTGTTCGCGCCGCGAGGCCGACACCTATATCGAGCGCGGCTGGGTCCGCGTGGACGGCGCCGTCGTGTCCGAACTGGGCGCGCGGGCCTACCCTGACCAGGTCATCACCCTGGAACGCGCCGCGCAGGCGCGCCAGACCTCGCGCGTCACCATCCTGATCAACAAACCCGTGGGCTACGTCTCGGGCCAGGCGGAAAAGGGCTACACGCCCGCCGTGGCCCTGATCGACTCCCGCTCCCGCTTTGCGGGCGACCGCGCGCCGCAGCGTTTCGAGCGTTCGCACCTGGACGGGCTGGCCGTTGCCGGCCGCCTGGACATCGATTCCCAAGGCCTGCTGGTGCTGACCCAGGACGGCCGCATCGCCAAGCACCTGATCGGCGAAGATTCCAGCGTGGACAAGGAATACCTGGTGCGGGTGCAGGGCAACCTGTCCGACAACGGGCTGGCGCTGCTGAACCATGGTCTGTCCCTGGACGGCAAGGCGCTCAAGCCGGCGCAGGTGCGTTGGCAGAACAGCGACCAGCTGCGTTTCGTGCTGCGGGAAGGCAAAAAACGGCAGATCCGGCGCATGTGCGAACTGGTCGGCCTGAAGGTAATCGGCCTGAAACGCGTGCGCATCGGACGCGTGTCGCTAGGCGACCTGCCGCTGGGCCAATGGCGCTACCTGCGTGAAGACGAGCGCTTCTGATTGGTCGAATTGACCGACAGGTGTTGTCGGCCAGTCCTAAATTTTTCAGTCTGTTTCCGGCTTCCGTTTATTTCATGAAAGCGGGAGTATTCTTCGCTTGCCCGACGTCGCCCAGGCGCTCCATCAGGAATTCGATGAAGATCCGGGTCTTGGCGGGCAGCAGCCGTGTCTCCGTCACCGCGTAGACCGGGAACGGACCCAGTTGCCAGTCGGGCAGCACTCGCTGCAATTGGCCGGACTGCTGTTCGGCCAACTGGTCGCCCAACAGCACCACGATGCCCGCGCCCAGCAGGGCCAGGCGCCGGGCCATGGCGACGCCGTTGACGGAAAAGCGGTTGCCGGGCGTGAATTCGATGTGCTGCTGGCCGTCGGTCAGGGGCCAGCGGGTCACCTGCCCGGCGCCCTTGGCGCGGAACTCTATGCACTCGTGGCGGGTCAAGTCGCTGGGATGCCGCGGTTCGCCGTGCTTCTCCAGGTATTCGCGCGAGGCGTACAACTGGGCCGGCAGCATGCCCAAGAGCCTCGCAATCTGTGACGAATCGGGCAGTTCGCCGATTTCGATCGAAACATCGCAGGTCTGGAACACGCGCTGCGCGTGGTCCGGGTTGGCCAGGTCCAGGAAAAACGTGACGTCGGGGTAGCGGCGGGAAAATTCCATGAACGATTCAGCCAGGAAGTCCGTGCCGAAATCCGCGGGCATGTTCACCCGCAGCGGCCCGGCCGGCGTATCGACCAGCTTCTGCAGTTCCTCATGGGCGATCTGCGCCTCGGCCACGATGCGCTGGCAGCGGTCGAAGTACAGCCGGCCCGCGTCGGTCAGTTCGACCTTGCGCGTGGTGCGGCTGAGCAGCCGCAAGCCGACGGAGCGCTCCAGCTCGGCCACCTGGCGGGACAGTGTCGATTTCGGCACGCCGAGCATCGCCGCCGCGCGGCTGAAGCTGCGTGTTTTGGCGACTTCGACGAATAGTTCCATGCCTTGCAAGCGTTTCATGGCGGAATTTTGTCATATTCAACGGTAAAGCCATTGTCCCATAAATGGAATGATGTTTTCTCAACATGCCTCTTTGTTTCTGGGGCGGGATAACGCAGAATGCGAGTTCTGCAATGCAGCAATGCGACAAAGCCCAGCCTGCGTGTTCGAGGCAAATCCACCCAATCGATGCGCACGGAACGCTCATTACGCGATCCGGGGCGGGCTTTTTTTTTGTTGAAATCGGGAATGCAATCTATGGATAAGAAAAGCGCTATGTGGCGCAGCGCGGCAGTCGTCACGCTGACGGCATCGGCCCTCACGCTGGCCGCTTGCGGCAAGAAGCAAGACGCTCCCCAGGCGGGCAAGCCGCAGGTAACGGTCGTGACGCTTGCCACGCAGCCGGTTTCGCTGACCACCGAACTGCCTGGCCGCACCTCGCCGTTCCGCGTGGCCGAAGTGCGTCCCCAGGTCAATGGCATCGTCCAGAAGCGCCTCTTTACCGAAGGCGGCGAGGTCAAGGCGGGCCAGCAGCTCTACCAGATCGATCCCGCCCTCTACCAGGCCAGCCTGGACAGCCAGAAGGCCGCCTTGGCGCGCGCCCAGGCGCAGCAGAAGACGGCCGCGTTGCTGGCCGAACGTTACAAGCCGCTGGTCGCCACTCGCGCCGTCAGCCAGCAGACCTACGACAACGCCGTCGCCTCGCGCGATCAGGCCGCCGCCGACGTGCTGTCGGCCAAGGCGGCGCTGGACACGGCCCGCATCAACCTGGTCTACACCAAGGTGCTGTCGCCTATCGACGGCATCATCGGCCGTTCGGCGGTGACCGAAGGCGCGCTGGTCACGGCCAACCAGACCACGGCCCTGGCCGCGGTGCAGCAGATCGATCCCATCTACGTCGACGTGACCCAATCCAGCGTCCAGCTGCTGCGCCTGCAGAACGCGCTGGCCAGCGGCCTGCTGAAAAAGGCCGATGGCGAGCAGGCCGCGCTGGTGACGCTGACCCTGGAAGACGGCTCGCAGTACAGCCAGCCGGGCAAGCTGCAGTTCTCCGAAGTCACGGTGGACCAGGGCACCGGTTCGGTCACCTTGCGCGCGGTGTTCCCCAATCCGGAACGCCGCCTGTTGCCGGGCATGTTCGTGCGCGCCCGCCTGGCCGACGGCGTCGCCGCCGACGGCCTGCTGGTGCCGCAGCGCGGCGTGACGCGCAACCAGCGCGGCATCCCGACGGCGCTGGTGGTCAACGCCAAGAACCAGGTCGAATTGCGCGAACTGAAGACCGACCGCGCTATCGGCGACAAGTGGCTGGTCACCGACGGCCTGGCCGCCGGCGACAAGGTCATCGTGGAAGGTCTGCAGATGGTGCGTCCGGGGGCTGAAGTCGTCGCCACCGAAGCCAGCGCCGCGCAACCGGCGCAGCAGCCGCAAGCAGCCGCCGCGGCGGCCAAGCAGTAGTAGTCAGGAGCCTTGCATGGCAAAGTTTTTTATCGATAGACCGGTCTTCGCATGGGTGATCGCGATCGTGCTGATGATGGCCGGCGCGCTGTCCATCCTGAAACTGCCGGTTTCCCAATACCCCAACATCGCGCCGCCAGCCATCGGCATCGCGGTGACCTACCCGGGCGCGTCCGCGCAGACCGTGCAGGACACCGTGGTGCAGGTGATCGAGCAGCAGATGAACGGCCTGGACGGCCTGCAGTACATCTCCTCGGAAAGCAACTCCGACGGCAGCATGTCCATCACCCTGACCTTCACGCAGGGCACCAACCCTGATACCGCGCAGGTCCAGGTGCAGAACAAGCTGTCGTTGGCGCAGCCGCTCCTGCCGCAGGAAGTGCAGCAGCAGGGCATCCGCGTCACCAAGGCCACCAAGAACTTCCTGATCGTGGCGGGCTTCGTGTCCACCGACGGCTCGATGACCAAGGACGACCTGGCCGACTACGTCGCCTCGTATGTCCAGGATCCCATCAGCCGCACGCAGGGCGTGGGCGACTTCCAGCTGTTCGGCTCGCAGTACGCGATGCGCATCTGGCTGGATCCCGCCAAGCTCGTCAACTACGGCTTGACCACGGTCGACGTCGTGGCGGCGATCAAGGAACAGAACGTGCAGGTGTCGTCCGGCCAGCTGGGCGGCTTGCCATCCGTGCGCGGCCAGCAACTGAACGCGACCATCATCGGGCCTTCGCGCCTGGAAAAGGCGGAAGACTTCGGCCGCATCCTGCTCAAGGTCAACGCCGACGGTTCGCAAGTGCGCCTGGGCGACGTGTCCAGCATCGAGCTGGGCGGCCAGACCTACGCCATCGACAGCTTCTACAACGGCAAGCCGGCCTCGGGCCTGGCGGTCAAGCTGGCGCCGGGCGCCAACGCGCTGGATACGGCCCAGGCGGTGCGCGACACCATCAACAACCTGAAGCCTTACTTCCCGCCGGGCATGGACGTCGTCTATCCGTACGACACCACGCCGTTCGTCAGCCTGTCGATCCATGAGGTGTTCAAGACGCTGATCGAGGCCATCATCCTGGTCTTCCTGGTGATGTACCTGTTCCTGCAGAACTTCCGCGCCACCATCATCCCGACGCTGGCAGTGCCGGTGGTGCTGCTGGGCACGTTCGGCGTGCTGGCGGCGTTCGGCTACTCCATCAACACGCTGACCATGTTCGGCATGGTGCTGGCCATCGGCCTCTTGGTGGACGATGCCATCGTGGTGGTGGAAAACGTCGAGCGCGTGATGGCCGAAGAGGGCTTGTCGCCCAAGCAGGCCACCCGCAAGTCCATGTCGCAGATCACCGGCGCCCTGATCGGCATCGCCATGGTGCTGGCGGCCGTGTTCATTCCCATGGCCTTCTTCGGCGGGTCCACGGGCGTGATCTACCGCCAGTTCTCCATCACCATCGTGTCCTCCATGGTGCTGTCGGTGATCGTGGCCATCGTGTTCACGCCGGCCTTGTGCGCAACCTTGCTCAAGCCCATCCCCAAGGGCCATCATGGCTCGAAGAAGGGCTTTTTCGGCTGGTTCAACCGCACGTTCGAGCGCAGCAGCAACGGCTACGCCAATACCGTCGCGCGCGGCTTGAACCGCAGCAAGCGTCTGATGGTGATCTACCTGGCGCTGGTCCTCGCCATGGGCTGGATGTTCACGCGCATTCCGACCGCGTTCCTGCCGGATGAGGACCAGGGCATTCTGTTCGCCCAGATCCAGACGCCTGCTGGCGCCACGGCGGAAGCCACCAAGGCCGTCATCGACGACGCCACCAAGTACTTGCTGAACGAGGAAAAGGACGCCGTCACCTCGGTGTTCGCGGTCAATGGCTTCAACTTCGGCGGCCGCGGCCAGAACGCGTCCATCCTGTTCATCAAGCTGCGCGACTGGGAAGAACGCGGCGACGCCCGCCTGAAGGCCGGCGCCGTGGCGGCACGGGCCAACGCGCACTTCCGCAAGACCGAGCGCCGCGGGCAATTGTTCGTGGTGCCGCCGCCGTCCGTGATGGAACTGGGCAACGTCACCGGTTTCGACTTCCAGTTGATGGACCGCGCAGGCGTGGGCCACGAGAAGCTGCTTGCCGCGCGCAACCAGTTGCTGGGCGAAGCCGCCAAGAGTCCGGTCCTGCAGGGCGTGCGCCCCAACGGCATCGAAGACGCGCCGCAGTACCAGCTGGACATCGACCGCGAGAAGGCGCGCGCCCTGGGCGTGGCGGTCTCGGACATCAACAGCACGCTGGCCACGGCCTGGGGTTCGTCGTACGTCAACGACTTCATCGACCGCGGCCGCGTGAAGAAGGTGTTCGCGCAGGGCGAGGCGTCGTCGCGCATGCTGCCGGAAGACCTGGACAAATGGTACGTGCGCAACAAGGCGGGCGACATGGTGCCGTTCTCGGCGTTCGCCAAGGCCACCTGGAGCTACGGTCCGCAAAAGCTGAACCGCTACAACGGCGTGCCGTCGTACAACATCCAGGGCCAGGCGGCGCCGGGCTACAGCTCGGGCGCGGCGATGGAAGAAATGGAACGCCTGGCGGGCAAGCTGCCGGTGGGCGTGGGCTTTGAATGGACCGGCCTGTCGTTCGAAGAACGCCTGTCCGGCGCCCAGGCGCCCGCGCTATACGCGATTTCGTTGATCGTGGTGTTCCTGTGCCTGGCGGCGCTGTACGAAAGCTGGACCATCCCGTCGGCGGTGATGCTGGTGGTGCCGTTGGGCATCATCGGGGCCTTGCTCGCCACCATGCTGCGGGGCCTGTCCAACGACGTGTACTTCCAGGTGGGCCTGCTCACAACCATCGGCCTGGCGGCCAAGAACGCGATCCTGATCGTCGAGTTCGCCAAAGAGCACTACGAGCAGGGCGCCAGCCTGACGGAATCGGCCATCCACGCCGCGCGGCAGCGCCTGCGTCCCATCCTGATGACGTCGCTGGCGTTCATCCTGGGCGTGACGCCGCTGGCGATCTCGTCGGGGGCGGGTTCGGGCAGCCAGAACGCCATCGGCACGGGCGTGATCGGCGGCATGCTGACCGGCACCTTCCTGGCCATCTTCTTTGTTCCGGCCTTCTTCGTGATCATGCTGCGCGTCTTCAAGGTCAAGCGCATGAGCGAAAACGTCGACGAGCACGACACCAGCGCCAATGGCACGCAGGGCGTCTCGACGGAGGGCCAACCGCAATGACATTCCCGATGAGAACCTTGCTGTCTGTTTCCCTGGCGGCGGCCCTGGCGGGCTGCTCGCTGGCCCCCACCTACGAACGGCCGGACGCGCCGGTCGACGCGGCCTATCCCACGGGTCCGTCCTACCAGGCGGCCCAGCCGGCCGACGCGGGCGGCCTGATGACGGCCGACATCGGCTGGCGCGATTTCTTCGGCTCGGACCCGCTGCTGCAACAGCTGATCGAGCAGTCGCTGGCCAACAACCGCGACCTGCGCGTGGCGGCCCTGAACGTCGAGGCGGCGCGCGCCCAGTACCGCATCCAGCGCGCCGACCTGATGCCCAGCATCGGCATCGCCGGCCAGGAAACGGCCCAGCGTTCGCCGGCCGATCTGTCGCCCAGCGGCCGCGCCACCACCAGCCACAGCTACCAGGTCGGCGCCGCCATGTCGGCCTGGGAGCTGGATCTGTTCGGCCGCATCCGCAGCCTGAGCGACAAAGCGCTGGAATCCTATCTGGCGCTGGACGAAACCCGCACGGCGACCCAGCTGACGCTGATCGCCGAAGTGGCCAACGCCTACCTGACCCTGCGCGCCGACCAGGAACTCGTCGGCCTGACGCGCGACACGCTCAAGAGCCAGCAGGATTCCTTCAAGCTCACGCAGCAGAGCTACGACCAGGGCTTGTCCACGGCGCTGGACCTGAGCCAGGCGGAAGTGTCGCTGCGCACCGCCGAGCGCAACCTGTCGCAATACACGCGCCAGGCCGCGCAGGACCGCAATGCGCTGGTCCTGCTGGTGGGCCAGCCGCTGTCGCCCGAGCTGACGGCGGCGCTGGATAACGCGGTCAAGCTAGACGATGCCATGCTGCCGACCACCTTGCCCGCCGGTCTGCCGTCGGACCTGCTGGCCCGCCGCCCGGACATCCGCGCGGCCGAGCACCAATTGAAGGGCGCCAACGCCAATATCGGCGCGGCGCGCGCCGCCTTCTTCCCGACCATCAGCCTGACGGGCTCGGCCGGTACCGCCAGCGCCAGCCTGGGCGGGCTGTTCGAAGGCGGCTCGGGCGCCTGGAGCTTCGTGCCCCAGATCACCGTGCCGATCTTCGCGGGCGGCTCGCTGCTTGCCGGCCTGGATCTGGCCAAGGTGCAGAAGAACATCCAGGTCGCGCAGTACGAGAAGTCGATCCAGACGGGTTTCCGCGAAGTGGCGGACGCCCTGGCCGGGCGCGGCACCCTGGACGAGCAGATCCAGGCGCAGCGGCTCCTGGTGGCCGCCAACCAGCGCGCCTACGACGCCTCGGATCAGCGTTTCCGCCAAGGCATCGACGACTACCTGAGCGTGCTGGATTCGCAGCGCTCCCTGTACAGCGCGCAGCAGGCCCTGGTGGACACGCGCCGGGCCAGGCTGTCCAACCTGGTTACGCTGTACAAGGTGCTGGGCGGCGGCTGGACCGAACGCACGGTGACCGCGCAGGCCCAGCAGCAATAAGGGCAGACGGAAAAAAACGGGCCGATCGAAAGATCGGCCCGTTTTCATTTCAGGTCCAGCAGAACGTCAGGCGCGTTTCTTGGCGATCAGGCCCACCACGAACAGCACGACGATCGCGCCGACGACCGATCCGATCCACCCGGCGGGTTCGCCCGGCGCGTACCAGCCCAGCGATTGGCCCAGGAATCCGGCGACGACCGAACCGACGATACCCAGGATGGTGGTCATGATGATCCCCATGTTCTGGTCTCCGGGCATGATGGCGCGGGCGATCAGGCCCACGACGAACCCGACGATGATCATGATGATTATGCTCATGCGCGTACTCCTTGCTGGAAGTAAAAGGGGGCAGTGTGGCTAGATGATACTCACGCCCCGCGCGTAGCGGCTGTAACAACTGGTGTATGGGGCGCACGGGCAACATTGCGCCCCGCCGGCGCTCAGGAAGTCAGGTCGATCAACTGGCGCACGTCCTTGGTCATGGCCTCGATGCTGTCCGTGTCCGATGCCAGCAAGCGGGCCTTGCCGTCCTTGTCGAATATATACACGCCGCGGCTGTGCGTGACTTCGTACATATCCGCGTCGTCGCCCGGGCGGGGCTTCTCGATCTGGTAGGCCACACGGTAGCGGCGCGCCAGGTCGGCGATCTGCTTTTCATCGCCGGTCACGCCGATGGCATTGTTGTTGAAGGCGTTGACGTAGGCCTGCAGGATGTCCGGCGTGTCGCGGTGCGGGTCCACGCTGACGAACAGGATGCGCACATCGCGGGCCTTGTCGCCCAGGTTCTGCAGCACCGCCGTCAACTGCGCCATGGTGGTGGGACAGATGTCCGGGCAGCTGGCATAGCCGAAGAACAGCAGCACCGTCTTGCCCTTCAGGTCGTCGCTGTTGACCATCTTGCCGCCTGCGCCGGGCAGCGAGAACTTCAGGTCGGGCAGGTGTCCCTTCACGTTGTACAGGGTCCAATCGACGTTCCTGTCGCCGCAGGCAGCGAGAAACACGCACAGGGTCAGCAGCAGGCTGCGCAGGGCGCGGCCGGAAATGAGGTGTCGCATGAGTCCAAGGGCCGGTAGAGGGTAAACCTTTTGATTCTACCCGCAAGGCGCGGGCAGGGCAGGGTGCGGGGGCGGGCGGACCTGGGGCCGGCTTGTCCTGGCGCAAGCCGCGGGGCCGGGACCGGCCGTCCGACTTGTAAAGCTTTGTCTGGTTATTGTTTGGAAGTGGCGAATTCGCCAGACCGGATGCCATGGCTGCCGCTACATTCAGGACCGTGTCAGATTTCAGAATCCAGAGGCGCCACATATGGACATGCCGGTCAGGAATTCCCTGGGCTACCCCTACTATCCCTACTACCCCGTCGTGCTCGAAATCCTGCGCAGCCGCCTGGCGGATTCGGTGCTGGACGCGCCCTGCGGCACGGGCTGGCTGGGCGACATGCTGCCCGCCGCCAGCGGCCGGGAGGTCGATATCGACGGCGTGGGCCTGTGGGAGTTTCCGCAGGCCGGCGGCTACCGCCGCGTGACGGAGCACGACCTGGAAACGCCGTTGACGGTTGCCGAACCCTATGACGCCGTGGTCTGCTGCGAGGCGATCCATCTGCTGACCAACCCCGGCGTGCTGATGCAGAGCCTTTACCGCGCGCTGCGCCCGGGCGGCACCCTGATCGTCACCACGCCCAACACCTGGTATTTCCGTTCGCGCCTGCAGTTCCTGCTGCGCGGCTTCCATTCGGGGTTCCGGCCCATGGTGGGACGGCAGCGCGGCGAGGATTACGTCACGTACTTCCCCTGGAGCTTTCCGCAGCTGCACCTGCTGTTCCAGCACTACGGTTTCAGGGACATCAGCTTGCACGATGTGGACGAGATCAAGCCCAAGCGCATGGTCGAGCATGTGCTGGCCGTGCCGTCGCGCCTGTATTACGGCCGCCGGCTCAAACAGGCGCAGGACGAGGAAAGCCGCCGCTATTGGAAGCAGGCCGGCTCCGACCAGTCCGTGCATGGACGCTGGCTGGTGATGTCGGCGCGCCGGCCAGTCGACGACGCCGCCGCAACATAGCAAACGGCCCGCCAGGGCGGGCCGTCGGGTAGCGACCGGGAAGCGGACGCTCAGGCAGGCGTCATGCCGCTATGGCGCAGCAGGGCGTCGATGCGAGGCGCACGTCCGCGGAAGGCGGCGAAGGACTCGGCCGCCGGGCGCGAACCGCCTACTGCCAGCACTTCGCGCCGGAAGCGTGCGCCCGTTTCGGGATCCAGCGTGCCCAGCGCGTTGCCGGCCTGGCGGGCCGCCGCCTCTTCGAAGGCCTCATAGGCGTCGGCCGACAGCACCTCTGCCCACTTGTAGCTGTAATAGCCCGCGCCGTAGCCGCCCGCGAACAGGTGCGAGAAGGCATGCGGCAGACGGTGCCAGGCGGGCGGGAACAGCACGGCCACTTCCTGGCGCACTTCCTGCAGCAGTGCCAGCACTTCGGCAATCGACGCGCCCTGGGCGCGGTCATGCATCAGCATGTCGAACAGCGCGAACTCGATCTGGCGCACGGTCTGCATGCCGCTCTGGTAGTTGCGGGCGGCGACCAGGCGGTCGTAGAGCGCGCGCGGCAGGGGCTCGCCCGTGTCCACATGGGCGGACAGCTTCTGCACCACCGCCCATTCCCAGCAGAAGTTCTCCATGAACTGCGAGGGCAGCTCGATGGCGTCCCATTCCACGCTGGCGAAGGCCGCCGCGCCGGGCTCGTCCACTTCGGACAGCAGGGCATGCAGCGCATGGCCGGTTTCATGGAACAGCGTGATGACGTCGTCGTGCGTCAGGACGGCGGGCTTGTCGCCGTTGGGGCGCGAGAAATTGCAGGTCAGGTAGGCGATGGGCGTCTGCACCTTGCCAGCCACGACGCGGCGCGTGCGTTCGCTGTCGACCCAGGCGCCGCTTTGCTTGCCGGCGCGGGCGTACAGGTCCAGATACAGATAACCGATGAGTTCGCCCTTGGGGCTTTCCACGCGCACGCCGCGCACGTCGCCATGCCAGGACGAGACGGGCGTTTCAGCCAGGCGCACATCGAACAGGGTCTCGATGACCTCGAACAGGCCCGACAGCACGCGCGGCTCGGTGAAATACTGCTTCACCTCGTCTTCGGAGTAGGCGTAGCGCGATTCGCGCAGGCGCTCGGAAGCGTAGGCCACGTCCCAGGGCTGCAGGTCGTCCAGGCCCAGTTCGCCGGTGGCGTAGGCTTTCAGTTCAGCCAGGTCGCGCTGGGCGTAGGGCTTGGCGCGCGCGGCCAGGTCGCGCAGGAACACGGTGACTTCCTGCGCGTCGCGGGCCATGCGGGTCTGCAGGCGCAGCGCGGCGAAGGTGCCCAGGCCGAGCAGGCCGGCTTCCTCGGCGCGCAGGGCCAGCAGCTCTTCGATGAGCGGGGAGTTGTCGAACTTGCCTTCGCCGTGTTCCGACGCCACGGTGCCGTAGCCGCGGTACAGCGCCTCGCGCAGCGTACGGTCCTGGGCGTACTGCATCACCGGCAGGTAGCACGGCATCTTCAGCGTGAGCTTCCAGCCCGGCTTGCCGTCTTCCTCGGCCGCGGCGCGGGCCGCGGCCTGTACGTCGGCCGGAATGCCGGCCAGGCGGGCTTCGTCCTCGACCAGCAGCGCCCAGGCGTCGATCGAGTCCAGCACGTTTTCAGAGAACTTCTGCGAGGCCTGGGCCTCGCGGTCGGAAATGGCGGCGTAGCGTTCGCGGTCTGCGCCTTGCAGCTCCACGCCGCTCAGGCGGAAGTCGCGCAGGGCCATTTCCACGATGCGGCGGCGCACTGGCGTCCAGGACGCGAAATCGGGGGCGGCGGCCAGGCGCTGGTACTGCTTGTACAGGCCTTCGTGCAGGCCGACCCAGGTGGAGAATTCGGTCACCAGGGGCAGCGCGGCGTTGTAGGCTTCGCGCAGTTCCGGGGTGTTGACCACGGCGTTCAGGTGGCCGGCGACCGACCAGGCGCGCCACAGGCGCTCCGAGGCCGTGTCCAGCGGTTCAACCACGGCTTCCCAGGTGGGCGCCAGCGCGGGATCGGCGGCGCGGTCCACGGCCTGGCGGGCGATGCCCAGCAGTTCCTCGACCGCCGGCACGATGTGTCCGGGCTTGACGGCCGCGTAGTCGACGAGGTCGGAGACAGGGGCGAGCAGGGGGTTCTGGGTCATGGTGTTACAGGCTGGGAAGAGGTGAGCAGCGCCACGAGGCGCCGGCAAGGGCATGAGAATCAGGTGAGGGCGATCTGCCCGAACGCAAGGGCAGATCGCAATCCCCGTCCCGCGGCCTGGCCGGCCGCGGGTACGCCGGCCGTCAGGCTGCGGCGCGTTCGGCCGCTTCGATGGTGTTGACCAGCAGCATGGCGATGGTCATGGGGCCCACGCCGCCCGGAACGGGCGTGATGGCGCCGGCCACTTCCTTGGCCGAGGCGAAGTCCACGTCGCCGCACAGCTTGCCGTCGGCGCCGCGGTTGATGCCCACGTCGATGACGACCGCGCCGGGCTTGATCATCGAACCGTCGATCATGCCGGGCTTGCCGGTGGCGACCACCAGCACGTCGGCGCGGCGGGTCTGGGCCGCCAGGTCGCGCGTCTTGGAATTGCAGATGGTGATGGTGGCGCCGGCCTGCAGCAGCAGCATCGCCATGGGCTTGCCGACGATGTTGCTGGCGCCCACGATCACGGCCTCGGCGCCGCGCAGCGTCACGCCTTCCGATTCCAGCATCTTCATCACGCCATAGGGCGTGCAGGGGCGGAACAGCGGCTGGCCGGTCATGAGCAGGCCGGCGTTGCTGATATGGAAGCCGTCCACGTCCTTCTCGGCCGCGATGGCCTCGATGACCTTGTGCGAGTCCATGTGCTTGGGCAGCGGCAACTGCACCAGGATGCCGTGGATGGTCGGGTCCTGGTTCAGGATGGCGATGCGGGCCAGCAGTTCGGCCTCGGTCATGTCCGCGGGGTACTGCTCCTTGACGGAATGCAGGCCGGCCTTTTCGCAGGCTGCTACCTTGTTGCGGACGTACACCTGGGAAGCGGGGTCTTCACCCACCAGCACCACGGCCAGGCCGGGGCGCGTGCCCTTGGCGGCCAGGGCCGCAACGCGTTGGGCAGCTTCTTCGCGAATGCGCGCCGACAGGGCCGCGCCGTCGATAATCCTTGCCGTCATGCCGTCGCCTCGGGTTTGGCCAAGGCCACTTTCATCAAATCAGCTACGGTGGTCACTTCAAGTTTTTCCATGATGTTGGCGCGGTGCGCCTCTACGGTCTTGATGCTGATGCCCAGGTCGTCGGCAATCTGCTTGTTCAAGCGGCCGGCGACGATGCGCTCCAGCACCTGCTGCTCGCGCGCGGTCAGGCGCGCCAGCATGGCTTCGTGGTCTTTCTGGGCCTGGTGCTTGCTCACGCGCTGCGTGGCCTGCTCCAGCATGCGCGCCACGATCTCGCGCAAATCGGATTCATTGAACGGCTTTTCCAGGAAGTCGACCGCGCCTTTCTTCATGGTGGACACGGCCATCGGCACGTCGCCGTGGCCGGTGATGAACACGATGGGCAGCGGCGCATTGCGGGCGATCAACTGCTCCTGCAGTTCCAGGCCGCTCATGCCGGGCATGCGCACGTCGGCGATCAGCACGCCGATCTGGCTGGCGTCGTAGTCTTCCAGGAAGGACTCGCCGCTGGCGTAGGCGCGAACGCGATAGCCATTGGCCTCCAATAGCCAGCGCAGCGAATCGCGGACCGCTTCGTCGTCGTCAACAATGAAAACCGTGCTCGACAGGTGGGGCGTGTTCATGCGTGCAACTCCTCGGACTGATCGTTCTGGGCCTGCGACTGGGGTGCAGCGCAGGGCAGGGTAAAGCGGAAAATGGTGCCACCGGCGGGATTGGGATCCGCCCACAAGCGGCCGTGGTGCGATTCAATAATGGTACGGCAGATGTTCAGCCCCATGCCCAGGCCCTGGGTCTTGGTGCTGAAGAAGGGTTCGAACAGGCGTTCGGGTTCGGCCAGGCCGTGGCCGCGATCGACCACCGCGACCTCGATGTGCTGTTCATGCAGGATCACGGCGACCTTGAGTTCGTCGGATTCGCTTTTTTCCATGGCCTCCAGCCCGTTCTTCAGCAGGTTCAACAGCACCTGCTCGATCAGGATGGGGTCGGCCAGCACGTCCGGCGCGTTGGACGGCACGAAGCGGTCGATGCGGATACGGCGCTTGCGGGCGTCGATCTCGGCGAAACCGATGGCATTGTCCACGATCCGGCTGATGGCCACGCGCTGGCGGCGGGGCTCGCTGCGCTTCACGAATTCGCGGATGCGGCTGATGATCTTGCCGGCGCGCTCGGCTTGCGAGGCGGCCTTTTCCAGGGCCGGCAGCAGCATGTTGGGGCTGGTGTGGCCGGCCTTGACCAGGGCGACGGCGCCCATGCTGTAGTTGGCGATGGCGGTCAGCGGCTGGTTCAGTTCATGCGCCAGCGAAGACGCCATTTCGCCCATGGTGGTCAGGCGGCTGGTGAGCTGGATCTTTTCCTGTTGCACACGCGAGGCTTCCTCGTGCACGCGGCGCTCGGTGATGTCGCGCGCCACCTGCATGCGCACGCGGCGGCCGTCGGTCCAGGCCAGCATGCGGTGGTGCACTTCGAACCAGCGCTGCACCGAGGGCGCGAAGACTTCCACGGATTCGTCGGTGAAGCGGCCGCGGCGGCCGGCCAGCAGCTCGTCGTGGCCGCCGGTCTGGGCGCCGAACACGCGGCGGTAGGTACGGTTGGCGAACAGCAGTTCCAGGCCGTCGTGGGTGTCGGCGGTGACCGAGATGGCGTCGTCCAGGCCTTCCAGCACCGTCATGAAGCGCTCGTGCGCGGCGGTCAGGGCCTCGCGGATGCGCTTGGGCTCAGTAATGTCGGTCATGGAGGTCATCCAGCCGATCTGGTTGCCGTTGGGGTCCAGCAGTGGGGACACGTACATGCGCGCCGTGAAGCGCGAGCCGTCGCGGCGCTGCGCCTCGACCTCCAGGCCGCTGCTGGGCGTCTTGCCGGACATCAGCACGTCCAGGGTGTGCTGGTGCTGTTCATGGCGGCCCGGCACCCAATAAGGGAAGGGCGGGCTGCGGCCGATCAGGTCGGCCTCGTTCCAGCCGATCATGCGGCAGAAGGCCGGATTCACGTAGGCGATGCGGCCTTCCATGTCCAGCACGCGCATGCCGGTGGACATGGAGTTCTCCATGGCGCGGCGGAATCCGGTTTCGGCGATCAGGGCGGCTTCGGCCGCCGAACGGAAACGGGTATAGCGCCACAGCATCAGCAGGCTGATGACGATCACACAGGACAGGGCCAGCACTACCCAGATCAGGCGCTGCTGGCGCATTTCCTGGTCGATGGTGACAAACATGACACTGTCGTCATGGATGCGCTGCAGCCAGAAAAACACCGCCATCACACAGATATAGAGGATCAGCACCATTGCTGGCGTGACCCAGTACACCCCGCGTCGGCGAGTGCGGGCGTGATCGTGGAACGGCGTAGGAATATTGGACTTGGGCGCGCTGGACATGGAATTCGGGCCGGATAGACCGCGCATTTTAGTGCGTGTTGGCAGGGATTTGCCGGGAATCGACTCGTCCTTTTGGAGTACCTAAGTAAAAGTATGACGCCAAAGCGTTCAGCTGGCTTTAAATTTTCCGCATTATGAAATGCCGTACCGCAACATGAAATTTTTCTTGCGACCGGTTAATCTTCTTTCTTAGAATGCCGGCTGATAGGGAACCGACCCAGTAGCAGGTCTCTAGAACAACCCGACCCCATGCCTTGCATGGTAGCCCGGATGATCCCGGCTACCATGCAATGTCCGCGAGTAGATATAAGTAAGCGGGTGCGGTCACGAACAATCCAACAGGAGACACACGATGTCCTCTTACGCCCAGGCTGGCGCCGTACAGGCTGCCAACGACGAAGACACCCTTGAAACCCAGGAGTGGCTCGAAGCCCTGGCGGCTGTCCTTGATCGTGAAGGACCGCAGCGCGCCCACTATCTGCTCGAACGCCTGATCGACGAAGCCCGCCGTTCCGGCGCGCATATCCCGTTCTCGCCCAACACCGCCTACGTCAACACGATTCCCCCCGGCCTGGAGCCGGCGCACCCGGGCAACCTGGAGCTGGAATCGCGCATCCGTTCGTACGTGCGCTGGAACGCCATGGCCATGGTGGTCAAGGCCAACAAGCACAATCCGCCGGACGGCGGCGACCTGGGCGGCCACATCGCCTCCTTCGCCTCGCTGGCCACCATGATCGGCTGCGGCCAGAACCATTTCTGGCACGCCGAAGACGAAAACCACGGCGGCGACCTGGTCTACTTCCAGGGCCACACCTCCCCCGGCATGTACGGCCGCGCCTACCTCGAAGGCCGCCTGACCGAAGACCAGCTGAACCACTTCCGCCAGGAAGTGGACGGCAAGGGCCTGTCCTCGTACCCGCATCCCAAGCTGATGCCGGACTTCTGGCAGTTCCCGACGGTGTCGATGGGCCTGGGCCCGCTGATGGCCATCTACCAGGCCCGCTTCCTGAAGTACCTGCACGCCCGCGGCATCGCCGACACCAGCAAGCGCAAGGTCTGGGTGTTCTGCGGCGACGGCGAAATGGACGAACCCGAATCGCTGGGCGCCATCGCCCTGGCCGCCCGCGAAAAGCTGGACAACCTGATCTTCGTCATCAACTGCAACCTGCAGCGCCTGGACGGCCCGGTCCGCGGCAACGGCAAGATCATCCAGGAACTCGAAGGCGACTTCCGCGGTTCGGGCTGGAACGTGATCAAGCTGATCTGGGGTGGCTACTGGGATCCGCTGCTGGCGCACGACAAGGAAGGCATCCTGCGCAAGATCATGGAAGACACCGTCGACGGCGAGTACCAGGCGTACAAGGCCAACGACGGCAAGTTCGTGCGCGAACACTTCTTCGGAAAGCATCCGAAGCTGCTGGAAGCCGTGTCGCGCATGAGCGACGAAGACATCTGGCGCCTGAACCGCGGCGGCCATGACCCCCACAAGGTGTACGCCGCGTTCAACGCCGCCGCCACCCACGAGGGCCAGCCCACCGTCATCCTGGCCAAGACCATCAAGGGCTACGGCATGGGCCACGTCGGCCAGGCCAAGAACCCCACCCACCAGCAGAAGAAGCTGGAGCTGGACTCGATCCGCGAATTCCGCGACCGTTTCGGCATCCCGATTCCGGACGACCAACTGGCCGACCTGCCGTACTTCAAGCCGGCCGAAGACTCGCCCGAAATGAAGTACCTGCACGAGCGCCGTGCCGCGCTGGGCGGCTACCTGCCGCGCCGCCGCGCCAAGGCCGACGAACATCTCAAGGCCCCGGCGCTGGACGCCTTCAAGGCCGTGCTGGAGCCCACCGCCGAAGGCCGTGAAATCTCGACCACCCAAGCCTTCGTGCGCATCCTGAACCAGGTGCTGCGCGACAAGGAACTGGGTCCGCGCGTCGTGCCGATCCTGGCCGACGAATCGCGCACCTTCGGCATGGAAGGCCTGTTCCGCCAGATCGGCATCTATGCGCCGGAAGGCCAGAAGTACACCCCGGTCGACAAGGACCAGGTCATGTACTACAAGGAAGCGGCCGACGGCCAGCTCCTGCAGGAAGGCATCAACGAAGCGGGCGCGATGAGCTCCTGGATTGCGGCGGCCACGTCGTACTCCTCGAACAACCGCATCATGATCCCGTTCTTCATCTACTACTCGATGTTCGGGTTCCAGCGCATCGGCGACCTGGCCTGGGCGGCCGGCGACATGCAGGCGCGCGGCTTCCTCCTGGGCGGCACCGCCGGGCGCACCACGCTCAACGGGGAAGGCCTGCAGCACGAAGACGGCCACAGCCACATCCTGGCGTCGACCATCCCGAACTGCGTCTCGTACGACCCGACCTTCGGCCACGAACTGGCCGTGATCATCCAGCATGGCCTGAAGCGCATGGTGGAAGACCAGGAAAACGTCTACTACTACCTGACGGTGATGAACGAAAACTACCCGCAGCCCGGTCTGACCCAGGGCGACGAGGAAGGCATCATCAAGGGCATGTACAAGCTCAAGTCGCACGGCAAGGGCAAGAACCGCGTGCAGCTGATGGGCTCGGGCACCATCCTGCGCGAAGTCATGGCCGCGCAAGAACTGCTGGAAGCCGACTGGGGCGTGGCTTCGGACCTGTGGAGCGTCACCAGCTTCACGGAACTGCGCCGCAACGGCCTGGACGCCGAGCGCCACAACATGCTGCACCCCGACGAGAAGAAGCCGCAGGTGGCTTACGTCACGGAACAGCTGGCCAAGACGGAAGGCCCGATCATCGCGTCGACCGACTACATGAAGCTCTTCGCCGACCAGATCCGTCCGTTCGTGCCCAAGGGCCGCGAGTACAAGGTGCTGGGCACCGACGGTTTCGGCCGCTCGGATTTCCGCTCGAAGCTGCGTGAGCACTTCGAAGTGGATCGCCACTTCGTCGTCGTCGCCGCGCTGCGCGCGCTGGCCGACGAAGGCAAGGTGCCGGTCGCCAAGGTGGCCGAAGCCATCAAGAAGTACGGCATCAATCCGAACAAAGCCAACCCGCAATACGCCTGAGGGTAAAGAGACATGAGCAACATCGTGCAAATCAAGGTTCCCGACATCGGCGACTTCAAGGAAGTGGAAGTCATCGAAGTGCTGGTGGCGGTGGGCGACACGATCAAGGCTGAACAAAGCCTGATCACCGTCGAGTCCGACAAGGCCTCGATGGAGATCCCCGCGTCGCAAGGCGGCGTGGTGAAGTCGATCAGCGTGAAGGTGGGCGACAAGGTTGCCGAAGGCACGGTCGTGCTGGAAGTGGAAGCGTCGGGCGCGGGCGAGGCTGCGGCCCCCGCGGCTGCGCCGGCCAAGGAAGAGGCTCCCAAGGCCGAAGCCCAGGCTGCCGCGCAGCCGGCCGCTGCTGCCGCTGCCGCCGCACCGGCCACCTCCAGCGGTCCGGTGAACATCGAAGTGCCCGACATCGGCGACTTCAAGGAAGTCGAAGTCATCGAAGTCATGGTCGCGGTGGGCGACACCATCAAGGCCGAGCAAAGCTTGATCACCGTCGAGTCCGACAAGGCCTCGATGGAAATCCCCGCCTCGCAAGGCGGCGTGGTCAAGGAAGTGAAGGTCAAGGTCGGCGACAAGGTTGCCAAGGGCTCGGTCGTGGTCGTGGTGGAGGGCGCCGCGCCCGCCGCCGCTGCCGCCGCAGCCCCGGCTCCGGCCGCCAAGGCAGAGGCCGCTGCCGCGCCCGCCGCCAAGGCCGAAGCGCCTGCGCCTGCCGCGCAGCGTCCGGCTCCGGCCGCCGCGCTCGAAGACGCCAACCTCAAGCCCGGCCAGCTGCCGCACGCGTCCCCCTCGGTGCGCAAGTTCGCGCGCGAACTGGGCGTCAACCTGAGCAAGGTCAAGGGCTCCGGTCCCAAGGACCGCATCACCGCCGACGACGTGCGCGGCTTCGTCAAGCAGGCGCTCGCCGCTGGTCCGGCGGCCGCTGCCGGCGGTTCGGCCGATGGCGCCGCGCTGGGCCTGTTGCCGTGGCCGAAGGTCGACTTCACCAAGTTCGGCCCGATCGAAGCCAAGCCGCTGTCGCGCATCAAGAAGATCTCCGGCGCGAACCTGCACCGCAATTGGGTCATGATCCCGCACGTCACCAACAACGACGAAGCGGACATCACCGACCTGGAAGCGCTGCGCGTCACGCTGAACAAGGAAAACGAGAAGTCGGGCATCAAAGTCACGATGCTGGCCTTCCTGATCAAGGCCGTGGTCGCGGCCCTGAAGAAGTTCCCCGAGTTCAACGCCTCGCTGGACGGCGACAACCTGGTGCTCAAGCAGTACTACCACATCGGCTTCGCCGCCGACACGCCCAACGGGCTGGTGGTGCCGGTGATCCGCGATGCCGACAAGAAGGGCATCCTGCAGATCGCCCAGGAAATGACCGACCTGTCCAAGAAGGCGCGTGACGGCAAGATCTCGCCCGCCGAAATGCAGGGCGGCTGCTTCTCGATCTCGTCCCTGGGCGGCATCGGCGGCACCTCGTTCACGCCCATCATCAACGCCCCTGAAGTGGCGATCCTTGGAGTGTCGCGCTCCTCGCACAAGCCCGTGTGGGACGGCAAGCAGTTCGTGCCGCGCCTGATCGTGCCGCTGTCGCTGTCGTACGACCACCGCGTCATCGACGGCGCCGCGGCCGCGCGCTTCAACGCCTATCTGGGCGCCTTGCTGGCCGACTTCCGCCGCATCGCGCTGTAAACGGGGAGCCCCATGAGCAATACCGTTCAAATCAAAGTGCCGGACATCGGCGACTTCAAGGAAGTGGAAGTCATCGAAGTGCTGGTGGCGGTGGGCGACACGATCAAGGCTGAACAAAGCCTGATCACTGTCGAGTCCGACAAGGCCTCGATGGAAATCCCCGCGTCGCAGGGCGGCGTGGTGAAGTCCATCAACGTGAAGGTCGGCGACAAGGTCGCCGAAGGCACGGTCGTGCTGGAAGTGGAAGCAGCGGCGGGTGCCGCCGCATCCGCGCCCGCCGCCAAGGAAGCCCCCAAGGCCGCCGAGGCGCCCAAGCAGGCAGCTCCGGCTCCCGCCGCCGCGCCCGCCGCGGCCAGCTTCAAGGGCTCGGCCGACGGCGAATACGACATGCTGGTGCTGGGCGCCGGCCCCGGCGGCTACTCCGCCGCCTTCCGCGCCGCCGACCTGGGCCTGTCCGTGGTCCTGGTCGAACGCTACGACACCCTGGGCGGCGTCTGCCTGAACGTGGGCTGCATTCCGTCCAAGGCGCTGCTGCACAACGCCGCCATCATCGACGAAGCTCGCGAGCTGGCCGCCCACGGCATCAGCTTCGGCGAGCCCAAGATCGACCTGGACAAGCTGCGCGGCTACAAGGACAGCGTGGTCGCCAAGCTGACCGGCGGCCTGGCCGGCATGGCCAAGGCCCGCAAGGTCACCGTGGTGCATGGCGTGGGCGAGTTCGCCGACCCCAACCACCTGACCGTCAAGGCCGCCGACGGCAAGACCCAGACCCTGCGCTTCAAGCAGGCCATCATCGCCGCCGGCAGCCAGTCGGTGAAGCTGCCGTTCCTGCCCCAGGACGACCGCATCGTTGACTCCACCGGCGCCTTGTTGCTGCGTGAAGTCCCCAAGAAGATGCTGATCATCGGCGGCGGCATCATCGGCCTGGAAATGGGCACGGTGTACTCCACGCTGGGCGCGCGCCTGGACGTGGTGGAAATGCTGGATGGCCTGATGCAGGGCGCCGACCGCGACCTGGTCAAGGTATGGCAGAAGAAGAACGCCTACCGCTTCGACAACATCATGTTGAAGACCAAGACCGTGGGCGGGGAAGCCAAGAAGGACGGCATCTACGTCAGCTTCGAAGGCGAGGGCGCGCCCAAGGAGCCGCAACGCTACGACCTGGTGCTGCAAGCCGTGGGCCGCAGCCCCAACGGCAAGAAGATCGGCGCTGACAAGGCTGGCATCGCCGTGACCGACCGCGGCTTCATCGAGGTCGATCGCCAGATGCGCACCAACGTGCCGCACATCTACGCTATCGGCGACATCGTCGGCCAGCCCATGCTGGCGCACAAGGCCGTGCATGAAGGCCACGTCGCCGCCGAAGCCGCCGCAGGCCAGAAGTCCTTCTTCGACGCCCGCGTCATTCCGTCGGTGGCCTACACCGATCCGGAAGTGGCCTGGGTCGGCCTGACGGAAGACGAAGCCAAGAAGCAGGGCATCAAGATCGAGAAGGGCGTGTTCCCCTGGGCCGCCTCCGGTCGTGCCATCGCCAATGGCCGCGACGAAGGCTTCACCAAGCTCATCTTCGACGCTGAAACGCATCGCATCCTGGGCGGCAGCATCGTCGGCACCCATGCCGGTGACCTGATCAGCGAACTGGCCCTGGCCGTGGAAATGGGCGCCGACGTCGTCGATATCGCCAAGACCATCCACCCGCACCCGACCCTGGGTGAGTCGGTGGGCATGGCTGCCGAAGTTGCAGAAGGTGTTTGCACCGACTTGCCGCCGATGAAGAAGAAGTAATGCGCAGGAGGGCGGTCATGCCGCCCGCGCAATGCAAAAGCGCCGGCCCTGGACAGGGACCGGCGCTTTTTTTTGTGCGCCTGCGGCGCGGCGTTCAGGCGTGCGTGTCGATGCGCGAACCCAGCGTGGCGTCCACCGCCAGCACCGGCAGCGACTGCATCAGCGTCAAGGCCGTGTCCGCTTGCGCATTGAGCGCCTTCTTCAGTACGCGGGCCTGTACTTCCTGCATGACATTCGCGTCCTGCAGGGCCAGGGCGGTATTGACGGTGTTGCTAATCGATGCGTCCATGCTTGGGGTGTCCTAGTGTTTGGTAGGGGGCTTAAGCCGGTATTGGATTATCGCGTGGACCGCACCCGGATGCACGGGATTCGTGGCGGTCCTCACGGTCGATTCGGGCATTCCTTGATGGTGCCCCACGCGCTATTGGGTTCACAGAACTGCCGGCGTGCGGCCCAGGCGCAGTCGGGGCGATCAAAGAACCCCAGCGTTGCGCAACGTGCCAACTCACCTTTCAGCTCTTCCACCCAGGCCATGGGGTCTGCTGCGGGGATTTCGGTCACGCGCAGGGTAGACCTGGGAGCAGTGTTCACCGTGTCCACCGCCGTGCTCGCTGCCGCGCGCGACGCCGCATCGTGCTCGGGCTGCGCCTGCGAGGTGGGTTGCTGTTCAGCAGGGGCGGGCTGTGCCGTGGGCTCAGGTTGCGGTTCTGCCGAACCTGGGCCCGAACCGGAATCGGAGTCCGAATCTGGAACGGGTGCTGGCACCGCCAACGACGTCATTTCCGGGTGGCCGAATACGGGTTCCGCGTTCGCAGGTGGCGCCGGTGTCAGAGGTATCCGTACCGGGCCGGCAGCCGCGGAGCCCGAAACGGTCGTATTCGGCGAGCTCCATGACACCACCAGCAAAACCAGCGCGCCATAGATTGCCAGCGTATACAGCACGGTCAATGTGGCATATCCCACGCGTTTACCCGTGATCGGCCGCGCGTCTTCGCGTCCTACCAGGGCACGCCAGCGGACCAGTGCAGCGCCAGGCGCCGATATCAACCACCAGAACATCCGCCGTAGCGGACCGGGTTCCTGCGGAGCGGGCGCGGCCTGCGCCTGCGCCACCAGCAATTCGCGCAAGGCGCGGTTCTCTTCGCGCAGACGCAGGGTCTGCTCATCCATCGGCGCCTGGGCATCGGGATCCGGAATGCTGCTGTGCTGCGTAGCGAGTGGATCGGGAGGCGTCGCGGTCATGTTGTGAAAATTATTGATACAAAGCGTGCAGCCGGGAGTATGAGGCAATCGGAGGAAGTGAAAAAGGGGAACAGTCCGAAAAAATGGGGCTTGATTGGGACTGGGGTGTATGCCGGTTCGGCGTCAGGTCCGTATCGTTGCCGGGCTGATCCAATCTCATGGATGCGGTGAACAAATTGCGCCGGCATGGAGCGCTAGCGACAGGTTGGGCCAAAAAGAAACAAGCCGGCGGATGCCGGCTTGTTGGTCTCGACCAGAGCGTGAGGGCCCTCGGTCGGTGCCGGGAGGGCAGGGCAAGGCCCTGCATCTACCCGACCGTCAAGCGTTGCGGCGTGATTAACGCAGCAGCGACAGAACGGTTTGCGGAACTTGGTTGGCTTGCGCCAGAACCGAGGTGCCAGCCTGTTGCAGGATCTGGGCCTTGGTCATGTTCGACACTTCCGTGGCGTAGTCGGCGTCTTCGATGCGCGAACGGGCGGCGGACAGGTTGTTCACCGTGTTGTTCAGGTTGGCGACGGTGGATTCGAAGCGGTTTTGAATAGCACCCAGGTTGCTGCGCAGGGTGTCCACGTTTGCCAAAGCGGCATCCAGCTTGGCCAGCGGATTGGCGGTAGTAGCGCCGGCGAACTCGGGGGTCGTAGCGGTATTGATGGTGGTGCCGGTGGCCGTGCCCGTGGTGGCCGTAGTCGCGTAGTTTTTGCCACCGTACGTCACATATCCCGACGTACCATCAGCGGCGAGCTTGACGGCTGCGGCGGCAACCGTGCCCGTCAGGCTGCCTTGCGTCACGGTCAAATCGCTGGTGACTGCCGTCACAGCGCCAGCCGCCGAAATATCAACAGCGTAGACGTCGTCGCCGAGCTTGACGCCATATTTTGCAGTGGCGTTGCCGTTGGCGTCCAAGATGTTGTGCAGGCTCAAGTCGCTTGCATTGACGGTCTTGCCCGTGGAGGCGCTAAGGCTCGTGGCAACTGCCGTCAGATCCACGGCAACCGGAGCGCCAGTGCCGTCACCCAGTTCCGTTACCTTCTTGCTGATAGACGGAGCGGAGTTGGCAACCGAGAAGCCACCGAGACCCAGGGTCGAGCTCGTGATTTCCTTGAGATCGATCGTGATGGTTTCGTTGTCGTTGGCGCCGACCTGGATGCTCAGACCTTGGTCGCTGGCCAGAACCTTGACGCCGTTGAATTGCGTTTGGGCCGAAACGCGGTCGATTTCGTCCAGGCGCAGCTTGATTTCAGACTGGATGGACTGCAGGTCGGTGGGGGAGTTCGTGCCGCTGGTGGCCTGAACCGTCAGTTGGCGCACGCGCTGCAGATTGTTGTTGATTTCGTTCAGCGCGCCTTCGGTCGTTTGAGCGATCGAGATGCCGTCGTTGGCGTTGCGAGCGGCTTGGGTCAGGCCCTTGACGTTCGCGGTGAAGCGGTTGGCGATGGCCTGACCGGCAGCGTCGTCCTTGGCGCTGTTGATGCGCAGGCCCGACGACAGGCGCTCGATGGCGCTGCCCAGGGTCGATTGGGATTTGGTCAGGTTGTTCTGAGCAACCAGCGACAGGTAGTTGGTATTGATGACTGCAGCCATGTTCAGGCTCCCAAGAGAGAAAGGCTTCTTCAAACTGGGCAGCAAGGCCGCCCACTGGTGTTAACGGGAAAGTTCGTCGACTTCTTGTCTAGGAATCTCTCCGTTGCCAGGATTACGGCAGGCCTAAATCAATCTTTAGCGCTATTTCGCGAAAGTCGACATTTTTCTTCTATCGGTCGGACGGGGGAGGGCATGCAACCCAAGTGCGGCAACGACCGCTGCTGCGGCGCCTACAAGATATAAAGGCGTTGGGCTTTGGAAGCTTGCCGACCATGCATGCCCTCGGTTCCCTATCTGTAATCTCTCTAGGCGTCGCGCAATAAGAAACGGACGCGAGGCGCGTCCGTCATGTCTAGGGGCTTTCGTGGCCAGGGGCGTACGGCAAGGGTGTCTCGCCGCCCGGCGTCCTTCTATATCACCTGCGCAATCTGTCCATCCTGGGGCAATTCCTGCCAAGCCTGTTCCTTCAGCTTCGCCCGTATCCGCGCCGTCGCCTGCGACCTCAGTTGGCACACCCGTGCCTCGGTCACATTCAGGATCGCGCCGATTTCCTTCAGGTTCAGTCCTTGCTCGTAGCAAAGTGACAACAGCAACTTTTCACGCTCGGGCAGGGCGTCGATCGCGTGGATCAGCGCCTGGCGGAAGTCCCCGGCCAGCAGGGAATCCAGCGGATTGCCGCCGGCCGCGCCATGGTTCAGGGTGGCCGCCCAGTCGGATTGGCCGCCAGCCGAGTCGGGCTCGGTGGTGAAGTCTTCGTAGTGCACGATCTGCACGCCCTGGGCGTCGTGCAACAGTGTTTGATAGTCACCCAGGGGCATGTCGAGCTGTTGCGCGATTTCTGCTTCGGTTGGCGCGCGCATCAAACGCTGTTCGAGTTGCTGGATGGCCTGCTCGATCTTGCGCGCCTTGGCGCGCACGCTGCGAGGCAGCCAATCCTGTCCGCGCAATTCGTCCAGCATCGCGCCGCGGATGCGGGTGGTGGCGTAGGTCTCGAATTGGGCGTCGGCCGTTTCCTGGTAGCGGCGCACGGCATCGAGCAGGCCGATCATGCCGGCCTGGATCAGGTCGTCGAGCTCTACGCTGGCGGGTAGCCGGGCGAGCAATTGCAGGGCCAGCTTCCGCACTAGCGGGGCATATTCGACCAGGCTGTCATCTGCGTGAGGCATTGCGGGAGTGTCGGGCGGTGTCCATCGTGGCGCGTGGTCTGTTGTTGTCAATTTGCGACATTGTCGACAAACGCGCGGCGGCGCTAAAGCTAGGTGGATTTAGTGATCTGCAAGCTGCCATTGTCGGCAAACAACACCGTTTCATTCCTCAAAGTACGCAATGTTTTGAATGCTTATTTGCCAAATTGACGTAAATTCGTCTGAAATTTATATGTCAAGGTGTATCGGAAACGGTAAGTTGCGCAACATCAACAAAGTTTTGTCATATAAGTCATAGAAAATGACATCAGCTGTGGTAAATTTTACTTAAATTGCGAACAAATGATACATTTCGCATCAAAGCGGGATGTATCGAACGTAATGGCAACGGAATTCCGGTGCTTTTGCTTACACAAGCCCCCATCGGCGGGATAGGGAATAGGGAGTTGGGCGTGCAACAAGTCGAAAATTCATTGCTGACAGACATTCGCGAAGTGAATCTGTCCTATTTGTTACTGGCACAGCGCATGCTGCGCGACGACTACGCGGCGTCGATGTTCCGCCTGGGATTCAGCAATGAAGTTGCTGACATCCTCATGCGCCTTTCGCCGGCGCAATTGGTCAAGCTCGCAAGCTCCAGCTCGTTGCTGTGCCGCTTCCGCTTCGATGACTACAGCCTGTTGTCCGCGCTGACCCATGACGTTCTGGGCGGTGCGCTGCAGCAAGCGCACGCAACCATCCTGCTGGCCAAGCAGCCTGTCGAAGAATTGGCCTGACGGCCTGATCATTCCATCCGGAAGCACGTGTAATGGCCACCAAGAGCGTTTCGCAGGAAGCGGATGACATTCTGCTAGCCAGCTCCATGATCACTTTGGGAGCCCGGCTGCAGGTGCTGGAGGCTGAAACCAGCCTCAGCCATGACCGCCTGGCGCGCCTGTACCGCGAAATCCGCGGCTGCTCGCCACCCAAGGGCATGCTGCCCTTTTCGGTTGACTGGTTCATGACCTGGCTGCCGAACATCCATTCCTCGCTCTTCTACAACGTGTATTCGTTCCTGAATACGCGCACCAGCAGCAAGGGCATACGCGCCACCATCGACGCCTATCGCCTCTATCTCGAAAACGCCGGCACCGATGCCGCCGAAGGTGCAGAGCCCGTCCTGAGCTTCACGCGCGCCTGGATGCTGGTGCGCTTTTTTGATAGCGGCATGCTGCAAATGTCCGCCTGCCGCCAATGCGGGGGGCATTTCATCGCCCATGCCCATGATCCCCAGTCGGATTTCGTGTGCGCGATCTGCCGGCCGCCACCCCGCGCCGGCAAGACGCGCGCTGCGGCCAAGGCGCGCTCCGGCACCCGCCCCGCACCCGTTGCGAATGCCGCCCGGCTCTGACCGGCGGTATTCAAATACATCAAAAGCCCTGGAAAACCCCCCGTAACCCGCCTTTTTGGGTCGGGGGGAACAGGGGATCATTGACGCCAGTTTTAGACTTCGTTGGCAGGGGCCTGATGTGTTGATTGTTATCGGTTTTCTCGTGGTGGCCGTGTCGGTCGTCGGCAGCTTCATAGCGCTGGGCGGCCATTTGGGCGCGCTATACCAGCCGTTCGAGCTCACGCTGATTTTCGGGGCGGCTTTTGGTGCCTTCCTCGCCAGCAACAGCAAGAAGTCGTTGATGCTGGTCAAGTCCGCCTTGCCCGACGCCTTGAAAAGCTCGCGCTACGGCAAGGACGTGTACATGGAGCTGATGGCGCTCTTGTACGTGCTGCTGAACAAGGCACGCCGCGAGGGCCTCATGGCTATCGAATCGCATATCGAAGACCCGGAATCCAGTCCGATCTTCAGCGAGTACCCCCGCATCGCCAAAGACGCCAAGCTGATGGAGTTCATCACGGACTACCTGCGCATCATGATCAGCGGCAACATGAGCTCGTTCGAAATCGAGACGCTCATGGACGAGGAAATCGAAACCTACCGCCATGAGCGCGAAGTTCCTGTGCGCGCACTGCAGCAAATGGCCGATGGCCTGCCGGCCTTCGGTATCGTGGCCGCCGTGCTGGGCGTGATCAAGGCGCTGGCCGCCGTGGACCAGCCTCCGGCGATCCTGGGCGACCTGATTTCCAAGGCCATGGTGGGCACGTTCCTGGGTATTTTGCTGGCCTACGGCTTCGTGGGGCCGCTGGCGTCGCGCATCGAGCGCCGCAGCGATGAGGCCACCAAGGTGCTGGAATGCATCAAGACCACGCTGCTGGCCAGCATGAACGGCTATCCGCCCCAGCTGGCCGTGGAGTTCGGCCGCAAGGTGCTGTTCTCTGCAGTGCGTCCGACCTTTGGTGAGCTGGAAGAGCACGTCCGGCAAGCCAAGTCCACCGCCACCGGCAAGGCCTGACGGAGCGGGCCATGAGCACGGTAAACAACCACCGTGTGGTGATCCGCCGCAAGAAGGTCCACGGCGGCGGGCACCACGGCGGCAGCTGGAAGATCGCGTACGCAGACTTCATCACGGCGATGATGGCGTTCTTCCTGGTGATGTGGCTGATCAGCGTGGTCCCGCGCGAAGAGCTCAAGGGCATTGCGGAGTACTTCCGCATGCCATTGCGCGTCGCCATTACGGGCGGGCCCAGCAGTTCGGCCGAGACCAGCGCGGTTCCAGGAGGCGGCAGGGATCCCTTGCGCAGCGAGGGCGATGTACGCCGCGCGCAGGGCAACCGCGTCGAGGCCCAGCCCATGGGCGACGCCGAACGCCGCGAACAGCATCGCCTGGAAAATCTGAAAAAGCGGCTCGAAAACGTCATCGAGACCAGTCCGGTGCTGAAAAGCTTCAGGCCGCAACTGCTGATCGACCTGACTACGGAGGGTCTGCGCATCCAGATCATCGACAACCAGAACCGTCCGATGTTCGCCACCGGCCGCGCGGAAGTGCAGCCTTACATGCGCGACATCCTCAGGGAACTGGGGCCGGTCCTGAATGAATTGCCCAACAAGGTCAGCATCTCCGGCCACACCGACGCCTCGCAATACGCTCGCGGAGAGCGCGCCTATAGCAATTGGGAGCTGTCGGCCGACCGCGCCAATGCGTCGCGCCAGGAGCTGGTGGCGGGCGGAATGAACGAAAGCAAGGTCCTGCGCATCCAGGGGCTGTCGTCCAGCATGAGCCTGGTTAAAGATGACCCGTATGCGGCCGTTAATAGACGTATCAGCCTTGTGGTGCTCAACCAGAGCACCCAGCGGCGCATCGAAAGCGAGAACGCCGCGGCTGCGGACGTCAGCGCCAAGGATGCCCGCGAGGTAGGAACGGCGGTGGAAGCGGCGCAAGCCGCGGCCCAGGCCACGACGGCAACCAAACCAGGCGAGGCGGAGAGCAACCCGCCCGCGGAAGGGGTTCGATAGCAATGGCTGCAACGATTCTTGTGGCGGACGACTCGGCGACGATGCGCATGATCGTCCAGGCGACGTTGACGGGCGCGGGATGGAAAGTCCTGACGGCCGGCAATGGCCAGGAAGCGCTGGAATTGGCCAAGAGCCACCCGGTGGACCTGGTGGTCAGCGACTGGAACATGCCGGTCATGGGCGGTCTGGAGCTGATCCAGGGACTGCGCCAAGAGGACGAGTACCTGGACGTGCCGGTCTTGGTGTTGACCACCGAGGACGACGTGGACAGCAAGATGGCCGCCCGGGATCTGGGGGTCTGTGGCTGGCTTTCCAAGCCGGTCGACCCGGATGTGCTGGTGGAATTGGCGTCTGAACTGCTCGACGAGCAGGCCGGCGCGTAAGCAAGTTCATTTTTGAAGGCGTACGGGTCATGAGTTCTGGTTTGGACCTCAGTCAGTTTTACGAGACCTTTTTCGACGAGGCGGACGAGCTGCTCGCGCAGATGGAGCAGCTGCTGCTCGAGCTGGATGTGGGCGCGCCCGACATCGAACAGCTCAACGCGATCTTCCGCGCCGCCCACTCGATCAAGGGTGGGGCGGCCACCTTCGGCTGCTTCACGCAGCTGGCGGGCACGACCCATTTGCTGGAAAACCTCCTGGATGCGATCCGTCGCGGCGAAATGGCGCTGCGTACGGACATGATCGATATTTTCTTGGAAACGAAAGACGTGCTCAAAAGCCAACTGGATGCCTATCGGGCCTCCGAAGAGCCCGATGAAGCCGTGTTTGAGCGTATCTGCGCCGTACTGAGGCAGCTTGCGCTGGAGCATAAGGATCCCGCCGCGGCAGCCGCGCCGGCCGAGGCCCCTGCACCCGTGGCAGCGCCGGTTCCGGCCCCGGCTCCCGTGATCGCCCCGGCGCCTGCCCCCGAGCCCGCCGCGCAAGCGCCGGCAGCGGAAGCCGGCAGCTTGCCTCTGCGTGTGCGGATCACCAAGGTTTCGGACAAGGACGCCGCCTCCCTCCTCGAGGAAATGGGCAATCTCGGCAACGTCAAGGCCAGCGAACGCGCCGACGGCGCCCTGACCGTCTGGATGGACAGCACCTGCACGCCGGACGATATCGAGGCAGTATGCTGCTTCATCGTCGACGGCGACCAGCTGGAAATCAGCCGCGAAGCTGCTCCGGCGGGCGTAATGCAGACTGCTGCTCCAATTGCGGCTGCGACGCCCGCGCCGGCTCCCGCACAGACGGCGCCCGAAGCGCCGGCCGTCGCCGAGTCGGCTGCGGCCGCCGAGGCCATCACACAGTCCACCCGCGCGGCCCGGCCCGCTGCGGTAGCTCCGGCGCACGCGGACAAGGAATCCACCTCGATCCGCGTCGGCGTCGAAAAGGTCGACCAGGTCATCAACCTGGTGGGCGAACTGGTCATTACCCAAGCCATGCTGGCCCAGACCGCATCCACGCTGGATCCGGTGCTGCACGACCGCCTGCTCAATGGCATGGAACAGCTTGAGCGCAATGCCCGCGACCTGCAGGAAGCGGTCATGTCCATCCGCATGATGCCGATGGATTACGTGTTCAGCCGCTTCCCACGCCTGGTGCGCGACATCGCCAGCAAGATGGGCAAGCAGATCGAACTGCAAACCCACGGCCGCGCAACGGAACTGGACAAGAGCCTGATCGAACGCATCATCGATCCGCTGACCCACCTGGTGCGCAACAGCCTGGACCACGGCATCGAGACGCCCGAAAAGCGCGTCGCCGCTGGGAAGGACCCCGTCGGACAGCTGGTGCTGTCGGCCCAGCACAACGGCGGCAACATCGTCATTGAAGTCAGCGACGACGGCGGCGGGCTGAACCGCGACAAGATCCTGAAGAAGGCGATCGCCCAGGGCCTGCCCGTCAACGAGAATTCGCCGGACGACGAAATCTGGCAGCTGATCTTTGCGCCGGGCTTTTCCACCGCCGAAAAGGTGACGGACATCTCCGGCCGAGGCGTGGGCATGGACGTGGTGCGTCGGAACATCCAGGACATGGGCGGCCACGTGCAGCTGTCGTGCGAGCCGGGCAACGGCACCACGACGCGCATCGTCCTGCCGCTGACGCTGGCCATTCTGGACGGCATGTCGGTGCGCGTCGGCGAGGAAACCTTCATCCTGCCGCTGAACCATGTAACCGAATCGCTGCAGCCCACCAATGACCAGATCTACTCGGTGGCGGGCAACGAGCGCGTGATGCACGTGCGCGGCGAGTACCTGCCGCTGGTCGAAATGCACCGGGTGTTCTCGGTCAGCGACGCCCAGACCGATCCCACGCAGGCCATCGCGGTCATCATGCAAGCCGAGGACCGCCGGTTTGCGTTGCTGGTGGATCACCTGATCGGCCAGCACCAGGTGGTGGTGAAGAATCTGGAATCGAATTACCGCAAGGTGCCGGGCATTTCCGCCGCGACCATCCTGGGCGATGGCAGCGTGGCCCTGATCGTCGACGTATTTGCGCTTGCGCGCGCCAACCGCGAGCGTTGGTCGCAGCCCGAAGCCATTCTGAATTGATGGAGAAATAAACCTCATGGCAGCCAAACCGCAAGCGCAAGCCGCGCGCAATGAAGATGTCGGCAGCGAGTTCCTGGTGTTCACGCTGGGCGACGAAGAGTACGGCATCGACATCCTGAAGGTGCAGGAGATTCGCGGCTACGACGCCGACACGGTCACCCGCATCGCGAATGTTCCGCCGTTCATCAAGGGCGTGACGAACCTGCGCGGCATCATCGTGCCGATCGTCGACCTGCGCATCAAGTTCAATCTGGGCCGCGTCGAC
Source organism: Achromobacter sp. ACM01 (assembly GCF_014851745.1). NCBI lineage: Bacteria > Pseudomonadati > Pseudomonadota > Betaproteobacteria > Burkholderiales > Alcaligenaceae > Achromobacter > Achromobacter sp. ACM01. The sequence goes on from NZ_JACVAF010000002.1 coordinate 322,251, forward strand.
TACAACGAGCAGACCGTGGTCATCATCCTGAACCTCGACCGCCGCGTCGTCGGTATCGTGGTGGATGGCGTGTCCGATGTGCTGATGCTCAATTCGGGCCAGATCCGCCCGGCGCCGGAATTCGGCGCCACTTTGTCCACCGAGTACCTGACGGGCCTGGGCACGGTGGACGAACGCATGCTGATCCTGGTGGATATTGAAAAAATGATGACCAGCGACGAAATGGCGCTGGTGGAGAAGGTCGCGTCCTGATCGGAACGGCCTGCTGGGAGGTAAAAGCGCCATATTGAACCCAATGTGGCGCTTTCCTTTAACGACTTCAATCTGGGAGTGGTTCTTGTGATGCGCAAGTTCTTCGCAAACATGACGATACGCAGCAGCCTGTTGTGGGTGCTGGCGTTTTTCTCATTCATGTTGGTGATAGGGGCCGCGTTGGGCGTGCTGTCCCTGCGCATCAGCAATGGCACCCTGGCGCAGATCAAGCAATCGCAAGAGCTGGATGACGCGGTCGGCCGCGTGGTCTCCAGCTACAAGGACACCATGACTGGCCTGGGCCGCGCGGCCGCCGCCAACTATGCGGACATCGTGAAGAGCGTGGGGCAGCCCACCTTGCTGACCCAGGGCTTGTCCTCCGAGGCGGCGGGCCTGCTGGAGCGGGCCAAGGCCTCCATGAACAAGGGGCAGGCCGAGTACGAGTATTACAAGAGCCTGGCTCGGCCCGCCGAAGCGGCCGACGCCCTGAAAGAAATCGACGAATCCTATGACGCGCTGGTCCGGCAAGGGCTGACGCCGCTGGTGGCCGCCTTGGAAAAGGCGGACATGCCTGCCTACCAGAAGCAAGTCCAGACGGTACAGGACGCTCTCGAGGGCCGGTACGCGCGCGCCATCGAAGGCTTTGATTTCTGGCGCGCCAGCAAGACGCTGGATGCGCACGAAGTGGCACAGGTGCGCTACCAGTTCGTCCTGATGGCAGTCGCCGCCGGCGGCGTGATCGCCGCGCTGCTGGTGTTCGCCACCTATGTGTTCCTGCGTCGCCGCGTGCTGCTGCCGCTGAAGGAAGCCGGTCATCACTTCGACCGCATCGCCGGTGGCGACCTCACCGCCCGCGTGGACGCGCGCAATACCAACGAAATCGGCCAGCTGTTCGCCGCCTTGAAGCGCATGCAGGAAAGCCTGACCCGCACCGTGGCGTCAGTGCGCCGCGGCGTGGATGAGATCAACGTCGGTTCGCACGAGATCGCGGCGGGTAATACGGACCTGTCCAGCCGCACCGAGCAGCAAGCGGCCTCGCTGGAAGAAACCGCGGCTTCGATGGAAGAGCTGGCCTCTACCGTCAAGCAGAACGCCGACAATGCGCGCCAGGCCAACCAGCTGGCGGCCAGCGCCTCGGACGTGGCAGAGCGCGGCGGTTCGGCGGTGTCGGAAGTGGTCCACACCATGCAGGAAATTTCGGCAAGTTCGCGCAAGATTTCCGAGATTGTGTCGGTGATCGACGGCATTGCCTTCCAGACCAACATCCTGGCGCTGAATGCGGCGGTGGAAGCTGCCCGAGCGGGTGAGCAGGGCAAAGGCTTTGCCGTGGTGGCAGGCGAAGTGCGCTCGTTGGCGCAACGCAGCGCCCAGGCGGCCAAGGAAATCAAGGGCCTGATCGAGGATTCCGTGACCAAGGTTGGCGCGGGCTCGCAGCAGGTGGAGCGCGCCGGCTCGACGATGCAGGAGATCGTGGCCTCGGTGAAGCGCGTGACGGACATCATGGGCGAGATCTCGGCGGCGTCCGAAGAGCAGTCCAGCGGCATCGAGCAGGTCAACCGTGCCGTGTCGCAGATGGACGAGGTGACGCAGCAGAATGCGGCGCTGGTGGAAGAGGCTGCAGCAGCTGCGGGTTCTCTGCAGGAGCAGGCGCAGCGTCTGGCCGAAGCGGTGTCCGTGTTCAAAATCAACGTGGGCGAGGTCATCGAGGTTCCGGCCCAGCGCCTGTCGTCGGCGCGTTCCGCCGGTGACGACACCCGCTTGCAGGCGCCTGACGCGCTTGCGCTTGGGCACTGAGGATCGCAGTGGCTACAGCAGCGGCAACCCAGGCGCCGTCCATTTCGGTGGAACGCCAATTCGATTTTCGCGACGCGGACTTTTCGCGCGTGCGCAAGATGATTCACGCCTATGCGGGAATTTCGTTGGGCACGCACAAGCGCGAAATGGTCTACAGCCGACTTGCCCGGCGCCTGCGCGCGCTGGGCATGCAGGATTTCGGCAGCTATCTGGACCAGCTTGAAAACGAACCGAATGCGGCTGAGTGGGAAGATTTCGTCAACGCATTGACGACCAACCTGACCGCCTTCTTCCGCGAATCGCATCACTTCCCCATCTTGGCTGACTTTGCCAAACGGCGCGGCGGCCCGGTGTCGGTATGGTGCTGTGCGGCCTCCACCGGGGAAGAACCGTATTCCATCGCCATGACGCTGGTGGAAGCGCTGGGCCCTCGGGCCAGTGCAAGTTCGGTGCTGGCCACCGATATCGACACCAATGTGCTCACCCGTGCGCGCGCGGGGGTCTACCCGGCCGAGCGCGTGGACAAAATGGATAGCGAGCGTCTGCGGCGCTTCTTCTTGAAAGGCCGGGGCGCCAACGAAGGGCAGGTCCGGGTGCGTCCCGAGATCGCCGACATGGTCCGATACGAGACGCTGAACCTGTTGGCGCCGACGTGGCAGATCAACGAACAGTTTGATGTGATCTTCTGTCGCAACGTCATGATTTATTTCGACAAACCTACCCAGGCCAGGATCCTGGAACGGTTTGTGCCGCTGCTCAAGCCGGGTGGCTTGCTGTTTGCTGGCCATTCCGAGAACTTCACCTATATCAGCCGGGACTTTCGTCTGCGCGGGCAGACTGTCTATGAATGCGCGGGCAGGTCCTGAGCGGGCCGAGGCAGCAAAAATGAAGAAAATTAGCGTTTTGTGTGTGGACGATTCGGCATTGGTGCGTGGCCTGATGACCGAGATCATCAACAGCCAGCCGGACATGGAGGTGGTCGCAACCGCGCCCGATCCGCTGGTGGCACGCGAACTCATCAAGCGCCATAACCCCGACGTGCTGACGCTGGACGTGGAAATGCCCCGCATGGACGGGCTGGATTTCCTGGAAAAACTGATGCGCCTGCGGCCCATGCCGGTGGTGATGGTGTCGTCGCTGACCGAGCGCGGCGGCGAAATCACGTTGCGGGCCCTGGAACTGGGCGCCATCGACTTCGTCACCAAACCCAAGCTGGGCATCCGCGACGGCCTGCTCGAATACACCGAGATCATCGCCGACAAGATACGCGCCGCCTCGCGCGCCAAGCTGCGCGCGCCAGCAGCGCACGCCGCGCCCGCCGCACCCGCGCCCATGTTGCGCCGTCCGCTGTCCAGCTCGGAAAAGCTGGTCATCGTCGGCGCGTCCACGGGCGGCACGGAAGCGATCCGCGAGGTGCTGCAGCCGTTGCCGCCCGACAGCCCGGCCATCCTGATCACCCAACACATGCCGGCGGGCTTCACGCGCTCCTTTGCGCAACGCCTGGATGCCCTGTGTGCGGTGACGGTCCGTGAAGCCGTGCACGGCGACCGCGTGTTGCCCGGGCACGTTTATCTGGCGCCGGGCGGTGACATGCACATGCGTCTGGGCCGCAGCGGTGCCAACTACGTGATCGAGCTTGAAGCCAGCGAACCCGTCAACCGCCATCGCCCGTCGGTGGACGTGCTGTTCAACTCGGCGGCCGTAGCCGCGGGCAAGAACGCCATCGGCGTCATCCTGACCGGCATGGGCAAGGACGGCGCGGCCGGCATGCTGGCCATGCACCGCGCGGGCGCCCACACGATTGCGCAGGACGAGGCCAGCTGCGTCGTCTTCGGTATGCCCCGCGAAGCTATCGCCTTGGGCGCCGCGGATGAAGTGGTTTCGTTGTCGGCGATAAGCGAACGCATTCTGACTCGCCTGGGCGATCGCGGGCACCGCGTCTGACGCGCAAGGCTCCCCGATCGGTCCAAGCTAAATTTTTTCTGGAGTAGAAGATGGTAGACAAGGGCCTGAAGATTCTGGTGGTGGATGACTTCCCCACCATGCGGCGGATCATCCGCAACCTGCTCAAAGAGCTGGGTTTCGAGAACGTGGATGAGGCCGAAGACGGCGCCATCGGCCTGGAAAAGCTGCGCAATGGCGGTTTCCAGTTCGTGGTGTCGGACTGGAACATGCCCAATCTCGACGGCCTGGAGATGCTCAAGCAGATCCGCGCCGACGCGGCGCTGGCCTCGCTGCCCGTGCTGATGGTGACGGCCGAGGCCAAGAAGGAAAACATCGTTGCCGCGGCCCAGGCTGGCGCCAACGGTTATGTGGTCAAGCCTTTCACGGCGGCGACGCTGGAAGAGAAGCTCAACAAGATCTTCGAGAAAATCGCCGGTTGAGGTGAGCCATGAGCACGACGGAACATGAGAGCCCGGGCGATTCCCCCGACCTGATCCACCGCATCGCGTCGCTGACGCGCATGCTGCGCGACAGCATGCGCGAACTGGGGCTGGATCAGGCCATCAAGGACGCAGCCAACGCCATTCCCGATGCCCGCGACCGTCTGCGCTACGTGGCGCAGATGACGGAGCAGGCCGCCAACCGCGTCCTGAACGCCACCGAGCAGGCCGGCCCCATCCAGGATGGCCTGTCGCGCTCGGCGCAGGCGCTGGATGCGCGCTGGCAGCAGTGGTACGACCAGCCCCTGGAATTGCCCGAGGCGCGCGAGCTTGTGAAGGACACGCGCGCCTACCTGCAGGATGTGCCGAAGCAGGCGCAGCAGACGCAATCCCAGCTGATGGAAATCATCATGGCGCAGGATTTCCAGGACCTCACGGGCCAGGTCATCATGCGCATGATGGACGTGGTCGGCGCGATCGAGCGTGAACTGCTGCAGGTGCTGCTGGACAACGTCCCGCAAGAACGCCGCGACGAAGCCAACAGCCTGCTCAACGGGCCGCAGATCAGTCCGCAAGGCAAGACCGACGTAGTGACCAGCCAGGACCAGGTCGACGACCTGCTGGCCAGCCTGGGCTTCTAGCCGGGAGCCGCGCCGCCGGACAGGGACTCCGGCGGTGCATTTTCCGGGTGGTGCCGCCCGCGCATGAAGGTAGTCCCTAAGGGCGCAAAGCTCGCCTCGTGGATAGACTCCCCTCCAAAACAATAATCAGGGGCCGTGCAGCGTGAATCATGGCGCGCAATGCGCGCCAGGCAACGGATGCCCATAGAAGGCGATCCGGGCCGGCACAAGGAGATTGATCATGGCCAGATCCGTATTCCGCCTGGGCGGCATGTGGCGGTTGTTGCGGCGGCTCAATCGCGGCGACGCGACCCTGTCGGAACGTACGCTATCCATCAGCCCGGCCGTTTGGCCGCTGTACGGTTTCATGGCGCGCATACGCAGCCGCATCATGACCGTACGCCAATCCAGCATCGAAATCGCGCTGAACGCCGCCCGCACGCAGTTCCAGGCGGGCCATTGTTCGATCCTGGCACAGGAGCAGGCGCGGGCCGCGGAAGCGCTCGCGGCCAGCGGCGCGCAAATCGCCGCGTTGTCGACGTCAACCTCCACCCATGCGCGCGAGATTGCCGAGGTGTCAGGGCAAAATCTGCACGCGGCGCAGCAGGCGCTGGCCGAACTGTCCGACGTCAAGGCGCGGGTGGAGCGCATGACGCGGGAGATGGCTTCATTCACCGAGGTGGTCGGTCAACTGACAGACCGCGCCCACTCCGTTGGGGACATCAGCAAGCTGATCAAGGAGATCGCCTTGCAGACTCAACTCCTGGCCTTGAACGCCGGGGTCGAGGCGGCGCGGGCGGGGGATGCGGGGCGGGGATTCGCCGTGGTCGCCAGCGAGGTCGGGCGGCTGGCCGAGCGTGTGAACTCGGCTACCAGCGATATCGGCCGGCATACCGCCGAGATGTTGGAGCTGGTGGAGACGACCCAGCATCAGACCGGCACATTGCGCGAGGACGTCAACGCGTCCGGCGCAGTGCTGGATCGGACATGCTCCGGCTTTGAGCGTTTCGTGCGGGATTTCGACAGCATGAACCGCCAGGTCGGCGACGTTGTCCAGGCCATAGGCGAGGTGGACTCCACCAACCACGGTATGAGCGAGGAGGTGGGGCGGATAGCGGCGTTGAGCGCCGACGTGCTGAATCGCGTCGGCAACATGTCCAGCGAAATCGACCGCATCCGTCGCCAGACGGAGAGCGTGCAGGAGGTGCTGGCCGACATGCGCACCGGCAATACCGCCTTTGACGGCCTGTCCCAGGCTGTCGAAGCCTTCCGCGACGCCGCTGTCAACCTTCTGGAAGACGCCAGAAGCCGTGGTGCCGATGTGTTCGACCGCCACTACCGGCGCATTCCCGGCAGCGAACCTGCGCGCTACCACACCAGTTACGACCGGCAGATCGATGAGACCGTGACGCAGTTGCTTGATAGCGTGCTGGATGGCGTGCCGGGCGGGATCTACACGATCCTGGTGGACGGCCGGGGATACGCGCCGGCCCACAATCGCCGCTTTTCGCAAGCGCCTACCGGGGATCCGAAGCAGGACATCCTGCGAGTGCGCAACAAGCGCATCTTCGATGATCCGGTGGGCTTGCGCCTGGCGACCAATACCGGCGGGATGCTGCTGCAGACCTATTCCCGCGATACGGGCGAAATCGTCAATGACATTTCCATCCCGGTCTATCTGGGGTCGGAACATTGGGGCGCGGTGCGGATCGGCCTGGACTTCAACCGCTTCCAAGCGGCGGCCGGAGAGGGCGAGGCAGACCGGCTGGCGGTCGCCACAGGCCACTGACGTGGCTGGCCTGCCCGGGCCTGGGGGCGTTCCGGGCGGGCCTGGAGCGCGCCGCCTGAAACGCATCCGGGAATAGCGCCGCTTTCCCCCCGTTTCTTGGCTTATCGCCAGACCCCGGGGCCTCCTAGAATCTCGGCGGGCAGCTCGTAATTCCAGAATCCGCGAGCCGCAACGACACCGCAGAGCATGGCCGAAGAAAGCGACCTCGAAAAAACCGAAGCCGCCTCTCCCAGGCGCCTGGAAAAGGCGCGCGAGGAGGGGCAGATTGCGCGTTCCCGCGAGTTGGGAACGTTCATGATGCTGGCGGCGGGCGTGGGCGCCATCTGGGTGGGCGGCAGCTCGCTCTACCGGACCCTGAGTGGCGTGTTGCGCAACGGCCTGGCGTTCGATCAGCGCATCGTTCTCGATCCCGGCGTGATGGTCGAGCGTGCGGTGGAGGGTTTCGGCCAGGCCCTGCTGGTGCTGTTGCCGATTTTCGGGCTGTTGGCTGTCATCGCCGTGTTGTCCAGCGTGCTTTTGGGCGGCATCGTCATCTCGGGCAAGCCCCTGCAGTTCAATTTCTCCAAGCTCAGCCCCATTTCCGGGGTGAAGCGGATGTTCTCGTCACAGACGGTGGTGGAGCTCATCAAGGCGCTGGCCAAGGCCGCGCTGGTCGGCGGCGTGGCGGTCTGGGTCATCTGGCGCTACCACGACGACATGCTCAGCCTGATGCACGTGGCGCCGTCGGCGGCGCTGATCAAGGCGCTGACGCTGGTGGCGATGTGCTGCGCCTTCATCGTGGCGTCGCTGATGATCATCGTCATGCTGGACGTGCCGTGGCAGATCTGGAGCCACCTGAAGAAGCTGCGCATGTCCAAGGAAGACGTGCGCCAGGAACACAAGGAAAGCGAAGGCGACCCTCACGTGAAGGCGCGCATCCGGCAGCAGCAGCGCCAGGCGGCGCGCCGCCGCATGATGGCAGAGGTGCCGAAGGCGGACGTGGTGGTCACCAACCCCACGCACTACGCCGTGGCCCTGAAGTACGACGAGGAAAAGAGCGGCGCACCGCGGGTGCTGGCCAAGGGTACGGGCCTGATCGCAGCCAAGATCCGCGAGCTTGCCGCCGAGAACCGCATCCCCACATTGGAAGCGCCGCCCTTGGCGCGCGCATTGCATCAACACGTGGAGCTTGGGCAGGAAATCCCGTCCGAACTCTACACCGCGGTGGCAGAAGTGCTGGCGTGGGTCTTCCAGCTGCGCTCCTGGCGGGCCGGTTGGGGCGCCGAGCCGACGGCCCCGACCCGGTTGCCCGTGCCGGTCGAGCTGGACCCGCAAGCCAAAACCGCAGCACAAGGAGCTTAAGGAATGAGCGCTTTGCTCACCATGTTGAAAAGTAACGGGGCCACGCATGCGCGGCTGCTGGCAGGGCCCATCCTGATCGTGATGGTGCTGGGCATGATGGTTTTGCCCCTGCCCACGTTCCTGCTCGACCTGCTGTTCACCTTCAACATCGCGTTGTCCGTGATGATCCTGCTGGTGGCCATGTTTACGCGCAAGCCGCTGGATTTCGCGGCATTTCCGGCCGTGCTGCTGTTCGCCACGCTGCTGCGCCTGTCGTTGAACGTCGCTTCCACCCGCGTGGTGCTGCTTCATGGCCACACCGGGCCCGACGCCGCTGGCAAGGTCATCGAGGCCTTCGGCCACTTCCTGGTCGGCGGCAACTTCGCCGTGGGGATCATCGTCTTCGTGATCCTGACCATCATCAACTTCATCGTCATCACCAAGGGCGCGGGCCGTATCGCCGAAGTGGGCGCGCGCTTCACCCTGGACGCGATGCCGGGCAAGCAGATGGCGATCGACGCGGACCTGAACGCGGGCCTGATCGGCGAAGACGAGGCGCGCAAGCGCCGCGCGGAAGTCTCCCAGGAATCCGACTTCTTCGGCTCGATGGACGGCGCCAGCAAGTTTGTGCGCGGCGACGCCATCGCCGGCCTGCTGATCATGGCGATCAACATCATCGGCGGTTTGATCGTGGGCGTCGCCCAGCATGACATGTCGATGGGTGATTCGGCGCGCGTCTACACGCTGCTGACCATCGGCGACGGCCTGGTGGCCCAGATCCCGGCGCTGGTGATTTCGACCGCGGCGGGCGTGGTGGTGTCGCGCGTTTCGACCGACCAGGACATCGGCCAGCAGATTCTCAGCCAGCTGTTCTCCAACCCCAGCGTGCTGTTCCTGACCGCCGGTATCGTCGGCATCATGGGCCTGATCCCCAATATGCCGCACGTTGCATTCCTGACCCTGGCCGGCGCGCTGGCCTGGGGCGGCTGGATGCTGTACAAGCGACAAACCGCGGCAGCGGCCGCGGCGGCCGAGGTGCCGCCACAGGCGATTACGCAGGCACAGGCCGCGGCGGCCGAGGCCAGTTGGGACGACGTGTCCATGGTGGACCAGCTAGGCCTTGAGGTCGGCTACCGCCTGATCCCGCTGGTGGACCACGCCCAGAATGGTGAACTGCTGCACCGCATCCGCAGCCTGCGCAAGAAATTCGCGCAGGACGTAGGCTTTTTGCCCCCGGTCGTGCATATCCGCGACAACCTGGAGCTCAAGCCCAACGATTACCGCATCCTGCTGTCCGGCGTGGAGGTCGGTCACGGCGTCGCCATGCCTGGCCAGTGGCTGGCCATCGACCCGGGCGGCGTGACCGTGCAGATCAAGGGCACGCCCACGACCGATCCCGCCTTCGGCTTGCCGGCGCTGTGGATCGACGGCAGTTTGCGCGATCAGGCGCAGGTGGCGGGCTATACGGTGGTCGATGCAGGTACCGTGGTCGCTACCCATCTGAATCACCTGATGCATCGTCACGGTTCCAATCTGCTGGGCCGCCAGGAAGTGCAGCAATTGTTGGACCGCATTGGACGCGATGCGCCCAAGCTGGTCGAAGATCTGGTGCCCAAGACCCTGTCGCTCACGGCATTGCAGAAGGTATTGCAGGGCCTGCTGTCGGAAGAGGTGCCGATCCGCGATATGCGCACCATCATCGACACCTTGTCCGAGCACGGTCCGCGCCTGGCGGCGCTGGCCGCGGGTACGGGCAGCCAGCCCGACATCAACGAACTGATCGCGCTGACGCGTCGTTCGCTGGGCCGCGCCATCACCCAGCAATGGTTCCCTGGAGAGGGCGAGCTGCGGGTGATTGGCCTGGACGTGAAGCTTGAGCGTGTGCTTTCGCAGGCGATGACGACCAGCGGCGGCCTGGAACCCGGGCTGGCAGATACCTTGCTGCGCGAAGCGCAGGCTGCGGTCGAACGCCAGGAATCGCAGGGCAACGCGCCGGTGCTGCTGGTGTCTCCGGTCTTGCGGGCGCCTTTGTCGCGCTTCCTGCGGCACCATCTGCCGCAGCTGGGCGTGTTGTCGAATACGGAAATACCCGATGAGCGCATGGTGCGTGTTACCGCGCTGATCGGCGGAGGTAATGGGGCATGAAGATAAGCCGATTTTTTGGGGCGAATAGCCGCGATGTGATGCGCCAGGTCCGGCAGGTGCTGGGCCCGGACGCGCTGATCGTGTCGAACCGCAGCGTCGATGGCGGCGTGGAGGTGCTGGCCACCGTCGAAGGCGCTTTTGACGATGCCGCCCATGAGGCCGCGCCGCGCCAGGACGCCGCGCCCGTCCGGCCGCCCGAAGCGCCGCCGCCTGCGGGCATGCGCTTCGATCTGCCTGAGCAGGCAGGGCGCGCGTCCACGCCTGTGATGCCGCCGGGCGGATATGCGGCGCCGTCGCGTTCGATCGCCGCATACCAGACCGCTTACGCTTCTTCGACACAGCCTGAAGATGAGACGCCCCAGGTTGCTCCGATAGCGCCCCAGCCGGTGGCGCCCGTGCGGGTTGAATTGCCATCGCTGCCGCCGTTGCGCCAGGTCCCCACAGATCAGTCCGCTGCATCCGCTGCCGCGCCTGGCGCTCCTGCCGCCGCATCCGCATATGCTGCCGCGCCGGCAGGGTTGGTCCCGGCGGCGCCTGTAGCCTATGCGGGCCAGCCGGCAAGCGCGGCTCCAGCGCCTGCGGCCTATACGCCGTCCACGCCCCAACCGGCACCCGCGCCTGCCATGGCCCGCATGCCGGACGCGCCGTTGCGTCAGCCGCCGGTTTTGCCGCCTGCGGCGATGCCGGCCGACGCCGCAGCCGGACTGCAGGACGCCATCAGCGCGCTGCGCGGCGCTTTGGAAAGCCGCATGGATGGCCTGCTCTGGGGCGGCCGCCAAGGGCCAGGTCGGGAACCCGCGGGCGCGGCTCTGTTCCGCAGCCTGCTGGATGCTGGGTTCAGCACCAAGCTGGTGCGCACGCTGGTGGAGCGCCTGCCGGAAGGAATGACGCCGGAAGCGGCGCTGAGCTGGGCCCGCAACGAACTGGTGACCCACCTGCCCGTGCTGCGTTCCGAGGATGAGTTCCTGGCTGGCGGCGTATATGCCCTGGTCGGTCCGACCGGTGTGGGCAAGACGACCACGCTGGCCAAGCTGGCCGCACGTTGCGTGGCGCGCGAGGGGCGCGAGCAGGTCGCGATGCTGACCACCGACAATTTCCGGATCGGCGCGCTGGAACAGCTGCAGATCTACGGACGCCTGATGGGCGTGCCCGCCCACTCCGTGCGCGACGCGGGCGAGTTGCGCCGCATCCTGGCTGAATTGGGCAGCCGCAAGATCGTGCTGATCGATACCACCGGCATCAGCCAGCGCGATCGCCAGGTGGCGGAACAGGCAGCCATGCTGTGCAACGCGGGCAAACCCGTGCGCCGGCTACTGGTGCTCAACGCGGCCAGTCAAGGCGACACGCTGGATGAAGTGGCGCATGCATATCGCAATGGCGTGGGCGAGGACGTCGCCGGTTGCATCATTACCAAGCTGGACGAGGCTACGCGCCTGGGCGCGGCGCTGGATACGGCCATCCGTCATCGCTTGCCCATCCATTACATGTCGGTCGGGCAGAAAGTGCCGGAACACATGGAGCTGGCCCGCGCCGACGTGCTGATCGACCGCGTCTTCTCGATGGTCGAGCGCGCCCGCGCGCTGTACACCCCTAGCGAGGCAGACCTCGCTACGCTGGTGTCCGCGTCGCGGGAGCCGGAAAGCGTGGATCCAGCGCGCAAGCGGCAATTGCTGGCGTCCGCCATCCTGCGTCCACAAGGCGGCGCGGGGTCCATCGAGGCCGCGCAGAACCTGGACGACGCGATCACCTGGCTGGAAAGCGATCCCGCCTGCGTACAGGCTCGCGCATCCTGGCGCGGCTATGTCGGCGACAGTTCGGGCGCGAGCGTAGCCGCCTTGGGCGATGACCCCTTGGCGATGGTGCGTCGAGAGTTTTCCGCGGTTTGCGGACGGCACCTGCTTGCCATGCATGGCAAAGCCGCCATGAAGGGGGAGGGCCTCCCGGGCGGGGCCTTGCTGGGCACGCTGCTGATGAGTGATCGCGGCACGGCTTTGGCGGCACCGGCGCAGCAATTGGTGCTGCCGCACGGCCTGTTGTCCTCCTTTGCGCCAGCGGCGCCGGCGCAGCCGGACGCGGCCCTGGCGCTACAGGCGCGAGTGGCCTGGCTGGCCGAGAAACTGGCGCGCGTCCCGGTCGTACACATGCTGGAAACCGGTACTTCCGCCTTGTGGCCAGCTTTGAACGAGCAGGGCGTTGCCTGGGTTGCGCGCAGCGCTGGCGGGCAGCGCGTCATCCAGGATGACTGCCCGACCAATTTGAATGCCGTGGGCAAGAGCGTGGGCTATCTGCCCGTCGGCCAACCTGGCGACATGCCGGGGCTGCACAGCGTCCAGGGCAGCAAGCGCGTGCCCCTGGCGTTGTGGGCCTCAGGTACGGAAGTGATCCTGCCGGGCCGCAACGGTGGCGAGCCCGTCCGGCTGGTCTGCGCCCGGCTGATCGACACGGTCAGTGGCGAGGTGGCCGGACAGTTGTTCGGCATGACCAATCTGCCCGCGTCCCAAGCGGATGCCGCCACCGTGGCGCGCTGGCTGGTGCTGCAGGATGAGGCCAAGGCGGGGTTCCGCTATATGGCGAATGCGTGGCAGGCTTTGCCGGCGGTGGACGGCGCTCATGCCTTGGCGCGCCAATCGCTAATGGCCGGCCAGATGGGCGCGGCATGTTGGCAGCTGGCGCATACGCCGGCAGCGGAAGTGCTGCGCGGCCCCCTGTCGGGCATCATGGGAACGGATCGCAAGCTGTCCGGGCGCATGTTGCCTGTGGCTTTGCTGAAGATGTATGCGATGTTGGAAATGACGGCGGGGTGACGACGGCCGTTGTTGCAGTGGCTTTGCGCAAATATGTGATGGGTTGCGCGCGATAGCGAGGTGGGATCTTGCGCGCGAACTGGCGCGCTTTACCCATCCTGCCAGGTTCAACCAGCCACGATGGGCTTGCGGCCCGGGCCGCTGCGTGCGCCACGCCCGCGGGCGTCGTAAGTGGACACGGTGCCACCCGCCGCGCCCAAGCCGCGCAGGGCGTCCAGCGACTGCTGCGTGTAGCGCAGGTGCACGTCGATGAGCGCGCCGTTGCGCAGGTTGATTTCGTTGGCGGATGCCGATTTACTGAGCAAAGCCTGCCAGACGCCGGACAGTTGCGGGTGCAGAACAGCCGCCTGCTCGGTGCCGGTGTGCCCGGCGGGCAGACCAATTTCCGCGAGCAGGGAGTCCCGGACCTGGCTCAGGTCCACAAGCTTGCGGGCGACGTCGCCCTTGCGCTCGGTGATTTCCTGCAGCGTGCCGACGCTTCCCAAGCCCACCAGCACCTCGGTCTCTTCTTCCAGAATGGCGGAGAACTCGGTGATCAGGGCATCTTCCTGGCGCATGCAGGATTGCAGGGATTCGACGGTGCTCATGGTCATGCTGTTGGACTCGGGAGATTCGGGGTTACTTCAGCAAATCGCGGGCGCTGGCAATCAGACTGTCCGCGATGCGGCCGGTGTCGATCTTCAACTGACCCGATGCGATTGCCGCACGGATGGCGGCGACGCGTTCAACGTTGATGTCATTGGAGCCGTCCTGCAGCGCCAACAGTTTGCGCGACGCCGAGCTCAGCGCCACCTGCGAGCTGCTGGAGCCGCTGGCGCTACTGGCGCCATAGGCCTGGGCAACCGCCGAGTCGGCGCGGGGCGCGACGGCGTCAGCCGATAGGGGGCGGTTGGTGGTCGAATTGATCTTCAAGATTTTCTCCGCAGGGCGTCCTGGGTCGGTTGTGCGACGGTTTCGCCTACTTATGCCTCAGTAACGGCAGGGCCGGACGGAACTTTAGGGGCAGGCGGCGTGTTGGTGCAATGCGACATGTAACAACAATTACAGTTGTATTTCCACCAGGCCGGCGTTGCGCACCACGCCGCTGACCACTTGGCCGCCTGCGGTGCGGACCTGCACGGTTGCGCCAGGTGCGGCGTTGTCGAGCGCCTGGCCTTCGCTGCTGACGACGAAGCCCTTCCCGCGCGCGTTGATGCGGACGTTGGCGCCGCGCACCACCGATTGTGCGTTGCGCAATCCGGAACCCCGCACCGCTTGCCCCGCATTGATCCGGTGCACGGCCGACATGCCCACCACGGTTTGCGGATCTGTAATCGCGCCAGGGGGCAGGGAGACCAAATCGCCGTCTCTTGGAGCGAGGTCGTCCGGCGTCAGGGCCTGCCCCGCAGCAATCATGCGGGCGGCGACGTAGTAGTGGCCCGGCACGCTCACCGTCGCCTGGACATACGCCGTCCAGGGCTTGGGCGCGTTGCAGCGCACCCCGACCGTCATGCGTGAACGCAGTTTCATACCCGAGGGCATAAACGGGGACATGGCGTCGCAAGGCGCCAGGCGTTCCGCGCGCGGCGGGTCTATCGCGATCGAGGGCTGCCCTGGAAGGCCGGCCAGTTGATCCAGCAGATAGGTTTGTGCGGCAAGAGCGATCGCCTCGGGTGCCTGGACGGCGGCTTCCTGCCCCTGCGCGGCGGCCAGGGGCAGCAGCAGGGCTGCCAGGCAGCCTGCGCGCGCGCGGAGTCGGAGTGCGGATATTTTCATGATGGAGGAATTGTAGAAGTCCGCGGCATTCGGCAATACGTGAATTGGATGAGAAATGACGGGTTATTTGGCTGATTGTGTTGAGCCCCCGGCCCCTATGATGCCGTCATCCAATGGGATAACGGTCTGTCCGGCGTCCCTGGCTTTATCTGAATTGCAACGCACCAAGGCGCCCCGATGCTAGACAGGCTTAATGAAGATTTTCGGTTCTTCCAGCAGTCCCTGGGACTGCGCGCGCAACGCCAGGAAGTGCTGTCGTCGAACATCGCCAATGCCGATACGCCCAACTACAAGGCGCGCGATTTCGACTTCAAGACGGCCATGGCCAACGCCATGGAAGGCACGAAACGCCTGCCCGACACCGCGCTCACGCTGACTGCCGCTCGCCATATCCCGGCCAAGGCCGTATCGCAAGGTCCGACGGAACTCCTGTACCGCCTGCCGTACCAGCCGAGCATGGATGGCAACACGGTGGATATGGACATCGAACGCGTGCAGTTCGCGGATAACACCCTGCATTACCAAAGCACGATGCAGATGCTGTCTGGCCGTATCCGGACCATGATGGCCGCAATTCAGGAATGATTCTTTAAAGGGAGCGGCAGGCAATGTCCTTGTTGAGCATTTTCGATATCGCCGGTTCGGCGCTCAGCGCGCAATCGCAGCGCATGAACGTGGCGGCCAGCAACATGGCCAACGCCGACAGCGTGGTTGGCCCCGACGGCAAACCCTACCGCGCCCGTCAGGTCGTGTTCCAGGTGAATCCCCCGGCCGGCCAGGCGCTGGGCCAGGAAATCGGCGGCGTGCGCGTGGCTGGCGTGGTCGAAGACCAGTCCCCCTTGAAGCAGGTCTATGACCCGCAGCACCCCATGGCCGACGCGCAGGGTTACGTCAGCATGCCCAATGTCGACCCGGTGGCCGAAACCGTGAACATGATCGCAGCCTCGCGCTCTTACCAGGCAAACGTGGAAGTGCTCAACACCGCCAAGGCCCTGATGCAGAAGACCCTGACCATCGGCCAGTCCTAATTTCCGGAACCAGTTAATCCATGACCACTATCGACCAATCGACGAGCAAGACCGGCTTGGGCCTGGCTCAAACGGGCGCCAATAGCAGCAGCACGGCGCAAGGCCTGCAGGACCAGTTCCTGAAACTGCTGGTCACGCAGCTGCAGAACCAGGATCCCCTGAACCCGATGCAGAATGCCGAGCTGACCTCCCAGCTGGCGCAGATCTCCACGGTGGAAGGCATCACCAACCTGAAGAACACCATGCTCGCCATCAGCGGCCAGATCGACGTGTCGCAGTCGATGAATGCCGTGGCCATGATAGGCAAGGGCGTGCTGATTCCCGGCTCCAAGATCAAGTCTGGCGTGGATGCGGCAAATCCCGAGGCCCGCGTCGTCACGCCTTACGGTCTGGACCTGCAGGGCGATGCCCAGAAAGTGCAGATCCGCATTTCCGACGCCAATGGCGCGGTCGTGCGCACGATCGAAACGACAGACCAGAAGCCCGGCGTGTACACGCTGTCCTGGGATGGCAAGAACGATAACGGCATTGTGCTGGAACCGGGCGCGTACACCGTGTCCGTCCTGGCTACGGATGCCGATGGCAAGAAGGTGAATGCGGAAGTCCTGAGCTACGGCCAGGTCAAGAGCGTGGCGTACTCCACTGAAGGCCTGAGGCTGGATCTGGGCCTGGAAGGCCAGACCAGCATGCTGGACGTGCGCAAGGTGATCGGCGCCTGAAGCGGGCGCAATGTATCGGTGCCGGCGCAAGGGCGGCGGCTTCCCCTAGTTAAAGATTAGCGAGAACAAACATGGGTTTCGGACAAGGATTGAGCGGCTTGAACGCCGCAGCGCAGAACCTGGACGTCATCGGCAACAACATCGCCAACTCCGGCACGGTCGGCTTCAAGTCCGCCACCGCGTCGTTCGCCGACGTTTACGCCAGTTCGCGCGTCGGCCTGGGCGTGAAGGTTGCGGCCATCAACCAGCGCTTTACCGTGGGTACGGTGAACGGCGGCGGCGGCGAATACGACATCGCCATTGACGGCGCCAAGGGCATGTTCCGCGTAACCGACCAGAGCGGTGCGGTGATGTACACCCGCAACGGCGAATTCCTGGTCGACAAGAACAATTTCATCATCAACGCACAGGGCTATCGTCTGACGGGTTATCCGCCGGGCTCCGTGGGTGCGAATCCGGTGGAATTGCAGTTGCCTACTGCCAACGTGGCACCGAAGGCGACTTCCACTGGCACCACCGTGGCCAACCTGGATGCCAACGCGAAAGTCATCTACGAAACGGATACGCAAACCAAGGCACCCGTCCTTGGAAGGGTCACGTTGGGCACGGCGCCCGCCACTGTGTACACCTTCAGCCGTGATGCTACGGGAACGGCAACGCTGGAGGATACCGTGCCGGCCGGTCTCGGACTGCCGGCCCCGGGCTCCACCTTCACCGTCGGTACGGAAACGGTAACCGTGGGCGCGGGCGGCGTGATTACGGGTGGTGATCTGTCGAAGATGGGGGCGTTTACTGAGTACACGGCGGCTGTCGTCGAAACTGGCAAGCCGTTCGACCCGAAGCTGTCCAACTCCTATACCAACGCCTCGCCGATGACGGTGTTCGACTCGCTGGGCAATTCCCATCAGGTCATGCAGTACTTCGTGAAGCGCCCCGCAGCTACTGCGGATACCAGCACGTACGACGTTTACTACACGATCGACGGGCAGGCCATGGCGCCGACCACTGAAGCGGGCGGAGTCTGGGGCAACCCGCAGAAGTTCACCTTTAACAAGGCCGGCGTGATGACCAGCGCACCTGTCGTCAATCTGTCCTTCGCCAACCCGGGTGGCGGCACCACGCCCGCAGATCCGATCAACATTGCGATGAACTACGCCGGCACCACACAGTTCGGCAGCGCCTACAAGCTGGTAGCCAAGCCGGACGGATACGCTTCCGGCGAGTTCAGCGGCATCAACATCAGTGGTGACGGCAGCATAGTGGCGAGCTACACAAACGGCGAGACCCAGGTCGTCGGCACTATCGTGCTGGCTGACTTCTCCAACCTGCAGGGGCTGCAGCCCGTGGGCAACAACGCCTGGACGGAAACCTCCGCCTCCGGCCAGCCCATCCTGGGCCAGCCCGGCACCAACGGCCTCTCCAAGGTCGTGGGCCAGGCCACGGAGTCGTCCAACGTCGACATGAGCAAGGAACTGGTCAACATGATCATTGCCCAGCGCACCTACCAGGCCAACTCGCAGACCATCAAGACCCAGGACGAAATCATGCAAGTCCTGATGAATCTGAAGTAAGCCGGGCAGGCACGAGACGACACCGACGGAATAGGCAATGGACCGTATCATCTACACCGCCATGAATGGCGCGGCGCGCATCACCGAGCATCAGGCCGCGCTTTCCAACAACATGGCCAACGTGAACACGGCGGGTTTCCGCGAGCAGATCGCGCTGTACCGCTCCGTGCCGGTCACGGATGGGACGAGTCTGCCCACGCGTGTTTCGACGGTGGCGTCCACGCCGCGCAACAGCTTCCAGATGGGCAATATGCAGACCACGGGCCGGGACCTGGACGTGGCGCTGTCCAGCGAGCGTGGCTGGATCGCCGTGCAGACGCCGCAGGGCGAGGCGTACACCCGCGCCGGCAGCCTGCAGGTCGGCATCAATGGCTTGTTGCAGACCTCGTTGGGCCAACCCGTGTTGTCGGACCAGGGCGGCCCCATCGACGTGCCCGACCAGGCCGCGCTGACCATCACCGCGGACGGCACCATTACCGCCATCGGCGCAGGCGACGCGCCGAACAACATCCTGAACCTGGGCCGGATCAAACTGGCCAGCCCGCAGAACGAGCAGCTGGTGCACGGCGACGATGGCGTCTTCCGCATGGCGCCCGTCAATGGCCAACCCGCGCCTCCGGTGCCTGCCGACCCCAGCCTGCGGCTGTTGTCGGGCGTGCTGGAAGGCAGCAACACCAATCCGATGGCGGCGATGGTCGGCATGATCGCCAACGCCCGCCGCTTCGAGCAGCAGATGCAGGTGATCCAGCAGTCGGACCGCAACGCCGAGCGCGCCAACGGCATCCTGTCGGTAAGCGCGTGATACGGCGACTGAACTAGAAACATTTTTTGCGCGCGGCCGGGCCGCGGCACCAGGAGTACTTCATCATGATGCGTTCGTTGTGGATCGCCAAGACGGGTCTGGAAGGTCAGCAGACCTCCATGGACGTGATTTCGAACAACTTGGCCAACGTTTCGACCAATGGCTTCAAGCGTGGTCGCGCCGTGTTCCAGGACCTGATGTACCAGACGCTGCGTCAGCCTGGCGCCCAAGTCGGCGACGCTACCCAGCTGCCGTCGGGCCTGCAACTGGGTACCGGTGCGCGCGTGGCCGCGACCGAGCGCATCGACACCGCCGGAAATCTGAACAACACCGGCAGCGAGATGGATATCGCCATCAATGGCCGTGGTTTCCTGCAGGTCGAACTGCCTGACGGCACCCAGGCCTACACCCGCGACGGCGCCCTGCAACGCGACCAGAACGGCCAGTTGACGACCGTCAGCGGCTACGTGATCCAGCCGCCGATGAACATCCCCGACAATGCGCTGTCGATCTCCATTGGTAACGACGGCATCGTTTCGGTGACGCAGCCCGGCGCCGCTGGCATCAACGTGCAGATCGGCCAGCTGCAGATCGCCACGTTCATCAACCCCACCGGCTTGCAGAGCGTCGGCGAGAACCTGTACCTGGAGACCGACGCTTCGGGACCCGCCAACCTGTTGCAGCCTGGCGTGGACGGCGCCGGTTCGATCATGCAGAAGTACGTTGAAACCTCCAACGTCAACGTCGCTGAAGAGCTGGTCAACATGATCACCACCCAGCGCGCCTACGAAATGAACAGCAAGGCCGTCAAGACCTCGGACGAAATGCTGGCCCGCCTGACCCAACTGTGATGCCCATGTCTGTCCTGCGCCTGGTATCGAGTGCGGCCCTGGCTATGCTGGTGGCCGGTTGCGCCATGATCCCGCCCGAGCCTATCGTGACCGGGCCGACGACGGCGGCGCCGCCGCCGCCGCCCACGCCCATGGCGCAGCCCACGGGCTCGATCTATCAGCCGACGACCTACGGCAACTATCCCTTGTTCGAGGACCGCCGGCCGCGCAACGTGGGCGATATCGTCACCATCGTCCTGAACGAAAAGACCAACGCTTCCAAGAACGTCGCCACCAACACCAACCGCAGCGGCAGCGCTTCCCTGGGCATCGCCGCCGCGCCGTCCTTCATGGATAGTTGGGCCAATGCCAACCTGAACACCGACGCCAAGGGCGGCAATGTGTCGCAGGGCAAGGGCGACAGCACGGCGAACAATGCCTTTACCGGCACCATCACGACCACGGTGGTGGGGGTGATGTCCAACGGCAACCTGCAGGTCGCGGGCGAAAAGCAGATCGCCATCAACCGGGGCAGCGAATTTGTGCGCTTCTCCGGCGTAGTCGATCCGCGCTCCATTACCGGCACCAACACCGTGTCGTCCACGCAGGTGGCCGACGCCCGCATCGAGTACCGCAGCAAGGGCGTCATGGACGAAGTCCAGACCATGGGCTGGCTGCAACGCTTCTTCCTGATCGCTTCGCCGTTCTGAACATGAAACAACCGAATCCGATATCCGCCTTGGTGTCCTTGTTGGCGCGCGTCTGCATTTCGGTCGGGCTGATGGCCGGCGCGGGTGCGGCGCACGCCGAACGGCTCAAGGACCTGGCGTCGATCCAGGGCGTGCGGGGCAACCAGCTGATCGGCTATGGCCTGGTCGTGGGTCTGGATGGCAGCGGCGACCAGGTGCGGCAGACGCCGTTCACGCAGCAAAGTCTGACCAATATGTTGTCGCAGCTCGGTATCACCGTTCCGCCCGGCAGCAATATGCAATTGAAGAACGTGGCCGCGGTCATGGTCACGACCACGCTGCCGGCATTCGCCCGGCCGGGCCAGACGCTGGACGTGGTGGTTTCGTCCATGGGCAACGCCAAGAGCCTGCGCGGAGGCACATTGCTGATGACCCCGCTCAAGGGGGCCGATAGCCAGGTCTACGCGATCGCCCAGGGCAACATCCTGGTGGGCGGCGCGGGCGCCTCCGCCGGTGGCTCCAGCGTGCAGATCAACCAGTTGAATGGCGGGCGCATTAGCGCGGGCGCCATCGTAGAGCGCGGCGTGCCCACCACGTTCGCGCGTGACGGCTACGTTTATGTGGAACTGAACAATACCGATTTCGGCACGGCGCAGAATGTGGCCATGGCGTTGAACCGCAAGTTCGGCCAAGGCACCGCCACTGCGCTGGACGGACGCGTGGTGCAGGTGCGCACACCGATGGATCAGGCTTCGCAGGCGCGCTTCCTGTCGCAGCTCGAAGACTTGCAGGTGGCGCGCGCGCCCACGGTGGCCAAGGTCATCATCAATGCGCGCACGGGTTCGGTCGTCATGAACCGCACCGTCATGATCGAAGAAGCCGCCGTGGCCCACGGCAATCTGTCGGTCATCATCAATCGCCAGAACCAGGTATCGCAGCCTGACACGCCTTTCACGGAAGGGCAGACGGTGGTGGTACCCAATACGCAGATCGAGGTGCGCCAGGAGAACGGTTCCCTGCAACGCGTGAGCACCAGCGCCAGTCTAGCGGATGTGGTCAAGGGCTTGAACGCCCTGGGCGCCACGCCGCAGGACCTGCTGGCGATTCTGCAGGCCATGAAGACCGCCGGCGCCTTGCGCGCCGAACTGGAAATCATCTGACGGCCATGGCGTACACCAATGATGCGGCGCGCGGCGCCAGCCGGCAGGATTCGGTTTTCGACATGGGCCGCCTGTCTGACCTGAAGCGCGATGTCAAAAAGGATCCTGAGGGGACCGAGCAGCAGAAACAGGTTGCCAAGCAGTTCGAGGCCCTGTTCCTGCAGATGATGGTCAAGCGCATGCGCGAGGCAACGCCTAAGGAAGGGCTGTTCGACTCGCAGCAGACGCAGATGCTGCAGTCCATGGCGGACGAGCAGCTCGCCCTGCATCTGGCGTCGCCTGGTATCGGCCTTTCCGGCGCCATTCTGGCGCAGATGCAGCAGGGCAAGCCCGGCGAGTTGGGCGCGGATGCGGTCAAGCGCCTGGGAGAGGGCGCGGACCTCGACTTCCGCGCCGCTGGCTCGCGCGAAGTGTCGGCATTGCTGAACGTGATGCGCAACAACAGCGCGCAGAACCGGGCGCTGGCCGCAGCGGAAGGCGCGCCCGACCACGTGGTCGCCTTCGTATCAAAGATGTCGCGCGCAGCCAATCTCGCTTCCCAGCAAAGCGGCGTGCCGGCCCGCCTCATCATGGGCCAGGCGGCGCTGGAGTCGGGCTGGGGCAAGCGCGAGATCAAGCACCAGGACGGCAGCACCAGCTACAACCTGTTCGGCATCAAGGCGGGATCCAGCTGGAAGGGGCAGGTTGTCAACGTACTGACTACTGAATACGAAGATGGCGTGGCGAAAAAGGTGACGCAACCTTTCCGCGCCTACGCGTCCTACGAGGAATCGTTCGCGGATTACGCCCGTCTGATCGGCAACAGCCCGCGCTACGAGGGCGTCACGCAGGCCCGCAACGAGATCGAGGCGGCGCGCCGGATCCAGGACGCGGGTTATGCGACGGATCCCCAGTATGCGCAAAAGTTGATCGGCGTGATGAGCCAGCTGCGGGGCGCGGCATCCAAGGTGGAAATTTCTCGCCAGATGTTGGAAGGACTCTAAATTCGGATCACCTCCTGCCGTTAATTGGATATCCAGGTATATCAGCGGTTAAATACGGGGCATTGTCAGCATGAATATGTATAAATTGGCGCTGGGCGGGCTGAACGCCGCTCAGGCAGGGCTGGCCACCACCAGCCACAATATCAACAATGCCACCACGGTCGGTTACAACCGCCAGCGCGTCATGGTTTCGACTGCCGGTGCCCAGGCGACCAGCAACGGCTACATAGGCCGAGGCGTGCAGGTCGACACGGTCGTGCGCAGCTACGACAGTTTCCTGTACAAGCAACTGGTCGGCGCTCAGGGCAGTGGCGCCCAGTTGCAGACGCAATACAACCAGGTTTCGGCAATCAACAACCTGTTCGCCGACCGCACCGTCGGCATCGCGCCGGGCCTGACCAATTTCTTCACCAGCATGAATGCGGTGGCCAGCAAGCCTGCCGACCCTGCCGCACGCCAGGATTTGCTGGGCAAGGCCAATAGCCTGGCCACCCAGATCCGTTCGGCCTACACCGAGATGCAAAACCAGCGCATCGGCCTGAACACGCAGATCACCACGACGGTCGAGCAGGTCAACAGTTATCTGACGCGTATCGACGATCTGAACCAGCAAATCTCGCTGGCTACGGGCAAGGCGGGCGGCAGTCCTCCGAACGATCTCCTGGATCAGCGTGATCAGGCCGTCATGGAACTGAATCAGCTGGTAGGCATCACCACCTACGAACAAGGCGACAAGATCAACATTACGTTGGCCAACGGTGGCCAGGCGCTGCTATCCGGCAACACCATCTATCCGTTGCAAGCGGTGGCTGCCTCCAAGGATACGGGGCGTACCGCCATTGCCTACACGCTGCCGGCCGGCTCTGGTAAGACGGTCGCCGTGGAGCTGGACGATGCGGAAGTGACCGGCGGGTCGCTGGGCGGCCTGCTGCAGTTCCGCGCGACTTCGCTGGATGTCATGCAAAGCCAGCTAGGTCAGATGGCCGTCGGCCTGGCGCTGTCCTTCAACGAGCAGCACAAGCAGGGCCTGGACCAGAACGGCAATCCCGGCACGGACTTCTTTGGCATCGGTTCGCCGCAGGGCGTACCGAATGCGCAGAACAAGAGCAACGCGTCGCTTTCGGGTCAGTTCACGAACCTGAATAACATCAACGCCAAGGAATACGAGATTTCCTTCGACGGCACGAACTACCGCGTGCTGCGCATGCCGGAAGGTTCGCAGGTCTACAACGGTCCGGCCACCGGGACGCCGGGCACGCTAAATCTCGACAGCGAGATGGGTGTGACCCTGACCATCAGCGCGCCGCCCCAGGCTGGCGACAAATGGTCGCTGGCACCCACGCGCGATGCGGCACGCGATCTTACCGTTCTGATCTCCGATCCTTACAAGATCGCGGCGGCCGACTTAGAAGGCGGTGACGCCAACGGCAAGAACGCGCTGAAACTGGCTCAGCTGCAGAACAGCAAGGTGCTTGGTAATGGCACGATGAGCGTGAACGATATGTTCGGCCAGGTGGTGAATACGGTTGGGGTGCAAACCGCTCAACTCAAGTCCGCGGCGACCGCGCAGGCAAACCTGATCACGCAGAAGACTGCGGCGCAGCAGGCTGTCTCGGGCGTCAACCTGAACGAAGAATACGTCAGCCTGTCGCTGTACCAGGAACAATATCAAGCCAGTGCTCGCATCATTGACGTGGCCAGCACCATGTTCGATACGCTGCTGGGTCTGCGCGGCTGATCGAATCGTTGAATCGTGACCAATAAAGAAAATTTCGGAGCTTCACCATGCGCCTGAGCACCTCGATGATGTACTCGAACGGCCTTAAGGGCGTTCTCTCTCAGGAATCCGATATGAACCGCCTGGTTGAACAGGTCGGTAGCGGACGCAAGAACCTGACTCCGGCGGATGATCCCCTGGCCGCTGCGTTGGCCATTAGTGTGGCTCAGACGCAGAGCATGAACAATACGTATGGCATGAACCGCCAGACCGCCAGCACGAATCTGGGGCAGGAAAGCAATACGCTGACCGCTGTGACGAATGCCTTGCAGGAGGCGCGCACGCGTATCATCCAGGCCGGCGGCGTGCTGTCGGATAGCGACCGCCAAACCTTGTCCACGGCACTCAAAAGCACCCGCGATGCCTTGCTGGGGCTTGCGAACACGACGGACGGCAATGGTCAATATCTGTTCTCGGGCAATGATGGCAGTGTGATGCCGTACTCCAAGGACGCGACCGGCAAGATCGCTTATAGCAATTCTGTGGGTGAGCGGACCATTCAGGTTGACCAAAGCCGCCAATTGTCCTCCAGCGATCTGGGGAAGGACATCTTTGGGCGCGCAAACCCAGGTTCGCAAGCCTTTGTGGCTTCGACGCCCGATTCCAATACCGGCACTGCCGAGTTTGGTCCGGCATCCGTGGTGCCGGGTTCGGCAAACGCGGGCAAGAAGTTTGCCGTGCAGTTTGAGACCGACGCAGTCACCGGAGCGATCGGCTATCGCGTTACGACGACGAATCCAGACGGTTCCAGCGCGACCGTGCCGGCCGCAGGAGCTCCTGCAACCGCATACGCTGATGGAGCTACGGTCGATTTGGGCAGTGGCGTATCCGTATCGATTAAAGGCGCCCCGCAGGCTGGTGACGTGATAAATGTCGAAAGCGTCCAGTCCTCCGATATGGACGTGTTCGCTACCTTGGACGACGTGATTGCTGCGCTGGACGCACCCAGCGCTGGCGACCCCGTCGCGACCGCCAAACTGAACAATGCACTAGCGACGGCCAACAAGAAGCTGGCGAACACCTACGACAACGTTCTCACGGTGCAGGCTTCGGTCGGCGCCAGGATGAACGAACTGGACGCACTGAACTCCACGGGTACGCAGAAAGGCCTGTCTTACTCGAAGTCTCTGTCTGATCTGGAAGAACTGGACTACTACCAAGGCGCCAGCCAGCTCGCGTTGCGCCAGGTCGCCCTGCAAGCGGCGTCGGCAGCATTCATGACCATTCAGGGATCAAGTCTGTTCAGCCGCAAGTAGTACTGCGGTAGGTACAAAAACGCGCCATCGGGTGCGTAGGGTTGCGCCTTTGCGGACGCTACTGGCCAGGGGCCGGGGCGTCCGTGTGTGCGTGCAGAGTAGGAAATAGTCGTTTCACATTGCTTAACGCTCGGATATTCCATGCTTGTCAACTTGAAAGTCCGCACCTGTCTCGTTCTGGTGTTGCTGCTCTTCACGGGCGCCATGTTCATCTCAAATGGCGTGGCGTGGATGGGGCTGAACTCGAGCAATGAGAAGCTGGAGCGGGTCAACGACGCCTATTCCACGCAGGCCTCGCAGCTGAACCGGGCCTACATCCTGTTCCTGCGCGGCCGCTTGCTGTTGGCGACGTCGCTGATGGATCTGCAGCAAGGAAAGACCGAACAGGCGACTTCGCAGGCCAAGCGCGCCGAAGGTTTGATGCAGGAAGGCGCCCAGGCGCTGGACGCATACCGCAAGGCACCCCGCCTGGAAGGCTCGGAGGCGTTGAATCAAAAGCTGGAAGACGCCTACAAGCAATTCAGCGACGTGGTCAGGCGTCAGGCGGCCGCGTTGTCGACCATGGCCGTGCAGGACTACCTGGATCTGAACGACGCGGGGAGCGCGGCGAACACGGCTCTGAGAGAGGCCGTCGGCGGCGTGCTGGCGCATATCGACTCCAGCACCGATGAGCTCGTGGTGCAGGCCGAAGCGTCCCACGGCGTTTCGCGCACGGTCACGATAGTCATGCTGGCGATCTCCCTGGCCTTGGCATTGGGCTGCTGGCTGTTCATCAGCCGGACCGTGCTGCGCCCGTTGCGGGAAGCGGGCGACCATTTTGAAAAGATCTCGGGCGGCGATTTCACCGGTCGCATCGACGTGCGCAGCACCAACGAGATCGGCCAATTGTTTGGCGCTATCAAGCGTATGCAGGAAAGCCTGACCCGCACCGTGGCGCTGGTGCGCCGTGGCGTGGACGAGATCAACGTGGGCTCGCGCGAGATTTCCGCCGGCAACACGGACTTGTCCAGCCGCACCGAGCAGCAGGCGGCCTCGCTGGAGGAAACCGCGGCGTCGATGGAAGAACTTGCGTCGACCGTGAAGCAGAACGCGGACAATGCGCGCCAGGCCAATCAGCTGGCGGCCAGCGCGTCCGACGTGGCCGAGCGCGGCGGTTCGGCGGTGTCGGAAGTGGTCAGCACGATGCAAGGCATTTCGGCCAGCTCGCGCAAGATCTCCGAGATCGTGTCGGTGATCGACGGCATTGCCTTCCAGACCAACATCCTGGCGCTGAATGCGGCGGTGGAAGCGGCGCGCGCGGGTGAGCAGGGCAAGGGCTTTGCGGTGGTGGCGGGCGAGGTTCGCTCGCTGGCGCAGCGTAGCGCCCAGGCGGCCAAGGAAATCAAGGGCCTGATCGAGGATTCCGTGAGCAAGGTCAGCGCGGGCTCGCAGCAGGTGGAGCGCGCAGGGTCGACGATGCAGGAGATCGTGGCCTCGGTGAAGCGGGTGACCGACATCATGGGCGAGATCTCGGCGGCGTCCGAAGAACAGTCCAGCGGCATCGACCAGGTGAACCGCGCGGTGTCGCAGATGGACGAGGTGACGCAGCAGAACGCGGCGCTGGTGGAAGAGGCGGCCGCGGCCGCGGGTTCGCTGCAGGAACAGGCGCAGCGCCTGGCCGAAGCAGTGGCCGTGTTCAAGATCAATGCGGGCGAAGTGATCGAAGTCCCCGCGCAGCAATTGGCATCGCAACGCAGCGCGCCCCGCATGCCGGCGCCGCCCACACAGCCGCAGGCTGCGGCAGGCAAGGTGCCCGCCGAACCCGCTAACGCTGAAGCGCCTCAGCCGGCGGAACCTGCACCCAAGGCGGCGCCTGCGCCACGCCTGACTCAGGTCGCCCGGCCCAAGCCAGCGCCGGAAGCGGCCACCACCGTTCGTCCGCTACGCCGGCCAGCCAGTCGCCCGGCGAGCGCCAAGGATGCCGCGCCTGCGGCGCCAGCCTCCAGCCGGCGCCCAACGCCTGCGGCGGATGACGATTGGGAGTCTTTCTGACGGAGGGATCCGTCAGCGCAGCACAGGCAGTAAAGCTACCCCCCTATTTACGGCCTGGCGGCAAGAGTGCCGCCGGGACGACTACCGGAATATACGGAAATGTTTAGCAATCTGAAGGTGCGTACGGGCTTGATGCTTGCCCAGTTGGCCGTAGCGCTGGCCGCGCTGGTTTCCATCGTCCTGGGCTGGAACAGCATGCGTTCCAACTCCGAGGCGATCAATGCACTGGATAGCTTGAGCGTACAGCAGGCGAATCTGATCAAGGACGCTTACACGCAGATGCTGCGCGCGACCATACGCGCCGACATCGCTGCCGCGCAGCGGGCCACGGGCGACGCCAATGGCGCCAGCGAGAACACCCGTACGGTGCAACAGCTGGTCGCCGACGCCAAGAAGAAGATGGAGACCTTCAAGGCCATCCCGAAGACCACGGCGGTAGGCAAGAGCGCCGAGGGTGACCTTCTTTCCTCGTTCAACGGCTTCGCAGACGCATTGCAAGCCATGATGTCGGCGTTGGACAAGGGCGATTCGGCGGCTTACCTGGATTTGAAAAACACCAGGGCCGGCGCCGCGAGCGGGGCGTTCTCGAAACAACTGGGCGAATTCGCCAAAGACATTACCTCCTACAGCGAAGAGATGGTGTCGTCCTCGCGCTCGCAGGCGGCGACGATGGCCATTGTGTACGCCGCGTTGGCGGTGCTGATCGTGGCGGTGTGGCTGGGGGCCTTCCTGTTCATGAATCGTGTCGTTCTGCGGCCTTTGCGCGCTGTCAGCGACAGCTTCGACAAGATCGCTGGCGGTGATCTGACCGTCCGCGTAGACGTGACCTCGACCAACGAGATCGGCACGTTGATGGCTGCGGTCAAGCGCATGCAGGAAAGCCTGACTCGTACCGTATCTGCGGTGCGCCGTGGCGTGGACGAGATCAACGTGGGCTCGCGCGAGATTTCCGCCGGCAATACGGACCTGTCCAGCCGCACGGAAGAACAGGCCGCTTCGCTTGAGGAAACCGCGGCTTCGATGGAGCAACTGGCATCGACCGTGAAGCAGAATGCGGATAACGCGCGCCAGGCCAACCAGCTGGCGGCCAGCGCGTCCGACGTGGCCGAGCGCGGCGGTTCGGCGGTGTCGGAAGTGGTCAATACCATGCAGGAAATCTCGGCCAGTTCGCGCAAGATCTCCGAGATCGTGTCGGTGATCGATGGCATTGCCTTCCAGACCAACATCCTGGCGCTGAATGCGGCGGTAGAAGCGGCCCGCGCGGGTGAGCAGGGCAAGGGTTTTGCCGTGGTGGCGGGCGAAGTGCGCTCGCTGGCGCAGCGCAGCGCGCAGGCGGCCAAGGAAATCAAGGGCCTGATCGAGGATTCCGTGTCCAAGGTCGGCGCGGGTTCGGAGCAGGTGGAGCGCGCCGGCTCGACGATGCAGGAGATCGTGGCCTCGGTGAAGCGTGTGACGGACATCATGGGCGAGATCTCGGCCGCTTCCGAGGAACAGTCCAGCGGCATCGACCAGGTCAACCGTGCCGTGTCGCAGATGGACGAGGTGACGCAGCAGAACGCGGCGCTGGTGGAAGAGGCTGCCGCGGCCGCGGGTTCGCTGCAGGAACAGGCGGAACGCCTGGCCGAAGCAGTGGCTGTGTTCAAGGTCAATGCGGGCGAAGTGATCGAAGTCCCCGCGCATCAGTTGGCGGGTCAACGTCCGGCGGCGCGCGTGGCTGCCCCGGTCGCGGCCGCAGTGCAGGCGGACGCGCCCGCGGCGGAGGCCAAGGCAGTGCCGGCCGTGCGCTTGACGCATTCCACCCGGACCAAGCCGGCTGCGGCTGAAGGGGCGACAGCGGCGCGGCCGCTGCGCCGTCCCACGGTACGTCCGGCTGCTGCACCGGCGGCCAAGCCCGCCGCGACGGCTGGCCGCCGATCAGCGCCTGCGGATGACGACTGGGAATCTTTCTGACACCGGCGTTGCCGGTAAATGGGTAGGGTATGCGAGGCTATATACATCTTCTGGCGACGGCCGTGGTGGCGGTTCTTCTGGTCGGCTGCGCGGCGTCCGGGCACAATTTCGACCCGGACAAGCTGTCGACCTTGACCCCTGGGCAAACGACGCTGGAAGAGGCTTCACGTGCACTGACCGCCCCGCCCGACAAACTCTACAAGCAGACCGACGGTACGCTGCTCGCGCTCTGGGCCTTCAAAATCACCTTCGTCGCGGACGGCTTGTACAGCCGCAAGGAAGCGCTGCTGCAATTCGGTCCGGACGGCCGACTGCTGCGCCTCGTCGACAGCACCAATATCTTGCTGGAACCCTGGGAACGCCAGAAGCTGCTGGGACCCGCGCCTATGCCTGACCTGCGTCAGGACATGGCGCCGCCCGCCGCGGCCCCCGAGGTGCAGACCATCTACATACCGGGTCCGGGTGAACCGGCCGGATTGCAGCCTCAGGGCAAATAGCGCCCTGTAGTCCAGCGGGGAGCATCGCGGCGCGAGCCGCGATGTACGTCGCCCGGAGTGCATGTCCCGTGTAACAAGGCATGTCCATCGGGTGGTTTTTTATTTGGTCAGAGTAGTTCCTGAGGGATGGGGAAATAATATGGAAGCGAGTCTCGAGTCCGGTACGAAGTCCGGAAAGGTCGGCAAGAAGAAGGCCGCGCGCGCACCCAAGGTGAAGCGCAAGCTGCGGTTGCGCGATGCCCGCGTCGGCACCATGTTGCTGTGGGTCATGGCGTTCTTCGCCGTGTTGATCGCGGCGGTGGGCGGTCTGGCCGCGTATTTCCTGCAGAACAACTATGAGTCGATTCGCGAGGTCAATGCACTGACCGAACGTTCGAAGCAGGTCGAAGTGATCAACAGCGACATGTTGCGCGCGCGGGTTGCCTTGATGGTCGCCGCGCGCCACCTGCAGGAATCCGGCTGGGGCAGCGGCGAGAACTCGGCCCGCGATGCCGCGGCGGCCTTGAAGGGCGCGACGGACCTGCTGACCGGCGTGCGCAGCCGTTTCGCCGATTTCCAGAAGAACATGCTGCAGGACGATACGGGCCGCCAGCTGTCCATGAACCTGGTCCGTCGTTATCGTTCCTACATCGACGACGGCGTGGATACCATGGTCGAAGCCCTGCGCAGCGAAGACTATTCCACCTTCTATATGGTGAACAACGAGTACGGCACGCCGCGCAGCGCAGCCTTCATCGAGGCGCTCAGCGAGTTTGGCAAGTACATCGGTGACCAGCAGCAAGCCACGATCGAAAAGGCCGAAGCCAATTTCAACCTCGCCATGGTGGCGGTGGGTGTCGCGGTCGGCCTGGCTGTGCTGCTGATGATTCTGGCGCGTCTGGTGTTCGGCCGCCTGGTGGTGCGCCCCTTGGTGGAAGCCGGCCAGCATTTCGACAAGATCGCCGCTGGAGACCTGACCAGCCGCGTGGAAGTGCGTTCGCACAATGAGATCGGCCAGTTGTTCGCCGCGCTCAAGCGCATGCAGGAAAGCCTGACCCGTACCGTATCCGCGGTGCGCAGCGGCGTGGACGAAATCACGGTGGGTTCGCGCGAAATCTCGGCGGGCAACACGGATCTGTCCAGCCGCACGGAAGAGCAGGCGGCTTCGCTGGAGGAAACCGCGGCGTCGATGGAAGAACTTGCGTCGACCGTGAAGCAGAATGCGGATAATGCGCGCCAGGCCAATCAGCTGGCGGCCAGCGCGTCCGATGTGGCCGAGCGCGGCGGTTCGGCGGTGTCGGAGGTGGTCAGCACGATGCAAGGCATTTCGGCAAGCTCGCGCAAGATCTCCGAGATCGTGTCGGTGATCGATGGCATTGCCTTCCAGACCAACATCCTGGCGCTGAATGCGGCGGTGGAAGCAGCGCGCGCGGGTGAGCAGGGCAAGGGCTTTGCGGTGGTGGCGGGCGAAGTGCGCTCGCTGGCGCAGCGCAGCGCCCAGGCGGCCAAGGAAATCAAGGGCCTGATCGAGGATTCGGTGAGCAAGGTCGGCGCGGGCTCGCAGCAGGTAGAGCGTGCGGGTGCCACGATGCAGGAGATCGTGGCCTCGGTGAAGCGCGTGACGGACATCATGGGCGAGATCTCGGCCGCTTCCGAAGAGCAGTCCAGCGGCATCGACCAGGTGAACCGTGCCGTGTCGCAGATGGACGAGGTGACGCAGCAGAACGCGGCGCTGGTGGAAGAGGCGGCCGCGGCCGCAGGTTCGCTGCAGGAGCAGGCCCAGCGCCTGGCCGAAGCAGTGGCCGTGTTCAAGATCAACACGGGCGAAGTGATCGAAGTTCCTGCGCACCAGTTGTCAGGCGGTTACGCCGCGCCGACGCTGACGCAGGCTTGATGCCCGTCGTCTGACGTCAGTAACAGGACCGCGGCCGCGCTGATGCGCGGCCGCGGTCCATATGCTTTGCGCCTTGGCGTGCGCAAATTCATGCGCACGTTAAGTTTTCGAAAATTTGGTCGTTAACAACAATAACGCCTGAAAAGGGCGGTGAACAGTGTTCGAAAATGCGGGGCCATGCCGTCCCGGAGCCTGACGAACCTGGCGGGGGAACACGTCTATGCGGGGCGTCAGATCCGGTTTGCTCGCCGATATCCATTCGCTGCTCGACATGATGTATCCGGAGGCAAGCTGTGCGCGTCAACCTACCCGTCCACAATGTAGAAACCAA
The DNA here is from genome assembly GCF_014851745.1 of Achromobacter sp. ACM01. Lineage (NCBI taxonomy): Bacteria > Pseudomonadati > Pseudomonadota > Betaproteobacteria > Burkholderiales > Alcaligenaceae > Achromobacter > Achromobacter sp. ACM01. The sequence continues at coordinate 354,611 of NZ_JACVAF010000002.1, forward strand.
GCTGCGCGAGGATCAATACCTGATCTCGCGTACTGATACCAAGGGCCGGATCGTCTATGCGAACCCGGCTTTTGTCGAAGTCAGCGGTTTCTCCCGCGAAGAACTCATCGGCAAACCGCACAACATCGTGCGCCATCCCGACATGCCGCCTGAAGCCTACGAAGACCTGTGGGAAACGCTGCAGGCCGGAGAGTCGTGGCTGGGCCTGGTGAAGAATCGGCGCAAGGACGGCGGTTACTACTGGGTGCTGGCCAATGCAACGCCCATCGTCGAAAACGGCGAGGTCGTGGCGTATTCCTCGGTACGGGTGCGCCCCTCCGAAGAACAGATCGAAATGGCTGAGGATTTGTATGCCCGAATTCGCGAGGGCACGGCCAAGGGCGTGCGCATCCTGCGCGGGCGTCCCGTGCGGGCGGGCTGGCGGCGCGGCGTGGACGTGCTGGCATTTCCATTCCGGCGCAATGTCCGCAGCCGCATGCTGCGCCACGCGCTGCTGTCATCCGCAATCATGGCTGGCGCGGGCATTTACGGCCTGCGGGCCAATTGGGCGGAACTGGGCACCTTGGGCGCGAGCGTTGGCTGCGCGGCCATTGCGCTGGGCGTCATCGCCATCTTTGGCATGGGCTGGCGCCTGTCGCGCTCGCTGCTGGATCCGATGGTGGATGCCGCCAATATGGCGCGTCAGGTGGCCGCGGGCAATCTGACCACGCAGATCGTGGCGGATTCCGACGATGAAGTCGGAAGTTTGAAGTTCTCGCTGGAAGTGATGCGCAAGAGCCTGATCGGGATTGCACAGGACGTGTATCGCGGCATTGAAGGCACGACCCATGCCGCAGCGCATATCGCGCGCGGCAACCAGGAGCTCGCGGGCCGTACCGAAGGCCAGGCGGCGTCCTTGCAGCAGACCGCGGCCAGCATGGAACAGCTGACCTCCACGGTGCGGCAGAACGCCGACAACGCGCGCCAGGCCAACCAGCTTGCGGCCAGCAGCATGGAAGTGGCGCGCAAGGGCGGCGTGGCGGTCGGGCAGGTGGTCAGCACGATGCACGGCATTTCGGACAGCTCCCGCAAGATCGCCGATATCGTCAGCATCATCGAAGGCATCGCGTTCCAGACCAACATCCTGGCCCTGAACGCCGCTGTGGAAGCGGCCCGCGCCGGGGAGTCCGGCAAGGGCTTCGCGGTGGTGGCAGGCGAGGTCCGCAGCCTGGCGCAGAAGAGCGCGCAGGCAGCCAAAGAGATCAAGGGCCTGATCGAAGACTCGGTGGAACGTGTGACCGAGGGCTCCCAGCAGGCCGAGCAGGCGGGAGCGACGATGCAGGACATCGTGGCCGCCGTGCATCGTGTCACCGACATCATCGGCGAGATCTCGCAGGCTTCGCAGGAACAGTCCAGCGGCATCGAGCAGGTGGATACGGCGGTGTCGCAGATGGACGTGATGACGGTGCAGAACACCGCGCTGGTTCAGGATCTGGGTGGCGCCGTGATGCAGCTGGGCAACCAATCCGGCGCGCTGCGCGAGACGATCCGGGTGTTCCGCCTTACCGGGCAGCAGTAAACGGAAACGGGCGGTGTCACGCACCGCCCGGCATCCACCACTACCAGTCCAGTCCTATTTGCCCGCCAGAGCGTCGGCGACCCGGCTCATCGCCGTGAGCCCAGATTCGAACAGCGATTCCAGGAAGGGCCCGGCGTGCGGCAGCACGACCGTCAGAATGGTGACGCCGATGATGAGCGTTACGGGAAAGCCGATAGAGAACACTGACAGCTGCTGCGCCGCGCGATTCAGGATGCCCATGGCCAGGTTGATGGTCAGCAGCGCGCAGATCAGGGGCAGGGCCAGCAACAGGCCCGATACGAATATGGTCTTGCCCCATTCCACCACCACGCCAAAGCCGTTCTGATGCAACTGGATCATGGCGACGGGCAAGGTGTCGAAAGAGCGAACCAGCGCGGCCAGGACCAGCAGATGGCCGTCCAAGGCCAGAAAAGTCAGCATCGCAATGATGTTGAACAGGCGCGACAGCACCGCGGTATTGGCGCCGGAGCTCGGATCGAAGAACGACGCGAACGACAGGCCCATCTGCAGACCGACGAATTCGCCGGCGGTCTGTACGGCGGCGAATACCAGGCGCATGGTGAATCCCAGTGCGATGCCGATCAGCACTTGCTGCATCACCATCCACAGTCCGGCAAACGAGCCGGGCGCGATGGGCGGCACGGGATCGAGCGCCGGACTGATCGCGACGGCCAGCACGAAGGACAGTCCTACCTTGACCTTGATGGGAATCAGCGATTCGGAGAACAGCGGGGCGGTGCCCACGAGCGCCAGGATGCGCACGAACGGCCAGAGAAACTGGCCGATCCAGCCGTTGAGCTGCTCGAGCGTGAAGGCGATCATGGGGGAATGTCCGGTGTCCGGCGGCGGGTGCCGCTCAGGACACCAGCATGGGGATCTGGCCGATCAGCTGCCGTATGTAGTCGACCATGACGCCAATAAGCCAGGGGCCCAGCAGCACCAGCACGCCGCACATGGCCAACAGCTTCGGAATGAACGACAGCGTCATTTCGTTGATCTGCGTGGCGGCCTGGAAGATGCTGATGACCAGACCGACCACCAGTGTCACGAGCAGCAAGGGCCCGGCCATCGCCAGCACAATTTTCATCGCCTGGTAGGTCATGGTCATGACGGTTTCGGCGGTCATGGCGATTCTCCTCCAGGCGTTATTGGTAGAAGCTCTGGGCCAGGGAGCCCATGAGCAGGTTCCAGCCGTCGGCCAGCACGAAAAGCATCAGCTTGAAGGGCAGGGCCACCGTCACCGGAGGAACCATCATCATGCCCAGCGCCATCAGCACACTGGCGACGACGAGGTCGATGATGAGGAAGGGGATGAAGATGGTGAAGCCGATCTGGAAGGCGGTCTTGAGTTCGCTGGTGATGAACGCAGGCACCAGGATGCGCAGGGGCACCTGAGTAGGGTCTTCCAGCGCCGGCTGCTTGGCCAGGTTGGCGAACAGCGACAGATCGTTCTCGCGCGTCTGGTGCAGCATGAAGGTGCGCAGCGGCGCGGCGGCGCGCTCGACGGCCGCCTCGAACTGGATCGAGCCTTCGGACAGCGGCTTGTAGGCGTCGGTGTAGATCTTGTCGAACACCGGCGACATCGTATAGAAGGTCAGAAACAGCGCCAGGCCGATCAGCACGTGGTTGGGCGGCGACATGGCCGTGCCCATGGCGCTGCGCAGCAGGCCCAGCACGATGATGATGCGGGTGAAGCCAGTCATCATCAGCAGCGCGGCGGGCAGGAACGACAGCGACGTCATCAGCAGCAGGGTCTGCATGCTGAGCGAATAGGTTTCGGAACCGTTCGGACCCGGCGTGGCGGTCAGCGCGGGCAAGGTTGCCTGCGCGACGACACCCGCGGGAAACAGGGTGAGGCCCAGCAGGGCGGCGGCGCCGAGCAGGTGCAGTGCGCCGGGCCGGGCGCGGACGAGTGTCGTGCTTGTGGGCAAACTCATGGGTGTCGCTTGGAGGGCGCTGCAGCGCTAGCGGCGCTTGAGCGCCTGGCCCAGCTTGGCCGCGAAGGCGGCCGCGGGCAAGGTCGAAGCCTCCGGCAACTGGCCGGCGGGCAGGGTATGCAGGGTATTGAGCTGGTTCGGGCCGACGCCCACCACCAGCCAGGTATTCTCGACTTCCACCACCACGATGCTCTGGCGCGGACCGACGGGCAGGTTTGCGACCTGCCGCAGCAGGTTGCCGCCGCCGCGTTGTGTCAGCCCGGCGCGGCGCGCCAGCCAGGCCGAGGCCAGGATGGCGGCCACGACCAGGATCAGGCCGGCAACGACGCGCAGGAGGGCAGTATCGTCCATGACGCCAGGATCAGCGGCGGTTGTTCAAGCGGTTGATCCGCTCGGACGGCGTAATGATGTCGGTCAGGCGGATGCCGTACTTGTCTTCCACGACCACGACTTCGCCCTGGGCGATCAGGTAGCCGTTGACGAAGATGTCCATCGGCTCGCCTGCCAGGCCGTCCAGCTCGACCACGGAGCCCTGACCCAGCTGGAGCAGGTTCTTGATGGTCAGGCGGGTGCGACCCAGCTCGACCGTCAGCTGGACGGGTACGTCCATGATCAGGTCGATATCCGCGCCCGCGCCGCCGGTGGCGCCGGCCAGGGGTTTGAATACGGATTGGGCGGCAGATTGGGCGGCTGCGGCAGGAGCTGCAGGTGCCGCCGCGGCAGGGGTCGGCGCGGCCGCGGGAGCGGCCGCGCTGGTTTGCTCGGCCATGGCGGCGGCCCAGTCGTCCTGCGGCTTCAGGCCGTCGGCCTGGGTGGGCGGATTGGCGCGGGATTGTTCGGCGAGCGCGTCGGCCCAGTCGTCGGCCGGGGACGAGCCGGTACCGGGCTCGTTCTTGTCAGTCATGGTCAGAGGCCTCGTTGGATTCTGTATCGTGGGTAAACATGTTTTGTACGCGCAGGGCGTACTGGCCGTTGAAGACGCCGTAGCCGCATTCCATCAGCGGCACGCCGTCGACGCTGGCGACTATGGTTTCGGGTACGGTCACGGGGAGGACGTCACCGACCTTCAGGCTCATCAGTTCGCGGATCGACGAGGGGATGCGGGCAAATTCCGCTACCACGTCGATGTCGGCGCTACGTACCTGGCGCGAGAGCTGCTGCGCCCAGCGCTGGTCCACTTCTTCGAGCGTGGTTTCCTGCAGCGGGCGCGTCAGCAGATCGCGCACCGGTTCGATCATGGAATAGGGCAGGCAGATGTTCAGGTCGCCGCCGGTCGCGCCGAATTCGATGTGGAACGAGGTGACGACCACCACTTCATTGTTGCCGGTGATGCTGGCGAACTTGGTGTGCATCTCCGAACGCACGTACTCGAATTCGATCGGATAGACGGGATCCCAGGACTTGCCGTAGCTTTCCAGGGTCAGGTTGAGCAGGCGCCGGATGATGCGCTGTTCAGTCGTGGTGAAGTCGCGGCCTTCGACGCGCGTGTGGTAGCGGCCATCGCCGCCGAACAGGCTGTCGATGACCAGGAACACCAGGTTCGGGTCATAGGTGAAGAGGGCCGTGCCGCGCAGGGGCTTCATCTGAATCATGTTCAGATTGCTCGGCACGGGCAGGTTGCGTTCGAAATCCGCGTACTTCTGGATCTTGATCGAACCTACGGTTATGTCCGCGCTGCGGCGCATGAAGTTCAGCAGCACGTGGCGCATCTGCCGGGCGAAACGCTCGTTGATGAGCTCCAGCGTCTGCATGCGGCGGCGTACGACGCGCTCGGGCGAACTCAGGTCGTAGGCGCGGGCGCCGGCGTTCGGGTCCGTGGCGCTAGCTTTGCTGTCGCTTTCGCCGGTGACGCCCGCCAACAGCGCATCAACCTCGTCCTGCGAAAGAAATGCCTCGTAGGCCATGCTTATTGCACCACGAACGCCGTGTACAGTACGTCGGTGACGTACTGGCCGTCCGGCAGGGGCGAGAAGGGGCGATTCACGGCCTGCTTGATGGCGTTGGCCATGTCGGTCTTGCCTTGCTGAGTCTGTACGCCGGTGGGCGATTGCGACGACAGCACCATCAGGATGCGGCTGCGCACTTCAGGCATGTACTTTTCGAGGCGCGTGCGGGTTTGTTCGTCGCTGACGCGCAACGTCAGGCCCACGTGCATGATGCGTTCCGTATCAGGATTCTGCAGCGTGACGGTGAAGGGTTCGATCGGCACGAAGATCGGCGCGGGCACGGCGACCGGGTTGGCCGGCGGCGCGACAAAGGTGGTCGGGGCTGCTTGCGGGCCTTGTTCGGGTTGGCCGGGCTGACCGGGTTGGCCAGGTTGCCCTGCCGGCACCTGACCGACGCCGAGCTGCACGGTTGCGCTGTTCTGCGGCTGCATGCGTTGGGTGATGAACCAGGTTGCGCCGGCGCTGGCCGCGGCAACGATGAGCAGGACCAGGATTGCCAGCAAGGGGCGAAGAATACGGCCCATGCCGCCGGAGCGGGAAGAAGGCGCGCCGCGCGCAGGCATGGGTGAAGGTTTGGAAGTCGCCATCTCGGTGTCGATGCGTGTTTTGCCGCTGATGAAAACGGGTTCTTAGTGGATGAAAGCATTCTGCCCCAAATGCCGCTTCCGCTTGGAGGCGAAAAACAGGGCGAAAGCCGCGTATCTCAAGCTATTGCTGCACCGCCCGCAGCCGTGGCCGGGAGCGATGCGTTGCTTTGTCAGGCGAAGGTGTCCACCAGCGCGTTGGCGTTGCGCGGGGCCGTTACCGCAGCCGGTGCTTCAGCCACGGCTTCGGCGCCAGTCTGGGCGCCTCCGGCATGGCGTTGCGAGCTGTTGCCGCCTTGTTGCGCGAACTCCTGTTGGGCGGCTTGTTCACCCACGCTGGTCTGGCCCAGCGAGATGCCGGCCTGGGCCAGCGCCTGCTGCAGTTGCGGGATGGCGGTTTCGATCGCCTGGCGTACCGAGGCGTGGGCCGACACGAACGAAGCGCTGGCGACGCCGTCCGACAGGTTCAGGCTGACGCGCAGCGGGCCGAGATCGGGCGGATCGAGGCGCAGTTCGGCAGTTTGCATGCCTTGGCGCGCGTTGTGGCTCATCATGACGACCTGTTGGCCGAGCTCCGTGCCCCAGTGGGTGCCGCCGACGGGAGTGGCGACTTGCAGCACGACCGGCACGACCGGAGCGGCGACCGCTGCAGGGTTTGCAATGGGAGCGGTGGCAGGACGCTGCGCGGCTGCGGCAAGCGCCTGGGCCAGATGGTCCTGGGCCGAGGCGCCATGCTGGGGTGCCTGGAATTGCTGTTGCGCGCTGGCCAGGGCAGGGGTCTCGTCGGTCTGTTCTGGCATGGTGCCATGGTCCGCGGCGGGGCGTGCGTCGCGCGCGGGACGGGGCAGCGCGACCTCCGCAGCGAGTCGCGGCGTTTCGGCCTTGACGGGCGCGGTAGCGGCCGGGGTGCGGACCGGCGTTTGCGCGACGGCCGCGGCGTCAGTGCCGGGCTTGGCTGCCGCGGTGACGACCGGTACGGCGATTTCTGCCTCGCGGGCGGCCAACGCGGCGGCAGCCTCTGCCTGCGGAGCGGTCAGGCCGACAGCGCCAGAGGCTGCGATGGCAGCGGCCTGCGCCTGCGTCGCGGGTGCCGCGTCGGCGGCATTCAATGCGGCGGTCAGAACGGCGGCGCCGCTGCTCATCGCTGCGGCGGCAGCGGTGGCGTTGCCGCGCGCGAGCTGCACTTGTTCTGCGGCCTGGGCCGCGATTTCGAGGGCTTGCTGCGGGAGTATGACCGCGGGTTGCGCGGCCGCAACGGCGAGTGCGCCTGCCTCGGCCTGCGCGGCGGCTTGCACCGCCTCGTCGATGGCGCCGGCGGCGGCGCCTTCGGCGCGGGCGGCTGGGTCGCTGGATGTCTTGCCATCAGCCGGCGTCTTGGAGCCGTTGTTCGCGGGGCGCGAGTCGGCGGCCTGGTTGGGGCGTTGTTGCGCGGGACGCTGCTGGGCCAGCACGTCGGAGAAGCTGGGGCCCTTCTTGTTGTTTACAGGCGCGCTCTTGGCGCCGAGCGCGTCGGCGATCGACGAGGGTGCGGCGGGCGCGATGGAGGGCAGGGGCAGGGGAGCGTTCATCTGGGGCTTCCTGTTAGGTATTGCTTAATGCATGCCGGTCTGGCGCTGGACCAGACGGGCGGAATATTCATCGTTGGCGCGCTGTTCGCGGCGGGATTCCACCACGGCCTGGGCGCGCAGTTCGCGCTGCGCCAGGGCGTCGTAGGAGTTGAGCTTGCGCTTTTCCTGTTGCCAGTAGAGCCGGCCCTTGGCGAGGTTGTCGTCGGCTTGGCGCAACACGCCTTGTTGTTGGCTGATGGCGTCGTCCAGCGTGCTGATGAAGCGCTGGTAGTTATGGCAGTCGCTGGCGGACATTCCGCTGGTCATTGCCTGTTGCAACCGTTCCAGGTAGTCCTGACGGTAGTCGTGCAGCATGGACAGCTGGCGTTCGGCGTTGGTGCGTTCGGCGCTGAGCCTGCCGAGGAGGCGGGCGGCTTCGTCCGTGCTCTCTTTGGCCAGGTTGATCAGCATGTCCAAAGGCAATTGGCTAGGCATAAGCGTCCCTCAATTCGAAACTGGCGCGCAATTGGCTGACGGCGGCTTCATAGCCGACGTTTTCGCCGATGTCTTGTTGCAGGAAGGCTTCCAGGCGTGGATAGCGGGCGATGGCCTCGTCCAGCTGCGGATCGTTGCCGGCAGCGTAGGCGCCCACCGCGATCAGATCGCGGTTGCGCTGGTAGCGCGACAGGCTTTGCTTGAAGCGGCGCACCACGGCGAACTGCTCGGGCGTGATCAGCGAAGTCATGGCGCGCGAGATCGACGCTTCGATGTCGATGGCCGGGTAATGGCCTGCTTCGGCCAGGTGGCGCGACAGCACGACGTGGCCATCCAGGATGGCGCGAGCCGAATCGGCGATCGGATCCTGCTGGTCGTCGCCTTCGGCCAGCACGGTGTAGAAGGCGGTGATCGAGCCGGCCTTGCCGGATGGTCCAGGCGCGCCCATGCCGGCGCGCTCGACCAGCGTCGGCAGCTTGGCGAAGACCGAGGGTGGATAGCCCTTGGTTGCCGGCGGCTCGCCGATGGCCAGCGCAATCTCGCGCTGCGCCATGGCGTAGCGGGTCAGCGAATCCATGATCAGGAGCACGTCCAGGCCCTGATCGCGGAAGTGTTCGGCCAGACGCGTGGCGTAGGCGGCGCCTTGCAGGCGCAGCAACGCCGACACGTCCGCCGGCGCGGCCACCACGACGGAGCGCGCCAGGCCCTCCGGGCCCAGGTTGTGTTCGATGAATTCCTTGACTTCGCGGCCACGTTCGCCGATAAGGCCGACGACGATGACGTCGGCCTTGGTGTAACGGGCCATCATGCCGAGCAGTACGCTCTTGCCGACGCCAGACCCTGCGAACAGGCCCATGCGCTGTCCGCGGCCGACGGTGAGCAGGCCATTGATGGCGCGCACGCCGGTGTCGAGCACCGTATCGATGGGGGCGCGGGATAGCGGGTTGATCGGTTGGGCGGACAGGGGGGCCAGTTCGGCGCCCGTGAGCGGGCCCAGTCCGTCCAGCGGGCGGCCGGCGCCGTCCAGTACCCGGCCCAGCAAGGCGTTGCCCACCGGCAGGTGGCGGCCCAGCTGCGGCTTGGCGTTGCCGTTCAGTTCGGCCTTGCGCGGCAGGGGGATCTGGCGTTGCACGGGGGGCTCGCCAGGGACGACGCGCGCGCCGGGCGGCAGGCCCGAGATATCGGCCTGCGGCATCAGGTAGAGCGTGTGGCCGTCGAAACCCACGACTTCGGCATCCGCCCAGTGGTCGTGGCCGCGAGCGATTTCGATGCGGGCGGCTGCTCCGACGGGCAGACGCAGGCCGGTCGCGTGCAGCACCAGACCTGTGGCGCGCGTGATCTTGCCGCTGACGAGCCACGGATCGGTCGAGCCCGCGCGGATGGAGCCGATTTGCAGTTGGGTCTGCCAGCGGTCGATGACCGGAACCGTAGTAGCGGGCGCGGCCGGTTGGCCTGGCTGGAGGGAGGCCGGATTGGCGCTCACACCGGTTCCTCCCAGGATACGTTGCGGCCCAAGGAGGCCGCGACCCGGCGCCAGCGCGTCTGCAAGGTGGCGTCGATGTCACCAAAGGGCGTTTCGGCGCGGCAGCCTCCGCGCGAGATGGACTCGTCGGCCAGGACGCGCCAGTGGCCTTCCTTGAGCTCATCCGCCAGATGCAGGCGGATCAGTTCGATGTCTTCGGGGTTGGCCCACAGGCGCATCTGGCCACCGGCGGTGGGGTTGATGTGCAGCACTTCCCGCACCGCGTTGATAACGGTTTCCGGCTGGTCTGCGAGCGTGGTGCGCACTACCTGCTGGGCGATGTCCAGGGCGAGGGTCAGCAGGCCCTGGCCCATTTTTTCTTCGAGCGAGCCGAGGGAAGCGGCGCAGGCTTCGACCAGCGCATGCAGGCGCTGTGCTTCCGCGGCGCCCTGTTCACGCGCCTGGACGAGACCTTCTGCGTAGCCTTGTTCGCGGCCGGCGGCCAGGCCGGCTTCGTAGCCAGCCTGTTGGCCAACTTCCAGGCCGGCGGCATGGCCCTGCGCGTGGCCTTCCTCGCGGCCTTCGACAAGCGCCTGGGCGCGCAGCTGGGCCATCACCACTTCGGGATCCGGTCCCGGGTCGGGTTCGGGTTCCGGCTCCGCCTCGACGACCGCGGGCTCGTCGAACGACAGCATCTGCCAGCGCCGCCAGGCGGCGCTGCGCGAGATGAGCGTCGTGGCGCCGCTGTCCACCTCAGACATAGGTGTCGTCTCCCTGGTTTCCCAGGACGATCTGGCCGCTTTCGGCCAGGCGACGCGCGATCTGCAGGATCTTCTTCTGCTCGGTCTCGACCTTGGACATGCGGATCGGACCTTGCGCGTCCAGGTCTTCGCGCAGCATTTCGGCCGCGCGGCTGGACATATTGCGCAGGAACTTGGCGCGCAGCTCTTCCGGCGCGCCCTTGAGCGCAACCATGAGCGTGTCGTTGTCGATTTCCTTGAGGATGAGCTGGATGGCGCGATCCTCGACGTCGAGCAGGTTGTCGAAGACAAACATCTCGTCGATGATCTTCTGTGCCAGATCGTTGTCGCGCTCGCGCAGGCTGGCGACCACGGTTTCTTCCTGGGTCGAGTTCATCATGTTCAGGATCTCGGCCGCGGTGCGCACGCCGCCCATCTTGCTGCGCTTTGCGCCCTGGCCGGCCAGGACCGAATTCAGGACTTCCGTGAGCTCGGACAGCGCTGCGGGCTGCACGCCGCCGAACGTGGCGATACGCAGCATCACGTCGTTGCGCAGGCGGTCCGTCAGGAGCGCCAGTACGCCGGCGGCGCGGTCGCGCTCCAGGTGCACCAGGATGGTCGCGATGATCTGCGGGTGTTCGTCGCCGATAAGTTCGGCCACGGTGTTCGGATCCAGCCAGTTCAGCGCATCGATGCCGCTGCCGCCTTCGCCGGCTTCCAGGATGTCTTCGATCAGGCCGGCTGCGCGGTCGCTGCCCAGTGCCTTGGTCAACACGGTGCGGATGTAGTCGTCCGAGCCCAGCGTGACGGCCATGAATTGGTCGGCCTCCTGGCGGAACTCTTCCAGTACCACTGCAACGTCGCTGCGCGTGACCTGTTTCAGGCTGGCCATGGCGGCGCCGACCTGCTGGACTTCACGGGCGCCGAGGTATTTGAAGACCTCGGCCGCCGCATCTTCGCCCAGCGACATCATCAGTACGGCGCTGCGCGTCATGCCGTCCAGCGGGGTGGAATCATTTTTCATCTTTATTCATCCAGGTGCGCAGAACCATCGCGACGGCGCGCGGATCCTTGTTGGCCATCGTGCGGGCGCGTTCCAGGTTGTCTTGGTAGCGGTCCACTTCCTTGGCGCGGGCCGCGTCCTGGGCCTCGCGTGCAGCTTCGATGCGTTCGGCTTCAGCCTGTTCCGGATCGACCGGCGGGTAGAGGTAGTCGCCCACCGTGCGGCGCAGCAGGCGATACAGCCACAGTGCCAGCACGCCACCGACCAGCCAGGCCAGGATTGTCTTGAACAGCGAGATCATTTCCGGATCGCGCCACATCGGCACCGGCGGCGGGCCATCGTTGAACTGACTGTTGACCAGGTTGAGCGAGTCGCCACGGGTCTCGGAGTAGCCCATGGCTTCGCGCACGAGGTTGGTCAGCTTGTTCAGCTCTTCGGCCGGCAGGGGCTGCAGTTCGCCGTCTTTGTCGCGCATGTAGTTGACCACCACGGCCACCGACAGGCGCTTGAGGTTGCCTACCGGCTGCTTGATGTGGCTGATCGTGCGATCCACTTCGTAGTTGGTGGTGGCGTCGCGGCGTTCGTTGAGGTTGCCGGTGGCCGCTTGCGTGCTGGTCTGCTGCTGGGCGTTGGCCGGTTGCTGCGGCTGGCCGGGGCGGGGCGGCTGGGGTTGCGGCGGGTTGGCGATGGGGGCCTGGGGGTTGGCCGGCGCCTGGTTCGACAGCGCGCCGGGCACGCCTTGCGCGGGGTTGATGCCGCGCTGGGTCGAGTCGCTGGTTTGCTGGCTGCGCACGGCGGCCTGGCCGGGCTCCTGGTTCGGGCGGTAGACCTCGGACGTTTCTTCGCGGCGGGCGAAGTCGACGTCGGCGCTGGCCTGGGCGTGCACGTTGCCGGGACCAACCAGCGGATTGAGGATGGTGAGGATGCGTTCGACCGTGCGCTGTTCCATTTCGCGCACGAAGCGCATTTGGTCGGCGTCCATGCCGCGGCCTTCGCCCATCGGCGCCGACAGCAGGCGGCCGTTCTGGTCCACGATGGATACGTTCTCGGCGGTGAGTTCGGGGACGCTCGAGGCCACCAGCCAGGAAATCGCGGAGACCTGGGCGTCGCTCAGGCTGCGTCCCGGATGCATGTTCAGCAGCACCGAGGCGGTGGGCGCCTGGCGTTCGCGCACGAAGAGAGACTGGCGCGGCATGGCCAGGTGCACGCGGGCGTGCTGCACGGTGTGCATGGCTTCGATCGAACGCGCCAGCTCGCCTTCCAGGCCGCGCTGGTAGTTGATCTGTTCCGTGAACTGGCTGGCGCCGAAGCGGGCGTTGTCCATCAGTTCGAAACCGACGGAGCCGCCGCGCGGCAATCCCTGGGACGCCAATTGCAGACGCGCGTCGTACACGCGGTCGGCCGGAACCAGCACGGCGGTGCCGGTTTCGTTATAGCGGTAGGGCACGTTCATGGTCCCGAGCGCTGCCACGATGGCGCCGCCGTCGCGGTCGTCCAGGTTCGAGAAGAGCACCTTGTATTTGGGTTCGCTGCTCCACATCGCCACGGCGACGATGACCGCGACGAGAGCCGCCGCCGCGCCCAGCAGGACAGGCTTGGGCAGTGCGCGCACCTTCTCCAGCACGGGGAACTTCGTCAACAGCGACGAACTCAGGGTGGCCTGCTGGTTCATTGGCGGCCCCCGCTGGCCACGCGGAGCTGGAATTGGGACTTCATGTCTGGGTAGGGCAGATTACACATGCAACGTGCTTCTGGTCTGGGGAGAGCGTGGATTATTGCCCCTGAGACGTCCATCCCAATCGTTGAAAACAGCCGGTTTTTGGCGTTACTTATCTCCTATGTCCCCGACAAGGCGAACCGAGCCGCCGCCGCCCCGGCTGCAAGCGGCTGCATTCGTGGAAATGTCGGGTTTTTTGGCGGTTCTTGTCAGCTATGAACCGGCGGGGTTGGCGTTACGCTGGGCGCACTATTGGTGTAATCCCAAACAGCAAGGAAATCAGGTAATGGCTGTATCAGGCTTGTCCGGCATCGAAAGCATGCTCCAGCAGATGCGCGCGGTAGTGAGCAAGGCGGAGACCGGTAACCTCAGCGCGGGTGAAATGGTCGGTCAGCCGGATGGCTTCGCCGCGGAACTGCAACGTTCCATCCGTCGCGTCACTTCCGCCCAGAACGCCGCCACGGCCCAGGCCAAGGCGTTCGAGCTGGGGGCTCCCGATATTTCCCTCAACGACGTCATGATCGACATGCAGAAGGCCAGTATTGGCTTCCAGACGGCGGTGCAGGTGCGCAACAAGCTGGTTGCGGCTTACAAGGAAATTTCTTCGATGGCGGTCTGAGTCCCATCGCGGGAACTGCGCTTGCATATACACCGCAAGCGCAGCAGGCATCAGGCGAGGCGCTTGCAGCGCATGGCCCCGCGTCTATCCATCAATTGCGCTGGGCGCCTCTTTCCAGGCGCCAGACCACCTGCTGCAGCCAGTTTTCCTGGCGCGCATCGAGATTCAGGAAGATGGCCCCCAGATGGCTGACCGGCGGCTCGCCAGTCAGCGAAACGTGCTTGGCCGGCGGTTCGTCCGGATTGGCGGACGAAACCATGGGTTGCCCCGAGACGGGATATACATTGCGCACTTCCAGGCTGGCGTTGAGCTTGCCATGGTCGCCAAAATCCAGTTGCACGTTTTCCATCACGGTACCGCGCTCCGGCAGGGCGGGAACCGCCAGCCCGGCACGCAGGCCTACGCCGTCCACCGAGATGTCGCGTATCGTGAACGAATAGGGCTTGTCGTTGAGGGTGGCTTGCCAACTGGCGCGGCATACATTGGCGGCCGCGATCAGGGACGCGCGGAACATCTTGCGGCGCTGGATACGGGCCAGGCGTTCTGGAAACGGCGATACCAGCGCGGCGCTGCCGTCGTCGAAATGAATGATCTGGGGGCGCTGCACACGAAAGCGGATCTGCACGCCGCCGTAGGCGGTGGCATGGAAGTGGAAGGTGGTGCCGCTCAGCAAGCCCATGGAGTCGGACTGCTCGAAGTCTGCCCCGGCGTAATCGCGGGGCCTCCAGAAGAACTCGCCCGCCTGCTTGTCCACGCCGAGGATCAGCACGGCCATCTCCCGGTCCGCGGCGTCGCGCACCAGGATGTGGCTGTCAGGGTGCGTCAGCTCGAACAGGGCCGAACGCATCTCGTCAGGCCGGGTCAGCAGGAACTCCGGATCGCTGGCATCCAACACTTTGGTCTTCCTCAGGTAATAGGGTCAGGCGGGCGTAGCGGGTTCGGGGAACTCGCGCGATTCCAGGCGGTAGAGCCAGGCCAGCAATTCTGCCACCGCTACATAGAGTTGGGGAGGAATATGTGCGTCCAGGTCCACCTGCATCAGCAGGCCGACCAGTTCTCGCGACTCGTGGACGTAGAGGCCGTTTTCCTGCGCGGCCCGGACGATGGTGTCCGCCAACTGGCCGTAGCCCTTGGCGACGACGCGCGGAGCGCCGTCCTTTTCTTCGTACGAAATGGCTACCGCCGCGTTGCGGCCGGCGTTCGGATCCGATTCCGGATGGGGGGGCAGGCGGCTCATCAGATATCGGCGGGAATATCGGCGCGCGGTTCGACCACGCTCACCGTCAGATTGCTCAAGGTCAGGCCCGCGGCCAGCAGGCGCGAACGCAGCGTGTCCGAGGAGTCATTGATCTCGGCCGCGCTGTGCGGCGCAATGAGTTGCAGGACGATCTGATCGCCGGCCAGATTCAGTCGGGCATCGACCAGGCCCAGGCGGGGCAGGTCCAGCTTCAGGCGCGTGGCCCAGGTGGAAACTGCGGAGTCCGGGTCGCCGCCGTATGGGTCGCGCTCGACTTCCCATTCCATGGGCGTGCCGGGCCAGGCTTCACCTTGCCAGGTCAGCGTCTGGTTGGCCAGCACGTCCAGTTGTTGGCGAACGAGTACGGTCAGGTCCTGGTGTATGCCGGTGATGGGCGTGCCGGGAGCAGGCGTGCCGGAGGCGGGCGAGCTGGCGGAGCCTGCGCCGCCGGGTGTGGCGTCGACGCCAGTGCGGCCGTTGGGGGCTGCGCCCGCCCGCGGCCGCGAAGGCGCGGCATCCTGCGCGGGCGGATTCTTGCCGAGCACCGCCTGCGGCTCGTTGCGCAATTGCTCGGGGTTGGCGCGGCCGAAGACCATGTCCGTCAGATGGGACTCGTAAAACAGGCCGCTGCCTTGGAGCGCCTGACGCAGAGCCTGTCCCAGCGCGCGCGCCGAAGGTCCGCCAGCCGCCAGGGCGACATGCGCGGCAGCGTCGGGTCCTTTGGCGGCACTGGGATTGACGCCCGGTCCGGCCGGCCGGTCCTGTGTTGCACCGGTTGCCGGAGTGTCGCCGTCAAGCGCCGCCGCGGCCGAAGCCGCGAGCGCGCCGGCTTGCTGGGGAAGGGCCGGCGCCGGCGTTTGGCCAGGCAATGGCTGGGATGCTTGCGCAGTGGCCTGTGCCGTTTGTTGGCCTGCTTGCGCTGCCGGCATGGGGCCGGCGCTAGCGCCACCGCCGGATTGGCCCGGCTGCGCATGCGCGGTCCATAAGGGCGCACGGCCCTGGACCGCAGGTGCGGCCTCTGGGAATTGGGCGAGCAAGGCAAGAATCGTACGCGCCGTCGTGCCCAGCGTGGTCGGGGCCGAGGCGGTGGTGTCGCTGCTGGTCACCAGGCCGCGGGCGGCCAGCGCCAGCGCTGCAGCGGTTTTGGGGTCGACGACAGTATTCGGACGGTCGCCGCGGGCGCCGCCGGGCTGTATGCCTTGCCGCGGGTCGCGTGTTGATCCATCCGAGGCGCCGGGCTTTTCCAGGCTGCCGGGCTGGCTGACTGCGTCGGGGCGGGCGCCGGATACCTGATTGGCGCTGGCGGCGGACATCGTCGTGCCCAGCACGGCGTCCAGCCGCTGCACCAGGACATTGCCGAGTGCGGCGGGACCTACGCTCATTCTTCAGGCGCCTGCTGGTAACCGTAGGCGGACAGCAGGGTCTGCTGGCGCTTCATGCGTCCCAGAAGGTCGCCCAGACGGGCCAGCTGCGGCAGCGCCAGGTCCCGGGTGAGCGCGTCGTTTTCCAGGATGCGCACGAGCAGGTCGTATTTCATGGCGCGGCCGGCTTCGTCCAGTGGGGCCATTTTCTCGTTCTGTCGTAGGCGCTCCACAAGTTCGCAGTATTGCTGTCCATGGACCATCGCTCCGTCCCAGTCGCCCGCCTGCGCGGCTGTTAGCATTTCTCCCGTGATGAGAGCGATCTCCTGGTAGTGTTCCAGGATAGGGGAGGTGTACTGGGTCGTGGACGTCATGGAAATCTCGGGCATTCGATGGCTGGCTGGGGCTTATGCGATGCCGTCAAGGTTGCCCCCGATTGGGCGATCAATGGATGTTTGCCAAGCCTCGGCCAGATCGGCTAGGAGGCGATCCGCCGTTTCGAGCGCTTCCGCGTCTGCTTTGAGGTTTGCCATCAGTAGCGTGCGGATGATGTAGTCGTACAGACGTGCGAGGTTCGCGGCGATTTCGCCGCCGGCCTCCATGTTCAGCCCGGTCTTCAGGCCTTCGTCTACGATCTTGATGGCCTTCGAGAGGGCAGCTCCTCGTTCCGTGGTTCTGCCTTCCTGAAGGTGTAGTCGTGCTTGCCCGATCGCCGCCCGGGCTCCCATATACAACAGGGAAATCAGCCGCTCGGGGCTGGCCCCCAGGATTTGGGTTTCCAGACCGATATCGGTGTAGGAACGTACGGAGTGAGATCCGGTCGGACGTCGGGCGGCGTAAGTCATTAATACGTCTTCTATAAGTTACTTGGACTTGCTCATGGCCGCGAATTGCTGGGTCAGATAGTTGGCCGTGACTGTCTGTTGCGACACGAACTTGTCCAAAGCGACGAATTGGGCGCGCAGTGCTGCCATCGAAGCCGCGCTGGCCGCCTTGGCGCGGTCGATTTGCTCTTTTACGTCGTTGATGGACTCGGTTAAGCCATCCTGGCTGATCTTGATGGAGCCATTGGTGCCGAGGATGCCCTTGGAGGCGGCTTCAAACTTAGCGGCGAGACCGTCGGATGAGGTCATGATGCGCTTGACGTCCGCCGGGTTGGATGTCAATGCCTTGTCCAGTTCCGTCTGGTCCAGCTTCAGGAGGCCGGTCTTGGCATCCAGGGAGATACCGAGGTCGGCCAGCGAGCGTAGCGAACCTTCGTCCGTGATGACTTGCAGGGCGCTGGACATGGCCGACTGGATGCCGCGCGTCGTGCTATCCCCGGTTAGGGCCTGGTTTGTTTGTGCCGTGACGTCGAAAGCTGTCAGCTTTGTGATCGTGCTTTGCAGCGCGTTGTACGCGCTGACGAATTCTTGGACAGCTTTGCTGGCTACACTGGTGTCACCTTCGAGCTTCAGGGTGACCGGTTTACCGGCTGGTGTTGTGGCGGTGAGGTTCAGCTTGACGCCGTCAATTGCGTCCGAAATGGTGTTGCTGCCGCTCTTGACGGTAATGCCATTGATCTCGACTTCCGCGTCGGTAGCTGCAGTGCGTTGCGTCAGTTGGGTTCCGGAGCCCGAGTTGTAGCTGAGGATATTCTCCAGCGCAGGACTGCCCGTTACGGTGATGGACTTCACCGATGCCTGGACGCCTGTGTCCTTGGCGCTGAGCATCAGGTAGCTGCCTGTGTCATTTGTGATGATCGTCGCCCGAACGCCGGCCTTGTCATCGCTATTGATGGCTTTTGCGATGCCATTCAGGGACGTGTCGTCCTTCAGGTCGATCGTGCGCTTCTCGCCGTTGGTGAGTTCGATTTCGAAAGACCCGGAAGCGCCATTGGAGCCTTTGCGATCGAGGACAAGGCCGGATTGCAGGGTCTGCGCCGTGGCCAGACTCTTTACATTTATGGCGTATTCACCCATCGTGGCGCCGTCTTCGCCGATGGTAGCGGTCACTCCGTCGCCGACCACGGTGGGCTTCACCGCGTCCAGCGTGGACGACTTGCCCAGCGCTGCGGCGGCTTTCTGCAGTGCTTCGACTGCACTCTGAATCTGACCGTAGGCGCTGACGCGAGCTTGGTAGCTGGCTTGGCGATTCTGATAGGGGACGAGCTTCTTTTCCTCGGCCGCCTGGAGATCGGTCAGGATCTTTTCGAGGGGCAAGCCGGTGGTCGAGCCGAGGTTGGTGATAGAGGCCATGTGAAATTCCTTCCTAGCGATGCGATTCTGTCAAAAATACGGTGGCGGCGATTGGCCGGGTAAGGGCATTAGGCGGGCCTAATTCGACGCTTCCATGGCGGGTACGCTCGATGGCGGCGGACGGCGCATGGAATCAGGGTCGAATCAGGCTGTGGTCTTGATGCCGTTTCCTTGCATGTTCACGATCATTTTGGCGATTTTCAGCAGGGTTTCGCTGGGGATCGTGCGTATGACGTCGCCTGATTCCGCGTCGATCACCGATACCACTACCTGATGCACATTGGGGTCGATTTCGAACTGGAGCTGCGTGGACCAGGCCTTCATCTGGTCGTTGATTTCGTCCAAAGCCTTGTCCAGGGGAAGCTTTTGCGAATCGGACTGATCCGATGTCGCGC
Organism: Achromobacter sp. ACM01; assembly: GCF_014851745.1. Taxonomy (NCBI): domain Bacteria; kingdom Pseudomonadati; phylum Pseudomonadota; class Betaproteobacteria; order Burkholderiales; family Alcaligenaceae; genus Achromobacter; species Achromobacter sp. ACM01. The sequence continues at coordinate 373,470 of NZ_JACVAF010000002.1, forward strand.
TGTCTGAAGCTCCGCTGTTCGTTGCGGCAGCTGCGGGCGCCACACTCACGGATGGGTCCGGCGCAACCGGCGCGGCCGCGACCGGCGCTGGTGCAAACGATGCGGGGGCTAGGGGGGTTACGGCCATGATCACTCCAACGGCGATGTGGGCGTCTCGGAGGAACGCGCTGTTTTCAGGGAATTCTCAGCTACCATTACGGCAGGCCCGCAGGGAACTTTAGCCGCCGGCGAGCCAGATGTTTCACGTGCTAAACAGTTCGGACCAGGTAATGAGTGTCAAGACGGCGCTGCGAGTTATCGAAATCATCGAAACCTATGCCCGCGAAAAGCGCGCGCTGCCGCTATCGGAACTGGCCCGGTTGCTGGATGTGCCGGTGTCCAGCTGCCTGGCCCTGATCCGCACCCTGACCGGCCTCGGTTATCTGTATGAAACCGGCCGGCGCCAGGGCTACTACCCGACCGGCAGGCTATTGGCCATGGCGCAGCGCATCGCCCGCGCCGATCCGGTGCTGGACCGGGTCTATCCCAGCCTTACCGAATTAAGGGACGCCACCCGCGAAACGATTGTTTTCGCCAAGCTGAGCCAGGACGGCCGGGTGGTCTACCTGGATGTGCTGGATTCCCCGCATACGATCAGATACGCGCCGGTTGCGGGTGAATTCAAGGACGTTCACGCAAATTCGCTCGGAAAGGCGCTGCTGTCCCTGTTGGACACACCGGCCCGCGACGCCATGCTCGCGGATATGACCATGACCCGCCACAACGAGCGCACCCTGGTGACGCGCGAGGCGCTGCTGGCGGACCTGGAGCTGTCGCGCCAGCGCGGCTGGTTCATGAACAGCGGCGAGTCCATTGCGGACGTGGGCGCCATCGCCTGGCCCGTTACGCTGTCCGGCGAACACTACGCGATTTCGGTGGGCGGGCCGATCTACCGGATCGAGCCGCAGCAGGAGGCCTACGCGCGCATCCTGCGCTCGGCCTGCACCGCGCTGGAGCAGCAGGCCTGACGGGCAGGCCTGGGCGCCTATCGAACGCCGTCGCTCAGTAGGACTTGGGCAGTCCCAGCACTTTCTCCGCGATGAAGCACATGATCAGCTGCGGACTGACCGGAGCGATGCGCGGAATGAAGCTTTCGCGCAGCAGGCGCTCCACATGGTATTCCTTGGCGTACCCCATGCCGCCCAGGGTCATGACCGCGGTCTGGCAGGCGTTATAGCCGGCCTCGGCCGCCAGGTATTTGGCCGAGTTGGCGTAGGGGCCGCAGGGCTTGCCCGCGTCATACAGGCTGGCGGCCTTGAATACCATAAGGTCGGCGGCTTCGAGCTGCATCCAGGCCTGGGCCAGGGGGTGCTGGATGCCTTGGTTCTGGCCGATGGGACGTCCGAATACGGTGCGTTCTCCAGCGTATTTCACCGCCCGGTCCAGGGCGGCTCGGCCGATGCCCACCGCCTCGGCCGCGATCAGGATGCGCTCGGGGTTCAGGCCGTGCAGGATGTACTCGAACCCCCGGCCTTCCTCGCCGATGCGGTCGGCCACGGGGATGCGCAGGCCGTCGATGAACAGCATGTTCGAGTCCACCGCCTTGCGGCCCATTTTCTCGATTTCGCGCACTTCTATCTTGCTGCGGTCCAGGTCTGTATAGAAGAGCGACAGGCCCTGCGTGGGCTTTTCGACGTCTGACAGCGGGGTGGTGCGGGCCAGCAGCAGCATCTTGTGGGCGACCTGGGCGGTCGAGATCCAGATCTTGCGGCCATGCACCACGTACTCGTCGCCCTGGCGCACCGCGCGGGTGCTGAGCTTGGTGGTGTCCAGTCCGGCGTCGGGTTCGGTGACGGCGAAGCAGGCCTTTTCGCGGCCCGCGATCAGGGGTGCAAGCCAGCGCTGGCGCTGCTCGTCGCTGCCGAAGACCACTACCGGGTTCAGGCCGAAGATATTCATGTGGACCGCCGAGGCGCCGGTGAAGCCCGCGCCGGAAGCCGCGATGGTCTGCATCATCAGCGCCGCTTCGGTCATGCCCAGACCCGCGCCGCCATATTCCTGCGGCATGGCGATGCCCAGCCAGCCGTCGCGCGCCAGATCGGCATGCAGGGGTTCCGGAAAGCCGCCTTCGCGGTCGCGTTCCAGCCAATATTCGTCCGGATAGCGTTCGCAGATGCGGGACACGGCGTCCCGCAGGGCCAACTGGTCGGGGGTGAATTCAAAGTCCATCAGTCGTTTCCATCCAGGGTGATGCCGCGGGCCGTCATGGCGTCGATCCGGGCAGGGTCATAGCCGGCTTCGGCCAGCACCTCGCGGCTGTGCTGGCCCAGCCTGGGGGCGGGGCGGCGTATCGAGGTGGGGGTGTTTTCGTATCTGCCCAACGGCGCGGTCGTGCGGATCCGGCCTTCGCTGGGGTGGTCCATGGGCCGGATGAAGCCGGTCGCGGCCAGGTGCTCGTCCTGCAGCAGATCGTCCACGGAATAGAGCGGCGAGGCGGGAATGTCCGCCCGCGCCAAGCCTTCCAGCCAGTCCTGGCTGCCCCGGGTGGCGATGACGTCGGCGACAAAGGCGTAGACCTCGCCGATATGGGCGGCGCGCGCGCCGTGGGTGCTGAAGCGCGGATCCCGCGACAATTCCGGGCGGCCGATCAGGTCGAAGAAGTTGCGCCAGTGTTTGTCGTTATAGATCAGCAGGCTGATATAGCCGTCGGCCGTGGCGTAAGGGCGGCGATGCGGCGCCAACAGGCGCGCGTAACCCGTGGGGCCGAGCGGGGGATCGAAGGTGGCGCCGCCGAGATGGTCCCCCAGCACGAGGTGGGCCATGCCCTCGAACATGGGGATTTCCACCTGCTGGCCTTGTCCCGTGCTGCGGGCGTGCAGCACCGCGGAGACGAGCGCGATGCCGACGTGCAGTCCGACCGCGCGGTCGGCCAGGGTCAGCGGCGCGTAGCGCGGCACATCTCCGCTCTGCTGGGCGGAGAGGGCGGCGATGCCGGTCTGGCCCTGGATCAGGTCGTCATAGGCGGGACGTCCGGCGTACGGGCCGGCCTCGCCATAGCCGTAGGCGCCCAGGTAGACGATGCGCGGATTGCGCGCCGCGACCGTTTCGTAGGACAAGCCCAGCCGGGCCATCGCCTGCGGGCGGATGTTGTAGAGCAGGGCGTCGCAGCTTTCGGCCAGTTTCAGGCAGGCCTCAAGCCCCTCCGGCGTCTTCAGGTCCAGCACCACCGATCGCTTGTTGCGGTTCAGGTGCAGATAGATATGGCCCATGCCGGGGTTGCGCATGGGGCCGACGGCCCGCATGTTGTCGCCTGCCGGCGGCTCGACCTTGATGACGTCCGCACCCAGGTCGGCCAGGACCTGGGTGGCATAGGGCCCCATCACGACGGTGCTCAGGTCCAGGATGCGTACGCCCGCCAGCGGGCCGCCGGGAATTTCGGATTGCGGCCGGTCGCTCATTGCTGCTCGATTCCCGCGTCGCGGATCAGTTTGCCCCACAGGTCCAGCTGCGAGCCGACGAACTGGGAAAAGGCCTCGGGCGTGCTGGAAAAGGCGTCGAAACCCAGGCCGGCCAAGCGCTTTTGCACGTCAGGCTTGGCGACCACCTGATTGATCGCGGCATTCAGCTTGGCCACGATCTCCGGGGGCATGCCCGCCGGGCCGAAGTAGCCGTTCCAGGAGTTCAGGTCGAAGTCCTGCACGCCGGATTCGGCCATGGACGGCAGGTCCGGGACGATGGCGCTGCGTTCGGCGGTCGACACGGCCAGCGCGCGCAGCTGGCCCGATTGCACGAAGGGCAGGCCGGAAGCCAGGTCGGTGAACATGAAATCGACCTGCCCGCCGACCACATCGGTCAGCCCTTGCGGCGTGCCTTTATAAGGTACGTGCAGGATGTCGATCTTGGCGCGGTTGGCCAGCGTGGCGCCGGCGACGATGCCCGTGCTGTTGCCGCTGGCGTAGGTGATGCGGCCGGGACGCTGGCGCGCGTCGGCCACCAGTTCGCCCACGGTCTTCCACGGGCGTTTCGGGTTCACGACCAGGATGAAGGGCAGGTTGCCGCCGCGGGCGATGGGGGTGAAGTCCTTGACCGGATCGTAGGGCACGTTCTTCATCAGCCAGGGCGCGGCCGAATGCGAGGTGTTGGTGGTGACGAAGAGCGTGTAGCCGTCAGGCTTGGCGCGCGCCACGTAGTTGGCGGCGATGGTGGCGTTGGCTCCGGGCTTGTTCTCCACCACGACCTGTTGGCCGAGGATGTTGCCCAGCTCGGCGCCGAAGATGCGGCCCACGGCGTCGGTGCCGGATCCGGCGGGAAAGGGGACGATCAGGGTGATGGGTTTCGCGGGATAGTCGGCGGCGTGGGCGGCGGGGCCGGCGAATAGCGCTGCGCCGCCGATGAGGGCGGCGCCCAGCAGGCTTAGGGGTCTCATGGTTTGTCTCCTGTGTGCTTCGGGTCCAGGCGCGGTTTCTGCGTCCGCTGCCCGGGGCTGCGCCGCGTCAAGCGGCTGGGGATGGCGCCGGAAAGCCGCGTATCACGCGGTCTGGGGATTCTTCATAAGGGGGCGTATAGATCACCAGCAGGCGGGCGGGCTCGTCGCTGGTGACGGTGAAGACGTGCGGAATGTCCGGGGGGAAATAGCAGCAGTCGCCGGGTCCCATGTCGGCCCATTCGTCCTGCACCTGCGCGCGCGCCGTGCCGGACAGCAGATAGCAGACCTGCTCGATGCCGGGGTGGGCGTGCGGCAGGGCGCCCTTGCCCTTGTCGATCACGCCCAGCAGCACTTCCACGCCCCGGGAGCCGACGGTGTCCGGGCCGATCAGGCGCCGGTTCAGGGTGCCGGTGTGATTGGCGGGGTGGTAGCCGGGCACGTTGGCCTCGCGCACCAGCCAGGCGGGAGTCTTGCTTTGCGTCATGGTTGATCCGTTTAAATTTTCATACGTGAAATTATTTTTATGTATGAGAAAAATAGTGGCAAGCAGTTTTTCGCTGCGGATACCTTGCCGCTCCCTGGGGGATTAGGGAAAACACCGGGCGCGGACTGCTAAAATCGAAGGCTGATCTCACTACCGGCTTTGTCATGTCTTCTGCCCGCACGCCCGACGTTTCCGCCACCCTGTCCGATTGGCTGCAGTACCTGGAATCGATCCACGCCACCGCCATCGACATGGGTCTGGACCGGGTGCGCGAGGTGGCGGGGCACCTGGGGCTGGAGCTGTCCGGCGTGAAGTTCGTCGTCGGCGGCACCAACGGCAAGGGTTCCACCTGTGCCATGCTGGAGGCAATCCTGCTTGCGGCCGGCTACAAGGTCGGGCTGTACACGTCCCCGCACCTGATCAATTTCAACGAACGCGCCCGCATCAATGGCCAGATCGCCACGGACGAGGCCTTGATTGCCCAGTTCCAGGCGGTCGAAGCCGCGCGCGGCGACGTGTCGCTGACGTACTTCGAGTTCACCACGCTGGCAATCCTGCGACTGTTCTCGCAGTCGAAACTGGACGCCGTGGTGCTGGAAGTCGGCCTGGGCGGACGGCTGGACGCCGTCAATATCGTCGATGCGGATTGCTCCGTCGTCACCAGCGTGGACCTGGACCACACCGACTGGCTGGGCGATACGCGCGAGAAGATCGGCTTCGAGAAAGCCCACATCTACCGCAGCGGCCGGCCGGCGATCTGCAGCGATCCCATGCCGCCGCAATCGCTGCTGGACCACGTCCAGGAAATCGGCGCGGACCTGTGGCTGTTCGGACGCGACTTCAACTATTCCGGCGACCGCCAGCAATGGGCCTATGGCGGCCGCGAACAGCGGCGCAACTCGCTGGCCTATCCGGCGCTGCGTGGCGCCAACCAGCTGCTGAACGCGTCGGCCGCGCTGGCTGCGCTGGAATCGGTGCGCGACCGCCTGCCGGTGCCGCAACAGGCCGTGCGCCTGGGCTTGCTGCAGGCGTCGCTGCCGGGCCGTTTCCAGATCCTGCCGGGCCAGCCCGCGGTCATCCTGGACGTGGCGCACAATCCGCATGCCGCGGCGGTGCTGGCGCAGAACCTGGACAACATGGGCTTTCATCCCTACACCCACGCGGTGTTCGGCATGCTCAACGACAAGGATCTGGCCGGCGTCATCGCCAAGCTCGGCACGCGCATCGACAACTGGTACTGCGCCGGCTTGCCGGGGCCGCGCGGCACCTCTGGAGACGCGCTGGCGGAGCAGGTCGCCGCCGCGCTGCCGCCCGCGCCGGCGGATGGCGAAAAACCAGGTATCTCCGCTTACCCGGATCCCGCCCAGGCCTTTGCGGCAGCGCGCGAACGGGCAGGGGAGAATGATAGAATCGTGGTGTTCGGCTCGTTTCTCACCGTAGCCTCGGTTTTGCAGGCTCTGGGTCGCAAGGCATAGGCAGCAGCGGGTCAGTCGCGTCCGGCGGCCCGCCGCCATATCGCCGCAAGGAATTCTCCTCCATGGGTTTTTTCAAACGCAAAGATCCTGCCGACCAGGCGCCGTCCTCCAAGCGGGCGGCTGTGCCCAGCGAGGTGCAGGCTGCGGAGCTGCGCGGTCGCGCGCGGCGCAGGCTGGCAGGCGCTGTCGCGCTGGTGCTGGCAGCCGTCATCATCCTTCCCATGGTGCTCGATTCGCAGCCCACGCCTGTGGACGACAACATTCCCATCAGGGTGCCGGAGCGCAATACGCCGTTCCAGCCGCAAGTGACCGAACCGCAAGTCGCCGCGCCGCAGACGCCCGCGCCGGGCAGTGCTGCGCCGACGGATCCTTCGGCCATCCCGACGCCGCCTCCCGTGACGTCCGTGCAGCCGCCGGCGACGACGACGCCTCCGGCCGCGCAACCTGCGACGCCGCCCGCGACGGCGGCCGTCACGCCGCCCAAGCCCGAGCCCAAGCCGGCTACGCCGCCCAAGCCGGACCCCAAGCCCGCGACGCCGGCCAAGCCCGATAACCGATCGGATGACGGCGCGCGCGCGCTGGCCTTGCTGGAAGGGCGTTCGGCGCCTGCGGCTTCGGCGCCCGCGCCCAAGCCCGCCGCCAAGGGCAATTTCGTGTTGCAGATCGCCGCCTATACGACCTCCGAGGACGCCCAGTCGCGGCGCGGCAAGCTGCACCAGGCCGGCGTCACCAACGCATTCGTGGAACAAGCCACCATCAATGGCAAACAGCAGTACCGTCTGCGGGTGGGGCCGTTCCCCTCGCGCGAGGCGGCGCAGGCGGCCCAGGCGCGGTTGCGCACCCTGGGCTATGACAATGGTTTCATCGCCGCCCAATAGTGACCGGCTTCGACTTCGTCGTGCTGGCCATCCTGGTGGTTTCGGGTGTGCTGGGCCTGGTGCGCGGCCTGCTCAAAGAGGTGCTGTCGCTGGTCGCCTATCTGCTGGCCTTCGTGGCGGCGATATGGTGGGGGCCCACGGTCTATGCCTGGTTGGAGCCCTATATTGAAACGACGCTGCTGCGCATGGGAGTCTCGTACGCCGCGGTGTTCATCATCGTGCTGCTCGGCGTGGGCTTGGTCAACATGACGCTTGCCGCCCTGATCCGCAGCACCGGACTGAGTCCCGCCGACCACGGCCTGGGCGGGATGTTCGGGCTGGCCCGTGGCCTGTTGATCGTGCTGGCGCTGGTCGCCGCCGCAGGCTACACGCCGCTGCCGCAGGAGCCGTGGTGGAAGGACGCCATGTTTTCGCATTCGGCCATCGAGGCCATCAAACATATCAAGACGTGGCTGCCGCCGTCCCTGGCGACGTGGCTGCCGTATTGATTAGCTTTAAATCAACCAGGAAATCTCACCATGTGTGGAATCGTAGGGGTCATCGGGCGCGGGCCGGTCAACCAGCTGCTCTATGACAGCTTGCTGCTGTTGCAGCATCGCGGGCAGGACGCCGCGGGCATCGCGACATCGCAAGGTAACCAATTCAATATGTACAAGGCTCACGGCCTGGTGCGCGACGTCTTCCGCACGCGCAACATGCGCGCGCTGCCGGGTACGTCGGGCGTCGGGCAGGTCCGCTATCCCACCGCGGGCTCCAGCGCCAGCGAGGAAGAGGCCCAGCCGTTCTACGTCAACGCGCCGTTCGGCATCATGTTGTCCCACAACGGCAACCTGACCAACTGGCGCGAACTGCGCGAATCGCTCTACCGCGTTGACCGCCGCCACATCAACACCAACTCCGATTCCGAAGTCCTGCTGAACGTGCTGGCGCACGAGCTGCAATCGGCGGCCAGCGGCGTGTCGCTGGACGACGACGCCATCTTCCGCGCCGTATCGGCCCTGCACAAGCGCGTGCGCGGCGCCTATGCCGTGGTGGCGCAGATTTCTGGTTACGGCCTGCTGGCCTTCCGTGATCCCAACGGCATCCGTCCGCTGTGCATCGGTCGCCAGGAAACCGAAGAGGGCGTGGAGTGGATGGTCGCGTCGGAATCGGTGGCGCTGGAAGGCAGCGGCTTTGCCTTCGTGCGCGACGTCGAGCCCGGCGAAGCCGTGTTCATCGACCTGGACGGCCGCTTCGTCAGCCGCCAGTGCGCCGACAATCCGCAACTGGTGCCCTGCATTTTCGAGTACGTGTACTTCGCGCGTCCGGACTCCCTGATCGACGGCGTGTCGGTGTATGACGCCCGTCTGCGCATGGGCGAGTACCTGGCCGACAAGGTCGCGCGCAACATGCGCCTGGGCGATATCGACGTGGTCATGCCGATTCCGGACTCCTCGCGTCCCGCAGCTATGCAGTTGGCCGCCCGCCTGAACCTGGACTACCGCGAAGGCCTGATCAAGAACCGCTACGTGGGCCGCACCTTCATCATGCCGGGCCAGGCCGTGCGCCGTAAGTCCGTGCGCCAGAAACTCAATGCCATCGGCATGGAATTCAAGGGCAAGAACGTGCTGCTGGTGGACGACTCCATCGTGCGCGGCACGACCAGCCGCGAGATCGTGGACATGGCTCGCGCCGCAGGCGCCAACAAGGTCTACTTCGCCTCGGCTGCTCCCCCGGTGCGTTTCCCGAACGTCTACGGCATCGACATGCCTACGCAGAGCGAACTCATCGCCACCGGCCGCAGCGACGAGGAAATCGCCCGCGCCATCGGCGCCGACTCGCTGGTCTACCAGGACCTGCACGACATGCAGCAGGCAGTGCGGGACATCAACCCCAAGCTGTCGCGCTTCGAGGCTTCGTGCTTTGACGGCCAGTACGTCACGGGCGACATCACCCCTGAATACTTGGCTCGCCTGGGCCAGTCCCGTGGCGAACCGGGCGAGGAAGGCGGGGCCAGCGGCCTGCAGTTCAACATGGGCTACGCCGCCAGCGACGCCTGACGCGTTTGCCTGGTGGCAAGAAAAATGCCGTCCTTCGGGACGGCATTTTTTATTGCGGGGTACTGGGCGCCTGCACTGCGATATCAGGCCGCGGCCTTCCACAAGGTTTCGCGTGTCGCGTCCAGGTGCGTCAGATACAGCCGCAAGTCGAACTCATACTGGTGGTACTGCGGTTCCATGCGCAGGCACAGGTTGTAGAAGGCCTTGTTATGGTCCTTTTCCTTCAGGTGGGCCAGTTCATGCACCGTGATCATCTTCAGGAATTCCGCCGGCACGGTCTTGAACAATGTGGCCACCCGGATTTCGTGCTTGGCCTTCAGCTTGCCGCCCTGCACGCGCGAGATATAAGTGTGTTGTCCCAGCGCGTGCTGGATCACATGGATCTTGCTGTCGAAGGCGACCTTGTTGATCTGGTCGCCGTTGCGCATGTAGCTGTTCTTCAGGTCCGTTACGTATTGGTAGAGCGCCCGGTCGGTGCGCACGTCGTGGGGGCCGGCAGGGTAGCGCGCCAGCAGCGCCGCGCCCAGCTTGCCTTGGTCGAGCAGCTTTTGGGCCTGGGTGAGCAGGGATTCCGGGTATCCGGTCAGGTATTTCAGATTGGACATGATCAAGGCGGGGACGGCGCCGGAGCGAGACCAGGCTTCCCCGCGTTTGGCCGCCGCCCGCGATGCTGCGGGCGGCGTCAGGAAGGGCTGTTACTGCGATCCGCCGCGCCGGAACACGACCGGCAGCGCCATGAAGAAAATGATGACGAAGAGCGCCAGGCTCCACAGTGCATATTCGATGCCCAGCACTGGCACTTTGGCGTCCATGCAAGTGGCATAGATGCCGAACAGCCACGGCACGGCGCTTTCCAGGCCGATGCCGGTCATGAAGCGGTCGGCGAAGGTCTGGTCGCAGGACAGCATGTTGGCCGCTACGCTGTACTGATACCAGGCCGCGGCGATACCGCCCAGGGACAATAGCGCGGTGAGCGCGCCGCACAGGCGCGTCAGGGCGCGTCCACCGCCGAATCCGCCCACCAGCGCGATCACGCCGATCACCAGGTAGATCAGGCGCTGCATGACGCACCAGGCGCAGGGCGGCATGTCGAAGACGTGCTGGGAAACGAGGGCAAGGCCGACGGCGCCGAAGCAGAAGAGGGCGATCAGGCGGAGCAGGCGTTCTGAGCGAGAGGTCATTGTTGCTTTGCAAGGGTTGGAAAAGGGGCCGGAAGCGGCCCCGAGCCAGGCTTAGGCCTTGGGAATCGGAATTGGTTGCATCACTTGCTGCAACACGCCCAGCAGCAGTTCGCGCGAGCCTTCCCAGAAGATCTGTACGCCGAGGCACAGCATGATGAAGGCCGAGAGGCGCATGAACACAGCGGTGCCATTGTCGCCCAGGCGGTGCAGCATTTGCGCGGCAAAGCGCAGGCAGATGTAGAGCGTGACCGATACGACGATGATGCCCGGAATGGATCCACCCAGCCGCACCAGGCTCAGCACGTGGTTCTGATCGCGCAGCGACACCCCCACGGTGATGGCCGCGGCGATGGATCCGGGACCGCAACTGATGGGGAAGGTCAGCGGATAGAACGCGCGGGCCTTGGCCATCTCCGGGGTGAAGGACTCGGCCATGCGCGCCACGCGCTCGGTATCGGCGTCGGGCGAATTCACCAGCCGCCAGGCGCTGGCGATCACGAGCATGCCGCCGCCGACCCGCACGATGGACAGCGAAATGCCGAAGAAACTAAGCAGCACGTTGCCCGCGACCATGGCGACGATCAACATGAGGCAGACATTGATGGCCACGCGCTTGGCCAGCACCATGCGGGTGGATGATGACGCGCCCTCGGTCAGCGACAGGAAGATCGGCGCGATCGCGGGCGGGTTCAGAAAGGGCAGCAGGGTGGCCAGCGCGAAAAAGAAGCTGGTGCCGAAAACGCGCAGATAATCGTTTAGCTCCATGGGGAGGGTATCGCCTGGCCGAAAACCGGGATTGTATGCGGTCCCGGCGGCGCTGGCGATGCCAGGCACCCGTGATCAGGCGGCGCGCTGCTGGGCTTCCTCGCCCGCCAGGGCGTCCAGGACGTCGCGTTCGAACTGCATCTGGCTGCGCGGGCGCGTCAGCGCCGAACCGTCGACGATGAAGACGTCCTCGACCCGGTCCCCCAGCGTCATGATCTTGGCCATCAGCAGGTTCACTTCGTGCCCGGCGAAGACGCGCGCCAGCGCGTGCAGCAGGCCGGGGCGGTCGGTCGCGGTTACCGACAGGCGCCAGGAGGTGCTGCGCTCGTCGGGCTGCAGTTCGGCCTGCGGCATGACCGGGAACACCCGTGACACGCGGGACTGCCGGCCGCGGCCGTAGTAGCCGCCGCGCGCGGGCTGTTGCAAGGCGGCGGCGTGCGGGTCCTTGAGGCGTTCGGCCAGCTCGTGTTCGACCAGGGTGGCCTGGGCGCGCAGGTCGCTGGCGCCTTCCGGCAACAGCACGATGAAGCTGTCCAGCGCCCAGCCGTGGCGCGTGGTGTGGATGCGCGCATCCTGAATGGAAAGCGATTTGGCGTCGAAATAGCCGCAGATCGCCACGAACAGGTCGGGCGCATCGCGGGTGTACACCATGATCTGCAGGCCTTCGCCATGTTCGGTGGGGCGGGCCTTGACCACCGCCTGCGCTGGCGCGACCTGATGATAAAGATGGCGCGTGTGCCAGGCGATGTCCGAGGCGTCGTGGCGCAGGAAATACGCCACGTCGAGCTGGTTCCAGAAGGCTTCCCGGGCATCGTCGCGCAGGCCCGCCAGGCGGGTCAGGCGGGCGGCTTCTTCCTTGCGCTCGGTCAGGACGGTGTGGGCGTCGGCGTGGGCGCCGCCCAGGGCGGCCAGCGTCAGCTTGTACAGGTCTTCCAGCAACTTGCCTTTCCAGGCATTCCAGACCTTGGGGCTGGTGCCGCGGATATCGGCGACCGTCAGCAGGTACAGGGCGGTCAGGTGGCGTTCGTCCTTCACGGTGGCGGCGAAGTCCTGCACCACGGCCGGATCGGACAGGTCGCGCTTCTGCGCCACGGCCGACATCAGCAGGTGCTGGCGGACCAGGAATTCGACCAGCTTGGCGTCCTCGGGCTCCATGCCGTGGTCTTGGGCGAACTTGCGCACTTCGCGCGCGCCCAGTTCGGAATGGTCGCCGCCGCGGCCTTTGGCAATGTCGTGGAACAGCGCGGCCACATACAGCAGCCAGTGCCGGTCCAGGCCGGCGATCAGCTGGCTGGCCAGCGGATACTCCTGGGCATGTTCCGGCATGGTGAAGCGGCGCAGGTTGCGCACCACCGCCAGCGTGTGTTGATCCACCGTATAGGCGTGGAACAGGTCATGCTGCATCTGGCCGACGATGCGGCGGAATACCGGCAGATAGCGCGGCAGGATGTTCAGCATGGTCATGCGCCGCAGCTCATGCACGATGCCGCGCGGCTGCTGCAGGATCTGCAGGAACAGCTTGCGGTTGACCGGGTTGCGGCGGAATTGCGCGTCGATGCGGTGGCGCGAATGCCAGATGGCGCGCAGCGTGCGCGCCGACATCCCGGTCAGTTCCGGATGCTGTTGCATCACCAGGAAGGCCCGCAGCAGCAGGGTGGGATTGCGCTCGAAACCGTCGTCGCGAATGATGTCCAGGCGGTCGCGCAGATTGCGGAAGTCGTCGTCGATGTCGCGCGCGTCGCTGTCCGGACGCGGGAACAGCCGTTCCTCGATGTTCTGCACCAGGATGCCGTTCAGCTGGGTCACCAGCCGCGCCGCCCAGTAGTAGCGCTGCATCAGCAGCTCGCTGCCGCGGCGGGTGGCGGTGGCATGGATTCCATAGACTTCGGCCAGGGCGGGCTGCAGGTCGAACAGCACGCGGTCTTCGCGCCGGTTCGCCAGCAGGTGCAATTCGATGCGCAGGCGCTTGAAGGCTTGTTCTGCTTTGCGCAGGTCGCGCGCCTCGGACGAGGTCAGCAGGCCGGCTTGCGCCACGGAGCGCCAACTGTTGCCAAAGCCGGCTGCCCGGGCCATCCACAGGATGACCTGCAGGTCGCGCAGTCCGCCCGGCGACTCCTTGCAGTTCGGCTCCAGCGCATAGGGCGTGTCCTGGTAGCGCGCGTGGCGCTGCTGCATTTCGACGCGCTTGGCGCGAAAGAACGCGCGCGGGTCCAGGCGCGACTTGGTCGCGGCTTCGAAGGCCTTCATCAGCGTGCGGCTGCCCGCCAGCCAGCGGGATTCCAGCAAAGCCGTTTCCACCGTGATATCGGCGTCCGCCTCGCGTTCGCAGTCCTCGATGGTGCGCACGCTATGGCCCGGCTCCAGGCCCAGGTCCCACAGCGAGGCCACCAGCTTTTCGATGGCCGACTCGTCCTCGGGCGTGGGAGCGTGCGGCAGCAGGATCAGCAGGTCCACGTCGGAGTGCGGGTAAAGCTCGCCCCGGCCATAGCCGCCCACGGCCGCCAGCGTGGCGCCGGCGGGCAGGGGGCAATGCTTGATCAGGTCGCGCAGCGCGGCGTCGACGATGCGGCGCAGCTCGGACAGGAGGGTGTCTGGCCGCAGGTGCGTGCGGAATTGCGCCACCGCGGTCCGCCGGGCTTCCTGGATGCGTTCGCGCAGGGCGCTGAGAATGGCGGCGGTCATGGCGGCTAAGGTTGTGTGTCAGACGGCTGGGATGACCAGGGGTTCGGTGACGAAGGCGGGCGGCTTGGGCATCCCCGGCGACAGGGTCAACACTTCGTAGCCGGTCTCGGTGACACAGACAGCATGCTCCCATTGGGCCGACAGGCTGTGGTCGCGGGTGACGACCGTCCAGCCGTCGGACAGCTGGCGGATCTCGCGGCGGCCCGCATTGATCATCGGTTCAATGGTGAACAGCATGCCCGTCGTCAGCTTCACGCCCGTACCCGGCTTGCCATAGTGCAGCACCTGCGGGTCTTCGTGGAAGCGCTGGCCGATGCCGTGGCCGCAGAACTCGCGCACCACTGAAAAGCCGTTGGCCTCGGCGTGCTTCTGGATCGCGTTGCCGATGTCGCCCAACGTGGCCCCGTTTTTCACCTGCTGGATGCCCTTCCACATGCATTCGAAGGTGATCTCGGTCAGGCGGCGCGACAATATGGATTGTTCGCCCACTGCGTACATGCGGCTGGTGTCGCCGAACCAGCCATCCTTGATGATGGTGACGTCGATATTCAGCGAATCGCCGTTTTTCAACACCTTGTCGCCCGGGATGCCATGGCAGACCTGGTGGTTGACCGAGGTACAGATGGCGCCGGGGAAGGGAGGGTAGCCCGGGGGCGCATAGCCCACCGTGGCCGATTTCACGCCCAGCTCATCGGTCAGGTACTCCAGGCAGAGGCGGTCCAGCTCTCCGGTGGTGACCCCAGGCTTGACGTGCGGCGTAATGAAATCGAGGACTTTGGCCGCATCCTGGCAGGCGGCGCGCATCTTGGCCAGGTCGGCTTGATTGGTGATAGTGCCCATGGAATAGCTTGGCGATGTCTCGCTTGAATGTCTGCTTGAAAGAATAGTAGAATTATAGGCTTCCCTAAAATTTTGGGGAGCAATCGGGTTACGGCAAAGGCCGAACCCGGCGGGTGCAGGCAGCGGAACCGATGTCACGCAAACCCGGCAGGTAGTCTGGCAGCAGGTCCTTTCATAGTGATCGGCGGCGCGCCCTGAAGTTTCACCGCAAGCGAAGGTTGTGGAGCGAAATCGGGCAGGTCGTTGGTTCCGTGGGTGGGCACGCAGGCAGGAAACCAGTCGGGCGGGCGGAGCGGCGGCAAATCCGATGCAGGCGCCAGGCTGGGGACGCGGCGTGCTTGTAAGCCCGGTCATGTTTTAGAGCGGCGATGCAGGCTCAGGGTTTGGACTCGGTATGGATGTCGGCTTAAGTTCTTGAAAACGTTCGCGTTTTCTTAAGAAATGACCCGATGGTCTGATGCGCGGTCGAACTGAAGCCAGGGTGTGACAACCCCGCGCTTGAACGCGAAGAGCTGGATTTTCCAGAGCTGGATTTCGCCGCCAACAAAACAGGTCCGGGTGCGCTTTCGGGAAACCGCCGGAAACTTCCAGGAAATTCCTGGTGGGTCTGGAAAAGCGCCTGCAAGCATGCGGTGCAAGGCTCTTGGTCGTGGCGGCCGTCTGGGTTTATCGCGGCAGCGTAGTAGAAGGCGCCCCAGGGCGTCGCAGTTATTGCGGCAGTGATCGGTCGGCCCGGTTAAAATTTTGTCATCCCGCATTTGCGGGAAATCGCGCGCAACACCACCCAGGGTGTCAGCCAGAGGCTGATGCAGGTGCGGCGCAAGAAATCAACCCTTGGAGAAAGTTATGTCTTTGATGCGCGAAATGCTGGAAGCGGGTGTCCACTTTGGTCACCAGACCCGCTACTGGAACCCCAAGATGGCCCCCTTCATCTTCGGCCATCGCAACAAGATTCACATCATCAACCTGGAAAAGACGGTTGATAAGTACCAGGAAGCCACCAAGTTCGTGAAGCAGCTGGCTGCTCGCGGCGGCAACATCCTGTTCGTCGGCACCAAGCGCGCTGCTCGCGAGCTGGTCGCCGCTGAAGCCTCCCGTTGCGGCATGCCCTTCGTCGACGCCCGCTGGCTCGGCGGCATGCTGACCAACTTCAAGACGGTCAAGACCTCGGTCAAGCGCCTGAAGGACATGGAAGCCGTGGTCGCCGAAGGCGGCGCCGAGCGCATGATCAAGAAGGAAGGCCTGCTGTTCCAGCGCGAACTGGAAAAGCTGAACAAGTCGATCGGCGGCATCAAGGACATGAACGGTCTGCCTGACGCCATTTTCGTGATCGACGTCGGCTACCACAAGATCGCCATCGCCGAAGCCAAGACCCTGGGTATCCCCGTGGTCGCCGTGGTTGACACCAACCACTCGCCCGAAGGCATCGACTACGTCATCCCCGGCAACGACGACTCGGCCAAGGCCATCGCGCTGTACGCCAAGGGCATCGCCGACGCCGTGCTGGAAGGCCGCGAACAGAACCTGAACGGTCTGGTCGAAGAACTGGGCGAAGGCCAGGAAGAGTTCGTCGAAGTGCAGGACAACCAGGCCTAAGCCTGTTGTCATGTCCGGCGGTTAGCGTCTGGGAGCGGTGCCGAAATCGGTCCGCTCCCGCCTCGCCGGCAATGCGAAGGTGGGCTCCCATCTTCCTGATCCGCTAGTCGCGGATGTCCCATCGAATCAAACCACTGTCCCGGTTTCCCGGGGCATGTTCTAGCAAATTGGAGCAAACATGGCTGAAATTACCGCTGCCCTGGTCAAGGAACTGCGCGAAAAGACCGACGCGCCCATGATGGAGTGCAAGAAGGCCTTGACGGAAGCCGAGGGTGACCTGGCCCGCGCCGAGGAAATCCTGCGCGTCAAGCTGGGCAACAAGGCCAGCAAGGCTGCCGCCCGCGTCACCGCTGAAGGCCTGATCGGTCTGTTCATCTCCGCCGACGCCAAGAAGGGCGCCGTCATCGAAATCAACTGCGAAACCGACTTCGTCGCCAAGAACGACGACTTCGTCGGCTTCGTGAACAAGCTGGCCGAGCTGGTCGCCACGCAGAACCCCGCCACCGTGGAAGCCCTGTCGGCGCTGCCCTACGGCGACGGCACGGTCGAAAGCACCCGTACCGCCCTGATCGGCAAGATCGGCGAAAACATCTCGATCCGCCGCTTCGAGCGCATCGAGACCCCGAACTCGCTGGCCAGCTACGTGCACGGCGGCAAGATCGGCGTGCTGGTCGAATACACCGGCGCGGAAGAAGTGGGCAAGGACCTGGCGATGCACATCGCCGCCACCAAGCCCAAGGCCCTGAACGCCGACGGCGTGAACCCCGCCGACATCGCCGCCGAACGCTCGGTCGCCGAACAGAAGGCTGCCGAATCGGGCAAGCCGGCTGACATCGTCGCCAAGATGGTCGAAGGCTCGGTCGCCAAGTTCCTGAAGGAAGTCACCCTGCTGTCGCAGCCGTTCGTCAAGAGCGACAAGCACAGCGTTGAGCAGATGCTCAAGGAAAAGGGCGCTTCGATCAGCAAATTCGTGCTGTTCGTTGTCGGCGAAGGTATCGAGAAGAAGACCAGCGATTTCGCCGCTGAGGTCGCCGCTGCCGCCGCCGGCCGCGCCTGACCCAGGGTAGTGCTTAAGGGCCGGCGCTAGATTAAATTCTAGTCCGGCCTATTTCTTGTCTTACACTTTCGTCGGATTGTTCTTCGGGATATCACCTATGAGCAGCAGAGCATACAAACGGGTTCTTCTCAAACTTTCCGGCGAGGCGCTGATGGGCGACGATGCATTCGGCATCAACCGCTCCACCATCGTCCGCATGACCGATGAGGTCGCTGAAGTCGCCGCCACGGGCGTCGAGCTGGCCATCGTCATCGGCGGGGGCAATATTTTCCGTGGCGTCGCCCCGGGCGCGCAGGGCATGGACCGCGCAACCGCCGACTACATGGGCATGATGGCCACCATCATGAACGCGCTTGCGCTGCAAGACGCGCTCAAGCACAAGGGTGTCGACACCCGCGTGCAATCGGCCTTGAACATCGATCAGGTCGTCGAGCCGTACATCCGCCCGAAGGCGCTGCGCTACCTCGAAGAGGGCAAGGTCGTCATCTTCGCGGCAGGTACCGGCAACCCCTTCTTCACCACGGACACGGCCGCTGCGTTGCGCGGCGCCGAGATCGGGGCGGAGATCGTGCTGAAGGCCACCAAGGTCGACGGCATCTACAGCGCGGATCCCAACAAGGATCCCACCGCCACGCGTTACTCGCGCATCAGCTTCGACGAAGCGATCGTCCGCCGGCTGGAAGTCATGGACGCCACCGCCTTTGCGCTGTGCCGTGACCAGAAGCTGCCGATCAAAGTGTTTTCGATCAATAAGTCCGGCGCCCTCAAGCGGGTCGTCAGCGGCGAAGACGAAGGCACCTTGGTACACGTCTAAAGAAAAGGAAATTCCATGAGCGTCGCAGAAATCCGCAAATCCGCCGAAGCCAGGATGGCCAAGTCGCTTGACACGCTCAAGACCAACCTGGCCAAGATCCGCACGGGCCGCGCCCATACCGGCATCCTGGACCACGTGCAGGTCGAGTACTACGGCTCGCCCGTGCCGATCAGCCAGGTTGGCAACGTGAACCTCGTGGACGCCCGCACCATCAGCGTGCAGCCCTACGAGAAGAGCATGGCCTCCGCGATCGAAAAGGCGATCCGCGAATCGGACCTGGGCCTGAACCCCATGTCGATGGGCGACACCATCCGCGTGCCGATGCCCGCGCTGACCGAAGAGCGCCGCCGCGACCTGACCAAGGTTGTCCGCAGCGAAGGCGAGGACGCCAAGGTGGCCGTGCGCAACCTGCGCCGCGAAGCCAACGAAGCGCTGAAGAAGCTGGTCAAGGACAAGGAAATCTCCGAGGACGACGAACGCCGTTCGCAGGACGACGTCCAGAAACTGACCGATCGCAGCGTGGCCGAAATCGACAAGATGGTTACGCAGAAAGAAGCGGAAATCATGACCGTATAATTCCTGGATGCCGTCAGGGTGATAGGCTAGTCCGTATCCTCCTGGCGACCAGGATATCCTGCCTGAGCGCCGTCCTGTCCATTGGTTCGCAGCATTGCTGCTTAGCGGTGGAACGACGGCGCAGGCTTTTCTTTACGTAGTTCCGTTTTCGCCGTTTCACCGCGCGCAACCCCAGACCAATGGCAACCAGTTCGACCCAGGCGGTTCCCGCTACCCGCGACATTCCCGAGCACGTCGCCATCATCATGGATGGCAATGGCCGGTGGGCGACGAGGCGGCTGCTTCCGCGCACTGCGGGCCATGCCAAGGGCGTGCAGGCGGTGCGGCGCGTGGTCGAGGCGTGCGGGCGCGCCGGCGTGCGCTATCTGACGCTGTTCGCCTTCAGTTCCGAGAACTGGCGCCGCCCGGCCGAGGAAGTGTCGCTGCTCATGCGCCTGTTCGTGCAGGCGCTGGAGCGCGAGATCGGCAAGCTGGAAGAGCAGGGCGTGCGTCTGCACGTCATCGGCGACCTGTCGGCCTTCGAGCCCCGTTTGCAAGAGCTGATCTTCGCGGCGCAGGAGCGCACGGCCCACAACGACCGCCTGCACCTGACGGTTGCCGCCAACTATGGCGGACGCTGGGACATCCTGCAGGCCACCCGCGCCATGCTGGCCGCCGAGCCCGCACTGGCCACGCAGCCCCAGTTGGTGGACGAGGAGCGCCTGGCGCGCCATCTGTCCATGGCCTGGGCGCCAGAACCCGACCTGTTCATCCGCACCGGCGGCGAACAGCGCATTTCCAATTTTCTGATCTGGCAGATGGCTTACGCGGAGTTCTACTTCACGGACCGCTACTGGCCGGATTTCGGCGCCGCCGAGCTCGCGGCCGCCTTTGACTGGTACCGCACGCGCGAACGCCGTTTCGGCCGTACCAGCGCGCAACTCAGCGAAAACGGCGCGAAATAAAACGGACGGCGACTAGCGCGTCTTTCCAGGGCTGTACACGAGGAGACCGTCATATGTTGGGCCAGCGTATCGTTACCGCAGTCGTTCTGTTGGCCGTTCTGGCTGCCGCGATGATCAGCGCGAACCCCTGGTGGTTCGTTGCGCTTCTGGCTCTGGCGGCCGCCTGCGCCAATTGGGAGTGGCTCCGCCTGACCTTGCCGCAACCGCCTTCCCCTCTCATTGCCGTCGGCGTTGCCGTCCTGCTGTTCGCGGGCATGCTGGCGTTGGCCTCCGCATGGCTCGCGGGACAGAATGCCGGAATCACAGATCCCGTCTGGGTGCTGCGCTACGTAGTGCCGGCGGTGGCCGCGGTCTGGCTGTTCGGCGGCCTGACGGCGGTGGTGCGCGGGCGTTCCGATGCGCCTCCCGCCAGTGTGGGCTGGTCGATTTTCTCCGTGCCCGCGGCGTTTGCCGCCTGGGCCGTGCTGGCGCAGATGTTCGTGGCGCATGGAGCCGGTTTCGTAGTGTCGCTGCTGGCGCTGGTCTGGGTCGCCGATATCGCCGCTTATTTTGCCGGCAGAGCCTTCGGCAAGCGTAAACTGGCCCCGCGGGTCAGCCCGGGCAAAACGATCGCAGGCGCGGTCGCTGGCGTCCTGGGGGCGGTGGTCTGGATCGGTCTTTCCAGCCTGTGGGAAGGCACTTACGGCCACGCGCTGGTCGAGCGCTGGACCTTCTGGCTGGCGCTGCCCATTGCCGCCGTGCTTGGCGTGCTGTCGATTGTGGGCGACCTGTTCGAATCGCTGCTCAAGCGGCGCGCCGGACGCAAGGATTCCAGCACGCTGCTGCCTGGCCACGGCGGGGTCTATGACCGCATCGACGCGATTCTCCCGGTCGCGCCGTTTGCGCTACTTTTGTCTGGAGTGTTGTTTTGACGGCTTTTCAACGCGTCGTCGTGCTGGGATCGACCGGTTCGATCGGTGAAAGCACGCTGGATGTGATCGCCCGCCACCCCGAGCGCCTGGCGGTTTATGCGCTATCGGCGTACAGCCAGATGGCGCGCCTGGCGGAGCAGGCACAGGCCAGCCGCGCCGCGGTCGTGGTGGTGCCCGACTCTGCGGCGCGCGAGAAATTCATTGCCGCATGGGCTGGCGGCCAGTCCATGCCGGAAATCCGCGTCGGCGCCCAGGCGCTGGCCGATACCGCCGCCGATCCCCAATGCGACTCCGTCATGGCGGCCATCGTGGGGGCCGCGGGCCTGCCCGCCGCCCTGGCGGCTGCCCGCAGCGGCAAGCGCGTCTTGCTGGCCAACAAGGAAGCGCTGGTTGCGGCCGGCTCGCTTTTCATGCAGGCCATACGCGACAACGGCGCCGAACTGCTGCCTATCGACAGCGAACATAACGCCATTTTCCAATGTCTGCCTCACGGCGGACGAGCCGTCGCGCCGGATAGCCCCGCACCCGGCGTGCGCCGGCTGCTGTTGACCGCTTCCGGCGGTCCGTTCCGCGGGCGCGACCTGGAAGACCTGCACGACGTGACGCCGGCCCAGGCTTGCGCCCACCCGAACTGGAGCATGGGCCGCAAGATTTCGGTCGATTCCGCCACCATGCTCAACAAGGGGCTCGAGGTGATCGAGGCGCATTGGCTGTTCGCCATGCCTGCTGATCGCATCGAGGTGGTGGTGCACCCCCAGAGCGTGGTGCACTCCATGGTCGAGTACGACGACGGCTCCGTGCTGGCGCAGCTCGGCCAGCCCGACATGCGCACGCCCATTGCCTATGGCCTGGGCTTTCCCGAACGCCTGGACAGCGGCGTCGGCCCGCTGGATCTGACGCGGCTGGGGCGTCTGGACTTCGAGAAGCCCGATCTGGCGCGTTTTCCGTGCCTGGCCTTGTCGTTTGCGGCGCTGCGAGCCGGGCAGGGGGCCTGCGTGGCATTGAATGCCGCCAACGAGATCGCCGTGGAGGCCTTCCTGAGCGGCCGGCTGCCCTATACCTGGATTCCGCGGGTAATCGAGGCTTCCCTGGAGTGGCAGGCACGGCAAGCATCTGTTACGCTCAACAGTCTTGACGACGTGCTCGCGCTGGATTCTGACGCGCGCGTCTTCGCTGGCAACCTGGGCCTGGCCTGATGCGGGCTCGGTCGCCCGTCCGCCGGCCTCTGATTTCCTAGATTTCTTCGATTCCGATGCTTTTCACCCTGCTGGCCTTTGCGGTTGCGCTTGGCACCCTGATCATCTTCCATGAACTGGGGCACTATTGGGTGGCCCGCCTGTGTGGCGTGAAAGTGCTGCGCTTCTCGGTGGGGTTCGGCAAGGTCATCCTGCGGCGCACCGACCGCCACGGCACGGAATGGGCGGTCTCGGCGCTGCCGCTGGGCGGCTACGTCAAGATGCAGGACGATCCCCCCGCCGGCGCGAGCCCGGCGGAAGTGGCAGGGGCCTTCAATAGCAAGCCCGTCGGCCAGCGTATCGCCATCGTTGCCGCCGGCCCCATTTTCAACCTGATACTCGCGGTCTTCCTCTATGCCGGCCTGAACATGGCCGGCACCGAGGAGCCCGTGGCTGTCATCGCCCAGCCCGCGGCGGACACGCCTGCCGCGCGCGCCGGCCTGCTCTCTGGCGACCGCATCCTGGCCATCGACGGCGAAGAGGTCGCTTCCTGGTCCGACGCGCGCTGGCGCCTGATGGACGTCATGGCTACTGGCGGCAGCGCCAGGATCGAGGTCAAGACCCCTGCGGGCGCCGTCCAGCAGCGTGAACTGGTCCTGCCGTCCAACACCATGGATCCGGCCGGCGGCGACCCGCTGGCCGCGGCCGGCGTGCGCCTGGCTCAGCCCAAGCCCGCAGTGCGTGTCGTCAATGATGGCGGCGAAGGGCAGGCGGCCGGCCTGCGGACGGGCGACCTCATCCTGGCCGTGAACGGCGTTCCCACCCCGGATACCGGCGCGCTGGTGCGGCAGATTCAAGAAAGCGCCGGCAAGACCCTGGCGCTTACGCTGGCGCGCGACGGCGCCAATATCTCCCTGAACGCCACGCCCCGCGCCGAGACCGTCAACGGCCAGGTGATTGGCCGCCTGGGCGTCCAGCTGGGTGGCGACGTTCCCATGGTGACCGTGCGCTATGGCGTGTTCGAAAGCCTGTGGAAGGGCGCCGTGCGCACCTGGGATACCGCCTGGTTCTCGCTGCGCATGATGGGGCGCATGATCACGGGCGACGTTTCCTGGCGCAATGTCAGCGGCCCCGTGACCATCGCGGACTACGCCGGCCAGACCGCCAGAATCGGAATTGTTGCGTATATCGCTTATATCGCCTTGATCAGCATCAGCCTGGGCGTACTAAATTTGCTGCCTATTCCCATGCTGGACGGTGGCCATCTGCTGTACTATCTCGTCGAAATTGTGCGGGGTAGCCCGCCGCCAGCAAGGTGGATCGATATCGGACAGCGCGCCGGCATAGGTTTATTGGCAAGCCTGATGGGGCTTGCGCTGTTCAATGATTTCACGCGTTTGTTCACTTGAACGCGATTTAGCATAAAATCCCCCGCCATTTGCACGACCGAGGATACTCAAGGATGTCTTTTCGCCGGATGTTTCATCACAAAAAGGGTGTACTGCCGGGTTTGATCGCCGCACTGCTGGTTCCGGCCATCGCCCACGCCTTCGACCCTTTTGTCGTGCGGGATATCCGCGTAGAGGGTATTCAAAGAACTGACGCCGGCACCGTCTTCGGCTATCTCCCCGTCAAAGTGGGCGAAAAGTTCACCGAAGAAGAAGCCACTGAAGCCATCCGCCGCTTGTACGGCACCGGCTTCTTCACCGACGTACAGATCCAGACGGACAACAACGTCGTCGTGGTGGTCGTGCAGGAACGCCCCACGATCGCGTCGGTGAACTTCAACGGCATGCGCGAGTTCGACTCCAAGGCCATCACCACGTCGCTGGCCCAAGTGGGCTTCGCCGAAGGCCGCATCTTCGACCGCTCCATGCTCGAGCGCGCCGAATACGAACTGAAGCAGCAGTACCTGTCCAAGGGCAAGTACGGCATCGAAGTGACCTCCACCGTGACCCCGCTGCCGCGCAACCGCGTGGGCGTGAGCTTCGACGTGTTCGAAGGCTCGGTCGCGCGCATCCAGGAAATCCGCTTCGTGGGCAACAAGGCTTTCTCGGAGAGCGACCTGCTCGACGAATTCAAGCTGACCACGCCGGGCTGGTTGACCTGGTATACCGATACCGACAAGTACTCGCGCGAAAAGCTCGAGGGCGACCTGGAGCGCCTGCGCTCCTTCTACCTGGACCAGGGCTACCTCGAATTCTCGGTCGAGCCGCCCCAGGTCACGATTTCGCCCGACCGCAAGGACATCCGGATCACGATTACCGTGCACGAAGGCGAGCCCTACAAGGTGCGCAGCGTGAAGCTGGCCGGCAACCTGCTGGGCCTGGACAAGGAAATCAACGCGCTGGTGGAAATCAAGCCGGACGAAACGTTCTCGGCCGCCAAGGCCAACGGTTCGGCCAAGGCCATCACCGACTACCTGGGCGAACTGGGCTACGCGTTTGCCAACGTCAACCCGAACCCGCAACTGGACCGCGCCAAGCATGAGGCCGACCTGACGTTCTACGTCGATCCGAGCCGCCGCGTGTACGTGCGCCGCATCCAGATCGGCGGCAATACCCGCACGCGCGACGAAGTCGTGCGCCGCGAAATGCGCCAGCAGGAAGCCGCCTGGTACGACGCCAAGGACATCAAGACCTCGCGCGACCGTGTCGACCGCCTGGGCTATTTCAGCGACGTCAACGTCAAGACCGATCCGGTTCCGGGTTCGCCCGACCAGGTCGACGTCAACGTCGACGTCAAGGAAAAGCCCACCGGCATGATCAACCTGGGCGTGGGTTACGGCTCGTCCGAAAAGGCCATTCTGTCTGCCGGTATCAGCGAAGACAACGTCTTTGGCAGCGGTACCAACCTGACCCTGCAACTGAACACCAGCAAGACCAACCGCGCCATCGTGCTGTCGCATACCGATCCGTACTGGACCAAGGACGGCATCAGCCGCACCACGTCCGCCTACTATCGCGTGACCGAGCCCTGGAACAACAACGACGGCGACTACCGCGTCAAGGCCATGGGCCTGGGCATGAACTTCGGCGTGCCGATCTCGGAATACGACCGGATCATGCTGGGCGCGAACGTCGAACGTAACCAGATCGACCTGTTCACCAACTCGCCGGCGGCCTACGAGAAGTTCGTCAAGGACTATGGCGACGCGACCAACTCGGTGATCTTCACCACCGGCTGGACCAAGGACACCCGCGACAGCGGCCTGGCGCCGACCAAGGGCGGGTACACCCGCCTGAAGGCCGACCTGTCGACCATCGATCTGCAGTACACGATGCTGACGGCCCAGCAGCAGTATTTCGTGCCGCTGGGCGGCTCCTACACCCTGGCCTTGAACGGCATGGTCGACTGGGGGCAGGGCTACGGCAGCAAGGATTACCCGATCATCAAGAACGTCTATGCCGGCGGTATTGGCACGGTACGCGGCTACGAGGGCTCGTCGCTGGGCCCGCGCGATACCAAGACGGGCGACTACCTGGGCGGCACGCGGCGCGTCATCGCGAACGCGCAGCTCTATCTGCCGTTCCCGGGCGCGTCGAAGGACCGCACCCTGCGCTGGTTCATTTTCTCGGACGCGGGCCAGGTTTCGGCCGGCAGCGGCCAGAGCTGCACCGGCGGCAAGCCTGGCAGCGAGGTCGAGGATCCGTGCGGCTGGCGCTTCTCGGCCGGTATCGGTCTGTCGTGGCAGTCGCCGATGGGACCGCTGCAGCTGTCCTATGCCCGTCCGCTCAATTCGAAGTCGGGCGACGACAAGCAGAGCTTCCAGTTCCAGATCGGGACTGGTTTCTAAGCGCGCCGTTACGCTTGAAAACAAGGGAGAAGGGCGCACGGCCGGCTCCCTTGCTGTTTAGTGGCACAATACACACTTTGGCTTTGCCTTACTGGAAGGTGAGATTTTCATGATGTCTGATTCCGCACTTAAAACCTCGAAATCGCTGCGCACCACGCGCCGCGGCAAACTGGGCGGCTCCATTGCCCTGGTAGGTGCGCTCATTCTCGGTTCGGCTGCTGCGATTCCCGCGCAGGCCCAAGGCACGAAGATCGGTTTCGTCAATACCGAGCGGATCCTGCGCGAGTCGGGTCCGGCCAAGGCAGCGCAAAGCAAGATCGAAGCTGAATTCAAGAAGCGCGACGACGAGCTTCAGCGCCTGAACAACAGCCTGCGTTCGCAAGCCGAGAAGTTCGACAAGGACGCGCCCGTCCTGTCGGAGTCCGATCGCGTCAAGCGCCAGCGTGAACTGTCCAACCTGGATACCGACCTGCAGCGCAAGCGCCGCGAGTTCCAGGAAGACTTCAACCGCCGCCGCAACGAAGAATTCTCGGGCATCGTGACGAAGGCCAACGACGCCATCAAGCGCATCGCCGAGCAGGAAAACTACGACCTGATCATCCAGGACGCAGTGACCGTCAACCCGCGCATCGACATCACCGACAAGGTGATCCAGAGCCTGGGCAAGTAAGCAGCACCCGTCACGTTATGCCGGTTCTACTGGATCTTGCCCGCGCGCCAACGCTGGAAACACTGTTGAGCGCCGCCAACACCCAGGGGATGGACTGGCGCATCAGCGCGGTTCCCGGCGCGGACCCCATGCGGGTCTGCGGCATCGGAACCCTGTCATCGGCGGGTCGGCAGGAAATCGCTTTCCTGGCCAACCCCCGCTACCAGAGCCAGCTAGGCGCCACGCAGGCTGGCGCCGTCATCGTCTCGCCGGACGTGGCGCAGGCTCTGGAGGCCGAGGGCAACGCCCGGCCGCCGTTCGCGCTGGTCGTCTGTCAGCATCCCTATCTGCTTTACGCCCGCGTGGCGCAATGGTTCGATGCCGCGAGACGGCCCGAGTTGCCCGCGTCCACGCATCCTTCCGCGGTGGTCGCCGCTGACGCCATCATCGAAGAAGGCGTGCGCATCGGCCCGAATTGCGTCGTCGAATCCGGCGCCCGCATCGGCCGCGATACCGTGCTCGGACCTGGCTGCGTCATTGGCGCAGGCTCGTCCGTCGGCCCTGGCAGCCGGCTGTACGCCCACGTCACGCTGTACGACGGCGTCAAGGTGGGCGCACGCGCCATCATTCATAGCGGCGCTGTGCTGGGCGCGGATGGTTTCGGTTTCGCGCCGGATCCCACGCTGGGCAAGGGCGCTTGGGGCAAGATTCCCCAGCTCGGCGGCGTGACGGTCGGTGACGACGTCGAAATCGGCGCTAACACCACCGTCGACCGGGGCGCGCTGGAAGACACCGTCCTGGCCGATGGCGTCAAGCTGGACAACCAGATCATGGTGGCCCACAACTGCCGGATCGGCGCGCATACCGCGATTGCGGCCTGCGTGGGCGTGGCTGGCTCGACCACCATCGGCGAGCGCTGCACCATAGGCGGAGCGGCCATGCTGTCCGGGCACCTCACGCTGGGCGACGATGTGCATGTCTCCGGCGGCACCGCGGTGACGTCCAGCATCTCGAAGCCTGGCCGCTACACCGGGGTCTTCCCGTACGCGGAACATGGCGAATGGCAGCGCAACGCCGCCGTGATACAACAGTTGGCGCAATTGCGCCGGCGCGTGCGGACGCTGGAAAAAGACTAGGGCGGCGCATCGCCGCCCCTGGCGCGTCCGCGCCGCACAATTACTTTACTTCGCAGGAAAGCATAGAAAAATGGAACTCGACATCAAGGGGATCATGGAGAGGCTGCCGCATCGTTATCCGATGCTGCTGATTGACCGCGTCGTCGAAATGGTGCCTGGCAAGTCCATCGTGGCCATCAAGAACGTCTCGATCAATGAACCGTTTTTCAACGGCCATTTCCCGCACCACCCGGTGATGCCGGGCGTGCTCATCGTGGAAGCCATGGCTCAGGCCTCCGCCCTGTTCTCGTTCACCGACGAGAATGGCGGCCTGAAGTGCGAAGGTTCCAAGACCGCGTATTACCTGGTTGGCATCGACGGCGCGCGTTTCCGCCGCCCCGTGGTGCCGGGCGACCAGTTGCGCATCGAGGTCGAAGCCGAACGCCTGAGCCGCAGCATCTGTAAGTATCAAGCGCGCGCGACGGTGGATGGCCAGGAAGTCGCTTCGGCCAAGCTGATGTGCGCGATTCGCAGCCTGGAAGAGTAAATGGCAGGAAACATTCACCCCACCGCCGTCGTTGATCCGGCGGCAAAGCTCGACCCGACCGTCGTGGTCGGTCCGTTCGCGACCATCGGTCCCAACGTGACCATAGGCGCGGGCACCGAGATCGGCCCGTACTGCATGGTGGACGGGGTGACGACCATCGGGCGCGACAACCGTTTCTACCGGTACTGCTCGATTGGCGGCATGCCGCAGGACAAGAAGTACCAGGGCGAGCCTACCCGCCTGGAAATCGGCGACCGCAATACGTTCCGGGAATTCGTCACGCTCAACACGGGCACCGTGCAGGACGGCGGCGTTACGACGATTGCCGACGACAACTGGGTCATGGCGTACGTGCACGTTGCACACGATTGCCACATCGGCAGCAACACCATCCTGGCCAATTCGGTGCAGCTGGGCGGCCACGTCCACGTAGGCGATTGGGCCATCGTGGGCGGCCTGACCGGCGTGCACCAGTTTTCGCGCATCGGCGCGCACAGCATGACGGGCGGCAACAGCTCCCTGATGCAGGACACGCCGCCGTTCGTGCTGGCTGCGGGCAATCCGTGCCGTCCGGTGGGCGTCAACGTTGAAGGACTGA
Source organism: Achromobacter sp. ACM01 (assembly GCF_014851745.1). NCBI lineage: Bacteria > Pseudomonadati > Pseudomonadota > Betaproteobacteria > Burkholderiales > Alcaligenaceae > Achromobacter > Achromobacter sp. ACM01. The sequence continues at coordinate 401,997 of NZ_JACVAF010000002.1, forward strand.
AGCGCCGCGGCTTTACGGCCGCCGATATTGCGGCGCTGCGCGACGCCTACAAGATCATCTACCGCCGGGGCCTGTCCCTGGACGCGGCGCGGGCCGAACTGCGCGCCCGCCAGCAGGCGGAGCCCGAGGTCGCCCCGCACCTGCAGACCATGCTCGACTTCCTGGACGTCGCGAGCCGCGGCATCATCCGTCCATGAACGCTCGGATCGGCATGGTGGCCGGCGAGCCTTCGGGCGACCTGCTGGCCGGTCGCATCATTGCCGGTCTGCAAGCGCGCGACGCCGGCGTGCGCTGCGAGGGTATCGGCGGGCCGCAAATGCAGGCCCGCGGCTTCGATACCTGGCACCCCATGCATGCCTTGACCGTGTTCGGCTATGTCGACGCGCTCAAGCGCCTGCCCAGCCTGCTTGGCACCTATCGCGACGTCAAGCGGCGCTGGTTGGCGCAGCCGCCCGCCGTGTTCGTCGGTATCGATGCGCCGGACTTCAATCTGCGGCTGGAACACCAGTTGCGCCAGGCGGGCACGCCCACCGTGCATTTCGTCGGACCGTCGATCTGGGCCTGGCGCTATGAGCGGATCCATAAGATCCGCGAGTCGGTGTCGCACATGCTGGTGCTGTTCCCGTTCGAGGAAGAGATCTACCGCAAGGAAGGCATTCCGGTCACCTATGTGGGCCATCCGCTGGCTGGCGCCGTGCCCATGCAGCCCGACCGCGCCGCGGCGCGCGAGCGCCTGGGCATCGACCAGAATGCGCGCGTGCTGGCGATCCTGCCGGGTAGCCGCTCGTCGGAGATCCGTCTGCTGGCGCCGCGCTTCCTGCAAGCCGCGCAGATCCTGCAGAAGAAGGATCCGGCCCTGCAATGCGTCGTCCCCATGGTCAACGACCAGCGGCGCGCGGAGTTCCAGGCCATCCTGGCCCAATACCCCGTGCCTGGACTGCGCTGCGTCACCGCGAACGATCTGCACGGTGAGGGCGGAGAGCGCCAGGCGCCCGTGGCCTGGTCCGTCATGGAAGCGGCCACGGCAGTGCTGGTGGCCAGCGGCACCGCCACCCTGGAAACGGCGCTGTACAAGCGGCCCATGGTGATTTCCTACGTGCTGTCGCCCTGGATGCGCCGCATCATGGCCTGGAAGTCCGGCCAGCAGCGTCCCTACCTGCCCTGGGTGGGGTTGCCGAACGTACTGCTGCGCGATTTTGCCGTGCCGGAGCTGCTGCAGGACGACGCCACGCCCGAGAAACTCGCGGAGGCGACCTGGACGTCCCTGACCGACGACGCGGGCAGGGCGCGCATCGAAGCCCGCTTTACCGCCCTGCATCAGGAGCTGCTGCGCGACACGCCCGCGCTGGCTGCGCAGGCGATCCTGGAGGTGGCCGGTGGAGCAGCCTGACCTGTTCGCGGCTCCTGAACAGCCCGTCATGATCACGGCAGGCGTGGACGAGGCGGGCCGCGGCCCGCTGGCGGGCGCCGTGTACGCGGCGGCGGTCATTCTGGATCCGGCCCGGCCCATCGCGGGCCTGGCGGATTCCAAGGTGCTCAAGGCCGCCACGCGCGAGGCGCTGGCGCTCGAGATCCAGGAATTTGCCGTGGCCTGGTGCATCGCCAGCGCCAGCGTGGCCGAGATCGACAGCATGAACATCCTGCGCGCCACGATGCTGGCGATGCAGCGCGCGGTGCAGGGCTTGTCCACCTTGCCGCAGCTGGCGCTGGTGGATGGCAACCAGGCTCCCAAGCTCGGCTGCACCGTGCAGACCGTCATCAAGGGCGACGCCCTGGTGCCCGCGATTTCCGCGGCTTCCATTCTTGCCAAGACCGCGCGCGATGCAGACCTGCTGCGCCTGCATGCCCTCTATCCCCAATATGCCTTCGATCAGCACAAGGGTTATGGCACCCCGCTGCATCTGGAGATGCTGCGCGAGCACGGCCCCTGCGCCGAACATCGGCGCAGCTTCGCCCCCATCAAGGCCTTCGGCCTGACTTCATGAAGCACATCAGTTCTCGCGACAATCCCGCAGTCAAGGCGCTGGCCAAGCTGGCCGGCACGGCGGGCAAGCGCGGCGCGCCGGTGCTGCTGGATGGCGTCCACCTGTGCCAGGCCTGGCTGCAGCATCACGGCGCGCCCGATCAGGCCATCTTCGATGTGGAGCGCTTGTCCCAGCCCGACATAGCGGCGCTTGCGGCCGCTGTGCCGGACCGCGACTGCCTGGCCCTGGACGCGCGCTTGATGCAGTCCCTGGCAGCCGTGGAAAGCGGGCAGGGCGTGGCCTTTCAGGTGACGCCGCCGGTTCTGGACTTGCCCGATGCTGTGGACGAGAACTGCGTGCTGTTCGACCGCATCCAGGATCCCGGCAATGTCGGCACGTTGTTGCGCACCTGCGCCGCAGCGGGCGTGAAGCGCGTCTTCCTGGCCACGGGCACGGCCGCGGCCTGGTCTCCCAAGGTGCTGCGCAGCGGCCAGGGCGCCCATTTCGCCTTGGCCATCCACGAACACGTGGATCTGGCTGCCTTGCTGCCGCGGCTGAAGGTGCCGCTGGTGGCGACCGCGCTGGACGGCGCGCGCGATCTGTACGAAGGCTTGTTGCCGGAACGTTGCGCCTGGGTGTTCGGCCACGAAGGCCAGGGCGTGGCAGCGGAGCTGATTGCCGCCGCCAGCCTCAAGGTGCGTATTCCGCACGACATGGTGGCGATGGAATCGCTCAATGTGGGCGCCGCAGCCGCGATCTGCCTTTTCGAGCAGCGGCGCCAGGCTTTGCGCGGCAAGCCGGACTGAACGCCGATCTGCCCTTCGTTTCGCCGCTTTTCCGCGGATTGCGGGCACCGTCCCCTGTTTATACTGCCCCGTTTGCCCGAGCCGGAGCGGTCCTGAGCCGCGTCTGGCGGCCGGGATCCGATCAAGGACGGGACATGAAAAGCTGGATCAAATCGAGTCTTGCCGCGCTGGGCGCGGCGGTGTTGCTTTCTGCGTGCGCCGGTCCCCGGTACGGCGATGTGGCGGACCGCATCCCGGCGCTGGAGGCTGCGGAAGGCCGGATTTACTTCTACCAGCCCGTGACGTCCAACGGCGACAAGGTCGCGCAGCCCGCGATCCTGGTCGACGGCCGCAAGGTCGGTCGCTCCAAATCCGGTCGTTTCTTCTTCGTGGACCGCGCGCCCGGCGAGGTGGAAGTGATCACCGCCACAGACCGCAAGGAGCGCAAGGACGCGCTCAAGGTTCCGCTGGCCGCCGGGCAGACCCAATACGTGCGCGTCGATATTGCGGGCGGCAGGCAGGTCCTGAGGTTGGAGGGCTCCGCTGACGTAGCCGTGCAGGCGATGTCGGACCTGCGCTATTGGGGTGCGGGACGCCGCGAGCGCGAGCCGCTGCGCTATGAGTAAAATTACAATATGTAGTGTTTAAATTCATTTACATACTTTCGCGCCTGGACCAATCATGTTGGGTGGCCAGCGGGATCGGCAAATCGGAGAAGACGGAATGAAGCGCAGGTTCAAGATGGTGGCTGCCGCCGTGCTGGGCGCGGCCTTGTTGGCAGGTTGCGGCGGACCCCGGTACAAGGACGTCGCCAGCACCATCCCCATGATGGTGCCGGAAACGGGGCGGATCTACTTCTACCAGCCGCCGGCGCCGGTTGGCGTGGTGTCGGCCCAGCCATACCTGCGCGTGAACGGCGTCAAGGTCGGCCGTTCCAAGCCGGGCAGCTTCTTTTACGTGAACCGGCCTGCCGGCCAGTACGTGGTCGACACCTTGCGCGACGACGAACAACTGTCATTCACGCTGGCCCCGGGCCAGACCCGTTACGTGCGCTTGAGCATCGAAGGCGTGAGCGGCAATTCGTCCAATGTGGGTCGCCAGGACATGCGCCTGGAAGACTCGGAGGCGACCGCCCAGCAGGAAATGGGACCGCTGAAGTACTGGGGCGCGGGCTCGCGCGAACGCGTCAAGCTGCGTCCCTGATCCGGAGCACGTTGCAGGAGAGGGCGCGCCATGGGCGCGCCCTTGTCGTTTTCAGCCCCGGTCCAGGCCGACCTCCTGCAGCACCGTCGTGGCGATCTCCTCGATCGATTTGGTGGTGCTGGACAGCCAGGAAATGCCCTCGCGGCGCATCATGCGTTCGGCCTCGGCCACTTCGTAGCGGCATTGCTCCAGCTGCGCGTAGCGGCTGTTGGGGCGGCGCTCGTTGCGGACTTCGGCCAGGCGCTCGGGCTGGATCGACAGGCCGAACAGCTTGCCGCGGTGCGGGGCGATGGTCGAGGGCAGGGTGCCGCGCTCGAAATCATCCGGCGTCAGCGGGAAGTTGGCGGCCTTGATGGCGTATTGCATGGCCAGGTACAGGCTGGTGGGCGTCTTGCCGCAGCGCGATACGCCAACCAGGATCACGTCCGCCTGATCCAGCTGGTTGACGAACTGGCCGTCGTCATGCGCCAGGCTGAAGTTGATGGCGTCGATGCGGTTGCGGTATTTTTCCGAATTGGCCTGCATGTGCGAGCGGCCGATGGAATGGCTGGACTTCAGGCCCAGCGCCTGCTCGATGTGGCTGACGAAAGTGCCAAACAGGTCCAGGAAAACGCCGTTCGCCTGGCGAACGCGCGCCAGGATATCCGGATTGACCAGGGTGCTGAACACGATCGGGGGAACTCCGGCCTCCTGGGCGCTGCGATCGATGCGCATGGCCACTTCTGCGGCCTTTTCCAGCGTGTCGACAAAGGGCAGGCGGACAGGCTTGAAATTGACCTCTTCAAACTGCGAAAGCACTGACTGGCTGAAGGTTTCTGCGGTGATGCCGGTACTGTCGGAAACGATGTATACCGTGCGTACGATCGGGGTAGATGTCATGTGTAAAAAATTCCAACCAGGCAGATGGCCGGACGCACTCCACCGAGTACAATCAGGCCCCTATAAGTCACCCCAAGGGCGGTCCAAGGCCAGTTTGGTCAGCGCGTAAATCGGGGCTGTGATCCAGCTTTCCGACGCATTGACCAAACTCGCTTTCATTCCATTGTAAAAGGTGACTTCAATGTCGTACGTTGTTTTGTTCGAGCAGCTCCGCATGACGGACGTGGACTCGGTAGGAGGCAAGAACGCATCACTAGGTGAAATGATCAGCCAGCTGTCTGGCGCGGGTGTCCGCGTGCCGGGCGGCTTTGCCACGACCGCTGATGCTTTCCGCGACTTCCTCAAGGCCTCCGGCCTGGACAAGCGCATCGCCGAACGCCTGACCACGCTGAACCCCGAAGACGTGCGCGAACTGGCCAACGCCGGCTCGCAGATCCGTCAATGGATCATCGACGCGCCGTTCTCGCCCGAGTTCGAATCGCAGATCCGTACCGCCTTTGCCAAGCTCGACGCTGATGGCAAGGGCTCGTTCGCCGTGCGCTCCTCCGCCACCGCCGAAGACCTGCCCGACGCTTCGTTCGCCGGCCAGCAGGAAACCTTCCTGAACGTCGTCGGCATCGACGACGTGCTGGACAAGATCCGCCACGTGTTCGCGTCGCTGTACAACGACCGCGCCATTTCCTATCGCGTGCACAAGGGCTACGCCCACGCCGACGTCGCGCTGTCGGCCGGCATCCAGCGCATGGTGCGTTCCGACAAGGGCAGCGCCGGCGTCATGTTCACCATCGACACGGAATCGGGTTTCCAGGACGTGGTCTTCATCACCTCGTCCTACGGCCTGGGCGAAACCGTGGTGCAGGGCGCGGTCAACCCCGACGAGTTCTACGTCTTCAAGCCGACGCTGGCCCAGGGCCACTACCCGATCGTGGGCCGTCGCATCGGCTCCAAGCTGATCAAGATGGAGTTCGATCCCGAGCGTCCCGAAGGCCGCGCCGTGCGCACGGTCGACGTGCCGGTGTCCGAGCGCAACCGCTATTCGCTGACCGACGACGAGGTCAACGAGCTGGCTCGCTACGCCGTCATCATTGAAAAGCACTACGGCCGCCCGATGGACATCGAGTGGGGCCGCGACGGCATCGACGGCAAGATCTACATCCTGCAGGCGCGTCCGGAAACGGTGAAGTCGCAGCAGGGCGCCAACGACGTGCAGCAGCGCTACCGCCTGAAGGCCACCGGCCAGGTCCTGATCACCGGCCGCGCGATCGGCCAGAAGATCGGCGCGGGTCCGGTGCGCGTGGTCGGCGACATCTCCGACATGGACAAGGTCCAGCCCGGCGACGTTTTGGTCACCGACATGACGGATCCCAACTGGGAGCCCGTGATGAAGCGCGCCTCGGCCATCGTCACCAACCGCGGCGGCCGCACCTGCCACGCGGCGATCATCGCGCGCGAGCTGGGCATTCCGGCAGTCGTGGGCTGCGGCAACGCGACCGACCTGCTCAAGGAAGGCCAGGCCGTGACCGTGTCTTGCGCCGAGGGCGACGAAGGCCGCATCTATGACGGCCTGATCGAAACCGAAGTGGAAGAAGTGCGTCGCGGCGATATGCCCCCCATCGATCTGAAGATCATGATGAACGTGGGCAACCCGCAGCTGGCTTTCGACTTCGCGCAGATCCCCAACGGCGGCGTGGGCCTGGCCCGCCTGGAATTCATCATCAACAACAACATCGGCATCCACCCCAAGGCGGTGCTGGACTACCCGAACGTTGATGGCGAACTGAAGAAGGCCGTGGAATCGGCCGCCCGCGGCCATGCCAGCCCGCGCGCCTTCTTCGTCGAGAAGATGGCCGAAGGCGTGGCGACCATCGCCGCCGCCTTCTACCCCAAGCCTGTCATCGTGCGCATGTCGGACTTCAAGTCCAACGAGTACCGCAAGCTGGTCGGCGGTTCGCGCTACGAGCCCGAGGAAGAAAACCCCATGCTGGGCTTCCGCGGCGCGTCGCGCTACATCGCCGAGGACTTCGCCGAGTGCTTCCGCATGGAATGCGAAGCGCTCAAGAAGGTGCGCGATGAAATGGGCCTGACCAACGTCGAGATCATGGTGCCCTTCGTCCGCACCCTGGGCCAGGCGGCCAAGGTCGTGGACCTGCTGGCCAAGCACGGCCTGGCGCGCGGCGAAAACGGCCTGAAGCTCATCATGATGTGCGAAGTGCCGTCCAACGCCATCCTGGCCGACGAATTCCTGCAGTACTTCGACGGCTTCTCGATCGGTTCGAACGACATGACCCAACTGACGCTGGGCCTGGATCGCGATTCGGGCATGGAGCTGCTGGCCGCCGACTTCGACGAACGCGACGAGGCCGTGAAGTTCATGCTGCGCCGCGCGATCAAGGCTTGCCTGGCCGCCAACAAGTACGTGGGCATCTGCGGCCAAGGCCCCAGCGATCACCCGGACTTCGCGCAATGGCTGAAGGAAGAGGGCATCCTGTCGATGTCGCTCAACCCGGACACCGTTGTCGATACCTGGCAGCGCCTGGCCAAGAGCTGATCGGTTTGCCGATGTGAAAACCCCGCGCCTGCAAGGGCGCGGGGTTTTTTTATGCGTGCAGGCGGGAAAGGGCTACGCCGCCAGCGCTTCGCGCGCAATCAGTTCGCGCTTGCGGTCTATGCCCCAGCGGTAGCCAGCCAGCGAGCCATCCGTGCGCACCACCCGGTGGCAGGGAATGGCCAGCGCGATGTTGTTGGTGGCGCAGGCGCGGGCCACGGCGCGCACGGCGCGTGGGGAGCCGATGCGTTCGGCGATGTCGGTATAGGTGGCGGTTTCACCCACGGGGATCTCGCGCAGGGCTTGCCATACCTGGCGCTGGAAGGCCGTGCCGCGCACATCCAGGGGCAGGTCCAGGCCGCGAGAGGGGTCTTCGACGAAGCCCACCACGGCCGCCACCCAGCCTTCGAATTGCGCGTCCGCGCCGATCAGGCGGGCGGCCTTGAAGCGGTCCTGCAGGTTGCGCACCAATTGTTCCGGGTCTTCGTGCAGCGCGATTTCACAGATGCCGGTATCGCTTGCCGCCACCAGCAGCGCGCCCAGGGAGCATTGCGCCACCGCGAAGCGGATATCCACGCCCTCGCCACTCTTGCGAAAGGCGGTGGGCGTCATGCCCAGGATGGCGGGAGCGGCTTCGTAGAAGCGGCCGCTGGAATTGAAGCCGGCGTCGTACATGGCGTCCGTGACGCTGGCGCTCTGCTTCAGATGCTGGCGGGCGCGGCTGGCGCGCAGGGCGTCGGCGTAGGCCTTGGGGGTGATGCCGGTGGCCGCCTTGAAGACGCGGTGGAAATGGAAGCGGCTCATGCCGGCCTGTTCGGCCAGGGTGGACAGATCCGGCGGCTGTTCGGCTTCCAGGGCGCGGCAGGCGCGCTCGATGGCGGCGGCGTGCTGTTTGCTCAGGGCGGCGGCTTGGTTCATGAAAAAGCTCCTGTTGCGCGTGGATTCGCGCGCTTGGACCCATCGTCTCAAAAGCCTTCCGCCGCCGCACTCCGTATATTGCGCGGTGGCCGCGCAGGGCGCTACGCGGGTGCGTAGGCGTCCAGAAAGCGCCGCAGGAGGCCGCCCGCGACGGGCGTGGCGCGGACATTGGCGGACAGCCCCGGGACGTCGAGATTTTCAGCCGCATAGCGGCGGCCGAAGCGTTCCAGATGGGCGCGGATGAAGTCAGGGCCGAATTCGGGATGGAACTGGGTCGAGAACACGTTGCGGCCGATGCGGATCATCTGGTGTTCGTCCAGGTCCGAGCGCGCCAGCACGGCGGCGCCAGGCGGCGGCTGCAGTACGGTCTGCGCATGCAGCATCTGGGCGGGGAAGGTGGACGGCAGTCCGGCCAGCAGCTTGTCGCCGGCGGCGGGCGGCAGCAGTTCCACGGTCTGGGTGCCGACTTCGCGCCCGGCGGGGTTGTAGCCGACCTTGCCGCCCAGCGCGTAGGCCAGCAACTGATGGCCGTAGCAGACGCCGAACATGGGCAGGCCGGCTGCGGCGGCTTCGCGCAGCCAGGCGGCGGTGTCCTCGCTCCAGGGTTCCTTGTCGGTCACCATGGCGGGCGAACCCGTGATCAGCGCGGCGCGATAACGGGCGGGAGCCTGCGGCCGCTTGCCTTCATGGACGGGCACGATTTCCATGGCCTCGGCGGTCAGGCCGGCGGCCTGCGCGAGTTGTTCGGCATAGCCGCCGAACTGGCTTTTGAGCGTATCGTCCGGGTCGCCGGTGTGCAGGATCAGGACGGGGAGAGCGGTGGGTATTGCAGCGGTCATTGGGGGCTTGTGCGTAAAGGATGCGGGCGCCGGGTTCCAGGGGGAGATCCACCGCCAGCGCACATCATAATCCAGCCCTCCGATCCGTGATGAAAGGCGCTTTTCCGTTCCGTCCCGGAAATACGTACAATTCCGCTCAGAGACTCATCCTTTCGGGCGAACGAAGACTATGTGGATTTGGCTGGGATTGGCTGCGCTGGCCCTGATCGGGGAATTGGCGACCGGCACTTTCTATCTGCTGCTGGTGGCCCTGGGGCTGGCAGCCGGGGGCGTGGCCGCATGGTTCGGCGCAGGCCTGGAATGGCAACTGGTAGGCTGCGGCATCGTGCTGCTGCTGGGTTTGCTGGTGCTGCGCAAGACCCGCGTGCTGAAAAAGCGCGAGGTCGATTCCGCCCGCAACGCCGACGTCAACCTGGACATCGGCCAGACGGTGTCGGTAGAAGCCTGGTCCGACCAGGGCACCGCGCGCGTCTGGTACCGCGGCGCGCACTGGCAGGCAGAGCTGGCCCAGGGCCAGCCGCCCGTGGCCGGAGAACAAACCATCATCGAAATGCGCGGCTCGATCCTGGTGCTGGCCCCCAGGGGCGTGCCGGGTTCGGTCTGACGAAGGCCATCCCGCCGCGGGCGGGACCGGCTGCGGGCGTCCGCAAGGTCCGGACGTTTCCCGCATATGTATTTACCAGAAGGAGAGGCTCCGAATCATGATGATCGATACATCCACCATCGTCCTGCTCGTCATCGTCGCGCTGGCGATACTGATAGTCATCAAGGCGATCGCCATCGTGCCTCAGCAGCACGCCTGGGTGGTCGAGCGCCTGGGCAAGTTCGACCGGGTCCTGTCGCCCGGCGCGGGCTTCGTCATTCCGTTCATCGAGCGCGTGTCGTACAAGCACTCGCTCAAGGAAATCCCGCTGGACGTGCCCAGCCAGGTCTGCATCACGCGCGACAACACGCAACTGCAGGTCGACGGCGTGCTGTACTTCCAGGTGACCGATCCGATGCGCGCGTCGTATGGCTCGTCGAACTACATCTCGGCCATCACCCAGCTGGCGCAGACGACCCTGCGTTCGGTCATCGGCAAGATGGAACTGGACCGCACCTTCGAAGAGCGCGACTCCATCAACAGCAACATCGTCTCTTCGCTGGACGAGGCGGCGCTGAACTGGGGCGTGAAGGTGCTGCGCTACGAGATCAAGGACTTGACGCCGCCCAACGAGATCCTGCGCGCGATGCAGGCGCAGATCACCGCCGAACGTGAAAAGCGCGCGCTGATCGCGGCCTCGGAAGGCCGCCGCCAGGAACAGATCAATATCGCCACCGGCGAGCGCGAAGCCGCCATCGCCCGTTCCGAAGGCGAGAAGCAGGCCCAGATCAACCAGGCCCAGGGCGAGGCCGCCGCGGTGCTGGCGATCGCCGAGGCCACCGCCAAGGCCATCACCCAGGTGGCGGACTCCGTGCGCCAGCCGGGCGGCATGGAAGCGGTGAACCTGAAGGTGGCCGAGCGCTACGTCGAGGCCTTCGGCAATGTCGCCAAGGAAGGCAACACCTTGATCCTGCCGGCGAACCTGGCGGATGTGGGCGGCATGATCGCCTCCGCCATGACCATCGTGAAGTCCACCCGCAACAGCTGATAACCGCGCCTGGCGGCGCCTGACGATGATCGCTCCCGTTAACTTGCTTTTGATAGCAGCATTGGCGGGAGTGCTTGCGCTGTGCGTGCTGGGGTCGCTGGCCCGCAGCGGCATGGCGGGCATCAAGGAGGCGATACGCGCCAACCTGCTGACGCTGGCGGCTTTCGGGCTTTACGCCTTCCAGGTTACCGAGGCGCCGCAGTGGGTGTCGGTGATGGCGGCGAACACCGCCGTGGCCCTGGCGCTTTGCGCCTACTACACGGGATTGCGCCGGCTGGTCGGCCTGACCGTGCCCAAGCGTCTCATGGCGCTGGCTTCCTGTACGGCGCTGCTGGCGCTGGCGTACTACACCTATATCGATCCCCAGGTCGGGCCGCGCATGGTGGTCATGTCCTGGCTGATGTTCGGGTTCATGGTGGCCATTGCCATGACGGTCAAGCGCGGCATGCCGATGAACCGGTCGCGCTACAGCTACCATTTCGTGCGCGTGGTGGCCCTGATCTCCGCGCTGGTGTGCGCAACGCGGGCCGTCGTCTACATGTTCGACATCGCCATCGCGCAGGCCCTGCTGCTGCCCACGGCATGGAACGTCGCGTTCATGACGCTGGGCGTGCTGACGATGCCATGCCTGACCCTGGGCACCATCATGATCATCCACGACCGCATGCTGGCCGACCGCGAACAGGAGGCCAGCACCGACTTCCTGACGGGCCTGATGTCGCGCAAGGCGTGGTGGCTGCAGGCCGAGCGCTATTGCGCCCAGGCGCTGCGCACGCGGCGGCCGCTGACGCTGCTGTTGCTGGATATCGACTATTTCAAGCGCATCAACGATACCCATGGCCACGCGGCCGGGGATGCGGTGCTGCGCCATTTCGGCCTGCTGGCGACCGCCACGCTGCGCACTGGCGACCACGTCGGGCGCGTCGGCGGCGAGGAGTTCGCGGTGCTGTTTCCGGACATGCGCAGCGATGCAGTGATGGATGTGGCGGAGCGGCTGCTGGATTCGGTGCGGCGCACGCCCTGTGCGCACGGAGGCAGCACCATTTCCTATACGTTCAGCGCCGGAGTCGCGGACTGGATGCCCGGAGAGAGCCTGCAGGCGTTTTTCGAGCGGGCCGACCGCAAGCTGTATGCGTCCAAGTCGGCCGGGCGCAACCGCATCACGGGACCGGGGCAGGAGGCCGAGCGCCAGACGCTGCCCGAGGCCGCCTGATCAGTCGTCCTTGCCCTTGCGAGGGGCGCGGGTGTCGTGCTTCATCATGCGCTCTTTCTCGCGCTGCCAGTCTTTCTCGCGCGCGGTATCGCGCTTGTCGAACAGCTTCTTGCCGCGGCCCAGCGCGAAGTCCAGCTTGATGCGCCCGTTCTTGTAGTGCAGGTTGAGCGGCACCAGCGTGTAGCCGCGTTGCTCGACCTTGCCGATGAGCTTGCTGATTTCCTCGGCCTTGAGCAGCAGCTTGCGCGTGCGCATGGCGTCGGGGTGGATATGGGTGGAGGCCGTGGGCAGGGGGCTGACGTGCATGCCCAGCAGGTAGAGCTCGCCGTCGCGCACGATGACGTAGCTTTCCTTGAGCTGCACGCGGCCATCGCGGATCGCCTTGACTTCCCAGCCTTGCAGCACCAGGCCGGCCTCGTAGCGGTCTTCGATGAAATAGTCGTGCGTGGCCTTGCGATTGTCGATAATGCTCATAAAGCCCTTGTGCCTGGGTGCCGCGGGCCCGCGCTAGGCGTATTTTGGCCCCAGGTCGTGTTGTGCCGGTAAAATCGTGCCATTCTAGCCATTTGCGATAGTCGATGCACAAAGTACAACGATCCGTCCTGGTGCCTTACAGCGCCGCCCAGATGTTCGATCTGGTCGCCGACGTGGAGAAGTACCCCGAGTTCATGCCCTGGTGCGGCGGCGCCGAGGTGCAGACCCGCGACGAGCACGGCATGCAGGCCTCCATCCTGATCAGCTTCGCGGGCATGAAGCAGCGCTTCACCACCCGCAACACCCATGCCTATCCCGACCGGATCGACCTGGAACTGGTCGACGGCCCGTTCTCCAGCCTGGTCGGGCACTGGGAGTTCCAGCCGCTGGCCGAGGACGCCTGCAAGGTCCTGTTCACCATGGAGTACGCGTTTTCCAACCGCGCGCTGGAAATGGTGGTGGGCCCGGTGTTCAACCGCATCGCCACCAGCTTCATCGATTCCTTCACCAAGCGCGCGCAGGCCAAGTATGGCGAATGAGCCGTCCGCGGCGCAGATCGGCGTCAGCGTCTGTTATGCCCTGCCGGGCCATGTCTGGCTGCGTGAATTGCGCCTGCCCGACGGCGCCACGGTGGCCGACGCGCTCGCGGCCAGCGGCTTTGCCCAGGCTTTTCCGGTGGTGCAGCCCTGGAGCCGGGGCGTGGGTATTTTCGGACGCGCCACCGAGCCGCAGGCCAGGCTGGCCGATGGCGACCGGGTGGAAATCTACCGCGGCCTGAGTTTCGATCCAAAGGAATCGCGGCGCCGCCGCGCCGAACACCGCCGCGCCAAGACGGCCAAGAACGGCAGGGTGCGCCCGGCCGGGCTGCTGTAGGGAAGCGCTCCGAGGGGGGGCGCGCCGCCCCGCACAATGTCGCAAATAGGACAAATTCCTTTGCCGCTTCCGGCGTAACATAGGCACCGTCACACATTTACGTTTACGTCAACGTCATGTCAAAATTGACGAGCTGGCGTTCACGAGACGGCAGCAACGCCAACAGACAATACTCAGTACAACAGGAGACAGGCTGTGGACTTGGAACTGACCGACGAGCAACGCGCTTTTGCGCAGGCGGCGCGCGACTACGCCGAGGGCGAACTGGCGCCCAACGCGGCGCGCTGGGACGCCGAAGGCATCTTCCCGCGCGAGGCCTTCGCCCGTGCGGGCGAAATGGGTTTTTGCGCCATCTATGCCAGCGAGGACATCGGCGGACTGGGCCTGCCGCGCCTGGATGCCACCCTGGTGTTCGAGGAAATGGCGGCGGTCGACCCGTCGACCACGGCCTTTCTCACGATCCACAACATGGCCACCTGGATGGTCGGCAAGTGGGGCCAGCCCGCGCTGCGCGAAGCCTGGGGGCCGTTGCTGGCCAGCGGCCAGAAGTTGGCGTCCTATTGCCTGACCGAGCCGGGCGCCGGTTCGGACGCCGCATCGCTGTCGACCCGGGCGCAGCGCCAGGGCGATGACTACATCGTCAACGGCGCCAAGGCCTTCATTTCGGGCGGCGGCGACACAGACCTGCTGGTGGTCATGGCGCGCACCGGCGGCGAGGGCGCGGGCGGCATCAGCGCGTTCGCCATTCCGGCCGACAGCGAGGGCATAGGCTATGGCCGCAAGGAAGAGAAGATGGGCTGGAACAGCCAGTCCACGCGCCCCATCACCTTCGAGAACGTGCGCGTGCCGGCGGCCAACATGCTGGGCCAGGAGGGCGAGGGCTTCAAGATCGCCATGAAGGGCCTGGACGGCGGACGCATCAACATCGGCACCTGCTCGGTCGGCGCGGCCCAAGGCGCGCTCGATGCCGCCCGGCGCTACATGGACGAACGGCGGCAGTTCAACCGCCGCCTGGCCGAGTTCCAGGCGCTGCAATTCAAGCTGGCCGACATGGCGACGCACCTGGTGGCGGCGCGCCAGATGGTGCGCCTGGCGGCCTGCAAGCTGGATGCGGGGGCGCCGGACGCGGCGACCTACTGCGCCATGGCCAAGCGCTTCGCCACCGACATGGGTTTCCAGATCTGCCTGGACGCGCAACAGATCCACGGCGGCTACGGATACCTGCGGGACTATCCCTTGGAGCGTCTGGTGCGCGATACTCGCGTTCATCAGATTCTGGAGGGGACCAACGAGATCATGCGCGTGATCATCGCCCGCCAATTGTTGGAAAAAGGAGCCGACATAAGATGAATGCACCGGTGCTGTTCGAAGAAAAAACCGCTGCCAATGGAGTACGGTTCGGGATCGCGACGCTGAACTCGCCGCAGACCCTGAACGGCCTGTCGCTGGAAATGGTGGACCTGCTGGCCGAACGGCTGGACGCCTGGGCCCGCGATCCCGGCGTGGCCCTGGTGGTCCTGCAGGGTGCGGGCGACAAGGCCTTCTGCGCGGGCGGAGACCTGCATGGCCTGTACCGCAGCATGACGGAAAACGCCGGCAAGCCGGGCTGGAACAACGCCTACGCGCGCCGCTTCTTCGAGCACGAGTACCGGCTGGACTACCGCATCCACACCTATCCCAAGCCGGTGCTGTGCTGGGGCCATGGCATCGTCATGGGCGGCGGCATCGGCCTGATGATGGGCGCCAGCCACCGCGTGGTCAGCGAGACCTCGCGCCTGGCGATGCCGGAGGTCACGATCGGCCTGTTCCCGGACGTGGGCGGCAGCTGGCTGCTGAACCGCATGTCAGGCAGGATCGGACTGTTCCTGGCCTTGACCGGCGCGCAGCTGGGTACGTCGGACGCTTTCTTCGCGGGCCTGGCGGACTTTCGCCTGGATCACGCGGATTGGCCCAAGCTGCTGGCTTCGCTGGAAGAGCAGCCCTGGGCCGGCCAGGCGGCCGGCGCGGCGGAGGACGCCATTCCTCCGCGCGCGATCAACGACGGCCTGCTGCGCCGCGCCCTGACGGCGCTGGAGCCCAAGACGCCGCTGGCGCCGGGCAACTTGCGGCAGCACTCGTTCCTGATCAACAGCCTGTGCAGCGGCAATCGCCTGGACGACATCTACGAAGAACTGGCTGCGCTGAAGGACCACGAGGATCCGTGGCTGGCGCGCGCGGCGCAGACGATGCTGGCCGGCTCGCCCGGATCGGTGCGCCTGTCGTTCGCGCTGCAGCAGCGGCTGCGCCTGCGCTCGCTGGACGACGTTTTCCGTGCCGAGTACATCGCGGCGCTGGCCTGCACCGCCCATGGCGATTTCGCCGAGGGCATCCGCGCCTTGCTGATCGACAAGGACAAGAAGCCGCGCTGGAATCCCGCCGTCATCGACATGGCGACCGACGCCTGGGTGCAGAAATTCTTTGACGAACCCTGGCCCGAGGGCGAGCCCCACCCGTTGGCGGACCTGGGCCAGGAAGGCCGCTAGGCGCGACGCGGCGGCGGACCGGCCGCCGTCCGCCGGCGCGGCAACGCTAGTACCACGATGGTTTCACACCTATAGCAATAGCAACAGGAGACAAGACATCATGAGCAGCATCGCGTTTATCGGTTTGGGCAATATGGGCGCGCCCATGGCATTGAATCTGGTCAAGGCCGGACATAGCGTGACGGTTTTCGATCTGGTGCCGGCAGCGGTGAAGACCCTGACGGACGCCGGTGCCCGCGCCGCCGCGTCCGCTTCGGAAGCCGTCAAGGGCGCCGAGGTGGTGGTTTCGATGCTGCCCGCCAGCAAGCACGTCGAAGGGCTGTACCTGGGCGAGGACCTGCTGGGCAAGATCCCGTCCAGCGCGCTGGTCATCGAATGCAGCACCATCGCGCCGGACTCGGCGCGCAAAGTGGCGCAGGCGGCCGAGGTGCGCGGCATCGCCATGATCGACGCGCCGGTGTCCGGCGGCACGGGTGGCGCAGCAGCCGGCACGCTGACCTTCATCGTCGGCGGCCAGGCCGCGGCGCTGGAGCGCGCCCGTCCGGTGCTGGAAAAAATGGGCAAGAACATTTTCCACGCAGGCCCGGCCGGCGCCGGCCAGGTGGCCAAGATCTGCAACAACATGCTGTTGGGCATCCTGATGGCGGGCACCTCCGAAGCCCTGGCCCTGGGCGTGGCCAACGGGCTGGATCCCAAGGTGCTGTCGGACATCATCGCCAAGAGCTCCGGGCGCAACTGGGCCACGGAACTCTACAACCCCTGGCCCGGCGTGATGGAGCACGCGCCGGCCTCCAAGGGCTACGCCGGCGGCTTCGGCGTGGACCTGATGCTCAAGGACCTGGGCCTGGCGGCCGAGGCCGCCCTGTGGGCGCGCGCCTCGATCCCGCTGGGGGAGCTGGCGCGCAACCTGTATTCGCTGCATAGCTCCGGCGGTTCGGGCAAGCTGGACTTCTCCAGCATCGTCAACCTGGTCAAGCGCGAGCAGGACTGACATGGCGTCATCGCAAGCGCCGCTGGACCCGGCCGCCAGGGTCCAGGAGAGCTTCGCCCGGCAAAGCATCATGACATTGCTGGGTGCGCAACTGGACGTGGTCGAGCCGGGCAGGGTGGACATCGTGCTGCCTTACCGAGCCGACCTGTGCCAGCAGAACGGCTTTCTGCACGCCGGCATTTCCACGACCATCGCCGACAGCGCCGGCGGCTATGCCGCCTACACGCTGTTTGGGCCTGGCGAGGACGTGCTGACCTCGGAGTTCAAGATGAACTTCCTGGCGCCCGCCAAGGGTAGCCGCTACGTGGCCAGCGGCCGCGTGGTCAAGCCGGGCAAGCGCCTGTCCGTCTGCCAGGTCGAGGTGCATGCGTACGACGGCGAGCAAGCCACGCTTTGCGTGATAGGCTTGCTTACCGCGGTGCGCGTGACGCCGCGCTGAATCCCGCGCGTGGCGGGTCCTGCGCAAGCCGGACCCGCCACGCGTTCATCGCGCGGCGCATGGGTTTCTGGCAATGCCTTCAAAAGAACATCATCGGATTTTCCGCAGCAACTGGCTGCGCGCGGCCGTCCTGGGCGCCAACGACGGTATCGTGTCCACCGCCAGCCTTATTACCGGCGTGGCGGCGGCCCAGGTCACGCATGACGCCATCCTGACCTCGGGCGTGGCCGGACTGGTGGCGGGGGCGCTGTCGATGGCGGCGGGCGAATACGTGTCGGTGCGGTCGCAGGCCGATACCGAGGCCGCCGACCTGCGCATGGAGCAGCGCTCGCTCAAGCGCAATTCCGGCGAGGAACTGGCCGAACTGATCGACATCTACGTGGCGCGCGGCCTGACCCGCGACCTGGCCGAGCAGGTGGCACGGCAATTGACCAGCCACGATGCGCTGGACGCGCATGCCCGCGACGAGCTGGGTATCTCCATCCATAACCGCGCCCGTCCGGTGCAGGCCGCGGTGGCGTCCGCGGCCTCGTTTGCGGGCGGCGCGGCCTTGCCGCTGGCCGTGGCGGCGACAGCGCCTTTGCCGCAATTGATTGTGTGGGTCATCGGCGCATCGGTCGCCTGTCTGGCCGGCCTGGGCGCTCTGGCTGCGGGCGCAGGCGGCGCGCCCAAGGGGCCGGCCGCGTTGCGGGTGACGATCCTGGGCGGCCTGGCGATGGCGGTGACGGCGGGGGTGGGCGCGCTGTTCGGCGTGGCGGTGTAAGGGCCGGCTTGGGAGCGTCCGGCCCGGCGCAACCGCGCCGGCTCAGGCGCGGCGGCCTTTGGTTTACGGCGTGATGGAGTAGGGCAGCGCAGCGGCCGCAATGCGCGGACCGTCCACGGCGCCCAGCCGCAGGTCGCCTTCCGGCAGCGCCGCCAGCGTGGTTTCGAACAGCACCGAAACGGCGCCTTGCGCGGCGGCCGCGTCCACGATCCGTCCGGTGGGTTCGCCGGGCTGGCTGGCGTCATAGACATCCATGCCGGCCAGCGCCTGGCCTTGGATTGCGGCGTCGGCAATGGTGCCGTATGCCATGCGCCGCTTGACCGTGCCGCGGTAGTGGCTGCGCGCCACCACTTCCTGGCCCGGATAACAGCCTTTGGTGAAACTGACGCCCTGGATCAGGTCCAGGTTGACCGTTTGCGGGATGAAGACGTCCTGCGTGGCCGCAGTGATCCACGGGATGCCTGCGGCCAGGTCGGCGGCGTGCCATTGCGCGGCCGGCGCCAGGCCCAGCGCGCCTGCCAGCGCGGCGGACTGTTCCAGTTGTTCGTCGGACGCGATCCACCACCAGCGCAGGCGCGCGTCGGCGGACGGCGCGGCGATCCAGGTGCCGGACGGCAGGTCGGCGCGCTGCCAGGGTTCGCGCGGCAGCGCGCCGGCGGCGGCTTCCAGCGCGGCCACGTCCGTGGCCGAAGCCGTCACGCCCGCCACATGCAGCGGCGTGGCGGCGAGCTTGGCCTTGGCGCGCAGCACGAACATCGACAGGCGCTTGAGCAGCGCCTGCGCCAGATCCTGGCGCACCAGGCCATAGAGCTGGGGCGCGTCGTCCGCGCCGGGGGCGGCGCGCCACATCACCAGGGTGGCCAGCAGGCGGCCCTTGGCGGTGCAGTAGCCGGCCAGGCGGGCGGCGTCCCGGGGCAGGCCGGTGACGTCCTGCGTGAGCTGGCCGTGCAGGAAGCCGAGGGCGTCCGCGCCGGATGCGGAAAAGACCAGGAAGTCGTCCAGCGGCGCAATTTGCGCGCAACCTTCCGCGCGGACGGGAATCGAAGAATGGAAAGCGTGCATGGAGGCGGTGTTATCGCGTCATCAAAGTGCTGATGATAGCCGTGTTCCCCTCCGGGCTGGGCCATGTCCCCGCGGCGCGCAGGGCCGCGCGCTACGTTCCGCCCCTCTTTAGCCGCAACAGGTCCGCGCGATCAATTAAACTTCCGACACTTATGAAGAAGCGACTCTTTTTTTTCGTCCTGTGGTTTTTCCTGTTGATCGCGCTGGCTGCCGCCGCAGCCGTGGGCGGCGCCTGGTATTGGGCGCACAAGCCCATGCAGCTGAAGGCCGACAGGATAGATTTCGTGGTGGATCCGGGCAGCAGCCCGCGCACGGTGGCGCGGGTGCTCAACGATGCCGGCGTGCCGGTCTGGGAGCCTGGCTTCATCTGGATGGCGCGCTTGTCCGAGCTCGACAAGCAGATGAAGGCGGGCGGCTACCAGGCCATCAACGGCGACTCGCCCTGGAAGTTGCTGGAACGCCTGGCGCGCGGCGACATGACGCAGCGGCAGATCACCTTCCTGGAGGGCTGGACCTACCGCCAGATCCGCCAGGCGCTGCGCGCGAATCCCGACGTCAAGCAGACGCTGGGCGAAACCACCGATGAAGAACTGATGGAACGCCTGGGCTCGGAAATCAAGCAGCCGGAAGGGCTGTTCTTCCCGGACACCTATATCTTCACGCCCGGCAGCACCGATTACGACCTGCTGCGCCGCGCCTACCAGGAAGGCCAGCGCATCTTGCAGGACACCTGGGCCAAGCGCCAGCCGGACCTGCCGGTGACCACGCCCTACGAGGCCCTGGTGCTCGCATCGATCGTTGAAAAGGAAACCGGCCATGGGCCGGATCGCCGCCGCGTGGCCGGCGTATTCACCAACCGGCTCAAGATCGGCATGCTGCTGCAGACCGATCCCACCGTGATCTACGGCATGGGCGACGCCTACCAGGGGCGCATCCGCAAGCGCGACCTGCAGACCGACACGCCCTGGAACACCTATACGCGTCCGGGCCTGCCGCCCACGCCGATCGCGGCGCCTGGCCGCGCGGCGCTGTTGGCCGCGGTGCAGCCGGAGCAGCACAAGTTCCTCTTTTTCGTTTCCCGCGGCAACGGCACCAGCGAGTTCTCGGTCAACCTGAACGAGCACAACCGCAACGTTTCCCGCTATATCCTGGGCCAGGGCCAAAGCCAGAATGCCGCGCCCGGCCCGGCTTCGAGCCGCGGCGCAGCGAATGGCAACCAGGCCAACGGCACGCCCGCAGCCGCGCCCAGCGCCAGCCCGGCGCCGGACGCCGCGCCCGAGCCGGATCAGGGACAGGCACAAGTACAAGGACAAGACCAATGACCACGCGCGGACGCTTTATCACGCTGGAAGGCGTGGACGGCGCGGGCAAGAGCACGCACACCGTCTGGATCGCCGATTTCCTGCGCGCGCAGGGGCTGGACGTGGTGTCCACCCGCGAACCCGGCGGCACGCCCTTGGGCGAGAAGTTGCGCGCCTTGCTGCTGACCGACCCCATGGGGCTGGACACCGAGACGCTCCTGATGTTCGCCGCACGCTGCGAACATCTGCACCAGGTCATCGAACCCGCGCTGGCGCGCGGCGCCTGGGTGGTCTGCGACCGCTACACCGATGCCACCTATGCCTACCAGGGCGGCGGGCGCGGCCTGGGCGCGGCGCGCGTGGCCGCGCTGGAAGCCTGGATGCAGGCGGGCCAGCCCGACCGCACCTGGCTCTTCGACGTGCCGCTGGAAGTGGCGCGCGCCCGGTTGGCCGACGCGCGCGAGCCGGACCGCTTCGAGCGCGAGGGCGCGGCCTTTTTCGAACGCACCCGCGAGGCCTACCACGCCCGCGCCGAGGCTGATCCGAAGCGCATCCGCATTGTCGATTCCACCCAATCCATTGCCCAGATCCGCACCGGCCTGGAGGCGGGACTGCGTGAATTGCTGGGGCAGGCGGCATGAACGCGACCCGCGCCGCCAAAGATGAGGACGCCACGGCTTCCAACGCGCCGCAGTTCCTGCCCTGGCAGGCCGAGACGGCGCGCAACTGGCTGGGCAACCGCGACCGCTTCGCCCACGCCTGGCTGATCCATGGGTTGGCCGGCATCGGCAAGCTGGACTTCGCGGTCGCCGCGGCGGCCAGCCTGCTGTGCGAAACCCCGGACAACGGCCTGGCCTGCGGCCGTTGCGCCGCCTGTGCCTGGTTCGCCAGCGGCAATCATCCCGACTTGCGCCGCATCCGGCCCGAAGCCGTGGCGGTGGAAGAGGGGGCGGACGCCGCCGAGCCCTCTGAGGATGCCGAACCTGCCACGGGCGCAGCCAAGCGCGCGCCGTCCAAGGAAATACGCATAGACCAGATCCGCTCCCTGGAGTCCTGGTTCAACACCGCAACGCACCGCGGCGGCTGGCGCGTGGCGCTGCTGTACCCGGCCCATGCGCTGAACGTGGTGTCGTCCAACGCCTTGCTCAAGGTGCTGGAAGAACCGCCGCCGCACACGGTGTTCCTGCTGGTCGCGGACGCGCCGGACCGCCTTTTGCCCACGCTGGTGTCGCGCTGTCGCCGCCTGCCGCTGCCGGCGCCCGACCCGGACACCGCGCTGCAATGGCTGCGCGAGCAAAACGTGGAACCGGCCCGCGAATGGCTGGCGGCCGCCGGCGGCGCGCCGCTGGCGGCGTTGAGGCTTGCCCAGTCTAACGAGGCCGCTTGTCCGCCCTGGCTGACCCAGCTGGTCGGGCCGCTGTCCAAGGGCCAGTCGCCCGACGTGGGCACGCTGGCCGAGGCCCTGGAAAAGGTGGCGGCCACTGAGTGGATCGACGCCTTGCAGCGCCTGTACACCGACCTGATGCTGGCCAGCGCGGGGGCGCCGTCGCGCTACTTCCCGGCCCTGGGCAGCGCGGTCGCGCAGGTTGCCGCGCGCATGAATCCGGCCAAGGTCGCCGAGGCCGCGCGCTGGCTGACGCGCCAGCGCGCGCTGGCCACCCATCCTTTGAACGCCAAGCTCTTCGCCCACGCGACCCTGCAGCGCGTGGTGCTATCCTGCCTGGCGTAAGCCCTTGATCCGGCGGCGCTTCGTCCGGCAAAGGGCGCAGCGCCGCGGCACTTGTATCCAGACTCATCATGTACGTCGATTCCCACTGCCATTTGAACTTCCCGGAACTGGCGGCCGACCTGCCGGCCATTCTTGACCGGATGGCCGCCAACCAGGTCACCCACGCGCTGGTCGTCAGCGTCAACATGCCGGAATGGCCGGGCCTGATGTCGCTGGTCGAACCGCAGGCCAATCTGTGGGCCTCGGTCGGCGTGCATCCCGATTACGAAGACACTCCGGATCCCACGCCCGAAGAGCTGGCGCGCCTGTCCGAGCATCCCAAGGTGGTGGCCATCGGCGAGACCGGGCTGGACTACTACCGCCTGTCCGAACCGCTGGACTGGCAGCGCGAGCGTTTTCGCCGCCACATCCGCGCCGCCCGCGACACGGGCCTGCCCCTGATCGTGCACACGCGCTCGTCCGCCGAGGACACCGTGCGCATGCTGCGGGAAGAGCGCGCGGCCGAGGTCGGCGGCGTGATGCATTGCTTTACCGAAAATTGGGAAGTGGCACAGGCTGCGCTGGACCAGAACTTCTATATTTCCCTGTCCGGCATCGTGACCTTCAAGAATGCGCAGATCGTGCATGAAGTGGCCGCCAAGGTGCCGCTGGACCGTTTGCTGATCGAAACCGATTCGCCGTATCTGGCGCCGGTGCCGTACCGCGGCAAGCTGAACGATCCGTCCAAGGTGATCCACGTGGCCGAGAAGATCGCGGATCTCAGGGGCATACCCGTGGCCGAAGTGGCGCGTGCATCAACCGAAAATTTCTTCCTTCTTTTCAATAAGATAAAGAAATAACCTAATCTAATTTATTTAAAGTGATTTATAGGAAATCCATGGCTGCCCACAACGCTTCCGTCCAGAACGCCTTCTTGTCGTGTTGCCGTGGAGCGCTGCTGGCGCTGGCCGTGGGCATGGCGGTTCCCGCTGCGGCGCAGGCCGCCAATCCCGGCGATTGGTGGGTCTACGTCGCCAATGACTACCCGGACGACATCAAGGAACTGCTGGCGCGCGGCGAAGATCCCAACGTGCGCTACAAGAATGGCCAGCCCGCGCTGATGCGCGCGGTGGTGGACGGCGCCTGGAAGGTGTTCGACGTAATCGCCGCCGACAAGCGCACCGACGTCAACGCCGAGAACCCGGCGGGCGAGACGCCGCTGATGTACCTGGCCATCGCCGGCCAGACCGAACGCGCCAAGAAGCTGATCGCGCGCGGCGCCCAGGTCAACCGCCTGGGCTGGACGCCGCTGCATTACGCGGCCTCGAAGGGCCAGCTGGAAATGGCGCGCCTGCTGCTGGCGCACAAGGCCATGGTCAACGCGCCCGCGCCCAATGGCGAAACGCCGCTGATGATGGCGGCGCTGTCGGGCCGCAAGCCCATGGTGGACCTGCTGCTCAAGGCGGGGGCGGACGTGGGGTCGCGCGATACCAAGGGCCAGACCCCGGCCGATTGGGCCAGGACGGGCAAGTCCACGGCAGTGGCGGCGGAACTGGACAAGCTGATCGCGCAACAAGAAGAAACCCGCCGCAAGCTGCGGGCGGCGCGGCCGGCCGAAGAAGGCGCCGAGGCGGCGGGGACGACAACGGGCGCGGCAGCGGGCGCGCCGGCCAGTGCGGAGCAGGGCGCGGCAGCCGCGCAGGCTCCCGCCGCAGAAAAGAAAGCCCCGGCCGCGTCTTCCGCGGTCCAGGGCGTTTCGGGCGTGAAGCTCAACAACTACGACGAGCCCGCCGCGCCCTGAGGCGCGGGCTTGCCCAAGGCCGGCCCGCAAGGGGCCGGCCCGATTCAGATCACGTAGTTCTTGTAGCGCTCGATGTAGTCGCGGGCGCTGCCGTTCAATTCGCGCACGCAGCGTTCGGCCTCGTCGCCGTCGCCGCGCACCATGGCGTCCAGCAGGGCGCGGTATTGCTTGATCCCCATCTCTGAGCGGCCCGGCAGCAGGGCCACGCGGCGCATCGACACGCGGGTGCGGTCGTAGATGCGCTCGATCATGTCGCTCAGCACCGGATTGCGCGCCAGTTCCTTGATGTGGTTGCGGAACTGCTCGATCGTGGCCACGTGCGCCTCGATGTCGCCGCTTTTCAGGCTTTGTTCGAAGGGCTCGCCCAGCAGGGCCTGCATCGCTTCCCAGTCGGCGGGCGTGGCGTTGGCCATGGCCAGCCGCACCGCCAGTCCGTCCAGGGCTTCGCGCACCTGATACAGGCGATAAGTGGTTTCCATGTCGACCAGGGCCACCACGGCGCCCTTGTTGGGCACCCGTTCCACCAGCGCGCGGTCTTCCAGCGTCGCCAGCACTTCGCGCGCCTTGGCGCGCGGGATGTCATAGGCCTGCGCCAGGTCTTCTTCCGGCACGCGGGTGCCGGGCAGCAAGGCCTGCGACGCAATGCGTTCCCGCATATCCAGTATGACTTCGTGGGTGGAGGCCGCCTTGCGTGTTTCGGGGGCGGCGGCGTCAGCAGAGGCAGTCGCGCGTTTAGTGGGCATGTAGGCACCTGGGTTGAGTGGGGCAAAGCATATCACAATTTGAACGCAATATTGTGCACAATTTAGAATGCGTAGTTGTAAATCAGCATTGACACAATAAAACGCACAAGAATATAGTGGCTTCACTTCGTCGCCGTACCCACTCATCCAAGGAGCCCTGGGCAATGAAAGACGCCGCGCAGTCCCCTCAACTTCCCGGCCCGCAGTGCCAGGCGTATCTGGCCCGGCGCAATGCCGCGGTCGCGCTGGGCGTGGCCAATGGCCCTCCGGTGTTCGCGGCCGCTGCCCGCGGCGCTACGCTGACCGACCTGGACGGCAACGCGTACATCGACTTCGCCGGCGGCATCGGCACCCTGAACGTGGGACATGCGCACCCCGAGGTGGTGGCCGCCGTCCAGGCGCAGGCGGCGCGCTACCTGCACACCTGCTTCAACATCGTCATGTATCCGGAATACATCGAGCTGGCCGAGACGCTGGTCGGCCTGGTCCCGGGATCCTGGCCCAAGAAGGCCATGCTGCAGACGACTGGCGCCGAGGCCGTCGAAAACGCCATCAAGGTGGCGCGCCGCGCCACCGGCCGGCAGGCGGTGGTGGCCTTCGAGAACGCCTTCCATGGCCGCACCTACATGGCGCTGTCCCTGACCGCCAAGGCGCCCGCCTACAAGACCGGCTTCGGTCCCTTCGCATCCGAGGTCTATCGCGCGCCGTTCCCGGTGCGCTACCGCTCGGGGCTGACCGAAGCCGAATGCGCCGAGGCCGCCTTCAACGAATTCCGCCGCCTGATCGAAACCGAGGTCACGCCGGAGCAGGTCGCCGCGGTGATCATCGAGCCGGTGCAGGGCGAGGGCGGCTTCCATGCCGCGCCGCCCGCCTTCCTGCAGGCGCTGCGCGCCTACTGCACCCAACACGGCATCGTGCTGATCGCCGACGAGATCCAGTCAGGTTTCTGCCGTACCGGCGAATGGTTCGCCACCCAGCATGCCGGCATCGAGGCCGACCTTTACACCCTGGCCAAGTCCATGGGCGGGGGGCTGCCGATAGCGGCGCTGGTGGGGCGCGCCGACCTGATGGACGCGCCCGCCGTGGGAGGCCTGGGCGGCACCTATGGCGGCAACCCGCTGGCGTGCGCCGCGGCGCTCGCCACCATTGCCGTCATGCGGCGCGAAGACTACGCGGCGCGAGCCAGCGACCTGGGCGGCCAGGTGCGCACACGCTTTGCGGACTGGGCCGGCCAGTACGGCATCGTCGGCGACGTGCGTGGCCTGGGCGCCATGGTGGCGTTCGAGGTCGTGCGCGGCGCGGGCGACGACAGTCCCGCTGGCGACCTGGCGGCCCACATCGTGCAGGCCGCCTACCAGGGCGGGCTGGTGCTGGTGAAGGCGGGCTTTTACGGCAACGTGATCCGCTTCCTGGCGCCGCTTTCCATTACCGACGAGGAACTGGCCCGCGGCCTGGACATCCTCGGACGCGCGGTGGCCGACGCCCAGCGCATCGCCGACGCCCGCGCGTCGCAAGCGGCTTGAGGAGCGCGCCATGCATACATTGTTGAAACTGAAGAACGCGCGCAAGGTGGTCAGCCAGCTGGGCGCGGCCAAGCCGGGCATGGAAGTGCTGGTGCTGTATGACCTGCATACCCACCATAACGTGGAGCCCCTGGCCATTGCTGTGGACGAGGCGGGCGCCGGCCTGCATCTGCTGCAGATCGCCGGCTCCGCGCGCCACGGCCGGCAGTTGTCGCCGGTGGTGGCCCAGGCCATGCAGGCGGCCGACCTGGTCATCGCGCTGACCCGCGCCAATGCCGCGCACACCGATGCGCGCCAGCAGGCCACGCGCGCCGGGGTCGGCGTGATCGTGCTGCCCGAATCACACCTGCCCGATTTCTTTCTGGCCGAAGGCTGGGACTGCGATTTCGATGCGTTGCGCCCGCAGATCCAGGGGCTGGCCGACGCGCTGACCCGCGCCGACACCGCCCGCGTCACCAGCGAACTCGGCACCGACGTGACCATGAGCATCGCCGGCCGCCGCGGCCGCGCGCTGCACGGCTTTGCCAACACCACCGACATTTCGGCGGGCTATTGCCTGGAGTCCAGCCTGGCGCCCGTGGAAGGCACGGCCGAAGGCGTGATCGTGGTCAACGCCAGCATCCCCGGCGTCTCGCTGATCCGCGACGAACCCGTGCGCATCCATATGGAAAAGGGCATGGCGGTGGCGATCGAGGGCGGCGCGGTGGCGCGCCAGTTCCGCGATCTGCTGGCCAGCTTCAACGATCCGCTGGTCTACAACCTGGGCGAACTGGGCGTGGGCATGAATCCGCGTTGCCAACTGGACGGCACCATGCTGTCCGACGAATCGGTCTACGGCTCGATCCAGCTGGCGCTGGGCACCAGCGCTTATATCGGCGGCACCGTCAAGGCGGCGGCGCACTACGACACCATCGTCACCGACGCCACGCTGGAACTGGACGGCAGGGTGGTGCTCAAGGGCACCGAGCTGCGCCTGGAGGACGCGGCATGAGCATAGACCTGAGCCGCGACGCCGACGGCGTGGCCACCGTGCTGATGAACCGCCCGGAAAAGCGCAACGCGTTCACGCTGGACATGTACCGGGAATTCGGCCGGGTCATGCGCGAGCTCGACGCCGACGACGCCGTGCGCTGCGTGGTGCTGCGCGGCGCGGGCGGCGCTTTCTGCGCCGGCAGCGACATCGGCGGCTTCGAGGAAGACCGCGACGGCGCCGCGCAGGCGGCCGAGTACGCGCTCTTCACCCTGTCCATGACCGACACGCTCAAGCACCTGCGCCACCCCACCGTGGCCTGCATCGAAGGCGTGTGCGTGGGCGGCGGGCTGGAGCTGGCCGCCCTGTGCGACATCCGCATCGGCGGGCGCAACAGCCGCTACGGCATCCCGGTGAATCGTATCGGCCTGACCGTGGACCACCAGGAACTGGCCGACCTGATCCGCGTGGTGGGCGCTGCGCGCGTGCTGGAAATCCTGCTGGAAGGAAACATCTTCGGCGCCGAAGAAGCCATGTCCAAGGGGCTGCTGACCCGCGTGGTGGATGACGAGCGCGTGACGGAACAGACCTACGCGACCGCCCGCCGCATCGCCGCGGCGGCGCCGCTGGTCAACCGCTGGCACAAGCGCTTCGTGAGCCAGCTGCGCGAAGGACGCGCATTGACTCCGGACGAACGCAGCGAAGCCTACGAATGCTTCGGCACCGAGGACTACCGGCGCGGCCGCGAAGCCTTCGCCGCCAAGCGCATTCCTGAATTCATCGGCCGCTGATCCGGCCACCGACCCAAGACGGACCGCATATGACTCAAGCTGCATCCCCCCTTGCCGGCATCAAGATCCTGGATCTTTCGCAGATCATGGCCGGGCCGTATTGCACCATGGTGCTGGCCGACCTGGGCGCCGAGGTCATCAAGGTCGAGAAGACCGGCGCCGGCGACGACTCCCGTGAAATGGGCCCCTATGTGAACGGCGAATCCACCTGTTTCGCCCAGATCAACCGCAACAAGCAAGGCGTGGCGCTGAACCTGAAGGACCCCGAGGCGCGCGAGGTGCTGTACGAGCTGGCGCGCTGGGCCGACGTGGTGGTGGAGAACTACCGCGTGGGCGTGACCAAGTCGCTGGGCGTGGACTACGAAACGCTGTCGCGCATCAATCCGCGCCTGGTGTATTGCTCCATCTCCGGCTACGGCCATTCCGGACCCTACGCGGGCAAGGGCGGCTTCGACCTGGTGGCCCAGGGCATGAGCGGCATCATGAGCATGACGGGCGAACCCGGCGGGCGGCCCCTGAAGTCGGGCATCGCCATCTATGACGTGGGGGCGGGACTGACCGCGGTCTACGCCATCCTGGCCGCCTGCATCCACCAGATGAAGACGGGCGAGGGCCAGCACATCGACATCGCGCTGGCCGAGTGCGGACTGCCCTGGTTCGTCTGGGAAGCCGCCGCCTATTTTGCCGACGGCACGGTGCCCGAAGGCACCGGCAGCCGGCACCGCGTGTCGGCGCCATATCAGGCGTTCAACACGCGCCAGGGCTACATCATGATAGGCGCGGCCAACCAGCGCACCTGGGAACGCCTGTGCGCGGACGTGCTGGAACGGCCTGAACTGATCACCGATCCGCGCTTCATCACCAACTCCGACCGGCTGACCCACATTGCCGAGCTGGAACCCATATTGGAAGCGGAGTTTGCGCGCGCCGACGCGGCCGAATGGATCGAGCGCTGCGAACGGGCGTCCGTGCCCTGCGGTCCGATCAACGATTTCGGCCAGGCCATGCAGGACCCGCATTACCTGGCGCGCGGCATGGTGCAGGAACTGGACCATCCCGCGCTGGGCAAGATGAAGACCATCGGCATTCCGACCAAGTTTTCCAAAACGCCAGGCGCCTTGCGCACGGCGGCGCCGCTGATGGGCCAGCACACCGATGAGGTGCTGCGCCGCTTTGGCGTGGCGGAAGACAGAATTGCAGGCATGCGCGCCCGAGGAGTCATCGCGTAGCAGGCAAACCGCAGCAGGCAGTATCGAAGTCGCATCCAAGCTACAAGGGGACGCCGGCGTTGCTGACGCCGGCGGCTATTCGAAGTTGAACAAAGATGTTCACGCCGCAAGGAACCTTCATGACACAGCCCATCCATCTCTCCCGCCGCGGCTTTATCGCGGCCAGCGCCGCGCTGGCCGCCTGCGCCGCCGCGCCCTCCCTGGTCCGGGCGCAGTCGGCCCAGCCGTTCCACCTGGGGGCGCTCAATTCCATCACCGGCGTCGGCGGCCCCTACGGGCCGGCCATGCTGGAAGCCATCAAGATCGCCATCGACGAGGTCAACGCCGCCGGCGGCGCTGCCGGCCGCAAGATCCAGCTCTACGCCGAAGACGACCAGACCAAGCCCGACGCCGCCGTGCTGGCCGTGAAGAAGCTGATCGAGATCAACAAGGTCGAGGCGGTGGTGGGCATCTGGCCGTCGTCGGTGGGCCTGGCCGCCATGCCCATCACCAATGCCGCGGGCCTCATCACCATGAACACCTGCGGCGCGCCGGAAATGCTGACCGAGAACAAGCAGGGGCTGGCCTGGATGTTCCAGGCGTCCAACGCCGTGTTCGGCCGCGCCTTTGCGGAAGTGGCGCGCCAGCGCGGCTTCAAGCGGCCGGCGGTCATGGCTTTCAATAACTCCACCTTCGTGGGGCAGGCAAACTACTTTCGTGATGCCTGGCAGGAGAAGGGCGGCAAGGTCAGCGCCTTCACCATCTACGAACCCAACCAGACCACCTACCGCACCGAGCTGACCAAGGTGCTGGCCTCCAAGCCCGACGTGATCTCGCTGAGCGCCTACCGGCCCGACGCCACCATCATCCTGAAGGAGTGGTTCCAGACCGGCCAGGACTGCAAGTTCATCATGCCCGGCTGGACCGCCAACGAAGACCTGGTGAAGGCGCTGGGCAAGGAAGCCACCGAGGGCATCATCTCGATCTCCAACGTCGCGGCCCACGAGCACCAGGCGTACAAGACCTTCGCCGCCGAATTCCGCAAGCGCACCAAGCGCGAGCCGGACATCTTTGCTTCGCAGTCCTACGACATGGTGATCACGCTGGCGCTGGCGATCGAGGCGGCGGGGGCCACCGCGGACGTGGCCGCCATCAACGGCAAGATCCGCGCCGTGACCGCGCAGGGCGGCGGTGAAAAGGTCAGCGGCTTTGCGCAAGGCCAGGCGTTGCTGCGCGCAGGCAAGCCGGTGGACTACGACGGCGCATCCTCGCGCCTGGACTTCGGCAAGCAGGGCGAGACCGTGCCGGACTTTGGCGTCTTCGACATCCGCGACGGCAAGCTGGTGCTCAATGAAGTCATCGCCGGCAAAGTCTGACGATAAAAACACTAGGGGAACACAAGTATGGATGCAATCACCGTCATCAACGCCGGGATCAACGGCGTTGTGATCGGGATGCTGCTGGCCTTGCCGGCACTGGCGATCACGCTGGTGTTCGGCATCGCCCGCTTTCCCAATGCCGCCAGCGGCGACTACATGACGTTGGGCGCCTACGCCGCCGTCTTCACGCAGGCGCTGGCCGGCGGCTCGATGCTGGCGGGCGGCCTGGCCGCCGTCGCCGGCACCACCCTGGTCAGCCTGTTCTTCTATGCCTGGGTGTTCCGGCCGCTGGAGTCGCGCTCCAACGTGTCGCGCCTGATCGCGTCCATCGGCGTGGCGTTCGCGCTGCGCAGCACGATCACCTTCTTCGCCGGGCAGGACCAGTACACCTTCGACCTGCCGCTTACGCGCGCCTGGAATTTCGGCGGCGTGCGCATTTTGCCTACCGATCTCTACATCGTCGGCACGGCGGTGGCGGCGCTGGCGCTGGTGTTCGCGCTGATGCACATGACGCCCACCGGGCGGCGCATGCGGGCGGTGGCCGACAACCCGGAGCTGGCCGCGGCCAGCGGCATACGCGGACGGCGCGTGATGATCACGCTGTGGAGCATCGCGGGCGCCTATTGCGGGCTGGGCGGCGTGCTGCTGGGCATCAAGGCAGTGGTGATCCCCGAACTGGGCTGGGAACTGTTGATGCCCATGTTCGCGGCCGTGATCCTGGGCGGCATCGGCAATCCGGTGGGCGCCATCGTCGGGATCATGGTGTTCAGCATTGCGCAGGAAATCGCCAGCCTGGTGGTGGGACCTGCCTACAAGATCGTGTTCGCCTTCGCGGTGCTGCTGTGCGTGCTGCTGCTGCGTCCCCAGGGCATCTTCGGCCGTCCGATGGCGGCGAGGTGAAATCATGGAAGCCTATCTGATTGCTATCGCCATCGGGATCCTGATCTACATGCTGCTGGCCTTCGGCCTGTCGCTGCATTACGGGTTCACCGGACTGATCAACTTCGGCCACGTCGGCTTCTTCGCCATCGGCGCCTATACCTCGGCCCTGCTGTCGCTCAAGGGCGTGCCCATCCCAATCTCCATGGCGGCGGCCGCGGCCTTCGCGGCGCTGGCCGCGTGGCCGCTGGGCATGATCGCCTTGCGGCTGGGCAGCGACTACCTTGCCATCGTGACGCTGGGCTTCTCGGAGTCGGTGCGCATGATGCTGCAGACCGAGGAATGGCTGACGCGCGGGATGCACGGCCTGCCAGGCATCCCGCGGCTGTTCGCGGGCTGGGCCTCGCCGCAGACGGTGGACCTGTGGATCATGCTGCTGCTTCTGGCGGTCAACGCCGGCGCGTTGTTCCTCATCCATCTGGTGATACGCAGCCCGTTTGGCCGCGTGATCGAGGCGGTGCGGGACAACGAAGTCGCGGTGCGGGCGCTGGGCAAGGACCCGGCCCGCTTCAAGACCCGTTCGCTGATGCTGGGCGCGGGCCTGGCCGGCCTGGCGGGCGCCTTCCAGGCGCACTACCTGACCTTCATCAGCCCCGAGCAGTTCGTGCCGCTGATCACCTTCTACATCTGGATCGCCATCATCCTGGGCGGAGTGGGGCGCTTGAGCGGCGTGGTGGCCGGCACGGTGCTGCTGGTCGGATTCCTGGAAGGTTCGCGCTTCGTGCGGGACTTCGTCGGCGGCATCTCGGAGGTGCAGATGGCCAGCGTGCGCATCGGCGTCATCGGCCTGGCGCTCATCTGCGTGGTGCTTTACCGGCCCCAGGGCATTTTCGGCAATGCTGCCGCTACCCGCAGGAGAAAGGCATGACGCTGCTTTGCATCAAAGGGCTGAGCGCCAGCTTCGGCGGCTTCAAGGCGCTGGACGACGTGTCGCTGGAAGTGCGCAAGGGTGAAATGGTGGGGGTGATAGGCACCAACGGCGCGGGCAAGAGCACGCTGTTCTCGGTGGTCACGGGCTACATTCCGCCCAGTTCCGGGTCCGTGCGCTTCGCGGACGAGGACATCACGGGCGTGGCCGTGCACCAGCGCGTGCGCCGGGGCCTGGCCCGCACCTTCCAGGTGCCGCGCGAGTTCAGCCAGCTGACGGTCTTCGACAACATGATGGCGGCGGCGCCGGACCAGCGCGGCGAAAAGCTG
The DNA here is from genome assembly GCF_014851745.1 of Achromobacter sp. ACM01. NCBI lineage: Bacteria > Pseudomonadati > Pseudomonadota > Betaproteobacteria > Burkholderiales > Alcaligenaceae > Achromobacter > Achromobacter sp. ACM01. Next base: position 434,658 of record NZ_JACVAF010000002.1, read on the forward strand.
GCGGCGCTGGTGTTCGCCCGCCGTGAGGTGGCCCGCGAAGAGGCGCGCAACGCCGAGCGCGTGCATGAACTGCTGGCCTTCCTGAACCTGTCGCGGGTCGCGGACGAGCCCGCCGGGAAACTGTCGGGCGGCCAGAAGAAGCTGCTGGAGCTGGGACGGCTCTTGATGCTGGAGCCGCGCTGCATCCTGCTGGACGAGCCGTTCGCCGGCGTCAACCCGGTGCTGATCGAGGAGCTGTCGGCGCGCATCGTGGAACTGAACCAGCGCGGCCTGACCGTCGCCATCATCGAACACAACCTGGAAGAGCTGTCGCGCATCGTGCCGCGCATGTACGTCATGGACCGCGGCCGCGTCATCGCCGAAGGCACGCCCGACAGCGTCCTGGCCAATGAACAGGTGCGCGAGGCGTACATGGGGGGAGTGATATGAGCCAGCTCGTCATGCAAGGCCTGTCCGGCGGCTACGGCGAGGTCGATATCGTGTCCGGCATCGACATGCACGTGGCGCCGCGCGAGATCGTTACCATCGCCGGCACCAACGGCGCGGGCAAGTCCACGCTGGTCAAGGCGGTGATGGGCCTGTTGCCGCGCGTCGCCGGCACCATGGCCTTTGACGGCCGCGACCTGCTCACGCTGCCGGTCGAGGAGCGCGTGCGCATCGGTATCTCCTATGTGCCGCAGGTGCGCAATGTGTTCGGCGCGCTGACCGTGCTGGAGAACCTGCAGGTGGTGGAACACGTGCAGGCGCGTGAAAAGCGCATCCGCGACATGTTCGAGCTGTTCCCGGCGCTGGCCGGGCGGCGCAAGACCCACGCCGAGAACCTGTCCGGCGGCGAACGCCAGCAACTGGCCTTCGCCCGGGCGCTGATGTCCTCGCCGCGCCTGATGGTGCTGGACGAACCGTCCGCCGCCTTGTCGCCGGCGTTGACCGAGCAGGTGTTCGCCGAAGTGCGGCGGCTGCCGCAGATCGGCGTGGGCGTGCTGATGGTGGAGCAGCGCGCGCGCCAGGCGCTGGCGTTCAGCGACCGCGGCTACATCCTGGATTCCGGCCGCATCGTGCTGACCGACACGGGGCAGGCGCTGCTGGCCAACCAGCATATGAGCGATCTGTACATAGGACGGGGCGGCCACGCGGGCGCGGACCGTCCGCCCGGCGGCAGCATCCCCGCTTGAAACCGCCAGAGCCATCCCGCCGGCAGCCGCCGTCGCGGATGGCAAATCCATATTTCCATATCTCTTTGCAGGAGCCATATCTTGCCTACTTCCGAAACCATGGTTTCCCCGGCGTCCGTTGCGCGCCGCCCGGCGCCCGACGCCGTCGCCGCCTTGACCGCCACCCAGGGCCTGGCCGCGCTGGAGCAGGGCACGCTGACCTGCGAAGCCTGGGCGCGCGCCTGCCTGGACCGCATCGAAGAGCGCAACGGCGGCGTCAAGGCCTGGGTCCGGGTGGACGCCGAGGGCGCGCTGGCCCGCGCCCGTGAATGGGACCGCCACGGCCGGCGGCGCGCGCTGGACGGCGTGCCGCTGGGCATCAAGGACACCATCGACACGGCGGCCATGCCCACCGAATTGGGCGACCCCGAGATCTTCCCCGGCCGCCAGCCCGAGGCCGACGCGCCCGTGGTGACGCAGGCGCATGAGCTGGGGTTCAACGTGCTGGGCAAGAACACCGTGTCGCGCCACGCCATCATGCTGCCGGGGCCTGCGCGTAATCCGCATGACCTGACCCGTACGCCGGCCGCGTCCTCGGCCGGTTCGGCGGCGGCCGTTGCCGATTTCATGGCGCCGCTGTCCATCGGCACGCAGACGGCGGGTTCCATCCTGCGGCCCTCGGCGTTCTGCGGCGCGGTGGGCTTCAAGCCCACGCTGGACGCCATTCCCTACGTGGCGATCCGGCGCTATTCGCGGGTGCTGGACGTGATCGGGCCGATCTCGCGTTCTGTCGACGACGCGGCCTTGTTCATGCGGGCGTTTACCGGCGATCCCCGGTTCGATCCGGCCTCCGCATTGCGCAGCGATTTCCGCCTGGGCGTTTGGCGGCCGAAGGACTGGGCCGACACCGAACCCTGCATGCGCGAAAGCTTCGAGGCCAATCTGCGCGCCTTGTCGGCCGCAGGCGTCAAGGTCACGGAACTGGCCATGCCCGCGGCCTTCGACACCATGGGCGAGGCGCAGGACGTGATCATGGCCTACGACCTGGCGCGCGAGTATGCCGCCATCAAGCGCGATCATGCGGCGCTGTGCGATCCCGGGCTGATCGAGTACCTGACGATGGGCGAGGGCCTGTCCGCGGCCGAGTACGCGGGGGCGCTGGATGCCGCCGACGCATGCCGCCGGGCGTTCTACGACGTTGCGCGCGAAGTCGACGCAGTGGCCATGCCGTCCACGCTGGGCGAGGCGCCGCCGGCCAGCTCCACCGGCAGCTCCGCCTTCATCCGCATCTGGTCGCTGCTGCACAACCCGTCCATCACCTTGCCGGTGGCGCGCGGCCCCAATGGCCTGCCGCTGGGCTTCCAGATGGTCGGCTTCGTGAAGGAGGACGCGCGGCTGCTGTACTGGGCGCGTTGCGCCGAGCGCATCCTGGGGTCGACCGCGCACCAGCCCTGACCGGCCTCTGGCCGCGGCTTGCGCCGCCGTGCGCCGCCGGGGCGCGGCGGATGCTTTGGCGCCTTCGGGCGCTTTTTTTGCGTCTGGGTTCTGGGGTTTTCCCTATTCATTCTCAGTATTCGGGAATAAAAAGCAGGGTAAGAGCCATAAATTGATAATCTGCGCTCCGTTAGCTTGGAGCCAAATGTTGAAAGCGGATCTATCAGTCGGGGCAGGCGCGGATCGCGTGCTGTATGTGCTGGCCACCCTGGCCAGGCACGACGGCCCCCTCAGCATCGCCGCGCTGGCCGAGCAGACTGGCCTGGCGCAAAGCACCCTCTACCGCCAGGTGGCGCTGCTCAAGCGCTGGGGCTTCGTCGCCGAGCACGATGGCGAGTACGGTCCCGGCCCGCTGTGCGTGCAACTGGCCTGGGGCTTTGACCAATCCTCGTTCCTGATCCATGAAGCGCAGCCCGACATGGCCGCGCTGGCCGCCGCTTCTGGCGAAACCATAGGCTTGCTGGTGGCGGTCAAGGATCAGGCCGTGTGCCTGGACATGATCGAGAGCCAGCATCCGCTGCGCTGTTCCTTCACCAAGGGGCGCGGCCTGCCGCTGGCGCGCGGCGCCTCGGCCAAGTCGCTGCTGGCTTTCATGCCGCTTGCCCGACAGCAGGCCGCGTTGGCGTATCTGGCGGCCGAGGCCGATGTGGACGCCGGCCGGCTGGGCCACGAACTGGAAGCCATCCGCACCCAGGGCTATGCCGTCACCGACAGCGAAGTCGATGCCGGCGTCTGGGGCGTCAGCGTCCCCATTTTTCAACGCGCCAACCAGGCCGTGGCCTCGATCACGCTGATGGCGCCGTCGACCCGGGCCGCCCAGCGGCCCGAGGCATTGACCGAAATGACCGTGGCCGCGGCCCGGCGCATCTCGGCGAAGCTGCAAGCTCATTAAGACCGCCTTCTTCCATTCCACGCCGTACCCGTAGACACCCGACTGCCGTATCCATATTCCATAGAGGACCCACCATGACCACTCGCCGCACACTGCTGACCGCCGCCCTGACGCTGGGCCTCGCCTGGAGCGCCGCCCCGGCGTTTGCCCAGGACACCATCCGCGCCGTCACCGACGCGACCTTCCCGCCGATGGAGTTCGTCAAGGACGGCAAGCGCACCGGCTTCGACATCGAACTGGTGGAAGCCCTGGCCGGCGCCATGGGCAAGAAGGTCGAATGGATCGACATCGACTTCAAGGGCCTGATTCCCGCGCTGCAGGCCGGCCGCGCCGACATTGCCGTGTCCGCCATCTACATCACGCCCGAACGCGCCAAGGTGGTGGACTTCACCGATCCGTACTACGCGGGCGGCCTGGTCGTGATGACCAAGAAGGACGGCCCGGTCAAGACCCTGAAGGACCTGGACGGCCGCAAGGTGTCGGTGCAGGTGGGCACCAAGTCGGTCAACTACCTGAAAGAACACTACCCGGCGGTGCAGCGCGTGGAAGTCGAGAAGAACCAGGAGATGTTCAACCTGGTGCAGATCGGCCGCGCCGAAGCCGCCGTGACCGGCAAGCCCGCCGCCAAGCTGTTCGCCCAGAGCACGCCGGACCTGACGGTGCTGAACGACCAGATCACCACCGAGGACTACGGCATCGCCGTGCCCAAGAACAAGCCGGAGCTGACCCGTGAGCTGAACGCCGCGCTGCAGAAGCTCAAGGCCGACGGCAGCTACCAGGCCATCGTCAACAAGTGGTTCGAGGCCCCCGCGAAATGAACCTGGATTTTTCTCCCGTCTTTGCCGACTTCGGCGCGCTGATCAATGGCGCCGTGGTCACCGTCGAGGTGACCGCGGGCGCCTTGCTGCTGGCCTGCGTCATCGGCCTGCTGGTGGGCGTGGGACGCCTGAACCCCAAGCGCTACGTCATCTACAACCTGTGCAGCGTTTACTTGCTGCTGTTCCGCGGCACGCCCTTGCTGGTGCAGCTGTTCATCTGGTTCTTCGGCCTGCCGCATTTCGGCATCACCCTGCCGGCGTTCGCCTGCGGCGTGCTGGGCCTGGGCATGTACTCGGGCGCCTACGTGTCCGAAATCGTGCGCGGCGCGATCCAGTCGGTGGACCGCGGCCAGACCGAAGCGGCGCGCTCGCTGGGCATGTCGTCCGGCCAGGCCATGCGCATCATCGTGCTGCCGCAGGCCGTGGTGCGCATGATCCCGCCGCTGGGCAATGAATTCATCGCGCTGATCAAGAACTCGGCCCTGGTGTCGCTCTTGACGATCCATGACCTGATGCATGAAGGCCAGAAGATCATCAGCGTGTCCTATCGCTCGCTGGAAACCTATCTGGTGGTGGCGCTGATTTATCTGATCCTGACCACGGCCACCATGCTGGTGCTGCGCAAGGTTGAACACCGCCTGCGCGCGGGAGGGATGGTGCAATGAACTCCGCAATGAACTCCGCTACGACCCGGGCCGCGGATCCGCAAGAAATGATCCGCATCCGCGGCCTGCGCAAGTCCTACGGCGACCACGAGGTCTTGCGCGGCATCGACTTCGACGTGCTGCCGTCCCAGGTGGTGGTGGTGATCGGGCCCAGCGGCTCGGGCAAGAGCACCTTGCTGCGCTGCTGCAACGGCCTGGAAGTGGCGCAGACCGGCACCATCGACATCTGCGGCCAGACCCTGCTGGACCACGGCGAGCTGTTGCCCGAGGCCGAGCTGAACCAGCTGCGCATGCAGGTGGGCATGGTGTTCCAGGGCTTCAACCTGTTCCCGCACCTGTCGGTGCTGGACAACGTGACGGTCGGTCCGCGCAAGCTGCGCGGCATGGGCCGCGAAGAAGCGCATGCGCTGGCGGCGGACCTGCTGGACAAGGTCGGCCTGGGCCAGAAGATGTCGGCCATGCCGGCCAGCCTGTCCGGCGGGCAGAAGCAGCGCGTGGCCATCGCCCGCGCGCTGGCCATGCAGCCCAAGGTCATGCTGTTCGACGAGCCGACCTCGGCGCTGGATCCGGAGCTGGTGGGCGAAGTGCTGCAGGTCATGAAGCTGCTGGCCAAGGAAGGCATGACCATGATGGTGGTCACGCACGAAATGGGCTTCGCCCGTGACGTGGCCGACGTGGTGGCGGTGATGGACGGCGGCGTGATCCTGGAATCCGGTTCGCCCGACGTGATCTTCACGCAGCCGCGCGAGCCGCGCACCCGCGAGTTCCTGCAGGCGGTGCTGAACGCGGGGCAGGGGGCGGCATGAGCGTGGCGCAATTCGACCCAAGTCTCTGGAAGGCCCGCGACGACAGCGCCGAACAAGGCGACACGCGCCGCCTGGCGCATATCGTCGAAGCGGCCAGTGGCCAAGCCCGCAAGGGCGAGGCGGTGCTGCTGGGCTTTGCCTGCGACGCCGGCGTGGCCCGCAACCAGGGCCGCATCGGCGCGGCCGAAGGCCCGTCGGCCATCCGCAAGTTCCTGGCGGGCCTGCCGGCCCACGGCCTCACGCGTTTGCTGGACGCGGGCGACGTGGCCTGCGAGGGCGACCGGCTGGAGGACGCGCAGGAGCAACTGGGCCTGCGCGTGGCGGAACTGATGGAGCAGGGCGCACGCCCGCTGGTGCTGGGCGGCGGCCATGAGATCGCCTGGGGCAGCTTCCAGGGCCTGGCGCGCTGGCTGGACGCCCGCGGCGACACGGAACCCGTGCTGGTGCTGAACCTGGACGCGCACTTCGACCTGCGTACCGGGCGGCCCGGCAGTTCCGGCACGCCCTTCGACCAGATCTCGCGCTATTGCGAGGAACGCGGCCGGGCCCTGCAATACGCCTGCCTGGGCGTATCGCGGCTGGCCAATACGCCGGCGCTGTACGCACGCGCCGCCGAAGTCGGCGCGGTCTGGGTCGAGGACCGCGACATGCAGGAGCGCCATCTGGCCGCGCGCCTGGCCAACGTCGACGCCTTGCTGGCCCGGGCCCGGCACGTCTACCTGACCATAGACCTGGACGTGCTGCCCGCGGCGGTCATGCCCGGGGTGTCGGCGCCGGCGCCCTATGGGGTGCCGCTGGCAGTGATCGAGGAAATCGTGCTGCGGGTCAAGGCCAGCGGCAAGCTGCGCCTGGCGGACATGGCGGAGTTCAACCCGCGGTTTGACGTGGACGGCCACGGCGCGCGGGCGGCTGCCCGCCTGGCCTGGCAGTTGTTGAACGATTGAGCGGACCGGCGTCTCATCCTTCGGATGGGGGCAGGACCATACGGGGCGGTTTCCTGGGAGGAAACCGCCCCGTTTTTCGTCCTCCTTATGGCGGGCGGCAGGGCTTGCAGCTTATGGCTGGCAGGCTGGACGCTGCCGATTTGGCGGCTTAGGATAAGGGCAGCATCAGGCTTGGGTTTGCGGCCCGTTCAACCGCCGCAACAGTTATGTGTCCCCAATTAAAATATTTTCGTTTTAAATGGGGACGCTATAACTTTCGTGGATAAAATGGCGCAACTTTGTCAGGAGAGCCAGCTCATGTCTCAAACTCCCACCCACGCATTGCCGTCTTATCTGAACGCCGAGGACCTCGGCCCCTGGGGCAACTATCTGCAACAAGTCGACCGGGTCACCCCGTATCTTGGTTCGCTGGCGCGTTGGGTCGAGACCCTGAAGCGCCCGAAGCGTTCCCTGATCGTCGATGTGCCGATCGAACTCGACAACGGCAGCATTGCCCACTTCGAGGGCTACCGCGTCCAGCACAACACCTCGCGCGGCCCCGGCAAGGGCGGCGTGCGTTTCCACCAGGACGTCACGCTCTCCGAAGTGATGGCGCTGGCAGCCTGGATGTCGATCAAGAACGCTGCGGTGAACCTGCCTTACGGCGGCGCCAAGGGCGGCGTGCGCGTCGATCCGCGCAAGCTGTCGGCCTCCGAACTCGAGCGCATGACGCGCCGCTACACCTCGGAAATCGGCGTCATCATCGGACCGTCCAAGGACATCCCGGCGCCTGACGTGAACACCAACGCCCAGACCATGGCCTGGATGATGGACACGTACTCCATGAACGAAGGCGCCACCGCCACCGGCGTGGTCACCGGCAAGCCGATCGCGCTGGGCGGCAGCCTGGGCCGCGTGGAAGCCACCGGCCGCGGCGTGTTCGTGGTGGGCTGCGAAGCCGCGCGCGATCTCAACATCGACGTGTCCAAGGCGCGCGTGGTGGTGCAGGGCTTCGGCAACGTGGGCGGCACCGCCGCCCGCCTGTTCCATGAAGCCGGCGCCAAGGTCATCGCCGCGCAGGACCACACCGGCACCGTCCACAATCCCGCGGGCCTGGACGTGCACAAGCTGCTGTCCTACGTGTCGCAACATGGCGGCGTGGGCGGCTTCTCCGGCGGCCAGGCGATGGACAAGAACGAGTTCTGGACGCTGGAAACCGAATTCCTGATCCCGGCCGCCCTGGAAAGCCAGATCACCGTCGACAACGCCGCCAAGGTGCGTGCGAAGATCGTCGTGGAAGGCGCCAACGGCCCGACCACGCCGGAAGCCGACGACATCCTGGCCGAACATGGCGTCTACGTGGTGCCGGACGTGCTGGCCAATGCCGGCGGCGTGACGGTCAGCTACTTCGAATGGGTGCAGGACTTCTCCAGCTTCTTCTGGAGCGAGGACGAGATCAACCAGCGCCTGGAGCGCCTGATGCGCGAAGCCTACGCGTCGGTGTCGCAAGTGGCCAAGGAACACAAGGTCACCCTGCGCACGGCGGCGTTCATCGTCGCATGCACGCGCATCCTGCAAGCGCGCCAGGTGCGCGGCCTGTACCCCTGATACCCGATACGGCGGGGCGTCCCCGGACGTCACGCCGAGGAGGGCAGGAGACAAAAACGGAAATCGCCCCGCAAGGGGCGATTTCCATTTGCGTGGCTGCAAGCGCATCACGTTGCGCGCATGGATAGCACACCGACATTGCAGGCCTGCGGGCGCCGCGCCCTACGTGGGGGCTGTCGGCAGGACGCCACATCCCCCTCACTTTTTTGCGGCCTAGGGAATTTCCCAGCTTGCGTTACAAGAACTGACACATTGCGTCCCTAGAATTCGTTCCTGCCATGCGCCGAGCGCGCCGCACGCGATGCGTGCCAGCCCGGATGCGCATGTCTGTTCAATCAATGGGAATTTGCAATGAAAAAGACTTTGTTCGTCACCGCCATGCTGGCCGCGTTCGGCGCAACGGCGCAAGCGGAAACCTCGGTGACGCTCTATGGCCTGATCGATACGGGTATCGGCTACCAGCGCATCAAGGGCGATGGTTACCATGAGTCCAAGGTTGGCATGGTCAATGGCGTGTCCAGCGGTTCGCGTTGGGGCCTGCGCGGCGCCGAGGACCTGGGCGACGGCCTGAGCGCCGTGTTCACGCTGGAAAGCGGCTTCAACTCGGCCAACGGCACGTCGGGCCAGAACAGCCGCCTGTTCGGCCGCCAAGCCACCATCGGCCTGAAGAGCACCTCGTGGGGCCTTCTGGAACTGGGTCGTCAGACCAACATCGCCTCGAAGTACTTCGCCGCGATCGATCCGTTCGGCGGCAGCTACGGCCAGGCCAACGTCGGCGTGGCCTTCAGCGCCGCCAACACGGTCCGCTACGACAACATGGTGCAGTACTCGACGCCGTCGTTCAGCGGCCTGCAGTTCGGCATCGGCTACTCGTTCAATGCCTCCGACACGACCACCGCGCAGACCGGCTTCAAGACCGCCGACAACACCCGCGCCATCACGACCGGCCTGCGCTATGTCAGCGGCCCGGTGAACGTGGCGCTGACGTATGACCAGCTGAACCCCGCGAACCAGTTGAACACCGACGCCACGCCCAAGTCGTGGATGATCGGCGGTTCGTACGACTTCGAAGTGCTGAAGCTGGCGCTGGCCTACGGCCAGACGCGTGACGGCTGGTTCACCGGCCAGGGCGCCAATGCCTTCGGCAGCGGCAGCCCCACGGCCAAGGGCTTTGGCACCAACGTGGCAGTGTCGGGCTTCAAGGCCAATTCCTACCTGGTGGGCCTGAGCGTGCCGATCGGCGGCGCCAGCAACATCCTGGCTTCATGGCAGCGCGCCGACACCGACAGCACCAAGCTGACCGGCGACGACGCCACCATGAACATCTACAGCCTGGGCTACACCTACAACCTGTCCAAGCGCACCAACCTGTACGCCTTGGGTTCGTATGCCACCAACTTCGCGTTCACCGACGGCGTGAAGAGCACCGTGGCCATGGTGGGCGTGCGTCACCGCTTCTAAGACGAGAGGCGCGCATGGGCGGCGCTTGGGCGCCGCCCTGCCGCCGCGGTTGCACTGAGCGGACTGGGCGTCTTACCCGGCCACAGACGCGAAAAAAGCGGCCACCTCCCTAGCTCCATCCTCAGTCCGCTCAACCGAACCCCGGCTTGCTGCCGCAGGGAGCGCCCGCGCAGGCCGCGGGCGTTTCCAGGGGCGGCTTATGAAGCCGGCAGCAGCTCAGGCTTCAGGATCCCGCGCAGTTCCGAATACGGAATGTTCAGCTCGGGTTCGCCATGCGAGTACGGCGCGATGGAATAGGCGTCGTACTTGACCACGATGCCCTCGCGCGTCAGCGCATAGTTATCGCTTTCCTGGAACGGCCACATCTTGTTGTAAGCCGTCGGATCGCGGCGCGCATCCGGATTGCCGGCCAGCCACTTGGCATGCGCCTGGCGCAGCGCCGCCACGTACTGCGGATGGCGGCCCGGTATCAAGGCTTCTTCCAGGCTCATCACGCGGCCGTGGCTGCGCTCCCAGTTCAGGTACTGGGTGGCCGGAATGCCGTGCGCCGCGCCAGTGAGGAATTGCTCGGTGTGCAGTTCGACGGCCACGATGTCGCCTACCGTGTCCTTCACGCTGGCCTTGAAATAGGTGGCGTCCCGCGCGCGAGCGACCGACCAGAAATACTGCGTGTATTCGGACAGCGTGTCATAGGGCCCGCGGCGGTTGGCATCGGTGCCGGTCATGTAGGCCAGCACGTGGTCTACCAGCGCGGTCAGCTTGGGGATGCCGGGAAACGCGACGCTGTCGATTTCGATGCGGGGGCAATCGCCCTCGCAGCCTGGCTTGCTGGACGCCCACTTGATGCGCTCGGTGGACAGGTCGCCGACTTTTTCCGGCGTGGACGCCGAGGCCGGAGCCTGCGTGGCCAGGGTGATGTCCGCGGGCGGCGTACTGCCGCAGCCCGCCAAAGCCAGCAGGGCCGCGCCCAGGATGAGACCGCTTATCGCGCCTTGCGGCGTGAATGTGCGACGCATTGAAACTACCTCCAGAAAATCGGGGCGCGGCCGTTCAGGGCACCACGCCGGTCCACTCGGGCGTGGCGAACTTCTCGGCCGCCTGCGCCTGCGCGCGAGCCAGCGTGTCGCTGCCTATCTGCCCGGGGGTCAGACGGTGCAGGCCGGCAAAAGTTTCCACCATGCGGTCGATGATCACTTCCCGCGCCAGCCCGGTCTGGGTGCGCAGGGGATCGACGCGCTTCTTGGCGCTGGTGGTGCCTTTGTCGGACAGTTTTTCGCGGCCGATGCGCAGGACCTCGACCATTTTATCCGCGTCGATGTCGTAGGACATGGTGACGTGGTGCAGCACTGCGCCGCCGCGGCGGGCCTGCGCCGCGCCGCCGATCTTGCCGATGTCCGAGGCGATGTCGTTGAGCGGCTGGTACCAGGCCTTGATGCCCAGGCCCTGCAGGGCGGTCAGCACCCAGGCGTCCAGGAAGGCGTAGGACTCCTGGAAGCTCATGCCATGCACCAGCGCCTGGGGGGCGCTGAGCGAATAGGTGATGGAGTTGCCGGGTTCCATGAACATCGCGCCGCCGCCGCTCACGCGCCGCACGACCTGGATGCCATGGCGGCGCGCGCCTTCGGGGTCGACTTCGTTCTTCAAGGATTGGAAGCGGCCGATCACGACCGCGGGTGCGGCCCATTCCCAGATGCGCAGCGTGGGCGGACGCAGGCCGGCGCCGACCTCGTCGGTGATGACGGCGTCCAGCGCCATGTGCAGCACCGGGTCCTGCGGCCCTTCATGGATCAGCTGCCAGTCGTAGTCGTTCCAGTCGGTGCGCGTCATGCCAGCGCCCTCCGCAGCACCACGGCAACGGCCTCGGCCGAGAAGCCGAACATTTCGGCATCGGCGGGCAGGGCCGATTGCACGGCCAGCGCCAGTTCCAGTTCGCCGGCGTCGGCCGGCAGGCCGTTCAGGCCGCTATTGATGGCGTCCAGCGCCTCGGGCGGCTCAAGAAAAAAGTCGCCGCTGATGCGCACGTCGGCCAGGCGGCCGTCGCGCACTTCCAGATCCGCGACGACCAGTTTGCCGCCGGGGACTTTGTATTCGCCATGCATGGGCGCTCCTTGCTGTATCAGTACCAAAAACTACAGGCTGAGCTTCATGCCGTCATGGCTGGCTTTGAAGCCCAGGCTTTCATAGAACCTGCGCGCGTCGGGCCGGGCGCGGTCCGTGGTCAGCTGCACCAGGCTGCAGCCCTGGATGCGGCATTGCTCGATCGCCCATTCGAACATCTTGCGTCCGAGGCCCGCGCCGCGCGACGACGAGGCGATGCGCACGCTCTCGATCTGTCCGCGCCATTGGCCCAGCCGCGACAGGCCGGGTATGAACGATAACTGCAAACAGCCGACCAGGTTCGAGTCCTGCTCGACCACGGCCAGGAATTGATTGGGGTCCTGGCCGATTGCGGCAAAGGCGGCAGCATAGCGCGGGTCCAGCGGCAGCACGGGATTCTCGCGCGTGGCGCCGAGTTCATCGTCGGCCAGCAGGGCGACGATGGCCGGCAGATCCCCCAGGCGCGCGCGGCGGAAAACCAGTTGCGGGTCGGGCATGGCGGCTCCTTCAGCGGGTGGTGTTCTGGGCGGTCTGGCCGAACAGGATGCGGCGCGATTCCTCGTCGCTGATGGACGGCGCCGTGTTGATGGTGTCGGCCAGGGCATAGGCGCGCTGCGTGGCGGGGCGGGCCGCGATGGCGTCGAACCAGCGCTTGAGGTGCGGGAACTCGTTCAGGTCCTGCCCCTGCTTGGCGTGCGGCACGATCCAGGGATAGGCCGCCATGTCGGCGATGGAATAGTCGCCGGCGACGAACTCGCGGTCCGCCAGGCGCTTGTTCAGCACGCCGTAGAGGCGGTTCGTTTCCTTGACGTAGCGGTCGATGGCGTAAGGGATGCGCTCTTGCGCGTAGCCGGAAAAGTGGTGGTTCTGGCCGGCCATGGGACCCAGGCCGCCCATCTGCCAGAAGAGCCATTGCGACACTTCAGCGCGGCCGCGCACGTCGGCGGGCAGGAATCGGCCGGTTTTCTCGGCCAGATACAGCAGGATGGCGCCCGACTCGAACAGCGAGATCGGCGCGCCGCCGCCGGCCGGGGCCTGGTCGACGATGGCGGGAATGCGGTTGTTCGGGGCAATGGCCAGGAACTCGGGCTTGAACTGATCGCCGCGGCTGATGTTCACCGGATGGATCTTGTAGGGCAGGCCGGTTTCTTCGAGGAACAGCGTGATCTTGTGGCCGTTGGGGGTGGTCCAGTAGTAGAGATCGATCATGGGATGTCCTGTGCGTCGCGCCGGCGGCGGCCGGCGCAGGGAAAGGCCATGATAGCGGGGCCGGCTTCGCGCCGGCCCCAATAACCGGGGGGCGGGTACGGGTTTGCCCCGGGGGCTTGCCCTGGCAGCGGCCCGCGTTCAGGCCGTGCCCGCGCGCGGCCGCCCCGGCAGGCGCCAGCTCCAGTTCAGGCTCACGCCCGCCGCCGCCAGGAAGATCATGGCCACGCCCGCGATCTGCGTGGCGTCCATGCGGTGGCCGTAGACCATGAAGTCCAGCAGGATCGCGACGGCAGGATAGATGAAGCTCAATGCGGCGGTGGACGTGGTAGGCAGCTTCTGGATGGCCGAATACATCAGGATGTACATCAGGCAGGTGTGGATCAGCCCCAGGGCCACCAGGTAGCCCCATTGCAGGGGCGCGGCGGGCAGGGCGTTGAAGTCCGCCATGGGCAGCAGCATCACCGCGCCCAGCGTCACCTGCACCAGCGCCAGCACCTGCGGCGGAATGTGCTTGAGCCGCTTGACGATGATGGCGGTGACGCCATAGAGCGCCGCCGCGCCCAGCCCCAGCATCAGCCCCGACAGATAGGCGCGGCCGTCCGCGCCGCCAGCTTCGGACAGGCGCAGCACCAGCATCAGGCCGGCGAAGGCCAGCACCGACCAGGCCAGCTTGCCGCGCGTGGGCCGCTCGCCCAGGAACAGCACGCCCAGGCCGATCAGGAAGAAGGGCTGCACGTTGTAGACCGCGGTGGCCAGCGAAATGGACGCCAGCCGATAGGCGGAAAACAGCAGCACCCAGTTCAGCACCAGCGCGGCGCCCGCGGCCAGGGCCAGCATCAGCGTGCGGGCGGTGAACAGGCCCGGCTTGAGCAGGCCGCGCGCCCAGCAATACACAAACAGGGAGAGGGCGCCGAACACGCAGCGGAAGAAGACCACGTTCCAGGCGCTTTGCCCCGACTCCAGCACAAACACGCCCAGGGTGCCGGACAGGGTCATCGCCGCGGCCATCTGGGCCAGGCCCACGCGTTCTGATGAGGGTTTCATGAGGGTTCTCCAGGGCCTTGCGGCCACGATATTCGATGGAGAAATTATCCCAGGCGGATCAAGCTGGTTATATGATGTTGATGTGGTGAATCGATTCCGAAACCTTTGTTTAGGTGGAATTTATGCAAAACGACCTAAAAAGTGAAAACCCGGTCCTGGACGGTATCGACCGCCGCCTGGTGGAGATGCTGACCACCAATGCGCGCACCACCACGGCCGACCTGGCGCGCCAGGTCGGGATGTCCGCGCCCAGCGTCGCGGACCGCCTGCGGCGGCTGGAAGAATCGGGCGTGATCCGGGCCTACACCCTGGACGTGGACCCGGTCGCGTTGGGCTACGCGCTGGAGGCCATCGTCCGCATCCGCCCCTTGCCCGGGCAACTGCGCCACGTGGAAGGCCTGATCCAGCAGATTCCGGAATTCGTGGAATGCGACAAGGTGACGGGCGACGATTGCTTCATCGCCCGCGTGGTGCTGCGCTCGATCTCGCATCTGGACGGCATCCTGGAGCGCGTGACCGAATTTGCGGAAACCAATACCGCCATCGTCAAGTCCCACACGGTGCGCCGCCGGCTGCCGCCGCTGCGCTGACGCGCGGCTCAGACCGGCGCGGACAGCGCCTTTTCGATGTCGTCCTTGATGCCGGCCGGGGTATCGGTGGGCGCGTAGCGCTTGATGACCTGGCCGTCGCGGCCCACCAGGAACTTGGTGAAGTTCCACTTGATGCCCTCGGTGCCGAAGACGCCGGGCTTCTCGCCCTTGAGCCAGCGGTAGAGCGGGTGGGCGTCCTCGCCGTTGACGTTGATCTTGGCGTAGAGCGGAAAGGTGATGTCGTACTGCGTGCTGCAGAAATTGCGGATTTCGGCTTCGTCGCCGGGTTCCTGGTGGCCGAACTGGTCGCAAGGAAAGCCCAGCACCGCGAAACCATCGTCGTGGAACGAGCGGTAGAGTTCTTCCAGGCCGGCGTACTGCGGCGTGAAGCCGCATTTGGAGGCCACGTTCACCACCAGCAGCACGCGGCCGCGGTACGTGTCCAGGGACTGTTCCGTGCCGTCGATGGCGCGGGCGGAAAAATCGTAGAGGGTGCTCATGCGGGCTCCTTAGGCGTCCGAACGCGAGGGCGTCAGCGCGCCGGCTTGTTGTCCAGCGAGTGTAGCCCCGGCATCGCGGCCGTAGTAGCGCGTACCCCACAAGGTCAGCAGCAGGACGGCGGCGGTGATGCCGGCCGACATCCAGGGCAGGTCTGTCAGCGGCAGGCCGTGGCCCAGCGCCACGCTGCCCAGCCAGGCGCCGCCCGCATTGCCCAGGTTGAAGGCGCCCTGATTGAGGGTCGACGCCAGGTTGGGCGCGTCGGCCGCCTGGTCCACGATCAGCGTCTGCAGCAAAGGCACGACGGCAAAGCCCAGCACGCCCCAGATGAAGGTCATGACCAGCATGGGCGCCAGCGCGTGGATGGCCTGGCTGAGCGCCAGGAAGACCAGCAGCAGGCCGATGAAAATGCGGCGCAGCGACACTTCCAGGTTGCGGTCGCCCAGCTTGCCGCCCAGGGTGCTGCCCACGGTCAGCGCCACGCCGAAGAGCAGCAGCACGCCGGTGACGCCGCGTTCGGACACGCCGGTCACTTCGCGCAAGAGCGGCGCGATGTACGTCAGCACACAGAACAGCGCCGCGGAGGCCAGCACGCTGGCGGCCAGCGGCCAGACCACGCGCACGTCGCGCAGCACCTTGAATTCGCGCAGGATGTTGCCGGGCTGCATGGGGATGCGGGCCGGCAGCCAGGCGGCCAGCGCGGCCACGGCCAGCAAACCGATGCCGCTGACCACCCAGAAAGTCGAGCGCCATCCGGCCACCTGGCCCAGCGCCGTGCCCAGCGGCACGCCCAGCACGTTGGCCAGCGTCAGGCCGGTGAACATCAGCGCAATGGCGCTGGCGCGCTGGTTGCGCGGCACCAGGTCCGCGGCCACCACGGCGCCCAGGCCGAAGAAAGCGCCATGGCAGAAGGCGGTGAACACGCGCGCCGCCATCAGCAGCGCGTAGTTCGGCGCCAGCGCGCACAGCAGGTTGCCCACCACGAAGGTGCTGGCCAGGCCGATCAGCGTGGCCTTGCGCGGCAGCCTGGCGGTGAGGATGGCCATGATGGGCGCGCCGATCACCACGCCCATGGCGTAACCGGTGATCAGCAGGCCTGCGACGTCAATGCTGACTTGCAGATCGGCGGCGACGTTGGGCAGCAGGCCCATGATGACGAACTCGCTGGTGCCGATGCCGAAAGCGGCGGCGGCCAGCGCGATAAGGTGCAGGGGCATGGGACAGGGCCGGGACGAAAGGAAGGCCCCGGCGCAAAGAGAAGGCAAGGGCGGAATTCTAGGGCAGCGCCGCGCAAGCGTCGGGGGAAAGCCCTATTCTGAATAAGGGTATACCCTTAAATTGACGCGGCGCGGGCCTTTGTTCCGGACCGGCCGCGGCGCCGCCAAGGGCTTGCGCGGCGCGGGGCCATTGGGCGGGTTTCGCCACAGCCGTCCTATCATGTCCATCAGATCCAAATGCGCGCGCTGTAGGAGAAATCGGCAATGGAAGGAATGATTGAACGCCTGGAGGCGATGCTGGCCAAGGGCACGGACAACATGCTGCTGCGTTTTTCGCTGGGAAAGGCCTACGCGGAGCAGGATTGCTTCGCCGATGCCGAGCCCCATCTGCGCGCGGCGCTGGCATTCGATCCCGCCTATTCGGTGGCCTGGAAATGGCTGGGCAAGGCTTGCCTGGGACAGGGCGACAAGAGCGGCGCGCGCGCCGCCTGGGAATCGGGCCTGCAGGCCGCGCAGGCGCGCGGCGATCAGCAGGTGGTGAAGGAGTTGCAGGTGTTCATCAAGCGCTTGGACAAGGAGGCTGCGGCTGGGCACGCGTGAGCCGGAATACCTCGATGGCGTGGCGCAGCTCCTCGGTTTCGGCCCGCTGCGCAACCGTCCCAGGCGCATCCGCTATGCCGGTGTGCACGTCGCGGGCCAGGCCGACCAGATTCCTGCGCGTGGCCTCCAGCGAAAATCTTAATGCGCCGATCTCATCGTCCGGATTGCCCGGCGCCAGCGGCGTGCCCAGATTGCCGGCCGCGATCTGCCGCGTGAAGTCGGTGGCCGTGGCCAACAGGCCGGACAGGGAGCGGCCATAGGCCCAACCCGATGCGAAGATCAGGCAGACGCCAGCGGCCAGCACTGCCGTGGCCAAGGCCAGTTGCTCGATATTCAGATTGGCCGCCATGCCATGCAGCGCGAAGCCGCCGGCGGCCAGGAACAGCGCGGACGAAAGTCCCGCCCAGGCCAGCATGCGCGCGCGTATGCCCGACGCCCGCCAGTCGCGCAGACGCGCCAGCGGGCCTCCCGGCAGGATCCGCCCCGCGCGCAACCGCAAGCCGCCGGTAATGCCGGTGCGCAGGCGCCGGTAGGCGCTGTCCGCGGTGTCGATCTGGGCGCGCGTTGGTTTGACGCGCACGCAGGCATAGCAGACGGTGACGCCGCGCTCCACCACCGGGGTGATGCTGGCCAGCGACCAATAGTGGCCGCCATGCTTGCGCCGGTTCTTGATCACGCCCGTCCATGACTGGCCCCGCTGTATCGTGCGCCACAAGTCGTCGTAGGCGGCCAACGGCATGTCGGGATGGCGCATGGTGTCATGGCCCTTGCCCATCAGATCCGCCTGCGTGTAGCCGCTGACCTCCAGGAACGCCGGATTGGCGTAGATGATGCGGCCGCGGGCGTCGGTGCGGGTGATGAGGCACTGCTCGTCGTGCAGCGTGTATTCCTGGTCGTGGACCTGCGGATGGTCGCGCATGGCTGTGTCGTCCTGCGATCGGCGTTGGCGGAATGTCGTAGACCGATCATCCGGGACGCGGACGGAAGCGGCGTTGACCTAGGTCAAGCGGGGCCGACGTCGTTCCCGCTCGCGGCCAGCGTCTCAGGCCGGCGGCAGCCCGCTGAACGCCTCCAGCGCGCGCAACCGGCTCTGGGCCAGGTCGACAATGGGCAGCGGATAGCCGGCGGCGGCGCGCTCCATCGGGCTGGGATCATGGATGGCGCGGCCGTCCAGATGCGCCAGTTCCGGCAGCCATTCGCGCAGGAACACGCCGTCCGGATCGAACTTGCGCGACTGCGACAGCGGATTGAAGATGCGGAAGTAGGGCACGGCGTCCGCGCCCGTGGACGCGCTCCATTGCCAGCCGCCGTTGTTGGCGGCGAGATCGCCGTCCACCAGCTGCGCCATGAACCAGGCTTCGCCCAGCCGCCAATCGATCAGCAGGTTCTTGGACAGGAACATGGCCGTCACCATGCGCAGGCGGTTGTGCATCCAGCCCAGCGCCAGCAACTGCCGCATGGCCGCGTCGACGATGGGAATGCCGGTCTGGCCCTGCTGCCAGGCATGCAGGTCCTCAGGCGCGTCGCGCCACGGCACCGCGGCGGTCTCCGGCTTCATGGGCTGGTGCATGGACAGCGCCGGGTAGGCGGCCAATAGATGCTGATAGAACTCGCGCCACAGCAATTCGTTGATCCAGGTGGCGGCGCCGCGCTTCCCGCCCTCTATTTCCCCGTGGTTTGCGGCCTGCGCCGCGCGCAAGGCCTGGCCCGGCGACAGCACCCCCGCCGCCAGATAGGGCGACAGGCAGCTGGTGGCGGGCAGCGAGGGAAAATCGCGTTCTTCCTGGTAGGCGTCGATGACGCCGTCGGCAAAGGCTTCGAGGCGTTCGCTGGCCGCGTCCTCGCCAGCGGGCCAGAGCGCGCGCACAGGCTCGGCGGGCGCAGCGAAACCCTCGAAGGCCGCGGGCAGCGGATCCGCCGGCCAGGGCGGCGGGGTCTGCGCGCGCGGGGCGGGCAGGGCGCGCAGCGGCGCCGTGCGCAGCCGTTCGCGGCAGGCCCGCGCGTATGGGGTATAGACGCGGTAGCACTCGCCCTTGCCGGTCAGCACCGTGCCGGGCCGCAGCAGCGAAGCGCCATGATGCAGGGTCCAGTCCACGCCCAGGGCTCGCAGGCTGGCGGCGACCGCGGCATCGCGGCGGCGTTCGTTGACGGCCCATTCGGCGTTGGCGTGGACCTGGCCGATGGCGTGGTCGCGGCAGAAAGCGGCCAGCGCGTCCGGCGCCTCGCTCCAGTCATGCACCGTCAGCAGCCGCAACGGAATGCCCAGGCGGCCGAGTTCGCGAGACAGTTCGCGCAGATTGCGCAGCCAGAAATCCACCTTGGCCGGCGCGTCGCCGTGCTGCCGCCATTGGCCGGGCGCGGCCAGGAACAGGGCGGTGACCGTGCCGGCTTCGGCGGCCGCGGCCAGGGCAGGGTTGTCATGCGCGCGCAGGTCGGTGCGCAGCCAAAGCAGCGTGTTCATGGGTGGTCCAGGGCAGGGGCGGCGAGGCTGGCATTCTATATTGCGCCCGCCGCGCGGACGCGCCGGCAGACCGGCCTTGGAAGACGATGTAAAAACTACGAGTAGATGTGTCCTGGCTTGCGCCGGCTGGCGCCGCGGGCCTCGCGGGGGAAAGCGCCCGGCGCGGCCGGATTGCGCCGCTTTGCGGTCAAACCATGAAACACGCTGGCGCGCCGCGGATATTGACGCCGCCTGGTCCCCGCCCTGTAATTCAAATAAACGACTAGAGCAAGATGAACGCTATGGGAAATCTGATGGACCTACGCCCGTCTTTTCTGAGGGGCCGCACACCCGCAGGCAACGCGTCCCGCGACGTCTTGCAAAAACTCTGGCGCTCGGTGGATCTGCCCGGCGAATCGCTGGACCATGTGGTGTTGACTGGCGCCGATCCGGTACTCCCATCGTCCTTCGCTGTCGGCATGGCGGCGCAGACCAGCATGGCCGCGGCCGCGCTGGCCGCCGCGGAGATCTGGAATCTGCGCGGCGGCGCCAGGCAGCAGGTCGGCGTCGACATGCTGCACGCCGCGCAGGAATGCCGCAGCCACTACACCATCAACGGCATCACGCCCAATCCCTGGGACCCCATCACCGGGCTGTACCGCTGCGGCGACGGCGGCTGGGTCCGCATCCATGCCAATTTCGCTCATCACCGCGATGGCGCGCTGGCGCTGCTGGGCTGTCCGGCCGGCGAAGACACTACCCGCGCGATGGTCGAGCGCGCCTTGAGCCGCTGGAAGGCCCTGGACTTCGAACAGGTGGCCGCCGACGCGGGCCTGCCCGTGGCCGCCATGCGCAGCTTCGACGAATGGGACCGCCACCCCCAAGCCCTGGCGGTGGCCGCGCAGCCCCTGCTGACCATCGAGCGCATCGGCGAAGCCGATCCGCGTCCCTTGCCCAAGTACGGCAATGGCGCCCGGCCGCTCAAGGACATCCGCGTGCTGGACCTGACCCGCATCATCGCCGGCCCGGTCTGCGGACGGGCGCTGGCGGCGTACGGCGCCGATGTGATGCTGCTCAATTCCCCGCATCTGCCCAACATCGACAACATCATCGATACCAGCCGCGGCAAGCTGTCGGTGCTGGCCGATCTGGATACGGCCGACGGCCGCATCGCGCTGGGCAACCTGCTGCGCAGCGCGCACGTGTTCGTGCAGGGCTACCGCCCCGGCGGCCTGGCCGCGCTGGGCTTCGGCCCGCAGGACGCGGCGCGCATCCGTCCGGGCATTGTCTACGTGTCCTTGACCGCCTATGGCGACAAAGGTCCCTGGGCCGGCCGCCGCGGCTTCGATTCCCTGGTGCAGACCGCTACGGGCTTCAACCACGCCGAGGCGCAGGCCGCGGGCCAGGACACGCCCAAGCCCATGCCCATGCAGATCCTGGACCATGCCTCGGGCTACCTGATGGCGTTTGGCGCGCAAGCCGCGCTGGCGCGCCAAATGACCGAAGGCGGCAGCTGGCATGTGCGCGTGTCGCTGGCGCAGACCGCGCATTGGCTGCGCGGCCTGGGCCGTGTCGAGGGCGGCCTGGCCTGTCCGATGCCGGGTTTCGACGGCCTGCTGGAAACCGAGCCCTCCGGCTTTGGCGAACTGGTGGCTCTGCGCCACGCCGCGCAGTTCTCCGATACGCCGGCCCGCTGGACGCGTCCGTCCAGCCCGCCCGGCACGCATCCGCCGGTCTGGCCATTCAACTAGGAACACCCGCTCAAGCCTGCGCGCCGCCGGCGTCTGGCTGGAAGCAGCGCGTCTCCAAGCAAGGGCCGCGGTTTCATCTGCGGTTCTGTCTGATTTTCATGTAAGCGCCTCAGCACGGCCCCGGAGCCTGTGGCCGGCGCTCTGCCTGCACTTCTTGCGTCCAGCCATGGCTGAGGCGCTTCCATCTCTTCCCACGCAAGTCCGCCCGATACCGCCATGCGCAGCTATCGGGTTTTCTGTTATGGAATCAATAAATTACATATTGATATCAACAGTCATATAAATAGCATGTCGTCATATTTTGTCATTGTTAAGTAACAACCAGAATCCCCGGGTGTAGTCGCTGGGAGTGCGCGCAGGACTTCGTCCTGGATGTGGCTCAGAACGGATCCGCCGACGCCGCAGTTCAGTAGCTTGGCGACTTTGCCTGGCCGACGCATCTCCCGCCCGCGGGATTCCTTTCAGACAAGGTCATGACGATGCTGAAGCCATCCAAGGCACACGCTTGGTGCATAGCGGCTGCGCGCCAAGTCAGAAAGGCGCTGTGCGTGGCGCTTTCCAGTTTGCTCCTGTTCCAGGGCTGCGCCGCGCCGCTAGCCGGCGAACACCGCAAGCCGCTCCCCGACACCGAAGGCCGCGCCGCATCCGCCAGCATTGCCGTTCAGGACCGGGCGCGGGCGATGGATCCAAGCGCGGCCGCGGCCAGCGCGCCTATCCCCGGCGGCATGGATCCCGCGCCCGATCTGGAGGGACGCCCCTTGCCCGCCAATCCCAACCAAATGGCGAGCGCGGACGCCAGGTCGACGGCCAGCGGCAAGGCCATCGGTGCAGCCCAGCAAGCGGCGGAAAGCTGGCTGCGCCAGTTCGGCACGGCCAGGCTGGACCTGCTGGGCAGCTTCCATGGCGGCGCTCTGGATATGTTGTTCCCGCTGCGCGATTCCGGGACGAGTCTGATTTTTTCCCAATTCGGCGCGCGCCGGACCAACCTGCTGCAAGAGTCATATCGGACCACGGTCAACCTCGGGCTGGGCTACCGCCATTTCGGCGATGGCTACATGGCTGGCGTCAACGCATTCCTGGACCAGGACGTGTCGCGCGGCCATCGGCGCCTGGGTCTGGGCGGCGAATGGTGGGCGGATTATCTGAAGCTCAGCATGAACGGCTATTTCCGGCTGAGCGACTGGAAGCGTTCGCCCGATGCGCGGGACTATCAGGAACGCCCGGCCAGCGGCTGGGACATCCGGACCGAAGGCTATCTGCCGCAGTATCCGCAGCTGGGCGGCAAGCTGATGTTCGAGAAGTACTACGGCGACGAGGTCGGGCTGTTTGGCGCCAGCAACCGGCAAAGAAATCCCAGCGCCTGGACCCTGGGTGTTTCCTATACGCCGGCGCCGCTGGTCACGCTGGGCCTGGACCATCGCATGGGGCAGGGCGGGCAGTCCGACACCAGCTTCAAGCTGGGCCTGAAGTACGCGCTTGGCGTGCCTTTGGCCAAGCAGTTGCAGCCGGGTGAAGTCGCGCGCAGCCGCAAGCTGGCCGGCATGCGCATGGATCTGGTCGAACGCAACAACGAAATCGTCCTGGAATACAAGAAGAACGATCCCATGACGATACAGCTGCCGGCGGCTGCTTCCGGATATCCTCGGACGGCCCTCAGCTTTCCGGTAACGCTGACGGGCGCGGATGCCGCGCCCCGGATCGAATGGTCCGGTTCCGCGGCGCCGTTTGCGATGCCATACAGCGGCGGCGCGTCCGCATCGCTGATGCTGCCCGACTACCGCAGCGGCGGCATCAACAGCTATCAGCTGATGGCGTCCGCTACGGATGTGCACGGCCGCAAGATCAGGTCCAACGTCATGACCGTGAGCGTCAACCCGCTCAGCGTCAGCGTCGCGCGTTCCAAGGCCGCCGCCATGGCGGACGGCGTGGACAACGTCAGATTCACGGCCCAGGTTCGCGGCGTCCAGGCCGAACCCATGGGGGGGCGCACCGTCACATGGGTGCTGCAGGGGGCCGGCACGATCCGGGAGTCTTCGGACCGCACCGATGCCGATGGCGTAGCGTACGCCCTGGTCAGCAGCACTGTCTCGGGCACGATCGGGGTCGAGGCAATGGAGGCGCAAGGGTTCAAGGGCAGGAGCGAGGCAGAGTTCCTCGAAGCGCCGGGCACGGCCAGCGTGGCGCTGCTCGTTGCGCAGCCCGCGTCCATTCTTGCAAACGGCAGGGACAAGACCGTATTGAAGGCGACAGTCAAGGACGGCAAGGGCAACGCAGTGGGCGCGGGCGTTGCGGTGAACTGGACCGCCACCGGCGGGCGGCTTTCCAGCAACAGCAGCAATACCGACGCGAGCGGCATTGCCGTGGCGGAACTGCTGTCCGCCACTGTTCCAGGCCTTGCGGCCATCACCGCCAGGGCCGGAGCCGAGGATCCGGGCAAGACGGGATCCGTCGCATTCCTGCTCGATGCATCCGATGCCCAGGTGCTGCGGCTCACGCCAAGCAAGACCACCGCCCTGGCCGATGGCCTGGACACGGTGACCTTCACCGCCACCGTCGCGGATGGCCGAGGCAATCCGGTGGGAGCGGGCGTCGCCGTCAACTGGGGCGCCAGCCTGGGCACGCTGGGCGCCGCTTCCAGCAACACGGACGCGAGCAGCCAGGCCACGGTCGTACTGACCGCGCCGACCGCGGCTGGCGCGGCGACCGTCACCGCCAGGGCCGCAAGCGGCGACCCGGGCAAGACCGCCGCGGTCGCGTTCGTCGCGGATGTCGCTAACGCGCGCGTCGTCCAGCTCACGCCCAGCCAGGCCAGGGGCACGGCCAATGGCGCGGATGCCGTGGTTTTCACCGCCATGGTTGAAGACGGCCGCGGCAATCCGGTGGGGGCGGGCGTCACCGTCAACTGGAGCGCCAGTCTTGGGACGCTCGCCGCTACCAGCGTCACCAACGCCAGCGGCCAGGCTTCCGCCTTGCTGATCGCGCCGATCGTTCCCGGCACGGCAACCGTCACGGCCCGGGCGGCGGATGGCGATGCCGGCAAGACCGCGTCAGCCGTCTTCGCGGCAGACGAACTGAGGGCCCGCGTGGCCGCGCTAAGCCCAAGCAAGACCACCGGCCTGGCCAACGGCACTGACACCGTCACACTCACGGCCACGATCGATGATGGCAGAGGCAATCCGTTGGGGGCGGGCATCGTCGTCAACTGGAGCGCCGATCGGGGCTCGATAGGCGCTTCCAGTATCACCAATGCCAGCAGCCAGGCCACCGTCGTCCTGACCGCGCCTACCGCGACCGGAGCGGCGACTGTTACCGCCAAGTGCGCGCCGGCCCGCCAGGCGAAGAGCGCCGGCGGAGATCCCGGCAAGACCGCCGCCGTCGATTTCATCGCTGACGCCTCCAGCGCCCACGTCATCGAGCTGGCCGCGAGCAAGACCGACGCGGTGGCTAACGGCGCCGATACCGTGACCCTCCGGGCCGTCGTCGTCGACAAGCAAGGCAATCGGGTGGGCGCAGGTGTTACCGTCAACTGGAGTACAAGTCTGGGCCAGCTCCCGGCGGCCACCACGACCGATAGCAAGAGCGAAACCTCGGCCGTCCTGATCGCGCCGACTTCCACGGGCGTCGCGACGGTTACCGCCAAGGCTGCGGGCGGCGATGCGGGGCAGGTGGTGTCTATCACCTTCATGGCCGACGCGTCGACCGCCCGTGTGGCGACAGTCGCGGCGAGCAAGACGAGCGGCTTGGCCGATGGCACGGATACCGTGACCTTCACGGCCACGGTTGCGGACGCCAAGGGCAATCCGGTGGGCGCGGGCGTCCCGGTCAACTGGGGCGCCAGTCTGGGCACGCTGGCTGCGACGGTCAGCAAGACCGACGCCAACAGCCAGGCCTCGGCTATATTGACCGCGCCGACTGCGGTGGGCACGTCGACCGTCAACGCCCGGGCCGCGGGCGGCGACGCGGGCCAGACTGCCACGATAGCCTTTACGGCCGACGCTTCCAGCGCCCGAGTGGTTAGTTGGGCGTTCAGTAGCAATAGCTCGCCGGTACGGGCCAATGGCGTAGACGCCATTATCCTCAGGGCCCACGTGAAAGACGCCATGGGCAATCGCGTGGCCGGGGCGACGGTCGACTGGACCACCAGCCTGGGCAGCCTTGCTAGCGCGACAAGCGTTAGCGACGTCACTGGCGAGGCTCTTGTCAAGCTGGTGTCCACCACCGCCGGTGAAGTTGTCGCCACGGCCAAGGCAGGGGCGGCGGATCCGGGCAAGATCTTGCGCGTGGGTCCCTTCGTGGCCGATCCCGCCACCGCCCGCGTGGTCGTGCTTACGCAAAACAAGACCAATGGCGTCGCCGATGGCGCAGATACGGTGAGATTTACGGCCACGGTACAGGACGCACACGGCAATGCGATGATGAGGTGGGACGTCAACGGCACGCCGAGGCCGCTCGACATTCCGGTCAATTGGACCACTTCCGGCGGCAGGCTGGCCGCAACTGCCAGCAGCACCGATGAGACCGGCAAGGCCACAATGGTATTGACCGCGCCGAAGGTTGCCGGCAGCGTGAATGTCACCGCCATGGCCCCTGGGCGGGATGCGGGCCGGACAGCCAGCGTGACCTTTGCGGCCGCCACGCCCCGCACCCGCGTCGGCAGCGCTTCGGCCAGCAAGACCAGCATCGTGGCCAATGCCCGCGATACCGTGATCTTCACGGCGGTAGTGCTGGACGGCAACGGCAATTCAGGAGGCGCAGGCCACGTGGTCAACTGGAGCACCGATCTCGGCACGCTGGAGGCGTCATCCACCAGGACCAACGCCAAGGGCGAGGCCACGGTTGTGCTGACGGCGGGAAAGCTCGCGGGGCAGGCCACGGTGACTGCCAAGACGGGCGCAGACGATTCGGGCCGTGCCTTCCGCGTGGCATTGACCGCTGATCCGATAACCGCCCGCGTCGCTTCCCTGGCCAGCAGCAAGACCTCTGCCCGGGCTGACGGTCAGGAAAAGCTGATCCTTAAGGCGACGGTGAAGGATGCCAACGGCAATCTGGAGGTCGCGGGCGTCACGGTCAACTGGCGGACCAACCTCGGCACGCTGGCCTCGGCAACCAGCAGTACGGATAGCAATGGCGTTGCCACGATGGAACTGCGCGCGCCAGGCGCTCCAGGTATCGCCGTGCTTACCGCGAGGGCAATCGCGGCGGACGGGGGCAAGACCGTGCGCGTGGAGTTCATATCGTCGAGTACGATCCCGCCGCGGCCATGGCAATGAGCAGGCATGTGCGCGGATAAATGCGGGACTGCCGTCATGAACGGACTTGCGGCCGAACAGTAGCGGCGCATGCCCGCCAGCGCCGCCTACTGCTTGGCCTTCCAGTCGCGCAGTGCGCGCATGGTGTTGGCCACGTGGGAGTCCGGATTCATGTCGGTGTATTCATACAGGATCTTGCCTTGCGGCGAGATCACGTAGGAGATGCGCTGCGCGTACTCGGGACGCTTGTCGTGGACCGCGTCGTAGGCCTTCATGATCTTGCCATCGCCGTCGGCCGCTACCGCGAACTTGCCGCGGCATTCGCTGACCGAGAACTTGTTCAAGGTGTCGATATTGTCGGTCGACACACCGATGACGGTAGCGCCCAGGGACTTGTAATCATCGGTGGCTTCGGCGAAGTTGTGCGCCTCTATCGTGCAGCCCTGGGTGAACGCGGCGGGGAAGAAATACAAGACCACCGGACCTTGCTTGAGCGCCTCGCTCAGCGAGAACGTGTAGACCTTGCCGCCCAGCGATGCTTGGGTGCTGAAGTCCGGGGCGGGCGCGCCCACGTCCAGCGCGGCCTGGGCCGAGGGACCGGCCAGCAGGCCGCAGAGGAGTAACCAGGGGGCAATGCGCTTCATCGGAATCTCCAGGAATTTCAGGGGCCGCGCGGCAACGGGTCTACTGTAGCCGTGCAGAAGGCGAGGGTCCAGTAAGCGGCGCGGCGGCGTCGCCCGTCCTAGTCGCGTCCGGAGCCGCCGCGGCCATTCCCGTTGCCATTGCCGTCTCCGCGCGGTTGGTCGCGCTGCTGTTGTTGACGCGCCTGCTGCTGGGCCTGTTGGTCGCGCTGCTGTTGTTGACGCGCCTGCTGCTGGGCCTGTTGGTCGCGCTGCTGTTGTTGACGCGCCTGCTGCTGGGCCTGCTGGTCGCGCTGCTGTTGTTGACGCGCCTGCTGCTGGGCCTGCTGGTCGCGCTGCTGTTGCTGACGCGCCTGCTGCTGGGCCTGCTGGTCGCGCTGCTGTTGTTGACGCGCCTGCTGCTGGGCCTGCTGGTCGCGCTGCTGTTGCTGGCGGGCCTGTTGCTGGGCCTGCTGGTCGCGTTGTTGTTGCTGGCGGGCCTGTTGCTGGGCCTGCTGGTCGCGTTGTTGTTGCTGGCGTTCCTGTTGCTGGGCCTGTTGGTCACGTTGCTGTTGCTGACGCGCCTGTTGCTGGGCCTGCTGGTCGCGTTGCTGTTGCTGGCGTTCCTGCTGCTGGGCCTGTTGGTCACGTTGCTGTTGCTGACGCGCCTGCTGATCGCGCTGCTGTTGCTCTCGCGCCTGTTGCCCCTGCGGCTGCTGGGGGCGGCCTGTCTGCCCGGCAGACATATCGCGTCCGCGTTGCATGTCGCCGTGGTCCGCGTTGTTCCGGTCAGCGCCGCCGCGGTTATCGCGCCCGTTGTTGTCCTGGCCGCGGTCGCGTCCGTCGCGTCCATTGTCCGGACGCTGGCCTTCATGCGGCCGGCCATTGGATTGATGGTCCACGTAGGCCTGGGGCGGCCGGCCCTTGTTGTGGTCGTAGAACTGAGCCCGGTTATTGCCGGCGTCGCGCGCGTAGCCGCGCTGTATGTCGGTCTGCGGAGAATGGCGGTCCTTGCGCGCGGCAAGTTCGCGCGGGTCCGCGTTGCGCCGGATGCCGGATGGGCCGCCGTGGTAGCTGACGCGGCGGTTGTCCACGTTGTTCACGACCACGGTGTGGTTATAGACATTGGTCACGCGCGTGACGTTCACGTTCGTGACGGAACGGTTGTAGTAGAAGCGGTCGCGCTTCCAGTAACCGCCCACATAGCCCAGGCCGTTGTAGCCAAAGCCGTAGTTGATTCCGCCATAGAAGCCCACGTGTGGACCCCAATAGCCGGGGGTCCAGAGGTAGATGCCATTGCTGAAGCCCCAATAACCGGGTGTCCAGAGCGCGCCGGCATAGGGCGCGAGCACCCATGCGCCGGGTACCCAGAAAAACCCGTAGCGGTTCAGGCTCCAGTAGCCCGGCACCCACATATAGCCGTCGGCGGGCGCTGGCGGCTGGACATAGACGGGTAAGGGGGGCGGCGGCTGGGGGCTGCGGTCCACCAGCGCCAGGTTGGCGTTGGCGGGATCGCCGTCGTCATAGACGGGCGCGGCGGGCGCCGGCGGCGGCTCATAGGTCTGCGCCGCCACGCTGGCACAGGCAGCCATCAGGACAGCCGCGGCCAGAGGGCGGGGGCGCAGGATCCGGGAACAGGTATTCATGGTTTTTCCTTGGCGCAACGGGCGCGCGGATCAATAGCCACGATAGTAGTAATGGGGGGCTGGATACGCCGGGTAGTAATAATGCGGCGTGTAGTAGACCGGCGCGGGACGATAGTGCGCGGGCCTGGCGGGTACGACCACGCAACCGGTCAAGGCGCTGGTCACGGCCAGCATCAGCAATAGGCTTTTCTTCATTTTGCGACTCCTGCCGAGCGCCTGGCGTGGTTCACGCCTTTTTTGCGCTCGTCAGGATTAGGCCACAGGCCGGTCTCCACGGTTCTGCACTGTAATCGTTCCGAAACAGCTTTCCGGTGACGGATATTTGCGCCTGCGTGACCGTCGATGTCGTTCGTATCAATGTCCGCGCAAAAGAAAAGGGGCCGCCTCGGCGACCCCCTCATAGCGCGTAGCGCCGTGTTACGGCTGTCAGTTCCAGCGGCCGCCGTTACCGGCGAGGCTGAAGCGGCCCGCGCCCATGAAGGCGATGGCCAGGCCGGTGAACAGGAACATGCCTTGCAGTTCCAGCGCCCAGCCACCGTTGTTGGTCATGCTGCTGATCTGGCCGGAGTGGGCCAGCAGGATGGCGACGACCATGTTGATGGCGATCAGCAAACCGCCCAGGCGGGTGTAGATGCCGACGATGAGCAGCACGGGGGCGAGGATTTCGCCGACGTAGGCGCCATAGGCGAGGAAGCCGGGCAGGCCGTGCGAGGACAGCATGCCGCTGATGCCGCCGACGCCGCCGCCGGTCAGTTTGAACAGGCCATGCAGCAGAATCAGAATACCGAGGGTCAGGCGCAGGATCAGCTTGCCGGTGTCGTCGGATTTGATCATGGTGAGTTTCTCATCTATTGGTTGAAAGGGGACCGCGGCCGTTGGAACAGGGCGCGAGCCTTTGGTTCCGCGCCCCGGTGATCGCGGGCAGGGCGGCCGCCGGGGCAGGCCGCGCCATTATTGCAAAACCCGAGCAAAACCATCAAGTTTTTGTCGCCCGCCGACACTCAGAACTCTTCCAGATAGCGCATGCGGAAGCGCCGGCCCTTGATATTGCTGTTGGACAGACGCGAGAACGCCTGCTTGGCGATCTGCCGGTCCAGCGCCACGTAGGAGTTGAATTCGGTGATGTTGATCTTGCCAACCTGCTCGAACGTCAGGCCACCGTCGCCGGTCAGCGCGCCCAGCAGGTCGCCGGGGCGCAGCTTGTCCTTCTTGCCGCCCTGGATGCACAGCGTGATCATGGGCGCGCGCAAGGGACGATCCGCCTTGGGCCGCAAGGCCTTGATGTCGCCCCACACCAGCGGCGCGCCCTGATACTGCTCGATCAGGTTGGCCCAGCGCATCTCCTCGGGCGAGCACAAGCTCAGCGCCAGGCCCTTTTGTTCGCCGCGGCCGCTGCGGCCGATGCGGTGCACGTGGACCTCGGTGTCCTTGGTCACGTCGACGTTGATCACGGCGCCCAGGTTCTGGATGTCCAGGCCGCGCGCCGCCACGTCGGTGGCCACCAGCACGGCGCAGCTGCGGTTGGCGAACTGGATCAGGATTTCATCGCGCTCGCGCTGTTCCAGGTCGCCGTTCAGGGCCTGGGCGCTGATGCCTTCGGCCTGCAGCCGTTCCACCAGGTCGTGGCTGCGGATCTTGGTGTTGCAGAAGGCCAGCGTGGATTCGGGGCGGAAGTGCGCCAGCAGGCGCGTCACTGCGTCGAGCCGGTCCTTTTCGTCGATTTCGTAGAAGATCTGCTCGATGCGGCTGGCGTCATGCTGCGCCTCGACCTTGACCTCGGCGGGATTGCGCAGGAAGCGGGCGCTGAGCTTGCGGATGTTGTCGGGATACGTTGCCGAGAACAGCAGCGTCTGGCGCTTGGTCGGGCAATGCGAGGCGATGGCCACGATATCGTCATAAAAGCCCATGTCGACCATGCGGTCGGCCTCGTCCAGCACCAGGGTGTTCAGGCCCGACAGGTCCAGGCTGCCGCGCTCCAGGTGATCCTGGATCCGGCCGGGCGTACCCACCACCAGGTGCGCGCCGCGCGCCAGCGATTCGGCTTGGGGACGGGCGGCGGCGCCGCCGCACAGGGTCAGGATCTTGACGTTGGCGATCTGGCGGGCCAGCCGGCGCAACTCCTGTGCGACCTGGTCCGCCAGTTCGCGCGTGGGGCAGACCAGCAGCGCCTGGGGCGTCAAGCGCGCGGGATCGAGCTTCTGCAGCACGCCCAGGCCGAAGGCCGCGGTCTTGCCGCTGCCGGTCTTGGCTTGCGCAATGAGGTCGCGGCCTTCCAGGATGAGCGGCAGGCTCTGGGCCTGGATGGGTGTCATCTGCTCGAAGCCCAGGCTCTTCAGGTTGTCGAGCAGGGCGGGCAGCAGGGGCAGGGAGGTAAAGGAAGTGTCGGTCACGATAGAAGAGTGTCGCTTTCTGCCCGGCATCGGCCTGGCGGCAAAAGGAAGGGGCGGCTGCGTCATGAGGCAGGCGCGCGTACGCCCAAGAGTGTAATGCCTGCGGCCGATGGCCCTTGCAACAAAGGCGGAACATAGCGTTCCAGACGCGCCCCTGGGCGGGCGGGAGCCGCCGGCCGCTAGGCGTCAGGCCCGTAGGTGCCCGCCAGCGCCCGGGCGGCCTCTTGCATGCGCGGCAACCAGGCGCGCGCGCCTTCGATGGACAGCCGGGCCACCGGTGCGTGCAAGGCGACCGCGGCGATGGCGCGCGTGCCATGCAGAATGGGTACCGCCATGCAGACGATGCCCAGCAGGAATTCCTCGCGGTCGAAGCTCGCGCCTTCCTTCTTGATGGTGCGCAGTTCCTGTTCCAGCGCGGCCACGTCGCACAGCGTGTTGGGCGTGTAGCGCGGCAAGGGCGCCGCGGCCAGCAGCCGCTGGCGCGCCTCGCGCCGCATGTGGGCCAGGAACAGTTTGCCGCTGGCCGAGCAATGCAGCGGCACGCGCGAGCCCGATTGCAGGTTCACCCGCAGCGGCCAGGCGGTTTCGACGCGGTCCAGGTAGATGACCTCGTCGCCGTCCAGCATGGTGCAGTTGCAGGTTTCGCCGATTTCGTCGACCAGGCTGTCCAGGATGCGGTGGCGTTCGCCGCGCAAGGGCGAATTCAGCAGGGTTTCACGTGCCAGCGCGCTCAGGCGCGGGCCGCTGACGTAACTTTTGCCGGCGGGCTCGCGCAGCAGCATGCCGGCGTCGACCAGCCGCGACAGGATGCGCAGCACGGAGGGCTTGGGCAGGCCGGTGGCGTCCGTCAGCGCGGCCAGCGATACCGGCTGCCCCGAGCGGGCGACCTGTTCCAGCAGGGTCAGCGCGCGCAGCGCTGCGGAGGATTCGTCTTTCATCTTTCAATAATTGAAGATTCGGCGGCTTGCTGCGCATCGTCGCACGGATTTTGCAGAAAATGAAACGCCATGGGCTGGGAACGGGCAGGTTTCTGCTGCAGTATCGGATCATGCCGGCCCAGATGCAATCCGACACCGCCGGCCTGCCAGGAGAGAGACCATGAGCAGCAAGCAACACATGACCCCCAGCGAAGCGTTTGTGGAAACGCTGGTCGCGCAGGGCGTCAAGGACGTATTCGGCATCGTCGGCTCGGCCTTCATGGACGCGCTGGACCTGTTCCCGGCGGCCGGCATCCGCTTCGTGCCGACGGTGCACGAGCAGGGCGCCGCGCACATGGCCGACGGCTACTCGCGCGTGACCGGCCGCCACGGCGTCTGCATCGCGCAAAACGGCCCCGGCATCACCAATTTCGTGACCGGCGTGGCAGCGGCGTACTGGGCGCATAGCCCGGTCGTGGCCATCACGCCCGAGACCGGCACCGCGGGCATGGGGCTGGGCGGCTTCCAGGAAACCGAGCAGTTGCCGATCTTCTCGCGCATCACCAAGTACCAGGCCCATGTGAACCGGCCCGACCGCATGGCGGAATTCACCGCCAAGGCCTTCGACAATGCGCTGGCCGAGCGCGGTCCGACGCAGTTGAACATCCCGCGCGACTATTTCTACGGCGAGATCGACGTGGCCATTCCGGAACCGCGCCGCATCCGCCGCGGTCCGGGCTCGGAAGAGGACCTGGAGGCGGCTGCGCAAATGCTGGCGCAGGCCAAGTTCCCCGTCATCGTGGCGGGTGGCGGCGTGCTGTTCTCGGAAGGGCAGGCGGAATGCGTGGCTCTGGCCGAACTGCTGGGCGCGCCGGTGGTCACCAGCTACCTGCACAACGACGCATTCCCGGCCAGCCACCCGCTGTGGTGCGGCCCCTTGGGGTACCAGGGCGCCAAGGCCGGCATGAAGCTGCTGTCGCAGGCCGACGTGGTGCTGGCGCTGGGAACGCGCCTGGGACCCTTCGGAACCTTGCCGCAGCACGGGCTGGACTACTGGCCGCAGGGTGCGCGCATCATCCAGGTGGACGCCGACCACCGCATGCTGGGCCTGGTGCGTCCGGTGTCGGTGGGCATCTGCGGCGATGCCAAGCCGGCGGCTGCGGCGCTGGCGGGCAAATTGCGGGGACGCGAGATCGCTTGCGCCGCCACCAAAGGTGGCCGCGCCGAACAGATCGCGGCGCAGAAGGCCGAATGGGAAAAGGAACTGGACAGCTGGTCGCACGAACGAGACGACTGGAGCCTGGACATCATCGAGCACGGCGGCGGCCGCATGCATCCGCGCCGCATGCTGCGCGAGCTGGAGCGCGCCATGCCCAAGCATGTCATGGTGTCCACCGACATCGGCAACATCTGCTCGGTGTCCAACAGCTATCTGCGCTTCGACGAGCCGAACTCCATGCTGGCCGCCATGAGCTTCGGCAATTGCGGCTACGCCTTGCCGGCGCTGATCGGCGCGAAGCTCGGCCGGCCCGACCGTCCCGCCGTGGCCTACGTGGGCGACGGCGCCTGGTGCATGAGCTTCCAGGAATTGCTGACCTGCGTGCGCGAGAAGATACCGGTGACGGCCGTGGTGTTCCACAACGGCCAATGGGGCGCGGAAAAGAAGAACCAGGTGGACTTCTACGGCCGCCGCTTCGTCGGCAGCAACCTGAAGAACCCGAACTTTTCGGAGTTGGCGCGGGCCATGGGCGCGGAAGGCATCAGGGTGGAGCATGCCGACCAGGTGGGCGCCGCCTTGCAGGCCGCATGCAAGGCGCAGTCTGAAGGCAAGACCACCGTGCTGGAGATGATGGTCAGCCAGGAACTGGGCGATCCGTTCCGCCGCGACGCGCTCAAGCAGCCGGTACGCTTCCTGGACAAGTACAAGCAGTACGTGAACCAGCCTTTCCATCCGGGC
Organism: Achromobacter sp. ACM01; assembly: GCF_014851745.1. Lineage (NCBI taxonomy): Bacteria > Pseudomonadati > Pseudomonadota > Betaproteobacteria > Burkholderiales > Alcaligenaceae > Achromobacter > Achromobacter sp. ACM01. The sequence goes on from NZ_JACVAF010000002.1 coordinate 468,701, forward strand.
GAGGTGCCGCTGTCGATCGATCCGGCCAAGCGCTGATCGCGTAGCGTGCGTCCGGCGCGGCGGCGGCCGCGCCGGATTTCTTCCGCCAGGCGCCGCGGATCTCCGCGGCAGGAGCAGACAGAAATGGAAAGCGATCGCTTGTTCGAGCCGCTGCGCAATGCCGCGCTGTCGGCCGGCCGCTTGCGCACCGCGGTAGCGTATCCGCTGTGCCCGACCAGCCTGGGCGCGGCCGTGCAGGCGCGCGACGCCGGCTACATCGAACCGGTGCTGGTCGGCCCGGCCGCCAGGCTGCGCGTCCTGATGGCGGAACTGGGGCTGCGCGACAACGAAGTGGAAGTGGTCGACACGCCGGATGACGAGTGCCAGGCCGCGCGCGCGGCGGCGGCGCTGGCCCGGGACGGCGCGGTGCGCATGCTGATGAAGGGCAGCCTGCACACGGACCACTTCATGTCGGCCGTGGTGGCGCGCGACGCCGGCCTGCGCACCGATCGGCGCATCAGCCACGCCTTCGTGATGGCGGTGGCGGCGTACCCCAAGCTTTTCATCCTGACCGACGCGGCCGTCAACATTGCGCCCACATTGCAGGAGAAAGCCGACATCGCGCAGAACGCCATCGACCTGGCGCGCGCGCTGGGCGTGGACCGCCCCAAGCTCGCGGTGCTGTGCGCTACGGAGTCCGTCAATCCTTCCATGCCCGCCACGCTGGACGCGGCGGCCCTGTCGAAGATGGCGGACCGCCAGCAGATCCGCGGCGGCGAGATCGACGGCCCCTTGGCCTTCGACAACGCCATCTCGCGCGAGGCAGCCGATCAGAAGGGCATCGTCTCGCGCGTGGCGGGCGATGCCGACATCCTGCTGGTGCCCGATATCGAGGCCGGCAACATGCTCTACAAAGAGCTGACCTGGCTGGCCGGCGCAGGTACCGCCGGACTGGTGCTGGGTACGCGCGTGCCTGTGCTGCTGACCAGCCGCTCCGATTCCATGCAGGCCCGCGTCAACAGTTGCGCAGTCGCTTCGCTGTACGCGCGGGCGCTGGCAGCCTGAATCCTGACCGTCCGCGGGGCTGGCTCCAAAAAGTCCGGCGGTTTGGTACTAAGCCTGGACCAGCAGGCTGGATACGCTAGCCCCAAGGCCATCCGATGAATGGCTCGTGACACTGGACATCAAGGGGTAGAACATGCGCAGCGCAAAAAAATGCCTGACCACGATACTGACGGCGTTGGCCCTTGCGGGCGGGGCCATGGCTGCGGACGCGCCCAAGTCCGGCGGTACGTTGGTGATAGGGTCGACGCAGGTGCCGCGGCACCTGAACGGCGCGGTGCAGTCGGGCATCGCAACCGCCTTGCCCAGCACGCAGCTGTTCGCCAGCCTGCTGCGCTACGACGCCGAATGGAAGCCGCATCCCTATCTGGCGCAGTCCTGGGAACTGGCGCCGGACGGCAAGTCGCTGACCCTGCATCTGCGCAAAGATGCGGTATTCCATGACGGCAAGCCAGTGACTTCGGCCGACGTGGCGTTCTCGGTCATGGCGGTCAAGAAGAACCATCCGTTCCAGACCATGTTCGCGCCTGTCGAGGCCGTGGACACGCCGGATCCCTACACCGTGGTGCTGCGTATGAGCAAGCCCCATCCGGCCATCCTGCTGGCGCTGTCGCCGGCCCTGATGCCGGTGCTGCCCAAGCACATCTACGACGATGGACAGGACCTCAAGAGCCATCCGCGCAACTCGGCCGACGTGGTCGGATCGGGTCCGTTCAAGTTCAAGGAATTCAAGCCGGGCCAGGAAATCGTGCTGGAGAAGTTCGACAAGTTCTTCCTGCCCGGCAAGCCCTACCTGGACCGGATCGTGGTGAAGATCAATCCCGACGCCACCAATCTGCTGATCGGGTTGGAGCGCGGCGACATCGGCGTGTTGCCCTTCATGACCGAGCCCACCATCCTGCGGCGCGCCAAGGAAAATTCCGCCATCGTCATGACCAGCAAGGGCTATGAGGGCATAGGCGCCCTGAGCTGGCTGGCTTTCAATACGGCGCGCAAGCCCTTGAACGACGTGCGGGTGCGGCAGGCCATCGCCTATGCCACCGACAAGGGCTTCATCACCAAGGCGCTGAACGCGGGCTTCGCCAAGCCCGCCGACGGGCCTATCATCGGCACCAGCCCGTTTGCCACGCAGGACGTGGCGAAGTATCCGCTGGACCTGAAGAAATCCGAGCAACTGCTGGAAGAGGCAGGCTACAAGAAGGACGCCAAGGGCGAACGCCTGTCGCTGACGGTGGACTACATGCCGGGTTCCGACGTGCAGGGCAAGAACGTGGCGGAATACCTGCGCAGCCAGTTGAAGAAGGTCGGCATCGCGGTGCAGGTTCGCGCCTCGCCTGATTTCCCGACCTGGGCCAAGCGCATCGCCGGCAAGGATTTCGACATGACCACGGACATCGTCTTCAACTGGGGCGATCCGGTGATCGGCGTGCACCGCACCTACCTGTCCAGCAATATCCGCGACATTATCTGGACCAACACGCAGTCCTATTCCAACCCCAAGGTGGACGAACTGCTGGAACAGGCCGGCACCGAAACCGACGCGGACAAGCGCCGCGCGCTGTACGCCGAATTCCAGCGCCTGGTCACGGCCGACGTGCCCATCGACTTCCTCACGGTCATTCCGTACCACACCCTGTCGCTGAAGAAGGTGCACGGCCTGCCGGACGGCATCTGGGGCGTCATATCGCCCATGGACGACACCTACCTGCAGTAGGGTGGAGCCGCCATGACGCGCTATCTCTTGCGCCGCCTTGCCTATGCGCTGGTGCTGCTGCTGGCCGTGGTGACGCTGAATTTCCTGCTGATCCACATCTCTCCGGGCGATCCGGTCGAGACCATCGCGGGCTCCATGGGCGGCATCAGCGAAGAACTGCGTGCGCAGCTGCGCGCGCAGTACGGGCTGGATAAGCCCTTCCTGACGCAACTGGGCATCTACCTGATGCAGGTGCTGCGGGGCGACCTGGGCTATTCCTATTTCTTCAACGTGCCGGTGGCGCAGCTGATCTGGGACCGCGTGCCTGCCACGCTGCTGCTGGTGGTGACCTCGGTGCTGAGCGCGTTCCTGGCCGGCACGCTGCTGGGCACGCTGGCCGCGCGCAAGCCCAATGGGCCGCTGTCGCAAGGCATCACGCTGTTGTCGGTGGTGGGCTACTCCGCGCCGGTGTTCTGGACGGGCATCATCCTTATCATCCTGTTCGCCTCGGCGCTGCCGATCTTCCCGGTGTCGGACATGCGTTCCGCCGGCGGGCCGCAGGACGGCTGGGCGGGTGTGCTGGACGTGCTGCATCACCTGGTGCTGCCGGCCTTCACCCTGGCCTTCGTCTACCTCGCGCAGTACAGCCGGCTGGCGCGCGCCAGCGTCATGGAGGCGCTGTCGGCCGACTACATCCGCACCGCGCGCGCCAAGGGCTTGCCGGAACGCTCCGTGCTCTACAAGCACGCGCTGCGCAACGGCGTGCTGCCGGTGGTGACCATGCTGGGCCTGCAGTTCGGCAACGTGCTGGCCGGCGCGATCCTGGTCGAGACGGTCTTCAACTGGCCCGGGCTGGGCCGGCTGGCGTTCGACTCCGTGCTCAGGCGCGACTATCCCACGCTGCTGGGCATCCTGCTGTTCGCCTCGCTGCTGGTGGTCGTGATGAATCAGCTTACCGATCTGGCCTATCGCCTGATCGATCCCAGGATCAAGACCTCATGAGCCAGACTCCTCCCGCCGTATCCATCGCCGCCATGCAAGGCCAGGCGGCGCGGCCGCCGGCCCGTCCGTCGTACGAGGCCTTGCGGGTATTCGCGCGCAATCCCGCGGCGCTGGCTGGCGTGCTGCTGCTGGCCGCCATTCTGGCCGTGACGCTCTTTGGGCCCATGATCATGGAGGCGGATCCCTTCGAGATCGCCGGCGCTCCCATGACGCCGCCGGGCGCGGACGCGCTGCTGGGCACCGACTACCTTGGACGGGACGTATTGACCGGCATGGTCTATGGAGGCCGAGCCACCTTGCTGGTCGGCGTGGTGGCGGCCGTGCTGTCCATGGCCATCGGGCTGACGGTCGGCGCGCTGGCGGGCTACTACGGCGGCTGGATCGACGAAACCCTGATGCGCATCACTGAATTCTTCCAGGTGCTGCCGACCCTGCTGTTCGCCATGGTGCTGGTGACGCTGTTTTCGCCGTCGCTGGCGACCATCGCCATCGCCATCGGCGTGGTCAGCTGGCCGGGCACGGCGCGGCTGGCGCGGGGCGAGTTCCTGCGCCTCAAGCGCCGCGAGTACGTGCTGGCCGAGAGGGTGATAGGCGCGGGCGACGCGCGCATCATCTGGCGCGTGATCCTGCCCAACGCGCTGGCGCCGCTGATCGTGTCGGCGACGCTGGCGATAGGCACGGCGATCCTGTTCGAGGCCGGCCTGTCGTTCCTGGGGCTGGGCGACCCCAACATCATGAGCTGGGGCTTGATGATAGGCAGCAATCGCCCCTACATCCTGACCGCGTGGTGGGCGGTGACCCTGCCGGGCGCCGCCATCTTCCTGACCGTGCTGGCCGTCAGCCTGATCGGCGACGGGTTGAACGACGCGCTCAACCCGAACTCGCGGGGGCGGGCATGAACGCCGCGCTGCAGGCGCCCGTGCTGGAGGTCGACAGCCTGAGCCTCGAGTTCCAGTCGCGCGGCCGTGTCGCCGAGGTGCTGAGCGCGGTGAGCTTCGACTTGAACCCCGGCGAAACCCTGTGCCTGGTGGGCGAGTCCGGCTGCGGCAAGAGCATGACGGCGCTGGCCATCATGCGGCTGATACCAGCGCCGGGGCGCATCGGCGGGGGCTGCGTGCGCCTGCGCGGCGACGACCTGGCCGGCCGCGACGAGGAGGCCATGCGCCAGGTGCGGGGCAACAAGATATCCATGATCTTCCAGGAACCCATGACGGCGCTGAATCCCGTGTATACGGTCGGCGACCAGATCGCGGAGCCCCTGCGGCTGCATCAGGGCCTGAGCAAGAGCCAGGCGCGCGAGCGTGCCATCGAAATGCTGAAGTCGGTGGGCATCCCCTTGCCGGAGCGGCGCGTGGACGATTATCCGCACCAGATGTCCGGCGGCATGCGGCAGCGCGTGATGATCGCCATCGCGCTGGCCTGCGATCCGGATGTGCTGATCGCCGACGAGCCGACCACGGCGCTGGACGTGACGGTTCAGGCGCAGATCTTCGACCTGCTGCGCGAACAGCAGGCGCGGCGCGGCACCGCGGTGCTGCTGATCACGCATGACATGGGCGCGGTGTCGGAGATGGCCGACCGGGTCGTGGTCATGTACGGCGGACGGGTGGTGGAGCAGGGCGGCGTGCGCGAGATCCTGGCGCAGCCCCGCCATCCCTACACCCAGGGGCTGATCGCCTGTCTGCCGGAGCTGGACCGCGAGCCCGACGACGTGCGCCCGGACCTGCCGGAGATTCCCGGCGTGGTGCCCTCGATCTGGGAGCGCGGCGCGGGCTGCCCCTTCATGGAACGTTGCGGGCAGGCCATGGCGCGCTGCCGCGACGCGTTTCCGCCCCTGACCCGTGTAGGCGAGGGGCAGGAAGTCGCCTGTTGGCTGTATCCGGAGACCGCGCAATGACGTCACCGCAATCTTCCGCCTTGCTGTCCGTGCGCGATCTTGCCGTGCATTTTCCCATCGGCGGGCGTGGCCGCGACGGCAAGCCGGTGGTCGTGAAGGCCGTGGACGGCGTGTCCTTCGAGCTGCAGCGCGGCCGCACGCTGGCGATCGTGGGCGAGTCCGGTTCGGGCAAGACCACCACGGCCTTGTCCGTGCTGCGGCTGGCGGACCCGACCGCGGGCTCCATCCACTTCGACGGTACGGACATGACGGCGCTGAACGGCTCCGCCCTGCGCCGCATGCGCCGCCGCGTGCAGTTGGTGTTCCAGGATCCGTATTCCTCGCTCAATCCGCGCCAGCGGGCGGGCGACATCGTGCGTGCGCCGCTGGACCTGATGGGCATCGATCCGCCCGGCGGACGCGAGGCGCGCGTGGCCCGCATGTTCGAACTGGTGGGCCTGCGCCCGGAGCAGCGGCAACTGTTTCCGCACCAGTTTTCCGGCGGCCAGCGGCAGCGGCTGAACGTGGCGCGGGCGCTGGCCAGTGCGCCGGACCTGATCGTCTGCGACGAGCCGGTGTCGGCCCTGGATATCGCAATCCGCGCGCAGATCCTGAACCTGCTGCGGCGCATTCAACGCGAGCAGGGCCAGTCGTTCCTGTTCATCTCGCACGACATGGCGGTGGTGGAGCACATCTGCGACGACATCGCCGTCATGTACCTGGGCAAGATCATCGAGCAGGCCACCCGCAACGCCTTTTTCACGCGGCCGCTGCATCCCTACAGCGTCGCCCTGATGTCGGCGGTGCCGACCGTGAAGGGCGGGCGCGAGCTGGCCGCGCGCCGCGTGCGGCTGGCGGGCGATCCGCCCAGTCCGGTCGATCCGCCGCCGGGCTGCCGTTTTGCCGGACGCTGCCCGGCCGCGCAGCCGCTCTGTACCACACGCGAACCCGGCTTGCGCGAAGTCGCGCCGGGCCACCGCGTGGCCTGCCATTTCGTCGAATCCCGCGATGGCGTCCTGGCGTCGCCGCTGCAGGGATGAGCCCACCCTCCGATAGAAGGACAGACAGATGACCGACACCCGCGCCCGAACCACGATCTATGCCGCGCGCAGCATCCTGACCATGAACCCGATGCAGCCCCGCGCCACGCACGTGGCGGTGCGCGAGGGCCGCATCCTGGGCGTGGGCAGCCGCGAGGAACTGGCGGGCTGGGGGCCGGCCGACCTCGACGAGCGCTATGCGGACAGGGTGCTCATGCCAGGCCTGGTCGAAGGGCATTGCCATCTGCCGGAAGGCGGCATGTGGAAGTTCGTGTACGTGGGCTTCTACGACCGGCGCGGACCCGATGGCAGGCTGTGGGAAGGCTTGAAGAGTTTCGATGCGGTGGCCGCGCGGCTGCGCGAGGCCGAACGCGTCCTGGCGGCCGGCGAGACGCTGATAGGCTGGGGCTTCGACCCGATCTTCTTCGAAGGCGCGCGCATGCGCGTGCAGGACCTGGACGCGGTGTCCGCCGAGCGGCCCGTGGTGGTCATGCATGCCAGCATGCACCTGATGAACGTGAACACGCCCATGCTGGCGCGCGCCGGCATAGACCGCGATACCGACATCGAGGGCGTGACGCGCATGGAAGACGGACGGCCCAGCGGCGAACTCTGCGAATTCGCCGCGATGTTCCCCGTCATGCGCCTGATTGGCAGTCCATTCCGCACCGTGGGCGTATCGGAAGAGGGCCTGCGCATGTTCGGCAAGGTGGCGCAGTGGGCGGGCGTCACCACGGCCACGGACCTGGTCAATGAACTGGGCGACGAGGGCCTGGCGACGCTGGCCCGCATCACCGCCGAACCGGACTATCCCGTGCGCATCGTGCCGGCCGCGTCCGCGCTGACCTACGCGGGCGATCCGCAGCGCTGCCTGGCCAAGCTGGCCGAGGCCCGGCGCCTGAACAACGACAAGCTGCATCTGGGCATGGTCAAGCTGGTGGTGGACGGTTCGATCCAGGGCTTTACCGCCCGGTTGCGCTGGCCCGGCTACTACAACGGCGCGCCCAACGGCATCTGGGTGATCGCGCCGGCCGAGCTGGACGCAATGGTCCAGACCTACCACGACGCCGGCGTGCAACTGCACATACACACCAATGGCGACGAAGCCACCGAGCTTGCGATCGACGCGGTGGATCGCGCCTTGCGCCGCAGCCCGCGGCGCGATCACCGCCATACCTTGCAGCATTGCCAGATGGCCGACGCGGCCCAGTTCCGGCGCATGGCCAGCCTGGGCATGTGCGCCAATCTCTTTGCCAACCACATCTTCTACTGGGGCGACGCCCATCACGCGCTGACCATGGGGCCGGACCGCGCCAGGCGCATGGACGCCTGCGCCTCGGCGGCGCGCGCCGGCGTGCCGTTCTCCATCCATTCGGATGCGCCCATCACGCCGCTGGGACCGCTGTTCACGGCCTGGTGCGCCGTGAACCGCCAGACTTCGTCGGGCAAGGTGCTGGGGGAGTCCGAACGCATCGGTGTGGAGCAGGCCTTGCATGCCGTCACGCTGGGCGCGGCCTACACCTTGCACCTGGATCACCTGGTCGGCTCCATCGAGGTCGGCAAGCATGCGGACTTCTGCGTGCTGCAGGACGATCCGCTGGAGGTGGCGCCCGAGAAACTGAAGGACGTGCGCGTACTGGGCACCGTGATCGGCGGCAGGCCCTTGCCACTGCGGGAAGCCTGAGATGGCGGCCCATGGCGCACCGCGAATTGCGCTGACCGTGGTGGGCGGATTCCTGGGCGCGGGCAAGACCAGCTTGCTCAATCATGTGTTGTCCCGCAGCCAGCGCCGCGCGGCGGTCCTGGTCAATGACTTCGGCCCGGTCGATATCGATGCCGGGCTGATCGCGCAGCGCAGCGACCAGGTGATCAGGCTGGCCAACGGCTGCGTCTGCTGTTCCATGGCGGGCGGCCTGGACGATGCCCTGGCGCGCGTGCTGGCGCTGGACCCCTTGCCGGAATGGATCGTGATCGAGGCCAGCGGGGTGTCGGATCCGGGCCGCATCGCGCAGGTCGGCATGTCGGATCCCATGCTGCAGCTTGAGGGCGTGGTGGTGCTGGCAGATGCCGCGAACGTGCGCACGCTGGCGGCGGATCCCTTGCTGGCCGATACCGTGGAACGCCAGCTCAAGGCTGCGGATCTGCTGGTGTTGAACAAGACCGATCTGGCGTCCGCCGCCGAACTGGCGTCGTTGCGTTCATGGCTGCAAGCGGCGACACGCGGGGCCGCGATGGTCGAGACGCGCGAAGGGCGCGTGGACCTGCGCCATCTGCTGGGCGAAGGCGGGTCTTGCAGCGTTGCGCATGAATGCGCAAGCGGCGCTTGCGGCCATGCGGGACACGTCCACGCCGCGATGCCCGACGACCCCGACCATCCATTCCAGAGCTGGCTGTGGCACGCGCCCGCGCTGCTGGACGCCGACCGGCTCGCCAGCCGGTTGCGCGACGCGCCCAGGCAGCTGCTGCGGGCAAAGGGCTGGGTGCGCACCGATCGCCACGGCCTGGTGCTGGTGCAACTGGCGGGCCGGCGCGTGCGCTACGACACGCAGGCCAGGCCGCCCGAGGATCTGGACGAGCCGTCGCTGGTGCTGATCGGCATGCGCGGCGCCGTTGATCCCGCGGACGTCGACGCCTGGCTGGCGCCGGCGGCGGCGTGAGGGGCGGGCGTAGATAGGTATAGATTTATTGGATTGCTTGTCAATTTTTTCCTTGTTGACCGATTCGAGGCAAGCGGGAGAATTCGCCGGTTCGATAGCCGGCCCTTCTCCCGGCTGCTTACTGACCTATCGGCTTACAAGGAGCGAATCATGACAGGCATTTCCGGGGGCTTGCGCAAGGCCGCAATCGTATTCGGCGGCTCGCGCGGCATCGGCGCCGCCATTGTCCGGCGGCTGGCGGCCGACGGCGCGGACGTGGCGTTCACCTATGTTTCCGCGCCCGAGCGCGCGCGCGAGACCGCGGCCGCGATCGAAGCGGGCGGGGCGAGGGCGCTGGCCATTCATGCCGACAGCGCGAACTCGGAGGCGATTCGCCTGGCCGCCGCGCGCGCGGCCGAGCATTTCGGACGGCTCGACATCGTGGTGGTCAACGCCGGCATCCTGAAGTTGGGCGGGGTGGCCGACGTGAGCGTGGCGGATCTCGACCAGATGCTGGCCGTCAATGTGCGCGGCGTGTTCCTGGCGATCCAGGCCGGCGCTGCGCACCTTGCGCGCGGCGGCCGCATCGTTACCATCGGCAGCAATTTGGCCGCGCGCATCGGCGGGCCGACCGTGAGCGTGTATGCGATGACGAAGGCGGCGGTGGCGACGATGGTCAAAGGCATCGCGATCGATCTTGCACCCCGCGGCATCACCATCAACAACGTGCAGCCCGGGCCGATCCAGACCGATATGACGGTCAACCATCTTGATGCGGTCGTTCCGCTGATCCCGTTGCAGCGCGTCGGCAGCGCCGATGAAATCGCGTCGCTGGTGGCATGGCTTGCCGGCGCCGAATCGGGATACATGACGGGGGCCAGCCTGACTGCCGATGGCGGGATGACGCTGTAGCCGGCGCCGTCCGCAACACGTCTGGACGCCCAACCGGGCGGCCGGTTGCGCATTGCGCGGCCTGCCACCCGATGTCGCTTCTGGTGCAAGCGATTTCCCGTTTCTGGTTCTAGACCCTGCCTGGGGGCTCACTTACCTTTGGTCCTGAATGCTGGCGCGTGTTGCGCCCGCGTCTACCGGAGGTATGCAATGCAGAAGACCGTCACCGCGGACATGCTGGCCGAATTCGCGGCGGCCTGGAACCGCCACGATATCGACGCCTTGATGTCCTTCATGAGCGACGACTGCGTGTTCGAGACCGTGGCCGGCCCCGAGCGATGGGGCGCGCGGCACGAAGGCCGCGAGGCGGTGCGGGCGGCCTTCGCGGCGGCCTGGGCGAATTTCCCCGATGCGCAGTGGCGGAACGGCACGCATTGGGTCGCAGGCGACCGCGGCGTGTCCCAATCGACCTTTACCGGCACCGCCGCCGACGGCTCCCGCGTGGAGGCGGACATGGTGGACGTCTTCACCTTCCAGGACGGCAAGATCCGCGTGAAGAACGCCTACCGCAAGCAGCGCCCGGTATTGCCGGCCCGCGGTTGAACACGCACCCGCATCCAGCAACCGGAACGCAGCATGGATACTCAAATGTCCTTCCAACCTGTAGGTCCGGCCCCCGCTGGCCGGACGGCGATCAGCGCCTACAACCCGGCCTACGATCCGCTGGTGTCCCCGCCCGGCCGCGGGCAGGACTACGCGCCCACCTACTGGGTCGCGACCGCCGGCGAACCGCCCGAGGATGACGGCCCCGTCAACGGCGATATCGACGCCGACGTGGTGATCGTGGGCTCGGGCTTTACCGGGCTGTCGGCGGCGTTGACGCTGGCGCGCGACTTTGGCGTGAAGGCCGTGGTGCTCGAGGCCAATCGCGCGGTGTGGGGCTGCACCAGCCGCAACGGCGGACAGGGACAGAATGCGTCCGGACGCCTGTACCGTTCGCAATGGATAGCGCGCTGGGGCCTGGCGACCGCCAAGCGCCTGGACGCGGAGATCCGCGAAGGATTCGAATATTGGAAGAGCCTGGTGGCCCAGGTGGATTGCGACGCGCAACCTGGCGGCCATCTGTACACGGCGCACCGCCAGAAGAAGATGGCGTTCCTGGAAAACGAAGCCCGCGTGATGCGCGAGGTGTTCGGCTATGACGCCCGGATGTTGAACCGGGAGGAATTGCGCGAACGCTACGTGTACGACCGCGAGGCGGTGGGCGCGATGCACGAGCCGGATGGCGTGGGCGTGCATCCGTTGAAGCTCGCCTATGGCTATATGCGGCAGGCGCGGGCCCTGGGCGTGCGCATCCATCCGGGCAGCCCGGTGCTGGGCTGGCGCGCCGAGAATGGCGGTGTGCGGCTGCAGACTCCCAACGGCTATGTGCGCGCGCGGCGCGTGGCGTTCGCCACTGGCGGCTATACCGCGCAGGGCGTCAACCGTTTGCTGGACAACCGCATCATGCCGGTGCTGTCGAACTCGCTGGTGACGCGTGTGCTGACGCCGGCGGAACGCGATGCAGCGGGCCTCAAAAGCACGGTGTTCATCACCGACACGCGAACCCTGCGCTTCTATTACCGCCTGCTGCCCGACGGCCGCATGCAGATCGGCAGCCGCAGCGCGCTGCGCGGCGCCGACGCGCAGCATCCGCGCCATCTGGCTCTGCTGCGCGAAGGGCTGGCGCGCAAGTTCCCCACGCTGGCGGGCGTGGACGTGGACTATTCCTGGTGGGGCTGGGTGGACGTGAGCCACGACATGATGCCGCGCGTGACCCAGCCCGACCCGGCGCAGCCGGTCTATTACGCCTTCGGCTACGGGGGCAATGGCGTGGCGTTCTCGGCCCACGCGGGCAAGCGCCTGGCGCAACGCATGATGGGCAAGGACGGCGTGGCCTGGGACCTGCCGATCTACGACTCGCCCTTGCCGGGGCATATGTTCGCGCCGTTCCGCAGGCTGGGCCAGGGCCTGCTGTACCGCTGGTACTACCTAAGAGACGAAGTGCTCTAGCGCGTGCAAGTCCGGGCCCTGCGGGGCCTGCTTGCCGTCCGCGGCGCGGCCGCGGTAGCGGTCGACCACCTTGGCCAGCCGGGCAATCCCCGGCTCGATGTGTTCCGGCCGGATCGATGTGAAGCCGACCCGCAGGAAGTTGCGCGGCGCGTCGGCTCCGTTCATGAAGAAGACGTCGCCGGGTTCCACCACCACGCCCTCGGCCAGCGCGGCCTCGGATAGCTCGCAGGCGTTGAGCCAGGGCGGGCCTTGCAGCCAGCAGGACGAGGATCCGGTAATGGGTATGACCTTGAAATCGGGCAGGTGCCGCGCCAGCGCGCGGGCCAGTTCGGTGCCGCGCTCCTGGTAGGCCTGCGATTGCCTGCGCAGCAGCGAATGGTGGTGCCCCAGCGAAATGAACAGCGAAAACGCCCGCTGGATGTAGGCTGAAGGGTGGCGCAGCATGAGCCGGCGCAGGGCGCGCAGTTCCGCGGTGAGCTCGCGCGGCGCCACGATGTAGCCGATGCGCAGGCCGGGCGCGAAGGACTTGGCCAGGCTGCCCACGTAGATCACGCGGCCGTCGCGGTCCAGGCTCTTCAAGGCGGGAATCGCGCCTTCGCCCCAGCGGCTTTCGCTTTCGAAGTCGTCCTCGATGATCAGGCTGTCGGCCTGGCGCGCCAGCGTCAGCAGGTTCTGGCGGCGCTCCGGAGATAGCGTGACCGTGGTGGGGCACTGGTGGCCCGGCGTGACGAAGAGGTAGTCGCAGCCCAGCAGATGGGTGCCGGTGCACAGCCCTTGTTCGTCCACCGGCAGGGGCAGCAGATTGCGCGTGTGGCTGGCGAAGATGTTGCGGGCGTCAGGGTAGCCGGGGTCTTCCATGCCGACCACCGTGTCCTCGTTGACCAGCAGGTCGGCCAGCAGGTAAAGCGCATGCTGCGCACCCACGGTGATGACGATTTCCTCGGCGTCGGCCCAGACGCCGCGCCGGGGCAGCACCTGGGTGCGGATCTGCTCGATCAGCGCGGGGTCGTCGTGGGTGATCAGGTCCGGCGCCCAGCTGCGGATGTCCAGCACCGACAGCGCCTTGATGCAGCATTCGCGCCATTCCGCGGTGGGGAACAGGTCCTGGTCGAACTGGGCGTAGACAAAGGGATAGGGCTGCTTCTGCCAGTCGCGCGGCTTGGTGATGTTGCGTTGCCGGGACGGGCGGAAGCGCAGCCTTTCGTCCCAGCGCACGTCCGGCTCGCCGCCGTCGGCGGGCGGGGCGTCGGCAGCCGGACCGGAATGGCCGCGCATGACCGTGTCGCTGACGAAGTGGCCGCTGCGTTCGCGCGACACCAGATAACCCTCGCTCACCAGTTGCTGGTAGGCGAACACGACGGTGTTGCGCGCGATGCGCAGCTGGTCGGCCAGATGCCGGCTGGACGGCACCGGCGTGCCCGGCGGCAGGTGGCCGCTGAGGATGGCGGACACCAGCATCTGGCGCACGCAGCCCTGCAGGCTGAGGTTGGGCGCGCTTTCGCGTTCGAACAGGCGCTCCCACAACACAGGCTTGAGCATCGAGGCCTGGCTGGACATGACGGCTCCTTGTCTAGGCCGCGCAGCCGGTAGCCGCTGCGCAGGCGCCGCTCTTGAGGATAGAGGAGCCGGATGGGGGACGAAATGAGGGATTGCCCGGGCGCGTTTCAGACCCGTCCCTTCCACGGAATGGCGAACTTCTCCAGATAACGGACCAGCAGGTCGAAGGCGAAGGCGAACACGCCGATCACGATGATGCCCATGATGACGGTGTCGCTGGCCAGGAACTGGGCGGCGTTAAGCACCATGAAGCCCAGGCCGCGGTCGGCGGCCACCATTTCGGCGGCCACCAGCGTGGTCCAGCCCACGCCGATGCCGATGCGCATGCCCGTGAAGATCTCCGGCATGGCGGCCTTCAGGATCACGTGCCAGACCACCTGCGCAGGCGTGCCGCCCATGGCGTAGGCCGCGTGGATCTGTTCGATCGACACCGAGCGCACGCCGGCGCGCGCCGCGATCGCCATGGGCGCGAAGATCGCCAGGTAGATCAGCAGGACCTTGGGGAACTCGCCGATGCCGAACCAGATGATGATGAGCGGCAGGTAGGCCAGCGGCGGCAGCGGGCGGTAGAACTCGATGGGCGGATCGAAGATGCCGCGCGCGTACCGGTTCACGCCCATCAGGATGCCGACGGGAATGGCGGTCACGCAGGCCAGGAAGAAGGCCCCGAACACCCGCGACAGGCTGGCCAGCGCATGTTCGGTCAGCGTGGAGTTGGCCACGCCGTCGGTCATGGCCGAGACGAACTTGTCGTACACCGCCAGGGGCGAGGGCAGGAACAATGGCCGCACCCAGCCGGCGCTGGTCACCAGGAACCACAGCCCGATGAGCGCCAGGCTGGTGATCAGGCTGATGTGGCCGCTGTAGCCCGCGCCCGGCGCGCCGTAGACCTTGCCCGGCGCGGCGGGCTTGTGTCCCGGGCGGCTGCTAGCCATGGAAGCCTTGGGGGGAGGAGGCTCGCTCGTCGCCATAGATGATGCCGAGGACTTGTTCGCGCATGGCGATGAAGTCGGGACTGGATTTGATGCTGCGGCCATCGCGGGTCTCCAGGTAGCGCCGGTTGAAGTCCGGCGTGAAGGTATGCGTGATGCGGCCCGGGCGGGGCGACATGACGATCAGCCGCGAACCCAGAAACAGCGCTTCTTCGACGCTGTGCGTGATGAAGAAGAACATCTTGTTGGTCTGCCGCCAGATGTCCAGCAGCAGCTCCTGGATGGTTTCGCGGGTCAGCGCGTCCAGCGCCGCCATGGGCTCGTCCATCAGCAGCATGGCGGGGTTGCAGGTCAGCGCGCGCGCAATGCCCACGCGCTGCTGCATGCCGCCGGACAGCTGGTAGATCATGTGGCGGTGGAAGTCCTGCAGGCCCACCAGCTCCAGATTGCGGCGGGCGCGGGCGCGGCGCGTTTCCTTGTCCACGCCTTGCAGCTTCAGGCCGAACTCGGTGTTCTCCAGCACGTTCAGCCAGGGCAGCAGGGCATGCTTCTGGAACACCACGCCGCGGTCGGCGCCGGGACCCACGATAGGCCGGCCGCCCAGCGTGATCTCGCCCTCGGTGGGCGACAGGAAGCCGGCCAGCAGGCTGAGCAAGGTGGTCTTGCCGCAGCCCGAGGCGCCCAGCGCCACGACGAACTCGCCAGGCTGGATGGTCAGGTTGACGTTCTGCAACGCGATGACCGGACCGCTTTCGTGCAGGCCGGGGTAGGTGACGCTTACTTTTTCCGCGCACAGGTTATGCGTGGCGGACGAGGACTGCATGGTCATGCCGGCTCCCCTGGTTGCGACGGGCTGCGCGCAGCCCTGCGTGGCGCTGGGCAGGCGGCGCCGGACGGGCCGCCTTGGCCGCAAGCGCTCCTTACTTCTCGGCCGCCTTGGCGTACTTGTCGGTGACGTGCGGGCTGTAGTCGGCCAGGGCGCGGTCGATCTGCTTCTGGTCCTTCAGGAATTGGGCGCTGGCCGCGAAGGCGCGCGCGGCGCCCGATTCCTTGCCGCCGCCCAGCCAGACATTGGAGGCCTGTTCCTGCACGGTCGGGAAGACCAGCAGCTGGAGCGCTTCGACCATGTCCCCGGGCTTGCCGCCGATCAGCTTGACGATGCTCTTGACCTGCGGAGAATCGGCGGTCCACTTGGCGCTGTTGGCGCGGTAGTCCGCATAGGACTTGGCCAAAACGCTGGTGAAGGCGGCCATGAACTTCGGATTCTTGGCGGCCCAGGCGCGATCGACCACGATGCCGTCGAAGGTTGGCACGCTGGCTTTGCCGATCTGTTCCGAGTCGGCAATGATCTTGCCGCTCTTGGCGATCTCGGTCAGGGCGGGCGGCCAGACGTAGGCCGCGTCGATGTCGCCGCGCTGCCAGGCGGCCACGATCTGCGGCGGCTGCATGTTCAGGATGCGCACGTCGCGCGGATTGATCTTCCAGACCTGTTCCAGCCCGACCAGCAGATGGAAGTGCGAGGTGGACACGAAGGGCGTGGCGACGCGCTTGCCCTTCAGGTCGGCCGTGCTGTTGATGCCGGAACCGTTGCGCGCCACCAGCGCCTCGGATTTGCCGATGTTGTCCAGGATCCAGAACAGCTCCATGTCGACGCCGCGGGTGGCGGCCGCGGTGATGCCGGTGGAGCCCAGCACGCCGACCGGCACATTGCCGGAGGCCAGCGCGGTGGAGATGTCGCCGCCGGAGGTGAACTGGCGCCAGTCCACTTGGTAGCCGGCGTCCTTCAAGGCCTTGTCGAAACTGCCGTCGGCGATCGCTGTCAGGAATGGCCCCACGATCAGCTGGTAGCCGACCACCAGCTTGGTCTGGGCATAGGCGGGAGCGGCCAACAGCGCGGCGGCCAGGCCGGCCAGGGTGCAGCGGCGGATGAGGCGGAATATCGCGTTCATGGAGATCTCCGGGAGGGAACGGCCGCGCTCCGGCGCGACCGGCATGCTGGAGCCAGTTTGCCCGGATGGAGCCAGAACGCTAGGGCCAGATGCCCTAATCAGTAGGAGCCAAAAAGGTCCGGGCCCGCCCGCCGCGCCGGCAACGCCAGGACTGGCGCGGCCGGCGCGGCGGGCGGGCCCGCGATATGCGCCAAAAGGGGGAGAGGGGGATCGGCCTAGCGGATGAGGCTCAGGAACTCGGCCCGGGTCGACGGATTGTCGTGGAATTCGCCCAGCATGACCGAGGTGACCATGGACGAGTTCTGCTTTTCCACGCCGCGCATCATCATGCACATGTGCTGGGCCTCGATCACCACGGCCACGCCGGCCGCGCCGGTCACCGACTGCACGGCCTCGGCCACCTGGCGGCTGAGGTTTTCCTGGATCTGCAGGCGGCGCGCGTACATTTCGACGATGCGGGCGACCTTGGACAGACCCAGCACCTTGCCGTTGGGCAGGTAGGCCACGTGCGCCTTGCCGATGAAGGGCAGCATGTGGTGTTCACAGAGCGAGTACAGCTCGATGTTCTTGACCAGCACGATCTCGCGCGTGTCGGAGGTGAACAGCGCGCCATTGACGATTTCGTCCAGGTTCTGGCCGTAGCCGCGGCACAGGTGGCGCATGGCCTTGGCGGCGCGGGCGGGCGTATCGGCCAGCCCTTCGCGGGACGGATCTTCCCCTAGTTCTTGAAGAATGGCGGTGTAGTTCTTTTCCAATGACATCGGGGACTCCTGGGGGCGGCGCTGGTTGCGGCGCTTTACTGTGTAGCGTAGTGCTGCAAGTCTACCTCAGGCCACAAGAAGGGTTTCCCCGCCGGGCCGGCCCAAGGGGAAACAGCCCCCTCGGGGGGCAGCAAGCGCGCGTAGCGTGCGCGGCGTGGGGGCTACATCCCTCGGTTCTCGACCGCGTACTTGATCAGCTCGGCCTGGCCGTCTATGCCCAGCTTGCGCTTGATGTTCAGGCGATGGGTCTCCACCGTGCGCACCGACAATCCCAGCGCCTGCGCGATCTGCTTGTTGGCCTCGCCGCTGGCGATGTGGCGCAGCACGTCGCGTTCGCGCTGCGTCAGCATGGTGGCTGGCGCCGTGGCCTGCGACAGGCGCACCGCGACCGCAGCGCTGAAATAGCTGCGGCCTGCCATGACCGCGTCGATGGCGGTGACGATCTCATGCGCCGGTTCGTCCTTCAGCAGATAGCCGCGCGCACCGGCCTTGACCGCCTGCACCATGTATTCGGGGTTGTCGTGCATGGACAGCACCAGCACCGCGATCTGCGGGTAGCGCTCGTGCAGCAGGGCGGTCAGTTCCAGCCCGCCCACGCCGGGCATGTTCAGGTCCATCAGCGCCAAGTGCGGCAAGGTGCCTCCTTGCGGGTCCTCGGCCAGGCAGGCGGCCAGGAAGGCCTGGGCGGCGGCGGCGTTGCCGGCTTCGCCCACCACCCGCAGTTGCGGCACGGTTTCCAGGCGCAGCCGCAGCCCGTCCCGCACCAGCGGGTGGTCGTCGATCAGCAGCAGCCGGATGGCGTCGGGCTTGTGGTTCATGCGTCGGAACTCGCGGGGAGAGGGGCGGCGGGCAGCGGCAGCCAGGCCTGCAGCACCGTGCCGTGGGAAGTCGAGCGGAAAGTCAGCGTGCCGGACAGCGCGTTCATGCGTTCGCGCATATTGCGCAGGCCGATGCCGCGGCGCGGATCCTGTTGCACCTCGGCATAGTCGAAGCCGCGGCCGTCGTCGGCGATGGTCAGGCGCAGGTCGCGCGGCGAATAAGCCAGCGTCATGTCGGCGCGGGTGGCGCCGGCGTGGCGGATGACGTTGGTCAGGGCTTCCTGGGTGACCCGGAACAGGGCGGTGGCATAGGCCTCGGGCAGCTTCACCGGCTGCCCGGCGGTGTGCAGGCGCACGGCCAGAGGCGGGGCGCCATCCTGGCTGGGAATGGCGAATTCCCGGCCCAGATGTTCGAGTGCGGCCGGCAGGCCCAGGTCGTCCAGCAGCGTCGGCCGCAGGTTGTGCGAAATGCGGCGGACTTCGCCCACGGCGGTATTCAATCGGTCCAGCGCGCCGCCCAAGGGGGTGTCGATATGAGCGAGGACGCGTGGCTCGTCCGGCAGCGTCTGCCGCAGCCGTTCCCGCGCCGCTTCCAGCGACAGCTTGATCGACACCAGCACCTGGCTGATGCCGTCATGCAGCTCGCGCGAGAGCCGTGCGCGCTCGTCTTCCTGCGAACGCACCAGCTGGCGCGCCATCAGCCGCAGCTTGG
Source organism: Achromobacter sp. ACM01 (assembly GCF_014851745.1). Classification (NCBI taxonomy): domain Bacteria; kingdom Pseudomonadati; phylum Pseudomonadota; class Betaproteobacteria; order Burkholderiales; family Alcaligenaceae; genus Achromobacter; species Achromobacter sp. ACM01. The sequence continues at coordinate 487,661 of NZ_JACVAF010000002.1, forward strand.
CGTCGGACTGGCGGTGGTCGCTGATGTTCAAGGCCAGGCCGCAGGCCGCCACGCCCAGGATGGACACGGCGGCAATCCCGGCCACCCAGGCGAACATGCTGCGGATATTGGCCTGGGCGGCGGCGTCGATGCGCTCCAGCGCCTGCTGCACGTCGTCCAGGTAGATGCCGGTGCCCAGCATCCAGCCCCAGCGCTCCAGCACCACCACGTAGCCCAGCTTTTCCTCGGTCTGGTGGGTGGACGGCTTTTCCCAAAGGTAGTGCACCGCTTCGCCGTCCTGGCCGCCGCGCCGGGCGGCGGTCAGCAGATTCTGGATGACGGGCTGGCCCTTGGTGTCGCGCAGTTCCCAAAGGTCCTGCCCAACCAGCTCCGGCTGGCGCGGGTGCATCAGGTTCCTGCCCTTCAGGTCGTAGACGAAAAAGTAGCCGTCGTGGCCGAATTCCATCTGCGCCAGCAGGTCCAGCGCGCGCTGGCGGGTGGCGTCATCGTCGGCCGCCGCCTGCAGGGGGGCGATGGCGCTGTAGGCCAGGTTGACGTAGTGGCGCAGCTCGCCTTCCTTGCTGGCCAGCCAGGCGTTTTCCACGACCTGCTTTTCGCGCTGCGCCAGCTGCAGGCCCTGCACGTAGACGGCCACCGTGATGGCGGCGACGGCCACCAGCAAGGGCACCGCGGCGAGCAGCAGGATTTTCAGGCGCAGCTTCATGAAGGATTTGTATCAGCGCGAACGCGAATATTGCGGCGCAGCATTTTGCTTGCCGCAGTCAGGATCGGGAAATTTCAGTCGTGATTTTACGGTTTTCGCCAAATCATGCTGCGGCGCATTGCGTAGTAACACGTAGCGGAATTGCGTAGTTTCGCGCTTGTTGCTGCGTAGTCAAAACGAAATACTAGCGTCCGCGTCGACACGGCGCTGCGTGGACGCGCGCGCGTCCGCCACCCCACAACAATGAGTCTGCCTTCCGCGGGACGATAAAAGCGTTTCACGCCAAAAGCATGGCGGGAGGCTAGAGGAGCACTTATGCAAACCAGCAGTAAGGGACTGGGTCAGCACCTGGTCTGGCTGGCGGTTGCGGTACTGGGCGCGTTCGCGCTGGGCACCGTGGCGCTGGCCAGAGGGGAGACCATCAATGCGCTATGGGTGGTGATCGCCGCCGTATGCGTGTATTTGATCGCATACCGTTATTACAGCCGCTTCATCGCCAAGAACGTGTTCCAGCTGGATCCGACGCGCATGACGCCGGCCTGGAAGCACAACGACGGCCTGGACTACGTGCCCACCAACAAGCACGTGCTGTTCGGCCACCACTTCGCCGCCATCGCTGGCGCTGGCCCCCTGGTGGGCCCGGTGCTGGCCGCGCAGATGGGCTACCTGCCGGGCATGCTGTGGATCCTGGCCGGCGTGGTGTTCGCCGGCGCCGTGCAGGACTTCACGATCCTCTTCATCTCGACCCGCCGCGACGGCCGTTCGCTGGGTGACCTGGTCAAGTCCGAGCTGGGCAAGATCCCGGGCGTGATCGCGCTGTTCGGCGCCTTCATGATCATGGTCATCATCCTGGCCGTGCTGGCGCTGATCGTGGTCAAGGCGCTGACGCATTCGCCCTGGGGCACCTTCACGGTGGCCGCGACCATTCCCATCGCGCTGTTCATGGGCGTGTACCTGCGCTACATCCGCCCGGGCAAGATCGGCGAAGTGTCCATCATCGGTTTCGTCGGCCTGATGGCCGCCATCACCTTCGGCCAGGACGTGGCCGCGCACCCGGTGATCGGCCCCATGTTCGACTTCGACGGCAAGGGCCTGACCTGGATCCTGATCATCTACGGCTTCATCGCTTCGGTGCTGCCGGTGTGGCTGCTGCTGGCCCCGCGCGACTACCTGTCGACCTTCCTGAAGATCGGCACCATCGTCGGCCTGGCCATCGGCATCGTCGTGGTCGCGCCCGAGCTGAAGATGCCCGCGCTGACCCAGTTTGTCGACGGCACCGGTCCGGTGTGGTCGGGCAACCTGTTCCCGTTCCTCTTCATCACCATCGCCTGCGGCGCGGTGTCGGGCTTCCACGCCCTGATCTCCTCGGGCACCACGCCCAAGCTGATCGAGAACGAAACCCAGGCCCGCTACATCGGTTACGGCGGCATGCTGATGGAATCCTTCGTGGCCATCATGGCGCTGGTGGCGGCTTGCGTGATCGAGCCGGGCATTTACTACGCCATGAACAGCCCGGCGGCCGTGATCGGCACCACGCCCGACCAGGTGGCCCAGGTGGTCTCCAGCTGGGGCTTCGTGGTGACGCCCGCGGACCTGATCCAGACCGCCAAGGACGTGGGCGAAAGCACCATCATCTCGCGCGCCGGCGGCGCTCCGACGCTGGCCGTGGGCATGGCGCACATCCTGCACCAGGCCATCGGCGGCCCGGGCATGATGGCCTTCTGGTACCACTTCGCCATCCTGTTCGAAGCGCTCTTCATCCTGACTGCTGTCGACGCCGGCACCCGTGCGGGCCGTTTCATGCTGCAAGACCTGCTGGGCACCTTCGCCCCGTCGCTCAAGCGCACTGACTCGCTGCCTGCCAACCTGATTGCCACCGGCCTGTGCGTGGCGGCCTGGGGCTACTTCCTGTATCAGGGCGTGGTCGATCCGCTGGGCGGCATCAACACGCTGTGGCCGCTGTTCGGCATCGCCAACCAGATGCTGGCCGCGATTGCGCTGACGCTGGGCACCGTGGTGCTGTTCAAGATGAAGCGTGACCGCTACGCCTGGGTCACGGTGCTGCCGACCCTGTGGCTGCTGGCATGCACGCTGACCGCCGGCTGGCAGAAGCTGTTCCACGCCGACCCGCGCGTGAGCTTCCTGGCCCATGCCGACAAGTACAACGCGGCCATCGCCGAAGGCAAGGTCCTGGCTCCGGCCAAGTCCCTGGGCGAAATGTCGCGCGTGGTCTTCAACGACTACATCAACGCCGGCCTGTGCGCGATCTTCATCTTCGTGGTGGTGAGCATCGTGGTGTTCGGCCTGCGTTCGGTGCAGCGCGCGCGTAACGAGAACAAGCCCACCGCCCGCGAAATGCCGTACGAAACGCTGCCGGCCGCCGCCGGCGCGGACTGAGCGCAACAGGGAGACGACGCATGCTGTTCACCAACATGAGTTCCGCGGCCGGCGCCGCCGGCCGCTACCTGGGGCAGACGCTCCGGCTGATGGTCGGCGTGCCGGACTACGAGACGTATGTGGCGCACATGCGGCGCACGCACCCTGACCAGGAGCCGATGACTTACGAAGCATTCTTCCGCGAGCGCCAGGACGCGCGTTATGGCGGGAAGAAGCGGATCGGTTGCTGCTGACAGGAAAGGCCTCGCTTGCGAGGCCTTTTTTTCGTTGGGCGCAGGCGGCGACGGGTTATACCGACTTTCTGCGTACCCTTTCGGCGTAGACCACCAAAGGCACCGCCCCGATCGCGCACAGCGACATCACCAGAAATCCCCCCGGCGCATAGCTGCGGTACAACGCGCCGCCCAGCTGGATGCTGGCGAACATGAAGACCCCTCCCGACAGCAGCGCGTAGAGCGCGATGGCCGAGGTCTTGATGGCGGCGGGCACGTGGCGCGTGATGTACCACATGATCGCTGCGTTATTGCCCGCCAGCGTGAAGCACTGCAGCAGTTGCAGGCCCGCGATCAGCGCCGGATCGGTGGTGGCGGACAGACCGGCCCAGCGGATCGCGGTCATGACGGCGGACGCCAGGATCAGCCATTGCGCGCCCGTGCGGGCCAGGATGCGGGGCGCCAGGAAAAAGAACAGGACCTCGCTGGCAACGCCTACCACCCACAGCATGGAAATCAACGCGGTCGACAGGCCGCTGGCGGTCCAGTACAGCGTGGAATAGGAATAGAGGAAGCCGTTGCTGGCCTGGACCAGCGAGGCCGCAGCGATGCACATCAGCAGCGGGCGGTCGCGCAGGACTTCGAGCATGGGCAGGCGGACCGCCGGCGCGAGCGCTTCGCCCGCAGCGGGGCGCGCCGCCCGAGGCAGCAGCCGCACGCAGGCCAGGCAGGCGATGATGAGGACGATGGACAGCCACATCACCCAGTCGGCGTCGAACGTCTTGATCAGGTAGCCGCCCGCCAGGGTGACCACGGCAAAACCCAGCGAGCCGCAGGCGCGCATGACGGTGTAGGAACTCCCCTGGCCCCGGCCGCTGGCGATGGCCATGCGGTCCATCAGCGGCAGCACCGCCGGGAACACGGCATTGAGCAACAGCGTGATGGCCAACAGCCAGCCGGGCGCGCTGCTGAACGGATAGCAGACGAACAGCGCCAGCGACGCCGCCAGCGCCGCCGCAATCAGCGCATGGGCGCGGCCGGTCTGGTCGGCGACGTGGGCGACCACGGGCGTGGACAGGATCTTGGGCAGGAAGGACGTGGCGACGATCAGGCCGATGACGGCGGGATCCAGTCCGCGGCTGGCGAACCACAGGGGCAGAAAGGGGATGCTGACTCCCTGCAGGCCGTAATACAGGAAGTAAAACCCGTGCAGGGCGATGGCGCCTTGCCTGGGGTCGGGGTTGCCGCGCATAGCGATGGAGGGATCCGGCTGAATTGACGCGCCGTAGCATACTCCTAGCCGGACCGGATTTCAGAAGGGAGGGCGCCTTGATCCCGGACATTGGCAAAAGAACGCGTGCGGATTTACGCTAGCGAAGTCGCGGCGCAAGCAAGCCTCGCGCCGCGCGTGTGTTTTCACCATCATTCCTAGGAGTTGCGACCCATGGCCAAGAAACTGGATGAGAAGACCACCAAAGCCCTGAAAGAGCGGCGCAAGCGCCCGCTGGCGACGCCGACCGACCTGGCGTCGGCGGCCACCAGGGATATTTCCGCCGCGCTGAACCAGATACTCGCCGACGTGTTCGCGCTGTATCTCAAGACCAAGAATTTTCATTGGCACGTCAGCGGCCCCCATTTCCGCGACTACCACCTGCTGCTGGACGAGCAGGGCGACCAGCTGTTCGCCATGACGGATCCCATCGCCGAACGCATCCGCAAGATCGGCGGCACGACGCTGCGTTCCATCGGCCACATCGCGCGTTCGCAGCGCATTTCGGATAACGACGCGGACTACGTGCAGCCGCTGGATATGCTGGCCGAGCTGCGCGAGGACAACAAGGTCCTGGCCGCGGCGCTGCGCGAAGCGCACAACATCACCGACGAGCACCGCGACATCGCCAGCTCCAGCCTGATCGAGAACTGGATCGACGAGACCGAACGGCGCACCTGGTTCCTGTTCGAAGCCAGCCGGGAAGGGGATTCGACCGGCCATTGAGGCCGCAGGCGAGCCCCGCGCGCCCTGTCCACCGGGCCGCGCGGCTGGCTTGCCCGCCTTAGAACGACGCGGTGACCGTCGCGTAGTAGGCGCGGCCCGGTTCGTTGTAGGTGGCGGCGCCCGCTTCGCCCGCGTTGCCTTCGCGGTAGAGCTTCTTGTCCAGCAGGTTGCTGACGCCGACGCGCAAGCGCAGGTTCTTGTTGAGCTCGTAGCCCGTGCTCAACCCGACCAGGGCGTAGGGGCTGACGCTTTGCAACCCCTGGCCCGTGATGGTTTCGCCGCGGCGCGGGTTCAACGTCGGGGCTTCCTGCTTGCCGTAGTAGGTCAGGTTGGCCTGGAACGACAGCTTTTCCGTGGCGAACCAATCCAGCGTGGAATTGATCGTGTACTTCGGGATGATGCTCAGCGGCTGGCCATTGTCCTTGCTTTCGCTCTGGATCATGTAGGTGAAGTTGGTGTTCCAGTCCAGGCTGGGCGCCAGCGGAATGAAGAGATTGCCTTCCAGCCCCTCGACCACGGCCTTGCCCGAGTTGCTCCATTGCAGCACGCGCGCGCCGTTGGCCAGGCGATAGGCGATGTCCGTGCCGGCCACGATCTTGTTCTTGTAGTCGTTGCGGAAGTAGGCCGCGCTCATGCGCCAGCTGCCGGGGTCGTACTCGAAGCCGATTTCCTTGTTGACGCTGGTTTCGGGCGACAGGTTTTCATTGCCCACCAGGTAGCAGCCGTTCTGATTGGCCTGCGAGGCCAGGCAGCCGAAGCCGCGGCTGTACATCAGGTAGTTCGGATTCGACTGGTACAGGTTCGGCGCCTTGTATGCCCGCGCGATGCCGCCCTTGAGCCTGAAGGCCTCTGTGACCTTGTAGGCGGCATTCAGGCTGGGGCTCCAGTTGTTGCCGAACTTCTCGTTGTGGTCCAGGCGTACGCCCGGCGTCAGGGTGGTGCGTTCCCCGGCCTCGATATTGTCCTCGACGAACAGCGCGTAGCTGTTCTGCGTGGTCTTGGGATCGCGGTTGCCAGGCGCCACGCCGCCGATGACGCCGCCCGTGTAGGTCTGGCGCAGGCTGGCGGGATCGTCCAGGGATTCGCGCAGCCATTCCACGCCTACCGTCGCGACCTGCTCGAAGCCGAGCTTGAACGGGACGTTGACCTCGCCCGCCGCGCGCAGGTTCTTCAAGCGCGAGGTGGACCAGCCCAGGTCCATCGGGCTGCCTTCGCCGCTGCCGGCCAGGCCTTCGTTCTGGCGCGCGTTGCGGGTGTAGTCATAGCCTATCGAGGCGCGCGAGGTACCCCAGTCCCAGGTGCCGCGATGCGTCAGGCTCAGGCTCTCGCGGTAGAGCACGTTGGTTTCTTTGCCGTACAGGCTGTCGGTGAACTTGGTGGTGGAGTTCAGCATCGTGTCGCCGGCATAGAGGTTGCCCTGGCGGCTGAAGGCGGCTTCCAGGTCCAGCGTGTTACGGTTGTCGGGACGCCAGGAGAAGACCGTGTTCAGGTCCTGGTTGATCACGCCTTCGCGGCCGGCCGATTCCGCCTGGCCGTCGCCGTTGAGCAGCGAGCGGCCGGCGTTGATGTTGCGGGCGTCGGGGTTGGTCTTGTTGTAGTTGCCATAGAGCCGGAAGCTGAGGGTGTCGCTGATGGGGCCGCTCAGTCGAATGCCGACCCGGTTGGTATTGCCTTCGTCGCTGTTCTCGGGCTGGTTCAGATAGTAGGTCAGCGAACCGCTGAGCTTGTCCGTGGGCCGCTTGGTGATGATGTTCACCACCCCGCCCATCGCGCCCGAGCCATAGCGCGCGGCGGCGGGGCCGCGCAATACTTCGATGCGCTCGACTTCCTCGGCGGGCACCCAGTTGGTGTCGCCGCGGGTGTCGCGGTCTCCGCTCCAGCCATAGCGGATGGCGTTGCGGGAGGTGGCGGGCTTGCCGTCGATCAAGATCAAGGTGTTTTCCGGCCCCATGCCGCGGATGTCGACCTGCCGGCTATTGCCGCGTGAGCCGCTGGCGCTGTTGCCGGTCAGGTTGACCCCAGGTTCGCGCCGGATGATGTCGGACAGGTCGTTGGTGGGAGGACGGTGGGCGATTTCCTCGGCCGTGATCACCGAGACGCCCAGCGCTTCCTTCACTTCCTCTTCGGCGGTGCCGAGCACCTGCACGGTGGGGAACTGCTGGATGTGATCATCCTGCGTCGAGGTCGTCTGCGCGGCGGCGCCGGCGGTATGAAGCGCGCAGAACAGCGCCGCTGCGGCGTAGTTCAGGCGTTGGTTGGACAGGGACAGCACGAAGTTCTACTCCACAGGCAACGCAGCATGCGGACCGGGCGGGCAGGGTGGGGTTTTCACAACGCCCGCCGCAGATGCTCAACCCAAAGCCGGATGTGCATGATTTAATTGAGAACGATTTCTATTTGAAGCGTTCAGAATTATGTCAGCGGGAGTGCACGCCGGGTTTTGCGCCGGCACCACAATGCTTTGCGGCATCGCCAATCCTCCGGAATCCGGCATGGACGAGCTTCGGCCCGTAGCCGTTGCGGAATCAGCACATCGGGTCGTCCATTACGGGATGGCGCCTGTGGTCCCTGCGCGCGCGCAGACCGTCATGGAAGGCTGGTCTGACCTGGCCGAACTGGACCCGGGCATGGTGTTGTGGCGGCTGGACGCGCGCGATCTGCAAGGTGCGCGCATGCGTGCGGCGGTGCGGCCAGGCCTGCACCTGGCCCTGGTGGTCGGCGGCCGCGTGAACGTGACGCTGGGGGAACACAGGCTCACCCTGGGGCCCGGCGCCGATGGTAGCGTGCAAGGGGTGATGCTTTCCGCGCTGCGGCCGGACGCCTTCCTGCGCGAGTCATGCCGTGGCCATATCGAGCGCACGGTGATGCTGACCTTGCAGCCGCAATGGCTGGATCGGCATCTTCCCGGCGAAGAGGGACTGGCGCTGCGCGCGTTCGCGCAGCGCCATCTGGCGTTGCAGACCTGGAAGGCATCGGACCAGGCCGTGGCCGCCGCGCAGCAGATGTTGCGTCCGCCCGTGCTGCCGCCGCCTTTGTGGCGCCTGTACCAGAAGTCGCGCGCGCTCGACATCGTGGTCGAGGCGCTGGCGCATGCGCACGGCACGGCCGCCGAGGAGGCCGCGCCGCTCAGCCCGCGCGACCGCCGCCGCATGGCCGCGTTGCGGGAATGGATAGATCAGGGCGGCGCCGATGCCTTGCCGCTGGCGGAAATTGCCGCGCGGGCGTGCGTCAGCGTGAACACGCTGCAGCGGCACTTTCGCGCCATGTGGGGCACCACGGTGGCGCAATACCTGCGCGAGGGCAGGCTGTCGCGCGCGCGGTTGGCGCTGGAGCGCGATGGCATCAGCGTCGCGCAAGCGGCTTGCATCGCCGGCTACGGCAGCGCAGCCAACTTCGCCACCGCATTCCGGCGCCGCTTCGGCGTGCCGCCGGGGCAGGTCCGCGCGCGGCGCTAAGGCGCGGCCGAGGCCGGGGTTTCAGGTCAGCCGTGCTTGCCGAAGCCGCCGCTGGCCCACTCCGAGGCGCGCTGCACGCTCAGCTTGTAGGTCGGCGCGACATGGGTCTGGGCCAGTTGTTCGCCGGATTCGTCGTAGGCGCTCAACACGGCATACGGCTCGTCTTCGTCGGGAACGATGTCCAGCTTGACGGTCAGGCGGCCGGCGGCGGCGTCGATCTTCACGCTTTTGTGTAGCGTCGCGTGCAGTTGCTGCTCGTGGCGGCGCAGGACTTCCCGGGCGGTCTTGACCAGAGTGATGAAGGCCGGGGAGTCGAGCGGCTTGGGGTTTTTCTTGTCGCGGCCCATGGTCCATGGACCGACCAGGGCCGGCTCGGCCTCGCCGTCCATGGTCATTTCCACGGCCCAGCCGTCGTCTTCCTCGTTCTTGATGATCCTGGCGGTCCAGCCATCGTCGCGCCACAGCGTGGGCAGCTGTTCTTTGCGGTCTTCGGGGGTTTCCGTTTCCGGTATGTGGGTATCGTTCACTGCTGTACTTCTCCTGGACTCGTTTGCCGGCAGGCCCGCGATTGGCGGGCATCGCAGCTTCCGGCTGTTGCCGGAAACCGTTGCCGCAGCGCGAACGCCATCGCGATGGCGGCAATTCCGCCTGCCGACAATAGGGTGCCGGCAACGCCGGTCTTGGCCAGCATGATACCGCCCAGCGTCGCGCCGCGGCCGATGGCGCAGATGCAGCATTGCTTTTCCGTTTTCGTCATTCACGCAAAGCGCCGGAACCTGGACACGCCCGCATCGGGCAAGCCGATACCCCGATCGGACATTCCTGCTGGCGCCCGGCACTTCGTAGCGCCACCATCGCCTGCTCCAAACACGTGTTTCAAGGAAATGAGCATGGACAATGGTCTTGCAGGACAACGGGTGGTGGTGGTCGGCGGTAGCTCGGGCATGGGGTTGGCCGTCAGCGAGCGATTGCTGGGCATGCACTGCGAGGTACTGATCGTGGGCAGGTCCCGCGACAAGCTCGACGCGGCGCGCGAGCAGTTGCGCGCGTTTGGCGCGCCTCGCCTGCACCAGGCGGATGTGACGAGTGAAGCGCAAGTGCAGCGGCTGTTTGAAGAATCAGGCCCGGTGGATCATCTGGTCTGCACGGCTGCCGACATACGCGGCGCCTACGAGCTACTGCCGCAACTCTCGCTGGACGCGCTGGACCGAGCCATCCGCTCCAAGGTCGTCGCGCCCATCCTGCTGGCCAAACATGGCGCCCCGCGCATGCCGGCGCACGGTTCCATCACCCTGACGTCGGGCATTGCCGCCTACCGGCCCCGGCCGAAGGGCATCGCCGTGGCGGCGATCAATGCCGCGTTGGAGGGTGTCGTGCGCGCCATGGCGGTCGAGCTTGCGCCGCTGCGGATCAATGCCGTATCGCCGGGCTGGGTGGATACGCCCATCTGGAATGACGTAGCCGGCGCCGACAGCGGACCGCTTTTGGCATCGATGGCCGAGCGGCTACCGGTGGGCCGGGTCGGCGCCGGCAGCGATATCGCCGATGCCATCGGCTTCCTGATCGGCAATGGCTACACCACCGGCACCGTGCTTCATGTCGATGGCGGCCATCGGCTGGTCTGAGCCAGTCGCCGCGAGGCGGATCATCTCGATGAAGGCGGCCACCTGGCGCGTAGGCGTCCGGTGCAGGGTGAGCAGGCAGATGGGAAGACCTGCTCCCGCGGTCGACAACGGCCGCCACCGGACGCAAGCCGTTGTCGCTGCGGGATCCATGGCCATCCGCGGCAGGATCGATACCCCGAGGCCCGCGGACACCATCTGTATCAAGGCCGGTACGCTGTCGGCGACACCGCGGATACGCGGCTGCACCGGGGCTTCCTGCAACACGGCCTCCAGGTATTCCCGGTATCGGCAGCCGTCCATCGTGACGACCAGCGGGAATGCGGCAAGCGCGTCGGCCTTGATGTCTACAGCCTCGGATAGCGGATGCCCAGGGGGCATTACGACCACCGGCATGTCCCGCGCAATGGCTTGCGCCCGGAGCTTGGCGTCGCTTGCCGGCCATCCGTGCACCAGACCGAGGTCGGCCGTCCCATCGAGCACCGCCTGAGCCGTCGCCAGGGAGTTTCTTTCTTGAACTGCAACCTGCGTTCCGGGGTGCATGCCGGCAAAGCGCAACAGTTGCGGAACCAGCACACTGGTGCACAAGGTCTGCGGCGCGGCGACCCGGATCGTGCCTCCTGAATCGTCGACGTTGTCGCGAACTTCCCGGAAGGCGTCATCGGCCCGGGCAAGCAATTCGCGTGCTCGAATGGCCAGTCTCTCTGCGGCCGGGGTGGGTTGCAGGCGATTGTTCTGGCGGATGAAGAGCGCCTGGCCGACGCTCTCTTCCAGCGCCCGTATCTGTTCCGTAACGCTGGGTTGCGACAGATGCACCTGTTTGGCGGCTTTCGTGAAGCTCAACGTTTCCATCGCCGCGACGAAGATCTTCAGCTGTCGTAGTTGGAACATGTGGGTACGCGGTTGTGCCGGGTGGGCCTGTGTGCAGGTGGCTGTCTGCTGCCGAGTGTACTTCCGGTCCAAGACGGGCGGTTCAGGCATAGCGGGCGCCCTTGGCCAGTTCAGGCAACGGGCAGGCATGACACCCCGAAGGCATCGAACCGCATGCGCTGGTGCTGGGCTCGGCTGGCGCAGCAAGCAACGCAAATTGATGCCGACCTTCGTGGAACGGTTGATCTGGGGCTATGGCGACGGCTCCACCATGCCCGTGTTCGATACACCCCGCGGAAAATTGGGTGCCGTGATCTGCTGGGAAAACTACATGCCGCTACTGCGCATGGCGATGTACGGGACAGGCATGAGCCGCCGTGGCCGAACTGATACGGTCGCGGATACGTAGCAGTTTCCGGTGCAGCAAATTGCATGAAGTTCGACGGTAAACTCCGATTGTTTGCAGGGCGTATGGCGCTCGCTCTGCCCATTTCCAACCTCTTTTTGCGTTGCCATTTTTAAGCAAGCGTCAGAGGAAGGCATGGGGAAAAATCTCCGGTTCCTATTTGCGGTACCTGCTGATAGCGCTCGGCGGCGCTGAGGTCGTTTGTCGTTGCCTGGCCCGCGAGTCGTAAATGAAGCTGCTGAAGCAGCGTTTTGAGGAAATGATGAATTTTTGGGTCCCTGTAGTCTTCGGTACGTTCAAGCTTCTGGTGTTGGGCACGGGCATGTTTCTCGCCATCAAGTCCCATTACGATGGAGAAAAAAAGGAGAAAGCGGAAAAGAAGGAGATAAAGGCTCCGTAAGCGAGCCTTCGTTGCTACGCAAGGGTTTAGAGCGCGGCCGACTTTATTCAGCGCGGCCGGCTCCATTTATCGTCTTCAGTTCACCAGCACAGGCTTGTCCCGATACTGCTGCGGAAACGTCTTGGCCAGGTTTTCGACCTTGGGCACGTCGTTGACCATGATGTACATGCTGTACGGATGGCGCACGAGATAGTCCTGGTGGTAGTCCTCGGCAGGATAGAAGGCTTTCAGCGGTTCTATCGTCGTGGCAAGCGCCTTGGGGTACACACCTGTCTTGTTCAGCTGCGCGATGTAGGCTTCGGCCACTTTGCGCTGGCCGTCGTCCGCAGGAAAGACCGTTGAACGGTATTGGGTACCGCTGTCCGGACCCTGGCGGTTGAGCTGGGTGGGATCGTGGGCCACCGAGAAATAGATCTGCAGCAGCTGGCCGTAGCTGACCTGGGCGGGGTCGTAGGTGATCTCGACCGCTTCGGCGTGGCCGCTGCGCCCGCCGCTGACGGTGTCGTAATTGGCGGTGGACGCCTGGCCGCCGGCGTAGCCGGAGACGGCGGAGCTGACCCCCTTGACGTGCTGGAACACGGCTTGCACGCCCCAGAAGCAGCCGCCGGCGATGACGGCTTTTTGCGGTGCGGCGGCCGCGGGCTGGTCCATGGCCGGGGGCGGAATGATGAAGGCGGTTTCCGCGGCGCTGGCCGAGGCGGCGCCCAGCAGGCCGCAGGCGACGGCCAGCGCGGCGCAAAGTTTGCGGGGCAGGTGGATGGCGGACATGATGTCTCCTGATGGATGGGGCGGCCGGAGTTCAGGCCTGCGGGGTGAACGCCAGGGCCACGCCATTCATGCAGTAGCGTAGCCCGGTCGGACGCGGGCCGTCGTCGAAGACGTGACCCAGATGGCCGCCGCAATTGACGCAATGCACGGCGACGCGCGTCATGCCGAAGCTGCGGTCCTTGGTTTCGCCCACGGCGCCGTCCAGCGGCTGCCAGAAGCTGGGCCAGCCGGTGCCGCTGTCGAACTTGGTGGAAGAAGAGAACAGCGGATGGGCGCAGCCGGCGCAGGCGTAGGCGCCTTTGCGATACTCCTTGTCCAGCGGGCTGGAGTAGGGACGCTCGGTGCCTTCGCGGCGCAGCACTTCGTATTGTTCGCGCGTGAGCCGTTCGCGCCATTGCGCGTCGCTTAGCGTGTAGGGGAAGGCCTGGGCGGCGGCGGCCGGGCCGCCGCGCGCCGCCAGGACCGGGGCCAGGCCGGCGGCGATGGCCGCCGCGCTGCCCAGGCCCAGGAAATGCCTGCGGTCTAGTTTCATGACATGCTCCGGATCAGGGGCGGGCCGGGTGGGCGCTATTGCTTCATGCCATCCTTGGACATGCCGCCTTTCGACATGCCGTCCTTGGACATCGAATCCTTGGACATGCCATCCTTTGACATGCCATCCTTGGACATCGAGTCCTTCGACATGCTGTTCTTGGACATCGAATCCTTGGACATGCCTTCCTTCGACATGCCGTCCTTGGACATGGAATCCTTGGACATCCCGCTCTTGGCCATTCCATCCTTGGCCATCGAGCCGCCGCCCATGGCGTCCTTGCTCATGCTGTCGGCGGCATGGACTGCCGCGGCGCCGAAAGCCAGGCACAGGGACAGCGCGGCGGTGGTAGCGATTTTCTTCATGATGCGTTCCTTTATGGAGAGTGAAAGCGTGAAAGATTCCACCTAGCTGCCGCCGAACCAGTTGTAGCCCTGGTCCTCCCAGTAACCGCCCGGGTAGGTGTTGGTGACGAAAATTGCCTGTATGTGCTTGGGGTTCTTGTAGCCAAGCTTGGTAGGCATGCGCAGCTTCATGGGGAAGCCGTACTCTGGTGGCAGCGTCTGGCCGTCATAGGTCAGCGCCAGGATGGTCTGGGGGTGCAATGCGGTGGGCATGTCGATGCTGGTGTAGTAGTCGTCGGCGCACTTGAAGCCCACGTACCTGGCGCTTAGGTCCGCGCCCACGCGCTTGAGGAAGGCGGAGAACGGCACACCGCCCCATTTGCCGATGGCGCTCCAGCCTTCGACGCAGATGTGCCGCGTCACCTGGTCGATCTGCGCCATGGCGCGCAGTTCCTCCAGCCGCCAGCGGCGCTTGTCTGCGACCAGTCCGCTGACTTCCAGGCGGAACGATTCCTCGTCCACATGCCGCACCTCGTCAATGCCGTAGTAGGCATTGAAGGGGAAGGGCCGCGTGATCATCGATTCGGGATAGGTCGGCGCCAACTGGTCGGGGTCGAAGATCCAGCCCTGCACCCGGTCGTTGAAGCGCGAAACCGCGGTCAGCGCTTTCTCTACGCTTTCGTCGTCCGACAGCGAGCAGCCCGACAGCATGGCCAGTCCGCCCAGGGTCAGGCTGCTGCGCAGGAAGGCGCGGCGCGAGGGCTGTTCGACCCGCTTTTCCAGGATCCTGCCGGCTTCCTTGAGGATGGCCGGGCCGTCCAGGCCGGGCAGGGAGGGGCGCTTGTGCTTGTTCACGGATGGCTCCTTATTTGCCGCGGATCATGGCGATCAGGCTGCGCGGCACCAATGCAACCATCACCAGGTGGACCGCCACGAACGCCGTCAGCAAGGCCATGGCAATGAAGTGCACGCGGCGCGCGGTCTCGTATCCGCCCATCAGTTCGCGCAGCAGTTCGAACTGCACCGACTTCCACAGCACCAGCCCGGACAGCACCAGCACCGCGATGTCGAGCATCACGAACAGATAAGCCAGCCGCTGCACCTGGTTGTAGCGGCGCGGATCGGCGTGGGCGAGCTTGCCGCGCAGCGCCGCGCCCAGGTCGGCGGCAATGCCGCGGATGCTCAAGGGGAAGAACTTGCGCCAGAGGCGGCCGGTGGCCAGATTCATGGCCAGGTACAGGATGCCGTTGAAGAACAGCAGCCACATGCCGGCGAAATGCCATTGCAGGGCGCCGCCCAGCCAGCCGCCCAGCGTGATCTCCCGTGGAAACACGAAGTCGAACAAGGGCGAGGCGTTGTAGATGCGCCAGCCGCTCATTACCATGACCACCACGGCCAGGGCGTTGAGCCAGTGCATGGCGCGCAGCCAGCCGGGATGGATGGGTACATTGGCCGGCGGGGCCGGAACGTCGTGGCTTGCGGGAGGGGCCAGCATGGCGGGACTCCGGGGGGGCTTGTTGTCGTTGGAGCCATTCTTCCCCGGGGCCGATACCGAAGTCCTCACGCAAACTTAAATTAATTGTGATAACTCGGCGGCGCGGATTGGCGACAATAGGCGCATAGCCCCTTTAGAGTTTGCTGCCCATGGACACGCCCCGACGCGTACTCATCGTCGAAGACGACGCCCACATCGCCGAACTGCTGCGCCTGCATCTGCGGGACGAAGGCTACGCGGTCGAGCATGCCGCCGACGGCAACGAAGGCATGCGCAGGCTGGAGGAAGGCGGCTGGGACGCCCTGGTGCTGGACCTGATGTTGCCCGGCATCGATGGCCTTGAAATCTGCAAGCGCGCCCGCGCCATGGCGCGCTATACGCCCATCATCATCACCAGCGCGCGCTCCAGCGAAGTGCACCGCATCCTGGGCCTGGAACTGGGCGCGGACGACTACCTGGCCAAGCCGTTCTCGATGCTGGAACTGGTGGCGCGGGTGCGGGCGCTCCTGCGCCGCAGCGACGCGCTTGAGCGCAACGCGCGCATCGACGCCGGCAGCCTGGCCCTGCACGGCGTGGCCATCGACCCGGTGGCGCGCACGGCCGAGGTCGACGGCCGCCGGCTGGACCTGACCCCGCGCGAGTTCGATCTGCTGCATTTCTTCGCGCGGCACCCGGACAAGGTTTTTTCGCGCATGGATCTGCTGAACCAGGTATGGGGCTACCAGCACGAAGGCTATGAACACACGGTCAATACCCACATCAACCGGCTGCGGGTGAAGATCGAAGCGGACCCGTCGGATCCGCAGCGCATTCTGACGGTCTGGGGCAAGGGCTATAAATTCGCCGCGGGGCCGGGCGGCGCGGGAGGCGCATCATGAAGCGGTTCACGCTCACCCAACGGCTGTCCGCCGTGTTTGCGTTGCTGTTGCTCGCCAGCTGCGGCGCCTCGGCCTGGCTGCAGATCGCGGCCAATTCCCGCTACGAGCAGGAGGTGGTCCAGCGCCTGTCCAGCGGACTGGCGCAGCATATCGCCGGCGCCAACGAATTGATGGACACCAACGGCTGGAAGCCCGCTGCGGTGCGCTCGCTGTTCGACATGCTGATGGCGGTGAATCCGGCGGTCGAGGTCTACTTGCTGTCCAACGACGGCCACATCGTGGGCGATGCCGCGCCCGCCGGCCAGATCAAGCGCGAGCGTGTCGACCTGGGGCCGGTCAAGCGCCTGTTGGCCGGCGAGATGCTGCCCATCACCGGCGACGACCCGCGCAGCCTGGACGCGCAGAAAGTCTTCAGCGCCGCGCCGGTGCGCGTGGGCGGGCAGGACAAGGGCTACGTCTACGTGGTGTTGCAGGGGCAGGCGCACGACGCGCTGGCGATGGCCGTGTCGCGCAGCTCCGTGCTGCGCACGACCTTGTGGTCGATCGCGCTGGTCGCGCTGCTGGGCCTGGTGGCTGGCCTGGCGGCGTTCGCCTTGATCACGCGGCCGCTGCGCGGGCTGACGCGGGCGGTGCGCGCCTTCGACGGCGACGACGGGCAGGCCCTGGCCGCGCTGGAGCGTCCGGGCGACGCCTCGGAGCGCAATGGCGACGAGATCGCGGTGCTGCGGCGCAGCTTCGTGCAGATGGGCAAGCGCATATCCGACCAATGGCGCGAACTCACCCGGCAGGACCAGCAGCGGCGCGACCTGGTCGCCAACATCTCGCACGATCTGCGCACGCCGCTGACCTCGCTGCACGGCTATCTGGAAACCCTGAGGTTGAAGGACCAGACGCTGGACCCGGACGAGCGCCGCCGCTACCTGGACATTGCGCTGGCCCAGAGCCGCAAGGTCGGCCGCCTGGCGCAGGAACTCTTCGAACTGGCGCGGTTGGAGTCCGGGCTGGTGCGGCTGGAACCCGAGACCTTTTCGTTGCCGGAATTGGTGCAGGACGTGATCCAGAAGTTCGAGCTGGCGGCCGAGGCGCGCCAGCAACGCCTGACCACCGACATCCCGCGCGAACTGCCGCCGGTGCGCGCGGACCTTGGGCTGATCGAACGCGTGCTGACCAACCTGCTGGACAACGCCATCCGCCACAGCCCGCCCGGCGGCCTGATCGAACTGCGGCTGGGCAGCGCGCATGACCTGGTGCAGGTGCAGGTCAGCGACACGGGCGAGGGCATTCCGCAGGCGCTGCGCGCGGGACTTTTCACGCGGGCCAGCGCCTTGAATCGAGGCCCTGGCGACGGCGGCGGGCTGGGGCTGGTGATCGTGCAGCGCATCCTGCAGCTGCACCACAGCGAGATCAGGCTTGTGGACCGCGCCGGATCGGGCGCGGTGTTCCAGTTCGACCTGGCCGCGGCGCGCTAGCGGGCTTCTACGAGTCGGATGCGCCCAGGCTGGAAGCGGCTGCCAGCCGCCGCACCGTGCCGCGCGACGCGTCCACTTCCAGGACGTCGCCGGTGGCGACCTGCCGCATGATGCCTTGCACATTGACGATAGCCGGTATGCCGAACTCGCGCGCCACGATGGCGCCGTGCGACAGGTAGCCACCCGCCTCCATGACCAGGGCCCCGGCCCGCAGGAACAGCGGCGTCCAGGCCGGGTCGGTGGACGCGGCGACCAGGATGCCGCCGGCCGGCATGGCCAGTCCTTCGGAGGGCGAGCGGGCGACGAAAGCGCCGGCCCGCGCATGGCCGCCCGCGGCAGGCGTGCCGCGCCAGGATCCGGCGGCGCCGGCATCGGCAGGCGCAGGGGGCGGCATGTCCGTGGCGGCGCCTGCGGCATCTTCGGCGATGACGTCCTGATCGGGGGTCGCGGCCCAGGACTCCAATTGAGCGCGGCGCAGGGCGGCGCGGCGGCCCGCGGCGGCGGGCGTCAGCCTGGCGTCGGCCAGGGCGAAGAGTTCGGCCGCATTCAGGTGGAAGATGTCGTCCGCGGCGGCCAGGCCGTCGGCGTGGACGTAGCGACGCCCCAGCGCCAAGGCGTTCTGGCGCGCGGCGGCAAGATAGGCCACCAGTACGCTGCGCGCGGCCTCGCGCTGCCTGCCCTCGATGCGGGCAGCGGCCAGCAGACGGGCGATCAGCGGGCGCTGCCAGAAAGGTAGCGCCGCGCGCAGGCGCAACCGGGCCTGGCTTGCGGCGCTGTCCTGCCGGGCGCGCAGCGCCGCAGGGTCGGCGTCGGTCAACTGCAGCACGCTGTCCAGCAGATAGCCGGGGTCCTCGCGCCAGCGCGGGTTGCGCAGATAGGTTTCATAAACGGCGCGATGGCCGTATTGGCGCAGGAAGTCCGCGAAGGCTTGCTTGAAGGGAGCTCCATCCGGCAAGGCGCGCTGCCAGCCGGCGCTGTCGCGCTGGGGATCGCGCAGCCACTCCATCACGCTTGCGTCGCCGGCGGCCAGTTTGGCCAACGCCATGAGGGCATAGCTTTGCGCCGCGGTCACGCTGGGTTCGCCGCCAGCCATCAACGCGGCCGTGAGCGCATGGCCTTCGCCCGGGCAGGCTTTCTCCACCAGTTCCAGCAGCTTGTGCAGCGCGCCGCCGCCCGAGCCCTGCAGGAAGAACAATTGATCCGCCGCCAGCACCGTGTGGAACTGTTCCCGCAGGCGCGCGCCCAGCGCGGCGTTGGACGCGGGCGCGGGCTCGTCCAGCCAGGCCTGGGCGCGGGCGAACAGGCGCGGCAGGTCCTGTTCCGCCTGCTTGCGCAAGGGGGCTGCGCGGCGCAGGTAGCGCAGGATGCGCGCGCCATGCCGCAGGCGTTGCGCCAGCGTCAGGGGCGTCACTGCGATTTCGGGCTGGGGACCGCCCAGCAGCGCGTTCATGGCTTTCGGCGGCACGCCCAGCGCGTCGTAACCCAGCCATTGGATGACCGAGGCGTCCAGATAGACCCGGCCCTGGAACAGCGCCGCCAGCCGCACGCCCGGCAGGGTGGAATAGCCGCTCAGTTCAAAGCCCGTGGTCAGCATGCGCTGCGCCATGACGCGCCCCGTATCCCATTCCAGCGCCGACATGGCCAGCGGCAGCACTTCGCGGGTGTTGCCGCGCGACCAATAGGCTGGCTGCGCGCGCAGCGCCGGATAGGTGTGGCGCGCCGCCGCGGTGATGGGACGGGCCTGCACGATCCAGAAGCGCCGCCCATCCCAGACCCATTCGATGTCGTAGCCGCCGCCGGCATAGTCCAGCGCGCGCGCCGCGTCGCGCACGATATCGCCCAGGGTTTCGGCCTGCGCGTCGCTCAGCACGGCCTGGGCAGCGCGCGCGGCCGGCGTCGGAGCAAGCAAGGTGCCGGCGCCTTCCGCGGCCTGGCTGGCGTGGCGCTTGGCGCCGATGCGCCGGCCGGCCAGCGGCCAAGCCTGGCGCAGATAGTCCTCGCGCAGGCGGTACTCGTCGCCTTGCGCCGCGCCGTCGACCAGCGACTCGCCCAAGCCCCAGTTGGCGTGGATGACCATCTCGTCATGCCGCCCCGACACGGGATCGAGGGTGAAAGCGATGCCCGAGGCGACCGCGTCGATCAGCGGCATGACGACCACGGCCATTCCGGCCGGGTTCAAGCCGAGCTTCTGCCGGTAGGCGCAGGCCTGCGGCGTCCATTGCGAATCCCAGACCTGCCGGACCGCGTCGATCGCCGCATCCGCGCCGCGCACGTTCAGGCAGGAAAGATGGATCCCCGCGAACGAGGCGCCCGCGGAATCTTCCTGTGGCGCGGACGAGCGCAAGGCCAGCGGCCGTTCGAGCCAGCCGCGCGCGGCCAGTTCATCGCGCAGCGCCTGGGCGACAGCGTGCGGCAATGCCTGGCCCGGTTCGCGAGCCAGGCTCAACGCTGCCGGCAGCACGAAGCCGTCGGGCACCGGCACGCCCAGTTGCGACATGCGGCCCAGCTGCCAGCCCTTGCCGCCGGCCGCCTGCGGGCCGGCCAGGGCGGCGGCGGCCCAGTCCAGCGCGGCGGCGCTCATGCCGCCGCCTCGGGCGTCACGCCGCGCACGAAGAGGCTGATGGCGGCATCGAACTCTGCCTTCAGGCTGCTGCGGGGCTGGTCCAGCCAGCGCAGCATCGCGCCCAGGTACAGAAATTGCAGCTGATGGGCCAGTTGTCCGGCATCCAGATCGGTCCGCGCCTGGCCTGCCGCCTGCGCCTCTTCGATCAGCGCGGTGTACAGCGCCTGCATGCCGCTGCGTGGGTAGCGGCCGTCGTCGCGCGCGCCGGGCTGCAGCGTGGATAGCCGGTAGCGCAAGTACGGCCCCAGATAGGTCCGATGCGATTCGGACCAATGTGCCGAAGCATGCAGTATCCGCGTCAGGCGCTGTGCGAGGGTGGGCAGGGCGCGCAGCGCGGGCTGCAGTTCCCGCTGGCTTGCCGCCAGTTCGCCATGGAAGCGGTGCGCAAGCAGGGCTTCCTTGACGGGAAAATGGTTGTACAGCGTGCCCTTGGAAACATCCGCCTGCGCGGCGATCTGTTCCATGGTGACCACGTCATAGCCCAGGGTCTCGAACAGGCGCCAGGCGGTTTGCGCCAGGTGGTCCAGGGTCTGCAAGCGCTTGCGTTCGCGGCGCCCGGCTTCGGGTGCGGCGGATTCTGATGGGGATAGGGCGGAGGTATCCATGGGCGGAAATAATTGAACGACGAATAATATTGTACGTCGTTCAATTATTTTGGGAAGCCCCCGCGTCTGGGGCGACCTGGCTCAGGCGGAGGCGGGCATCTCGCCGTGCAGCAGATAGTCCATCAATTCACGCACCGAACGCATGGCGCTGCCGAACGGCAGCTTGGACGCGCCGCGGAAGAACAGGCCGCGGCTGACCTCGCCGCGCATGGCGGCCGCCAGCTTCAGGTCGATGCAGAATTGTCCGAAGCGCGCCAGGCCGTCGCGCAATCCGCATTGCGTCAGGCAGTCCATGCGCTGGCTGCAGCGGCGCGCATCGCAGCGGGTGTTGGCTTGCAGGGTCTTTTCCTGCCGCAGATAGCGCGTCAGCCAGGGCGTTTCCACGGCGCGGGCGGGCAGGCCGGCCACGCTGGTGAATTCGGCCAGCTTGTCCGGATCGGCGTCAATCAGCACCCGCTTGAAGTTCTCATGCGCGTCGCCTTCGCTGGTGACGGCAAAGGCCGTGCCGACCTGCACGCCGTCGGCGCCGTTGGCCAGCCAATGGCGCACCTGCTCGTGGCTGCCCACGCCGCCCGCCACGATCAGGCGGGGCGCATCCGAACCCAGCGCCAGTTCCTGGAACAGCTTGTGGCAATCGGCCAGCACATGCTGGAAGTCGAAGCGCTCGCTGTGCACGTCATCCAGCCGGGCCGCGCCCAGATGGCCGCCGGCGTAGCCAGGGTGTTCGATCACCACGGCATCGGCCATGCGGCCCTTTTTCATCCATTTCTTCAGCACCACCGCCACGCCGCGCGCCTCGGACAGAATGGGCACCAGCGCTACCTTCGGGTAGTCGGCCGTCATCTCGGGCAGGTCCAGCGGCAGGCCCGCGCCCATCACGATGGCGTGGGCGCCGCTTTCGCAGGCCTGGCGCACCAGGGCGGGATGGTCGCGCACCGCCTTCATGACGTTCACGGCCACCAGGCCGCGGCCTTGCGCGGTGTCCAGCGCGGCGCGTACCTCGCGGTCCAGCGCGACCTGGTTGGCGCTGTCGATGACGTCGCGATCATGGCAGCGTTCGGTTTTTTCCAGCAGGTCGGGATGGTGGTGGCGCAAATCCACACTGGCGATGGTGCCCATGGCGTTCTGGCTGGCGACCGCGCCGGCCAGGCGATGGGCGGATACGCCGACGCCCATGCCGCCCTGGACAATGGGCAGCAATTCGCGTCCGGCGAGGGTGAGTGATTTGAACCACGTCATGATGAGTCTTTCCTCTTTTCAAGTGGAAAGAGGCTAGAGCAAGGGAGTTCGCGTCGCCTTGCGCAGGATCAAGCGGCGAACAATGGAGGGCCCGGCTTAGGCGCAGGCCCACCGCTGGGCCGCCCCAAGGTGGGCCAGCCCCCTCGGGGGGCAGCTAGCCCCGCAGGGGCGCGGCGTGGGGGCCATTAGCCTAGCAGCTTGACGATTGCCGGCACCGACAGCACGGCGGTGTAATAGCCCATGAACTGCACGCCCGTATTGAAGCCGAACAGGCGCGACAGCAGGCCGCCGATCAAGCCCATGGTCAGGATCACCAGCAGGCCGAGGAACTGGCCTTCCCAGATGCTGATGACGATGATCAGGCCGACGAAGGTGGCGATGATGGCTTCATGGCTGACCTTGCGCGACACGAAGAGCGCGGCGCGGCGTGCGAAATTCATCGCGAACGGATAGGAGACGACCGCGGCCAGCAGCACCGCCAGCATGCCGTAACCCAGGAATTCCCAGTGGTTGAGCAGATTGTGCAGGTTGTGGGTCTGGCCCGAGGCGGCATCCACCGTGAAGCGCGGCGGCGCGTTGAAGAGCGGCGCGGCCGGGCCGGCGGCAACCGGGCTTAGCGGCAGGCCGAAGGCGATCAGCGGGATCAGCGCCTCGGCGATGTAGGTCGCCTCGGTCACGCCGTTGCGCGCGCTCAGCACCGTCGTCAGGCGGTGGTAGGCATGCTTGATGCGCGATCCGACCAGTTCCCCCAGCACCACGGTCATGGCCACGGGGCTGAACACGAAAGTGGCGCTGGAGATCGCGGCCGTGGCCAGGGTCCAGCGCGTCTGCGTGCGGTCCATGACCTTCAGCGGGTTGGGAAAATAGCCCGACCAGCCCTTGACGTCGGGCGCCAGCGAGAACGTGCGCACCTTGTCGCGCATCATGCGCGAGCGGCCCTGGGGCGAGATCACCGTGAACAGATCCGCGATCAACGGGCCGATGGCGATGCCCAGGAAGTAACTGATGCTCAGCTTGACGCCGTACTTGGCCGTGAGGCTTTGCAGCGCGATGATGACCACCACGAAGGGCACCAGCAGCGCCACGGCGGCCCAGCGTCCGGCCGAGAAATAGGCGATCAGCACCGCGGCGGCCAGGAAGATCCAGGGCGCGGACTTGGTGATGGCGGCGCCGAACGGAGCCAGCAGCACCGCGAACAGCACGGCCAGGGGCACGGCCACGAAGGCCGCGACGATGGCGCCGGACACCATCTTGCGCAGAGCGATGTGCGGCACGCCCAGCTTGCGCAGCATGTTCGCGTCCTGCAGCAGCGGCGTGGCCAGCGTATCGCCCGGGATGCCGAGCAGGGCCGTGGGCACTGCGTGCGTCATGTGTTTGGCGACCGCGCCGGCCAGGAAGAAAGTGAATACGCCAGCGGGCGGCACGCCCAGCAGTACCACCAGCAGGGTCAGCGGCGCCAGCGTGGTGGTTTCGTCGGTGCCGGACACCAGGCCGATGGCCGCGAACACCACCGCGCCCAAAAGCCCCATCGCGGCGGCCACCATGATTTGTTCAAGCAGGATGGGGTCGCTCATGCCAGCGCCTCCTTGCTTGGGCCGGCCTGCGCTGCCGCGGCGGGTTGCGGTTGCGCGGGTTGGGCGGCGGCTTCGGCGAACAGTTCGTACAGACCCAGTTCCTTCAGTTCGCGCTTGGTGGGTTCAGGCAGGTCCGCCAGGGAGCCCAGGCCGCCCGGTTGCTCGGCCAGTTCAGCCAGGACTTCGGCGCGCCAGGCAGGATCATGGGCGGCGCTGTGTTCGATGACTTCGCGCTTGGGCGGAAACAGCCGGGCGCAGATCACGCCCGCCAGCACGCAGCCGGCCAGGCCGGCCAGCATGGCGTAGGCGTGCGCAAGTTCGGGCGATGCCACGATGCCGCGCAGCCAGCGGCTGGCGGCGTAGAAGCCCGCCACGCTGATGACGATGCCGAGGCCGATGGCCCAGGCCAACTGGCGCAGGTCCACCGTGTCGCTCCAGACTTCCGCCAGGCGCCAGGAGGGCGCCGGGGTGCTTGGTTTCATGTCTCTCTCCTCTGTGGTCGGGCGGCATCCGGGGAGTCCGTGCGCCGCCTCTGTCGTTGTCCAGGGCCCGCGAGGGGCGCCTGTCGCTGCATGCAAAGCCGCCTGACCTTGCGGGACAAACTCATCGCGGGTTGCGCAGTTCCTCCAGCAAGGCCAGCGCGCGGTCGGTGCGGACGTCTTTTTCCGCCGCCATGCGCTTGGCGACCGCGTCGATCTCCGCGCCCGTCGCGCCAGCCACCAGCGCGATATTGCGGGCGTGCAAGGCCATATGGCCGCGCTGTATGCCTTCGGTGGCCAGTGCGCGCAGCGCACCCAGGTTCTGCGCCAGGCCCACAGCCACGGCGATTTCGCCCAATTCCTGGGCGGAGCGCAGGTCCATGATCTTCAGCGCCACCTGCGCCAGCGGATGCGTCCTGGTCGCGCCGCCCACCAGGCCCACCGGCATCGGCATTTCTATCGTGCCGACCAGCGCGCCCGAATTGTCTTTCTCCCATTGCGTCAGCGAGGTGTAGCGTCCCGAGCGGCTGGCATAGGCGTGGGCGCCGGCTTCGACCGCGCGCCAATCGTTGCCGGTGGCAACGATGACGGGGTCGATGCCGTTCATGATGCCCTTGTTGTGCGTGGCGGCGCGGTAGGGATCGACGGCGGCGAAGGTGTAGGCGTCCAGCACGCCCTCGATGATCTCAGCGCCGCTGCGCTCTTTGGTGTCCAGGACTTGCGGCGTGAGACGCACGCGGGCGCGGGCCAGGCGCAGGTCCGCCAGGTTGGACAGGATGCGCAGCCGCACCGAGCCGCCGGTGATTTGTTCGACCAGCGGCGCCACGGCCTCGGCCATGGTATTGACCGTATTGGCGCCCATGGCGTCGCGCACATCCACGATCAGATGCATCACGATCATGGGACCGCGCGGCGTGTCGGGGAATACATGGACCTCGATGTCCTGGCAGCCGCCGCCCAGCTCGATCAGCACCTTGTCGCGGCTGTTGGCCAGCGTGACGATGCGTTCGCGCTCGCGCAGCAACGCCAGGCGCGCCCCTTGCGGGTCGCCCAGTCCCAGCACCTGCACCTGCGCGCGCATCAGCGGGCGGGTACTGGAGGTTTCGAAGCCGCCGCATTCGCGCGCCAGCTTGGCCATGTAGGATGCGGCCGCCACCACCGAGGGCTCTTCGACCGCCATGGGCACCAGCACGTCGCGGCCATTGACCTGGAAATTGCCGGCTACGCCCAGCGGCAGCTCGAACGAACCGATGACGTTCTCGATCATGCCGTCGGCGCGGTCCAGACCAAGCGCGCCCGGTTGGGCAAGCAGCGCGCGCTCCGCGGGCGTGAGCGCGGCGGCGTCGGCGATGGCTGTCAGGCGTTGCGCGGGGGTCAGGGCGCGGAAGTTGGGCAGGCGTGAATCGGCCACGATGAGGTGTCTCCGTATAAGAATCAAGTGGCCTGATTCTAGGTAAACTGTACCGCTATTGAGAGGTACAGTTTTGGCAAACAGTACCATTGCACTGCACCAATTCTGATAGTCCAGCCAACAGGAATACGCGCGTGGAAGCAGCACACACCGGCGGCAGGCCCCAGCGCGCCGCGCCCATCGCCGAAAGCCTGGCCAAGTTGATCGGCCAGCAGATTGCCGATGGCCTCTACCGGCCGGGCGACAAGCTGCCGTCCCTGCGCGAACTGGCGCAGTTGCATCGCTATGCGAAGAACACGGTGGTGGTGGCGTTTGAAATGCTGGTGGCGCAAGGCTTGGTGGAACCGCGGCGGGGCTCGGGCTTTTTCGTGCTGGAGACGAAGTTCGCGCGCCAGGCTGCGGAAGAAGAGCCGGGGCAGTTGAGCCGCGCCATGGACATCGTGTGGCTGATGCGCGAACAGCTCAAGACCCAGCCCGACGCCGTGGCCGTGGGGGACGGCTTTCCGCCCGTGGAATGGCTGGCGGACATGCGCATGGACCGCTATCACCAGAAGGTGGTGCGCACCGGGTTGGGCGCCTTGTTCCGATACGGCAGCCGCTTCGGCTATGCGCCGCTACGCGAGAGCCTGGTGCGCAAACTGGGCGACGTGGGCATCAACGCGGCGCCGCCGCAATTGGTGCTGACACAGGGGGCGAACGAAGCCATGGATCTGGTGATCCGCTATTTCGTGCCGCCGGGCGCCGCCGTGCTGGTGGACAACCCCGGCTACTACCCTCTGTTCGGCAAACTGAAGCTGGCCGGCGCGCGCATGCTGGGCGTGCCGCGCCTGGCGGACGGTCCCGACGTGGCTGCACTGGAAGCGCTGTTGCAACGCGAAAAGCCGCGCCTGTTCTTCACCCAGTCGCTGGCGCACAACCCCACTGGCTCGGACATCTCGCTCGCCAAGGCCTACAGGGTCCTGCAACTATCCGAACGCTACAACCTGACGGTGGTAGAGAACGATCCGCTGGCCGATTTCAAGCCCACCTCGGCCGTGCGCCTGTCGGCGCTGGATCAGCTGGAACGCACGATCTACATAGGCAGTTTTTCAAAGTCCTTTTCGGCTGCGCTGCGGGTGGGCTTTATCGCATGCAACGCGGCCCTGGCCAGCGATCTGGCCGACCTGAAGGCGCTGGTGCATGTCAGCAGCTCAGAGTATTGCGAACGCATGGTGGACGTGATGCTGCGCGAAGGGCACTACGAACGGCATCTGGTCAGGCTGCGCCAGCGGCTGGAGGCGGCGACCGGCCATGCCTTGCAGGTGCTGGACGCGCTCGGCGCCGGGGTATACACCCGGCCGACCAGTTCGCTGTACCTGTGGTCGACCTTTCCGGGTGTAGAGGACTCCCTCAAGCTGGCGGCCGATTTGATACCCGAGAAGGTCACCATGGCGCCGGGACGCGTGTTCAGCGTGGATCCCACGGCGGTGTCGCCGTGGTCCCGCTGCAACGTGGGCGCGGTGGGATCGCCTCGTTTTCTGGCCACCATGCGGCAGCACCTGGCTCAGCGATAGGCGAACTCCTCGAACCATTGCATCAGCAGCGCCAGGGCCGGCGAGCTTAGCGCGCGTACCGGCGGCGCATCGGGCGAGCGGCGCGCGCCTTGCACGGCAAAGCGGCGCACGCCGCGACGCGCCAGCTCGCGGGCCAGGGTCAGCAGCCGGGTCTCGTCCAGCCAGTCCGGGTGCCAGGTGATGCGGCACTCGAAGTCGATGTCGGCCGCCAGCAGTTGCGTCAGGCAGGCCAGCGCGGGGCGCTGGGAATCGCGGCGGCCGGTGATGTCGTCATAGCCCTGGGCGTCGGCCTTGATGTCCAGGCCGATCCAGTCCAGATGGCGCAGCACGTCGGCCAGGCGTAGCGGATAGATGCCGGCGGTATGCATGCCGACGCGGTAGCCCATGCGCCTGACGTCGCGGATCATCTGCGGCAGGCGCGGTTCGCTCAAAGGCTCGCCGCCGGAGAAAACAATGGCGTCGAGCAGGCCCTTGCGCGTCTCCAGGAAGGCGCGGACCTCGCGCCAGTCGTAGCGGGCGGCGCGGGTCTGGAGCTCGACGTTATGGCAATAGTGGCAGCGCCAGGGGCAGCCCGAAATGAATACGACCGCCGCCAGTTGCCCGGGCCAGTCCACGGTGGAAAACGGCACCAGCCCGCCGACGGCATGCGAATGCCGGGGCAAGGGCTGGGCCACCGGTTGCGGCGCGGCCGGGTAGGCCGGGCGCGCCGTCAGCCGCCGCGTGCCCGGGCCGCAGCCCGTGGCTGACGCGGCGGCTCGCGTGGCGCCCTCAGGCGCGGCGTTCGACGAAGAAGCGGCGTTCATTGAATTCGCCCTGTTTGCCGGTGTTGAAGGAAGTGACGGGGCGGTGGTAGCCCATGACGCGGGTCCAGATCTCGCAGCGCACGCGCTGGCTGTCGTCCAATTGCGCGGCGGGAGCGGTGGTGACTTCGGGAGCGATCAAGGTTTGCATGGCGGTTCCTTATGGAGTGGATGCCGGGCGGTTGCCCGGCGGTCCGGTCCGGGGCCTGTCGTTTACAGGTCCTAGGCCGGGGTGCAGCATGCCGCTTGCTTGGCCAGCAGTTCGGCATCGCATTTCGGGCAGAACTCGTGGTGCCCCGCCAGATAGCCATGGTTGGGGCAGATGGAGAAGGTCGGCGTGACCGTGATGTAGGGCAGCCGGAAGTTCGACAGCGCGCGGCGCACCAGCTGCTTGCACGCGGCGGAAGAAGAAACCGCTTCGTTCATGTACAGATGCAGCACGGTGCCGCCGGTGTACTTGCCCTGCAGCGTTTCCTGCAGTTCCAGCGCATGGAAAGGATCGTCGGTGTGGCCGACCGGCAGCTGGCTGGAATTGGTGTAGTAGGGCTGCGTCTCGCTGCCCGCCTGCAGGATGGCGGGATAGCGCTTCCTGTCTTCGCGGGCGAAGCGGTAGGTGGTGCCTTCGGCGGGCGTGGCTTCCAGGTTGTACAGGTGGCCGGTTTCTTCCTGGAACTCGGTCATGCGGTCGCGCACGCGGTCCAGCAAGCGCACGGCCAGGGCATGGCCCGCGGCGGTGGTGATGTCCTCGGCGTCGGCCGTGAAGTTGCGGACCATCTCGTTGATGCCATTCACGCCCAGCGTGCTGAAGTGATTGCGCAAGGTGCCCAGGTAGCGGCGGGTATAGGGGTAGAGGCCTTGATCGATGTAGCGCTGCACCACCTTGCGCTTGGTTTCCAGCACGTCGCGGCCCAGTTCCAGCAGGTGGTCCAGCCGCTGCATCAGCCGTGCTTCGTCGCCGCGGCAGGTGTAGCCCAGGCGCGCGCAATTGACCGTCACCACGCCGACCGACCCCGTCTGCTCGGCCGATCCGAACAGGCCGTTGCCGCGCTTGAGCAGTTCGCGCAGGTCCAGCTGGAGGCGGCAGCACATCGAGCGCACCATGTGCGGCTCCAGGTCCGAGTTCAGGAAGTTCTGGAAATAGGGCAGGCCGTAGCGCGCTGTCATCTCGAACAGGCGCTCGGTGTTGGGGTGGTCCCAGTCGAAGTCGGGCGTGATGTTGTAGGTCGGGATGGGGAAAGTGAACACGCGGCCCTTGGCGTCGCCGGCCATCATGACTTCGATGTAGGCGCGGTTGATCATGTCCATCTCGGTCTGCAGGTCGCCGTAGGAGAAGGGCATTTCCTCGCCGCCGATATACGGGATCTGGTCCTTCAGGTCCGGCGGGCAGGTCCAGTCGAACGTGAGGTTGGTGAAGGGCGTCTGCGTGCCCCAGCGGCTGGGCACGTTCAGGTTGTAGATGAGTTCCTGCATGGACTGCTTCACGTCCGCGTACGTCATGGCGTCGCGGCGGATGAAGGGCGCCATGTAGGTGTCGAAGGAGCTGAAGGCCTGCGCGCCGGCCCATTCGTTTTGCAACGTACCCAGGAAGTTGACGATCTGGCCGATGGCCGCGGACATGTGGCGTGGCGGCGTGGCTTCGACCTTGCCGGGGATGCCGTTGAAGCCTTCGGTCAACAGTTGGCGCAGCGACCAGCCGGCGCAATAGCCGCTCAGCATGTCCAGGTCATGGATGTGGATGTCGCCTTCGCGATGGGCGCGGCCGGCCTCGGGCGCGAATACGTTGGACAGCCAGTAGTTGGCGGTGACCTTGCCGGCCACGTTCAGGATCAGGCCGCCCAGGCTGTAGCCCTGGTTGGCGTTGGCGTTCACGCGCCAGTCGCGCTGGTCCAGGTATTCCTCCATCGCGCTTTCCACGTCCACCAGCGTGTGGCGCAGCGCGCGCAGCCGGGCGTGCTGTTCGCGGTGCACGATGTAGGCGCGCGCAGTGCGCCAATGGCCGGCCTGCACCAGGGCTTCTTCCACGCGGTTCTGGATGGTCTCGACGCCCGGGCAGGGGTTGCCTTCCAGTGCGGCGATGACGGTGTCGGTCAAGGCCTGTGCGCCCGCCAGGTCCAGTTCTCCCGTGCTGTTGCCGGCCGCCGCCATGGCTTGGGCGATCTTGTCGCGGTCGAACTCCGCGACCCGGCCGTCGCGCTTGAGGATGTGCTGGATATGCATGACTGACACCATATGTAGTAGGGTGTGAAAACTCTACCACCACATATGGTGCGGGCGCCGCCCGGCACCGCCTGGATATCAGGCTTGCTTGATGCGCGTCAAACCTGCGCTTCAGAAGCCGATGCCGACCCCGGCCAGGGATATCGCCACGGCCAGCGCCGCGGTGCGGGCTGCCGGACGCGGCGCCCACGACAGCATGCCGACCCAGAGCAGCGCGCCGGCCGACAGCCAGCCCAGCCAGGCCACCACGCCTACGGTGTTGCCCCAGAGTCCCACGCAGGGCAGTAGTGCCAGCGCCAGCAGCAGCACGCCGGCGCCGCGCAGCACGCGGGTATGGCCGGCGGAGGGATCGCGTCCCCAGACCTGGTCGTAATGGCGCGGCATGGCCAGGCTCAGGCAGGCCATGCCTGAATAGGTCAGCAGCAGCGCCATGGAAATCGCGTACAGGTCGTTGGTGTTCATGCGGCCGCCTCTGCGTCACTGCGGGGATTGCGCCGGACGGGCGCGGATGCGGGCCGTCGCCACAACAGCAGGGCCGCCCAGCCCGATAGTACGCCGAATGCTGCGGACGTCAGTTCGACGCCCGCGCTCTCCCAATCGCCGCGTGCGATCTGCGCTGCCGGATGGTCGCCCAATGTGACGAACGATAGCGCCGGCAGCAGCAGGCACAGCGCCGACAGCAGGACCAGTTGCGAGATCCAGGCGCGGCGCGGGCTGCACAGCCAGGCATGCGCCAGGGTCAGCGCCCACACCAGGAAGAAGCAGCGCAACTCCCATAGCGCGCGGTTTTCCAGCGCCACGGGCAGCAGGCGGTTGGCCCAGAGGTAGCCGATGCAGGCGATCGCCAGCCCGGCCAGCGCGGCCACGTTCAAGCCTTCTATCAGCCGGTACATGCGCGCCGTCGCGCTGCCGAATTCGTCGCCGTGCTTGGCGCGGCGCTTGACCATGAACAGCAGCGCGCCCGTACCCATCATGGCCGCGCCCGCCAGGCCGCAGATGAAGTACAGCCAGCTGACGGCCAGTCCGCCGAACTTGGACATGTGCAGGTCGCTCATGACCTGGAACGCCAGGGCCGGCGCGCCGCCATGCACGCCGCCCGCGGGCCGCAGGCGCAGCAGTTCGCCGCTGGCGGAGAACTCCGCCATGCCCGTGGTGGCGCTGATATTGCGGAAGGTGTCGGCGTCTTCGTTCCAGCCGTAGACGCCGATGCGCATGGAGCTATCTTCGGGATTGTTGATGACGATGGCGCGCGCCGTCTGCCCGATCAGTTGTTCGCCGCGGGCCACGATGGGTTCGAGCGCCGGCATGGCCAGCGCCACACCCGTGCGCGAGGGACGCTCCTCGCCGGACAGTTCGGCCAGATAAAGGCGGCTGGCCTGGGGACCCGGGCCGTAGGTGGCCGTGACGGGGGCGGGCATCAGTATCGCGCTCGAAATCACGATGCCCGTGTAGGCGATCATGAATTGGAAAGGCAGGGTCAGCACCGCCACGGCGTTGTGCGCATCCAGCCAGGACCGTTGGCCCTTCCTGGCGCGGAAGGTGAAGAAGTCCTTGAAGATGCGCTTGTGCGTGACCACGCCGGAAATCAGCGCGACCAGCATCGCCATGCTGGCGAAGGCAACGATCCACAGCCCCAGGCCGGCGTCGTGCAGCGTGTAGTGGAAGTCCACGAAATGCGTGCCGCCCATCGTCGCGCGGCCTTCGGCGTCGTGGTGGTCCGCCAGTTCGGCGCCCGTGTCGGGATCGAGTTCGGCATCCGCGTACTGGCCGTTCTGGTCGAACCAATAGGCCGTCAGGCCGTTGTCGTGAAAGCGGTCCACCGGCCAGATTTCCCACATGCCGGCGCCCGCATGGTTGCGCGCCATATAGTCCACCGCCAGTTCCAGCCGGCGCGCGCGGTCCACCGGAACGCTTTCCTTTTGCGCAGCCTGCGCTTCCGCCTCCTGGTGCTCGGGCGTCATCCAGTGCGTGATGGGTTCGGAGAAGACGGCCAGCGATCCCGTCAGGAAGATGGCGAACAGCAGCCAGGAAAACCACAGGCCGACCCAGGTATGGAGCCAGGCCATGGATAGGCGGAAACCGGATTTCAGGACGAGCCTCTTTCTTGTTGGCGCCGCCGCGAGCCGGGCGGTCTGATTTTATTGAGAATGGTTCCAATTCTAGTCTAAATGGGGACGAGGTTGTCCCTGCCGTCGGCCTTGTATTTTTTGCCGCGCAAGCGGCATCCGCTCCGAGCTGCCGCAGGCAATTGCCATCGCGCGGGCCGGGCACGGCGATTGCTGGGTAGGCGCTCCATCCGCATATCCGCCGCGGGCATGCGCGGATGCCCGCAAGACATGAAAGAGGAGCGCCACATGAAACGCAAAGCTGCAAACGCCTCGCAGATCGAGGAATTGCTGTACCAGGCCCTGGAAACCGAAATAGGCGGCCTGGCCGTGTATGAAACCGCCGTGTCCTGCGCGGTGAACGAGGACCTGAAAAAGGAATGGCTCGGCTACCTGGAAGAAACCCGCACGCATCGCCGGGTGCTATTGACCGTATTCGAGCAACTGCGGCTGGATCCGCAGGCGCAGCCGCCGGGCCGCCAGGTCGTGCGCCATATCGGCGAGGCATTGGTCAAGGCCATGAAGATGGCGATCAGCGCGGGCGATCCGGACGCGGCCCAACTGGTCGCCACCGAATGCGTGGTGCTGGCCGAGACCAAGGACCACGCGAACTGGTCCCTGATCGGCGTGATTGCCGAGCAGCACAGCGGCGACGAGGCCAAGGTATTGAAGCAGGCGTATGACGCCGTGGCCACCGACGAGGACCACCACCTTTATCACACGCAGGGCTGGTCGCGCGAACTGTGGATCCAGTCGCTGGGCTTGCCGGCGGTGCTGCCGCCGCCCGAAGAGGTCAAGCAGGTGGAGACCGCCATCGGCGCATCGCGGGCCGAACAGGCGCGCGGCAAGATGTTGAGCCACTAGGAGATTGCGATGCCAGCCAAGAAAGCAGCAGGCAAGGGCGGCGCAGGCGCGGCCGTGGACACGGCCTACCTGAATACGGACAGCGGCCCCGCGTCCGGACCCGCTGGCAAGCCCAGCCATCCGGCGCTCAAGCGCGCCGCGGCCGTGGGTGATACGGCCGCCGCGATTCCCCACAATGCCGGCAAGGTGGCGGAGTACGGTGAAGCAGGGGCGCGGTGCCCCTATGCCGGCGCGCACGTCGCGGCAGCGGATCCTTCCGCGACGGCCAGTTCGCTGTCCGAAGCCGAGACCTCGGCCAAGACCGGGGGCGCGGCCGCGGCCGGCATCAACGCGGCCGACGGCAGGCTGGAACGCGTGCGCGCGGATTCAAGCGGACAGATGCTGACCACCAACCAGGGCGTGCGCGTCAGCGACAACCAGCACTCGCTGAAGGCGGGTTTGCGCGGGCCGGCGCTGCTCAAGGACTTCATCCTGCGCGAGAAGATCACGCATTTCGACCACGAGCGGATTCCCGAGCGCATCGTGCATGCGCGCGGTTCGGCGGCCCACGGCTACTTCGAATGCTACAAGCCGCTGACCGACCTGACCGCGGCCTCTTTGTTCGCCGAAGCCGGCAAGCGCACGCCGGTGTTCGTGCGTTTTTCGACGGTGGCAGGCGAGCGCGGCTCCAAGGACACGGCGCGGGACGTGCGCGGTTTCGCCGTGAAGTTCTATACCGACGAGGGCAACTGGGATCTGGTCGGCAACAACATGCCGGTCTTCTTCATCCAGGACGCGATGAAGTTCCCGGACCTGGTGCACGCCGTCAAGCCCGAGCCGCATCATGGCATGCCCCAGGCCGCGTCCGCGCACGACACCTTCTGGGACTTCGTGTCGCTGATGCCGGAATCCACCCACATGCTGATGTGGCTGATGTCGGACCGTGCCATCCCGCGCAGCTACCGGATGATGCAGGGCTTTGGCGTGCACACCTTCCGCTTCGTCAACGCCGCGGGCGAGTCGCGGTTGGTGAAATTCCATTGGAATCCGCTACTTGGCACGCATTCGCAGGTCTGGAATGAAGCCGTGAAGGTATCCGGCGCGGATCCTGACTTCCACCGCCGCGATCTTTGGGAGGCGATCGACGCCGGCAATGGCCCGCAGTGGGAGCTGGGCGTGCAGGTATTCACCGAGGAGCAGGCCGAAGGCTTCAGCTTCGACGTGCTGGACGCCACCAAGATCGTGCCGGAGGAACTGGTGCCCGTGGTGCCGGTGGGGCGGATGGTGCTGGACCGCAATCCCGACAACTTCTTCGCCGAGACCGAGCAGGTCGCTTTTTGCGCTGCCCACATCGTGCCGGGCCTGGACTTCACCAATGACCCGCTATTGGCCGGGCGCATCCATTCCTACGTGGACACGCAGATTTCGCGGCTGGGCGGCCCCAACTTCCATGAAATCCCGATCAATGCGCCGCTTGCGCCCGTGCACAACAACCAGCGCGACGGCATGCATCGCCAGGCCATCCATCGCGGCCGCGTGGCCTACGAGCCCAACTCGCTTGCCGGCGGCTGTCCGTTCCAGGCCGGCATGGATGGCTTCGTGTCGTTTCCGGAGCCGGAGACGGGCGACGAACTGCGAGGGCATCCTGAAAAATTCGCCGAGCATTACAACCAGGCGACGCTGTTCTACGACAGTCAGGCAGACTGGGAAAAACGCCACATCGCCGACGCCTATGCCTTTGAATTGAGCAAGGTCACGGTGCCGGCGGTGCGCCAGCGCATGGTCGCGTCGCTGCGCAACGTGTCCGAAGAACTGGCGCAGGGCGTGGCCGACCAGTTGGGCATGGCCTTGCCCGCGCCCTTGCCGCGGGCGATCGAGCGTCCGCCCAAGCCGGAAGTCGAGGTGTCGCCGGCATTGTCATTGGCCGCGCGCCCTGGGGATGGCGGCATCGCCACGCGCAAGGTCGCAATCCTGGTGGCGGAGGGCGCGGATGGCAAGAGCGTGTCCGCCGTAGCCCAGGGGCTGATCGCGGCGGGCGCCATCGTGCGGCTCGTCGGGCAGCGCATCGGGCCCGTCCCGGCTGCCGGGGGCGGCACGCTGGATGCCGATGCTTCCCTGGACAACCATCCTTCGGCGCTGTTCGATGGCGTGGTTGCGGCGGGCGGCGAGGCTGCGGTGGCCCGCCTGGAATCGGACGGACGCGCGCTGGAGTTCCTGCGCGACGCCTATCGCCACGGGAAGACTTTGATGGGCATGGGCGAGGGCGTGCAGCTGCTTGCCGCGGCGGGCCTGTCCGCCGATACGGCGGATGGCGGACTGCTAAGGATGGACGCGGCGGCCGCCGCCAAGAGCGTGACCGCCTTCATCGAAGCCCTGGGCCGGCATCGCCATCCGGAAAGGGAGACCACGCCGCCCAGGGTTTGATGTCGCCGCTGCGGCCAGGTGCATGTGTATCTTGACAAGGCATCGGCGCCTGCCAATACTGATCCGGCAAGTCGGGGCGAGCGCGTCGGGCGCTTGCCGTCCTTTTCCTTTCGAGATCAGGGGGCTGTATGCGTCGCGCGTCCGTTTTGCCTATGAGTATCCGCGGCTGGCTTTGGGCCAGCCTTTTTTTGTGGGTCGCCTGTATCTTCCTGGCGCCGCAGGCCAGGGCGGAGTCCGCGGCCGAGCTCAGCCGTGAAGCGCAGAGTGCGCTGGATCGCCTGTACCAGCAGGAACCCAAGACGCGTGTACTGGGCAACAAGGCGGTGGGCGTGCTGGTGTTTCCCCGCATTCTGAAGGGCGGCCTGCTGGTCGGCGCGGAAACCGGCGACGGCGCGCTCATCCGTCGCGGCAAGGTCCAGGCCTACTACAACATATCGGCCGTATCGTTCGGTCTTCAGGCCGGCGCGCAGGAGTTCAGCTATGCGCTGTTCTTCATGAACGAGCCGGCGATGCGGTACCTGGACCAGAGCGACGGCTGGTCGCTTGGCGCCGGCCCCAGCCTGGTCGTGGTGGATGACAGCTATGCCGCCAGCATTACCACCACCACCCTGAGCCAGGATGTCTATGCCGTGCCATTCGGCGGACAGGGGCTGATGGCGGGCATGGGCCTGGAAGGGTCCAAGATCACCCGCACCCAACCGGACTGAGGCCAGGCGTCAACCTGCCGCGGTTAGTCCAGCGTGATGCCCGCGCGGGCCGCTACTTCGGAAAAGGTGCGCAGTTCCTTCGTGATCTGCGCCTTGAATGCCGGCCCGGGCAGATAGACCGGATCCAGCGCCAGGTCCGCCACCGATTTGCGGACCTGCGGATCCTCCATGATTTCCGCCACGGCGCGGCTCAGGGTATCCACCACAGGGGCCGGCGTGCGCGCCGGCGCCACCAGCGCGTACCAGCCCACGAAAGAAACGTCCGCCATGCCGGCTTCCGCGAAGGTCGGCACGTCGGGCAGTTGCGGCATGCGGCGTTCGCCCGTCACGGCCAGCGCGCGGATCTTGCCGGCGCGGACCTGCGGCGCGGCGGAAGACACGGTGTCCACGCCCAGGTCGACCTCGCCGCCTATCATGGCCGTGACCAGCTGCGCGCTGCCCTTGTAGGGCACCGGCAACATCTTGGCGCCCGCGGCCTCGGCGTACATCTCGCCCGCCAGGTGCGGCGCGGATCCGGGACCGAAGGTGCCGTACATCAGGCCGCCCTTGGCGCTTTGCTGCCGGGCCAGCGCCGCCGCTTCCTGCGCAGTGCTGGCCGCAAGGCCGTTCTTGGCCAGCAGCACCACGGGCGCCATGGCGACGATGGCGATGTGTTCATAGCTCTTTTGCGGGTCGTAGGGCAGCCCGGGCTTGAGCGCCGGCAGCACGGTATAGGTGGTGCTGCCCGACAGCATCAGGGTGTAGCCGTCAGGCTGCGCGCGCGCCGCCGCTTCCGCGCCGATCACGGTGGATGCGCCGGGGCGGTTCTCCACGATGACCGGCTGGCCGAACTTGCCGGACAGCTTGTTGGCCAGCAGACGCGCCACGGCGTCGGTCGCTCCGCCCGGCGTGAAGGGTACGACGATCTTGATTGCCTGTTCAGGATAGGCGGCTTGGACGCCGCCCGCATGCGCGGCGGCGGCAAGGCTTGCGGCGGCCAGGGCGGCGCGGAGTTTGACGTTCATGTCGGAGATTCCGGTCAGTTGGCGTTGGAAGACGGGCGCGCAGCCGCCTGGCGCAGGGCGCTGCCCTGATCGCCCAGGTCCCAGTACAGGCCAGCCATGATGGCCAGCCCCTCGCGGGCGACGCTGCCCAGCAGGTGTTCGTTGGGCGCGTGCTGGGCGCAAGCGGGATAGGAATGCGGCACCCACAATGTGGGCAGTCCCAATTGGTCGGCGAAGATGTCGTTGGGCAGCGAGCCGCCCAGGTTGGGCAGCAGCGCCGGCCGCTTGCCGGTGCTGCGTTCCAGCGAGGCCGCGGCCCAGCGCACCCAGGGATTGTCGGGCGACAGGCGGGTGGCGCCGGCCTGCATGCCGATGCGCACCTGCACGTCCTCGAAGCCCGCCGCGCTCAGGTGTTCCCGCACGTGCGTTTCCAGCGCGCGCCAGTCCGTGCCGACCACGAAACGCAGCTGGCACCAGGCCACGGCCTCGGGCGGTATGGCGTTGACCGGCTTGGCCGGATCGCCGGCGCCAAAGGTCAGGACGTCCAGGCTGTTCCAGCCGAACACTTTTTCGGGCGCGCTCAGCCCGGGTTCACCCCACCACGCGTTGATGTCGGGGTCGTCCTCGCCGCCGCCGACTTCCAGGTCGGCCAGCGCCCCGGCCACCGCCTCCGGGATGGGGGGCGGGCGCAGGCCGGGCACCGTGATTCGGCCGCGCGCATCGACCAGCGTGGCGATGGCGTGCGCCAGCACGATGGCGGGGTTGGCCAGCAGGCCGCCCCAGTTGCCCGAGTGGTAGCCGCGTTCGCGCGCGCGCAGTTTCAGTTCGAAGTTCACCGCGCCGCGCGAGCCCATGAACAGGGTGGGACGCTGCGCGCTCAGCCGCGGGCCGTCGCTGGCAATGAAGACATCCGCCGCCAGCGCCTCGCGCTGTGCCTCGCAGAAGGCGGCCAGTCCGGGGGAGCCCGCTTCCTCGCCGGTCTCGATCAGCCAGGTCGTGTTGAAACCGAGCCTGCCGCCGCGCGCGGCGATGACCTGGCGCAAGGCTTCCAGATTGATGCTGTGCTGGCCCTTGTTGTCGGCGGTGCCGCGTCCGTACCAGCGGTCGCCTTCGACCTGCAGGCGCCAGGGATCGCGGCCGGCTTCCCACTTGGCGGCGTTGCCGCGCACCACGTCGCCGTGGCCGTACATCAGCACCGTGGGCAGACCGGCCTGCTCGATGCGGCGCGCCACCAGGATGGGCAGGTCGGCGCCCGAGGGGTTGGGGTGCACCTCACAGGCGAAACCCAGTTGCTGGAGCAGCGGAACCAGTTCTTCGTTCAGGTAGGCATGCTGGGCCGGCGCCTGGTCGGGCACTTCGCTTTCCGTCGCGTAGGCGACGCGGCGGGTCAGCGCGGCATGCAGGTCGCCGTTGTCGTAGGCTTGAACGGCTTGGAGCAGGGCTTGTTCGCGTGTCACTTCGGTGCCTGGGATGGGATGCAGAGGGAGGCACAAAGTTATTACGCTTCACTACATGCCACAATTAGATAATTAGCATTCTTTCATTGCCATAAAGGCATGGATAAGAGGGACCGCCATGATTTCGCTGGGCTTGAGGTATTTTCTGGAGGTCGCGCGCTGCGGTTCCATCGCGGGCGCCGCGGCGGCACAGCACGTGGCGGCTTCTGCCGTAAGCCGGCAGATCGCCAAGCTGGAGGACGGGCTGGGCATCGCGCTGTTCGAGCGGCAGGCGCGCGGCATGGAACTGAGCGAAGCCGGCCGCCAATTGGCGGCCTACGCCAATGCCGCCGCCCTGGAAGCCGAGCGCGTCACCACCGAGATCCGCCAGCGCGGCCACCTGGGCGACGTGACCATACGCCTGGCCTGCACCGAGGGTTTCGCCCACCGCTTCCTGCCCATGTGCATGGCCGAGTTCAAGCGGGTCAGGCCCGAGGCCCGTTTCCATTTGCACGTGGAGCGCCCCGAGGAGGTCAGCCGCCAGATCCTGGAGGGCCTGTCGCAGCTGGCGCTGCGCTACACCACCGCGCAGGACGACCGGCTCAAGACCGAACTGCTGGTGCGCGCGCCGGTCTATGCGGTCATGTGCCGCAACCATCCGCTGGCCAGCCGCCGCAGCCTTGGCGTGCGCGACCTGACCAAGGTGCCGCTGTCGCTGGGCGACCATGGCACTACGGTGCGGCAGCTGTTTGACGCGGCCTGCGCCAACGCCGGGCTGCACATCGAGCCGGCCTACGTGTCCAATCATTCCGCGGCCTTCCTGCCCATGCTGCCGGGCAGCGACATCGTGGCGCTGTCGGGCTACCTGACGGTGCTGGGACAACGCGACGGCGAAGGCCTGGTCGCGGTGCCGTTCAGCAATCCCGAAATGCGGCAGCGGAGCATCCAGGTCCTGACCTTGCAGGGGCGGACCTTGCCGGCGCTGGCGCGCGAGTTCCTGGAGTTCATGGCGCAGCGGCTGACGGCCACGCCCAAGGCGCCGGAAGGGTAGCGGGGCCGCGCGGGCGGCCCCGGGACTGCGCTTCAGTCCAGCGAGATATTGGCCTCTTTGACCACGGCCGCGAAGCGCGCCGAATCCGCGTCGCGGGCCTGGGCCAGCGCGGCGGCATCCTGCGGCCAGGCGTCGAAGCCATAGGTCTCGAAGCGCTTGCGCACCGCGGGCGTGACCACGGCCTGGGCAATGGCGGCGTTGATGCGCTTGACCACGGCATCCGGCGTGCCTTTGGGCGCGAAGGCCGCGACCCAGGTCTTCAACTCGAAGTCCTTGGGGCCGCCGGCCTCGCTGACCGTGGGCACGTCGGCGTAGGAACCGAGGCGGGACGGCGCCGCCAGCGCCAGCAGCTTGACCCGCTTGGCCTGGTACAGGTTCTGCACGGTGGCGGCCGTGCCGAAAGCCCAGTCGACCTCGCCATTGGCCACCGCCGTGTAGAGCTGGGCCAGGTCCTTGAAAGGCACGTGCGTCATGCTGGTCTGCGTGGCGGTCTGGAACATGGAGGTGCCCACATGCGCCACGCTGCCCATGCCCCAGGTGCCGTAGGTCAGCTTGCCGGGCTGGGCCTTGGCCGCGGCGATCAGGTCGGTGACGTTGTTCCAGGGGGACGAGGCCGACACCACCATGAAGAAATGCGTGGTGTAGATCGGCGCCACAGGGACGAAATCCTTGACCGGATCGAAGGGCAGATTGCGGTAGAGCTGCGGCTGCAGCGTCATGTGGGTGTTGTCCACCACGGCCAGCGAGTAGCCGTCGGGCGTGGCGCGCTTGACCTCGCCGATCGCCAGCCAGCCGTTGGCGCCGGGCTTGTTCTCCACGATAAGCGGCTGCTTCCAGGCCGCCGTGAGCTGTTCGCCCAGCATGCGGGCGACGGCGTCGGGGCCGCTGCCCACCGAATACGGCAGCACGATGCGCACCGGCCGTTCGGGGTACTTGTCGGATTGGGCCTGTGCCGAGGCGCAGGCCAGGGCGCCGGTCAGCGCCATGCACCAGAGAGTATTTTTCATGTCTCCTCCACTTTCCATGGATGGTTTTTGCGGCGCTTCCCCGCGCCGCTTATCGTCGGGGCCGCATGCGCGGATGCGCCGTGGCCGGGTACTTACAGCAAAAGGGTGCGTGGCTTAGGACACCGCTGCCACCTCCGGGTGCAGCGCCTCGTAGGCGGCGGCGAAGCCGGGGTCGCGCTGGCGCAGGTCGTCGTGGCTGACCTGGCCCGTGCGGCGCATGTAGTCGTAGGCGAAGGACACGGGGTCCAGGTGCATCTTGTCGGCCACGTTCTCGTACCAGTCCAGGCTGCGCGCGGCGGCAGTCTGGAAATTGGCCGATGCCGGACGGCGCTGCGCCTCGAAGTGCGCGAAGGCGGCCTGCGTGTCTTCCGGATGCTGGGTGAGGCCCTGGTGCAGCGCGATCGCGTCCTGCATCGCCATGCGGGTGCCGGAGCCGAGCGAGAAATGCACGGTGCGCAGCGCATCGCCCAGCA
Organism: Achromobacter sp. ACM01; assembly: GCF_014851745.1. Lineage (NCBI taxonomy): Bacteria > Pseudomonadati > Pseudomonadota > Betaproteobacteria > Burkholderiales > Alcaligenaceae > Achromobacter > Achromobacter sp. ACM01. The sequence goes on from NZ_JACVAF010000002.1 coordinate 528,738, forward strand.
GGACGATGTTGCGATGCGACCAGCGTTCGTTGCGCACGATGTTGGCCTCGAACCAGAGGGAACGGTTGCCCAGCAGTTCGTTGGCGCCCAGGTCGGCGCGGAACACCTCGGCGCAATATTGGCGGCTTGCGTCCTCGCTGGCCGTGTCCAGGCCGGCGCGCTGCCAGGTGTCCGGGTCCACTTCCACCAGGAAGGTGCTGAGGTCCTTGCTGTACTGGTAGCTGTGCGCGATGAAGATACCGTGGTCCGTTTCGCGGAAGATCAGCGATACCGGATGAAAGCGCTGGCGTGTGCCGTACCAGGCGAACTTGTTGCGGCGGCGTTCGAAGCTGGGCCGGAAGTGTTCGGCGTACTGCTTGCGCACGGCGCTGTTGCTGCCGTCCGCGGCCACGACCATGTCCACTTCCGCGGCCAGCCGCTCCACGTCGTCGATCTGCTGTTCGTGCAGGATCTGGACGCCGGCCTCCAGGCAGGCTTTTTCCAGGACTTCCAGCATGTCGATGCGGGCCGTGCGCGAGAAATGGTTGCCCTGGACCTGGACGCGGGCGCCTTGGTGGATGATCTCCATGTAGTCGCAGCGTTCGTGGTGCGCGACGAAGGCCTTGAAGAATTCGGGGTCCGCTTCGCGCAGGAAGGCCAGGCCGATGTCCGAGAACACCACGCCCCAGCCGTAGGTGGCGCCGCGCGGGTTCCGTTCGTAAACGGTGATTTCATGTTGCGGCGCATGCTTCTTGGCAAGCAGCGAAAAGTACAGGCCGGCGGGGCCCGCTCCGATGACAGCGATCTTCATTTGGCTTCACTCCTGTTTGCTTCGGCCTGCGCGCAGGCTTGCCGATATGACTGCAGCGCGCCGCGCAGCGCGGCGGGTACTTCGATGGCGCGCCGTTCGCCGCGCGCCACGCAGATCGGGGTCAGCCTGGCGTCGAACGCGGGCTGGCCCCGCACGCTGCCGGCGACGTGCAGGGTGTAGGTGCGGGTGCGGATTTCCTCGACCCTGACGCACATGTCGAATTCCTCGTCCGGCCACAGCGAGGCCTGGAAGTCGAACGACAGCGCGCGCGTCGGCGTGCCGAAGCCGTGCTCATCCTTGATGCGCTGCGGCGTGCCATTGAACAGGTGGCCGTAGAACAGTTCGGCGGCCGATAGCACGTATTCGCCGAACGTGACGGTGTAGACCACGCCCGCGGGATCGCAGTCGCCCCATTTGACGCGGCGGCGCACGATGAAAGGCGTTTCGCTCAGGACGTATTCAGTGCTGGTCATTGCCGTTCTCCCGGGCCTTGGCGGCTTCCTGGTTGAGCATTTCCGCGACGCTATGGCGCAGGGCCGCCTTGTCGAGCTTGCCGACCTTGGTGACGGGGAAGGCTTCGATCTGCTCGATGCGTTCCGGACACTTGTATTTGGCGAGCCCCTGGCCGGTGAGGAAGTCCGCCAGCTCCGTCAGGCCGGGCGCCGTGTGGCCGGGCCGGACGATGATGAAGATGCAGCCTTTTTCGCCATAGAAGGGGTCGGGCATGGCCACCAGGCGCGCTTCGGAAATGGCCGGATGCGCGCCCACCAGCGCCTCGACTTCCTCGCAGCCGATCTTCTCGCCGCCGCGGTTGATGTTGTCGCGCAGGCGGCCTTCGAAGGCGTAGCAGGTTGCGCCATCGACCACGCGCGCCGTCATCATGTCGCCGGTACGGTAATAGCCGTCCGAGGTGTACGCGGAGGCGTTGGCCGCGGGAGCGTCGAAGAACCCGGGCAGCGTGGCGGGGCCGCGGAAGCAGAGTTCGCCCATCTGGCCTTCGGCCACGGGTTCCTCGGTGCCGGGCGCGAGCAGGCGGATGTCGTCCTCGGGACAGCCCGAGCGGCCTTGCGTATGGTGCCGTTCGTACTCGGACGCGTCGGCGGGCGAGCCCAGCAGCAATCCTTCCGTGATGCCGAACAGGTTGGAGCAGGGCACGTTCAGGTGCGCTTCAAGCCGGTCCGCGGCGCTCATGGTGATGAACAGGCGCAGGGACGACAGGTCGTAGTTCGCCAGGTCGGCGAAGGCCATGATCTGCGGCGCTATCGGCCCGATGGACATGGCGCGGGTGACGCGGTGGCGCTCGATCAGTTCCAGCATGCGTGGCACGTCGACCCGCGGCATCAGCACCGCGGAAACGCCCATGGCGATGACGGGAATCAGCACATAGACCTGGGCCGCGTTGTGCAGCAAGGGCAGGGCCCAGATGATGCGGTCGTCGTCCTGCATCTTGTAGCGCCGGGCGCAGGCCAGTGAATGGCCCAGGTACTCGGCATGGAAGCGCGGGATGATCTTGGGCATGCCGGTCGTGCCGCCCGACAGCTGGAAGCTCAGCACGTCTTCGCAGCCGGGGCCTTGCTCGGCGAGGATGAGGCGGGCCTCGGCCAGCGGCATCGCATCCAGCAGCGCGTGCAGGGACACGCCATGCGGCGAGTCGCCGCGCGCCACGACCAGGTGCTCCAGCGTGTCGCTGGCGGCCAGCATGCCGGCGGCGAAGGCGGGCAGATCGAACTTGCCGAAGTCGGCCTGCACGAAATAGCCGCGGGCGCGGGTCTGGCGCGACAACTGGCCGATCTCCAGTTCGCGGTGCTGCGGCAGGGAACAGACGGGGACGATCCCCGCCTTGTAGCAGGCAAGCAGGGCCAGCGCCGTTTCCAGCGTGGTGCCCATCTGGAAGATGGCGCGGTCCGCGGGCGCGAGGCCCAGCTTCAGCAGCGCGGCGGCCAGCCGGTCGGTCTGTTCGTCCAGCTCGCGAAAGCTCAGGCTGCCTTCGTCGATGATCAGCGCGGTGCGCTCGGGGCAGCGCTGGGCGGTGGCGTGCAGCGCCGCGCCGACGGTCGAAGGTTCCCAGGCGCCGCTGGCGAAGTACTGGCGCGCCCGCTCGGGGTGGTGGTAGATCACGCCCTCTATGGGGTGGCGTATATCTCGCATGATGGTCTCCTCCAGGCCCGTGTCTCAGTGCCGCGCGGCCGAGATCCGCACGCGGTCCCGGTCCAGTACGTCGATCGTGCCGCTGACGCCGCCGGTGAACAAGCCATACCAGACGGCGGGCTTGAGTCCCAGGGCCTTGCGCTGGAATTCCACCGGGCCGTCGGAGACGATGCAGTCGAAATGCTCGCCCGGCACCACGGTGCAGTTTTCGCGACCCGAGGCGTCCTCGACCAGGGATGAAAACTCTTCGACGCGCGGCACGAAGATCCGCACGGACGGTTCGACGCCGCCATCCGCCAGCTCCAGCCGCTCTTCCAGCAGCGCCGCCTTGCGCGCCCAGACGTCGTCGATGTGCTGGATGCGCCCGCCGGTTGATTCCGCATCGGCTTCGGCCTGCATGGCCGCCTGCAGCGTCAGGGCGGCGTCGATCGAGTCGACTTCGCCCAGCGGCCGCAGCTTGCGCGTGAATTCGATGAAATAGCCGTTCGGATCGCGCACGTAGATGGATTCGATCACTTCATGGCGGGTTTCGACCGAGACTTCCAGCCCGGCATCCTGCAACTTCTGCTTCCAGGCCTTGAGCTCGTCCTCGCTTTCCACCAGCCAGGCGGTATGCGTGGCGTCGAACACGTGGTCTTCCGGCAGCGGCCGCATGCGGCTGCGTCCGCGCAGCGCCTCGGGTTCGTCGGAACCCAGGTAGTAGAAGAAGGCGATGGTGCTGCCCTGGCCGCTGTCGAAGAAGAAATGCAGGAAGTCCGGGTGCGTGGCGGGACCCCAGCCGCGCGCCGAGATCACATGCACCAGCGGCAGGCCGAGGATGTCGCGATAGAAGGCGACGGTTTCGCGCAGGCGCCAGGTGGGCCGCGCCGTATGGTCCACGCCGTGCAGGCGCAGGGGGGCGGGGGTCTTGGGAGTTGCAGTCATGACTTGCTCCGTCGGCATTCGGATTACAGGAAACGTTGGCGCAGCCAGGCGGCCAGTTCGCGGCCGGCCGCGTAGCGCCCGGGCTCTTCGCCTTCAACCAGCGCGCGGCCGTGGTGATCGCCGCGGATGCGCAGGTGGGTCTTGTCCGGCGCGGGGATGGCGTCGTGGATGGCGCGCACGTCGGAAGGGAAACAGGCCTGGTCGCCCGTGTATTCGACGATCAGGGTGGGCTGACTGATGCCGCCGGCGGTGCGCGCCATGCTGGCGTTGGAAGACAGGCCGGACCAGGTTGACAGCCAGCTCTCGGGCGTGCAGAAGCGGGCGAAGCCGACGGCGCCGTAGTTCGACGCGTACGGATCCTTGCCCCAGAGCGAGCCCGGGTGGCGGTCCGAAGGATCCAGGCTGAGGTCCAGGCAACGCAGGTCGGCGTCGGTGCGCCAGACCACCAGCACCGGCGTGTGCGCGGCCTGGCGCCGGCGTTCGGCCGAGGCGTCGGCGCCGCTCTTGACGTCGGCGCGGGCCGCGAGGCGGTCGGCGATCATCTGCCGCGCCTGCGCGTCCAGGCGCGCCACGCGGTCGCGCTGCGCCTGGCGGTAGCGGGCGACGAACTCCGGCGCATAGCGCGCCTGGCCCTTGGGCCGATAACCGTTCTCGGGCGCCAGCGGATCCAGGTCCGGCGTTACCGACAGCGCGTCGTTCTCGTCGGCGACGGACGGATCGATGCAGTTCAGCAGCAGCGAGCCCTGGCCCGGGTGCGGGCCCACCAGCACCAGGCCGTGTACTTCGGGCATGTCCAGTTCATCCAGCCCGCTGGACTTGCCGCCCGGCGTGCGGGCGACGCGCTCGCCGGCGGGCAGGCCGGCCTGCTGCGCATAGAACGCATACAGGCCGGCGCCGCCGGAATTGCCCAGCAGCACGATTTTCTTGAAGCCCTGTTCGCGCAGGAAGCGCAGGCCGGCGGCCACGTCCTGCAGCGCCTGTTCGTGTTCCAGCCTGAGATCGTTGCCGACCGAGCGCGCCCCTTGCGACCACGCCGCAAGACCGGCGCCGACGATGTCGGGGATCAGGTAGTGGCAGGCCATGAACTCGCGTGGATGCATCACGCAGACCACGGTGTCGGGACGGGGGCCGGCCGGCTGGTACAGCGATCCGGAAGTGGCGGCGCCGTCGGCGGTGCGCAGCACGACGTTGCGGGTCGAGGCGCCGGCGGGCAGGTCGCGCGGATTCCAATCGGTGTTGAGAAAGCCTGCGGTGATCTGGCTGGAGGGGGCGGCGGTAGTCACATTCGTCTCCTGTGGCGATGGTCCTGGGACCTCGGTTTGACGTATTAGACGAATATTTGACTTTGGTGTCAATTAAATTTAAAAAACTGACAGTAGCGTCAAAAATTGGGGACTCAGTCGCGGGAAAACGCCGGCCGGCGCGGCTTGGAGACGTAAACGCGCATGCCATAATTTCGGGACGGGGCCGTCCCGGACGGTCCATTCGAGGAACATCGCAACGTGAACGACGCAAGCACCAAGGGAGCGCTGAAGGGCGAAGCGCTGCGCACCGCCATACTCGACGCCGCTGCCACGCTATTCATCAAGCGCGGCAGCGGCGGCACCAGCATCCAGGACATTGCCGAATCCCTGGGACTGAGCCGCACCGCCGTCTACTACTACTTCAAGAGCAAGGACGAGATCCTGCGTTCGCTGACCGAGGACGTGCTGAGCGCGGCCAAGAAAATGGCCGGCGAGACCGCCACCCGCGAGGACCTGGATCCGGTCGAGGCGCTGCGCGCGCTGGTCACGCGGCATGCCGACCTGATCCTGTCGCGCACCGCCGAGTTCCGCGTGGCCGACCGTACCGAGGCCGACATGACGCCCAAGCAGCGCGCCGCCGTGCAGGCGTCGCGCCGCAACGTGCTGGAGAACTTCAGCCGCGTCATCGAAAACGGCATCCGCGACGGCCAGTTCCGCATGGTCGATCCGCACGTCGCCGCCTTCAGTCTCATCGGCATGTGCAACTGGTCGGCGTGGTGGTACAAGCCCGACGGCCGCCTGAGCCGTGCCGAAGTCGCGGCCATCATGGCCGACATGGCGGTGCAATCGCTGTTGCGCGACGCTGCCCGTCGGCCGCGCTCGCCGGACGTGAGCGAGTCCTTGCGGTTGGTGCGCGAGGATCTGGATTATCTGGAGAAGCTGGTGTTGCCCGGCGGGCAGCAGCCTTGATTGTCGTGGACCGCGGCGACTCAAGAACCACGTTTCACAGAGTCGAAGCGACAGGGTTTCGAGCTTGCGGATGTCAGGGTTCTTTAGCCGCCGAGGCAGCCCTGCGCCATTCCGATGCTCGCCCCGGTGGGGCTGCGCTTCGGATGGCTCCGGGCCGCCTCGGCTGACAGTCGCCTAATGCGTTGGGTTTGGATCCCGTTCATGGGCAGATGCCGTAAGCCGGTGGCCGGGCGGAGGGATCCGAAGCGCAGCCCCACCGGGGCGAGCATCGGAATCCCGCAGCCCGGACGCCGGCGACTCAAGAACTCCACTTCACCGCTTCGAGCTTGCGGATATCAGGGTTCTCTAGCCGCCGAGGCAGCCCTGCGCCATTCCGATGCTCGCCCCAATGGGGCTGCGCTTCGGATGGCTCCGGGCCACCTCGGCTGGTAGTCGCCTAATGCGGTGGTTTCGAACCCCGTTCATGGGCAGATACTGTGAGCCGGTGGCCGGGCGGAGGGATCCGAAGCGCAGCCCCACCGGGGTGAGCATCGGAATCCCGCAGCCCGGACGCCGGTGGCTCAAGAACCCAGCCTCACAAAGTCGAAGCGACAGGGCTTCGAGCTTGCGGGTGTCAGGGTTCTTTCGCCGCCGAGGCAGCCCTGCGCCATTCCGATGCTCGCCCCAAGGGGGTGCGCTTCGGATGGCTCCGGGCCACCTCGGCTGGTAGTCGTCTAATGCGGTAGTTTCGAACCCCGTTCATGGGCAGATACTGTGAGCCGGTGGCCGGGCGGAGGGATCCGAAGCGCAGCCCCACCGGGGCCGAGCATCGGAATCCCGCAGTCCGGACGCCGGCGACTCAAGAACCCTTCCTCAGTGGGGCCCCGGCTCCGGGTCCGCTAACCGACTTTCCCCGTCAGGCGCCGCGCCGCCTCCTGTACCGCTGCCAGATGGGCGGCAACGTAACGATGGACGGGCGCGGTCAGCGTCACTGCCGCCGCGATTTCGCCATTGAGCAGAAAGACGGGCGCGGAAATACCCGCCACTTCCGCCAGGCGATCGCCCATGGCTGCGAAATAACCGTCGGCGCGGATGCGCGCATGCAGTTCCTGGTCCGGTCCCGGCGCCCGCCCCAGCAGGGGATCGTAGGCCGTCAGGACGCGTCCGCCGCTGCCGCGGTCCAGCGGCAGCAGATCGCCCGCGCGGATGTGGTCTCTTACCGGATGCGGCGAATCCACGCGGTAAAGGCACAGACGCGCATCGCCCTGGCGGACGTGATAGGCCGCGCTTTCGCCGGTTGCCGCGACCAGGTCGCGCAATACCGGCATGACCACCTCTTCCAATGAAAACGAGGCTGCGTAGATGCCGTGCAGACGGGCGATTTCTCCGCCCAGGGCATAGCGGCCATCGTCCAGGCGCTGGATCCATCCGGCATGCTCCAGCGACGCCAGCAGTCGCAGGACCGTGCTCTTGTACAGACGCGTGCGCTCGGCCAGTTCGCCCAGTGACAGAGCTTTGTCGCCGGCCGCATAAACCGACATCAGGCTGAGCGCGCGGTCTACCGCAGCCACGCCGCCTTGGGCGGCATCGGTATCGGCCAGTGATTCCGTGGCGGCTTTACGCGGCATGCGCGGCTCCGTGGGGTTGATTCCGGGGCGGGACCATATTCCATCCTTTAGAACGAATGACGGCATTGTAGGCGCTGCCTAATGCCCCGCTCGTGGTTTTCCTGTACGCCCCGGCGCTTGACAGCTACGGTCGGTGAATTCAATAATTCTATCTAAAGAAACATCGTTCTATAAGATAGAATTATTGGAGATTTCAAACATGGCCCAGCCCAACGACCGCAAACCCGACGTCCTGATCAGCGAGGTCGGTCCGCGCGATGGCTTGCAGTCCGTCAAGGCGACCATGCCCACCGCCGACAAGCTGCGCTGGATCGACGCGCTGGTCGCGGCTGGCGTGCGCGAAATCGAAGTGGCTTCCTTCGTGCCGGCGCGCCTGCTGCCGCAGATGGCGGATGCTGCCGAGGTGGTGCGGCATGCGGCGCGCCATCCGGCGCTTACCGTCATGGCGCTGGTGCCCAACCTGCGCGGCGCCGAGGCGGCGTTGCGGGCCGGCGTCCACAAGCTGACGATGCCGGTCTCCGCCAGCCGTGAGCATTCGCTGGCCAATGTGCGCAAGACGCCCGAGGAAATGGTGGAGGAGGTCCGGGCGATCGCGCGGCTGCGCGACGAGCTGGCTCCCGCGGTGAAGCTGGAGGCCGGCATTTCAACGGCCTTCGGCTGCACCTTGCAGGGCGTGGTGCCCGAAGACGAGGTCATCCGCCTGGCGGCGCTGTGCGTGGCCGCGGGCGCCGACGAATCGGGGCTGTCGGACACCGTGGGCTATGCCAATCCCGCGCAAGTGCGGCGGCTGTTCCGTCGCCTGCGCGCAGAAATCGGGGAGCAGGCGGGCGCGGCCCACATGCACAACACGCGTGGCCTGGGCCTGGCCAACTGCCTCGCTGCCTGGGAGGAAGGCGTGCGCACTTTTGATAGTTCGCTGGGCGGCCTGGGCGGTTGCCCCTATGCGCCGGGCGCGTCCGGCAACGTCGTCACCGAAGACCTGGTCTTCATGTTCGAGGCCATGGGCGTGCGCACAGGCATTGACCTGAATGGAATCCTTGCCGCACGCGCGCCGCTGGCGGCCGGCCTGCCCGGCGAGCCGTTGTATGGCATGACCCCCGACGCCGGCTTGCCCAACGGATTCGTCCAGCGGGCCTGATCGGCCATTCCCGCAGGCCTACGACCTAGATACACGCGGCCAGGCCGGCCTTTGCCGTAATGGCCCTTACTTGCAGAAGATCCACACCCATGTCCAGCCACGCCCATCCGCGCCTTCCGTACGAAAACATCCGCGTCGTCGAATTCACTCACATGGTCATGGGCCCGACCTGCGGCATGCTGCTGGCGGACCTTGGCGCCGAAGTCATCAAGGTTGAGCCGATAGGCGGCGACAACACGCGCCGCCTGCTCGGGTCGGGCGCGGGCTTCTTCCCCATGTTCAACCGCAACAAGAAGAGCATCGCCCTGGACCTGAAGCAGCCCGAGGGCATAGAGGCCGCGTTGCGCCTGATTGATTCCGCCGACATCGTGAGCGAGAACTTCAAGGCCGGCGTCATGCAGAAGCTGGGCCTGGACTACGCCACGCTCAAGCAACGCAATCCCCGCCTGATCTACGTGAGCCACAAGGGCTTCCTGCCCGGACCCTACGAACACCGGACGGCGCTGGATGAAGTCGTGCAGATGATGGGCGGTCTGGCCTATATGACGGGGCGTCCCGGCGATCCGCTGCGTGCGGGCGCCAGCGTCAACGACATCATGGGCGGCATGTTCGGCGCCATCGGCGCCATGGCGGCCCTGGCGCAGCGCGAGCAGACGGGAGAGGGCACGGAAGTGCAGGCCTCGCTGTTCGAGAACAACGTCTTCCTGGTGGGGCAGCACATGATGCAGTACGCCGTCACCGGACGCGCTGCCGCGCCCATGCCCGGCCGCATCTCGGCCTGGGCCATCTATGACGTGTTCACCGTCAAGGGCGGCGAACAGATCTTCCTGGCCGTGGTCAGCGACAAGCAATGGGGCATCTTCTGTCGCGCCTTCGGCTTGGCCGAGCTGCTGGCCGATCCGCGCCTGGCCAGCAACAACGACCGCGTGCAGGCGCGCGACTGGCTGATGCCGCAGCTGCGCTCGCACTTGGCGGACCGCAGCGCGGCCGAGTTGGCGGCGGTGTTCGAGCATGAAGGGTTGCCCTTCGCGCCGATCACGCGGCCTGAGCAACTGTTCGACGATCCGCATCTGGCGGCTACCGGCGGCCTCGCGCCCATCACCCTGGAGGATGGGCGCGAGTCCTTGGCGCCGCTCGCGCCCTTCACGCTGGGCGGCGCCCAGCCCGGAATACGCCTGCAGCCGCCTGCGGTGGGCGAACACACCGACGCGCTGCTGCGCGGCGTCGGCTATCGCGACGACGAAATCGCAGCCTTGAAAGCAAGGCAAATCACACAAGGAGACTAACCATGATCACGCTATCCCGCCGCGCTTTCCTGGGCGCGGCGATGTGCGCTGCGGCCTTGCCGCTGCGCGCCCAGACCGCAGCCGCCTATCCGAACGGGCGGCCTGTGCGCCTTATCGTTCCCTATACGCCGGGCGGCGGCACGGACTCAGTGGCGCGCGCCATCGCGGCCAAGGTCACGGCGCTGGCCGGCTGGTCGGTGGTGGTGGAGAACCGACCCGGCGCGGGCGGAAACATCGGCATGGATTTCGTGGCCAAGGCCAAGCCGGACGGCTACATGCTGGGCCTGGGCCAGACCGCCAACCTGGCCATCAATCCCGCCCTGATGCCGCAGATTCCCTTCGACGCGGAAAAGGACTTCGCGGCGGTCTCCCTGATCGCATCGCTGCCGGTCGTGCTGGTGGTCAAGGCCAACGCACGCTGGCAGACCTTGGCCGACTTGATCAAGGACGCGCGGGCCGAGCCTGGCGCCATCAAGCAGGCGCTGGCGGGTTCCGGCACGGTGGGCCATCTGGCGGGCGAACTGCTCGCCTATCAGGGCAAGTTCCAAGTGCTTAACGTGCCTTATCGCGGCGCGGCGCCTGCGCTCAACGACTTGTTGGGCGGCAATACCGACTACATGTTCGCCACGCCGCAGGCCGCGCAGGAAATGCTCAAGGGCAAGGTGCTGCGGCCGTTGGCCGTCAGCTCGCGCGCGCGGCTGGAGATCCTGCCCGATGTGCCCACCGTGGCCGAGTCCGGCTACGAGGGCTTCGAGGCGCTGGACTGGAAGGCGCTGGTCGCGCCGGCCGGCACCCCGCCCGAGGTGGTCCGGGCCGTCAATGCGGTAGTGGAGAAGGTGCTGGCGGATCCGGCCACAGTTGCCATGTTCACCGCTGAGGGCAGTACGGCCATGGGCGGATCTCCGGAGGCCGCGCAGCGCTACATCCAGGAAGAACAGAAGAAGTGGGCGCGCCTGATACGCGAAGCCGGCATCCAGACCGCCGCCTGACGCGCGCCGCAGACCATACCAGGAGACAAATCCGTGAAGCATCTTTTAGGAATTGCCGCGCTTGCCTGCGCTGTCGTGGCACAGCCCGCGCTGGGCAGTAGCGGGTCGCAATGGCCCGAACGTTCCATCCGTCTGGTCGTACCGTTTCCCGCAGGCGGTCCGACCGATATCGCCGCGCGCGTGGTCGGCAAGGCGCTCTCCGACCGCTTGGGCACGCCTTTCGTCATCGAGAACAAGGCCGGCGCGCATGGCTTCATCGGCGCAGGCGACGTCGCCCGCAGCAAGCCGGACGGATACACGCTGATGATGGCCAGCATCGGCACCATGGCGATCAATCCGGGGCTCTATCCCGACATTCCCTACGATGCGAACAAGGACTTCACGCCCCTGGCGCTGGTCCTTACGGTGCCCATCGCAGTCGTGATCAACCCGCAACAGATGCCGGCGCAGACCGTGGGCGAGCTCGTGGACTACCTGAAAGCCCACCCAGATCGCGTGAACTACGGCTCGGCGGGGAATGGTGGCTCTTCCCATCTGGTGCCGGAGTATTTCAAGTACAAGACCGGCACCTCCATGACCCACATTCCCTACAAGGGCTCAAGCCCGGCAGTGACCGATCTGGTGGCGGGTCAGGTCCAGGTCATGTTCGATACGCTGCTGACCAGCACGCCTTTCGTGAAGGCCGGCAAACTGCGCATGCTGGCTGTCACGACAGCGCAGCGGCTGCCGGACTATCCAGAAGTGCCAACCATGGCCGAGGCCTTGGGCGCGCCGGATTTCGAAGCCTCGTCCTGGTTTGCGATGTATGCGCCGGCAGGCACGCCGCAGGCGGTGCAGCAAAAGTTGTCCCTGGCCATCAACCAGGCCCTGGGCGACGCGGCGGTGAAGCAGCGCCTGGCTGAACTGGGCGCGATTCCGGCAGGCGGCACGCCGGGCGAACTGGCGGACTTCCAGCGGGCTGAGCAGCGCAAATGGGCGCAGGTCATCAAGGCGGCGGGAATACTCCCGGACTGACCCTGCAGGCTGGGCCCTGCGTCAGGCCTCGGGGCCAGGACGCAGCCGGCCAGCCTTCCACTTCAACCGCAGCCTCTCCAGCGCCAGATACACGATCGGCGTGGTGTACAGCGTCAAGAACTGGCTGATCATCAGCCCGCCGACGATGGCGATGCCCAGCGGGCGGCGCAGCTCGGAGCCTTCGCCCATACCCAGCACCAGGGGCAGGGCGCCCAGCAGCCCCGCCAGGTTGGTCATGACGATGGGCCGCAGCCGCAGCATGGCGGCGCGGTGGATGGCCTGTTCCGGCGTGAGCCCTTCGCGCCGTTCCAGGCTGAGCGCGAAGTCGATCATCAGGATGGCGTTCTTCATGACGATGCCCACCAGCAGGAACAGTCCCAAGAGCGCGATCAGCGTGAATTCGATGCCGGCCAGACGCAGCGCCAGCAGCGCGCCCACGCCGGCGGACGGCAGAGTCGACAGGATGGTGAGCGGATGCAGCGGGCTTTCGTACAGGATGCCCAGCACCAGGTAGATCGCGACCAGCACCGCCAGGATCAGCCAGGGCTGGTCCTGCAGGCTTTGCTGGAAGTTGCGCGCATCGCCGCCCAGGCGGGTCTGGATGTACGAGGGCACCATCAGCTCGGCCATGGTCTTGTCGATGGCGGCCAGGGCCTGTTGCAGCGATACGCCCTCGGCCAGTGAAAAGCCCACGCCCACGGCGGCGAACAGGCCGTCATGGAACACGCGGTCGTTCACCAGGCCGTAGTCATAAGTGGCGAAGGCCGTCAGCGGCACGCGCGTGCCGTCGGCGGCGACCACCTGCACCTGCTCCAGCACCTCGGGGTCCTCGGTGTAGCGCGGGTCCAGCTCCAGCACCACGCGGTACTGGTTCATGGCGTCGTACAGCGTGGCGACCTGGCGCTGGCTGAACGAGTTGCTGAGCACGCTGCTGATGGTGCCCATGTCCACGCCCAGGCGCTGCGCGGCGGCGCGGTCTATGTCGATCACGACCTGCTGGGTGGCGCCGTCGCCTTCCGCGTCGACGTCGCGCAGTTCGGGGATCTCCTGCATGGCCTTGGAGATCTTGCGCGACCATTGCCGCAGCGCCGGCACGTCGCTGGCCATGATGGCCAGTTCATGGTCGCCCGAATTACCGAACCCGCCGGGCATGCGCAGGTCCTGGTCCACGTTCAGGAAGAACATGCCGCCCGGCACTGCCGGCGCATTGGTGCGCAGCCAGTTGATGACCTCGGTCGACGATTCCTGGCGTTCGGCGGCGGGCTTCAGGCGGATCAGGAACAGGGAATTGCTGATGCCCAGGCTGCCGCCGTTGTAGCCGATGACGTCCTGCACCGCCGGATGCTTGAGCACCAGTTGGCGGTACTGGTCGATCTTGGGCTGCATGACCTGGAACGAGAAGCCGTCGTCGCCGCGCACGAAGCCCACCAACTGGCCGGTGTCCTGCACCGGCAGGAAGCCCTTGGGCGCCTGCACGTACAGGTAGACATTCAGCCCCACCACGCCGGCCAGCAGCAATAGCGTCAGGCGGGCATGGCCCAGCACCCGCCACAGGGTGTTGCCGTACCAGGCATGCAGGCGTTCGAAGATCGCCTGCATGCGCGATGGACGCGCGTTCGCCATGTGCGCGGCGGGAACGGCGGGCCTGAGCCAGCGGGCGCACAGGCTGGGGATGATGGCGACCGAGACCACCAGCGAGATGACGTTGGCGGCGACCAGGGTGATGGAGAACTCGCGGAACAGCCGCTCGACCAGGCCGCCCATGAACAGGATGGATACGAAAACCACGCTCAGCGCCACGGTCATGGCCACCAGCGTGAAGCCTACTTCGCGCACGCCGCGCAGCGCGGCCTTGCGCGGCGAGAGGCCGCGCTCGATATGGCGCGAGATGTTCTCCAGCACCACGATGGCATCGTCCACCACCAGGCCGGCCGCGACGATCAGCGCCATCAGCGACAGATTGTTCAGCGAAAAGCCCCACAGGTACATGACGGCGAAAGTGGCGATCAGGCACACCGGAATCGCCACGCTGGGAATGGCCGCGGCCCGTGCATTGCCCAGGAACGCCCACACCACCAGGATCACCAGCGCGGTGGCCAGCCCCAGCGTGATGTGCGCTTCGCGCAAGGTGGCGTTGATGCCAGGCGAGCGGTCCAGCGCCACGGTCAGGTCCACGTCGGCCGGCATCAGCGCGCGCAGGCCGGGCAGGGCCTGGTTGATGGCGCCTATGGTTTCGATGATGTTCGAACCGGGCTGGCGGCTGATTGTCAGGACCACGGCCGGGTTGCGGTTGTGAAAGCCGCTGCTGTAGCGGTTTTCGACGGAATCGCTGACGCGTGCGATCTGCGACAGCCGGATCACGGCGCCGTCCTGGTGGCGCACGATCAGGCTTTCGTAGTCCCCCGCGGCGCGGGGTTGTTCGGGCGTACCGACTTCCCAGCGCCGGCTGGCGGAATCCAACTGGCCTTGCGGCCGCATGGGCGCGGCGTCGGCGATGGCCTGGCGCACTTCATCCAGCGCCACGCCATAGTGGGCCAGGGCGTTGGAATTGACCTGTACGCGCACCGCGGGCAGGGAGCTGCCGCCCATGGTTACTTCGCCCACGCCGTTGATCTGCGATATCTTCTGCGCCAGCACGGTCGAGCCCAGGTCGTAGAGTTCGCCCGCGGGACGGGTGGGCGAACTGAGCGCCAGTGCCATGATCGGCGCCTGGGACGGGTTGACCTTGCGATAGCTGGGATTGCCGGGCATGCCGGCGGGCAACTCGGCGCGGGCCGCGTTGATGGCCGCCTGCACGTCGCGCGCGGCCTCGTTGATGTCGCGATCCAGGTCGAACTGCAGCTGTACGCGGGTCGCGCCCTGGTTGCTGGAGGACGTCATGGCGCTGACGCCGGCGATGCTGCCCAGCGCGCGCTCCAGCGGCGCGGCCACGGTGCTGGCCATGCTTTCGGGACTGGCGCCCGGCAGTTCGGCGCGCACCTCGATGGTGGGAAAGTCGACCTGGGGCAGCGGCGCCACGGGCAGCAGCCGCCACGCGACCGCGCCCAGCAGGGTCAGCGCGATCGCCAGGAAGATGCAGGCGGTCGGGCGGTGCAGCAAGGCGCGGATCATGGCGCCGGGCCTTCAACCCCGGGCTTGGCGGCCGCGGCGCTGGGGCGCTGGCCCAGGCGGTGGAAGAACAGGTACACGACGGGCGTGGTGAACAGGGTCAGCACCTGGCTGACCAGCAGCCCGCCCACCATGACCCAGCCCAGCGGCTGGCGCAGTTCCGCGCCCGAGCCCGTGGCCAGCATCAACGGCAGCGCGCCGAACAGCGCGGCCAGCGTCGTCATCAGGATGGGACGCAGGCGCAGCAGCGCGGCTTCGCGGATGGCGGCCTGCGGCGCCAGGCCGCGCGAGCGTTCTGCCTCCAGGGCAAAGTCCACCATCATGATGCCGTTCTTCTTCACCAGCCCGATCAGCAGGATGATGCCGATGACGGCGATCAGGTCCAGCGGACGCCCGGTAAGCAGCAGCGCCAGGAAGGCGCCCACCGCGGCCGAGGGCAGGGTGGACAGGATGGTCACCGGGTGGATGGCGCTTTCATACAGCATGCCCAGCACCAGGTACATGGTGACCACCGCGGCCAGCATCAGCCACAGCGTGTTCGACAGCGAGGCCTGGAAGGCCGCGGCAGCCCCCTGCAAGCGCAGCTCCACGCTGACCGGCATGCCGATCTCCTGCCGCGCCGATTCGATCGCTGCGATGGCCTCTCCCAGGGAGCCGCCGGCGGGCAGGTTGAAGGACAGATTGACCGCGGGGAACTGCGACAGGTGGTTCACGGCCAGCGGCGCCGCGCGTTCGCTGACGGTGGCCAGCGCCGACAGCGGGATCGCCTGGCCGTCCTCGGTCTGCAGATGGATGCGTTCCAGCGCGTCCGGGTTCAGCGCCAGCTTGCGGTCCACTTCCAGCACGACCCGGTACTGGTTGGACTGCGTGAACAGGGTGGCCACCTGGCGCTGCCCAAAGGCGTTGTAGAGGGTCTGCGCCACGTCGTCCATCGTCACGCCCAGGCGGGCGGCGGCGTCGCGAGAGACCTGCAGGTAGGCCTGGCGGCCGTCGCCTTGCAGGTCGGTGGAAACGTCGGCCAGCGCGGGCGACTGCGCCAGGCGTTCGGTCAGGGCATGGGTCCAGCGCGCCAACAGCGCGCTGTCGGGGGAGGTCAGCGTGAACTGGTACTGGCCGCGGCTCACGCGGTCCTCGATGTTGAGTTCCTGCACCGGCTGCAGATAGAGCGAGATGCCCTGGACCTCGCGCGCGCGCGCATCCAGCCGCGCCATGATGTCCGCCAGCGGCGCGCTGCGGTCCGACCAGGGTTTCAGGTTGATCAGCAAGCGGCCGGTATTCAAGGTGGTGTTCATGCCGTCGATGCCGATGAAGGACGACAGGCTGGCCACGTCGGGGTCGGCCAGCAGTGTCTCGGCCACCGCCTGCTGGCGCCGCGACATGGCGTCGAACGAGGTGCTCTGGGACGATTGCGTGACCCCTTGCAGCGTGCCGCCGTCCTGGGTCGGGAAGAAGCCCTTGGGTACGGCCAGGTACAGCAGCCCGGTCAGCGCCACCGTCGCCAGCATCACGGCCAGCGTCAGCCGTTGATGGCGCAAGGTCAGGTCCAGCCAACGGGCGTAGCCGGCCTGGATGCGGTCCAGCAGCCCCGGGCGCGTCGCTTCGTGCGCGGGCAGCAGCCGCGCGCACATCATCGGCGTCAGCGTCAGCGACACCGCCAGCGATATCAGGATGGCGACCGCCAGCGTCACCGCGAACTCGCGGAACAGACGGCCCACCACGTCTTCCATGAACAGCAGCGGAATCAGCACGGCGATCAGCGACAGCGTCAGGGACACCAGCGTGAAGCCGATCTGGCCGGCGCCCTTGAGCGCGGCCGACATGGGGCTGTGGCCTTGCTCGCGGTAGCGCGCAATGTTTTCCAGCATCACGATGGCGTCGTCCACCACGAAGCCCGCGCCTATCGTCAGGGCCATCAGCGTCAGGTTGTTGGTGGAGAAGCCCGCCAGATGCATGAAGCCGAAGGTGCCGATCAGCGACAAGGGGACCGCCAGGCTGGGGATCAGCGTGGCGGGCAGGTTGCGCAGGAACAGGAACGTCACCAACACCACCAGGCCCACGGCGAAGGCCAGTTCCCATTGCACGCCGCGCACCGATGCGCGGATGCTCTCGGTGCGGTCCGTCAGCACGCGGACCTGCGCGGCGGCGGGCAGGCTGGCCGTCAGTTGCGGCAGCAGCGCCTTGACCTGGTCGGCCACGGCGATGACGTTGGCGCCCGGCTGGCGCTGGATGTTGACCAGCACGGCCGGCTGCTTGTCGACCCAGGCGGCCAGATAGCGGTCTTCCGCCCCGTCTTCGACCGTGGCGACCTGGCCCAGCCGCACCGGCGCGCCGTTGCGCCAGGCCACGATCAGTTCGCGGTATTCCTCGGCGCTTTGCAGCTGGTCGTTGGCGTCCATGATGACCGAGCGCACCGGCCCGTCGAAGCTGCCCTTGGGCTGGTTCGAATTGGCCTTGCTGATGGCTTCCTGCACGTCGGCCAGCTGCAGGCCGCGCGCGGCCAGCGCCATGGGATTGACCTGCACCCGCACCGCCGGCCGCTGGCCGCCCGCCAGGCTGACCATGCCCACGCCGGACAACTGCGACAGGCGCTGCGTCATGCGGGTGTCGACCAGGTCGTAGACCTGGGGCAAGGGCAGGGAATCCGACGTGACCGCCAGCGTCAGGATAGGCACGTCGGCGGGGTTGACCTTGCGGTACACGGGCGGCGTCGGCAGGTCATTGGGCAGCAGCGCGCCGCTGGCGCTGATGGCCGCCTGGACTTCCTGCTCGGCCACGCCCAGCGACACGTCCAACGCGAATTGCAGCGTGATCACAGAGATGCCGCTGCCGCTGGTGGAGGACATCTGCTTCAGGCCCGGTATCTGCCCGAAGCGCCGTTCCAGCGGCGCGGTGACGGTGCGCGCCGTCACGTTCGGACTGGCGCCGGGGTACTGCGTGGTCACCTGGATGATGGGGTAATCCACCTGCGGCAGCGCCGCCACGGGCAACATGCGCCACGCCAGGATGCCCGACAGCAGCAGGGCGATCATCAGGAAGGACGTGGCGACGGGGCGCAGGATGAAGGGGCGCGACAGGCTCATGATTTCTGCGATTCGACAATTTGCACGTCGCGGCCGTCGTGCAGGCGGTCCACGCCTTCGACCACCACGCGTTCGCCTTCGGCCAGGCCGGCCTGCACCACGATGCGGCCAGCGTTGGCCGGGCCCAGCTCCAGCACGCGGCGCGTGGCGCGCGTGTCCTCGCCGATCACGAACACGAAGGCGCCCTCGGAGCCGTACTGCACCGCGGCCGTGGGAATGGAAATGACGTTGTCCTGCTGTACCACCGCCAGCCGGATGTTCACGAACTGGTTCGGAAACAGCGATTCGTCGGCGTTGGCAAAGCGCGCGCGTAGCCGGACGGTGCCGCTGGCGGCCTGGATGCGGTTGTCCAGCGCCTCCAAAGTGCCTTCGGCCAGAAGGCGGCGGTCGTCCGCGTCCCAGGCCTGGACCCGCAGCGCGGCGTCGCGCGCCTGGGCCTGGCGCAGGATGTCCAGGCGCGTTTCGGAAATGCTGAAGAGCGCCGAGATCGGCCGGGTCTGGACCAGCGTGGTCAGGCCGTCGGCGTCGGCCGCGCGCACGTGATTGCCGGCGTCGATGCGGCGCAGCCCGATGCGGCCGTCGTGGGGCGCAACGATACGGGTGTGGTCCAGCAGGCGCTGCGCGTCGGCCACCTGGGCCTGGTTGCGTAGCCGCTGGGCCGCATAGGCGCGCACCTGGGCTTCGGCGGTATCCAATTGCTGACCCGACACCGCTTCCTGGCGCGCCAGCTTGCGGTAGCGCTGCAGATCGGCCTCGGCGTTCTCGAGCAGCGCCTGGGTGCGCGCCAGTTCGCCTTCGGCCGAGGCCAGCGCCGCAATGTAGGGGCGCGCATCGATCTCCGCCAGCAACTGGCCGCGCGTCACGGCCTGGCCTTCGGTGAAATGCAGTTTCAGCAATTCGCCGTCGACCTGGCTGCGCAGGGTCACCTGCGCCAGGGGCGTGATGGTGCCAAGCGCGTGCAGGTCGCGCTGCAGCGGACCGGCGCTGGCAGCCTCGACCGCGACGGCGACAGGGATCTGGCCATACTCGGGCGGACGCGCGGCGGGCGTGCCCTTGGACCCGACGTACCAGAGCGCCAGGGCAGCCAATATGACCAGCGCGGCGGCGATCAGGACCAGGCGTTTGCGTGGGAAATGAGGGCCCGTGGAAAGGGGCAGGGACATCGGGACTGCCAGGCTATGGGGTTACGGACAGTCCGGATTCTATATGAATAAAAACTATTCGCGTTTTTAAGTCAGTGAAATGTCAGCTTCGAGCGGCTTCGCGATCAGGGCCCGCAGCAGTTCCCCGGATAATCGGCTCGCGGCGCGCCGGCATAGGCGGCAAACACAAGCGGGTTCCGTTGCGCTACCGCAGTATGGGACAACACCAGATTCTCCAGCTTGGACCAGGGAAAGTTGATTCCGGGATCCGACCGGCGATTCGGGTCCAGCTTGGCATGCGAAATGACATGCTTCAGGTTCGGATACTTGCTCCAGGCATAGGTAATGATCCGGGCCGTCGCTTCGATTTGCCAAGCCGAATAGGGATCCTTGTAATTCTGGACATCCTGGGTGTTGACGATCTCGATCCCCAGGCTGCGGTTGTTGACGTTCGGACCCTGGCCCAGATGCGGCGCGTAGTTGACGTCCCCGACATGGAATGCCGCCTTGGCTTCGGCGACCACGGACCAGACGAAGTGGCCATGCTGCGGCTCGTCTTCATCCGGGACGATCCAGTGGGCGCTCGCCTTTCTGACTTTCCAGTTGTCAATGGCGTGCTGCGTGGCATAACCCGCCGTCGCGTGGATCACGATCGTGTCGATGACCGCGAAGACGTCCGCTCCGCGCGACCGAGCGCGATTCGCGGTCAGCCAGGGGAAGTCGGGGTGTACCTCCTCGTTCAGCGGGCTGAATGACGGGCGCTTGTCCGCTGGAAGCAGGAAATGAAAACTCTTGGGGTCCATGGCGACACCTCCAGATTCCTCGTGCTCATAAGTACTTGGGGGAGGGGCCTGCGGCATCATGATCGACGACGCGGTGGCCCGGGAACCGCTGTCAGCGACTTTTGCAGTTCTGGCGTGGCCGGGCAATACTCCAAATCGAGTATCCGCGATCGTCGGATCTGGACTAGGGCATGGGAGCAAAAGACGTGCTTCACGCCTCGTTGGACGGCCTGCACTCGGGCTCAAGAACGGCTGGAGAGTGTCCGCGCAGCCGGTTCGCAGGAATCGCGATAGGCAACCGCATACATCGTTGCCACCACAAACACGAGCGGGACGCAGAGCAGTGCGCTCATCGCTGCCCGCGCCAGTCCAACGTCCGGGTAGCCGTACGCGAGCATGCCCAGGATGTAGCCGGCATGGCCGGCCGCCGCGATCAACATAAGCAGCGCCAGCATCAGCGGCCACGGCTTGTACGGCATGGCGGCGCGCGCGGCGTGGAAACGGTACTCGCCGGCTACCGCCGCGCGCGGCAGGCTCAGTCCATACATTGCCAGCGCGTACAGCGTGGGCACCCAGATCAGCGCCAGCGCGGCGCACAAGACGCTCCAGAACACGGCGTCATTCGATCCCGCCAGCACCATGTAGATCACATAGGGCAGGTCCCCGGTGGTGCGGGCCATCGCAGTGCCTGCAATGACGAGCGCGCAGAGCAACGCCAGATGACGGGCCTGCGCCGCGATGCCGCGGGTGGCGCCGACGTCCGTCAAGTCCGCCGGCTGGACGACGCGATGCCAGGCGCAGGTCATGCGCGCCAACGCAATCAGGTTGATCAGCGCCAGCGCCATGAACAGCCCATTCCCGTACGGAAACAGGTTGGTGATCAGCAAGGCGAAAGGCAGCGACAGGATGAATAGCGCCAGCGACAAGGGGGCCGCGGCCAGCATGGCGCGGCCCTGCTGGCGCATGGCGTCAGCCGTCGCCGCGAGGAAATGGCGGGCTCCGAGTTTGTTCGACAAGAGGGGGCGCTGCCTTAATTGCTGCGGTAGTTGTTGGCTTCACGCTCGCCCGCCCACTTGCGCAGCGCGGCGATGAATTCGGGGCAGACATTGCCGTCCACCTGGCTGTCGATGATGACGCTGTTCTGCATGCGCATCACCACGGTGCATTCGTAGACCTTGGTGCGGTTGTTGTAATAGCCGTGGTTGGTGTTCTGGAAGACGGGGGTCGCGGCGCTGGTCGAGGTGGCCGGAATCATGCCCACCACCTGCTGGGAGGTGCCGGTCGAGACCCATTCCGTATAGGGCGCGGTCTGGTAGTCCGACCAGATGAGCTCCATCGTGTTGCCCACGCCGCGCTTCTTCGACGGTTCGCCCAGCGCCGTGATGGCGTCGCCGACCGGACGGCCCTTCATGTTCTTGGCCACGTTCACGCTGGGCGAGAACGACAGCCCGGACGAAAAAATGTTGGTCAGCGAGGGCAGCGTGGAACTGCCGCCCGTGGGCATCGGCGCGCAGCCGGCCAAGGCGGCAAGGACCAGGGCCGCCGGCAGGGCGCGGCCCAGCAACCAGGTCGAACGGAGTCGCGATTTATTCATGCTGAGCCCTAGCTCCCTCAAAGATCCGGCGTGCCGGAACATAATTCAGCGGCCGCAAGATTTTGTCTTGTTTTAGTTTCGTTTCGTGACTAGTCGTATCGCGGCGCCCGAGCGCTGGCAGTGCGGCGTACACCTGCAGGCGGTCGTCTGACGCTGCGCTGCGAGGGCAGAATGTTAACGAAAAAATAGTGGCGCATCGGCTTTCTCCCGCTGAAAAATTGGTTACGTAATACCTGGAAACGTGAGAAAGCGGGGAGAGGAAGACAAACTGTAACGTGCTACGATCCGCGCGTTCTGCGCCCCGGGGGCGCCTTGGCGATGGCAGATCGCGAGGCGCACGGCGCCACAACCACTGGATATTGCACACCCATGATGCTCGCGCGATTGCTCGTTCAGTTCCGTTCCACCGTGGCCGCATTGGCCGGCGCAGGCGCGCTGGCGCTGGGCTTGGCTGCCCCAGCGGCGCACGCCGACACGCTGTACGGCGCCGTGGCCACCGACGAAGCGCACGCCAAGCTGTATTGGGTCATGCCCGAAACCTCCACCAAGGAAGCGCAGGACGCCGCGCTGGCCAAGTGCAACAAGGCCGGGGGCAAGGGCTGCAAGAGCGTCACCTCATTCTCCGACAGCTGCGTGGCGTTCTCGCGCAATTCGCGCGGCGACCTGTTCTGGGGCGCCAGCGTGTCGTCGGAGGTCGCCGCGAAGAAGGCCATCCGCACCTGCACCAACGACAGCGCCGACGGCAAGTGCAAGCTTGCTGTCATGCCCCTGTGCGTCGGCCCGGGCTACAGCGAAGCCGACCTGAAGGCGCCCGACACCGCCACGCCCGCCCAGCTCGAAGCCCTGTCGGCCAAGCTGGATTCGCGCGGCTACTGGGGCTCCGTGGCTGAAAAGGACTCGGGCCAGCTGACCTATGCCGATGGCTATCCGAGCGAGAAGGAAGCGGTCGACGCCTTGCTCAAGTGGGAAGACTGCGTGGGCTGCCGCACGGTGCTCACCTATACCGACACCTGCGTCGGCATGGCCTGGGGCAAGGGCAGCAAGGGCCGCGGCACCAGCTTTACCGCGAAGAATCCCGATCCGGTGGCCGCGCGCAACGAAGCGCGCGCCACCTGCGACGCCAAGAGCGGCGGCCTGACCTGCGTGGCCTTCGTGCGCTGCTCGGGGCGGGCTTATATCAGCGGTTACAAGGGCGAGGACGAGAAGGCGAATTGATCGGGGCCTTCAGGCCACGATCCGTACGGCGGCCTCGGCCGGTGTCAGCGCGCGGGTCAGCTTGACCCAATCTTCGCGGGCCAGATGCGGCCGCACCGCGTCGAGCACGGCGTTGTAGACAGGGGCGGGCGCGGCAGCCTGCACGCCCGCCAGCAGTTCGGCGCGCTCGGCGGGCGTCATCGCCGGAACCATCCAGCGCATGATGCAGAGGTTCTCCGCCGGCGGCAGCGATGCCACGATGGCGCCCTCCAGCGCGCGCAGCTCATCGTCGCTGTAGCAGGACCACAGCACCTGGTTGTGCTGCGTTTCCTCAACGTGCATATGGGCAAAGTTCTCGCCCACGAACAGCGCCAGTTGCCGGTACAGCAGCAGCGCGGCTTCTGCTTGCGTTGCGCCACAGTCGGCGGCGAGCAAGGCGGACGCCGCGGTGCGCAATTGGGCAATCGCCGCGAGATGTTCGACATGCTCCGCGGCGATGCGGCCGCTGGACCCGGGGCGGCGCGCTTCCATCGCCGCATGCACAAAATCGTTTTCGTGCCCCAGATGGCTGGCGCAGATATCGGCCAGTTCCTGCACGCGCTCGCAGACCGCGCGCGTTTCGGCGGGATCGTCCACGTCGACGCGGCCCACAGCCTGCAGCGTATCCAGCATCATGGCGCGCAAGGCTTTGTGGATGCCGACATAAATGTCCATGCGCGGCGCCATGCCGGCGCTGGACGTGGGGAAATACTGGGCTTCGGTATTGCGGTTCATGGTGCAGGCCTTGAAAAGAGGGATGGCGAGGCGTTTGCCGGCTGCCCGGTAATGGCCGGATTCGGTCCGGAAACCGGGCAAGGAAAGTGTAGGAACGCCGCGGGAACCGCGTTGCTAAGAGTTTGTTAAGCAAGCGCTAAAAAAACGCTAAACGGCATGCGATCCGGGGCTATGATTTCTGGCACCGTCGAGCTTCAACAGCCCAGGGGGTTCCTGCCGTGCCCATACTGCCCGCCGAATGGAGCCTGTGCCTGCCCACGCTGCCTTCGCTGCGCCTGGGCAGCTGTGATCGAGACGGCAATCCCCATGTCTGCAGGGCCCTGGCCGCCGATACGCTGCCGGACGGCCGTATGCTGGTGCTGTTGGCCGAACATGCCGCGCCTCGAGTCGTGGCCGCCATCCGCGAAACCGCCCAGGTCGCCATGCTGGCCACGTCGCCCCGCACGAACCGCACGCTGCACCTAAAAGGCCGCGACGCCTGCGTCGACGCCGCCTTGCCCGCGCATGCCGCGTTGCTGGCATTGCGGCGCAACACGATGACTCAGGAACTTGCCGAAGTCGACGGATTCGCCGGCGCGCCTTTCCTGGATCACTGGTACGGCGTAGCGGTGCACGAACTGGTGGCGCTGCGCTTTACTGTGGCGGGCGCCTGGAACCAGACGCCGGGTCCAAATGCCGGGCAGGCAGTGGAACTGGAGCCTGGCCCATGAGCGCGCTGACCTTGCTGGCGGTCCGCCGCGTCCTGGATGGCGGCATCCCACCCACCTTGTGCAGCGTCTCGGCCGATGGCGTTCCCCATGTCAATCTGCTGTCGCACGTGGAGTACGTGGATGGCGGCCACGTGGCGTTGACCTTCCAGTTCTTTAACCGCAGCCGCGAGAACATACTCTCCACCGGGCGCGCCAGCCTGATGGTGGAAGACCCCTGCACCGGGGCTAGCCTGGCTCTGCAATTGCGTTATCTGCGCACCGAAACCGAAGGTCCCGTGTTCGAGCGCCTGCGCGCCAAGCTGGCCGGCATTGCCGCGCATACCGGCATGGAACACGTGTTCCGGCTGCGCGGCGCCGACATCTACGAGGTGCTGGACATCCAGCCTATGCACGGCGGCGCGCCGCTGCCGACGCTGCAGCCGCGCTGCGATCTGGCGGCCGGCGCGCGGGCCGTGTCGGCACGGCTTGCCGAATGCGACGAGCTGAGTCGGTTGCCCCAGGTCGCCATGGACGGCTTGCGCCGCGACCTGGCCGTGAACCACGCCATTCTTTGGCTGCTGGATGAGCAACGCCAGACTCTGTATGCCTTGGCCAGCATGGGCTATGCGCAGCAGGGCGTGGGCGCCGAAGTGCCGCTGGCCGAGGCCGGCCTGGCGGGCGTCGCCGCGCGCGCGGGCGTGGCGTTGCGCATAGGTCATATGGCGCGCATGTACCGGTACGGCCGCACCCTGCACGAGATGGCCAGCGGGCTGGGCCCGATCGACGGCTTGCCCATCGCGCTGCCTGGCTTGGCCACCCCCTGCAGCCAGTTGGCCGTCCCGCTGCGCGCGCGGGGGCGCACCGTGGGTGCGCTGTTGGTCGAAAGCGAGAGCGACCAGTTCTTCGGGTATGACGACGAGGATGCCTTGGCGGTGTTGTGCGCGCAGTTGGCGCAGGCGCTGCTTACGCTGCAAGGCGCCGAGCTGGATGCGGGTGCGCAGTTGCCGGACGAGGCGCCGGCCGGGCCCGCGGCGCACCCGGGCGCACCTCTCTGCTTGCGCTACTTTCCACGTGACGGCACGGTCTTCATCGACGGGCAATATCTGATCAAGGGCGTGGCGGGAGCGATTCTGTGGAAGCTGGCCTGCGATGCGCAGCGCCACGGGCGCTGGGGCTTTTCCACGCGGGAATTGCGGCTGGCCGGAAGCGCTCTGGGCTTGCCCGATGTGCAGGACAACCTGGGCGTGCGCCTGCTGCTGTTGCAGCGCCGCCTGGCGGATTGGGGCGGGCCCTTGCAGATCCGCAAACTGCGCCGCGGCTGCTATGAACTGGTGCCGGGCAGGGCGCTGTCGCTGGAATCCGCCGGCGGGCTGTCAGGGTGATTCCTGCGGGGAAAATACTTGTTCCAGGCTGGCACCTGCAGTTGATTCCGGCCCGGAATGCGGAGCTAAACTGAGTCGTCGAGGGCTTCTCAACATCAATGGAGTTTTTCATGAAAAAGTCCATACACCCCTGTACCGCGACGCTTCTTTCCTTGTTCTGCCTGTGCGCCACCGCACAGACGGTAACCCCGCTCAAAGGGCAGTCGCCCCAAACCACCCAGCAGGACATCAGCGCATGCCAGGCCCTGGCAGGCAGCGGCGCCAGCACCAGCACGAACGATCCTAAATCTGGTGGACGGGTCCGTGGCGCCGCCGCGGGCGCGGTTGCGGGTGCGGCAGTAGCCGGCGCGCGCGGCAATCAGCACGAGGAGGTCTACGACCGGATGAGCGATGATGCCAAGCAGCAGTACCGGCAGAACCAGGCGAAAGACGCGGCGGCGGCGGGGATGGTCGTGGGCGGTTCGCGGCAACGCCAGGACCGCCGCCAGGATCGCGCCGAAGCGTCGCAGCAGAATGCGGCAGCGGCCTCCACATATAGCAATTGCATGCAGCAGCGCGGGTATCAAGTGGCGCCGTGAGGCGCGAGGGTTGACGGGTGAACGGGCTGGGGGTGCGCTGCATTGCGACTGAGAATAAATCTCAGTACAATTCGGCCACTTTCAACCGACCCGCGCCGCATGAGCCGCAACCCTTTGCTGGCGTCCGACACGACGCCCGCATCCGCCGACGACCAGAACGGAAATTCCAGCGCGATCGCCAAAGCCTATGCGCGCTGGCGCTTGCCGCTCATGCGCGGCCTGGCCCGCTTCAAGGGCAGCATCGGCAGCGCCGAGGACGCGCTGCACGATGGCGTCGTCAAATGGGTGGCGGCCAATCCCGCGCTGGATTCTTCCGATGAGCAGGGCGCATACCTGCGCAGGACGGTATTGAACGGCGTGGCGGACGAATTCCGCGAGCGCAAGGCGGGGCGGCGCCTGCAGACCGTGTCGCTCGATGAAGCAGAAGAGGGCGTGCGGGCCCTAGCGGCGGGCGATGCTTCATGCCCCATGCGCGCTGCCGCGCATCAGCAACGGTTGGCGCGCCTGGGCGAGGCCTTGCAGGAACTCCCCGAACGCCAGCGCGAAGCCTTTGTGCTGAGCCGTTTCGATGGATTGACGCAGGACGAAGTCGCCGCCCGCATGCAGATATCGCGGCGCATGGTGGTCAAGCATCTGGCGCGGGCAATCGCTTACTGCGAGGTCCGCGTGCACTATGCTACGGTTGCCCAGATGCAGCAATTGCATCGGCCCGCTGGCGATGACGCCGGCCTGGACAAGAACAACAATAGCGACTCCGCCTCGTCATGACCGAACCGTCTTCCTCTGCCTCGCCGGACACGCTCGCCTTGCACGAAGCGGCGGCTGAATGGCTGGTGCGTCGCCAGGACGCCAGCTGGTCGGACGCTGATGAGCAGGAATTGCATGCCTGGCTGGCCGCCCAGCCCGCGCATCGGCAGGCCTATTCGCGGGTATCGCGAACCTGGGATGACCTGTCGCAGGCGCCTCGCCCCGTCTTGGCCTGCGACGCGCAGGCGACCAGCCGTCCATCCCCGCGCTTGCCGCGACGCGCCTCGCGGAAGGCCTCCACCCAGCCGCGTTTCTGGGGCGCGCTGCTGGGGCAACCCGTCTTTTCGAAGACCTTCGCCGCCGCCTGTGCGGCGCTGGTCGTGGGCGGCGGCTACGGTTGGTATCGCTGGGACAACACGCCCGGTTATGTGTTGAGCGTGAGCACGGCGGCGGGAGAGGTGCGTCAGCTGGACCTGCCCGACGGCTCCCATGTCGCGCTGAATTTCGGCAGCACGCTGGAGGTCCGCTACTACCCGCGGCGCCGCGAGCTGGTGCTGAACCAGGGCGAAGGGTTCTTTGACGTGGCGCCGGATACCAGCCGTCCGTTCACCGTCGATGCACGGCAAAGCCGGATCACCGTGGTGGGCACGGCCTTCAATGTGCGCAACACCCCGGATCAGGTCGTCGTCAAGGTGTCGCACGGCCGTGTGCGTGTGCAGCCCGATCGCGACAAGGCCACGCCGGAATTGTCGCTGAACGCCGAGCAAGGCGTGACCGTGGATGCGCGAAACGCCACCTATCAGGCAGTGGCAGCGGTGCCGGACGGCGTGGGCGGGTGGCGCAATGGCCGTCTGGTGTACCGGCGCACGCCGCTGGGCGAAGTGGTCCAGGAAGTCGCGCAGTACCTGGGCAAGCCGGTGGCGCTGGCCAGCCCGGGCCTGAAGTCCCTGCCGGTCTCGGGCTTTGCCGCGACCAATGCGCCCGCCGCATTCCTGGAAGCCTTGCCGGATCTGCTCCCGGTGCAGGTCAAGCGCGCGCCCGACGGCGGCTACCTGATCCTGGATCGCTGAGCGTCCAGGCGCCTGCCTGAAAATTATTTTTATTCGCATGTGGTGTGCGGGTTCCCAATCCCGCCCCGGAATCCGTTTACTCCCGCAAGGCCGGTAGCGGCCAACAACGATGGAGCGGGAATGGGACGGGGATTGTTGAAGGGCGCGCTTGTTGGCGGCGCGTTGACGACGGGCATGCAGCTCAGGGCGATGCCGGCAATGGTGGCGGGCGCGCTGGCTGCGCTGGCATGGCCCGCTGCGGTGCATGCGCAGCCGCAAGCGTCGCAGGTGGATTTCAGCATTCCGGCTCAGCCGCTGGAGCATGCCTTGAGGATGTTTTCGGAGCAGTCCCGGCATCAGGTGCTGTTCGACGAGGCCGTGGTGGCGGGCAAACGCTCGCCAGCGGTCAACGGCCGTTACACGCCGCGGGAAGCGCTGGACCAGTTGCTGTCCGGTAGCAACGTGCGTGTGAACAGCGCCAGGCCGAATGTGTACACCTTGACGGTGGTCGGGCAAGCCTCGGGCGATGCTGTCACGCTGCAGTCGGTGACAGTCACCGGCAGCGGCGTGGGCAATCCCACCACCGAAGGAACCGGCTCATACACGAGCGATGCCATCACGATCAGCAAGATGACACAGTCGGTCAAGGAGACGCCGCAATCGGTCAGCGTGCTCACGCGCCAGCTGCTGGACGACAAGAACCTGACCACGCTGGACGAGGCGCTGGCGCAGACCACCGGCGTGACCAAGACGGCAAGAAACTTCGGCAACCACAAGTTCTCGATCCGCGGCTTCACGGTGGACGACAGCAATTACCTGGTCGACGGCGTGGCCGGCGTGGTCTATGCCCCGGTGGGCTGGCTGCCCATCGACACCGCTGTCTTCGATCGTGTGGAAGTGCTGCGCGGCGCGGCCGGCTTGATGCTGGGCTCGGCGGATCCCAGCGGCGCGATCAACATGGTGCGCAAGCGTCCGCGCGGCGAAGGCCATTTCGAGGGCTCCACCACGGTGGGATCCTGGGACAACTACCGCATGGAACTCGATGGCGGCGGCCCGCTCAACGAGTCCGGCACGGTGCGCGGCCGCCTGGTGACCGCCTATCAGGACCGCCATTACTTCTACGATGGCACGAAGTCGAAATCGCCCCTGGTCTACGGCGTGATCGACGCCGATCTCGGGCGCGACACGACGCTGACGTTCGGGGCGCGCCACCAGGCCACCGATACGGACGGCTATTGGTTGTTCGGCCTGCCGCGCTATACCGACGGCGGCGCGCTGGACGTTTCGCGCTCGACCTCGCTGATCCAGGATTGGAACCGGCAGAAGGGCCAGGTGAACGAAGTGTTCGCCGAAGCCGAGCACCGGCTCGACAAGGACTGGAAAGTGCGCCTGTCGCTCAATCACACCGAGGTCGACCTGGACCAGCGCGTGGCCATTCCGGTCGGCGGCGTGGATCGGGCGACCGGCGTGGGTTCCAGCTTCTATACCATCTATTTCAACAATGCGAGCGTGAAAAGCGATGGCATCGATCTGAACACCACGGGCAGTTTCCAGGCGCTGGGCGGCACGCACCAGATTCTGCTTGGCACCAGCTGGTCGCGCCAGCGCGTCAACCAGAAGTCGGCGAATCTGGACAGCGACTCGCCCATCAACGTGTACGACCCGGACCATTCCTCCATTCCTGAGCCCACGCGTCCAGCGTGGGGCAGCAAGGAAACGTCGCGTTTGGAGCAGACCAGCCTGTACGGCAGCATGCGCCTGCAATTGGCGGACCCGCTGCATTTGCTGCTGGGAGGCAAGTTCAGCTGGCTGAAGTACCGGTCCGACGATGGTCTGACGGGCGCGAGAACCCGGGACTATGAGCAGAAGCATGAATTCACGCCCTATGCCGGACTGGTCTACGACCTAGACCAGCAATGGTCGGTCTACACCAGTTATGCGGACACCTACCAGCCGCAGAGCACCTACGTAACGTCTTCGGGCAAGCCGCTGGACCCGTCCATCGGCGCCAACTACGAGGCGGGGGTGAAGGGCGAACTCTACGACGGACGCTTGAACCTATCCGCAGCGGTATTCACCGTGAAGAAGTCCGGCATCGCAGTGGAGGACTTGTCTGCCCCCGGAAACTGCCCGGGTTCGCTGGCCTCGCCCAATTGCTATCGCAACGGCGGGACGCTGCGCAGCAAGGGCTTTGAACTGGAAGCCAGCGGGGAACTGTCGCCGGGTTGGCAAGTGATGGCCGGCTACACCTACGTCACCAGCCGCGACGACGAAGGCGAGACGATCAGCGCGGAAACCCCGCGCCATCTGTTCCGCCTGTCCACCACGTACCAGCTGCCGGGGCGCTGGAACGCCTTCAGCGTCGGCGGCGGCGTGTCGGCGCAAAGCGGCTACTCGTACAAGGCCTATGACGACATGTCGGTGCGGATGGGCGCGCCCGGCCGCGCGGTGTGGGACCTGCGCGCGGGCTATCGCATCAACAAGCACTGGTCCGCCAGCCTGAACGTGGCGAACGTGTTCGACAAGGACTACTACGGCATGGTCAGCCAGATCCGGCGCGGCAACCACTACGGCGAGCCTCGCAACGTGATGCTGACCTTGCGGGGTACGCTGTGACCGGCCGCGTGTCGGCCGATGATCACGGCGGCCTGCGGACCCGGTTGTGAAAGGGGGATTTCGCCAAAGCATGTCATGGCTGCACACCTGGTGCGGCCTGACCTGCGGCTGGCTACTGTGCGCGATCTTCCTGACCGGCACGCTCAGCGTGTTCCGGGAACCCATCACGCGCTGGATGGAAGCAGGGCCGCCGGCCGATCCCGCTGCCGCGGCCGTGGACGCCCGGCAGTGGCTGCCGCGCGCCACGCAGGAGCTGTCGTCCCGCGCGGCGGCGGCTTCCGCCTGGGACATCTCCCTGCCGGTCCGGCCCGGCTGGCCGGCGCAACTTTCCTGGCGCACCGACGACGGCGCACGCCAAGAGATCTGGCTGGACTCGCGCACGGGCGCAGTGCAGCCGCCGCCCCAGATCCGCGAGACCGAGGGCGGCCGGCATTTCATGTCCTTCCACTACACCTTGCACGGCGGCTTGCCGGGCTACTGGCTGGTGGGCTGGATATCCATGTGCATGCTGGTCGCGCTGGTCTCCGGCGTGGTGGTGCACAAGCGCATCTTCAAGGACTTTTTCACTTTTCGTCCGGGCAAGGGACTGCGCAGCTGGCTGGACGCGCACAACGCCACGGCAGTGCTGACGCTGCCGTTCCTCTTCATGATCGGCTACACGGGCCTGGCGTTCTTCTACACCAGTTACATGCCCTGGCCGCTGCATGCGGCGTATGGCGGAGACGCCGGCGCCTATCGCCGCTACCAGGCCGAGCTCGCGCCAGCGCTGCCTGTGCCGCGCATCGCGGGGCCGGGTTTGGACGGGGTTCCGGATCTATACCCGTTGCTGTCGCGCGCGCGCGAACTGACCGGGCAGGAAGCGGCGCGCCTCACGATAGAGCGTCCCGGCGATGCGCGCGGCATCGTCCTGGTGTCCGGGCGAAAGCCCCTGGCCGGCGCCGCCCCGCGCCTGCTCACAGATGCCAGCCGCGTCGTGTTCGATGGCGCGAGCGGAGCGGTCTTGCAGGTCGTGCCCGCTCATCACGAGGGGTTTGAAGCAAAGCAGGTCCATGAGACGATCGAAACCCTGCACAAGGCAGACTTTGGCGGATGGACCATCAAGTGGCTGTATTTCTTCAGCGGCCTGATGGGAACCGCCATGATCGCCATCGGCACGCTGCTGTACTCCATCAAGCGGCGCAAGAAGAGCGAGCATGAATTCGGGAGGGGCACGGCGCGGGTCTACCGCTGCGTGGAGGCATTGAACGTGGCGGCGCTGGCGGGTGTCGCCGTGGCAAGCATCGCCTACTTTTACGGGAACCGCCTGATCCCCGCCGCCTGGCCGGAACGCAGCGCCTGGGAGATCCGCATTTTCTTCGCCGTGTGGGCCGCGACCCTGGTCCATGCGCTGTTGCGCGCGCCGCGCAGCGCATGGACCGAGCAACTGGCTGCGGCTGCCGTGCTCTGCCTGGGGCTGCCGATATTGAACTGGGTGACGACGGGCCGGCATGCATGGACCTATGCAGCCCGCGGAGAATGGCCGCAGGCGGCAGTGGAGATCACTGCGTTCGGGCTTGGCCTGCTGCTTGCCTGCATGGCTCATGCGCTGGGGCGGCGCTGGAAGGCCGTGCCAGCGGTCGCCGCGCCGCCGTCGCGCAAAGCGCCTCCTGCCAGCCACGATGATGCAGCTTATCGCTGGGGAATCGCCAGCCGCGTGATGGCTGCGGCAGCGGGCGGCTACCTGTTGTCCGCCCTGGCGATGTCGGTCCTGGCGCTGGCGTGGCCTGCCAGGGCCGGCGCCTCGCCGGCTGCCGGCGTGCTCGGCGGAACGCTTTTGAGCTTTGTCGTATACACGGCGATCGGCGTAGGCGTGTTCGGCGCCCGCAGCGCGCAACGTGCTTGGGCGCTGATCGCGGTGGCCAGCCTGGCATCTGGCGCGTTGGTACTCGGTCTGCGCCCATAAGGGCGGGTTGCGCTATCCGTTGGCTACCGATGGGAAACGTCAGGAACGGCGGCCCATCGCACCCAGCCGCGCCTGCATCAATTCCAGCAGCGCCCGAACCCGCGCCGTGATCATCGGCGCCGATGGCCGCATGGATTCGGTGGCGCGCCGATTCGTCGCGGGAGACAACGCGCCGGTTTATCAGGGCTTCGTGAATTGGATAGGCGTGGCGCAGGCGGACGGTGTGCTGGTCGACGAAATCGCCATCCAGGACTATTGGGGCGCGGGCGAGCGCTTTGGCGCCGTGGCGGTGCGGCCGGGCCTGGTCTACTGGGCGGGCGCGCAGGCGCGGCCCTTGTCCGCGGCCGGGCCTGCGGCGGACCTGCGCCAGGAGGTCGAGGCGTTGTTCGGAAAATGGCCCGACCCTGTCGCCCGCATCATCCGCGCGACGCCGGCGCACACCATCCGCCTGATCGCCGTGCACGACCTCGATCCCCTGACAAGCTGGAGCCGGGGCAACGTGCTGTTGGTGGGCGACGCCGCGCACGCGCCCCTGCCGACCTCGGGGCAGGGCGCGTGCCAGGCGCTGGAGGATGGCTGGCACCTGGCCCGATGCCTGAACGGCCCGGACGCGGGCCTGGCGGCGGCTCTGAGTGAATTTGCGCAGATACGCATTCCCAAGACCACGCAGTTGATCGAACAGGCGCGGGTATCTGCGCGCGGCCTGTTCGCCATGGACCCGCAGACCTGCCGCATCCGCAACGAGCACGCCAAGACGGCAGATCCCGTGCATGTTGCGCAAGCCCTGGCGGCGGGTTGGGCCCAAGAATTGCCTATGCCCGGACTCGGGAGCGGCGCGCCTGTTCACGGCGCCGGATTCGGCCGCCTGGCCCGCATCTGAACGCCTGAGCCGGGTCAGAACGCTACAAGCCCAGTCCCAGCAGCATGAGGAAGGTGCCAAACAGGATGAAATGGGTCATGCCCTCGATCGCGTTGGTCTGGCCGTCATTGAGGTTGATTGCCGCCACCAGCAGGGTGACGAGCATCATCAATGTCTGCGCCGGCGTCATGGCCATGACGATGCGCTGACCTGTGATCAAGGCCAGGGCCTCCATCGCCGGCACGGTCAGTATCACCGTGGACAACGAAGCGCCAAGCGCGATATTGACCACCGATTGCATCCGGTTCGCGAGCGCCGCGCGCAATGCGGTCAGCATTTCCGGCGCGGCGGAAATGCCGGCCACGATCAGTGCCACCAAGCCAGGAGGCACTTCGATGCCTTCCAGGCTGCGATCGAGGGAATGGGACATCAGTTCGGCAAGCGCGCCCACGGCAATGATGCCGATCGCCATGACCGCCGCCGATTGGCCTCGGGTTGGGTAGCCTGAGGTTGGCAGGGGCCTGCGGGTTTTCTTGTCCGGATAGCTGTAGCTGAAGAAGTAGCTGTGCGGGCCGGTCTGCATGCGCAGGAACACGCCGTACAGGAGCAGCATGGCCGCAATCGTGAAACTGCTATACGCGCGCCAGCGCGACTGAGGAATGAACTCGGGAATGATCATCGAGACCGTAACCGCGGTCAGGATCATCACGCTGTAAGTTCGGGCGGAATCATCGTTGTATGCCTGCTCGCCGTGCTTGAAACCGCCGATCAGGGCGGCTACGCCCAGGATGCCGTTGATGTCCAGCATGACGGCCGAATAGATACTGTCGCGCACCAGGGTGGGAGAGTGGGCCTTGGTGGACACGATTGCCAGCACGATGACCTCGACCAGCACGGCGGATAGCGTCAGGATCATGCTGCCGTAAGGGTCGCCAAGCTTCTGCGCGACACGCTCGGCGTGGCGGGCGACGCTCAGCGAAGCGGCCAGGATGGCGGTGATCAAAACGGCAGTCTCGACCAGGCTGGCAAGGCGGCCGTAACCGCTTGCGCCGGAATCGGCCAGGTATCCGGCGGCGGCCAGCGCGCAGGCCAGCAACAGGAGCTTTTCGGACTGCAGAATGGATTTCATCTGGGCTCCGCCGACCGCAATCCTGTCAGCCTAGCACGCCGCATGTCTTCTTTCCCTGGCCGGGGGCGGGCACGGAACTTGCTGAACAGCATGTCCCGTGGAGCAAGGGGGCCAGCATGCTCAACACTCGCGTACCCAGGCGGCGTCCGGCGCCGAAGCGTTCGGCTGCACCCGACGCGGGCGGTGCTGACCATCCGGTAGCGCGCTTCTTTGATCATTTTGCCGCGCATGTGACCAAGTGGGTGGGGTCGCCCATCGCCTTCGGATTGGCGGTCATCACTGTTGTGCTGTGGGGGGCCTCCGGTCCTGCGTTCGGCTATTCCGAAGTGTGGCAATTGGTGATCAATACCGGCACGACCATAGTCACATTCCTGATGGTGTTCCTGATTCAACAAAGCCAGAACAAGGACAGCGAGGCGTTGCACCTCAAACTCGATGAATTGCTTATTGCGCTGGAGGGCGCGGACGAAGGGCTGGTCGACGCGGAGCGCCTGGACGAAGACAAGCTGCTCGCCCTGGCCGCGGCCTGTACCGCTCGCGCCAGGCAGGAACGCCGCCGCCGCGCCCGCAAAAGGAGGCAGCCATGATCGGAATCAAGCCCACGGTCCGCAAGGGCCAGTACGACGGCCCGCTAGCGCGGGAAGAATTCCGCCTGCGCTTCATGCGGCGCTTTTACGATCCGGCCTTCGAGGCCGAGCGCGACGCGCTGGAGCGCCTGGAAGCGATTGCCTGGGAAGGCTACGAAGCAGGGCGCAAGGCGCCTGTCACGGTGAAAGCCGGCCAGGGCTACGCCGATCCCGATTACGATCTTTCCCAGGAGTGGAAGGAAACGCGCGACCGCCTGGAGCGCGCGGAGGCAGTTCAGCGCGATCCGGACACCCCGTCTCGCGTCCTGGTGATCGTCGGCGCCGCGCGCAATGACGGCACCTGTCCCGGGGAGGTCTCCAAGAGCTGGCGGCTGGCGCGCCTCGTCCTGGATGAGCTGCAGACGGCCGGCGTGCAGACGGACCTGTTGGATCTCAGCCGCCTGGTTTCCGAATATGAGTACCGCATCCATCCCTGCAAGGGCTGCGTGTCGACCGCGATGCCCCTGTGCCATTGGCCATGCAGCTGCTATCCGAACCACTCGCTGGGACAGTCCAACGACGCCATGGCCGGGATCTACGAGCAATGGGTCGCGGCACATGGCGTGATCCTGGTGGCGCCCACGTACTGGTACCAATCGCCCAGCCCCTTGAAGCTGATGATAGACAGGCTGGTGTGCGCCGACGGCGGCAATCCCGATCCCACGCTGACTGGCGGCAAGGATCCGCTCAAAGCCAAACAGGTCGAGCTTGCCGGTTGGCCATACCCCAAGCATCTGGCCGGCCGCGCCTACGGCCTGGTGGTGCATGGAGACGTGGCCGGCGTCGAGGCGCAGCGGCGGGGGCTGGCCGATTGGCTGGACTGGATGGGGCTGATGGACGCGGGCGCGGCGTCGCGGCTGGACCGCTACATCAGCTATTACCGCCCGTATGCCACCAGCCACGACGACCTGGACCAGGACCAGGCGGTGCAGCAGGAAGTGCGCAACGTGGCGCAGGCCATGGCCAATTTCCTGCCGCGCCTGCGGCGCGGCGAATTCGAGGGACTGGATCAGGGCATCCGTGATCCCAGGCCGAAGTAAACCGCAGTAGCATGAAGGGAGGATTCGACAGGAGGCCCCTATGGAACACGCCAGTTGGGATTTCGAGCTCGAGCGTCCGGTTGAGCATCAGGGCAGCTGGAGCATCGCTTATGTGCTGGTGCCGCCGGCGGCGGGAGCGCCGCAGGAGCGGATAGCCGTCGAGGAGCGCTTCGCCTCGGCCCAGGTTGCGATAGACGAGGCGACGCGGCTGGCCCAGATCCACGTCGCGGACTTGAACGGGGATACCGCGTCGTTCGAGAAGCCGACAGACACGGAAGTGCCGTTCGGCAAGAATCCACGGTTCTGACGCCTCTTGCGCGGGCGTTGTGGCATGGCGCTTGCTGATACCGGACTGCGGCGGATTTCGCCGCACTTCCTGATAGGTGCTGCGATGCCCCAGATCCAATTCGAGTTGGCTTTGCATCCGATAACGATGGCGTCCGTGCCGCCGCCCGGGACCCCTGCCCATCGGCCGCCGGCGCAGAATCCGGATGACGCCAACGACAGCGCTCAAGGCGATGAGGTGCCCGACGAGGACATCGAGCCCGCCGACACGACGTCCAAGGACAACGCCGCCGAGGGTTCGGCGGACAGGTAACCTAAAATGGCGCTCCGATCATTTCAAGGCGCCTATGGCGCCGCCTGCCCAGGTTCCCTCCATGCAAGAAAACACGTCCGCCGCGCAGCCGGCATCCGGAACGCCGCAACGTCAGAGATTCGAGTCGCTCGTGCGCACGCTCGAAGCGCAGCGCGCCCGCCTGCGCGGCTGGCAGGCCGTGCTGCCGGAATACCAGAAGAAATACGAAGACGTGCTGGCGCCGCTGGAGACGGTCGAGGTCGAACTGAAGGCCAAGCTGGTGGCCTGCTTCGACCATGCCTGCAAGCAGAAGGAACTGACCAAGGCGGAACGCGCCCTGGCGTCGGAGATCGCTGCGCAGCTGGCACAGGAAACGCTGGACGCCATCGTGCTGGATGGCACGCCGGCCGAGTGCGACACGGACCGGCTGAAGGCCTTGTATCTCAAGCATGCCGGCTCGGACTACGACGCCGGCGTGGAAGACGGACAGGACGAGGACGATGCCGAAGCGCTGCTGACCCAGGCGGCGGGCGATAGTCCCGCACCTGCGCCCGAAACGCTGGCGGAAATCGAAGCCTTGGCCGCTGCCGGTCCTGATCGTCTGGCTGGCGTCGATGAGGAACGCTACGCGCAGTACATCCAGGCGCTGGACGCGCAGCTTGCCAAGCTGGCCGGCGAAATCGCAGCCGCGGAAGACGGCTTCAAGGCCAAATACCATTTCGATCCCGCGCAATCCATAGACCCTTCCGAACTGATGGAAGACCTGGACGCGGAGATCGCCGATGCCGAGGAATACATAGGCGAACTCGAATTCGAGCTGTCGCAGTTCGTCGACATGCAGCAGGTCAAGGCCTGGCTCAAGGCCATGAAGCAGCAGCTGGCGGCCACCCGCCGGCGCGAGGGGCGCGGCTGAGGCTCAGGCGGCCGGACGCCGAGCGACCGGCACCACCTTCATCACTGGCGCGGCCGTCTTGCCCGCATCGGCCCGCGGCCGGATCATCATGGGGAAGAAGCGCCAAAGGTATAGCGCGAAGGCCAGCGCCCAGGCGGTCGCCGAGGCATGCAGGAAGCCGATGGTGGCGGCGGTCGGGAGCAGGGCGGCCAGGCGCAGCAGGGCCGCCAGAATCATCAGCGCATAGCTCAACACCATGCTGCGGTCGGTCTGCAGCGGCCGGCCCAGGTGGCCGAGCGCGGTGCGCGTGACCATGCCCAGGATCAGCACCGAGAATCCGGCCACGCCGATCACGTGGGCGGGCCAGGCGGGCCGCAGCACATAGCCGGCCAATTGCGCCGCGCCTGCCAGCAGGCCGATGCCCAGGCCGCAATACCCCGCATACAGGATCCACAACAGCGGCACCTTGCGCACCGCCCAGGGCTTCCAGGATATCCATTGCGCAAGGGCGATCAAGCCGGTCGCAGCCAGCGCCAGCGCCGCAGCTTGCAGCTGGCCGGCAAGCAGGCAGGCGATGGCGACGATGCCCGTACCCAGCTGCCATTGGCCGCTGCGGGTGTGCGGCGGGATGTCCAGTCCCGCCACGGCGCGCTTGGCGAAGAAGGGGATGACCCGGCGCGCGATCAGCAGCGTCAGCACCGCCATGCACAGCAATCCGGCATTGAAGTAGCGCATCAGCGCAAAGTAGTCGCCCTGGACCGAGGCCCAGAGGTAGAGCGCGTTGGTGGCGGCCAGGCCCAGCAGCAGGAAGGGTATGCCGTAGTTGCGCTGGTTGCGCGTGACGGCGACGGCGCGGCCCAGCGCGCCCGCGGCCCACAGGAAGAACAGCAGGTCCGCCGCCGCAGCCACCACGAAGGCCGGACGTCCGGGTACGAGATAGCCCGCGCGCGCCACGATCCACACCGCGCACAAAATGGCCAGGGGCGTGCCGCGCAAGGGGTTCTTGCCGGTCCAATTGGCGCCCGCCGTCAGCAGGAAGCCCACCGCGATCGTGGCGACGAAGCCCCACAGCATCTCGTGCGCGTGCCAGAACATGCCGTTCAACACGCCCGTCAGGCGTGCCGGCGCATGCACCCATAGCAGCACGGACGCCAGCGCCCAGAAGCAGCCGGCCAGGTAGAGCGGCCGGAAGCCCATTTCCGTGAAGGCGCGCCATTGGGGCCGCGGACGGGGAGGGGCAGCGGCGGGTTCTTCGATGCTAAGCAGCGTGCTCATGAGGGCAGTCGCGGCGCCGTTTCGGCTTCGCGTTTAAAGGTGTATTTGAAATGCATATTAATGCCTCCCGCGCGTTGCCGCCAGCGCGGCCGCTTGATCCAGCGCAAGCCGGGCCGCCAGGAAAGGGGTGACTAGTCACATCGGCAAGGGGCTTCTGGTCGGCTGGCGAATGGTCCGCAAGGCCCGCCATGCCTAGGCTAGCCACATGTCTTCGTGAGTAAAGCGAGAGTAACCATGGCAGCAAGTCAACCTTCCGCCGGCGCGCCGATGCGGGTCCTGATTTCAAGCACATTCGCCTTCACCATCTGTTTCGCGGTGTGGATGATCTTTGCGGTGCTGGGCATTCCCATCAAGCAGCAACTGGGCCTGTCCGAAACCGAGTTCGGCCTGCTGGCCGCCATGCCGGTGCTGACCGGTTCGCTGGTGCGGGTGCCGCTGGGCATCTGGACGGACCGCTACGGCGGCCGGCCGGTGTTCTTCATCCTGATGCTGCTGGCGGTGGTGCCGATCTGGCTGCTGTCCTATGCCACCGAGTACTGGCAGTTCCTGGTGCTGGCGCTGTTCGTCGGCCTGACTGGCGGCTCGTTCTCGGTCGGCACGCCCTACGTGGCGCGCTGGTTCCCGCGCAACAAGCAGGGCCTGGCGATGGGCGTGTTCGGCGCCGGCAACTCGGGCTCGGCCATCACCAAGTTCGTGGCCCCCGCCCTGATCGCGGCGGCGGGCGGCGCCTGGGTCATCGTGCCCCAGGTCTATGCCGTGGCGCTCCTGGTGACGGCCATCCTGTTCTGGCTGTTCTCTTCTTCCGACCCCGCGCACCGCGTCAAGAGCGGCGCCAGCCTGTCGGCCCAGATGGCCATGCTGAAGGACCCGCGCGTCTGGCGCTATTGCCAGTACTACTCGGTGGTGTTCGGCGGCTACGTGGCGCTGGCGCTGTGGATGACCAAGTACTACATCGGCGAATACGGCTTCGACATGAAGCTGGCGGCGCTGCTGGCAGCCTGCTTCTCCCTGCCCGGGGGCGTGCTGCGCGCCGTCGGCGGCTGGATCTCGGACCGCTACGGCGCCTACAAGACCACCTGGTGGGTGATGTGGGTGTGCTGGGTGGCGTTCTTCCTGCTGAGCTACCCGCAGACGGAATTCACCATCGTGACGGCCAATGGTCCGCGCAGCTTCGGCATCGCGCTCGGGCCGGTCACCTTCACCGTGCTGCTGTTCGTGGTCGGCATCGCCATGGCCATCGGCAAGGCCTCGGTCTTCAAGTTCATCTCGGACGAGTTTGGCGAAAACATCGGCGCCGTCTCTGGCATCGTCGGCCTGGCCGGCGGGCTGGGCGGCTTTGTGCTGCCGATCATGTTCGGGATCCTGCTCGACCTGACGGGCGTCCGCTCCAGCGCCTTCATGCTGCTGTACGGCACCGTCTGCGTCTCCCTCATCTTCATGCACTTCAGTTTCCGGCCGGAAAGCGCGGCCATTGCCCGGCAACACGCCGCCTCTCCCTCCACCACCTCCTGAGAGTATCCCTATGTCTTCCACTCAAGTCCTTGCGCGCTGGGAGCCGGATAATCCCGGTTTCTGGAAGCAGACCGGCGCCCGCGTCGCCAACCGCAATCTCTGGATCTCCATTCCGGCGCTGATGCTGGCGTTCAGCATCTGGATGCTGTGGAGCGTGGTGGTGGTCAATCTGGACCGCGCCGGCTTCATGCTGTCCAAGAACCAGATGTTCTGGCTGACGGCGCTGCCCGCGCTGTCGGGCGCGACCCTGCGCATCTTCTATTCCTTCCTGGTGCCCGTCTTCGGCGGGCGCAAGTGGACGGCCATTTCCACGGCTTCGCTGCTGATTCCGGCGCTGGGCATGGGCTTCGCCCTGCGCGACCCGACGACTTCGTTCCCGACGCTGCTGATCCTGGCGCTGCTGTGCGGCCTGGGCGGCGGCAACTTCAGTTCCAGCATGGCCAACATCAGCTTCTTCTTTCCGAAGGAGAAGAAGGGCCTGGCCACCGGGCTGAATGCCGGTATCGGCAACCTGGGCGTGTCCCTGGTGCAGTTCGTGGTGCCGGTGGTGATCTCCATCGGCGTATTCGGCGTGGCGGGCGGCGAGCCCCAGGTCATCAACGCCAATGGCGCGCAGCAGAACCTGTGGCTGCAGAACGCCGGCTTCATCTGGGTGATCCCCATTGCGCTGGCCTCGATCGCCGCGTGGTTCGGCATGAACGACATCGCGGATGCCCGCGCCTCGTTCGCGGACCAGGCCGTCATCTTCAAGCGCAAGCACAACTGGCTGATGTGCTGGCTGTACGTGGGCACCTTCGGTTCCTTCATCGGCTTTTCGGCCGGCTTCGCCATGCTGACCAAGACGCTGTTCCCGCAGGTCGACCCCATGGCCTATGCCTTCCTCGGCCCGCTGGTGGGTTCGCTGACGCGGCCGTTCGGCGGCTGGGTGTCGGACAAGCTGGGCGGCGCGCGGGTCACGCTGTTCACCTTCGCGGCGATGATCGTCGCGGTGCTGGGCGTGGTGATGTTCCTGCCGGTCGCCGGACAGCCCGGCAACTTCAACGGCTTCCTGGCCATGTTCATCGTGCTGTTCGCGCTGACCGGCGTGGGCAACGGTTCGACCTTCCGCATGATTCCCGTGATCTTCCTGCGTGAACGCACGCAGGCGGCCGAAGGCAAGGGCGCCGCGGCGCAGAAGCAGGCCCAGGCGGACGCCGCCAAGGAGTCGGCCGCGGTGCTGGGCTTCTCGGGCGCGATCGGCGCATACGGCGGCTTCTTCATCCCGCGCAGCTTCGGCACCTCGCTCGAGATGACCGGCAGCGTGCAGGCGGCCCTGTATTGCTTCATCGGCTTCTACGCCACCTGCATGGTCATCACCTGGTGGTACTACGCCCGCCGCAATGCGCCGGTGCCTTGCTAGAGCGAAACGGACGCGGCCGGAGTGACTAGTCATTCTGCCGCGCCCGGCCTGTGCCACCGGCGAATGGTCCGGCAGGCGGGCCGCGCCCACAATGGATTCAACAGCATTGATCGCAGTACGCGCCGGCCGGACCGGCGCTCTTGGAGAATAGAGAATGAGCCATTTTCTGGACCGCTTGAAGTTCATGTCGCGGGTGAAGTCCACCTTCGCGGACGGTCACGGCGAAACGGTCAACGAGGACCGCAAGTGGGAAAACGCCTACCGCGCGCGCTGGCAGCATGACAAGGTGGTGCGTTCGACGCACGGCGTGAACTGCACGGGCTCCTGCTCCTGGAAGGTCTACGTCAAGAACGGCCTGATCACCTGGGAAACCCAGCAGACCGACTACCCGCGCACGCGGCCGGACCTGCCCAACCATGAGCCCCGCGGCTGTCCGCGAGGCGCTTCGTACAGCTGGTACGTGTATTCGGCGCAGCGCGTGAAGTACCCGATGATCCGCGGCCGCCTCATGGAAATGTGGCGCGAGGCCCGCAAGAC
This sequence comes from Achromobacter sp. ACM01, assembly GCF_014851745.1. Lineage (NCBI taxonomy): Bacteria > Pseudomonadati > Pseudomonadota > Betaproteobacteria > Burkholderiales > Alcaligenaceae > Achromobacter > Achromobacter sp. ACM01. The sequence continues at coordinate 571,370 of NZ_JACVAF010000002.1, forward strand.
CATGGACCCGATCGCGGCCTGGGAGTGGATCAGCCAGGATCCCAAGCGCGCCAAGCGCTACAAGGCCGTGCGCGGACTGGGCGGCTTTGTGCGCGCCGACTGGGATACGGCGATGGAAATCGTGGCCGCCGCCAACGCGCTGACGATCAAGAAGTTCGGCCCTGACCGCGTGATCGGCTTTTCGCCGATCCCGGCCATGTCCATGGTCAGCTACGCCGCTGGCGCGCGTTACCTCAGCCTGCTGGGCGGCGCCTGCCTGAGCTTTTACGACTGGTACTGCGACCTGCCGCCCGCCAGCCCGCAGATCTGGGGCGAACAGACCGACGTGCCGGAATCGGCCGATTGGTACAACTCGACCTACCTGATGGTGTGGGGTTCCAACGTGCCCCAGACCCGCACGCCGGACGCGCACTTCTACACCGAAGTCCGCTACAAGGGCACCAAGACGGTGGCCGTGTCCAGCGACTTCGGTGAAATGGTCAAATTCGGCGATATCTGGCTGGCGCCCAAGCAGGGCACCGACGCCGCGCTGGCGATGGCCATGGGCCATGTGATCCTGAAGGAATTCCACCTCTCCGGCGCGTCGGACTACTTCCGCGACTACGTGCGCCGCTACACCGACATGCCCATGCTGGTGCAGCTGAAGGAGCGCGACGGCTTCTACGCGCCGGACCACTTCCTGCGCGCCTCGCACCTGGACGGCGCGCTGGGCGAACAGAACAACCCCGATTGGAAGACGCTGGTGCTGGACGCCAAGAGCGGCGACCTGGTCGCGCCCAACGGCAGCATCGGCTTTCGCTGGGGCGAGGGCGCGGTCAACGGCGGCGAAAAGGTCGGCCGCTGGAACCTGGAGTCCAAGGACGGCGGCAGCGGCCGCGAGATCGAACCCACGCTGAGCCTGCTGGACCAATCCGACGCCGTGGTCGGCGTGGGCTTCCCGTATTTCGGCAGCGAGCATGGCGAGCTGCAGGTGCGCAATGTGCCGGCGCGCCGCATCCGCCTGGCCGACGGCAGCGAAGCCCTGGTGGCCACGGTGTACGACCTGCAGATGGCCAACTACGGCCTGGACCGCGGCCTGGGCGGCGGCAACGTCGCCAGTTCCTATGACGATGACGTGCCTTACACGCCCGCCTGGCAGGAAAAGCATACCGGCGTGCCGCGCGCGCAGGTCATCCAGGTGGCGCGCGAATTCGCGCAGAATGCCCACGACACCGAAGGCAAGTCCATGGTGATCGTCGGCGCCGGCCTGAACCACTGGTACCACATGGACATGATCTACCGCGGCATCATCAACATGCTGATGATGTGCGGCTGCGTGGGCAAGAGTGGCGGCGGCTGGGCGCACTACGTGGGCCAGGAAAAGCTGCGTCCGCAGTTCGGCTGGGCCCCGCTGGCCTTCGCCGCGGACTGGGTCCGTCCGCCGCGCCAGATGAACGGCACCTCGTTCTTCTATGCGCATACCAGCCAGTGGCGCCATGAAAAGCTGAACGTCCAGGAGATCCTGGGTCCGACGGCAGACCGGGGCCGCTACGGCGACCTCAGCATGATCGACCTGAACGCCCGCGCCGAGCGCATGGGCTGGCTGCCGTCGGCGCCGCAATTGCGCACCAATCCGCTGGACGTGGTGGCGCAGGCCGAAAGCCAGGGCAAGGATCCGGTGGCATTCGTCGCAGAGCAGCTCAAGTCGGGCGAATTGCGCATGTCGTGCGAGAACCCGGACGATCCGGCCAACTTCCCGCGCAACATGTTCGTGTGGCGCTCCAACATCCTGGGCTCCAGCGGCAAGGGCCATGAGTATTTCCTGAAGTACCTGCTGGGCACGCAGAACGCGGTGTTCGGCGACGAAGCCGAGGCGATCAAGCCCACCGAGGTGACCTACCAGGAAGACGCGGCCGAAGGCAAGCTGGACCTGCTGACGGTGCTGGACTTCCGCATGAGCACCACCTGCCTGTACGGCGACATCGTGCTGCCCACGGCCACCTGGTACGAAAAGGACGACCTCAATACCTCGGACATGCACCCGTTCATCCATCCGCTGAGCGAAGCCGTGCAGCCCTTGTGGGAAAGCAAGACCGACTGGGAGATCTACAAGCTGCTGGCCAAGAAGTTCAGCGAGATCGGCGGCCCCTACCTGGGCAAGCGCCGCGACGTAGTGCTGACTCCTCTGATGCACGACACCCCGGGAGAACTGGGCCAGGCCTTCGAACCCAAGGACTGGAAGCTGGGCGAATGCGACCTGGTTCCCGGCAAGACCGCGCCCAACATGACCGTGGTCGAGCGCGACTACAACGACATCTACCGCAAGTTCACGTCGGTGGGGCCGTTGCTGGACAAGCTGGGCAACGGCGGCAAGGGCATCAACTGGAACACCGAGCACGAGGTGCATGAGCTGGCCGGCATCAACGAGGCCGTGACCGAGCCGGGCGTGAGCCAGGGCCGGCCCAAGCTCGACACCGCCATCGATGCGGCCGAGATGATCCTGACCTTCGCGCCCGAGACCAACGGCCACGTGTCGGTCAAGGCCTGGGAAGCCCTGGGCAAGATCACCGGGCGTGACCACGCACACCTGGCCATCGGCCGCGAGCACGACAAGATCCGCTTCCGCGACATCCAGGCGCAACCGCGCAAGATCATCTCCGCACCCACCTGGTCCGGCCTGGAAAGCGAAGAGGTCAGCTACAACGCCGGCTATACCAACGTGCACGAGCTGATCCCATGGCGCACGCTGACCGGCCGCCAGCAGTTCTACCAGGACCATCGCTGGATGCTGGACTTTGGCGAAGGCTCCTGCGTGTACAAGCCGGCCATCGACACCAAGACGGTCGCGCCCATGCTGGGCCGCTACCCGAACGGCGAGAAGGAATTGGTCCTGAACTGGCTGACGCCGCACCAGAAGTGGGGCATCCACAGCACGTACTCGGACAACCTGCGCATGCTGACGCTGAGCCGCGGCGGTCCTCACGTGTGGATTTCGGAAGCCGAGGCCAAGCAGGCCGGGCTGGTCGACAACGACTGGGTCGAAGTCTTCAACGTGAACGGCACCCTGACGGCGCGGGTGGTGGTGAGCCAGCGCGTGCCGGTGGGCATGTGCCTGATGTACCACGCACAGGAAAAGATCGTGAACGTGCCGGGCGCCGAAACCAGCGGCAAGCGCGGCGGCATCCATAACTCGGTCACGCGCACGGTGCTCAAGCCCACGCACATGATCGGCGGCTATGCCCAGCAGGCCTACGGCTTCAACTACTACGGCACGGTGGGCGCCAACCGCGACGAATTCGTGGTGCTGCGCAAGATGAAGAAGGTGGACTGGCTGGAAGGTCCGCTGGTTGAAACGCAACAAGAAGAGAAGCAATCATGAGGATACGCGCCCAAATCGGCATGGTGCTGAACCTGGACAAGTGCATCGGCTGCCACACTTGCTCGGTCACCTGCAAGAACGTCTGGACCAGCCGCGACGGCGTCGAGTACGCCTGGTTCAACAACGTGGAAACCAAGCCCGGCATCGGTTATCCCAAGGAATGGGAGAACCAGGAGAAGTGGAAGGGCGGCTGGAAGCGTACCGCCGCCGGCAAGCTGGAACCGCGCCAGGGCGGCAAGCTGCGCATCCTGGCCAATCTCTTCGCCAACCCGAACCTGCCGCAGATCGACGACTACTACGAGCCGTTCACCTTCGACTACGAGCACCTGCAGAAGGCGCCGCTGTCGCAGACGCCGCCCACCGCGCGTCCGGTGTCGGTGCTGACCGGCAAGAAGATGGACAAGATCCATTGGGGTCCGAACTGGGAAGACGATCTGGGCGGCGAATTCAGCGCACGCAGCCGCGACGCGCTGTTCGAGGGCGTGCAGAAGGAGATGTACTCGACCTTCGAGAACACCTTCATGATGTACCTGCCGCGCCTGTGCGAGCACTGCCTGAACCCGGCCTGTGTCGCCAGCTGCCCGTCCGGCTCCATCTACAAGCGCGAAGACGACGGCATCGTGCTGGTCGACCAGGACAAGTGCCGCGGCTGGCGCATGTGCATCTCCGGATGCCCGTACAAGAAGATCTATTACAACTGGAGCAGCGGCAAGGCCGAGAAGTGCACCTTCTGCTATCCGCGCATCGAGGCCGGCCAGCCCACGGTGTGCTCGGAAACCTGCGTCGGCCGCATCCGCTACCTGGGCGTGATGCTGTACGACGCCGACCAGATCGAGCACGCCGCGTCCACCGCCAACGAGCAGGACCTGTACCAGTCGCAGCTCGACCTGTTCCTGGATCCGCATTCGCCCGAGGTGATTGCCGCCGCGCGTGAGCAGGGCATCCCGGAATCGTGGCTGGAAGCCGCCCGCAAGTCGCCGGTCTACAAGATGGCGGTGGAGTGGCGCGTCGCCTTCCCGCTGCACCCGGAATACCGCACTTTGCCCATGGTCTGGTACATCCCGCCGCTGTCGCCGATCCAGACGGCCGCCGAGTCCGGCCAGATGCCGAGCCGCACGGTGGGCAAGAGCGCCATGATCCCCGATGTGTCCAGCCTGCGCATCCCGGTGCGCTATCTGGCGAACCTGCTGACGGCGGGCAAGGAAGCGCCGGTGGTCCACGCGCTGGAACGCATGCTGGCCATGCGCGCCTACAAGCGCTCCGAGACCGTGCACGGCGAGCGCGACACCGCCTTGCTGGAGCAGGTGGGACTGACGGACGCCACCGTGCAGGACATGTACAAGATCATGGCCATCGCCGACTACGAGGACCGCTTCGTGGTACCCAGCAGTCACAAGGAAGTGGTCGAGGACAACTTCAACGAGAAGGGCAGCTGCGGCTTCACCTTCGGCAACGGCTGCTCGGGCGGGGTGTCGGAAGGCACCTTGTTCGGACGCAAGCCCCAGGGTAGCGAGATCTTCATCGAGATGCCGAAATCCCGCAAGAAGGCCGCTTCGGTCTAGGAAAGGAGAAAAACATGAGTCTGTATCGTCTGCTTTCCGCCTTGCTGTGCTATCCGGAGCCCGAGCTGCTGGACGCGCTGGGCGAAGTCGAAACCGCCTTGGCCGACTATCCCGACGCGGAGGAAACCCTGCAGCCGCTGGTCGGCTACCTGGCCACCAGCGACCTGATCGCGCTGCAGGAGAACTACGTCGCCACGTTCGACCGCAACCGCTCGCATTCGCTGCATCTGTTCGAGCATGTGCACGGCGAAAGCCGCGACCGCGGCCAGGCCATGGTGGACCTGCTGGATACCTACCGCGAGCACGGTTTCGAGCCGGTGGTGTCCGAATTGCCGGACCATGTGCCGCTGTTCCTGGAGTTCCTGGGCGTCATCGACCCGGCCCAGGCTCAGGATCTGCTGGACGACGCCATCCACGTGCTGGCCGCCATCGGCGCGCGCCTGGCCAAGGGCGAAAGCCCCTACGCCTGCATTTTCGCGGTGTTGCGCGCGCAATCCCGCGTGGTTCCGCGCGAGCAGACCGAGGCGCCCGTGCGCGACATGGACGAGGCGATGGAAACGTTCGGCATAGGCGCGGACGGCGTGGAACCGCTACTGCGGCCGTTCTCGGGCGATGGCGCGCAGACCGTGCGCTTCTATCCCCGCGCGCCCGCGGCTCATTAAATCTTCAGGACGACGCATCATGAACTCCCTGAATCAGTTCTTCTTCGGCATCTATCCCTACATCGCGCTGACGATCTTCCTCTTGGGCAGCCTCGTGCGCTTCGAGCGCGAGCAATACACCTGGAAGACGGACAGTTCGCAGTTGCTGCATCGTGGGCAATTGCGGTTGGGCAACATTCTGTTCCACATCGGTATCCTGGGTCTGTTCTTCGGCCACTTGGCTGGCTTGCTGACGCCCGTGGTGGTGTGGGACACGCTGGGCGTATCGCACACGCTCAAGCAGACCGTGGCCATGGTGGCCGGCGGCGTCATGGGCGGCCTGTGCCTGATCGGCCTTCTGATCCTGATCCATCGCCGCCTGAGCGACCCGCGCATCCGCGCCACCACGCGCCCCGGCGACAAGCTGTTGCTGCTGTGGATCCTGGTCACGCTGTTGCTGGGCCTGTCCACCATCGCGCTGTCTGCAGGCCACATGGACGGCGAAATGATGGTGAGCCTGATGACCTGGGCGCAGCACATCGTCACCTTCCAGGGCGACGCGGCCAGCCATGTTGCCGGCGTGCCGCTGCTGTTCAAGGCGCACCTCTTCATGGGCCTCTCGCTGTTCGTGATCTTTCCGTTCACGCGCCTGGTCCACGTCTGGAGCGGCTTCGCGTCGGTGGGCTACCTGGGCCGCGCCTGGCAGCTGGTCCGCCCGCGCTGATTCCCTGTCCCAGGAGCCGAACATGCCTGTCATCGTCAATGGCGTCGAACTGAACGACGCGGATCTGGAACGCGAACTGCCGCTGCATGCAGAGGCCGGCAACCCCATGCGCGAGGCGATCACTGCCCTGGTGCTGCGCCGCGTGCTGCTGGACGAGGCTGGCCGCCTGGGCCTGGACGCCGCGGACGAGGAGGGCGCCATCGGCGCCTTGCTGGCCCGCGAGGCGCCCGCGCCCGTAGCCGACGAGGCCGCCTGCCGCCGCTTCTATCAGATGCATCCGCAGCGCTTCATGGTGGGCGAGCTGATCGAGGCGGATCACATCCTGTTCCAGGTCACGCCGGGCGTGAATCTGGACATGCTGCGGGCCCACGCCAACGTGGTGTTGGCCGAGCTGCTGGAAGATCCCTCGCGCTTTGCGGAGGTAGCGCGCGAGCAATCGAACTGTCCGTCCGCCGCGCTGGGCGGCAGCCTGGGACAACTGGGCCGGGGCGACACGGTGCCGGAGTTCGAGCGGGCGGTATTCGCGCTGCCCGCCGGCGGCCTGCTGCCGCAGCTGCTGGAAACCCGCCACGGCCTGCATATCGTGCGGGTGACGCGCCGTATCGAGGGCCGCATGCAACCCTACGAGCATGTGGACAAGCAGATCGCTGCCGCGCTGTCGTCCATGAGCCGCGATACTGCCTGGCGCCAGTATGCCAAGCTGCTGGTGGAGCGCGCCGATATCCAGGGCATAGATTTGCAGGGCGAGGAGCCCGAGCGCGTCTACGGCGGGAGCGCCGCATGATGGACGAGCCGGCTGCGGGACCTCTAACGGATGGCTACGGACGCCGCATCGACTATCTGCGCGTCTCTGTCACGGACCGCTGCGACCTGCGTTGCAGCTACTGCCTGCCCAAGGATTTCAAAGGTTTTGAAACTCCCGCGAACTGGCTGCGCCACGAGGAAATGGCGCGGCTGGTGGGGCTGTTCGTCGGGCTGGGGGTGCAGAAGGTCCGGCTGACCGGCGGCGAGCCCCTGCTGCGCCGGGGCGTGGCCGGACTGGCCGGCGTCATCGCCGCCATGCCGGGATTGCAGGACTTGTCCGTGTCCACCAACGGCACCCAATTGGTCCGCCATGCCCAGGAACTGCGCGCCGCCGGCGTGGACCGGCTGAACATCAGCCTGGACACGCTGGATGCTGCCGCCTTCAGCCAGATTACGGGCCGGGATTGCCTGGAATCGGTGCTGGCGGGGCTCGCTGCAGCCAAGGACGCGGGCTTTGCGCCGATCAAGCTCAACAGCGTGGTGCACGCGGCCACGCCGGAGGCCGAAGTGCGCAGGCTGCTGGACTACGCGATGGCACAGGGCTTCGTGCTGCGCCTGATCGAGCCCATGCCCATGGGCAGCTGCGGCCAGGGCTACGCCCACACCGACCTGAACGCCATGGGCGCGCGGCTGGCCGCCGAAACCGGCCTGGTTCCCGCGCTGAACGGGGCGGGCGCGGGACCGGCGCGCTACTGGACCACGGGCCATGGCACGCCGGTGCTGGGTGTGATCACCCCCATGTCGCGCCACTTCTGCGCAAGCTGCAACCGCGTCCGGCTGGGCGTGGACGGCACCCTGTACCTCTGCCTGGGCCAGGAAGACCAGGTGCCGCTGGGTCGCCTGCTGCGCGCGGGCGCCAGCGACGCCGAACTGGTAGCGGCGATCCGGGCCGGTATCGCCGCCAAGCCGGAGCGCCATGATTTCGTGGCCCGTCCGGAACGCATCGTGCGCTTCATGGCGCAGACAGGAGGCTGACATGCGCGATATCGAACGGCTGGTCGACGGCTTCCAGCGCTTTCAGCAGCAGTACTACGAGGACGCGCCATCGCTTTACCGCAATCTGCGCGAAGGCCAGCACCCCAGCACCTTGCTGGTCGGCTGCTGCGATTCGCGGGTGGATCCGGCCATGCTGCTGGGCTGCGACCCTGGCGACATCTTCACGGTGCGCAACGTCGCCAATCTGGTGCCCCCGGCCAGCACCGACCGCGGCCTGCAAGGCGTGCTGGCCGCGATACAGTTCGCGGTGGAGCAGTTGCAGGTCAGCCGCATCATCGTGCTGGGCCACGCCCATTGCGGCGGCATACGGGCGCTGATGGACCGACGCACCCGGGGCGACGGCGAGACCGACTACCTGGAACGCTGGATGGACATCGCCGAACCGGCCCGCAGGCAGGTGCTGCAACAGATGCCGCAGGCAACCGCGGCCGAGCGCCGGCGCGCCTGCGAACAGGCCTCCATCCTGATTTCGCTGCGCAACCTGGAGGACCTGCCCTTTGTGCGGCGTGCGGTGGAGGCGGGCAGCCTGACGCTGCACGGCTGGTATTTCGACCTGGTGGCAGGCGCTTTGCTGGCATACTCGGCGCGGGCGGACGCATTCCTGCCCATCGTATGCCCATTGTTCACGGAGCTTGCATGACCCCAGTTTTCGGCATCGCCGGCCGTTCCGGCAGCGGCAAGACCACCCTGATCGAGGCGATGCTGCCGCTGCTGGCCGCGCGCGGCCTGCGGGTCAGCGTCATCAAGCACAGCCACCACGATTTCCAGATGGAGCCGCCTGGCAAGGACAGCGCGCGCTTCCGCCAGGCGGGGGCCCTGGAGGTGATGGTAGCCTCTCCGTTCCGCTACGCCATCGTCCACGAGCTGCGCGACGCGCCCGAACCCACGCTGGACGAGCAACTGGCGCGCCTGTCGCCGGCCGACCTGGTGCTGGTCGAAGGCTTCAAGCAGGCCGCGATCCCGCGCATCGAGGTGTACCGGCCCGCCGTGGGCAAGCCGCCGCTGCATGCGGAAGACAGCAGTTTCGTGGCGGTGGCCACCGACGCGCCGCTGGATACCGGTTTGCCCTGCCTGCCGCTCAACGAGCCGGCGCAAGTCGCGGATTTCATTTGCCGTACCCTGGGGCTCGCTTGAGGGCCTGGCTCGGGAACGGGAGGCGCAGCGGCTACACTGGAAGCCGCAGCATTCCTACAGCAAGACCGCGTTGAAAGCCATGAAGCCCACCGATACCGCCGCCCCAGCCGACGGCCTGCCTTCGCCCTGGCATCGCCTGTCCACGCGCATCGTCATCAGCTCCCTGGTGGCGCTCGTGGTGGTGCTGTCCATGGTCAGCTGGACGCTGTGGCTGTCCTGGCAGCTGGAAGGCGCGGGCGCGGCCATCAACGATACGGGCAGCCTGCGCATGCGGGCCAACCGGGTGGCGGTGGAGCTGATGCGGCCGCAGGCCGGGCGCGAGTTCCGCACCAACGAGCAGGTGCAGCTCATGGATGACACCATCGCCCGCCTGGCGCGCGGCAATCCTGCGCGCCCGCTGTTCATTCCCAACGACGAAGCCATCCGCAAGCAATGGCATGACGTGGCCGCCTACTGGTACGACGTCATGAAGCCGGCCGCCACGCGCGCCCTGGCGCAGCCGGATGCCGCCACCTATCTGGAGACCCTGCCGGAATTCGTGGCCCGGGCCGACACGCTGGTGCGCATGATCGAACAGGACAACGCCGGCAAGACCACCTCGCTGCGCCTGTCGCAGGGCGTGCTGGCGGCCATTGCCAGCGCCGGCACGCTGGCGATGATCTATCTGTTGTATCTCTGGATCATCTCGCCGGTGCTGCGCCTGCGCGACGGCCTGCAGCGCATGGCGGCCAGGGAATTCAGCACCCGGCTGCCGGTGGAAAGCCAGGACGAGTTCGGCGTGCTGGCGCGCGGCTACAACCGCATGGCCGATGAATTGCAGGACCTGTACACCGGCCTGGAGCGGCGCGTCGAAGAAAAGACCGCGCAACTGGCCGCGCAGAACCGAGACATCGGCGCGCTTTACGACATGGCTGCCTTCCTGAACCAGCCCAACGAGATCGAAGCGCTGTGCGACGGCTTCCTGCGGCGCGTGATGCTGCAGTTCGACGCCGAGGGCGGCAGCATCCGGGCGCTGGATCCCAACAACGAAAAGCTCAACCTGATGGTGTCGGTGGGCTTGTCCGACGAACTGGTCGAGTCCGAGCATTGCATGCGCGTTAACGACTGCTATTGCGGCGTCGCCACGCGCCAGGCCGGGGTCATCGTCATCCAGGATTTCCGCGAGTCGCCGCCAGCCATGGAACTGAACTGCCAGCGCGACGGCTTTGCCAGCGTGGCCGTGTTCCGCATCGTCACGCGCGACGAGGTGCTGGGCTCGTATTCCTTGCATTTCCGCCAGCAACGCCGCCTGTCGCCCGCAGAATCGCAGCTGCTGGAAACGCTGGGCCAGCATCTGGGCGTGGCCCTGGACAACCGCCGCCTGAGCGCGCAGGCGCGCCAACTGGCGGTGGTGCGCGAACGCGGGCTGGTGGCGCAGGGGCTGCACGACAGCCTGGCGCAGGGCCTGAACTTCCTGAACCTGCAATTGCAGATGCTGGACGCTGCCGTGAAGCGCGGCGACCAGGCGGAGATCGACGAGATCCTGCCGCTCTTGCGTACTGGCGTCGACGAAAGCTACCAGGACGTGCGCGAACTGCTGACCAACTTCCGCACCAAGCTGTCACAGGGCGATCTGCAGGCCGGCATCGAAGACACGGTGGCGCGCTTCCGCCGCCAGACCGGCATCGAGACCGAACTGCGCTTCGGCCGGGGCGAGGGCGCGCCGCTGCCGCCTGACGAGCAGTTGCAGGTGCTCTTCATCCTGCAGGAAGCGCTGTCCAACGTGCGCAAGCACTCGGAAGCCAGCCACGTGCGCATCGACGTCTCCAATGACCGCGACTTCAGCCTGGTCATCGCCGACGATGGCCAGGGCTATGACCCCGCGGAGGTGGCCGAGCGCGGCGAATCGCATGTGGGCCTGCACATCATGCGCGAACGCGCCGCGCGCATGCGCGCCGTGATAAAACTTGAATCGCAGCCCGGCGCCGGCACGCGCGTCGCGCTGACCTTGCCCGGCAGCGAACGCCAGGCCGCTTGAACTTTCCCACCATGCCCATCCGTATCCTCCTCGTCGACGACCACACCCTGTTCCGCTCGGGCGTGCGCCTGCTGCTGCAACGCCAACCCGACTTCGAGGTCGTGGCCGAGGCCGGCGACGGCGTCGAAGGCCTGAAACGCGCCAAGGAACTCAAGCCCGACGTGGTGCTGCTGGACCTCAACCTGCCCGGCTTGTCCGGGCTGGAAACGCTGCAGCTGCTGACGCAGGAGTTGCCGTCTTGTGCGGTCATCATCCTGACGGTGTCGGAAGAGGCAGACGAACTGGGGCAGGCGTTGCGCGACGGCGCGCGCGGCTATCTGGTCAAGAACATCGATGCCGAAGCGCTGACCGCCGCGATCCGCCGCGCGGCGGGCGGCGAGCCGGTCATCGCCGAGAGCATGACCGCCAAGCTGGTCGAACAGTTCCGCGGACAGGCCAGCCTGGCCGCGCAAGCGCCGCAGCCGGGGGGCAGCGCCGAGCGCCATCGCCTCACCGCGCGCGAGACCCAGATCGTGCAATGGCTGGCGCGCGGCGCCAGCAACAAGGTCATTGCGCGCGAACTGGACGTCAGCGAAAGCACGGTCAAGATCCACGTGCAGAACGTTTTGAAAAAACTCAATCTCACCAGCCGGGTGCAGGTCGCGGTGTACGCGGTCGAGCACGGCCTGTACACGGAAGAATAGGGCGGCATGCGGCGTTCGGCATAGGCCGTTTGATCTGCGACAAGGCCAAGGGCGTGACGGCCCCATAGACTGGCCGGCATGGAAACTCGAACCTCTCCCCTGGAGCTCGTGGCCCCCGCCGGCAGTCTGGCCGCGCTGAAGGCCGCCATCGATGCCGGCGCCGACACCGTCTACCTCGGGCTCAAGAACGCCACCAATGCCCGCAACTTCGCCGGGCTCAATTTCACCGAAAGCGATATCCGTGCGGGCGTGGAACTGGCCCACAGCCGCGGACGACAGGTGCTGTTCGCCATCAATACCTTTGTGCAGGCCGGACGGGCGCCCGAATGGCGCGCCGCCGTCGACGCCGCCTACGGGCTGGGCGCCGATGCGGTCATCATGGCCGATGCGGGGCTGCTGGCCTATGCCAGTGACCGCTATCCGGACTTGCGCCTGCACCTGTCGGTGCAGGGTTCCGCCACCCATACGGACGCCATCGAACTGATGAAGGAACAGTTCGGCATCCGCCGCGTGGTGCTGCCGCGCGTGCTGACGCTGGCGGAGATCGCGCGCATCTGCACCAACGTCAGCGTCGAGGTCGAGGTGTTCGGCTTTGGCAGCCTGTGCGTCATGGCCGAAGGCCGCTGCCTGTTGTCGTCCTACGCCACCGGCGATTCTCCCAATAACAAGGGCGTCTGTTCGCCCGCGCATGCGGTGCGCTGGTCGGAAGAGAACGGCCGCATGGACGCGCGCCTGAACGGCATCCTGATCGACCGTTACGAGCCGGGCGAACCCGCTGCCTATCCCACCTTGTGCAAGGGCCGCTTCGACGTCGACGGCCAGGCCGACCACGCGCTGGAGGAACCCACCAGCCTGAACGCCATCGGCCTGTTGCCGCGCCTGGCGGAAATGGGCGTGTCCGCCATCAAGATAGAAGGGCGGCAGCGCAGCCCGGCCTATGTCACCCAGGTGGTGTCGACCTTGCGCGCCGCGCTGGACAGCGCGCATGCGGACGCTTCCCGCTTTTCGCCCCGTCCCGAATGGAACGCCATGCTGGCGCGCCATTCCGAAGGTTCCCAAGTCACGCAAGGCGCATTCGAACGTCCATGGAAATGAAACCTAGCGCGTACCGGATATCGGTCGCACCGTTGCAGTATTACTGGCCGCGCCAGCACACGCTGGATTTCTACGCGTCGCTGGCCGACAGCCCCGCCGACATCATCTACGTGGGCGAAACCGTCTGTAGCCGCAGGCACGAGCTGCGCGCCGAGGACTGGATGGAGCTGGCGCGCGACCTGCGCGCCGCGGGCAAGGCGGTGGTGCTGTCGGGCCGCACGCTGATCGAGACCGGGGCCGAGGCCAGCGCGCTGAAGAAGCTCTGCGGGCAGGACGACTTCATGGTCGAAGCCGGCGAGCTGGGCGCGGTGCGTCACCTGAACGGCCGCGCCTTCGTGGCGGGGCCCCATGTCAACGCCTATCACGGCGGCACCCTGGAATGGCTGGCCGCACGCGGCGCCGCGCGTTTTGTCGCACCGCTGGAAATGGACAGCAAGACGCTGGCTCTTCTGATGGCGGAAAAGCCCGCCGGTCTGGAGACGGAAGTCATGGTCTGGGGCCGCATGGCGCTGGCGTTCTCCGCACGCTGTTTCACGGCGCGTCATTTCCGTTTGAAGAAGGACGACTGCGGCTTTCGCTGCATCGAACATCCGGACGGACTGGACATGCGTACACGGGAGTCGAGCGATTTCCTGGCGATCAACGGCATCCAGGTGCAGTCCGGAGCCTGCCTGGACCTGCTGTCGCAGGCGCCGGCGCTGGCCGCCCTGGGCGTGGAGGTGCTGCGGGTGAGTCCTCAATCGGCCGGCACGCTGGAAGCGATCGCCGCGCTGGATGCGATGCGGCGCGGCCTGGCGCCGATGGAGGCGCGGCCGCCTGCCGGCATGGCCCGCTGCAACGGCTACTTCCATGGCAAGCCGGGCATCGACCTGCTGGAGGCCGTGGCATGAGCGCGGCGATTCAAGTACCGGGCGTGCTCGCCAGGCTGGGGCGGCGTCTGCCTGCGCCGTTTGTCTCGCTGCACTTCACCGCCGGACTGGAACTGGCGCGGCGGCTGAAATGGCTCACACCGCCGGCCGAACTGGAGGGCCGCAGCTTCGGCATCACGGTCGAGGACCTGGGCCTGCGCAGCAGTTTCGCCGTGCGACAAGGCGCTTTTCGCCCGGTATGGAACGGCGCTGCCGCCGAACTGGAACTGGGCGCGAAGCTGGCCGATCTGCTGGCCCTGATGCGCTCGGAAACGGACGCCGATACCTTGTTCTTCCAACGCCGGCTGCGGATCTCCGGCGATACGGAGCTGGGGCTGATCGTCAAGAACTGGCTGGACGCGGCGCCACGGCCGGCGTGGCTGCAGGGCGCGGCGCGTTGACGGCGCAATGCCCGCCGTCGCTTGCGGGCATTGCTTGAATCCGCAAGGGATCGTGCTATACCGGGCGTCGTTGCCGCGGGGGGGCTTGGCGCTTTCCCGGGCGTGATTGGATGGAGGCAGCAATGCGGATCATGGTGGTGGGCGCCAGCAAGGGGCTGGGCAGGGCGTTCGTGGAAGGACTGGGCCAGGATGCCACGCTGATCGTGGGCGTGGCCCGCCGCGCGCCGCCAGACATCACTGTCCCGCCCGGCTGCGAACTGCGCTGGATCGAGGCCGATCTGTCGCAGCCAGTGGCCGCCGTCGAGCAGATCGCGGCGCAGGCCCCGGACGGTCTCGATGCCATCCTCTACAACCTGGGCGTGTGGGAAGAGCACGCATTCAGCGAACACTACGACTTCCTGGCGGACTCGCCCGCGGAGATCGCGCGCATGGTGGACATCAACGTCACCGCGACCATCCTGTTGCTCCAGCGCTTGATCCCGCGCGTCCTCGGTGCGCGCAAACCGCAAGTCATTCTCACTGGTTCGACCTCCGCGTTGGCCGGCAGCGGCCGTCCCGAGGTGACGTTCGGCGCGTCCAAGCACGCGCTGCGGGGTATCGCGGACGCCCTGCGCGAAAGCTTCAGAGCGCGGCGGCTGGCGGTGACCTGCCTGCAATTGGGCTATCTGAACACGCAAGACGGCTTGGACGTGCCGCGCGACGCGGCCAGCCTGCGGGGAGAGGGCGGCCTGATACCCGTGCACGACGTGGTGACGATGACACGCGCGCTGCTGAATCTGTCCGATGCGTCATTTGTGCGGGAAATCGTCATGCCGGCGCTGATGGACGAGCGCTTCTGAAGCGGGTCCACCGCGCCAACGGCGTCATGCCGGCCTCAACTGCGGCCGGGCTTGCCTTCCATGGCGCGGGCCACGCGCGATAGGGCCAGGCTGGCGGCGAAGTACAAGGCGGCCACGGCCAGGTAGACTTCGACGTGGTAGGGCCGCCAATCGGTGCCGGCCACCACCGCCTTTGCTGCGCCCAGCACGTCGAACACGCCGATGATGCTGACCAGCGAAGTGTCCTTGACCGCGCCCACGAATACGCCCAGGGCTGCAGGCGCGGCAATGCGGCGGGCCTGCGGCCAGATCACCGAACCGTAGGCCATGGCCGCAGGCATGCCCAGGGCGCGCGCCGCCATCATCTGGCCGGGCGGTATGGCTTGCAGCGCGCCGCGCAGCACCTCGGCCAGCAGGCAGGCGGTGTGCAGCGTCAGGGCGGCCAGCGCCATGGCGAACTTGGACACGCCGCCGCCCAGCAGCATGGGCAGCACAAAGGACGCGAACAACAGCTGTGTCACCAGCGGCACGCCGCGGACGGCCTCGATCAGGCCGGCGGCAGCCAGCGAGGCGGCGCGGTTGTGGCTACGGCGCAATAACGCAAGCGCGAAAGCCAGCGGCACGGCCGCCAGCAGGGCGGAGATGGCCAGAACCAATGTGACGAGCAACCCGCCCCAGCGTTGCGGACCGATGGCGGCGCCGCCCCAGGGCCAGCCGGACAGCGCGCTGATGGCCGCGCCCAGCAGGACGGCGAGCAGGGCCGCACGCGTCGCGGGACGGACACGCGGAGCAGTCAACGCCAGCGCAACTCCGGCGAGCAGGGCTGCGCAGGCGGCCAGCGCGGGCGCCCGGTCGGCCTGGGCCATGGTGCCGAAGAACAGCACTGGCAGGTTCTCGCCCACGGCGGCCCAGCATGCGCCCGCCGCGTTCGCGCATGCTGCGGGATCGCCGCGCCACACCGCGTCGAGCAAGGCCCATTCCAGCAGCCGCCATAGGATCAAGCCCAGGACAGCGGCCAACGCGGTCGATAACAGCCCGCCACGCCAACTGCGGCGTTCGCCCGCAGCGTTCCACGAAGGCCGCTCGCCCAGGCGCGCGCCATGCGTGTCGCCGGGGCCGTGGCGGGTATTGCGCGCGTTCCATGCCGACAATCCGCCGCCCAGCGCCAGCGCCAGGCCCAGATAGACCGTGACGGCCAGCGCGATGCCTTCAAGCGCCAGGCCGGTCTGCGTGATGGCGGTGTTGATCACCGCCATCAATTCCTGATAGCCGATGGCAATGGCCAGGGTGCTGTTCTTCACCAGCGCCAGGCACTGGTTGGCATACGGCGGCAGCGCCACGCGGGCGGCATAGGGTGCTATCACCAGCCGCAGCACGCTGCGGGGCTTCAAGCCTAGCGCCTGCCCGGCCTCCACAAGTCCAACCGGCACGGCGCGCACGGCCGCGCGTGCGATGTCGGCGATGTAGGCCGCATGGAACACCACCAAGCCTATCGTCAGCGCCGCGAATTCCATGCTGGGCTGCCAGCCGCCCTGCAGTCCCAGGCCGCGCCTGACCGGCATATCGATGCGCATGGGCGGCAACAGGACCCACGCGAGCAGCGCGCCGGCCAGCGCGGCATACAGCGCAGGATTGCCCCAGCGGCGTCGGACCAGGCCGCCCAGCGCCAGCGCGGTCACCGTTACGGCCGCGTAGGGCAGCCAACCGTGCACGGCTGGCAGAGCCAATCCGCGATTGGACAGCAGCATGTGCGGCAACGGCGACCACGCCTGGCGCAGATCGGGCAGGCGCAGCAGCAGCCCGTACCAGACGAAGAGTTGCAGCAGGACCGGCGTATTGCGCAAGGGCGCGATGATGGCGGCGGCGCAACGCGCGGCCAACGGGTTGCGCGACATGCGCAACAAGCCCAGTCCCAGGCCCAGCGCCGTCGCCAGCGGGATTGCCACGGCGGCGACGGTCAAGGTGTTGACCAGGCCGGCCGCTATCGACATCCAGTAGGGATCCTCCGGCGTGATATCGAGCAGGCTTTCGGAAATGCGGAAGCCTGCGGGCTGGAACAGGAATCCGAAGCCGCCTTGGATGCCGCGTGCAGTCTGCACCGATTCGATGTGCCAGAGCAGGACCGCGGCCATGCCGCCCAGCGCGAGCGTCCACGCCAACGCTGGCAGCCAGCGTCGCCACGGGCCGGTGGAGGGAAAACGGAGAGCGGTCGCTGCCATGGTCGAGAAAGAGTCGGGGCCAGGATCACTGGAACGGCGGCGAGTACAGCAGCCCGCCCTGGTTCCATTGCGCGTTCAGGCCGCGCTCCAGCCTCAGCGGCGTTGCGGCGCCCAGATTGCGGTTCCAGACTTCGCCATAGTTGCCCACGGCCTTGATGGCGTTGCGGGCCCAGCCTTCGTCCAGCCCGAAGCTCTTGCCTATGCCGGGGTCCACGCCCAGCAGGCGGCGTACCTGGGCATCGCTGCTTTGCGCCTGGTTGTCGGCGTTCTGCGCGGTGATGCCGAGTTCCTCGGCCGCCACCAGCGCGTTGATGGTCCACCGGACGATGGCGGCCCAGTTGGCGTCGTCTTGCCGCACGAAGGGGCCTAGCGGCGATTTGTTGATGCGTTCAGGCAGGATGACGAAGTCGTCCGGCTGGCCGGCTCGCGCCGCGCGGCTGGCGGCCAGGGTGGACGCATCCGACAGGTAGACGTCGCAGCGTCCTGCGTAAAAGGCTTGTTCGAGCTCGACCAGATTCTCGATGACGACCGGACGATAGCTCAGCTTGTGCTTCTTGAAGTAGTCGACCAGGTTCTGCTCGTTGACCGTACCGGGCTGCACGCAGACCTGCGCGCCTTCGAGCTCCGTCGCGCTCTTGACACCCAGCTTGCGCGGCACCAGAAAGCCCTGGCCGTCATAGAACACGATGCCGGCGGACGCGATGCCCAAGCCGGCGTCGCGGCTGGAGGTAATCGTGGTGTTGCGGTTCAGCACATCGATCTCGCCCGACTGGAGCGCAGGAAAACGTTGCTGCGAACTCAACGGCACGAAGCGCGTCTTCTCCGGATCGCCGAGCACGGCGGCGGCCAGCGCGCGGCAGAGGTCCGCATCCAGGCCGGTCCAACGGCCTTGCTTGTCGGCGATGGACAAGCCGGCAGATCCCTGGCTCACGCCGCAGACCAGTTCGCCGCGTTTCTTGATGGTCTCGACCGTGCCCGCATGAGCCGCGCCGGCCAGCGCCAGCATCGCCGCCACGCCCGCGATCTTCAGTTGTTGAGTCAAACGCATGCCATTCCTTTGTTTGATGCAGTCCGGAAAGGCAGGAATTCTATGGGTGCTATGACGTTCGGCGAGCGACTATATGGTCATATGGATATAAAAACTAAGCCTTACTCAAATCCGCGTCATATACCTAGAATCGCTGCATACCAAGTTGAAATGACGGAGCGGTGGCGCATGAGCTGGCAGGACGAATTCAGGCAGTTGTTTCCGATCACGCAAGACCAGGCTTACGCCAACATTGCCTACACCAGCCCGCTGGCGCCCAAGGTGGCCGAGGCGGTCGGCGCATTTTTCCAAGGCATAACCTACGCACGCAGCGACAAGCCCCAGTGGCTGCGGGACGCAGATGCGTTGCGCTTGCGGCTGGCCCGCCTGATCGGCGGCGACGCCAAGCGCCTGGCTTTCACCAAGAACACCACCGAAGGGTTGAACATCGTTGCGCAGGGGCTGGCCTGGCAGGAAGGCGACAACCTGGTGGTGGACGACCAGGAGCATCCCACCAATGCCTTGCCCTGGTTGAACCTGCGGCGCCGTGGCGTCCAGGTGCGCGTGGCACAGGCGAATTCGCATCGCTACACGGTGGATGACCTTTGGCAGCATGTGGATGCGCGCACGCGGCTGATTGCAGTGTCCTGGGTGCAGTACGGCACCGGCCTGCGCACCGATATCGCCGAACTGGGCCGGCGCTGCGCCGAACGCGGCATCTTTCTGGTCGTCGACGGGATTCAGGGCGCGGGGCTGTTGCGCGTCAACGTGGATGAATGGGGCGTGGATGCCTTTGCTTGCGGCGCGCATAAGGGCATGCTTGGACCGCTGGGCGTGGGCCTGCTGCATGTATCGCCCCGGCTGCTCGAAGCCCTGGATCCGCTGTATATCGGACCTTCCGGCGTCAACACGCTGGATAAATCCGGACTGCAATGGCAGGTGGGCATCGCCGATGCTACTGACGCCCGCAGGCTCGAATCGGGCAACCTGAACTATCCGGGCATCGCGGGCTGGGCCGGCGCGCTGGACCTGATCGAAGGCGCGCGGCCCGAACGTATCGAGCCCTGGGTGCTGGAGCTTTCCGAAGCGCTGAGCACGGGCTTGCGCGGAGTGGGCCTGCAGGTCGTGTCACCGGCCGGTCCGGAATTCCGCAGCACGACGACGGCGCTGCGCGTGCCGGATCCCGCGGCCGCGCTGGCGCATCTGACACAATCCGGGATCGTGGCCAGCATAGTGGAGTATGGTTACGTGCGCTTGTCCGTCGGCGCCTATAACAATCATGCGGACGTGGAACGCATACTGCGCGCAGCGCGGACGCTTCCCGTCTGAGAAGAATCATTGATAAGCAACACTTCAGGAGATACTGATGACCGAAGCGAAGAAGCCCCAGTGGCGGCTTGAAACCGTGGCCGTGCATGGCGGCTACCGCCCCGATCCGACCACGCGCGCCGTGGCCGTGCCCATCTACCAGACCGTGGCCTACGCGTTCGACGACACGCAGCACGGCGCCGACCTGTTCGACCTCAAGGTGCCGGGCAATATCTACACCCGCATCATGAACCCGACCACCGACGTGCTGGAGCAGCGCGTGGCGGCCCTGGAGGGCGGCATCGCCGCGCTGGCGCTGGCCTCGGGCCAGGCCGCGGTGACCTACGCCATCCTGACCATCGCCGAAGCCGGCGACAACATCGTCTCGTCCAGCACACTGTACGGCGGCACCTACAACCTGTTCGCGCACACGCTGCCGCAATACGGCATCACTACGCGTTTCGCCAATCCTTCCGACCTGGCCGCCTTCGAGGCCCAGATCGACGACCGCACCAAGGCCATCTTCGCGGAATCCGTGGGCAATCCGCTGGGCAACATCACCGACATCGCTGCGCTGGCCGAGCTTGCGCATCGCCACGGCCTGCCGCTGATCGTCGACAACACCGTGCCGTCGCCTTACCTGCTGCGTCCCATCGAGCACGGCGCCGACATCGTGGTGCAGTCGCTGACCAAGTACCTGGGCGGCCACGGCACCAGCCTGGGCGGCGCGATCATCGACTCGGGCAAGTTCCCGTGGGCCGAGCACAAAGAGCGCTTCAAGCGCCTGAATACGCCGGACGTCAGCTACCACGGCGTGGTCTACACCGAAGCCTTCGGTCCGGCCGCCTACATCGGCCGCGCCCGCGTGGTGCCGCTGCGCAATACCGGCGCGGCGATCTCGCCCTTCAACTCGTTCCAGATCCTGCAAGGCATCGAGACCCTGGCGCTGCGCGTGGACCGCATCGTCGAGAACACCGTCAAGATCGCCAAGTACCTGCGCGAACATCCGAAGGTCGAGTGGGTCAACTACGCCGGCCTGCCGGACCATCCCGACCACGCGCTGGCGCAGAAGTACCTGGGCGGCAAGGCGCCCGGGCTCTTCACCTTCGGCGTGAGGGGCGGCCGCGAGGCCGGCGCGCGCTTCCAGGACGCACTGCAGCTGTTCACCCGCCTGGTCAATATCGGCGACTCCAAGTCGCTGGCCACGCACCCCGCATCCACCACGCACCGCCAGCTCAATCCCGAAGAGCTGCAGAAAGCCGGCGTGCGCGAGGAAACCGTGCGCCTGTCGATCGGCATCGAGCATATCGACGACCTGCTGGCGGATCTGGATCAGGCGCTGGCGCAGGTGTAAGCCATGACGATGCTTCCCCGCAGAACCTTGTTGAAGCTGGCCGCGGGCTTGCCCGCGCTGGCAGCCGCGGGAGCGGCCGGGGCGGCAGCCCCGGCTGCCCCGACCGCAAAGGCCCGCAACTACGTCCTGGCCCACGGCTCCTGGCATGGCGGCTGGTGCTGGCGTCCGGTGGCGGACCGCCTGCTGGCGGCCGGCCACCGCGTGTACGCGCCCAGCTACACCGGCATGGGCGACCGCGCCCATCTGCTGAGCAAGAACATCACCATCGACACCTTTGTCGAGGACCTGGTCCAGGTCATCGATACCCAGGAACTGAAGGACGTGATCCTGGTGGGCCATAGCTTCGGCGGCATCCCGATCACGGGCGTGGCCGACCGGATTCCGCAGCGGCTGGCGCATCTGGTGTACTTCGACGCCATCGTGCTGCAAAGCGGCCAGAATGCATTCTCGGTGTATCCGAAGGCGGATGCCGACGCGCGCATCGCCGCAGCCTCGAAGGCCACCGATGGACTGGCCGTGCCGATTCCCGATCCGCTGCCGGCGGCCTGGGGATTCACGCCGGGCAGCGCGGACCATGATTGGGTCAAGCGCCGCCTGACCGCCCATCCGCTGGCCAGCTACACCACGCCGCTGAACCTGAAGCACCCCATCGGCAATGGCGTGGCCCGCACCTACATCCATTGCACCCAGCCCGAGCTGGCCGTGCTGGATGAATCGCGCAAGCTGGTGCAGTCCCAAGCGGGCTGGAACTGGGTCGACATCGCCGCGCCGCACGAAGCCCACATCACGCATCCGGCCTTGCTGGCGGATCTGCTGCTGGGCCTGGCCTGAGCCGGCACGGCCAGGATGGGCGGCTGATACGGTCGCCCGGGCATCGCAGTTTGCGGGCATCATGCGGGATTGCGCCGGGCCGCCAGTGCCCGCGCGTCCGATGCCGACCCGCAGGAGACCTCCATGGCCCGTCCGACCGTCCACGCCGCGCTGCCCGCGGATCTGCAAGCCTGGCTGCGACAGCATGCCGATGCGCTGGACGACGGCAGCATGGATGCGGCGGTAGTGTTGCCGCAACTGGCTGCCGCCGACGTGTTGCGCCATGGCGTGCCCGTGGGGCAGGGCGGCTTGCCAGACACGGATATCGGCGACGCGATCGAAATGATCGCGCAATTGGCGGAGCTTTCCGTTGCCGGGGCCTTCGTGGCCTGGAGCCAGCGAGTCTTCATCGAGTATCTGCTGCGCAGCCCCAACAAGGCTCTTGCGGAAGCCTGGCTGGCGCCGCTGCTGAAGGGTGAGCAGGCCGGTGCGACCGCGCTGTCGAACGCCATGAAGTTCCTGAGCGGCATCGAGTCGCTGCAGATCGCCGCGCGCGAGGCGGACGGCGCGTGGGTGCTGGACGGCCGGATGCCCTGGGTCACCAATCTGCGGCCCCAGGGCTTCCTGGTGGCCGCCGCTGTTGCCGCGCCCGATGGAACGCCGGCGGTGGTCGCGCTGCCGCATGGCATCGCGGGACTTGCCCGCAGCCCGGACCTGCCTTTGTTGGCGCTGCAATCGACCCACACCGCGGCGCTGGACCTGCGCGGCGTGCGCATGGGTCCCGAATGGATCATCCATCCTGATGCGCGCGAGTATCTGCCCCAGGCCAGGCCGGCCTTTGCGGGCATGCAATGCGGCCTGTCCATCGGCCTGGCGCGGGGCGCTTTGCGCGCCGCGCAACAGGCAGGGCAGGGCCAGGACTCGCGCGGCATCCTGGGCCAGCCGCTGCAAGCGCTGGAGACGCAGTTGCACGCGCTGACGGCGGGTTTGATCGATGGGGTGCGCAGCGGGAGCTTCGTCTCGCAGCCCTGGCGGCTGTTCGAGCTCCGCATCGCCTTGGCCGAAGCGGCCCAGCAGGCGGTGCAGCTGGAACTGCAGGCCAGCGGCGGCGCGGCCTATCTGCGGCCGGCTGGCGCAGGCTTTGCGCGGCGCTGGCGGGAAGCGGCATTCCTGCCCATCGTCACGCCCAGCCTGGTGCAATTGAAGACGGAGCTGGCCAAGCGCCAGGCGCGGCTGGCGGCCGAAGCGGGTGGATAGCGGCGCGGCGGGGCCGCGACGGCCGGGTCTTATCGCCGTATGCCTTTGCCATTGACCGGGCAGACAATCTCGCGCAGCTTGCGCTGCACGGGGTCTTGCGCGATTGGCGCGTTGCGGATGCCGGGCGGAGGCAGGGACTCGACGATGGGGCCGGTGGCGTTCTCGCCCGCATGGTGCACGACCTGGCTGACGGTATAGGTGCCGGCGGTGCAGTTCATGGTGACCGGCTGGATCACGGAGCGGTAGGGTTGCCCGTTGGCGGCGGAAATCTTGGGTTGGGCGTAGAACCAGGCTACGTTCACGGCCATCACGGCCGGGCGCTCCGATACCACCTTGATCGACGCGCTGTCGTAGAACACGCCAGGCATGGCTTGGGGGTCCAACGGCAGCCAGGCTGCTGCGGCGGACGGCATGTCGCCGGGCGGCGCGGCCTGCGCGGGGTGGACCCAGGCGGTCACGGCCAGGGCGATCAGGAATGCGTGCCTTGCGGTCATTGGTGTTTTCCGGTGGTGGCGCGGCGCGCCGGCGCCAGGCTTGTGGCCATGGCGTGTACCTGATCATACCGGGCAGGGCGCGTGCGCGCGGAGCGAATACGTCCGAGGGGCGGCGGGGCCTAAGCCGTCAACACATATTCCGGATAGCGCCTGCAGATCTCGGCTACTTGGCTGAGGGTGCCCGAAAGGTGTTCCCGCAGCACCTGCTGGGCGCGCTGCGGGTTCTGCGCGACGATGGCGTCCAGCAGGCGCTGGTGGTCTTCCAGGATGCGCTCGGCCTTGCCGGCCTCGGGCAGGTGCAGGCGGCGCAAGCGGTCCAGGTGGCCGCTGTAGCGTTGCGCCAGTTCCCACAGCCGGGTCACGCCGGCGGCTTCGTGCATGTCGCGGTGGAAGGCCTGGTCGGCGTCGATGAAGCGCTGGTACTGGCTGCTGGCGTGGCTGGCGCGCTGCAGGTCGATGCTGGCCTGCAGGCGCTGGAAGAGCTGCGGATCCGGGCGCTGCGCCAGCATCTGCACGATCTCGAGCTCCAGCGAGCGGCGCAGGAAATGCGCCTCGCGGGCGGCGTCCACATCGATGCGGCTGACCACCGTGGTGTGCTGCGGATAGATCTCGACCAGCGCTTCCTCGGCCAGCCGCATCAGCGCGTCGCGGATCGGGGTCTGGCTCAGGCCGTAGGTTTCCGCCAGCGTGATGCGCGACAGGGGCGTGCCCGGAGCCAGTTCCAGGGACACGATCTGTTCGCGTAGATGTTCGAAGACCTGGGGCGCGGCGTGGCGCGAACGGTCCAGTCTGAGCTTGGTGCTTTGCATCGGGTCGCGTGCGGAGTTGGGCCTGAAGAGTAACGGAGTTTAGCGGGTTTTTACCTAGCTGACGCACTAATGTATTAGTGTTTAAATGACCCGGTCAACATTACGAAAGACCGCCTCACCCCTATGAAACGCTCCTACGAAAGCCTGCGCAGCGCCGCCTGGATGGCCCGGGACGACCTGCGTTCCTTCGGCCACCGCTCCCGCATGATGCAGATGGGCTATGGCCCCGACGACTGGGCGGGCCGCCCGGTCATCGCCATCATCAACACCTGGTCGGACCTTAATCCCTGCCACAGCCACTTCAAGCAGCGCGTCGAGGACGTCAAGCGCGGCGTGTTCCAGGCGGGCGGGTTTCCGGTGGAGCTGCCCGCGATTTCGGTATCGGAATCCTTCGTCAAGCCGACCACCATGCTGTACCGCAACTTCCTGGCCATGGAGACCGAAGAGCTGCTGCGCAGCCATCCGGTCGACGGCGCGGTGCTCATGGGCGGCTGCGACAAGACCACGCCGGGTCTCATCATGGGCGCGGTCAGCGCCGGGCTGCCTTGCGTCTACGTGCCCGCCGGCCCCATGCTGCGCGGCAACTGGAAGGGCAAGATCCTCGGGTCCGGGTCGGATGCCTGGAAGCTCTGGGACGAGCGCCGCGCCGGCAAGATCACGCAGGAGCAATGGACCGAGGTCGAGGGTGGCATCGCCCGCAGCTACGGCACCTGCATGACCATGGGCACGGCCAGCACCATGACCGCCATCGCCGAAGCCATAGGCATGACGCTTCCGGGCGCCTCCTCGATCCCGGCGGCGGACGTCAACCATATGCGCATGTCCGCCGAATGCGGCCGGCGCGTGGTGGAGATGGTCTGGGAGGACCTGACGCCGCAGCGCATCCTGAGCCTGGCCTCCTTCAAGAACGCCATCAACGTGGCGATGGCCATGGGCTGCTCCACCAATGCCATCGTGCACCTGGTCGCCATGTCGCGCCGCGCCGGCTGCGCCGTGGGCCTGGACGACTTCGACGCCGCCAGCCGCAAGGTCCCGGTGATCGCCAACATCCGGCCCAGCGGTGACACCTATCTGATGGAAGACTTCTTCTACGCGGGCGGGCTGCCGGCGCTGATGTCGCGGCTGCAGGACCATCTGGATCCGTCCGCCATGACAGTCACCGGCAAGACCCTGGGCGAGAACATCGCCGGCGCCGAGGTCTACAACGACGACGTGATCCGCCCGCTGGACCAGGCCATCTACGACGAAGGCGCGCTGGCCGTGCTGCGCGGCAATATCGCGCCGGACGGCTGCGTCATCAAGCCCAGCGCCTGCGCGCCGCAGTACCTGCGCCACACCGGGCCGGCCCTGGTGTTCGACGACTACCCCAGCATGAAGGCCGCGGTGGACGACGAGAACCTGGACGTCACGGCCGACCACATCATGATCCTGCGCAATGCCGGCCCCCAGGGCGGTCCCGGCATGCCGGAGTGGGGCATGCTGCCCATCCCGACCAAGCTGGTGAAGCAGGGCGTGCGCGACATGCTGCGCCTGTCCGACGCCCGCATGAGCGGCACCAGCTACGGCGCCTGCATCCTGCACGTGGCGCCGGAAAGCTATATCGGGGGCCCGCTGGCCCTGGTGAAGACGGGCGACCTGATCACCGTCGACGTGCCCGCGCGCAGCATCCACCTGAACGTCAGCGACGAAGAACTGGCCGCGCGCCGCGCCGCCTGGACGCCGCCGCCCCGGCGCTACGAGCGCGGCTACGGCTGGATGTACTCGAAGCACATCCTGCAAGCCAACGACGGCTGCGATTTCGATTTCCTGGAAACCGCTTTCGGCGCGCCCGTGCCCGAACCCGAGATCTTTTAAAGCGTCATCCGCGCCCATCCCACCGTCTTCAGAATACGGAGCCATCGTGTCCCAAATGAATCCCGAAACCCGCGCCCGCCTGGCCGGCGTCAGCACCGCCACCCTGTGCACGGCCTTGTTCAAGCGCGGCCTGCGCAACCAGTTCATCCAGGACGTGCGTCCACTGAACGCCACGCTGCCCAATATGGTCGGCCCGGCGTTCACCCTGCGCTACATCCCCGCGCGCGAGGACCTGAACACCATCAAGGTGTTCGAGGACCGCGCCCATCCGCAGCGCGTTGCAGTCGAGACCTGCCCTGAAGGCGCGGTGCTGGTCATGGACAGCCGCAAGGACGCGCGCGCGGCTTCCGCCGGTTCCATCCTGGTGACGCGGCTGATGAAGCGCGGCGTGGCTGGCGTGGTGACGGACGGCGGCTTTCGCGATTCGCCCGAGATTGCCGAACTGGGCTTTGCCGCCTATCACCAGCGGCCTTCGGCGCCCACCAACCTGACCCTGCACCAGGCCTTGGATATCAACGCACCCATCGGCTGCGGCGACGTGGCGGTGTGGCCGGGCGACATCGTCGTGGGCGACCGCGAGGGCGTGGTGGTGATCCCCGCCCACCTGGCCGACGAGATCGCCATCGAAGCCGTGGAGATGACGGCCTTCGAGGACTTCGTGACCAGCGAGGTGCAGCTGGGCGCATCCATCCTGGGGTTGTATCCGCCCACGGATCCCGGCACCAAGGACAAGTTCGCCGCATGGCGCAAGCAACAGGGCCGCTGAGCCTTGCCGCCGGCTCAGCCGGCAACCCCATAAGCCAAACAAGAGGCAGGAGACAACCATGAACACGCAACGACGCGGCGCGCTGGCCGCGCTGCTGGCCGCCGCCATGCTGGGCACGTTGGCGGCGCCCGCGCAGGCCGCCGACTGGCCCGCGCAGAAGCCGATTTCCTATGTGGTGCCGTTCACCGTGGGCGGCTCGACCGACGTGGTGGGCCGGGTGCTGGCCCAGAAGCTGGGCGACCGCCTGCATCAGAACGTCATCGTTGAGAACAAGCCCGGCGCCGCGGGCGGCATCGGCGCGACCTATGTGGCCAAGGCGCCGCCGGATGGCTACACCCTGTTCGGCGGCACCATCAGCACGCACGCCATCAACGCCAGCCTGTACAAAAACCTGAAGTACGACCCGGTCAAGGATTTCGAGCCGGTTTCGCTGATCGCCTACCTGCCCAACGTATTGCTGGTGGATCCGAACCTGGGCGTGAATTCCGTGGCCGACCTGATCGCGCTCCTGAAACGCGATCCTTCCAAGCGCACCTTCGCGTCCTCGGGCGCCGGCACCTCCACGCACCTGGCGGGCGAACTGTTCTCCAGCATGATAGGGGTGCCGCTCACGCACGTGCCATACAAGGGCACGCCGCCCGCGATGGTCGACGTGTCCTCGGGCGCGGTGACCTTCATGTTCGACCAGATGACGGCGGCCTTGCCCCTGCTGCAGACCGGCAAGCTCAAGCTCCTGGCCGTGACCACCAAGGACCGCATCGCCTTGGCGCCGGAGGTGCCGACCATGCAGGAGGCCGGCGTGCCGGGCTTCCAGATGGCGTCCTGGCAGGCGGTGTACGCGCCCAAGGGCACGCCCAAGCCCATTCTCGACAAGCTGTCGCAGGAAATCGCGGTGATCCTGAAAGAGCCGGACGTGCAGGAGAAGCTGGGCAAGACCATGGGCATGGAACTGGTCGGCAGCACGCCCGAACAGCTGCGCGACCTGATGGCGACGGAGATCCCGCGCTGGGCGGAAGTGGTGAAGAAGTCGGGCGCGACGGTCGAGTAAGCGGATCGGGCAAGGGGGGACGGCATATCGGCGCCGTCCCCGCCGCCGCTCAGGATGTCACTATCAGGGCTTCAAGTTCAGCTTCGGCACCAGCGCCTTGAACGCCTCTTCCTGGCGCGCCACGTCGGCCGTGAATTGCGGCTGGTCGGCATAGGAGGGCGTCAGGTTCTGCTTGCGCATCAGCGCCTGGAAGTCCTGCGATTGCGCGACTTGGCGGGCCGCGGCGCGCCATTTTTCAACCGCGTCCGCGGGCGTGGCCTTGGGCAGGCCGATGCCGCGCCAGACGCTGAATTGCAGGTCCGCGCCTTTTTCCTTCATGGTCGGGACGGAGGGCAGGTTGTCCAGGCGCTTGGGCGCCATGACCGCCAGGGTGCGCAGCTTGCCGGTTTCCACGTGCTGCTGCAGTTCGGCGTAGGCAACCGTGGTGGCCTGCACGTCGCCCGCCAGGAGACCCATGATGGCCGGGGCCGAGCCCTGGTAGGGCACGTGCACGAACTTCACGCCAGCCTGTTCGCCCAGCGCCGCCGCCGCCATGTGCGGCACCGTGCCGATTCCGGCGTTGGACACGGCGACGCGTTCGGGATTCTTCTTGGCGTCCGCCAGGAATTCCTCCACCGTCTTCCAGGGCGCATCGGCGCGTACCGTGACCGACGAGGGATCGTCGGTGAAGCGGGCGATGGGCTGGAAGTCGCCGACCGTGGTCTTGCCTATGCCCATCAGGGGCACCACCAGCATTTCAGGCGTCATCAGCACCAGCCGGTAGCCGTCGGGCTGCGCGTTGGCCACGTAGGCCCAGCCGATGGAGCCGCTGGCGCCCGGCTTGTTGATCACCACCGTGGGCTGCGCCAGCATGGGCGGGCGCACCGCCTCGGCGATGGCGCGCGCGGTGTTGTCGCTGCCGCCGCCGGGCTGGTAGGCGACCACCAGTTCCATCGAGCGGGCGGGGTAGTCCGCGGCGTGCGCGGCGGACAGGACGGAAACTGCGGACAGGGCGCTGAAGGCCAGCGCGGACAGGCAGTATGGGCGCATGGTGGCGGCTCCGGTATCAGTAGCCCAGGGCGGAAAGATCCGCGAGCGTCTGTTTGGTGATGGCGATGGTGCGTTCGCGTTCGGCCCCGGCCAGGTCCAGGCGCGGCGGCTTGACGGTTTCGGCGCTGCCGGTGATCAGGTGCTCGGCCAGCTTGATGTGCTGCACCAGCTTGACCACCGTGTCCAGGTGGAACAGCGGCGTCAACGCGGCGTATAGCTTGCGGGCCCGCACGAAATCGCCCTCGACGGCCAGTTTCAGCAGGTCGACCGAGGCGCGGGGCACGGCGTTGGCCATACCCGACACCCAGGCCGTCACGCCCAGCGCGGCGCTTTCCAGGATCAGGTCATCCACGCCGCAGACCACGGCAAGACGGTCGCCGAAGCGCGTGATCAGGTCGGTCACGCGGGTGGTGTCGTAGGACTCTTCCTTGATGGCGACGATGGTCGGCTCTTCCAGCAATTCGGCCACCAGGTCCGGCGTCAGGTCCACGCCGTAGCCGCGCGGATTGTTGTAGAGCAGGATGGGCAGGGCGCTGGCGCGCGCCACCTCGCGATAGAAGGCCACGGTCTCGCGGCCGTCGGATTTGTAGGTCAGGCCGGGGAACACCATCAGGCCATTCACGCCGATGCGCTCGGCTTCCCGCGCGAAGGCCGCGGCGCGGGCGGTGCCGGTTTCCGCCACGCCGGAAATCACCGGCACACGGCCGCGCACGGTGTCGACGGCGGTGCGCAGCACCTGCAGTTTTTCTTCGGGCGAGAGCTGGGCGTTTTCGCCCACCATGCCCATCATCACGACGCCGCCCACGCCGTTCTCGATCAGCCGTTCCAGTCCTTGGCGGATGGCCTCCAGATCCAGCGAAAAATCGGGTTTCAGCTTGGTGGTGACGGCGGGAAATACGCCTTGCCATTGAATGCTCATGCTGCGGCTCCTGATGCGTGATCCATCCGGTGCAATCCGGTTGGATAGTGGTTATTGGATATTGGATCCAAAAATATGGGGCTTAAAAAAACGAGGCTCGGGCCTCGGTCCGTCGCCCTTGGGGGCGCAGGCTTGAACTGGATCAT
Source organism: Achromobacter sp. ACM01 (assembly GCF_014851745.1). Taxonomy (NCBI): domain Bacteria; kingdom Pseudomonadati; phylum Pseudomonadota; class Betaproteobacteria; order Burkholderiales; family Alcaligenaceae; genus Achromobacter; species Achromobacter sp. ACM01. The sequence continues at coordinate 601,551 of NZ_JACVAF010000002.1, forward strand.
GGATCCAATATACTCACATTAAAAGGGCTGCGGGTAGCGGCTGTCTCTCGGGGTTTTCCTGGGCATGGCGGCCCTGTTTTCCACCCAGTCCTGCCGTGCCGCCCCCGCCGCACGGTGCAACCAGGCAGGTTTCATGTCCCAGAATTCGCCGCTTTCCGCTTCCAATCCGTCCCGTTCCCAGGCCGCCAGCCCCGGCCGCCTCGTGCGCAAGACCGCCGTCGAACTGGTGGTCGACGAACTGCGCGACCGCATCCTGTCCGGCGCGATTCCCCCCGGTTCCGCGCTGCGCCAGGAACTGTTCGCCGAGGAACTGGGGGTGAGCCGCCTGCCTGTGCGCGAGGCCATCCGCCAGCTCAGCGCCGAAGGACTGATTGACATGATCCCGCATCGCGGCGCCTACGTTTCCATGCTGTCGCGCGCCGAGGTGCAGGAGTTCTTCGACATCCGCCTGCGGCTGGAGCCGTGGCTGTTGCGCCTGGCAGTGCAGCAGCATCAGACGCAGGATCTGGATCTGGCGAGCCAGGTGGTGGCGCAGATGGACACGGCCGAGCCTGAGCAATGGGGCCGCCTGAACTGGCAACTGCATGAACTGCTGTACCGCTCGGCGCAACGTCCCGCCGCGCTGGCCATGGTGCGCGCGCTGCATGAAAAATCCGAACGCTATTTCCGCTTCCAGATCGTCAACGCGCCGATCCGCCAGCAAGCCCACGACGAGCACAGCGAACTGATCGCGCTCGCCCGGCAGGGGCGGGCCGAAGACGCCGAGGCCGCGCTGGAGCGGCACATCGGCGAAGCCGCCGAGCAGATACTCGCCATCGTCGACCATCTGCTGGATGCGTCGGCGCTGCAGGAACCTGCCTAGACGTCCAGCTCCAGCGTGCCGCAGCCGCGCGATACGCAGACCATCATGCTGCGGTTGGCGGCGCGTTCCTCGTCGCTGAGCACGTAGTCGCGGTGGTCGACCTTGCCGGACAGCACGCCGGCTTCGCAGCTGCGGCACAGGCCTTCCCGGCAGGAGTACGGCCAGGCGACGCCGGCCGCTTCCAGCACATCCAGCACCGACTTGTCCGCGGGCACTTCGTGGCAGCCGCCGCTGCGCGCGAGCCGCACGGCAAAGCTTGAACCGGGCTCGGCCGCAGCAGGCGCGCTGGCGGAAAAGCGCTCGAAATGCACGCGCGCCGCGGCGATTCCGCCGCGTTCGCAGGCCGTGGCCACGGCATCCATCAACGGCCCGGGGCCGCAGCAATAGACATGCAAGCCTGGTTCCCCCAGCGCGCCCAGATAGGCGTCGAGGTCGCAGCGCGCGCCGCCTTGTTCGCTGTCGACATGCAGCGTCACTCGTTCGCCGTGCAAGGCCAGTTCAGACAGGTAGGCTGCCGCGTCGCGGTCGCGCACGCAGTACAGCAGCCGCCAGGGCTCGCCGCGCCTGACGCTTGCATGGATCATGCTGAGGATGGGCGTGATGCCTATGCCGCCCGCGATGAAGACATGGCCGGCGGCCTGCGCATGCAGCCCGAACAATTGCCTGGGCTCGCCGATATCCACCAGGTCGCCCTCGCGCAGCTGTTCATGGATGTAGCGCGAACCGCCGCGCGTCTCGGCCGCCAGGCCGATGCCCAGCCGGTACACGCCCAGTTCCGCCGGGTCGCCGCAAAGGGAATACTGCCTGACCAGGCCATTGCCCAACGCCACATCCACATGCGCGCCGGCCTCGAAGGCCGGCAGCATGGCGCCGTCAGGACTGCGCAGCGTCAGGCCGAGCACGCCGCGCGCCTCGCGCACGATGCGGCTGATGACTAGCCGGCGCATTTCAGGCCACCGCCTGCGCCGGGCGCACGCCGGACGCGCCGGCTGCCTGCTGCTCTTCTTCGATGCGGCGCGCCACCACCCAGCGGAACTGGGACAGCGCGGCGTCGATGGACAGCGGCACCATCTTGAAGTCGGGCGCCAGGGACAGCGAGCGCTGCTGCGCGGTGATGATGTCGCGGTCTTCGTCGAAGGCATCCACCACGCTCTGGTGGATGGAGGCAGTGACCTCGGGCCGCTCGATCGAGAAGTTGTGCGGATGCGCGAAGAAGTAGTGCGTCGAGGTTTCGGTTTCGGGCGTCAGGGCCTGGCAGCCGCGGAATTCGATCGCGCCGGCGCGGTTTCCTTCTTGTGCGCCGTCTCCGGCCGGGGCCATGCCCGAGTCCATCAGCAGGATGCCGGGCAGGGTGAAGTTGTAGATGTTCCAGCGGTCCACCAGGCCTGGCCATTCGCGGACCTTCTTGGCAAAGGCCGGCGCTTCGGTATTGAGCGTCCAGCGCGTGATGCGCACGCCGTCGGGCAGCCGGTCGACCTTGGGCGAGACCGAGGCATAGTCCTCGCTGCCGCCCAGCGTGGTCGGGTGCACGAAGGGCAGGTGGGAGAAGTCCAGCAGGTTGTCTGCGATCAGCAGATAGTTGACGTCATAGTGGATATAGCCGTCCAGGCTGCGCCAATCGGGATGGTCCAGCCATTGGGTGTCGGGGATGAGGGCTGGATCCGCGCGTTCCGGATCGCCCATCCAGATCCAGATCCAGCGGTGCCGCTCCACTACGGGAAAGGTCCGCACCCGGGCCTGAGGCGGAATGCGCGCCTGCGCCGGGGCCTCGACACAGGCGCCGCTGGGATCGAACTTCAGGCCGTGGTACATGCAGCGCACGCAGTCGCCTTCGCGCCGTCCCACCGACAAGGGCGCGCCGCGATGGCAGCAGCGGTCTTCCAGCGCCACCAGCCGGCCGGCGCCGTCGCGGTATATCAGCACGGGCACGCCGGTGATGGTACGAGAGAACAGGCCGTCGGCGCTGACTTCCTGGTCCCAGGCGGCGACGTACCAGGTGTTTTTGATGAACATGGATGAGCTCCTTGGTTTACTTGACGTAGCGCCAGGCGCCGTCCTTGATCTGCACCATGACAGCGGCGCGCTCGTCATAGCCCACGTGGTCGGTGGGCGACATGGTGGACACGCCTTGCGAGGTCACGGCGTCGCGCGTGGCTTCCAGCGCGTCGCGCAGGCCCGCCCTGAATTCCGGCGTGCCCGGCCTGGCCTTGGGCAAGGTGGTCTTCAGCGCCTGTTGCAGCACGATCCCGGCATCCCAGGCGTTGGCCGCGAACACCGACATGGAATCCTTGCCGTGGGCGGCTTCGTAGCGCTGCGTCAGGTCCATGGCGACCGCGCGTATCGGGTTGGCCTGGTCCAGCTGGCTGGCGACCACGACCGGGCCCACGGCGAACAAGGCGCCCTCGGCGTCCTTGCCGGCGATGCGCAGGAACTCGCGGTTGGCGATGCCGTAGGTCTGGTAGATGCGGCCGGCATAGCCGCGCTCGCGCAGGGACTTCTGCGGCAGCGCCCCGGGCGTGCCGGACGCCGCCACGATGACCGCGTCCGGCCTGGCGGCCAGCAGCTTCAGGGTCTGCGCCGTGACGCTGGTGTCCGTTTTCACGTAGCGCTCGGTGGCAACCAGCTTGATGCCGGCGCGCTGCGCCTGCGCGGAAACTTCGGCCAACCAGCTGTCGCCGTAGGCGTCCGCAAAGCCGATGTAGCCCAGCGTCTTCACGCCGGCGGCCTGCATGTGCGCGACGGTGCTGGCGACCATCAGGTTTTCGTTCTGCACCACCTTGAACACCCAGTGGCGCTGCGCGTCCATCGGCTCGACCAGCTTGGCCCCGGCCGCCAGGCTCATCAGCGGCACTTTCTTCTCCTGGGCGATAGGCAGCAGGGTCAGGGTGGCGGGGGTGACGGACGTACCCAGCACCACGTCCACGTTATGCTCGTCGACCAGCCTGCGGAAGGCGCGGGCGGCGCCGGTGGCGTCCGAGGCATCGTCCAGCACGATGTAGCGCACCGCCTCGCCCGCGATCTCGCGCGGCAGCAGGTCTATCGCGTTCTTGGCCGGGCCACCCAGCGATGCGGCCGGGCCGGTGAGCGACAGGATGACGCCGACGCCGACATCGGCCGAGGCGGCGTTACAGGACAGCAGGGCGCACGAAACCAGCACCGCGCGCACGGGGTGTAGAAGGGGCTTCAAGATGTTGTCTCCTTGTGGAAACGCCGGTCTGCGCGGCGTTTGACAAGACGATAGATAGCGGCGGAATATGCGTCAATGTCATGAGCATGATTCTGGAAATGCACGCTATGCATAACGAGAAACTGGACCTCAACCTGCTCGCCGTCTTCGACAGCCTGCTGCGCGAGCGCAGCGTGACCCGCGCCGGCGAGCAGCTCGGCCTGTCGCAAAGCGCCATGAGCCACGCCGTGAACCGCTTGCGCGCGTTCTTCGACGATCCGCTGTTCGTGAAGACCGGCCAGGGCATGCAGCCCACGCCCAAGTCCGAGAGCCTGGCGCCCACCATCCTGGCGCTGATGGCGACCATACGCGGCCAGGTGCTGTCGCAAGCGCAGTTCGATCCGGCCTCGGCGATGCGCGTGTTCACCCTGTGCATGACGGACATGGGCGAACTGGTGTTCCTGCCGCCGCTGATCAAGCGCTTGCGCGAACTGGCGCCGCATTGCACCCTGCGCACGCGCCAGGTGCCGCTGCAGCAGGTCGAGCCGCTGCTGGCGTCCGGCGAGGTGGATCTGGTGCTGGGATCGCTGCGCGCGGCGCCGCAGGGTCTGTTTCAGCAGCAGCTCTTCATGCACCGCTTCGTGACGCTGGTGAGCGTGAAGAACCAGGAGGTGGGCGACGAGCTGACGCTGGAACAATTCCAGCGCATGCCGCAGATCGTGGTGACGCTGGCCGGGCGCTCGTCTGAAGCCTATGACAGCGCACTGGAGGAGCAGGGCGTCAAGCGCAACATTTTCCTGTCCACGCCGCACTTCCTGGTGGTGCCGCTATTGCTGGACCAGCACCCGGATCTCATCGCCACGGTGCCGCAGGAGTTGGGCAATGTGTTCGGCGGCTACGGCGTGGTCAAGGTGCTGGAGCCGCCGCTGCCGCTGCCGTCCTTCGCGCTGCGCCAGCATTGGCATCCGCGCTTTCACCAGGATCCGGCGATCATCTGGCTGCGGGAGTTGGTGAAGGATACGTTCGATGGGTATCCGTGGGAGGCCATGCCTGCCGCAGCCCGGAAGGCGTGAGCCGCCGCGCCGGCCTCAATTGATCTTGATATTGCGTTCCTTCACAAGCGTCTTCCACTGCGCGGTCTCGCGCGCCAGGTGGTCGCGCAGTTCGTCCGGCGTGCCGCCAATGGGCTCGGCGCCGATGGAGTCCAGCGTGGCGCGCACCTTGGCGTCGTTCAATGAGGCACGCATGGCGGCGTTCAGTTTCGCGACCACGTCGGGCGGCGTGCCGGCGGGGGCGAAGGCCGCGAACCAGGGCATCAGTTCATAGCCGGGCAGGCCGCTTTCGGCCACGGTAGGCACGTCGGGCAGGGCGGCCGAACGCTTGCTGGTCGTTACCGCCAGCGCGCGCAGCTTGCCGGCTTCGATGTGCGGCTTGGCGGAGGTGATGCTGTCGAACATGTAATCCACCTGTCCGCCCAGCAGGTCGGCGACGGCAGGGCCGCTGCCCTTGTAGGGCACGTGCAGCATGTCCACCTGGGCCATGGACAGGAACAGCTCGCCCGCCAGATGGATGGACGTGCCCACGCCGGCCGAGGCGTATGTGTAATGGTTGGGTTGCGCCTTGGCCTTGGCGATCACGTCCTGCACGCTGGTGGCGCCGGTGCGTGCGGGATTGGTGACCAGCACGTTGGGCACCACGGCCAGCAGCGAGATCGGGGCGAAGTCCTTGACCGGGTCGTAGTTCAGGTCCGTGTACAGCGCCGGGTTGACGGCCATGCCGTTGGCGACGATCAGGATGGTGTAGCCGTCCGGCTTGGCGCGGGCCACGCTGGCCGCGCCGATGTTGCCGCCCGCGCCTGCGCGGTTTTCCACGATGAAGGTGGTGTTGAGCTGCTTGCCCATGGATTCGCCCAGGGTACGCGCGATGCTGTCCATCGCGCCGCCGGGCGGGAAGGGCACGATCCATTTGACCGGGTGATCCGGGTAGGTTTGCGCCAGGGCTGCGGACGAGCCCCCCAGCAGCGCCAGGCCCATACAGGCCCGGGCGAGTCGTTGGAATGCAGAGCGCAAGCGCATGATGGTCTCCGTATTGCTGGAATTATTGTGTCGCTGCGCGCCGGCGGTCCGCAGATCACGGGAAGATGTTCCCGCGATTCATACTTTCCATGATCAGGTTCGTGCGATAGCTCAGTATGGCTTGCGTTTTCCCTGCGAGTCCAAGACTATATGGGTTCCGATTAATACCTTTATGGTATGTATAAGACCACGCGATGCAATTGAGGCAACTGCGTTATTTCCAGGCCGTGGCAGAGGAAGGCAGCTTCACCCGCGCGGCCGCGCGGCTGCACATGGCCCAGCCCCCGCTCAGCCGCCAGATCCGTCTGTTCGAGGAAGAACTCGGCGTGCAGCTGTTCGAGCGCACCACACGCGCGCTGCGCCTGACGGAAGCGGGCCGCTTCCTGCTGGAACAATCGCGCCTGCTGACTGCGCGCCTGGAAGAAGTGCTGGAAGGCACGCGGCGGCTGGGGCAGACCCAGCGGCGCTGGTTCGGCATAGGCTTCGTGCCGTCCTCTCTTTACGGTTTCGTGCCGGAGCTGATCCGGCAGCTGCGCAACGCGGACCCGCAGGTCGAAGTGGGGCTCACGGAAATGACCACCTTGCCGCAGCTGGAGGCGCTCAAGGCCGGCCGCATCGATCTGGGCATCGGCCGCATCCTGTTCGACGATCCCGCCATCGAGCGACGGGTGCTGATGACCGAAGCGCTGATGGCTGCGGTGCCGCTGGGCCATCCCATTGCGCGGCTGCGGCGGGTATCCGTCGAACGCCTGGCGCGCGAACCCTTCGTGCTGTATCCGGCGCGGCCAAGGCCGAATTTCTCCGACCATGTGCTGGGCCTGTTCCGCGCGGCGGGGCACGCGCCGCAGGTGGTGCAGGAAGCCAACGAACTGCAGACCGCCATTGGCCTGGTGGCGGCGGGGCTGGGCGTGACGGTGGTGCCGGCGTCGGTGCAGCGCTTGCAGCGGCAGGACGTGGCGCATGTGGCGATAGACGCCGATACTTTTGTGTCGCCCGTGATCGTCAGCTATCGCAAGGACGACACGTCGGCGTTCCTGGCGCGGGCATTGGGGCTGGCGCAGGCGCTGGCCGGTTAGCACCTGAGGAAACATGACCATGCCGGATCAAGCCGCAAAATCCCTCTCCCTCAGGCAATTGGAACTGCTGCTGGCGCTGGCCTCCGCCGACAGCATCGCGGGCGCCGGCGCCCGGCTGGGGATGACGCCCTCGGCCACCAGCCACGCCCTGCGCACGCTGGAGGCCACGCTGGGAGCGCCCTTGCTCGACCGCAATGCATCGGGGGTGCACCTCACCTATGCGGGACAGCAGATTCTGCCGCATGTCAGGGACGTGTTCGCGTCCCTGCAGATCGTGCGCGCGACGGCGAACGCCAGCGCGGGCTTGCGCTCGGGCCTGCTGAATCTGGGTTCGCTGGGGGCGAGCTCCTCCTTGAACATCCTGCCGCAGCTGCTTGAGATGTTCAAAGCCCGCTATCCGGGCGTCGACGTGTTCGTTACCGAGAAGCCGGACCCGGAATTGGAGCGCGCGCTGGTCGAACGCCGCATCGAGATCGGCGTGGTGGCCTTGCCCAAGCCGGATTTCGACACGCTGCCGCTCGTTACCGATGAGCTGATGGTGGTGCTTCCGGCTGGCCACCCGCTGGCCGAGCGCAAGACCATCGCGGTGAAGGACCTGATCGACTATCCGCTGATCATGACGCGCGCCGGTTCGCAGCCTGTCATTACGCGCATGTTCGAGCGAGCCGGCGCCAAGCCGCACATCGCGCACGACCTCTCGCAGATCATGTCCATCCTGGAGTTCGTCAGGCGCGGGCAGGGCATCTCCGTGCTGGCGTCGCTGGTGCTGCCGCAGGCTTACGACGGGCTGGTCTACCGCAAGATCAGTCCCGCCTCCAAGCGCAGGATCGGCTTGGCCTGCCTCAATGAACGCAAGCTGTCGCCTGCTGCGCACGCCTTCTGGGCCATGGTCAGGGAAGCCGCGCCCAAGCTGAAGTTTCCGGTCAAGTAAAGCCGCGCGTCAGCCGTCCTGCTTGGCTCGAAGGCTGCCCTTCATATTGAAAAAAAACTCAATTGAAGGTGAGGATTGCGAATTTTAGACTGCATCGATCGACTCTGATGGAGAAGGCGTATGCAGTCAGTGGAAGCTTCCGCGCTCAGCGGCGTGCGTGTCGTGGACCTCTCTCGCATCCTGGCGGGCCCGAGCGCGACGCAGCTGCTGGGCGACCTGGGCGCGGACGTGGTCAAGGTGGAAAAGCCGGAGGAAGGCGATGACACCCGGAAATGGGGGCCGCCCTACATCAACGACCAGGACGGCCGCGCGACCGCCGAAAGTGCCTATTACCTGAGCGCCAACCGCAACAAGCGGTCGATCGCGCTGGATATCGCCACCGAGGCCGGCCGGGACGCGCTGCATCAGTTGCTGGACCATGCCGACGTACTGGTCGAGAACTACAAGGTCGGCGGCCTGGCCAAGCATGGGCTGGATTATGAACAACTCAAGAGCAGATACCCGCGCCTGGTCTATTGCTCCATCACCGGATTCGGGCAGACGGGTCCGTACGCCAAGCGCGCGGGCTACGACTTTTTGATCCAGGGCATGGGCGGCATCATGAGCCTTACCGGCGAGCCGCAGGGCACGCCCATGAAGGTGGGCGTGGGCATCGCCGACGTCATGACCGGCATGTATGCCGCCGTCGGCATCCTGGCTGCGCTGCGCCACCGCGACCTGACCGGTCAGGGGCAGCACATCGACATCTCGCTGCTGGACAGCCAGATCGCCTGGCTGGTGAACGCTGGAACCAACTACCTGGCACAGCAGGAGTTGCCCGCGCGCCTGGGCAACGGCCACCCGAACATCGTGCCTTACCAGGTATTCGACGCGGCGGACGGTCCCATGATTCTTGCCGTCGGCAACGATGCGCAGTTCCGGCGTTTCTGCGAGGTTGCAGGCCTGGCCGGGCTGGCGGACGACGAGCGCTACGCCTCCAATGCGGCCCGCGTCGCCCACCGCGCCGAACTTTGCCAACGGGTACAGGACGCTCTGGCCCTGCGCTCCAGGAAAACCTGGCTGGAACAGCTGGAAGCCGTGGGCGTGCCTTGCGGCCCCGTCAACGATTTGCGCGATGTGTTCAACGACCCGCACGTCCAGGCCCGCGGCGCGCAGTTGCGCATGCCCTGCGCGTGGGCGCAAGGCGGCGAGCTCAACCTGTTGGCGAACCCGCTCAAGCTCTCCGCCACGCCGGTGTCGTATCGCAGGCCGCCGCCGCGCCTGAACGAGCATGCGCAGCAGATCCTGCGCGATTGGACGGCGGGCTGACATCACACACCTTAGACAACACCGCTGCGACGACGGCGGATACAAGAGGAGAGAGGCATGGATAGGAGACAGTTGTTGGCGCTGGCCGCATTGACACCCTTGAGCCGCGCATTCGCGCAGGGCAAGTACCCGTCGCAGAGCATCAGGTTGGTCGCGCCCTATGCTCCGGGCGGAACCGTGGACATCCTGTCGCGGCAGCTGGCCGAGCCGATGCGCGCCAGCCTGGCCCAGTCGGTCATCGTGGAAAACCGCGGCGGCGCCGGCGGCACGCTGGGCGCTGACGCCGTGGCCAAGGCCCGACCCGACGGCTACGCAATCCTGTTCGGGGCGGTGCATCACGCGATCGCCCAGTCCGTGTATCCGAAGCTGGGATACGACATCCGCGAGATGACGGCGGTGGGCTTTCTGGGGCGCGTCAACCATGCGCTGATCGTCAACAAGGATCTGCCCGCGCAGAATGTGCAGGAGCTGGTGGCGCTGCTGAAGGCCAACCCGGACAAGTACAGCTATGCCACGCCGGGCGCGGGCACCATGCAGCACCTGATGGCCGAATATTTCAAGAACGTCACGGGCACCCAGATGATGCACGTGCCATATCGCGGTTCCGCGCCGGCGATCGTGGACATCATTGCCGGGAACGTCCACATGATGTTCGAAACCATGCCTTCGGCCATCCAGCACATCCGGGCGGGCAGCGTGCGCGCCATCGCGGTGACGTCGAAGGTCCGTTCACCCAGCTTGCCCGATGTGCCCACGGCGGCGGAGAGCGGCGCGGCCAATTACGACGCGACCAGCTGGTACGGAATCTATGCGCCGCCGTCCACGCCCGCAGACGTGGTGCGCGTGCTCAATGCGGCGGTCAACGCGGCATTCGCCGACCCGGTTTTCGTGCAGCGGTGGATCGCACTGGGCGCGGATGCGGGCGGCGGCACGCCGCAGGAGCTGGCCGCGCTGACGCGCAGCGAAGTCGAGCGCTGGGCCGAGGTGGCGCGGCGCGCGGATATCAAGGTGGGTTGATGCCGGCGGGCCTGGCGGCCCGGCCGGAGTTTTGCACGTAGCAAGGATGAACCATGACTGAACTTTCCCAAGAGCAATTGGCGCTGCAGCAGCGCGCGCGCGAGCTGGCGCAGACCGTATTCAAACCGACAGCCGCAGCCACCGACCAATCCGAGCAGTATCCCTGGGACAACGTCCGTCAACTGCGCGAAAACGGCTTCATGGGCATGACGATCCCGCGCGAGTACGGTGGGCGGGGCCTAAGCTATCTGGATACAGTCCTGGTCGTGGAGGAAATGGCCAAGGCTTGCGCCACCATGGGGCGCATCACCGTCGAAGCCAACATGGGCGCGATCGGCGCCATCATGCAGTACGGCACCCATGAACAGAAGGCGCTGGCCGCCGAGTGTGTATTGGCTGGCGACAAGCCCGCCATCTGCATCTCGGAACCCCAGGCCGGCAGCGCGGCCAGCGAAATGGGCACTTGCGCAGTCCGTCAGGGCGATGACTACCTCATCAACGGCGAGAAATACTGGATCACCGGGGGCGGGGTGTCGCGCCTGCACCTGATCTTTGCGCGCGTGTTCGACGACGGCGCGGATCTGGGCATAGGCGCCTTCATCCACGTGCGCGAATCGGACGCCGCGGACGATGGCCTGGAGATCGCCAAGCGTTCCTACGCCATGGGCGTGCGGGGCATACCCGAGACCTACATCGCGTTCCGGGATCTCAAGGTGCACAAGTCCATGCTGGTGGTTCCGCCGGAGGGCTTGAAGCGCGGCTTTGCCGGGCTGATGCAAGCCTACAACGCCCAGCGCGTGGGCGCGGGCACCGTGGCGTTGGGCATCGCGCAGGGCGCCTTTGAAGAAGCCGTCGACTACGTCAAGCAGCGCCAGCAGTTCGGCCGGCCGATAGCGGAGTTCCAGGGCTTGCAGTGGATGATTGCCGACATGGCCATCCAGTTGAATGCGGCGCGGCACATGCTGCATGCGGCCGCAAGCAGCGGCACGGCGCGGACCTTTGGCTTTCCGGACCTGTCGCTGGCCGCGCAGGCCAAGATCTACGCGGCCGAAACGGCGCAGCGCGTGACCAACGACGCCTTGCAGCTGCATGGATCGTCCGGCTATGGACGCGACCTGCCGATGGAACGCCATGTGCGCGATGCGCGCATGTTCACCATCGCGGGCGGCACCGCGCAGATCCTGCGCACCCAGGTCGCTTCCGCCGTGCTTGGGATGAAGCTGCCGCAGACGCGGGATGGGTATATCCGCGGGAAGTGATGCTTGACGACGAATTCCGCTGCGCGTAGCATCTTTTGAACCGATCGGTATAAAAGGAGCTCGGCGATGGAATTCCAAGGCAAGGTTGCGCTGGTCACCGGGGGCACGCGTGGCATCGGCGCCGCTATCGTTCGCAGGTTCGCGGAACGGGGCGCCGATGTCGCCTTCACCTATGCCAGGTCGGATCAGACCGCGAAAGACTACGCCCAGGAACTTGGCGCAATCGGCGCCAGGGTCCTGGCCATCAGGGCGGACAGCCGCGATCCGGCCGCCGTCCGGACGGCGGTGGAGCAGACTGCCGGGAAACTGGGCAGGCTGGACATACTGGTCAATAGCGCCGGCGTGTTCCCCTACGGGCCTGTCGAGGACGCCACGCTCGAGGAAATCGACGACACCCTGGCGATCCACGCCAAGGCGGTATTCGTGGCCTCGCAGGCCGCGCTGGCTCATATGGGGACCGGCGGACGCATCATTTCCATCGGCTCCTGCTTCGCGCAACGCGTGCCTTATGGGGGCGTGACGCTCTATGCGATGAGCAAGTCGGCGCTCATCGGATTCACCAAGGGCCTGGCTCGGGAGGTCGGCGGCCGCGGCATCACGGTCAACATCGTCGATCCGGGATCGACCGACACCGACATGAATCCCGCCGATGGTCCGGCGGTAGCCGCCGAGTTGGAACTCATGGCGGTCAAACGCTACGCCGAACCCGAGGAAATTGCCGCAGCCGTGGCTTATCTTGCGGGGGCCGAGAGCCAATTCATCACCGGCGCGTCGCTCGCCATCGACGGTGGCTTCACGGCCTAGGGGCCGGGGAAGGCGAACAGGAATGGGGATTCAGATGGCATGGGGTTTCCTGGTTCTGGCCGGCATGCTTGAAATCGTCTGGGCATTGGCACTGAAGCAGGCCGACGGATTGACGCGGTTCTGGCCGAGCCTGATCGGCATAAGCGTCGCCATGCTGAGTCTTGTCCTGCTGGCCTTGGCACTGAAGCATCTGCCGGTGGGCACCGCTTACGCCATCTGGGTGGGCATAGGCGCTTTCGGCGTGGCGGTTTTCGGCACATTGGTGCTCGGCGAGCACATGTCATCGGCCAAGCTGTTGTTCCTGGGCTTGATAGGCATAGGCGTGGCGGGCCTGCGGATAATTGAAACGTGAATTCTGGCAATCAAGCTAAAACGGCCACCGCGCCGAAAATCGGGCGTCCGAAGGCGTTCGACAAGGACCGGGCCTTGCTGGCGGCCATGCGTACCTTCTGGGCGCAAGGTTATGAAGGCACCTCGATTCAGGATCTGGTCAGCGCCACGGGCGTCAACAAGCCCAGCCTCTATGCGACCTTTGGCTGCAAGGAGGAAATCTTCCGGCAGGCCGTCGAACTTTACGACCGCGTCGAAGGGCGAGCGACGTCGCAGAGCCTCAGCGCAGCGCGGACGGCCCGCGAGGCCGTCGAAACCATGCTGCGATCGAACGCGCGCGCCTATGCCGTCAACGAGGGCCCGCGTGGGTGCATGATCGTGTTGTCATCGCTGCTGGGCGCGCCTGAGAACGAGAGCGTGCGTGCGTTTCTTGCCGCAAATCGGGAGGAAGGAGAATCGACGCTGAGGGAACGGCTTGCGCAAGGCATTGCGGAGGGCGACCTTGCGCCATCCGCCGATGTCCGGCAGCTTGCCGCCTTCTACACGACCGTGCTTGAAGGCCTGTCGATCCAGGCCCGCGATGGCGCGGGCGCGAAAAAGCTCAACATGATCATTGATGCCGCGATGCTTGCGTGGCCGGCCGGTTGACATTGCCGGCGCAGCTCGTCGCAGCGCTTGCGGGCCAGCTTAGGGCGGGACCACCATCCAGGCGACGATCCGCCGCACGACAGGCAGCAGCAGCAAGAGGCTGGGAAAAGCCACTATCCACGAGGCTCCCCAGGCGCTGGGCCAGTTGAGGACAAAGTCGGGACCCACGCCCACGCTCGCGGCGGTCGCCACCGCTGAAACGATGGCCGACATGAACACGGAAAGAACCAGCGGCATCAGAACGGGGGCATAGTGCCGCGGGAGCTTTTTCAGGGTGGGGCTTGATGAATGGTCAGCCATCTCAATACTCCTTGCCGCCGCGCGCCGCTTGTTTCTCGGCCACCAGGTCCTTGACGTACTCGCGCAGTGAACGCGGATCCCGTCCGAGTGCAGCCTTCAGCACAAGACTGTTTCCTCCAAGCCCGCAGGCCCGATAGTGATCGAAGACTTTGGACAGAAGAAGCAACTGCTGTTCGCCATATGGCAGGCGCGCGTCTTGCGCCCACGCGTTGAAACCGGGCTCCAATGCAGTGACCGGAGATCCCAGCTCCTCGGCCAGGGCCGTCACGATGTCCATGCAGCTGTACATGCCGGCGCATAGCTCCAAGGTCGCGTAGGCCAGCCTGTCCTCGGTCAGGGCGATCGCGGCAACCTCGGCCACATCGCGATAGTCCACGCGGGCGATTCTCGTGTCTTTGGGAAAGGGCTCACTGAAGCGGGAATGGTCGCGGATCGACGGCCAGGCCAAACCGATGTTCTGCATGAAGTTCGCGGGATGCAGGATTGTGTATTCCAGTCCCGACGAGTAGAGCGCGTCCTCCACCGGGATCTTGCTGGCGTGATTGGCCAGTCGCACGTTCGTTGGCTGGATGACCGATGAAAAGACGAACCTCCTCACGCCGCTGCGCTTGGCCGCGTCGACCAGGGCAACGCCCATGGGCGCTTCGTCTGCGGTGAACGCGGGGCCGATATGAAAGACGCCGTCCACGCCTTGCGTTGCGGCTGCGAGGCTGTCGACGTCGCGGAGGTCACCGATGGCGGTCTCGGTCGCTCCCAGCGAGCGGGCCTGAGCGGCGCGTGTTTCGTCGCGGACGAGCGCCCGGACCGCGACCTTGCGCCGCTGCAATTCAGGAACGACCAGGCCGGCGAATTTGCCGGTGGCTCCAACGACCAAAACGATGGGCTGAGTGCCGTTCACAGGGTTTCTCCTTCGTATGCATGTGGGTACGAAGGCAGTGTATTTTCTACCGATTAGTGGAACAATACTTGTGAAATATGAATGTGAATCACGTTATACGAGATAAATAATGAGCCGCCTGGAAGACTTGGAAGCGTTCATCCACATCGCTGAAACGGGAAGTCTGACGAAAGCCGCGCGCCATCTCAGCCGCTCGCTACAGGCCGTCAGCCGTTCTCTTGCCGCGCTGGAAGAGGACGTCGGCGTGCAACTGGTCCATCGCACTACGCGGCATTGCTCTCTCAGCGAAGCGGGCGAGGCGTTCTTCCGGCGGGTCAAACCGGCGATGGAGGAAATAGGCGAGGCCCGGCTGGAGGTTGCAGACCGCCGAGCCGCGCCGTCGGGCATATTGCGTGTCGGCGCGCCGGTACTGTTCGGGCCGGACTTCCTGGTTCCGATCATCGCGCAGTACATGCGCGCATACCCGCAGATGGAAGTCGATCTGCAATTGACGGATACCTTTGTCGACCTGTCCGCCGCAGGCCTCGATCTGGTCGTGCGCATCGCAGACCTGCCGGATTCCGGCTTGCAAGGAAGACGATTGGGAGCCTTGCGCAGAGTCGTATTCGGATCGCCTTCCTATTTCGAACAGTATGGCCGTCCCGCGCATCCTTCGGACCTGCGGCAGCACGCCTGCATTGTCAGGACTCTCGATCAACGCTCGGGGCAGTGGGCCTTTGAGATAGACGGCAAGCGGCGCAGCGTCGGGGTGCGGGGTCCGTTCCGGACCAACACGATGGCGGCGATCTATTCCGCGGTCAGCGCCGGACTCGGCATCGGCTATTCGCCGCTATGGCAGATCAGGCACCTGCTGGATGCGGGGCAGGTGGAAGTCATACTCGAAGCGTTCGAGTCCAAGCCTGTGCCCATACACGTGCTTTGGCAGGAGCACAGGCTTCCGCCTGCCAAGGTGCGGGCTTTTATTGATTATCTGGCGGCTGGGCTGAAGCTCGATCGGTTCTAGCTGGCACGCTAGACTGATACGTCCGGAGCTGGCCAACGCCGCCCGTATCACTCTCGGCCCAGGAGGATCATCATGCCGGTATTTCAGATCAAGCACTTGGACCATGTCGTGCTCAGGGTTCAGGACCTGACGCGTAGCGTGGACTTCTATACGAAAGTACTGGGCTGCGAGATCAAGAAGAAGAACGATGAGTACGCAATGATCCATCTGAGTGCCGGCGGTTCAATGATCGATCTGGTCGATGTGCAGGGGCCTCTGGGCGCCACGGGCGGGGCAGCGCCAGGGAAAGACCGGCACAACCTGGACCACTTCTGTCTTCGCGTCGATCCATTCGATGAAACGGCCATCCTCGAGCATCTGCGAGCTTTCGGCATTGCTGCGGACAAGGCCGTGTTGCGGTATGGCGCGGAAGGCGAGGGGCTTTCGATCTACTGCTTCGATCCCGACGGCAATCAGATCGAACTCAAGGGGCCTGCGGTCTAGAGCAGGCGCAAGTCGGGTCTCTGTATTTGATCAACGCACCGGCAGCAGATATCTCAAGGCCTGCATAAAGCCACGCGGCGCCACGGTGAGATGGTCCTCGTCATTCAGGACCACGGACTTCAGTTTCAAACCTGGATATTTCCGGCTTTGCAGCGCCGCCTCCAGCGCCCGGTTGTCGGCGACCATGTCCACCGTCTGGTTGTAGCGCCGGTCGCCTTTGCGCAGGGCTTCGTAGGCGCCAACATAAAGAAAGACATTCGCCGTCAGGTCCCGATGCTGCTGGGCATAGCCCGCTTCCAGCTTCAAGGCATGCCGTTTGTCGTACCAGAGGGACGGGCTGCCGAGGACATAGCCGTTGAACATGCCGGGCTCGGTGAACAGGATCTGCGTCCCCAGCAGCGCCCCATAGGAGTGGCCGAGAAAGAGGGCTCTGGCCGGGTCGGTCCGGTAGCGGGCGGTGATGTAAGGCTTTACCTGATCGCGCAGATACGCTTGATAGGCTCGCGCCTGGCCATGGACCGCATTGGCCGGCGCGGTGCTTGGGCCGTTCGGTGTAGGCGTGTAGTCGCGCTGGCGGCTGACTCCGCCATCCTCGCCTTTGCCATATGACAGGCCGACAAGAATGAACTCCTCGATCCGCGGTCCTTCCACGTTCAGGCGGCGCGCCAACTGCCGGATGATAGGGAAGGCATAGTCGGCGTCGGTAACATAAAGCACGGGGTAGCGCCGTTGCGGCTGCTTCGCATAGGACGGCGGCAAGGCGACGTAGACCTGATAGCCGCGGCCCGACACGGGATCGGGCACGTCCCAGACTTCGCTATCGGCGATTTCGTATGGGCGACCCTCGCCAGATTGCATCTTGGGAGTCGACTGAGCCTGGGCTTGCGTCGGGCCGCCATGTAGGCCGAAGCTGACGAGGAGGACAATCAACAGGGCATTCAGAAGGCGTCGTTGCATGGGGGAAGGCTCGGCAGCCAGCAAGGTTGAGCACATGAAGTGGGCGGAATTGTAGACTGGCACCATAATCCCGGTCCGTTGCCGCCAGCAGACGTGACGAGTTCCTCAAACTTGCTGCCAGGAAGATCGCCCTGCAAATGCGCCGCGGCGACGGCGTTCGTACCTCAAGGAGCAAAATCATGGCCACAACCCTGCGCGCAATCCGTTCAGACATCACGAAGCTCCAGGTGGACGCCATCGTGAATGCCGCGAACTCCTCATTGCTGGGCGGCGGCGGCGTCGATGGCGCCATCCATCGCGCGGCGGGCCCGGATCTAGTGCACGAATGCAGATTGCTGGGCGGTTGCAAGACGGGGGACGCGAAGGTGACCAAGGCCTATCGCCTGTCCGCTCAATACATCATTCATACGGTGGGGCCGGTGTGGCGGGGCGGGGATGGCGGAGAACCGGCGCTGCTGGCCAGCTGTTATCGCCGATGCATCGAGCTGGCGCAAGAAAGAGCGGTCAAGTCGATTGCGTTCCCCAGCATCAGCACGGGGATATATGGGTACCCCATTGAATTGGCGGCGGAGATTGCCGTCAAGACCGTGCGTGAAAGCCTCGCTGGGGATTCTTCCGTCCAAGAGGTGATTTTCTGCTGCTTTTCTCCGGAAGACCTTCTTCAGTATGAGCGCGTCTTGAATCGGCCGACTGTTTAGCCAGCCGATTCCATCCAATCTCTTCCATTCACTCCGGCCTCACCACGTGTATTTCACGCCGATACGGCCCACGTACTGATGGTAGTCTTGCGCGCCCCAGCTGCCGGAAGCATTGACCCATCCTGTCCAACCCTTGGTGAAGTTGGCATGCACGCCCAGCTTCAGTTCATACCGGTCCTTGGGATAAAGGTCTCCGATGGGTAATTGATTGAAAGACACGGAACTGTCGACGTTGCTGTGCCACCAGTTCACGGTTGCGAAGGGTTGGGCCTTGCGGTTGTTGCCAAGGTCAAACGTGGTGAAGGTGCGTACCCCAAGGCGGGTAATGGTCCCGTTCGAATCGGCGCGGTCTACCCGGGTGCCGTTCTGTTCGGTGATGCTGTCGGTGTTGCTGTCGACATAGATGATTTGAGCCTGTGGTTCCAGCGTCCAGTTTTCCCGTAGCTTGAATGCGTAGCCGGCCTCCGCCGATATCGCCCAGGCTTGCGAGTCGTAGTCCACGCGCGGCAGTTCGGCGCCTTGCACCCGGTTGTTGAACCAGCCGTATTGGAACCAGGTGTCCACGTAGGCGCCCAGCTTGGTCTCGTCGTTTTGAAACCATGTGCCGTACACGCCTGCGCTATAGCCGTTGACGCGGCCCTTTGCCTTGTAGGGGTTGCCGTCGGCGCGGGCAGTGCTGTCTGCAGTGCCGTATCCGAGCATGGCTCCGAGGTGCAGGCGATCGGTCTCTGAAAAGAGCTTCCATTGCGCAAGATCGCCGCCGCCCTGCAACAGGAAAAGGTCGGTGCTGACGTCAAAATTGCCGTCACGGCTGTGGCTTCCTTCCCATTTTCCGGAGGTGCGCAGCCAGATCGAATTGCGCTTGCTGCCATCGACTGCGAACGGTTGCGATTCGATGAATTGAGGTTCACCCAAACGGTCGTGCATGCTCTGCACGAACATCTGCCCGACCAGGCGTTGGTTGGCGAGGTAAGCCGCGACTTCCGGCCGATATAGGGGCTCGGGTTCGGGCTCTGGGTCGGGCGGCGGAGGCGGTGGTGGCGGCGGTGGCGGTGGCGGAGGCGGCGGCGGCGGCGGGGGAGGCGGCGGCGGTGGAGGAGGCGGCGGGGGCGGTGGCGGTGGCGCTTCCTTTTCCGACCGCAAGTACCAGCTCTGATCGGTCGGCGCTGCGGCGCTTCCCTGGTAGAGCCGGTATTCGTAGGGGCCGGCCACCGCGCGGCCGGACAGCGCGAACGCACCCGCCCCGGATACGCCGCCGTTGACCACCTCGACCACCTGAATCCCGCTTGCGGTCGTCAGCGCGCCGGGGCCGCCAGTGTTCTTTATGCGCAGTTGCGATGTGCCAGTGGCGTTGCCGCCATTGACGATGAGCTTGTCCGACGGAGAACTGTCATCTCCCAAGTAGGTATTGAGCGCGATGGTGCCGTTCCCGCCGTAGTTGCGCGTCGTGATGGTCTTGTAGCTGCTGCCTGTCTGCGGGGGCGTGAAGTCGATGAGGCTGTTGGTGTTGACCAGGTTGGTGAGGTTGGAGTTTCCCGTCACCTGCCAGGTGCTGCCATCGCTCATGGAAAGATTGGTCGTGCTGCCAGGCTGAGTCAGCACGCGCCCTTGGATCAAGGTCCCGCTGGCGCTGATATCCGCAGTCGCGGCGGCAGTGGCGCCGATGTTGATGGCGGCATTGCCGCCGGTGACGGAGGAGCCGGTCAAAGACACGATGGCGGGCCCCTCCGACAGATGTATGCCGTCGGCCTGGGCTGAGGCGATCTTGGAATCCACAAGGGTGTAGGTCTTTGCCGCGGCGCCCGCCGTCCCGGTCAGGTGCAAGCCCTGGGCGTTTGCGCCTGCGGTTTGCAGCGTCGCGCCGGTGGCGCTGAAGCGCGTGGCATTGACCGACACGCGTACGGCATCGGCGTCCGCGCCCTGGGTGTCGACCAAGGTACCCGTGTCGTCGTTGCGGCCCAGATTGACCGTACCCCAGCCCTCGACGTGGATGCCGTACGCCGTCTGTCCCAGCGTGCTTATCCGAGTGCCGTTGATGTTCGCCACGGCGCCGGACTGGGTGCGCACGGCCACTGAACGGTCGGCGAAGGTCAGGATCTGCCCTCCATCCACGGTCGCGGGGGGCCCGCCGTTGACGAACAGCGCAAACGAGCCGGCGGCCAGCGTGCTTACCTGCGTGTCTTTCAACGTGGCGGTGCCGCCGTTGACGTACATGCCGTAAGTGCGGTCGGACTGGATGGTCATCCCATCGGACTGGAATATGCCGTTGGTATAGACATAGACGCCGATCGCGTTTTGCGCGCGCACCGACGTGCCGGTGCCCATGAATTTGCCGTAGTCCTGTACCAGAATGCCGTATGCGGTCGTGCCCTCTGTGGTGATCGATCCGTTCGTGGTCGTGAGGACGCTGCCATTCTGAAGGACGTGGGCGCCGTACGCGGTCGTGCCCTTGGTCAGGATGGCGGTGTTGTACAGGTTGGCTTTGGCGCCTTGCCACACCTCGGCACCCTTGGAGCCGTTTTGCAGGGTGGTCAGCGTCGAGTCCCGTAGTGTGGTCGTGGCGTCGACGCCATAGGTACGCAGGGCATGGGATTCGATGAAATCCGTCGTGACATATACGTTCGAACCATCGAATTCCGATGGAAGGCCTGTTGAGCCGACGTTGTAGATGCCCCGCACGCTTCCGCCGGTGGCATAGACATAGACGCCTCCCGGCCTGACCAACATCTTGCCGCCGCTTCTGACATACAGGCCGTCGATGGCGCTGCCGTTGACGCTTATGCGGATGGGCGTTCCGTCGCCGAGCGAGGGATCCAGGATGGCCAGGCCGCCCTGGACCTGGATACCCGTACCGCCCATTTGTGGCGGGTAGGGCGGCATGGGAGTAATGACGGTGCCGCCGACAAACGTCTTTTCCTCGCCGGCAACAACCCGAAAGGGGGTCGTGTAGGTGCCTTGCGGGACGACGTCTGCATACGTCGCCGTGCCGCTGAAGGTCGCGGCGAGCCCGAGGGCGAAGCGAGCGGCAAGGTGCGGCGATTGAACAACGGGGGAGATATTTTCATGTTCTGCGCATTTCACGAGCAGCTCCTGCCAGAGGAAATGTGACCGGAAGTCAATCTGGACGCCGCAGGAACATCGATGCGCCGTCTTTCGAGCAGACACAACATGAACGCCATGGAACCCTACTACTACTTTTTGCCTAGTGCAAATGGGAGTTGCGTAATTGCACGAGTCGATTCGCGTGCAGGCCCGAGCAGGGGTTTCGATAATGAGGCACTGAGGGCACGCCGCGCTGGCGCAGTGAATTCCTTGGAACTAGGGAAAACCACTATTACGAATCGCCTGCATTGCGGTCGGTCCGTTGCCGAAGGAAGACGCCATATTGCCGGGATCCGAGGCTACAGCCGCTGCCCGCCCGTCGCATCAATGCGCTGCCCCGTGATCCAGCGCCCCTCATGCGACGCCAGAAAGGCGACGATGTCCGCAATGTCCTCAGGCTGCCCCACGCGCCCCAATGCAATCGTCTGGGCGATGACCTTGCTCTGCTCCGGATCGCGTGCGCGGGCATTGAGGTCCGTGGCCGTGGCGCCGGGCAGGACGGCGTTCACGGTAATGCCGCGTGCGCCCAATTCGCTAGCCAGCAGCAGGGTCAGCGCTTCCAGGCCGGCCTTGGCCGGCGCGTAGACGCTCATTTCCGGATAGGCGGCGCGCGTGCCCATGGAGGACACGTTGACGATGCGGCCATGGTCGCGCAGGAAAGGCAGGGTCTGCTGGATCAGGAAGAAGGGGGTCTTCAGGTTGACCTGCAGCACCCGGTCGAACGCGTCAGGAGTGACTTCCGGCAGGCGGGCGCGCAGGCCCACGCCGGCGTTGTTGACCAGGATGTCCAGGCCGTCGTCGGCGTAGCGTTCCTTGAGCGAGGCGCGCAAGTCCCGCGCCAATGCTGCGGCGGCGTCCGCCAGCGCCAGGTCGGCCTGCAAGGCCCAGGCTTGGCCGCCAGCTGCCTGGATCTGGCGCACGACCTCGTCGGCGGCATCGCCAGCGCTGTTGTAGTGCACGGCGACGCGCGCGCCGCGCCGGCCCAGGGCCAGCGCGATGGCGCGGCCGATGCCGCGGCTGGCGCCGGTCACGAGCGCGGTTTTGCCCACGAGGCTGTCGGGGAATTCAGTCTGACTCATGCCGTTTCCGTTTCGGGTTGGGTCCACGCATGCTGCGCTTCCAGTTCGCGCGCGGCAAGCAGCAGCGCGTTGCGGTCGATCTTGTTGGTGCCGGCCCAGGGCAGTTCATCCACGAAGCGGATGCGCCGCGGATGCTGGTAGGCGGGGCCGTGCTCGAGCGCGTGGCGCTTGAGCGCATCGGCATGCAGTCGGCTGCCGTCGCGGCGCACGACGAAGGCGACGGGGATATGGCCGCGTTCCTCGTCGGCCAAGGGCACCACGCAGCTCTGGCGCACGTCGGGGTGCGATTCCAGCAGTTTCTCGACCTCGACGGGATAGATGTTCTCGCCCGAGCAGACAAACATGTCGTCGGCGCGGCCCACGAAGTAATAGAAGCCGTCGGCGTCGCGCCGCAGCACGTCGCCGCTGTAGTACCAGCCGTCCTTGAGCACCTGTGCGCTCTTTTCCGGGAGGTTGTGATAGCCGGCGAGCACTGCGGGGTTCTTCATCAGCAGCACGCCCTGGTCCGGGCCAGGACCGTCAGCGAGCCGCACCTGGGTGGGATCGAGCGGGTAGCCCAGCGCCAGCGCGGGCGTGGGCAGGCCGTCGGGATGCGGGCCAAACACGGCGGGGCCGGCCTCGGTGGTGCCGTAGCCGTGGGTCACGCGCACGCCGGGCAGGGCGCGCTGGATGCGTTCCAGCAGCGCCACGGTCATGGGGGCCGAGCCCAGCATGACGCGGCTCAGCGCCGACAGGTCGCGTCCTTGCAGCAGAGCCGGGTCCTTGACCAGTCGCGCGAACATGGTGGGCACGGCGGTCAGGACAGAGATGCGGTAACGCTCCAGCGCGTCGGCATAGGCGGGGACGTCGAATGATGGCTGGATCACCAGCAGGCTGTTGCTGGCGAAGGCGCGCTTGGCCATGAACAGGCCGTTCATGTGGAATAGCGGCTGGGCCAGCAGGTATCGTTCCTGCACGCCGGCGCGGGCGACGACGGCGGCGGAGGTGGCAGCCAGCGCCCACAATTGGCCGCGATGCGTGAGCGGCACGCCCTTGGGCTTGCCGGTGGAGCCCGAGGTGTACAGCATCTGCGCGATGCCGTCGGCCTGCGGCGTGACGAAGCCGAAGTCCGTGGGCGCGATCTGCGCGGCAAAGCCTTGCGGACCGGCGTCGTCGAAGTCCAGCACCGGCACCTTGGCTTCGAAGGCGGCGCGGCGCGGGCCGTCCACCAGTGCGAGCGCGATGCCGGCGTCGCGCAGTACATAGTCGATGTTCTCTTGCGACTGCTTGATGTTGACGGGAACGGCCACGTAGCCCGCCCGCATGATGCCGAAATAGGCGATCAGGTACTCGGCCCGGTTCAGCGCGGCGATGGCGACGCGGCTGCCCGGCGCCAGGCCGCGCGCGGACAGCCAGGCGGCCACGCCGCCCGCCAGCAGGCGGACCTGGGCGTGGGTGTAATGCCGCGGCGTGTCGGACTGGCGCAGGTCGATGATGGCGGGCAGATCGGAAGACAGTTCCGGGTCGGCCAGATGGCCCAGATTGAGCAGGGAATGCGTCATGGAATTTTCCGGAAAGAATGCGGCTCAGCGCTTTTGCAGCTTGGGGTTGAGCGCGTCGTTCAGGCCGTCGCCGACCAGGTTCAACGAGAGCACGGCCAGCATGATGGCCACGCCCGGCACGGCGCAGATGTACCAGGAAGAGCGGATCAGGCTGCGGCCTTCGCCCACCAGCCGGCCCCAGCTGGCGATGTTGGGGTCGCCCAGGCCCAGGAAGGACACCACCGATTCGTAGAGGATGGCGCCGGCCACGACCAGCGAGGACATCACGATGACGGGAGGCAGGGCGTTGGGCAGGATTTCCGCGGCGACGATGCGCAACGGACTCATGCCGAGCGCGCGGCAGGCCTGCACGAACTCGCGTTCCTTGAAGGACAGGAACTCGGCCCGGGTCAGGCGCGCGATGGGCGGCCAGGACACCAACCCTACGGCCAGTGTGATGTGTTCGATGCGCGGCCCCAGGATGGACACCACCGTCAGCACGAACACGACGTTGGGAATGATCTGGAACAGTTCGGCCACGCGCATCAGGCCCTCGTCGACCCAGCCGCCGGCCCAGGCCGCGGCCGCGCCCACGCTCACGCCGATCAGCGTGGCGGTGGCCGCGGCCACCAGGCCGATCAGCAGGGTGGCGCGCGCGCCGTGGGCGATCATGGCGGCGATGTCGCGCCCCATGGAATCGGTGCCCAGCGGATGACGCCAGGATTCGAACGGCCAGACCTCGGGAGCGCCGACGATGCGCAGCGGGTCGGTCGGATACAGCCAGCTGGCGCCCACCGCCAGGAAGGCGACCAGGGCCAGCAGCGCGGCGCCCGCGACGGCGCCCCGGTTGCGCGCAAAACGCGCGGCGAACGAGGCGCGGCGGTGGGAGGATGCCGTGGGAAGGGCGAGGGTAGGGGATGCGGACATGTCAGGCAGCCTTGATGCGCGGGTCCAGCCGCGTGTAGATCAGGTCGACGGCGATGTTGGCGATGATCACCACGAAAGAGCTGAGCACCAGGATGCCCAGGACGACGGGATAGTTGCGGCTCATGACGCTGTCGAACAGCACGGCGCCGATGCCGGGCCAGCTGAACACCGCCTCGACGACGATGCTGCCGCCCAGCACCGCGCCCAGTTGCAGGCCCAGCAGCGTCACGATGGGCAGGAAGGCATTGCGCAGCACGTGGCGCAGGACCACGGCGCTGCGCGTCAGGCCCTTGGCGTACGCGGTGCGCACGAACTCCATGCGGCTGACTTCCAGCATCGAGGCGCGCATCACGCGGGCATAGGCGGCGGAATAGAACAGCCCCAGGGCCAGCGCCGGCAATGCCAGGTGGTGCAGCACATCCAGCGCCTGGCGCCAGGCGCCGCCGGACAGGCCGATGGTCACCATGCCGCCCACCGGAAACCAGCCTAGCTTGACCGAGAACAGCACGATCAGCATGATGCCCAGCCAGAAGCTGGGCGCGGCAAAGCACAGCACGGCGAACACCGACACCGCGCTGTCCCACCAGGTGTTGACCTTGACGGCCGACACGATGCCGGCCGCCATGCCCACCAGCACCGCGATGGCGAGGCTTGCGCCCATCAGCAGCAGCGTGGCTGGCAGGTGCGCCAGGATCACGTCCAGCACGGGCAGGTTGTGGCGGTAGGAATAGCCCAGATCGCCGCGCGCCACGGAGCCTATGTACTTCAGCAACTGCACGGCGGGCGGCTGGTCCATGCCGTAGGTCACGCGCAGGCGCTCGATGAGCGCCGGGTCGGTGACCTGCTGCTCGGCCGTCATCACGTCCAGGAAGGTGCCGGGCACGGATTGGATGAGCGCGAAGTTCAGCACCACCACGCCCAGCAGCAGCGGGACAGCCTGGGCCAGCCGGCGCAAGATCAGTCGGATCGGCATGCGTGCGCCTCAGGCCTGCAGCCAGACGTCGGCCAGGGTTTCGCCCTGGACGTTGGCGCCGGTGGTGAAGTTGCGCACGTTCTTGCCGGCCAGCGTGAACGACTGGATCTCCACCAGCGGCACGTGCGGCACGTCGGTCGAGGCCAGGCGGGCGAACTGGTGCGCAAGCGTTCGGCGCGCGTCCGGGGCGGTCTCCTGGGTCAGCTTGGCGACCAGCGCGTCCATTTCCGGGTTGGAGTAGCCGGTGGCGTTGCGGAAGGCGGCGCCCTTGACGATGCCGTCGGTGGTGTAGAACTGGGTGACAGTGGGCACCAGTTCCAGCGGCGAGGTGAAGTTGGAGACGGCGATGTCGTAGTCGTAGTCGCCATAGATGCGCTTGAGCGCCGTGGCGCGGTCCACGGAATCCAGCTTGACCTCGATGCCCACGTCCTGCAGCGCCTGCTTCAGGTACTGGCCGAGCTTGGCGTTCTCCTCGAACCAGGCGGCGGCGACCAGATTCACGGTGAAGCGCTTGCCGTCCTTCACCGGCAGGCCCGCGGCGTCCAGCAGCGCGGCGGCCTTCTTGGGGTCGAACGGATAGCGCGGCACGTCCTCGGTGTAGAACAGCGGGTTGCTGCTGAAGACCGGCGCGATGGCGGGCTTGCCGCGGCCGTAGTAGATGGTGTCGACGATGAACTGGCGGTCGATGGCGTGCAGGATGGCCTGGCGCACCTCGCGGCGGTTGACGATGTCGCGGCGCTGGTTGAATTCGGCGGTCACGGTCCAGGCCGAGTTCTGGTAGCCGCGCGTGTCCACCACCACCTTGCCGGTCTTGAGCAGGCGGTCGATGTCGCGGGCAGGCACTGGGTTGGAATAGGCCAGGCCCAGCTCGCCGGTCTCCAGCGCGGCGCCGCGCGTGGCGGGGTCGCCCCACCAGCGGATGATGAGGCGGTCCAGGTTGGGCTGGCCGGCATTCCAGTAGCTGTCGTTGCGCAGGTATTCGACGTGGCTGCCGCGCACCCACTTGCCGTACTTCCAGGGGCCGGTGCCGACCGGCGTGTTGTTCAGCGGGTTGGTGATGATGTCGCGCCCGTCGTACAGGTGTTTGGGTATCAAGAGCTGGAACTGACCGGCCAGAGTGGATTTCAGGAAGAACTCCGGAACCGGCGCGTCGAAGTTCAGCACCACGGTCAGCGGATCGGTCGCGGTCGCGCCGGTCAGCGACTTCAGCGCGATGCCGGCGGAAATCGGCTTCCAGTGCTGCAGCACGTTGTAGACCACGTCGGCGGACGTGAACGGCGCGCCGTCGTGCCAGGTGACGCCTTCGCGCAGCTTGATGGTGTAGCTGCGGAAGTCTGCGGCGGGCGTCACGGACAGGGCCAGCGCGGGCTGGAACTTCAGGTCGGCATCCAGCTTGAGCAGGCGTTCGAGGATCTTGGTCGCGGTCTGGAACGGGCTGGACCCGCCGCCGCCGGGCACGAACAGGGCCTGGGGCTCCAGGCCGCCCCAGCTGGCGACCAGGGTGCCGCCTTTGCGGGCGGGGCCGGCGTCGGCGCCGGGCTGGGCAGTCGCGGCCAGCAACGCCTGGGGCGCGATGCCCAGGCCGGCGGCCAGGCCGCCCGCGGCGGTACGGGTAAGGAAGGCGCGCCGTCCGGGGCGCTGCGCGGTGGTCATGATGGTGTCCTTGAAGATGAGAGCCCGCTCAGCCCTGGGCGAGCGTGGCGTAGGTGGCGCGGCCGATGGCCACCAGCGCACCCTGGTCGTTGTAGAGGTCCACGTCGGCCACGCCCACGCTGCGGCCGTTGCGGCGCACGCGGGCCACGGCGGTCAGCGCGGTGTTGACGGCGGGACGCAGGTAGTCGACGCGGAAGTTGATGGTCGGCAGGCCGCGGCCCAGCAGCATGCCGACGGCGAAATCGCCGACGGTGTCGATCACCGCGGCCAGCGGGCCGCCATGCCATTGGCCGCTGGCCGCGCCGCGCTCGAATTCCGGGCGCATGGGGGCCAGCACGGTCAGTTCTCCCTGTTCATGGTTCACGTCGCGCACCGACAGGCCGAGCCAGGCGATGAACGGCGAATCGTCGAACCTGGCCTGGATGGCCGCGGCGTCAAGGGTGGCAGCCGGAGCCAGCGCCTTCGGGTTCGCGCTCATGCCGACACCAGCACTTTGCCGACGATCTTGCGATCTTCCAGCGAGGCCAGCGCCTGGGCGCCTTGTTCCAGAGGCCACTTGCGGTCCACGTGGACGCGCAGCCGGCCGTCGCGCACCAGCGCCAGCAGCTCGTGCAGGTCCTCGCGTTCCCAGCCGTTGGAGCCGCGGATCTGCAGCTCGAAGGTCCAGATATAGCGCAGGTCTTCCTTGGGATCGAAGCCCGCGGTCGCGCCGCAGGTCAGCAGGCGGCCGCCCAGGCGCAGGCAGCGCAACGATTTGACCCAGGTTTCGCCGCCCGTGAAGTTGACCACCACGTCCACGCCGCCCGGCTTGCCGCTGCGGCGGCGCGACGGCTTGCCGAAGCGCTCCTGGACCGCCTTGAGGAAGTCTTCCTCGGTGTACAGAATGATGTGGTCGGCGCCCAGGGCGCGCAGCGTCTCGGCCTTTTCGGGGCTGCCGGCGCAGGCGATGACTTCGGCGCCAGCCAGCTTGGCCAATTGCACGGCGCACACGCCCACGCCGCCGCTGGCGCCCAGGATCAGCACCTTTTCGCCTGGCTGCACCTGGCCGATGCGGTTCATCATGCGCAGGGCGGTGCCGTAGGCCACGGGCAGCGCCGCCGCCTGATCGAAGCTGACCTCGTCGGGCAGACGCAGCAGCTGGTGCGCCGGTACGCGGCACAGTTCGGCCAGGCCGCCATGAATCGTCTCGCCCACCAGGCCGCCATCGACCCGGTCTATCGGGTCCACCAGCACGCGGTCGCCCGCCTTCCAGTCGCGCACGTTGGCGCCGGTCTGCACCACCACGCCGGCCACGTCCAGGCCGATGATGACGGGAAAGGGCAATTTGATACCGGGCATGCCGCGGCGAGTGAATACGTCGTGGTAGTTCAGGGACGAGGCCCCGACGCGGATGACCACGTCGTCGGGACCGGCAACGGGATCGGGGAATTCGGTTTCCAGGCGCAGCTTGTCGGTGCCGCCGTGTTCACGCAAAACAATGGCTTTCATGAGTCTCTTGATGGATGGGTAGGGAAAGAATCACCACGCGGCCAGGCCGGCGATGGCCTGGCGCGTGATCTGCAGGCCGTGGGCCACGACATTGCGGCGCCAGACGCTGGACACGGGTACGAAGGCATCGACCAGATCCGCCCGCAACTGCGCATCGCGCGCGGCGTCGGGCGCGGCCGGGGACTTGAAGCGCAGCCATTGGTCCAGCCTCAGGGCCGGCCGCATCTGCAGGCCGCGCGTGCCGAATTCGACGACTGCGCCGGCCAGCGGCCGCTGGCCCAACGCTTGCTGTACGCCACGGAACACCAGTCCCTGGTAGTCGGGACGGGCCAGGCCGTGCGGGCGCTGCCCCAGTACGCGATCCGCGCCCCACCAGGCCGCGGCTTGCGCCTGCTCGGCGCTGCCGTCGGGGTTGAAGCACAGGAAGAAGGGCTCGCCGAATTCGCCGATGCCGGTGTGCCAGTCGATGAAGGCCACCCGTTCGCTCGCGCCCAGGTGCTCGTCGACGATGCGGCGCAGCGTGCGGTTGGACCATTCGGGGCCGTTGCCGCCATAGACCAGGCCGTCCGGGTGCGTGTACTGGCCGCTGGCCGTGACGTTGAAGAGCGCGTCCGCGCCGTGCTCCTGGCGGAAGCGCTCCAGCGCCTCGGCGCCGGCGTCCAGCGCGGCCTCGGTCCAGTGCTGCGGGATCAGGTGCGGATGCAGGCTGGCATAGTGCGGGTTGGGCGGTGCGGCCCGGGTGTGGTCGATGAAATTGCGGTTCAGGTCGACATTGTTTTCGGTGGTGCGCGTGTCGTGCGCATAGCCGTAGGGATTCAACGCATGTACCAGCACCACGTTGACGCCGTCCGGCAAGGGCAGGCCGCCGTCCGCCTGCAGCCACGCGAGCTGCACCGCCGAGCCGGCCGCGCCTTCGAGGCCGTGGGTGCCGCTGATGGCCAGATGGGTGCGGGCGGCGCCGGGGCGGCCCAGCACCGCCACGTCTACGGTCAACGGCCGGCCCTGCGGGTCGCGCGCCGTGGGATGTTCGTGGCGCGAGAGCGCGGCGCCCCGCGCCGCGGCGGCGGCCACGAAGGCCTCGCGCGCTGTTGCGTAGTCGGCGGAAAAGCAGGTCCAGTAGTCGGGCAGGGGCTGGCCCATCATGCCTCCTGCACGAAGACTTGCAGTGCGCCGGCAGCATGCTCGGGCGCCACCGCCAGTTCGCCCTGCGCGTTGGCGCGGTACGGGACCTTGTTGGCGTCGAGCCACGCGCGCGTCTGCCCGATATCGCGCACACCGATGACCGATCCCGCGAACCAGCCGCCCTGGCTGCTGGCGGGCAGGCCAGCTGGCACGCGCACATGGGGGAAACGCTGCTCGAAGGCGGCGGGCGCGAGGAAGTCGATGCGCAGGCTGCCGCGCCGCACTTGCAGGCCCTGGTCAGGAAGCTCGCTGATGGCAATGGGGCCCAGCACGCGTTCATACGCGGCGCGCAGGGCGCGCGGCTCGGGATGCACGGCGATCAGCGACTCGATGCGGCGGGCGCCGTTGGCATGGCCCTGCCATTCGGGCCGGTAGACCAGATGGCGCGTGAGATGGCCGCAGGTGAAGAAGTCCGGCACCGCGAAGAGGCCCGCCGGAAACTGGGTGTTGTTCCAGGCCGCGTCCTCGCTGCCGGCGGGCAGGTGCACCGGACGGCCGCCGCGTTGCGGCGCTTCGGCGTCTATGCCCAGGCGGGCAAGCTCGGCGTGCACGGCGCTGCTGTCGGTGGTCTGCAGCGCGACGGAGACCGGGCCTTCATAGGCGTCGTCAAAGCCCGCAAAGCGCGACTGCTCGCGCAGCTCCGGCGGGAATGCCAGCAGCTCCAGGTAATTGGCGTCCAGGATCAGGGTCTGGTTGCGCGTGCCGCGATGGTGGCGGCCTTGCGGCGCCAGGACAAAGCCCAGCTTCTGGTATTGGGCGGTTGCGGCCTGCAGGTCATGCACCCGGATGATGTAGTGGTCCAGTCCGGTGACTGAGGGTATGGACATCGCGTTTCCTGAATTTGCTTGACGGAAGCGGGCAGTCTGGCCGAAGCGCAGGCGGGCCAGAACGATTGAATTCGCATGTGGATATTTGCTTTCTGTTCGCGCCAGGGGACAGGAGGCATCCGCATATTCATATCTGAAAGTCTTCTTTGCTCCTGGGCCAACCCGCAAGCAGCATGGTGGTCCGTTCAAAGCACATCCCTCTACAACGACATGACGACTCGCAAGACTCCGGGCGGCGCCCGCATCGCATTCTCCCTGGCGCTGGCCCTGGCCGCCGGCGCGGCGCAGGCCGACGCCACGCTGGAAAAGATCAAGGAACGCGGCACCATCACCATAGGCGTGCTGGCCAATGGCGGCGTGTTTGGTTCGCTGGACCCCGCGACGCAGCAGCTGGTGGGCTGGAACCCGGAGCTGGCGCGCGAGCTGGCCAAGGGCCTGGGCGTGAAAGCGGAATTGGTGCAGGTGCAGACCGCCACGCGTACGCAGTTCCTGATCTCCGGCAAGGTCGACCTGCTGATCGCGTCCATGGAGCTGAACCCGGAGCGCGCCGAGATCCTGGGCTATGCGCCGACGCCGTTCTTCCGCGTGGGCGGAACGGCTGCCACCCTGAAGACCAGCGGCATCGCCAAGTGGGAGGACCTGCGCGGCAAGCCGGTGTGCGTGTCCCAGGGCAGCAGCTTCGCGCGGCCCTTGTCAGCCGATTACGGCGCGGTGGTCAAGGGCTACAAGAGCTCGTCGGATTCGCTCCTGGCGCTGCGTGGCGGCCAGTGCGTCGCGGCCGTGCACGATTCGACTCTGATCCAGCCGTTGTTGCGCAGCAACCCGGAATGGAAGGACTACCACGCGCCCATCGCCAGCGAGGTGCTGCCGGCCAACTCGGTGGTCTGGACCCGCAAGGGCGAGGCCGACACCATCGCCGCCGTCGACAAGGTGGTGCAGGACTGGCATCGCACGGGCTGGCTGATCGCCACGGAAACTCGCCTGGGCATCGCACCGCCGCAGCCGCTATTGCAGGAACTGCACGCCAAGTACAAGCAGGGAAGCTGAGGCGGGCCGGCGCATGTTCGAATCGGCACTGCATGCCTGGGTCGGCCTTTTCAAGCCCCTAGGCCTGAACTACAGCTTCGTGTTGGACGCGAGTGAACTGTCCGCGTTCGGCCGCGGGCTGCTGGTCACGCTGCAACTATGCGCGTGGACCATACCAGTGAGCCTGGCGTTCGGCGTCCTGATCGCGGCGGGCCTGACCAGCGGCCGCGGCTGGCTGGCAAGGCCATTGCAGGCTTTTGTGGAAGTCACGCGCAACACGCCCACGCTGGTGCAGCTGTATTGCGCCTTCCTGGTGCTGAACATGCTGATCACGCAAAAGCTGGGCGGCGGCAGTCCGATAGCGCCGTTCGCCTGGGTGGTGATCGTGGTGGCGCTGCACAAGGGGGTGTTCCATGCCGAGGCTTTGCGCGCGGGTATCGAAGCGGTGCCCGCCGTAGCCATGGAGGCGGCTCGTTCGCTGGCGTTCTCACGGCGCCAGATCCTGACCCAGGTGCAACTGCCGCTGGCGTTGCGCTTTGCCTTGCCGGCACTGGTCAACAACCTGGTGGACTTGGTGAAGATGACAGCGATTGCGTCGGCCATCGCGGTGGGCGACGTGACCTATGAGTCCATCATGATCTGGTCGTACCGCGACAACGTGTTGGAACTCTTGCTGCTCATCCTGCTGTACTTCGGCCTGCTGACCTGGCTGGTCGGTCTGGGCGGGAGATGGCTGGAAGAACGTTTGAGGATGCCTGGCTATGGCCAATGACCTGGTCCTGAACGCACAGGCCGCGGGGCGACGGCTGCCGCCGGCCTTGCGCGATCCCTGGCTTGTCGTATTGCTGGCGTTGGCGGCGCTGAACCTGGCGTGGGCGGCCACCAACTCGGCGCCCGCCGCCGTGCGGACGCTGTGGTATTGGTCGCCAGCCTTGCTACGCGGTTTGGCGATGAACGTCCAGATCAGCGTGCTGGCCATGGCGCTGGGTACGCTGGCCGGGCTGGTGGTGGGTGCGCTGTCGTTGTCGCCGTCGCGGCT
Source organism: Achromobacter sp. ACM01 (assembly GCF_014851745.1). Lineage (NCBI taxonomy): Bacteria > Pseudomonadati > Pseudomonadota > Betaproteobacteria > Burkholderiales > Alcaligenaceae > Achromobacter > Achromobacter sp. ACM01. The sequence continues at coordinate 634,182 of NZ_JACVAF010000002.1, forward strand.
GATGCGCCGCCTGACACGCGCCTACGTGCTGTTGTTCCGCAATGCGCCCATCCTGGTGTTGGTGTACTTCACCACCTACGTATTTCCCTTCGAGCTGAGGCTGGGCGGATGGAATCTGCCGTTTCCGGACTGGATCAAGGTGGTCATCGGCCTGGGCCTGCCGGCCAGCGCCAACGTGGCCGAGATCTTCCGCGGCGCGATCCAGTCCATCCCCAGCGCGCAATGGGAGGCCGCGCAATCGCTGGCGTTCCGCCGCGCGCAGATCTTCCGCATGATCGTATTGCCGCAGTGCCTGCGGCGGATGCTGCCGTCGTGGATGAACCTGTACGCCAGCATCACCATGAGCACGTCGCTGGCCTCGCTGGTGGGCGTGCACGATCTGGTGGACGCAGCCACGGTGGCCAGCAATACGGTGTCGCGCACCGACTTCACGATATTGGTCTACTTCACGCTATTGGCGCTTTTCTTCGCCTATTGCTACCCCATCGCGCGCTGGACGCGGTATCTGGAAAAACGCCATGAGCATTATTGAATTCGAGGCGCGCACAGCCGCCTCAAGGGGCGCGGCTACGCCGCCGCTGGTCAGCCTGCAGGACGTGCATCTGGCCTTTGGCCAGACGGAGGTGCTCAAGGGCATGGACGTCGAGGTGCGGCAGGGGCAGGCGGTGTCCATCATCGGACCGTCGGGATCGGGCAAGTCCACCATCCTGCGCTGCATTACCGGACTGCTGCGCCCACAGCGCGGCCGCATCGAGGTTGGCGGCGTGCGCGTGGACGCCTTGAAGACGGAAGCCGAGCTGATCGGCCTGCGCAAGCGCGTGGGCTTCGTGTTCCAGCAATACAACCTGTTCCCGCACCTGAGCGTGCTGGAGAACCTGACGATCTCTCCCATCAAGGTGGGCGGCGTACCGCGCGCGCAGGCCGAGAAGCGCGCGCGCGAGCTACTGGCCCAGGTGCGGATGGAGCACAAGCAGGACGCCTATCCCGGCGAACTGTCCGGCGGCCAGCAGCAACGCGTGGCGATCGCGCGCGCGCTGGCATTGCGGCCCGAGCTGATCCTGTTCGATGAAGTCACTTCCGCGCTGGACCCGGAGATGGTCGGCGAAGTGTTGGCCGTGATTCGCGAACTGGTGGAGGACGGCCTGACTTGCGTGCTGGTGACCCATGAGATGCGCTTTGCCGAAGAGATCAGCGACATTGTGTATTTCACCGAGGCCGGCCGGATCGTCGAGTCCGGGCCGCCGGCGCGCCTGTTCGGGGCGCCTGCCAGCGAGCGCACGCGCGCCTTTCTGCAACGGGCGGTCGGCGCGGCGCCCGTGCGCGAGCGGACTCCCGATCCCATACAGAGCTACCTGCATTTCGATCCGCTGCGCCTGGCGGTGTGAACCCTGATGGAGTTGCGCATGATTTTCATATCCCTGATTCCCATTTGTGGCGAGGTGACCGCATGAGCCTTGCAGACGCTCGCGTCCAGACCCGGCTGGTGCATGCCGGCGCGCCCGACCTGAAGCAGGGCGGCGGCCCGGTGAACGTGCCGGTGGTACGCACCAGCACCGTGCGCTTTGCCGACACGGCCGCGCAGGCGGCCCTGGGCCGGCAACGCGCGGCCGGGGAACGCGTGGCGACCTATGGACGCCATGGTCTGGACACCCATCAGGCGCTGGAAGAGGCTGTGACGTCGCTGGAAGGCGGCTACCGCACGCTGCTGGCACCCTCCGGGCTGTCAGCCATCGTGCTGGTGCTACTGGCGACCCTGGCGCCGGGCGAGCACGCCTTGGTGGCCGACAGTGTCTATTCGCCGGTGCGCAAGGTGGACCGCGCGCTGTTGCAGCGCTATGGGATCGAGGTGGAGTATTTTTCCGCAGCACGCGACGACCTCGCAGCGCTGATTCGTCCGAACACCCGCCTGCTATACCTGGAGTCGCCCAGCTCGCTCCTGTACGAAGTGCAGGACCTGCCTGCGCTGGCCGCGACGGCGCGGCGGCATGGCGTGCTGGTGGCGGCGGACAATACCTGGAGCGGCGGCCTGTATTATCAGCCGCTGGCGTTGGGCGCGCACATTTCGATTCAGGCGGCCACAAAGTACCTGGCGGGACACTCCGACGTGATGATGGGCGTGGTCACGGTCGATAGTCCGGAACTGGCCAGGCAACTGGGCGCGACCTACGACGCCCTGGGCCTGTCGGTGGGCGCGGACGATGCCTATCTGACCTTGCGCGGCCTGCGCACGTTGGATGTGCGGCTGGCGCGGCATCATGAAAACGCGTTGGTCGTGGCCGAATATCTGGCGCGGCACGAGGACGTCGCCAGAGTCTATTACCCAGCGTTGGCGCAGGACCCGGGCCATGCGTTGTGGCGGCGGGATTTCAGCGGCGCCAGCGGCCTGGTGTCGTTCGCGTTCCGCCATTCCGATGCCGCTGCCGGCGCGCGCTTCATCGATGCCTTGCGCTATTTCTCCATCGGCGCATCCTGGGGCGGCTACGAAAGCCTGGCGCTGGAGGCGGCGCCCGAGCGCCTGGCCGAGCACAGCCAGTGGCGGGATGGTCCGCAGACCCAATCCGTGGTGCGCCTGCACATCGGGCTGGAAAGCCCGCTGGACCTGGTGGACGACCTGGAGCGCGCATTCGCGGCAACACGCCAGGCCCTGCGGCGCAGCGCCTGAGGCATATGCAAATGAGCGGTTTTCTTTAGGGTTTCCGGCTATGTAGAAGCAACGTTTACCTCTTTGTCCGTCAGTACCCGCGACCACTAGAATTTGCCCTGTTCCATGATTGGCGGCAGGGCATGTCTACTATTCTTTCCATCGGTTCGGTGCAGCTTCCGTTTCTTGTCCAGCGGCAGGCAGCGGTACGCGAGTTCTATGGTCACATCATCGGCCTGGACGAAATGGCCGGGGCCGGCGGCCAGCGGCTGCTGTTCGCGCTGGGCGAAGCGACCTTGTCGCTGTCTCCCGTGGACGAAATCAGCAGGGAAGTGAAGCCCGATTACCTCGCGCTCAGGACCGGCGACTATGACGTCATCCTGGCGCGCCTGCGCCGGGCTGGACACCATCCGGTCTGCTCCTTGCCAGACGCCGAGCCGCGCGTGATGTACGTGAAAGATCCGTCCGGCAATCAGCTGGCATTCCTGGGCTGAGGCGCGCGATGAACTTCCAGCAATTGCGCTCCGTGCGCGAGGCCGTACGCCAGGACTTCAACCTGACCGACGTGTCCGAAAGCCTGCACACCTCGCAGCCCGGCGTCAGCCGTCAGATCCGCGAACTCGAGGAAGAGGTGGGAGTCGACATCTTCGTGCGCTCGGGCAAGCGGCTGATCGGCCTGACCCCGCCCGGCGAGCTTATCCTGCCCTTGGTCGAGCAGATCCTGCAATGCGCCGATAACATCCGCCATGCCGGCGCCGAGTACGCCGACAGCCGGACGGGCGTGCTGTCCATAGGGGCCACCCATTCGCAGGCGCGCTACGCCTTGCCGCCCGTCATCAAGGAGTTCCGCGAACGCTATCCCGAAGTGGTGCTGCATCTGCATCAAGGTTCGCCCAAGCAGGTGTCGGAGATGCTGCTGGAAGGCGAGGCCGACATCGGCGTGGCGACGGAAGCGGTGGCCGATTATCCGGGGCTCGTCAACCTGCCTTGCTACCGTTGGAGCCACAGCATCATCGTGCCTCGCGGCCATCCTCTGGAACGGCAGCAGGACGGGGTGACGCTGTCGCAGCTGTCGCGCCATCCCATCATCACCTATGGGCGGGGCTACACGGGCCGGGCGCATATCGACGAGGCCTTCGCGCGAGCCGGCATCACGCCCGACATCGTCATGACGGCGATGGACGCGGATGTGATCAAGACCTATGTGGAGCTGGGGCTGGGCTTGGGCATCGTGGCCTCGGTGGCCTGGGACGCCGAGCGCGACACGCGCCTGTGCGCCATCGACGCCCGCCACCTGTTCGAGATCAACCTGACGCGGCTGGCGATACGGCGCGGCGCATGGCTGCGCGGTTACGCTTTTCACTTTATCGAGATGTTCGTGCCGACTTTGACGCGCGAGATCGTCGAACGCGAGCTCAAGGGCGAAGGCTGAGGCAAGCGGCGCAGGGACAGTCGTCCCGCGCATATCCATAGTTGCATCGCTTCGTTCCCGCCGCGGCGCCGCGCACGTAGGCTGACCTTTTCTTCCACACGGAATTCAGGGCCATCCCATGAGTACATCTGCACCGCTGTCCGCAACCGCGAGCATCCACAACCAACGCGCACGGGCCGTGCGCGAGTTCATCGCCCATGCACGGCGGCTGGCGCCCGATGCCGCCAGCGTCACGCGCGAACAACTGGCCGAAGTGGCAACGCTGCTGGAAGCGCTGGGCCGCCGCCGCGAGCTGTTCCCGGCCGAAGAGTTCGCCTTGGTCCCGGGCAGGCCGAACGCCATCTACCGGCTGGCGGAGGACCTGGACGGCGGCCATGCCCTTTACCTGTCGCTGGGCGCGCCGGGCAAGGCCCAGCCGCCGCACGACCACACCACCTGGGCCATCATCGCCGGCGTGCAGGGCAATGAGCGCAATGAGGTCTATGCGCGCGAGCGCAGCGCCGATCCGCTGCGCGATGTGCTGACCCACGTCCAGCGCGTGGATGTGCAGCCGGGCAGCTCCATCGTGCTGGGGCCGGCGGACGTACACACCATCGAACTGGTAGGTGACGAGCCTGGCGCGCACCTGCATTTCTATGGCCTGGCGCTGGACCGCCTTCATGGCCGTGTGGTGTTCGAAAGCACGGCGGGCGGCACCTACCGCACATTCTCGCCGCCTGCGGCGATCTATCATGCGCGTATTTCCACGCAGGCGCTGCAGGACGAACTGCGCGGCGCGGGCGAGATCGCCTTGCTGGACGTGCGCGAGGCGGGCCGTCATGCGCGCCGCCATCTGCTGCACGCCGTGCCAGCGCCCTTGTGGCGCCTGGAACTGCTAATCGACAGGCTGGCGCCGCGCCGCGATGCGCGCATCGTGCTGGTGGATGATGACGAGACGCTGGCACACCAGGCCGCGGCCAAGCTGACGCGCCTGGGCTGGAGCGATATTTCGGTGCTGGCGGGCGGGACGGACGCCTGGGAGCGGGAGGGGCGGGAGTTGTTCTCCGGCACCAACGTGCCCAGCAAGGCGTTCGGCGAAGTCATCGAGCATGAGAAGCGCACACCCTGGATCGACGTCGACGAACTCGATGCGCGCGTGGCGCGCGGTGACGACATCGTGGTGGTCGACAGCCGCACGCCGGAGGAATTCCATAACTTCACGCTGCCCTTCGCGCACAGTCTGCCTGGGGCGGAACTGGTCTATCGAATCCGCGAGCTGGCGCCGGACCCGGCTACCTTTGTGGTGGTGAACTGTGCGGGACGCACGCGCAGCATCGTCGGCGCGCAAACGTTGATCGACGCCGGCATACCCAACCGTGTCGCGTCGTTGCGCAACGGCACCATGGAGTGGCTGCTGTCGGGCCGCGAGCTGGCCCATGGCAGGCATGCGGCGCTGCCTGAGCCGGACGGCCAGACCTTGACTGCAGCCCGCCAACAGGCGGCCGGCGTCGCGCGTCTAGCAGGCGTCGCGCACATCGATACCGCCGCCTTGCTGGCATTCGAGGCGGAGCAGGACGTGCGCACGCTTTACAAGTTCGATGTGCGTACCCGCGAGGAGTACGAGACCGGCCATCTGGAGGGCTGGCGCTGGGCGCCCGGCGGCCAACTGGTGCAGGCCACGGACGAGTACCTGGCCACGCGCCGCGCCCGCGTGGTGCTGGCGGATTGGGACGGCGTACGCGCCCTGACCACCGGCGCCTGGTTGGCCCAGCTAGGCGCGGTGGAGGTCTATCTGTACCAACCGCCGGCGTCGGCCGCGTTGCAGAGCGGGCCGGAGCCACGGCGCGTGCTGCGCCACCGGCCAGACGCCGGCGGTTTGCGGCCGCAAGCCTTGCGGGCCGCGTTGGAAAACGGCCAGGCTGTGCTGTTCGACGTCGATGCGCGGGTCGCGTATGAGCGCGGCCACGTGCCGGGCGCGCGGTTTGCTGCGCCCGATCGCGTTGCCGAGTTTCTGCCCGAGGACAGCGGCCGGACCATCGTGCTGACGTCTGCCGACGGCGTGCTGGCAAGCGTCGTGGCGGCCGAATTGGCGTGGCGCGGCCAGCGGCCGGTGCGCTACCTGCTGGGCGGCACCCGCGCCTGGACGGCGCAAGGTCTGGAGCTGGCCCAAGGCGCGCAAGACGTGTTGACCGGCGACGACGACCAGAGCGTCAGCCCCTATCTGTTCAAGGACCTGGCCGCGCGGGATCAGGGCTTTCGCGACTACCTGGACTGGGAGCTAGGGCTGGTGGCGCAGGTGGAGCGCGAGGGCAGCCAGGACTTCCGGCTGATCACGCGGGAATGACTGGACCGGCTCGCGGGCGCCGGCCTCACCGTGCGGCGCCTTCGATCGCAGCCATCAGGTCATCGGGATGCACCATCAGTTCGCGTGCCTGGCATAGCGTCGGGTACTGCTGCAGCACGCCGGTCCATTGCGCCGATTGCAGCAGCTGTTGCCATACCGGTTCCAAGGTTTCCGGGTCCGCGTCCAGCCCCTGCGCCAGAAGGCCGGCGTATTCAAGGCTGGGCGGCGCGGACAGCAGTTGCATGCGGCTGGCGGCGCTAAGCAGGCGCGGGATCGCCTCGGCTGGACCGTCGCAGAAATAGAGCACGGTGGAGTCGAGCTGCAGGCCTTCGGCGGGCAAGGCGCGCAGCGCGGCGCCCTGCAGGGGGAACTGGCCCTGGCGTGTGCTGAAGGCGTAGTCGGTGCCAGGATCGGCTTGCGCCAGGAGGCGCAACCCGCGCAACAGGCGCGGGAAGTCGGTGGCGGCTGCGTCGGCCGAGGCCTTGGCTTCGAGCAGCAGGCACAGGTCCCAGGCCTGCGGCGCGCCATCGCTCGCAGCCCGGCGCAGCAGCGCGGCATCCCATTCCGTCTTGGCGCGGTCAGCGCTGGCGGGCATCGAAGGCGGAACGCGCATGGAGGACACGGCCTGGTAGGCCTGGCTGCCATCGGCATCGTTGAGACGGGACGCCAGGGCCTGGAGCGCGTGCAGCGCCTGCGCCTCGACGGCGTCGCCGCGCAACCGCGAGGCGTTGCCTTCGGCCAGCGCGGTGGCGCTGCCCGGGCGTGGGCCTTGCTGTTCCCACAAGGCGCGGTAGCGGCGCACGTCGCTGTCGGCGATCAGCATGTCCAGGCGTTGCAGATGTTCCAGCGCGGGGCTGGCGAGCAGGCGATCGAGAGCGGCGGAAGCAGGCTGGGGGTCGGCGGACAAATTGAGAAGCCGGCGCGCGGCGTCGGGCAGCGCCGCCCAGGACTCGGATGCCGCCGCGGCTTGCAAGGCGGCCATGGCGTCGCGCGCGGGGCCTGCCGCCATGCGTTCAAGCTTGGCAGGATGGGCGATGGCGTTGGCGGCGGCGATGATCTCGCGGCGGTCCTGCGCTGCGCGCGCGGCCAGGGAGGCGTACTCGCGCACGAGCGGCAGGCGGTGCCGCAGCAGCAGGGCCTGGAATGCGGGATCGCCGTCGGATTCGCGCATGGCGTCGCGTATCAGGCGCGCCAGGGCGTCAAGAAAGGCCCGCTTGACCGATGAGGGCGGCGAGCAGCCGTCATCGAGCGACAGCCGGGCCTGTTCGATGGCGACGGCCAGCGCGGTCGCGGGCGCGGCGTCTTCGGCGGGGATGCGGGAAATGGCCGGCACGCGATAGCGCCGGGCGGTGCGGCGCAGGATGGCGTCGAGCAGGGAGAGGGAGGGCGGCTGGGGCATGGCGCCCCAAGCCTACCGCGATGCCGCCGGCGCGGCAAACGCGCCGCGTCGTGGCCAGCAGCGGCTTACTTGAACAGTTCGGCGTTCTCTTGCAGGGCGGTGTCCGCGCATTGCGCGTCCAGGTTGCCGCCGGGGGCGCCCGCCACGCCGATGGCGCCGATCACGGCCGAGCCGGCCTTGACGGGTACGCCGCCGCCCAGCACCAGGAAGCCCGGAATGTCGGTCAGGGTGGCCGCAGCGGGGTTCTTCTGGACGTTTTCCAGCATCGTCAGCGTCGGCGTCTTGGCCGAGACGGCGGTAAACGCCTTGGCGCGGCTGGCCTCGATGGTGTGCGGGCCGGCATTATCGGCGCGGGCGAAGGCCTTGAGCAGGCCGGCGCGGTCCACGACCGAGGCGCTCACGTTGTAGCCCTTGGCCTGGCAGGCGGCGACGGTGGCCGTCGCCAGCTTCTGCGCGTCGGCCATGGACAGGTTGCTCTCGTTGAGCACGGCGGCGTTGGCGGCGCCGGCGCAGGCGAACAGGGCGGCGAAAGCGATGAATTTGGGCGACATGTCTGTGTCCTTAGTGGGTCGGTGACAGGAGCAGACAGATTAAAGATGACGGCCGATCGGCGGTATTCGGTCGGCTACGCTGGGGCCTCCGTAGAGCTACGGAGGGAGGCTGCGCAAGGCTGCCCGCAGCGTCGACAGCCTTCAGGCCAGCAGCCCGGCGTATTCGCGGATCAGTCCGGCCAGGTTGTCCGCTTCCAGCTTGGCGAAGACGTTGGCGCGGTAGGTCTCCACCGTGCGCGGCGACAGGTCGAATTCGCGCGCGATCTCCTTGTTGCTCAGGCCTTGCACGACGCGTTCCAGCACATCGCGTTCGCGGCCGGAAAGCTTGTCCAGCCGTTCCTGCGCGGCCTGCGTCACGGCGAGTTTTTCGCGGCTGGCGATGTGGGTGCGCACGGCGGCCTGCACGGCGTCCAGGAAGACGTCGTCGTCCACGGGCTTTTGCAGGAATTCCATGGCGCCACCCTTGAACGCGCGGCGGCACAGGTCCACGTTGGCGTGGCCGGTCAGCATGACCACGGGCAGGTCCGATTGCTCGGCCAGCCGGCTCAGCACGTCCAGGCCGCTGATTCCGGGCATGCGGATGTCCAGGACCACGCAGCCGATGGCCTGCGGGTGCAACTGGGCCAGGAAGGCCTGCGGGTCGCCATGGCCCTCGCTGCGCAGGCCGACGCTGCGCAGCAGCAGCGCCAGGCCGTCGCGCACGGCGTCGTCGTCATCGACCAGATAGACCAGCGGGGATTGTTCGAACATGGGAGATTCCTGCGTCATCATGCGGCGGCGGCGGCGCGCGGCAGGCTGACCGTGAAGCAGGCGCCTGCCGGGCTGAGATTGCGCGCGGCGATACGGCCGTCCATGGAGCCGGCCAGCGTGTCGCACAGCGCCAGGCCCAGGCCCATGCCTTGCGGCCGCGTGGTGTAGAAGGGAGCGAACAGGCGCGGCAGCGCGTCGGCGGCGATGCCGGGGCCGGTGTCGCTGACGCTGAACAGGTAGGCGTCGCCATCGGCGCGGCCTTCCAGCAAGATCTGGCGCGGTCCGGGAACGTCGGCCAGCGCATCGGCGGCGTTCTGCACCAGATTGTGCAGGATCTGCTCCAGGGCCACGCGGTCGCCGAGCGGCCGCACGCCTGGGCTGGCGTTGTGCCAGCTCAGCCGTATGCCTAGCCGGGCCAGTTCCGTTTCGCGCAGAAAGCGCAGCGACGCCACCAAGGCGTCGGGGTCCAGCGCCTCGCGCCGGGCGGGCGAGCTGGGCTGCACCAGGGCGCGCATGCGGCTGATGATTTCGGCCGCGCGCTTGGCCTGTTCGGCGCTGGCCAATAGCGCGTGGCGCACGGCGGGGCGTTCCTCTTCGTCGTCCAGCAGCCGCTCGGCGGCGCGGGTCTGGGCCAGGATGGCGGTCAGCGGCTGGTTCAGTTCATGGGCGATGCCGGCGGCCATTTCGCCCAGCGTGCTCAGGCGCGCCATGGCGCCCAGGCGCAGTTGTTCCTGGTGGCGGCGGGCCTGGGCGCGCGAGCGCTGCCACGCCGCGGCGCCGGCCACCAGCAGCGCGCTGGCCAGGCCCCAGGCGAGCCAGGTGGCCCAGGGCCAGGCGCCGGGCGTCAGCGTGCGCGTGCTGCGCATCTGGAAGGGTTGGCTGGCCGCGCCCAGCGGCTTTTGCAGGGCCAGCGGCCAGCCGAGGCTGCCGGCGTCGGGCTGCTTGTCCAGCAGCCGCAGCGGGGTCTGGTCCACCGTCAGGGTGAGGTTGGCAAGGCCGGGAGGAAAGTCGGCCGCGGGTATCAGCTGGCTGGCGTCCAGCAGCAGGCTCCAGCCCGAGGGCGCCACCAGCCAGTAGCGGGCGCTGTCCACTGGCAGCGTCACCGGCCGGCCCAGGCCGCGCGCGCGGTCGACGGCGGCGGCAAGGCCCGGAGGTTCCGCCACGCTGCCGCTCCAGGCGCCGCCGGGCAGGTAGCCCAGCCCCAGCAGTTGGGGCATGGCCGGCCGCAGGCTGGGGTAGAGGCGTTCCGGAGCGGGGGGATGGGAAAGGGCGGCCAGCGTCGCCAGCACGGCTTCATGCTGCACCGTTTTTTGGCTCAGCATGCGCTGCGCCACGCTGGTGCTCTGGGTGAAGCGTTCGTACTGGTCCACATAGTCCTGCCGCCCGATCCAGAGGGCGCCGAAGGTGAACAGGACCAGCCAGCAGAAGAAGGCGCGAGCGCGCGATAGGGGATTCACGCCTGAAATTATGCCTTGCGGCCAACGCGGGCAGGAATCCGTAGGGCTACGGAGGGTTGGCGTTCAGGCCGCCAGTCGCTGGGCGTCCGGGTCCGGCGACTGCGAGCTGGCCGCGAGCGCGATCTGGTACAGCGCCGCCACCAGGTCAGATTGCGTCACCAGTCCGACCAGGTTGCGCGCTTCGTCCAGCACCGGCACGCAATGCAGGCTGTCCGACATGGGGCGGGCCAGTTCGATGACGGGCAGGCCCGGGGTGGCGAAGGGCACTTCGCTGCGCATGCAATCGGCCACCAGCAGGTCGGGCGCGGCATCCGCATCGACGGCGACGGCAGCCAGCCGGGTCCGGCGCGCCAGCACGTCGCCCTGGCTGACCATGCCGGCGTAGCGGCCGGCCGAATCCAGCACCGGCAATGCCTGCAGGCGATGCTTGTCGAACAGGCGCACGGTGTAGTCCAGCGGGTCCTGGGCCTGTACCGTGACTACGTCGCGCGACATGATGTCGGCGCAATGCACGTCGCCGAAGCGGCGCACGCTGGCGCGCATTTCCGCGGCCAGGACGATTTCTTCCAGGTCTTCCTTGCTGATGTCCAGCAGCTCGCCGCGCTGCGTGAGCGCATCGTCCAGGTCGGCCAGGCTGAAGCCCAGGCGAGCGCTGGGCGCGAGGTCGCGGGTGTTGTGGCCAGCGGCCGGGTCGGCGTGGCGGCGCGGATAATTGCGCTTGAGCGCGCCATTGAAGACCACGGCGATGCACAGCAGGATGGCGGAGTTCAGCGCCACGGGCCAGAGCGCAAAGCCGTAGCCCAGGCTGGCGACCGCGGGGCCGCCCAGCACGGCGGTCAGCGCCACTGCGCCGCTGGGCGGATGCAGGCAGCGCAAAGAGAACATGGCGCCGATGGCCAGCGCCACCGCCACGGCGGCAGCCACGCCGGGCACAGGGATGAACTGGGCGCAGAAGACGCCGATCAGGGCCGATACCAGATTGCCGGCCATGATGGACCAGGGTTGGGCGAGCGGACTGGCTGGGGCGGCGAACAGCAGCACGGCGGACGCGCCCATGGGGGCGATGAACCAGGGGCTGGCGTCGCCCAGCGCGTGGCGGCCCACCCATTCCGTGCAGAACAGGCCAAGCAGCGCGCCCAGCACGCCGTAGAGCTTCTCGCGTCCGTTGACGCCCACCGGCGCTGGCGCGAACGAGCCCAGCCAGCGCTTGATTGCTACACCCAAAACGATCTCCTCGCGCATCGATATGTCGCGGGGCGACAATTTATCACGCGAGGCAAAGCTGCGCTGCATAAGCTTATGCAGCAGGGCGTGGATCAGGCGTTGCCGGAGTCGTCGCCGATGCGGGTCAGCAGGCGCGTCAGCAGCGGGCGCATGGCGCGTAGCTCTTCCAGGTGCGAGGCCGAGAGGTCTTCGAGCATGCGCTCGGCCTTCGCGGTCAGCACGACCTCTACGCGGCGGCCGTCCTCGGGGTCCGCCTCGCGGCTGACCAGATCCAGGCGCGCCAGCCGGCCCACCAGTTCGGCGGCGGTGTGGGGCCGGATCAGGAGGCGTTCGGCGATTTCGCCCACGTACAGGCCGCGGCGGCCAGGGACGTTCTTGCGCGTGCCCTTGATGGCGAGCAGGGCCTGGTGCTGCTGCGGCATCAGGTCCAGTCCGGCGGCGGCGTTTTCGCTGAAGGCGGCAAAGCGGCGCAGCGCATAGCGGAAGTCGGCCAGGAGCTCGTAGTCCGTGGCGGTCAGCTGGGGTGGGGGCGAGGGCGGTTTCACCTGGGCGATTCTAATATATGTCGTGATACGATATATATGACATTTCGCAAATCCCTGCGCAATTCTTCCCGTCTTCGAACATGCCTCCCACTTCTTCCTCCGCCCGGGCCGCGCTGCGCCTGGGCGACTTCACCACGGACAAACGCGTGGTCCTGCTCATGGGCCTGGCCATCCCGGTCGGCCTGGCCAGCGTAGCCGCGGCCTGGGCCCTGCTGCGGCTGATCGCGCTGTGCACCAATCTGGCGTACCACCAGCAGTTCTCGTTCAAGGACCAGCCCATCACGACAGGCCACCTGGGCCTGGCTTCAGTCGCCATTCCGGTGGTGGGCTGCCTCATCATCGGCTTCATGGCGCGCTACGGTTCGGAAAAGATCCGCGGCCACGGGATTCCGGAGGCGATGGAAGCCATCCTGATCGGCAAGAGTCGCATCCAGCCCAAGGTGGCGGTGTTGAAGCCCGTGTCTTCCGCCATCTCCATCGGCACGGGCGGTCCGTTCGGGGCCGAAGGCCCGATCATCATGACGGGCGGCGCCATCGGCTCGCTGCTGGCGCAGACTATCCACCTGGACGACGGCGAGCGCAAGACCCTGCTGGTGGCCGGCGCGGCCGCGGGCATGACGGCCATCTTTGCCACGCCCTTGGCGGCGGTGCTGCTGGCGGTTGAGCTGCTGCTGTTCGAATGGAAGCCGCGCAGCTTCCTGCCGGTGGCGATGGCGGCGCTGGTGGCGGCGGCCACGCGCGCCTTCGTGCTGGATGGCGGACCGATATTCGCGTATTCGGGTTCACTGGCGTTCACGCCCGCGCATCTGCTGGCCTGCGCCGCCGTGGGCGTGCTGGCCGGGCTGGGATCGGGCGTGCTGACCTCCATGGTCTATGCGGCCGAGGACCTGTTCGAAAAACTGCCGCTGCACTGGATGTGGTGGCCGGCCTTCGGCGGCCTGGTGATCGGCCTGGGTGGCTTGATCGAGCCAGCGGCGCTGGGCGTGGGCTACGACAACATCCGCCATCTGTTGGCGGGTGATCTGGCGTTCCAGGCCGTGCTGCTGCTTCTGGCGGTCAAGGTCATCATCTGGTCCGTCGCGCTGGGTTCGGGGACCTCGGGCGGGGTGCTGGCGCCGCTGCTGATATTCGGCGGCGCGTTGGGGGCATTGGCCACGCCGTTGCTGCCGCAGGCCGATCCGGGCTTCTGGGCGCTGCTGGGCATGGCCGCAATGATGGGCGGCACCATGCGCGCGCCGCTGACCGCGACCCTGTTCGCGGTGGAACTGACCGGCGACATGGGCGCGCTGCTGCCAGTATTGGCCGCCTGCGTGTTCGCGTATGGGATGACAGTGCTGCTGCTCAAGCGTTCCATCCTGACCGAGAAGATCGCGCGGCGAGGCCACCATATCAGCCGCGAATACCGCGTGGATCCCTTCGACCTGCTCCGGGTCAGCCAGGTGATGACCACGCCGGTCCAGACGCTGCCGGCCGACTGGACGGTGGCGCAGGCCATCGCGCATTTCACGACGGCGCAGCCGGTGCATACCAGCTATCCGGTGCTGGATGCCGAAGGCGTGGTGGTAGGCGAAGTCACGCGCGCCGATACGCTGGCCTGGGCCATCGACGACGAGCAGACCGGGCGTACGTTGGCCGAGGCCCTGCAAGGCCGCGACCTGGTGTACGGCCATCCCGAGGAACTGGCCAGCCAGATCGCCGACCGCATGGCGCTGACCGGCGCCGGCCGCATACCCATCCTGGACCGGGCCAACGGCCGGCTGGTGGGCATCGTGGGGCGCAAGGACCTGTTCCGCTCGCGCGCGCGGCGGCTGCGCGAGGAAAGCCAGCGCACCGCGTACTTCCGCCGCACGCCGTCAGCGGGCGGGTGAGGCGCGCAGCTCCCACAATACGTCCAGTACGTGCCGGGTGGCTTGCTCCACCTGCCCGGCGCGGTGCGCGATGCCCAGCGGGCGCCAAAGGGCCGGCCGCAGCGCGCGCATCTCGATGCGCGGATCCGGCTGCGGCGCGGTGGCCTCGTGCGGCAGCAGCGTGGCGCCGTAGCCCGCGGCCACCAGGCTCTTGATGGCGTCGTTGTAATTCAGCTGGATGCGGGCGCGCGGGTTCAGGCCGGCGGCGGCGAACCATTCGCCCGTCAGGCGCGACAGCCGCGTGCTGGCGTCGTTCAGGATCAGCGGCCGTTCGGCCAGCCAGGCCGGCGTCAGGCGCGCGGGCGCTTTCCAGCTGGCGGGCAGGAAGGCCATGACCGGGTCGCGCCGCCAGGGGCGCAACACCAGGCCTTCCAGCGGCGGCTGGGGCAGGGCCACCAGGCCCACGTCCAGCGAACCGTCGGCCAGGCGCAGGAGCGTTTCCTGCGAAGTCAGCACAGCCACTTGCACGTCAATGCCGGGATGGTTGCGCCCCAGCGTTTCCAGGGCCTGCGGCAGCAAGTGGGCTATGGCGCCGGTGGAAGCGCCCAGCCGCACGCGCCCGGACAAGCCCTGCACCTGCCGCTGCACGTCGTCCAGCGCCTGGTCGGCATCGGCCAGCAGGCGGCGCGCGCGTTCCAGCAGGGTTTCGCCGATGGCGGTGGGGCGGACCTGGCCGCGCTTGCGCGTGAGCAGCGGCGCGCCAATGCGTTCCTCCAGGTCGGCCACATGCAGGCTGACGGTGGGCGGGGCCAGATGCAGCGCGCGCGCCGCGTCGGCGAACGAGCCCAGGTCGGCAATGGCAACCAGGGTGCGCAGGCGGTCCAGGCTGATTTCACGCATAGCGGTGTCGTTCAGGCAAGCTGAATTGGATAGTCATGATATTCGACTTTTGTTATCTGCCAGTCCAGCCGATGATGGAGTCCTGCGCCCGGAACCCCTTCCGGCGCGCCTTTGATCCAGGACGCAAGCGCCATGACCCAACCTCTAGTTTTCATCGACGGCGACCAGGGCACC
Source organism: Achromobacter sp. ACM01 (assembly GCF_014851745.1). Lineage (NCBI taxonomy): Bacteria > Pseudomonadati > Pseudomonadota > Betaproteobacteria > Burkholderiales > Alcaligenaceae > Achromobacter > Achromobacter sp. ACM01. Next base: position 649,425 of record NZ_JACVAF010000002.1, read on the forward strand.
ACCGGCTTGCAGATCCATGAACGCCTGCATGGGCGCACGGACCTGCGGCTGCTGACGCTGCCCGAGGCGGAACGCAAGGACCCGCAACGCCGCGCGCAGGCGATCAACGGCTGCGACATCGCCATTCTCTGCCTGCCGGACGAACCGGCGCGTCAGGCCGCCGCGTCCATCGTCAATCCCGCGGTACGGGTGATAGACGCCAGTTCCGCCCACCGCACGACGCCCGGCTGGGTCTATGGCTTTCCGGAAATGAACGCGGAGCAGGCCGGACTGATCGCCCAGGCGCTGCGGGTCAGCAACCCGGGTTGTTATCCCACGGGCGCGGTCGCGTTGTTGGGTCCGCTGGTGCGGGCTGGGCTGGTGCCGGCCGACTATCCGGTGGTGGTGCACGCGGTGTCAGGCTATTCGGGCGGCGGGCGCGCGGCGGTGGACGCCTACGAAGCCGCGGACGGCGCGCCGGGACCGGCGCTCCAGCTCTACGGCCTGGGCCTGGCGCACAAGCACACGCCCGAGATCGAGCGGCATGCGGGCCTGACGCAGCGGCCGGTGTTCGTGCCGGCCTACGGCGCGTATCGCCAGGGCATCGTCCTGACCGTGCCGCTGCAGCTGCGCCTGCTGCCGGCGGGCGTCGACATGGAACGCCTGCACGCCTGCCTGCAGCAGCATTACGAGGGCGCGCGCCATGTGCAGGTCGTGGCGCCGCAGGACGCGGCCGCCCATACGCACCTGGATCCGCAGGCGCTCAATGGCACCAACGACCTGCGCCTGGCCGTGTACGGCAATGCGCAGCACGGCCAGGTGCTGCTGACGGCGGTGTTCGACAACCTGGGCAAGGGCGCGTCGGGCGCGGCGGTGCAGAACCTGGACCTGATGCTGGCCGCGATGCGATAAGCGCCGCGCCTGCGCGGGCTCAGGCCGGGTCCGCCAGCGTCTCCACCACCAGGCGGCGCAGCCAGACGGTGCCCGGATCGCTTTCGAAGCGCGCGTGCCAATGCACCGTCACGGACAGCGGCGGCAGCGCGATGGGCAGCGGGCGTATCTGGAACGCGTCGTCGTGGTTGAACCAGATCGCGGCTCGCAGCGGCAGGGTCATGGTGAGATCGGTGCGCCGCACGATCTCGGCGGCCGCCGAGAAATGCGGCAAGGTCAGATATGGCCTGCGCGGCAGGCCGGCCTCGCTCAGCACGTCGTCCAGCAAGCGGTGGGCGCTGGCGCGCGAGGCCACCAGGATGTGGTCCAGGCGCTTGTATTGGCTACGGGTGAGGCCCGCCGACAACACCGGATGGCCGCGCCTGCCCATGCAGGTGTAGCGTTCGCTGAACAGTTCCGCGTGGCAGGTCTCGCTGCCCAGCCCGGCCAGGTTGCCGATGGCGAGATCGACCTCGCCGTCTTTCAGCGCCTGCGGCAGCCGTTCCAGCGGGATCTCCAATACTTCCACCTGCAGACGCGGCGCCAGGGCGTGCACGCGTTCCATCAATGACGGCAGGAACACCATTTCACCGATATCGGACATGGACAGGCGAAAGCGCCGGGTGCTGCTTGCGGGCTCGAAGCGCTGCCGCAGGTTGACCGCTTCCGCAAAGCTGTTCATGCCGCGCTCTATGGGGTCGGCCAGGGCAAACGCGACCGGCGTGGGCTGCATGCCGGACGCCGTGCGCGCGAACAGGGGGTCGTCGAATTTTTCGCGCAAGCGCGCCAGCGCGTAGCTCACGGCGGGCTGCGTCAGGTTCAGGCGCTGCGCCGCGCGCGTGACGCTGCGTTCCTGCAGCACGGTCAGGAAAACCCGCATGAGGTTCAGATCGAAGTCCACGCATGCCTCTCATATCAGCTTGATTTATAAGATAAATAATATCCATAAATTTGACATATAAATAGTTGATTCCTAGACTAATTTCATAAGGCTGGGGCAACGCTTGCCGATGGCCGCAACACAGGGGAAGCACCGCCATGCATGCGTTGACACTGCCGTCGTTGTTGCTGGAGCAGGGCGCCCGATGGGGCGAGCGCACATGGGTGCAGGCGCCAGGCGGCGCACTGCGCTACGGCGATGCTCCCGGGCATGCAGCGGACTGGGCCGCGCGCCTGGCTTCGGCCGGCGTCGCCCGGGGCGACCGGGTCGGGCTGATGGCCGGCAACCGGCATGAATTCCTGTCCATCGTGCTGGGCTGCGGCTGGCTGGGGGCGGTGGTGGTGCCCATCAACACGGCGTCGCGCGGCATGCAGTTGCAGCACATCCTGGCCAACAGCGGTTGCCGCTTGCTGGTGGCCGACGCCGCGTCCTGTCCGGCGCTGGCTGCACTGGACATGCAGCCCCTGGCCTTGAACCGCATCTGGCTGCTGGACGGCTACGCCGACGCGCTGCCGGTGCAAGCGTGTCCGCCTCCTCCCGCACCGGACACGCCGCTGCCGCCGGCAGCCGACCTCGGGCCGGGAGATACGCTGGCCATCCTGTACACCTCGGGCACGTCAGGCCTGTCCAAAGGCGTGTGCTGTCCGCACGCGCAGTTCTATTGGTGGGGCAGGATCGCCGCGCGCAACCTGGAAATCGCCGAGAGCGACGTGCTCTACACGAGCCTGCCGCTGTTCCATACCAATGCCCTGAACGCCTGCTTCCAGGCGCTGGTCACGGGCGCGACCATCATCTGCGACGAGCGCTTCTCGGCCAGCCGCTATTTCGACCGGCTGGAGGCCACGGGCGCCACGGTGACCTATCTGCTGGGCGCCATGGTGCCCATGCTGCTGGCGCAGCCGCCTGCCGCAGCCGAACGGCGTCAGCGCGCGCGGATTGCGCTGGCGCCCGGGGTGCCCGAACGCTTCCATGCGGCGTTCGCCGAACGCACGGGCATCGCGCTGCTGGAAGGCTACGGCTCGACCGAAACCAACTTCGCGCTGGGCGGCACGCTGGACGAGCAGCGGCCGGGCGCGATGGGGCGCGTCGCGCCCGAATTCGATGCGATGGCGGCTGACGAGCACGACGCGGCGGTGCCAGACGGCACGCCGGGCGAATTGCTGTTGCGCTCGCACATCCCATACGCCATCGCCACCGGTTATTTCGGCATGGACGACAAGACGGTGGAAGCCTGGCGCAATCTCTGGTTCCACACGGGCGACCGGGTGGTGCGCGATGCGGACGGCTATTTCCGCTTCCTGGACCGCACGAAGGACGCCATCCGCCGACGCGGCGAGAACATTTCCTCGTACGAGGTGGAGCAGGTGCTGCTGGCGCATCCGGCGGTTGCCGCCGTGGCGGTCTATGCGGTGCGTTCCGATCTGGCGGAAGACGAGGTCATGGCGGCGCTGGTCTACAAGACCGGGCAGGCCATCGCGCCCGAGACGCTGTTGGACTTCTGCCAGCCCCGTATGCCGTATTTCGCCGTACCGCGCTATCTGCGCGTACTGGACGATTTGCCGCGCACCGAGAACGGCAAGATCCGCAAGTTCCGCTTGCGGGATGAGGGCATTACCGGCGACGCCTGGGACCGCGACGCCGCCGGCTATCGCGTGGCGCGCTGAGCGTCATCAATCCATTCAAACAGACTAGGGGCGGCAATGACGATGGCATACAAGGGGGCGGCCGCGGCCGCCGGCGACGATGCGCGCAGAAAACGCACGCGGCGCGTGGTGATGGCGTCCGTCGCGGGCAACGCGATGGAATGGTATGACTTCTTCATCTACGGCACGGCGGCGGCGCTGGTGTTCGGCGAACTGTTCTTTCCCAAGGGCACCGACCCGCTGCTGGGCACCATGGGGGCGTTTGCCGGCTTTGCGGTCGGCTTCCTGGCGCGGCCGCTGGGCGGCGTGATCTTCGGCCATATCGGCGACCGCTACGGCCGCAAGCTGGCGCTGGAATGGACCCTGGGCTTGATGGGCGCCGCCACCTTCCTGATCGGGCTGTTGCCTACCTATGATCAGGTCGGCTTCTGGGCGCCGGTTGCCATGGTGGTGTTGCGCATCCTGCAAGGCGCGGCCGCGGGCGGCGAGTGGGGCGGGGGCGTGCTGCTGATCAGCGAGGCGGTCGGGGGCAAGCGCCGCGGCTACTTCTCGTCCTTCAGCCAATTGGGAGTGGCGGGGGGCTTCGTGCTGTCGTCGGGCGTCTTCATGCTGGCGCAGCAGCTGCCGCAGGAAGCCTTCATGAGCTGGGGCTGGCGCCTGCCGTTCCTCTTGAGCGTGCTGATCTTCGGCGTGGGCCTCTACATCCGCAAGCACATCCCGGAAAGCGATGAGTTCGTGCAGGCCGCCAAGACCGCCAAGCGCGGCATGCCGGCAGTCGAAGTGTTCCGCCGCTATCCGCGCCAGGTCTTTACCGCGATGGGATTGCGCGTGGCCGAGAACGGCGGGTCGTACATCTTCCTGGCGTTTGCGCTGGCCTACGGCAAATTCCTTGGCATACCCAACGACGTCATGCTGGGCGGCGTGCTGGTGTCGATGTTCATCGAGCTCGGCACGCTGGTCTGGTTCGGCCACCTGTCCGATCGCATCGGCCGGCGGACGGTGTACCTGATTGGTTCGGCCGGCCTGGTGCTGGTGGCATTCCCGTTCTTCTGGCTGGTGCAGACCAAGGAGCCGGTGTGGATATTCCTGGCCTTCTTCCTGGGCAACACGGTCTGCCATGCCGCGATGATCGGCACCCAGCCGGCGTATTTCGCCGAACTGTTTCCCGCAGAGGTCCGCTACACCGGATTGGCGCTGGGGCATGAACTGGCTTCTGTATTCGCCGGCGGCCTGTCGCCGCTGATCGCCATGGCGCTGCTGCGCAAGTATGAATCGGCGACCCCGGTGGCGTGGTTCCTGGTGGGCATGGCCGCGGTCACCGTGATCACCTTGCTGCTGACGCGCGAACCTCCACGGCAGGAGTCGGCGTGAGCGCGGCGCGCGGCCCGGGCATCGTCGGCGTGGGCGAAACGCCTTCGCTGCGCCATCCCGGCCCGGGAACCAGCACGGCCGGCCTGATGGCCGAGGCGATCGCGCAGGCGCTGCGCGGCGCAGGGTTGAAGCCCGGCGATGTGGACGGCCTGGGCGTGGCTTCATTCACGCTGCGCCCCGACCGCGCGATCGATCTGGCGTGGTGCCTGGGACTGCGGCTGAACTGGTGCATGCAGGACGAAATGGGCGGCGCCAGCGCCATCAACCTGTTGCGCCAGGCCTGGCTCGCGTTGCAGGCCGGGCAGGCCGAGACGATCGTGCTGGTCGCGGGAGACCATTTCACGGGCGCCGATTTCGCAGGGCTGGTACGCGGCTACAACCGCAGCGCGCAGGACTATCTCAGTCCCCTGGGCTGCGAGGGGCCGAATCCCCTGTTCGCCATGCTCACGCAAAGGCAGATGGCGCGCGCCGGTCTTGCCCGCGAGGACTATGGCGCGCTATGCGTCGCGCAGCGGCTATGGGCAGCAGGCAACCCCAACGCCGCGTATCGCGATCCATTGAGCCTGGCGCAATACCTGGCCGCGCCCATGGTCGCGCCGCCGCTGGGACGCCTGGATTGCGTGCCGGTGGTCAGCGGCGCTTGCGCGCTGGTGCTGAGCGCGCGTCCGGCGGGAATCAGCGTGCGGCTGCTGGCCAGCGATGCGCGCTACAACGACGATCAGCAGGAAGGCGACGGATTGCAGACCGGCATCGCGGTGTTCGCGCCAGCGCTCTGGCAGCGCGCTGGCCTGGGACCGGAAGACATGGATGTGCTCAGCGTGTACGACGACTATCCCGCCATGGCGCTGGCGCAGCTGTGCGATCTGGGCTTCGCCAGCATCGATGACCTGCCAGGCTTCATCGCGCGCCGCCTGGCCACCCGGGACTTGCCGGTCAACACCGCAGGCGGCCAACTGTCCGCCGGGCAGGCGGGCACCGCCGGCGGCATGCATGGCCTGGTCGAAGTGGCGCGCCAATTGCTGAGGCAGGCAGGGGAACGGCAGGTGCGCGGCGCGCGTCACGGCGTGGCTACCGGCTACGGCATGGTGCAGCTGCGTTATGGGATGTGCGCCAATGCGGCCGTGCTGGCGCGGGAGGAAGCATGAGCGTCGACGTCAGCCAATGTTGCAGCTGCGGCCATCTGGTCTATCCCATGCGGCTGTGGTGCCCGGCTTGCGGCCATGGACAGGCGCGCGCGGCGGCGGTGGAACAGGCCGAGTTGCAGGCCTGGACCGAATTGCCCTCGCGGAATGGTGCGCCTGCCGCAGTCATCGCCACGGTCCGGGCGCTGCCCGCGGGACCGGTCCTGGTCGTGCGGCTGGAAGAACCGCCCGCCCATGCGGGCCAGCGTCTGTGGCTATTCGAACGCGATACGGACGGGCAGCCTTTGCCTTGGGCCCGCGTCGCGGCCGAACCGCAGATCTGAAGCGCCAACGCGTCAATCGCCGCTGGCCGGCGCCTGGATCGCCTCCAGGCGCTGGGCCAGCGAAGCCGCGGACAACTCGCCCACGCGCAGGTCCACCAGCCGTCCCTGGGCGTCCAGGAACAGCGTGGCGGGCAGGCCGCGATTGCTCATCTGGCGCGAGGCCGCGCCTGCGGGATCGAGCAGCACGTTGCGCAGCGACGGCGCGTGCTGCGCCAGGAACGCCGTCACGTCCGGCGGCGCTTCGGCCTGGTTCAGGAAGACGAAATTCACATCGGGATGCGCCGCTTGCGCCGCGGTGAATGCGGGCATTTCGCGGCGGCAAGGCGGGCACCAGCTTGCCCATAGATTGATGACGGTAGGTTTGCCCTGGTAGGCCGCGAGCGCCGCGGGCGTGCCGTCCAGCTGGCGCAAGGCGAGCGCGGACAGCTCGGGCAGGGCCTGCGGCGCGGGCGCCAGCCACCGCCCGCCGCCTATCCAGACCGCGCTGGCCAGCGCCAGCGCGCCCAGCAGCGCAGGCCGCGGCGCCTGGCGGCGCAAGGCCGCGTACAGCGTGTAGAGCCATGCCGCGGCAAGCCCGGCCATACCGGCCCAGCCGCCATCGCGCAGGTCCAGGATCCGGAGCGGATTCTCGATGAAGTGGGCCTGGAACTGCCAGACAAAGCCGAGCCGGGCGACGACCAGGCCGATGATGAGCGCGCGCCACAACACCGTACTGGTGTCGGGCCGGGACTCCTGCCCGCGGGTCAGCAGCCTGGCGGCCAGCAGTCCGATAGCGGCGGCAACGATGAGAACCAGCAGGTCCGAGGGAAAGACGAGGGGACCGATACGGATGGCGGGCGTCATGCGTGAATCTGGAACTGGCGCGGCGGGGATCAGGCTGCCTGCTGCAGCTTGGCCGGCGCCTGCGCGATGCGGCGGGTGATTTCGGTGGCGGCGCGGCAGGTCAGGCCGGCGAGGTAGTCCTCGCGGAAGGCCGCGAAGGCGTCCTGCATGCCGATGAGCGTGATGCTGCCCAGCACATGGTTCTCTTCATCGAAGATCGGCGCGGCGATGCCGGTCTTGCCGGAATCCAGTTCCCCCGACGAGATGCAATAGCCGGCCTTGCGCACTTGCAGCATGGCCCGGGAAAAGGACTTCCAGTCCTGGCCCAGCCGCTGCATGTCGGGGACATCGGCGTGTTCGTCGTAGACGCGGCGCAACTGGCGCGGCCCCAGATTGGCCAGGATCACGCGGGCGGTCGCGCTGCGCAAAAGCGGCATGTGCCGGCCGCGGCCGAAGTTCAGGGCCTGGGTATTGCGCCCGGCCTGCTGGTGCACGTTGATGACCTTGTCGTCGTAGCGCGCGCTGAGCAGCACGTCCAGGCCGGTCTGGCTGGATAGTTCCTCGATCAGGTCGCGGCTGACCGTCAGCATGGGGTCGTACTCCCGCATCTGCAGATCCAGCGCGATGATGCGCGGACCCAGCGCGTAGCCGGCTGGCAGGCGCACCAGCAGGCCGCAGGCGCACAGTTCGCGCACGTAGCGGTAGGCGGTGGCGGGCGCGTAGCCGCGCAGCTGGCAGATGGCATCGACGTCCAGGACCGGCCGGTCGGGCTGAAAGAGGTCCAGGACATCGAGCATGCGGCGAAGACTGTTCATGTGCGTGAGGTGTTGTAAGGCTGACGTGCTGCGAGGGTGCACCAAGGGGCGCGTATTGGCAAATCGTCCTGCCGCGCGCGCAGCGTGCACGCGCGTATAGGAGATCCGCGCAGAACTATCAAATAGATAATTCTAATAAATTATCCAGCATCAATCCGCCAAAAGAAATTGCACATTTATCAAATTACGATAAAGTAGCGAAAAAAGGAGGCGGTAATCATGACCGGAGCTAGTGCCTTGCTGGAGGCTCTGCGCAAGCAGGGCGTGGAAGTCTGTTTCGCCAATCCCGGCACGACCGAGCTGGACCTGGTGCGTGCGATGGAGGAGGTGCGCGGCATGCGCTGCGTGGTCGGCCTGCAGGAGAACGTCTGCACCGGCGCGGCCGACGGTTATGGCCGGCTGGCTGGAAAGCCGGCCGCGACCCTGCTGCATCTGGGGCCGGGCTTCGCCAACGGCATCGCCAATCTGCACAATGCGCGGCGCGCCCGCACCCCCATCGTCAACATCATCGGCGACCACGCCAGCTGGCACCTGGAATGCGACGCGCCCCTGACTTCGGACATCGAGTCGCTGGCGCGCCCAGTCTCCGGCTGGGTGGAGCGCATCGCGTCCGCCCAGGACGCCGCTGGCGCCGCCAGCGCCGCCGTGCAGGCCAGCCTGGCCGATGGCGGTCAGGGTGCGACGCTGATCTTTCCCGCCGACTTCCAGGCGGAAAGCGTGACGCCCGATTCCGCGGATGCTGCCGCCGAGGCCGCTGCGCAGCCCGAGACCTTCGACGCCGCCGCCGCATGGCAGCGCCTGAGCCGCGCGCAAAAGCCGCTGTTCCTGCTGGGCGGGGGCGGTCCCGCCAGCGGCCTGGGACGCCGCGCGCAGATTGCGGCCGCGCGCCTGTGCGCCGCCCTGGGCGGCAAGGCTTACGCCGAGACCTTTCCCGCCAGATCGGAACGCGGCCGGGACTTGCCGGACTTCGACCGCCTGCCGTATTTCCCGGAACCCGCTCGCGCTGCCCTGGACGCTGCCGACCTGGTGGTGCTGGTGGGGGCGCTGCCGCCCGTGACCTACTTCGGCTATGCCGGTCACCCCAGCCGGTTGGTGCCGGCGGAACGCCTGCTGGAACTGGCCGCTCCCGGCCAGGACGCGGCCTCGCGCCTGGAAGCGCTGGCCGAATTGGCGGGCGCGCCGGCCTTCGAATCCGCCGCCGCGCCGCTGCCCGAGCCTGCACCAGGCGCCTTGACGCCGCAATCCATTGCCGCAGTGGTGGCGCGGGCCTTGCCCGAAGACGCCATCGTTTCGGTCGAAGGCGGCACCTGCGGCTATCCGCTGTATGCCGCGTCCGCCGGCGCCGCGCCGCACACCGTGCTGACCAATACCGGCGGCGCCATCGGCCAGGGCTTGCCAGTCGCGATGGGCGCCGCCATCGCCTGCCCGCAGCGCCGCGTGGTGGCCGTGCTGTCCGACGGCAGCACCCAATACACGATCCAGGCATTGTGGTCGCTGGCGCATGAAAACCTGCCGGTCACGGTGCTGATCGCCGCCAACCACCAGTACGCCATCCTGCGCAACGAGCTGCGCCGCGGCAACGCCGTGCTGGGCGAACGCGCGGCCGAACTGACCGCGCTGGACCGCCCGCGCATCGACTGGGTGGGGCTGGCCTCCAGCTACGGGGTGCAGGCCAGCCGCGCCGCGACCTCGGAAGAATTGGCCACGCAGCTGGAATCGGCGCTGCGCCAGCCGGGCCCGGTCCTGATCGAGATGGCGCTGTAGGCGCCGCCATATATATAAGGAGCATCAAAGCATGGACTTGCAACTCAAGGGGAAAGTCGCGGTGGTCACGGGCGGCAGCCTGGGCATCGGGCGCGCGGTGACCGAAGCGCTGGCCGCCGAGGGCGTGCGTGTGGCCATCGTGGCGCGCCGCCAGGCGCAGCTGGACGAAGTGGCGGCTGAAATCACCCGGGCCACGGGCGTGGAAGTGCTGGGCGTGGCGGCCGACGTGTCGGACACCGCCCAGGTCAACGCGATGATGCAGCGCGTGGCCGAACACTTTGGCCGCATCGACATCCTGGTCAATGGTGCGGCCCACCCCGGCGGCCTGGTGCGCAGCGAGATCGACGAGGCCGATCCCGAAGGCTTGCTGGAAGACATCAACATCAAGGTCGTGGGCTACATGCGCTGCGCCAAGGCTGCGGCGCCGCACATGCGCCAGGGCGGCTTTGGCCGCATCGTCAACATCGGCGGCCTGACCGGGCGCGGCAGCAAGCAGCTTTCGGGCATGCGCAACGTGGCCATCTGCCACATGACCAAGACCCTGTCGGACCAGCTGGGTCCGCATGGCATCACGGTCAACGTGATCCATCCGGGCGTGGTAGAGACGCCCCACATCCATGAACTGTACGAAAAGGAAGCCGCCAAGCAGGGGCTGACCCCCGCCCAGGTCGAGGCCAACTATGCCAAGGCCACGCCCATACGCCGGGTGCTGCAGCCGGCCGAGATCGCCGACGCGGTGCTGTTCCTGGCATCGCCGCGGGCAGGGGCCATCACCGGCGAATCGCTGGGGGTGGATGGCGGCATCACGCGCGGCATCTTTCTTTGAACCGCTGAACCTCATTCGGGGAGTCTGGATATGCAAGGCACGATACTGGTCGGCACCGCCGGCCAAGGAATACTGCGCAGCGTGGACGATGGCGCCACCTGGCACCGCCTGGGGCTGAAGGAAGCCATCGAGTTCGACGGCACGGTGCGCAGCCTGGCCGTGGACCCGGCCGACCCGCGCCGCGTCTTTGCCGGGGCCGACGCCGGCATGTGTGTCAGCACCGACGGCGGCGCGCATTTCACGCGGGTGGACAGCCCCATGAACGGCATGACCGTCTGGGCCATGGCCATCGATCCCACGGATCCGCGGCGCATGTACGCGGGCACCGGCGCGCCGTCGCGCGCAGCGATGTTCCGTTCGGTGGACGGCGGCGCCAGCTGGCAGCGCCTGTCGCCCGAACTGCCGGAGTTCTGCCGCGGCGTGAACCGCCCGCGCATCCTGTCGGTCTGCGTGGATCCGGATGACGGCCGCGAGGTCTGGTTCGGCGTCGAAGAAGGGGGCTTGTGGCGCAGCCGCGACGGCGGCGATACCTGGTCGCGCGAGGACGATGAAGGCAATGCCGATGCCATCGCCAACCCCGACATCCATTGCGTAGCTGTCCTGCCGGCCACGGCCGCCGCGCCCAAGACCGCCATGGTGCTGACGGTGAACTCCGTCTATCTCAGCGAGGACGACGCCCGGCGCTGGAATGGCGTGGCTTCCAAGTCGCGCTTTGACGGCATGTACTACACCCGCACGGTGCAGGCGCTGCCGGACGATCCCGACACGCTGCTGCTGGCCATCGGCGACGGCACGCCAGGCACGCGCAGCAGGATCTACCGTTCGTCCGACCGCGGCCGAAACTGGCAGCCGGCGCTGCTGCACACGCCGCCAAATTCCACCTTCTGGGCCTTCGGCGTGCACGCCGCCGACCCGCGGCTGGCGTTCGCCGGCACCAAGTACGGCCATCTGTTCCGCTCCACCGACGGCGGCCGCAGCTGGTTCAAGGAATGGCGCGATTTCAGCGAAATCACCGCCGTGGCCTGGACGCCGTACGCCGCGCCCGTGACCGCGCACCCCCAGTCCATCAACTGACAACCCGCCCGAGACCGCCATGTCCACCAACACCACGCTTGCGCCGGCAGACCGCCGGCCGCGCATCGCGCGCACCCACCTGGCCCTGTTCGTGCGCGACCCGTTCGCGTCGGCGCCCTGGTACGAATCCGTGCTCGGCATGCAGGAGACCGCGCGCGGCGAGCAATGGGTGTTCCTGTCCTTTGGGCGCAAGCACCACGACATCGCCCTGATCCGCGCGGCCGAAGGCGAGCCCGCCCGCGGCCCCGTCAACATGCAGCACTACGGGCTGGAGATCGAGGGCGACGTGGACGAGCTGCGCCGCCTCTACGGCATGTTGCTGGCCAAGGGCGTGGACGTCGTGAAAATCACCGATCACAAAGTCGGCTACGGGCTGTACTTCACCGACCCCGACGGCCACCGCTTCGAGTTCTTCTGCGAAACCGTGCACGGCGACGAAGAGGGCAAGCAGGTCCTGCACGACCACAACGCGCCCAGCGTCCCCATGACGCTGGACCCGCTTTGACCGCCCGCACGGCGCACCCCTTCCTGATCCCACATTTTCTGGAGCATCCATGAGCAGCACCAACTTCGGTCCCTACCGCATCCGCAAGTGGTATTTGCAGATCGACGACACCCTCACTACTGAAACCGGCGAACCGGCCGACGGCGAGCCGCTGCGCAAGATCGTTATCGCGGCCGCGCTGCACAACCCCTATGCCGGGCGCTTCGAACGCGACCTGTCGGGCTATGTCGAACCCTCGGGCATGCTGGGCGAGGAGTTCGGCCGGCGCATCATCGCCGCGGCCGGCGGCCAGCCGCTGGAAAGCTACGGCAAGGCCTGCGTGGTGGGCACGGACGGCGAATACGAGCACGGCAACGCGTTGTTGACCACCATCTTCGCCGAACCCGTGCGCGCGGCGCTCGGCGGCGGCAAGGCCTGGGTGCCTTCCACCGGCAAGCGCGGCGGTCCCGGCACCGTCATCGACATTCCGCTTGCCCACAAGGACGCGCTCTATGTCCGTTCGCACTACGACAGCGTGACCGCGCTGTTCGGCGACGCGCCCAACCGCGACGAAGTGCTGATCGCCTTCGCGTTCGCCACGCGCGGGCGCCTGCATGCGCGGCTGGGCGGCATCCCCGCCAGCGAAATCCAGGGCAAAGACGGACTCTGCTGAAAGGAAGCCGATATGCAACGCCGCGACACCGCTATCGCCGTCAACGGCATGACTTTGCACCTGACCGAGTGGGGCCCCCAGGCGGGGCGTCCGCTATTCATGCTGCACGGCATCCGCGGCTATGCCGAGACCTTCGCCGGCATCGCGCAGGCGTTGCAGCCGGATTTCCGCGTCCTGGCCTATGACCAGCGCGGCCGCGGCGCCAGCAGTTGGGATCCGCAGCGCAATTACTACACTGACGCCTACGTGGATGACCTGGCGGGCGTGGCCGACGCGCTGGGCCTGGACCGCTTCGATCTGCTCGGCCATTCGATGGGCGGCATCGCCGCCATCGTCTTTGCCGCCCGCCATCCGCAGCGCGTGCGGCGCCTGATCGTCGAGGATGCCGGACCCGCCGCTTTCGAAGGCAGCGCGGGCGCGGCGCGCATCCAGCGCGAATTGCGCGAAACGCCCGAGTTCTTTCCCGACATCGCCGCGGCCCGCGAGTACCTGCGCGCGCTGCGGCCCAGCGTGACCGAAGCCGCCCGCGAGGAACGGCTGCGCCACATGCTGAAGGAAGACGGAGCAGGCGGCTGGATCTGGCGCCACGACCATGCGGGCATCGCCGCGACCCGGCTGGACCCCGATCCGGCGCGCGTGGTGGACCTGTGGCCGCAGGTCCAGGCGCTGGGCTGTCCGACCCTGGTCGTGCGCGGCGGGCGTTCGGACTACCTGCAGGCCCAGACCGCCCGCGACATGGCGGCGCGCAATCCGAACGTGGAATGGGTCGAGATAGAAGGCGCCGGCCATTACATCCATGACGATCAGCCGGCCGCCTTCGAGCAGGCCGTCGGCGGGTTCCTGCGGCGCGCCTGAGGCGTCTGAGCGCAACCCGCCAGGCAAAAGACAAGAATCCAAGGGAGAGCCGAGATGGCGCATATCGTAGAAGTGCCGGTGCTGGTGGTGGGCGCCGGGCCGGTCGGCGTGACGCTGGCCAATCTGCTGGGCAGTTATGGCGTGGAAACGCTGGTGCTGGAACGCAACCGGGACGTGCTGGACTATCCGCGCGCGGTGGGCCTGGACGACGAAGCCATGCGCACCTTTCAGAGCGCGGGCCTGGCCGATGAAATGCTGCGCGACATGATCCAGAACGTGCCCATGCGCATGTACACGCGGACCAAGCGCTGCTTTGCCGAGATCCTGCCGGCCACGCGCGAGTTCGGCTGGTATCGCCGCAACCTGTTTTCGCAGCCGCTGGGCGAACGCACCCTGCGCGCCGGTCTGCGGCGCTTTCCCCATGTGACGCTGGAACTGGGCAGCGAGCTGCTGTCGCTGGCGCAGGACGAGCGCGGCGTCACGGTGCGGGTGCGCGATGCGGAGGGCGCCGAGCGCGAGATCCGCACGCAATACCTGCTGGCCGCCGACGGCGGGCGCAGCACAGTGCGCGAACGCCTTCTGCAATTGCCCTTCGACGGCAATACGCATCCGCGCAAATGGGTGGTCATCGAATGCGACCAGGACCCGCTGGACGCCCCTTATACCGCGCTGCATTGCGAGCCGCGCCGCCCCTATGTCTGCCTGCGCCTGCCTTACGGCCTGCGGCGCTGGGAGTTCATGCTGTTTCCGGGCGAGGACGGCGAGCAGATGCTGCAGCCGGAAAAGGTGCAGGAACTGCTGCGCCACCACGTGGCCGACCCGGCCAGGTTGAACGTCATCCGCGCCCGCGTCTATACCCACAATTCCCGCGTGGCGCGTACTTTCGTCTCGGGCCGCGTCTGTCTGGCGGGCGACGCCGCGCACCTGACCCCGCCCTGGATCGGCCAGGGCCTGAACGCCGGTCTGCGCGACGCTTTCAACCTGGCCTGGAAGGTGGCCTGGATCGTGCAGGGCCGCCTGGACCCGGCCGCCTTGCAGAGCTACCACGACGAACGCCACAGCCATGCCCGCGCCATGATTTCGCTGGCCGACATGTTCGGCGCCATGCTGTCGCAGACCAACCCGGTACTGGCGGCGCTGCGCGACACGTTCTTCCTGTCGATCCGGAATATTCCGAAGATCCGCGACTATGTGCTGCAAATGAAGTTCAAGCCCATGCCGCGCTATAGCCGCGGCGTGGTGGGCGACAGCGCCGACAAGACGCAGCGCGAGTGCATCGGCCGCATGTTCATCCAGCCGCTGGTGGAATGCGAGAACGGCGCCACGCTGCGCCTGGACGAAGCGCTGGGCGCGGGCTTCGCGCTGATAGGCTGGCGCCGCGATCCGCGCGCAGGGCTGCCGTCGGCCCTGCGGGCGCAGTTGGACAAGCTGGGCTGCCGCTACGTGGCGGCGCAGCGCGCGCGCAGCGGCTGCGATCCCGACGAACTGCAAGCCGGCGCCTTGCCCGTGTTGCAGGACACGGAGAACGCGCTGCATTTCTGGTTCCAGCGCACCCGCGCGGACTGGGTGCTGGTGCGGCCGGACCGCTACGTCGCGGCGCTGGGCCGCAGCGCGGACGCGGCCGACGCCCTGGGTCGCTTCGCCGCCCGCTTCGTACCCGGGGCAACCCAGATGGCCGCCCAGCTGCCAGGCAAGCCGTCGCACGCGCCCGGCGCTATCCTGAACGGAGCGCAGCCATGAACGCACCGGTCCAGCCCGCGGGCAACCCGGTCCGCAACGTGCTGTTCATCATGTGCGACCAACTGCGCGCGGATCACCTTTCCTGTTATGGCGGAGCCGGCGCCCTGCGCACGCCACACATCGACCGGCTGGCACGCATGGGCGTTCAGTACGACCGCGCCTACGTGACGTCCGCGGTCTGCGGCCCGTCGCGCGCGTCCTACTACACCGGCCGCTATCCGCTGTCGCACCGCGTCACCTGGAACCGGGTGCCGCATCCGGTGGACGAATGGTGCCTGGGCGAATACCTGGCCCAGGCCGGACTGCCGCTGCACCTGCTGGGCAAGACGCACTTCGTGCCCGACCGCGCCGGATTGCGGGGCAAAGGCTATGCGGCCGAGGACGAGCAACGTTTCCTGCAAGGCGGCTTCGTGCCGATCGAGCGTTACGACGGCCATTTCGAACTGGCCAAGGACAGCCCATACCGCCGCTACCTGCGCGAACGCGGCTACGACAGCGAACGCCCCTGGGAAGACTACGTGGTGGGCAGCCAGGCGGCCGACGGTAGCATCGCCAGCGGCTGGCTGATGCGCAACGCGCCGCTGCCCGCCCGCGTGGACGCGGCGGATTCCGAGACGGCCTATCTCACGGACCGCGCACTGGACTTCATGCAGGGGCAGGGCGACAAGCCCTGGGCGCTGCATCTTTCCTACATCAAGCCGCACTGGCCGTACAAGGCGCCGGCGCCATACCACGCCATGTACGGCGTGGAAGACTGCGCGGCGCCCCTGCGCTCGCAGGCGGAGCGGGAGCGCCCCCATCCTGTGCATGGCGCCTACCAGCGGCTGGAAGAGTCGCAGTCCTTCGCCCGCGACGAAGTCTGGCGCAGCGTACGGCCGGTCTACATGGGGCTGGTCAAGCAGATCGACGACCAGATCGGCCGGGTGCTGGACTTCCTGGAGCGCCGCGGCCGGCTCAAGGACACGCTGATCCTCTTCACCTCGGACCACGGCGACCACCTGGGCGACCACTGGCTGGGCGAAAAGGAATACTTCTACGACAGCGCGATGCGCGTGCCTTGCCTGGTCTATGACCCGGCGCCGGCCGCCGACGCGACCCGCGGCAGCCGCAGCGACGCATTCGTCGAATGCATAGACGTCGTCCCGACGGTGCTGGAGGCGCTGGCGCTGCCGGGGCAAGAACACCGCATCGAGGGCCGCTCGCTGCTGCCGGGGATCCGCGGCGTGTCGGAGTCTGCGCCGTCCGCGCGCGAGTACGTGGTGGGCAGCCTGGACTACGCCTACCGCGAGGCGCGCCTGTTCCTGGGACGCGGCGAGCGCGAGTGCACCGGCCTGATGGTGCGCGACGAGCGCTACAAGTACCTGCATTGGCAGGGCTATCCCGCGCAATTGTTCGACCTGCGCGACGACCCGGGCGAGCTGCATGACCTGGGCGCCGATCCGGGCATGGCGCCGGTGGCGGCACGGATGCGCTCGGCGCTGCTGGACTGGCATGAAGGCCTCAAGCGCCGCGCTACCGAGACCGACGAGGAAGTACGCGAGCGCACGCATGCGCACGAACGGATGATGGGCATTCTGATCGGCCGCTGGTGAAGCGGACCGGTCCTGATCTGGATTTCCAGCCGCCCGGGTCCGTCCTGGCCCGGAGCGGCAACTCAGTCGCCGGACTATTCCGGGAAACGACATATACAAGGGGAAGTACCATGGGATCGCCGTACCGTTGTTGTTTGCAACCCGTCTTGTGGGCCGCGCTGGCGCTAGTGCCGGCCGGCCAGGCCGCGGCCCAGTCCTGGCCGTCGGACACCGTGAAGATCGTGGTGCCGTATCCGCCCGGCACCGAACCCGACGTGCTGGCGCGCGACCTGGGCAACCGCCTCTTCAAAGAGAGCGGCAAGACCGTGGTGGTGGAAAACCGCCCCGGCGCCAACGCCATCATCGGCAGCGATTACGTCGCCAAGGCGGCGGGTGACGGCAATACGCTGCTGATGGTCGACCGCCTGGCGCTCGAGACCAATCCCTTCCTGTACGCCAAGGTGCCGTACCGGTGGCAGGAGGATTTCAAGCCCGTCACCGACCTGGGCCAGGTGCAGCTTTACGTGGCGGTCAGCAATGCCTTTCCGGCCAAGACCTACAAGGAGTTCATGGACTACGCCCGGGCCAATCCGCAACGCATCAACGTCGGCACCGGCGGCCAGGGCCACGTGAACCATCTGGGCATGGCCATGCTGGCCAGCGCCGAAGGCGTGCAGTTCACCTATGTGCCGTTCAAGGGCGTGGCGCCGGCCATGACCGCGACCATGGCTGGCGACGTGGACAGCGTCATGGCTGGCGGCCTGGCGGTGTCGGAACAGTACAAGGCCGGCAAGATCCGCGTGCTGGTCGCCGGCGCTTCGCAGCGGGCGGCGATGATGCCCGACGTGCCGACGCTGCAGGAGGCGGGCGGCAAGGCCGGCAGCATCCCGTCCACGGTCTTTACCCTGTTCGCTCCCGGCAAGACGCCGGACGAGCTGGTGGCGCGGATCAACCAGGCGGTGACGACGGTCACGGCGGATCCGGCGTTTCGCCAGACCTACGAAGCGCGTGGCCTGCTGGTGCGCGGCTCCACGCCCCAGGCCACGCTGGCTGCCATGAAGGAAGAGGCCGGCCGCTATGAAACCCTGATCAAGTCCGCTGGCATCAAGCCGGATTGAGCACGCGTCCCGGCGCCGCCGCGGGTGGCGTCCCGGGACGTGGAAACGCCGGGGCCGGCGCTATAGCGCCGCCAACAGCCGTTCCAGGAATGCATCGCACTCGGCGAGTTGCGCGCGCGAGATGAATTCGTCGGGCTTGTGGGCTTGCGTGATGGATCCCGGACCGCACACCACCACGGGGACGTCCAGGTGCCGGGTGAACAGCCCGCCCTCGGTGCCGAAAGCCACCTTGGTCTTGCCGGTCCCGGCGGGCAGCAGGGATTCCACGAAACGCACGGCCTCGCTGGCCGGGTGCGTGTCCAGCCCCGGATAGGCGTTGATCTGCTCTATCCGGATATCCGCGGCGGGCGCACGCAGGCGCGCCTGATCGCGGATGTCCTCGGCCGCCTGGCGCAAGGGCGCAAGCAGCGCGTCGGGATCGTCCTGGGCCAGATGCCGGATCTCGAAGTCGACCGCGCATTCGTTGGGCACGATGTTCAAGGCGCGTCCGCCGTGGATGCAGCCCGCGTGGACGGTTGCATAGGGCACCTCATAGGCCGGGTCGCGCGCGCCATGGGCTTGCAGCTCGTCCTGCAGGGCGCGCATGGCGCCGACCATGTCGCACGCCAGATGGATGGCGTTCAGCGCCCGCGGCGCCAGCGCGGAATGGCCTTCGAGTCCCTGGCAGACGGCGCGCAAGGCCATCTTGCCCTTATGGCCGGTGGCGATCTGCATGGAGGTCGGTTCTCCCACGATGCACAGCGCGGGCCGGGTGGGCGCCATTTCCATGACGTCCAGCAGCCGGCGCACGCCGACGCAGCCGATCTCCTCGTCGTAGGACAGCGCCAGTTGCAGCGGCCGCCGCAACGGACGCTTGCTGGCCAGCAGCATCGCGTTGACGGCACAGGCCACGAAGCCCTTCATGTCCGCTGCGCCGCGGCCATACAACAGCCCGTCGCGCTCGGTCAGCGCGAAGGGCGGCACGGTCCAGGCCTGTCCGGCGGCGGGCACCACGTCGGTATGTCCCGACAGCAGCACGCCCGGAACATCGGCGGGGCCGACGGACGCGTGCAGGTTGGCGCGGGTGCCGTCGTCGCTGCGCACCAGCGTGCAGGCAATGCCGTGCGCCGCCAGCAGCTCGCGCACGGCCTCGATCAGCGCCAGGTTGGGCGTGAGGGTCACCGTGTCGAAGGCGATCAGGCGCGCCAGCAGCGCCTCGGAAGCGGTAGGCATGGCGTTGCCGCCTCAGCCCGGAATGACCGCCGTCACGTCGATTTCCACCAGCCATTCGGGCCGGGCCAGGGCCGAGACCACGATACCGGTGGAAACGGGGAACACGCCCTTGAGCCAGCGGCCAACCACGTTGTAGACCTCTTCGCGGTAGCGCACGTCGACCAGATAGACGGTGAGCTTGCATATGTGCGAGAGTTCGCTGCCGCATTCCTGCAGCAGCATGGCGACGTTGGCCATGGCTTTTTCGGCCTGGGCGGCCACGTCGCCGACGCCCACCGATTCCCGGGTGTCCAGGTCCTGGCCGATCTGGCCGCGCAGGAACACGGTGTTGCCGGCGATCACGGCTTGGCACAGGTCGTTGTCCAGGCGTTGTTCGGGATAGGTTTGGCGAGTATTGAATTTGCGGATGCGGGTGTGGGCCATATTGAGTCCTGATGCGGTCGGATGGATCTGGCGGCTATCCGGCCGTCAGTGGGGAAGGATCTTGGAAAGAAAACGGCGCGCCTGGGGGCTGGCCGCGTCGCGGAAGAAGCTGTCCGTGGGGCAGTCCTCGATGATGGCGCCGTCTTCCATGAAGACCACGCGATTGGCTACGCGGCGCGCAAAGCCCATCTCATGGGTGACGACCATCATGGTCATGCCTTCCTCGGCCAGCTCCACCATCACGTCCAGCACTTCATTGACCATCTCGGGGTCCAGCGCGGAGGTCGGTTCGTCAAACAGCATGGCCATCGGATCCATCGAGAGCGCGCGGGCGATGGCTACGCGCTGCTGCTGGCCGCCGGACAGCTGGCCCGGATGCTTGCCGGCATGGGCGGACAGGCCCACGCGTTCCAGCAGCGCGCCGGCCTTGGCGCGGGCCGAGCCGATATCCCGCCCCAGCACGATCTGCTGCGCCAGGGTCAGGTTGCGCATGATGTCCAGGTGCGGAAACAGCTCGAAGTGCTGGAACACCATGCCGACCTTGGTGCGCAGCTTGGGCAGGTCGGTGGCGCCCGTCACCGAGGCGCCGTCGATCAGGATGTCGCCTGCCTGGATCGGTTCGAGCGCGTTGACGGTCTTGATGAGGGTGGATTTGCCGGAGCCGGACGGCCCGCAGACCACCACGATCTCGCCCCGGTTCACGCGCGTCGAGCATTGCTTGAGCACCTGGTGGCTGCCGTAGAACTTGTCCACGCCGCGGATTTCGATGATGGGGGCGGGCGCGTTCATTTGTCGTAATGCCCTGCGCGGATGGACGCGCCGATGAGATTGAGGATCAGCCGGCCGGCCGTGATGCAGGAAATCTGGTTCAGGTCCTTTTCGGGCTGGATTTCGACGATGTCCATGCCCACCACGCGGCCCTTGCGCACCAGGCCGTGGATCAGCTTGCGGGCCTGGACGAAGGTGACGCCGCCCGGGGCCGGGCCGGCGACCGCCGGCATGGTGGCGGGATCCATGCCGTCGGCGTCGATGGTCAGGTAGTAATTGCCGCCGTCCGGAATGCGCTCGAGCACCGCGTCCATGCCGATGTCATGCAGTTCGTACGCGGTGACCAGTTCGGCGCCATAGGCGCGCGCCGCTTCCAGCTCTTCGGGGCGGCCGCTGCCCTGGGCGCGCAGGCCGATCTGGATGATGCGGTCCACGTGCGCCATTTCGGAGGCGCGCCGGATAGGGCTGGACAACCCGTCGCGCACGCCGTTGACGTCGTCGCGCCAGTCCAGGTGGGCGTCGATGTGCACCAGCGTGATCGGACCCTGCTGGTCCAGGCCGCGCAGGACGGGCGTGGTGATGCCGTGGTCGCCGCCCAGCACGATGGGCACGGCGCCCGCGGCGGCGATGCGCCGCACCGCGGCCTCGGCGCGTTCATAGTGTTCGCCGCGGGGCTTGGACAGGTCGGGGATGATGTCGCCGCAATCCACGAAGCGGATGTCGTCGCGGCCTTGCAGCAGCGGCCCGTCGATGTCGAAATCGTAGTGGCCGGGGCGGCGCACCACGCGGTCGGTCGCCTGGCGGATCGCCGTGGGCGCATTGGTCTGGTCGTTGCTGAAGTCCGCGGCCGAATAGGGCGAGCCGTAGGGCATGCCCAGCACGGCGACATCGGCCTGCAGATTTTCCAGGTCCAGCGCCAGCGTGGAGTACAGCAGGGTGGGGTGGCCGGTGCGGGGAGGGACCGTATAGGTGCTCATGTTCTCGTTTCCTTGATGGTGGGAGGATCAGGCCTGGCGCGTCTTGCGGCGGACCAGGGTTTCCAGGCGGCGGCCCGTGCCGGCCATCAGCACGCTGCACACCCAGTAGATGAGGGCGGTGGTGCCCAGCACTTCCAGGTAGGCGAAGGTGTTGGCCGTGAGCAGATTGCTCTGGTAAGTCATTTCCGGCAGGCTCATCACCGAGAAGATCGCCGAGTCCTTGAACATCATGATGACCAGGCTGGTGGTGGGCGGGATGAGAAAGCCGAACAGCTGGGGCACGACGATGTGGCGCTGCGTCTGCCAGTAGGTCATGCCCAGCGACAGGGCGGCGCTGGTCTGGCCGCGCGGCACGCTCTTCAACGCGGCGCGCAGCACCTCGCAGAAGTAGCCGCCGGTGTAGAAGGCGGTGCAGCCGATGGCGACCGACATCGCCGAGGCCGGCACCCCCAGCTTGGGCAGGCCGAAGAACGACAGGTACACGAGGATCAGGTACGGGATGTTGCGCACCAGTTCGACGTAGGCCAGGGCCACTGGCCGCAGCAGGCTGCGCGACTGCGCGGCATAGGCCGCGATCGTGCCGATCAGGATGCCCAGCGGAATTCCGATGAGACTGACCAGGGCGGTGATCCGCAGGCCCTTGAGCAGGACCGGGACGGACTGCCCGACGATGGAGAGATCAATGGGCATTGGGCAGCATCCTGGACACGCGGCGCTCGCACAGGCGCGAGGCGGCCGACAGGCAGAAAAGAATGATGAAGTACACCGCGGCCGTCACGGTGAACACCTGCAGCGGCAGGTCGCTTTGCAGCGTGGCGTTGCGCGCCACGGTGGCCAGCTCCGGAACGGCGATGATGGACATCAGCGACGAGGCCTTCAGCAGTATGGTGAGTTCGCTGGTCAGGGGCGGGATGGCGCGGTAGAACACCTGCGGCAGCAGCACGTGGCGCCAGATCTGCCGGCTGCGCATGCCCAGCGCGCGCGCGGCCGCCACCTGGCCGGGCGACAGCGTGCCCAGCGCCCCGCGCAGGATCTCGACGATGTAGGCGCTGGTGTTACAGGCCAGCGCGCCGATCCCGGCCGCCAGCGGCGACACGGAGATGCCCAGCAGGGGCGGCACCACGTAGTAGGCGATCAGCATATGGATGAGCGCGGGCGTGCCGCGTATGGCGCTGACCCAGAACATGACCAGCCCGCGCAAGGGCGCGTAGGGGGACAGGCGCGCCAGCAGCAGCGCGACCCCCAGGCAGATGCCGATGGCGAACGCCGCCACCGATGCCGCCAGGGTGATCGCCGTGCCCGAGACGACGCCGTGCAGGAACGGCGCCAGGGCGCCGTTCTGATTCAACCAATCCAGCATGGGAGGTCCGCCTAGATCGCGCCGTCAGGCAGGTAGTTGGCGCGCGGCGTGTCCATGGGGGCGCCGAACCACTTCTTCTGCAGCTCCAGCAGTTGGTTGCTGGCGCGCAGTTCGTCGAAGGTGTCGTTGATGAACTGGCGGATCTCCAGGTCCTTGGGGTTGGCGACCCATGCCAGCAGCTTGGCCTGGCCGATCTCGCCGGCGATGCGGAACGCTCCCGGCTGCTTGCGCATCTGCACGGCCGCGATGTTCGAGGGCATCAGCGCCACGTCCACGGTCTTGTTGGCCAAGGCGTTGGAGACGTCCGGGTAGGCCTGGAACAGCTTGGTGTCGGCATAGCCCTTGCCGTTCTTTTCCTTCAGCCGCTTTTCGAATTCTTCGGCCACCGGCTGGGAAGACGAGCCCATCTGGGTCCCGATGATCTTGCCGGCGATATCCATGCCCTGCTTGATGGACGCATCGTCCACCCGCACCATCAGCACCGAACGCACCACGCCCACGGGCTGGGTGAAGGCGAAGCGGCGGGCGCGTTCGGGGGTGATGCCCACGCTGGTCGCGACAAAATCGAACTTGCGCGACATCAGGCCCGGCAACAGACCCTGGAACGGCAGGTTCATCTGTTCCAGCTGCACGCCGAGCTTGGCCGCCATCAGCTGGAGCACGTCGTGCCCATAGCCCACGACCTTGCCGTTCTCGACGAATTCGAACGGTTCGTAGGCGGCTTCTGTGCCCACGGTCAGCTTGCCGCGCTTCTTGATGTCGGCCAGCGATCCGCCCTCGGCGTAGGACAGCGAGGGCAGGGCCAGCGCGGCCCCGGCTGCGAGCGTAGTCGCGACAAAACGCCTTCTGGACAGGTTCTGCATGATTTTTCCCTTGTATGTCGTCATGGTTCCGGCACTGGGCCGGCGGATATCCCTTGCGGAATGTGCCGGGGTCTGCGCCCCTGGACGCCAGTGCTGGACCCACTGTATCTGCCGGGTTGGGTTGTGAAAAATGATTTTTTTAGTGGTATGGTTTCGAAAACCGATACCTTTTCAGAGCCGCCGCCTTGTCCCGTCCCGAGTTCACCGAACGCGACCTGCGTTCCCTGCGGATCTTCTGCGCCGTGGCCCAGGCCAACGGCTTCGCGGCGGCGGAAAAACAGCTGCATATGTCCAAGGCGTCCATCAGCCGGCACGTGCGCGAGGTCGAGGAAACCCTGGGCGTGCGGCTGTGCGACCGCGGCCCCTCGGGCTTTGAACTCACGCAAGCTGGCAAGGTCGCCCTGGAGCTGGCCCGCGATGCCCTGAAATCGCTGGAGCGGATCCGTCCCGAAATCGACGCGGTGCGCGGCGTGCTGTCGGGCACCCTGTCCATCGGCATGGTCGAGCACGTCATCACCGACGCCGACTGCCATATCCCGGAAGCCCTGGCGGCCATGCGCGTCGAGGCGCCCGACGTCAAGGTCGAACTCACCGTCATGACCTTCAACGAGCTGGACCAGGCGCTGCGCGAGCGGCGGGTGCAGGTCGCCATCCGCGGCATGTACCGGCGGGAAAGCGGCTTCAACTATCAGCGGCTGTTCATCGAGCGCCACCAGATCTTCGTGGCGCGCGGCAGCGTGCGCCAGGCCCGCGACCTGCCGCTGGTCTACCGTTCGCACCCATTCGTGCACGACGCGCTGGGCGTTTACGGCTTTGCCCGCGGGCCGGAGGCCACCGGGCTGGAGGCCATCGCCATGCTGGTGTCGTCCGGTCACTGCGTGGGCCTGCTGCCCGCCCACTACGCAGATTCGGTCTCGCGCCGCCACGCCCTGACCCGCCTGCCGGGCGGACCCACCTACGAAAACACCCTCTGCGCAATCACCGAGGTGTCGCGCCCGGGCTCGCGCGCCGTGGAACTGTTCCTGCGCCTGCTGGAGCGTTTCCACCCGGCGCAATAGCGCACGCCAGCCCGGGTCCGCGCCCGCGGTCGCGGGGGAGGCTAAAATACCGGCTCGCGGCTTTTTGACTGGCCATTCCGGCATTCTTCATTCTTGCGCCCGGCGCATCCATAACGATGAAAAAACTGACAGCTGTACTCCTCGCTTCCGCAACCGCGCTGCTGACCGCTTGCGGTCCCAGCGACAATGCGCCCGCCGCCAGCGCGCAGGCGCCTGCCGCCGCCAAGAAGGTCGTGGTTGGCCTGGATGACAACTTCCCGCCGATGGGTTTCCGCGATTCGAACAACCAGATCGTCGGTTTTGACATCGACATGGCCAAGGAAGCCAGCAAGCGCCTGGGCCTGGAAGTGGAGTTCAAGCCCATCGACTGGAGCGCCAAGGAAGCCGAACTCAACGGCAAGCGCGTCGACGTGCTGTGGAACGGCCTGACCATCACCGAAGAGCGCAAGAAGAACATCAGCTTCACCGCGCCCTACATGGCCAACCACCAGATCATCATCGTCGGCAACGCCTCGCCCGTGAAGCTCAAGGCTGACCTGGCAGGCAAGGTCGTGGGCGCCCAGGACGGCAGCAGCGCCACCGACGCCATCGCCAAGGACCCGGTCGCCGCCCAGATCAAGGAAGTCAAGAAGTTCGGCGACAACGTCACCGCGCTGATGGACCTGGCCGCCGGCCGCCTGGACGCCATCGTGGTGGACGAAGTGGTGGGCCGCTACCTGATCAGCAAGCGCGCCGGCGAATACCGCGTCCTGGACGAGAACTTCGGCACCGAAGACTACGGCGTCGGCGTGCGCAAGGACGACACCGAGCTGCTGGGCAAGCTGGACAAGACCCTGGACTCGATGAAGCAGGACGGCACCGCCGGCCGCATCGCCACCCAGTGGTTCGGCGCCAACATCATCAAGTAAGGGGCGGGCGGCGTCCGCGGCCATTGGGCCCGGGCGTCCCGGCCTGTATTTCGCAGCCCGCCGCGGCGCCATGCGCCAGGCGGGCTTACTCATGAAACGATCTTGCCCTGGCGTCCGCGGACGCTGACGGCGCGAACCCAAGCATGGACTACGTACTCTCCCTATTGGGGCCACTGGCGCAAGGCGCGAAAGTCACCTTGACGCTGTTTTTCATCACGCTGGCGCTGGCCGTCCCGCTGGGCCTGGTGCTGGCGCTGGTGCGGATTTCCAAATGGCGGCTGGCCAGCAGCCTGGTCAACGGTTACATCTGGCTCATGCGCGGCACGCCGCTGATGCTGCAGATGCTGTTCATCTACTTCGCGCTGCCGTTCGTGCCTGTGATCGGCATCCGTCTGCCGGACTTTCCCGCCGCCGTGGTGGCCTTCGCGCTGAACTACGCGGCCTATTTCGCCGAGATCTTCCGCGCCGGCATCCAGTCGGTGGACCGCGGCCAGTACGAGGGCAGCAAGGTCCTGGGCATGACCTATCTGCAGACCCTGCGCCGCATCGTGCTGCCGCAGATGGTGCAGCGGGTGCTGCCGCCCATGAGCAACGAGACCATCACGCTGGTCAAGGACACCTCTCTCATCTACGTGCTGGCGCTCAACGACATCCTGCGCACCGCGCGCGGCATCGTGCAGCGCGACTTCACGACCACGCCGTTCCTGGTTGCCGCCGCCTTCTATCTCATCATGACGCTGATCCTGACGTGGTTCTTCCAGCACATGGAAAAGCGCTATGCCAAATATGACCAGTAATTCTCCGTCCGCGCGTCCCGTCATGATCGAGGCCCGCGAGATCATCAAATCCTTCGGCTCCAACCGCGTGCTGGACCGGGTATCGCTCAGCCTGGGCCAGGGCGAGGTGGTCGCCGTGATCGGGCCGTCCGGTTCCGGCAAGAGCACCTTCCTGCGCTGCCTGAACCACCTGGAAACCATAGACGAGGGCAGCATCGAGGTCGAAGGCGAGGCCATGGCCCGCGCCGTGCCGGGCGCACGCAGCCAGTACGCCAGCGACGCCGACGTGCGCCGTATCTGCCGCAAGATGGGCATGGTGTTCCAGTCGTTCAACCTGTTCCCGCACATGACCGTGCTGCAGAACATCATCGAGGCGCCCATCACCGTCAAGGGGATGAGCCGCGCCCAGATCGTTCCCAAGGCGGAAGAGCTGCTGCGCAAGGTCGGCCTGCTGAACAAGCGCGACAACTATCCGACGCGCCTGTCCGGCGGCCAGAAGCAGCGCGTGGCGATCGCCCGCGCGCTGGCCATGGAGCCGGACATCATGTTGTTCGACGAGCCCACCTCGGCGCTGGACCCGGAACTGACCGGCGAAGTGCTGCGCACCATGAAGCAGCTGGCCGACGAACGCATGACCATGCTGGTCGTCACTCATGAAATGGGCTTTGCGCGCGAAGTCGCGCACCGGGTCATCTTCATGGACGAAGGCCGCATCATCGAGGAAGCGCCTTCGGCGGATTTCTTCCGCGCCCCGCAAGAGGCGCGCAGCCGCGAGTTCCTGGCGCATATGCTCTGAGGCGTCTGCGTTGCAGGACAAGGCCCGCTCAGGCGGGCTTTTTCATTTCTCAGCGGTGCTTGTCATTGCCGGGAGGTGCCCAGGGAAGAGCAGACCGTCTCTGCGATGAGCGCAAAGGGCAGCTTCTGGGCGCTGCGCGGGAGCTGGGCGGAACGGAAGCCGTCGGCCAGCCAGTCCTCCACGGTATGTTCCGGCCGCTCTTGCGGGGAGGCCGCCGCCACCGTCTTGGGTACGGAGATGGCAAGCAACAAGGACTCCTTTTTCGCGTAGTACCTGGCGGTGGAGGAAAAGCCTTCTGGTCCGTAGTCGGTGATGCTGCCGCCGATCCACAACTCGATGTCGATGGTCTGCAGGCCGGTGACCTCCAGGTCGGCCAGCGCGGACTTCAGCCTGGGTCGCAGCAGGACGATTCCCGCGAGCCAGGCCACGCCGGCCTCGGGGCCGCCCATTTTTCCACTCAAGGAAACTTCCATTGACACTCCTGAAAAGCTAGCGCGCGCGCCGGGGTACGACCATGGGGCTGCCAGTCTCGGGGTCTGGCATGACGCGGCAATCCAGATCGTAGACTAGGCGCATCATGTCCTCGGTCACGACCGAAGCGGCATCGCCGTGCGCCGCGATGCGCCCATCGCGCATCATCACGATCCTTTCGGCGTAGCGCAAGGCCAGGTTGAGGTCGTGCAGCACCACCACCAAGGTGCGCCCGGTGCGGTGCAGCCGGCCGCACAGCTCCAGCAGGTCCAGCTGATGGCGGATGTCGAGGAACGTGGTGGGTTCGTCTAGCAGCATGATGTCGGCTTCCTGGGCTAGCACCAACGCCAGCCAGACGCGTTGGCGCTGGCCGCCGGAAAGCGTGTGCACAGGCTCTGCCGCAAGGCCGTCCAGATCGGTCGCCGCCAGGGCGGCGTCGACGGCGCTGGCGTCCGCCGTCGACCATTGCCGCAACAGGGACTGATGCGGATAGCGGCCGCGGGCGACCAGGTCGCGCACGGTGACCATCTCGGGCGCAACCGGGTTCTGCGGCAAGTAGGCCAGGCGGCGCGCCACCGCTTTTCGGCGCAAGCTGGCGAGGTCGGCGCCGTCGAGCAGGGCATGGCCATGGCCGGGACGCAGGGCGCCGCCCAACACGCGCAAGAGCGTGGATTTGCCGCAGCCGTTGGGGCCCAGGATCACGGTGAACGAGGCCGGCGCAATGTCCAGCGTCAAGCCGTCCAGCACGCGGCGGGCGCCGTAGGACAGGCTGACGTCCCGGAGCTGGAGGACGGGCGTGGGCATTGCGGAAGTCACGTCGAGACCTTGTGCCATTCGAGCAGCAGCAGAAATGCGAGATAGAGGCCGCCGATCCCGGCGGTAAGAACGCCTACCGGCAAGCCGTTGGCCCCAGCGGAACGCGACAGCAGATCGGCACCCGCCAACAGCACGGCGCCGGTCAATGCGGCCAACAGCGGTTGCGGGCCGCTAGCCGGGACGCAGCGGCGCGCGATCTGCGGGGCCGCCAGCGCGATGAAGGCGATGGGACCGGCCACGCTGACGGCCGCGGCGGTGGCCAGCACGGCCAGCAGCGTCGCCGCCAGCCGGCTGGGTCCGGGTGCGATGCCCAAGGCGTGCGCCACATCGTCGCCCATTTCCAGCAGCCGAAGGCGCGCGCCCAGGCCGAGCGCCAAGGGCAGCAACACCGCGCAGGCGGCGCCGATCAGAGCGACATCGTTCCAGGTTTTGCCGGCCAGATTGCCGTTGAGCCAGGTTGCGGCCAGATGCGCCTGTTCGCGGCGCAGGTTGGAAAGGCCGTATTGCACGAAGGCGAAGGCGATGGCGGCCACCGCAATGCCGGCGACCACCATGCGATGGGGCGCGGAGAACCCGGCGCCGGATCCGAACCAGACGCCCGCCGTCGCCAGCAGCGCGCCGCCCGCGGCGCCCCAGGCTAGCGGCATCGCCCCCGGCCAGACCATCGTCACCGCCACCGCGCCTGCGGAGGCGCCCGCGGTGAGGCCGATGATGTCGGGGCTGCCCAGCGGGTTGCGGGTAATGCTTTGGAACAGTGCGCCCGACAGGGCCAGCGCGGCGCCGGCGCCAAGCGCGGCCACGGCGCGGGGAAGCCTGACGGTATAGACCAGCCAGTGCTCGACCGCCGTGCCGCCGCCCGCCAGGATGCGCCCCATCCGGGACCAGGCGGGTCCTTGCTCTCCCGCCAACAGGGCGCCGGCAATCGACGCAACGGCCAGCGCCGTCAGCAACAAGGCGTAGGCCAGCGCGCGTGGCGAGTAGGGCAGCGACAGCCAGGTGCCCACGCGCAACGTGCGCCGCTGGCCGCTCATGGGCGGCTCCCGGGCTGGCGGTGCAAGGCCGCCAGCAGGAACGGCGCGCCGAGGAACGCGGCCACCACGCCGGTCAGCAACTCTGCCGGCGCGCGCAGCAGGCGCGCCAGGACGTCGGCCGCGAGCATCAGGATGGGGCCCAGCAGCAGGCAGTAGACGAGTTGCCAGCGCAGGTCGGGACCGCCGATACGGCGGGCGATATGCGGAACGGCCAGGCCGACGAAGGCGATGGGACCCGCGGCAGCGGTGGCGGCGGCGGCCAGGACGGCCACGCCGAGCAGGCCCAGCGCGCGGTACCACCCGGCACGCACGCCGAGCGCCCGGGCAAGCGCCTGCCCCAGCGCCAGGACGTTCAGGGGCCGGGCCAGCGCCAGCGCCAGCAGCAGGCCGGCGCCGATGTAGGGGGCGGCGCGGGCCGCTTCGGCCATGGAGCGTCCCGCCAGCGAGCCCACGGCCCAGAATCGATAGGCGTCGAAAATGTCCTCGCGCAGCAGGGCCACGGCCTGCACGTAGGCGAACAGCACCGCGTTGACCGCCGCGCCGGCCAGGATCAAACGCACCGGCTGCAGGCCCCGGCCGCCCGCGCCGATCAGGTATACGGCCACTGCCGCGGCCAGTGCGCCGGGCAGGGCCGCCCAGAACGGATGCGCCGGCAGGCCGCCGAGCGCGAGGGCGGCAGTCACGATGGAGGCGGCGGCGCCGGCGTTGACGCCCAACAGCCCGGGCTCTGCCAGCGGATTGCGGGTCAGGGCCTGGATCAGCGCGCCGGCCACGGCCAGCGCCGCCCCGGTCAGCACGGCCAGCAAGGTGCGCGGCACGCGCGAGGCGACCACCAGGGCGGCGTAACTGTCATCGGGCCGGAACAGGGCTTGCCAGACCGAGCCGGGCGACAGGTTGCGTGAACCGAGCCAGAGGCTGCCCAGGATGGCGGCGGCGAGCAGCAGACAGGCCGCGCCCAGGCCGGCGGCACGGGACGGCTTATTCATGCTGGGCGCCGGGTCCGGCTTCGGCCCGCTCGGCTGCCGCGGCCAAGGCCGGCGCCAGCCTGCCCAGCATCCAGGCCACGGCCAGCGGCGTGCCCGAGGACGAGGCCATGATCAGCGCCGGGTCGCTCAGCGCCACGTAGGCGCCGCGCCTCACGGCGGGGATGGAGGCGTACAGCGGCAGCGCCGCGGTCCGATCGCGTTCCTGGGGGGTATAGAACCAGGACACGAGCACGTCGACGTCGCCCAGCGCATCGGCATGCTCGAAACCCAGGTAGTGGGCGAAATGGCCGGCGCTGGCGTGCAGGCCCTGCATGGACGGCGCCAGTTTCAGGCCCATGGCGGCAATCGTGTCCACGCGCGGATCCCCCGCCACATAGGCCGCGAAATTGCCCGAACCCAGGTCGGCCCGCACATAGGCGAAGGTCTTGCCGGCCAGCACGGGGTGGTCTTGTGCGGCCTGCGCCAGTGTGCCGCCGATCTGCGCCTTGAGCACCGCAGCCTGTTCGCGCCGGCCCAGCGCGGCGGCGATCAGGTCGATCTGGGTATCCACCGGAGTCAGGAATGGCTGCTCCGGATAGGCCACCACCGGCACCAGCCGCGACAGCTGTGCATACGCTTCGGCGCTGACCCCGGAAAAAGGCGCCAGCACGACGTCCGGCCGCAGCGCGACGATGGCTTCGACGTCCAGCTCCGGAAACATGGCGATGGCCTGCGGCAGCGGTGCGCCGCGGGCCTCGATCGCGGCGCGCACCCAGGGCCAGTAGTGGTCGGCGTCGCCGCCCCAGTCGGCGCGGCCCACGCCCACCGGCACCACACCCAGCGACAGCGCCAGATCGTCGGCGCCCAGGCCCAGCGTGACCACGCGCTTGGGCGGCGCCGCGATGACGGCCCGTCCCAGGGCGCCGTCTATCGTGACCGGAAAACCATCGGCCTGGGCGACCGGCGGCGTTGGCGCGGCCGGCGCGTCGGCGGCGCGGTCGCAGGCCGCCAGGGCGAGCGCGGCCAGGCAGGCTGCCCCGGCCCGCAGAATTGCATGCTTGAAACGAGGAAGACTAAGACGCATCGTGCCGGCAGTTTCTCCGATCAATATTGGGCCCTGAGCGTCAGCATCACGTTGCGGGGCGCGCCCCACCAGCCCTGGCTGAAGAAGCCGATCTGGTCGTAATACTTCTTGTCGAACAGGTTGTTGACGTTGAGAGTGGCCGAGACCTGTTTGCTGAACTCGTAGCGCGCCATCAGGTTCGCCAGCATGTAGCTGCCTTGTTCCACTTCCACGTTGCCGCGCGGGCTGGCGGCGGACTGGTACATGCGGCTTTGCCAGTCCACGCCGCCGCCGACCGTCAGCCGGTTCAGGTCGCCGGGCAGGCGATAGGTGGTGTAGAGCTTGAACAGGCTACGCGGATGGCTGGTGTTGATGGGCTTGCCGTCGGCGGCCTTGGCGGTGAAGTGCGTGTAGCTGGCCGCGATGTTCCAGTTGGGCATGATCTGCCCGGTGGTTTCGAGTTCGAAGCCCTCGACTTTGGCGCCGGATACGGCGCGGTAGGCCTGCGTGCCGGGCATGCCTATGACCGACTCGCCGGGAATGGCCTGGGCCAGGTTGTTCTGGCGAGTCTGGTACAGCGATACGGCCGCGTCGAGCAGGCCGTCCAGGTAGGAAGCCTTCAGGCCGATCTCGTAGCTCTTGCCGTCGATCGGCGGCAGGATGGAACCGCTGGGCGAGCGTGCGTTCTGCGGCTGGAAGATCTCGGTGTAGCTGGCGTAGGCCGTGTAGGTCTTGTTGATGTCGTAGATCAGGCCGGCGTAGGGCGTGAACTGGTCGTTGATCTTGTATTGCCGCTTGCTGCCGAAGTAGGTCTGGTTCGTCTCCCAATTGCTCCAGCGTCCGCCCACGATCAGGTGCAGCGGATCGGCCAGCGAAAACCGGCCCACGGCGTAGGTTCCGGTCTGCTTGACCCGCATGTCGTCCGCTGGCGTCTTGCGGCTGGACCAGGCCGGTTCGGCGATATGGTCCTGGCGCCAGTCGAAGAAGCTGCCGATGGCGGGCTTGGCGCCGACCATGAGGTACTGGCCGATGTCGCTGTGGTCGTTCACGCTCATCCAGCCCAGGGCCAGTTCGTGCTTGCGGCCGAACAGCTGGAACGGGCCCGACAGCGTCAGGTTGATATCGTCGCGCGAGCGGTCGCCATCGTAGTTGTTGAAGCTGCTGCTCATGCCCGTGCCACTGGTCCGGTCCGGATAGCCGCCGCGGTAAAGCTGCTTCATGCGGTACTCGCCCTCATTGTGGCTATAGGCGGCGCGCGCCTTCCAGTCATTGGCGAAGCGGTGGCTCAGGTCCACGAAGGTGGTGGTCGATTCGGTATCGATGCGCGCCCAGCGCGTATTGTTGGCCACGGACCGGTTGAAGTCGGTGCGCGAGCCATCCGAATAGAACAGCGGGAAACCGCTGCCGAAGCCGTTGCCCTGGTTGCGCTGATACTCCAAGCCGACGGTGAGCAGCGTGTCGGGCGTGAGGTCGGCGCTGATGACGCCGTACAGCGTGCGCTTGCGCGAATCCAGGAAGGTGACGTAGCTGTCGCCCTGGCTGTAGGCGGCGACGAAGCGCGAGCGGACGCGTCCGTTCTCCGTCAGCGGCACCGACAGGTCGGCGTCGCCGCGCACGTAGTCCCAGCTGCCGGCGCTGGCGCTGCCGGACAGCGCGAACTCGCGCAGCGGCTTCTTGCGGATGAAGTTCACCGCGGCGGACGGATTGCCCGAGCCGGTCATCAGGCCGGTGGCGCCGCGCACGATTTCCACGCGGTCGTAGATGGCGGCGTCCATGTCGGTGGAGCCATAGTTCCATTGGCTCAGGATCGGGGCGTTCAGGCCGTCGAACTGGAAGTTGTCTATCGCGAAGCCGCGTGCCGAGAACGACAGGCGGTTGCTGTCGCTGCGCGTGACCGAGAT
This sequence comes from Achromobacter sp. ACM01, assembly GCF_014851745.1. Classification (NCBI taxonomy): domain Bacteria; kingdom Pseudomonadati; phylum Pseudomonadota; class Betaproteobacteria; order Burkholderiales; family Alcaligenaceae; genus Achromobacter; species Achromobacter sp. ACM01. The sequence continues at coordinate 682,883 of NZ_JACVAF010000002.1, forward strand.
GCCGGGCGCGCTGGCCAGGATGGAACCGGTGTCCTGCAGTCCCTGGTCCTCGATCTGCTGGCGGGTCACCACGCTGACCGATTGCGGGGTCTCCCGCGGCGACAGCGTCAGGCCGGTCGCGGTGCTCATGGCCTCGGTGTTGTAGGCATGGGTGCCTTCGGTGGTGCCGGGTATGCCGGCGCCCCGAACCGTGACGGCCGGGAGCTCGGCGGGCTGGTCGGCGCCGGATGAGACGCTGGATTGCGCGTTGGCGGCGTGGTAGGGCAAGGCTGAGCACAGCAAGGCCGCGCGGACGGCCAGGGCAAGCAGATTCGCCCGGCGCGGAAGCGCGCGCGGCGGGGACAGTGCGGGGGACATGAACACAAGCTCCGGCTGAAAAATTTGGTAATGAGAATTATTGTTTTTGCTGGAGACTTGAATGTATGCCGGAAGATGCGATGCGTATGCCGAACGCCGCCGCATCAACCCGAGCGGGCGTTCGCCAAAGGCGCGGACTGCCGTTGCAGCCAGGCCCAGCCTGCCGCGCTTGCGGCGACGCAGGCCAGCATCGCAAGCGCCAGGCCGAGGGGCTTGCCATAGACCATGGGCACGCCCCAGCCGCTGGCGACCGAAAAGGCCAGCATCTGGGCGAAGCCGAGCACCGAAGCGGCGGTGCCGGACAGCCCTGGCGCACGGGCCAGGATGTGCAGGGTCATGGCCGGGACGCACATGGCCAGGCCGCAGGTATAGATGGCGGGCAGGATGACCGCCCAGGGCAGGGCGGGTCGCCCGGCGCCAGCGGCATACATGACGCTTGCCAGGCAACTGCCGCCCATCAGCAGGTACGCCAGCCAGGTGATGCGTTGATCCGTCCAGCGTCCGGCCTTGCGCGCCGCGAACAGCGCGCCCGCCATGGCGCCGATCACGAGCGGCACGAACAGATATGCGAAATCCGTTACGGGCAGGCCCAGGACGTTGGCAATGAAGTCTGGTGCGGCGCCGATGAGCAAGCCCTGGGCCGCGAAGATCAGGCTGAAGGCGGCGGCGAGCGCGACGTATCGCCGGTCCGCAAGCAGCGCGCCGTAGCCGCCAGCCAGTGCACGCCCGGACAGCGGCCGGCGCCGGCTGGCGGGCAGGGTTTCGGGCAGCCGCCAGGCGCATAGCGCCCAGGCCGTCGCGGCCAGGGCGGCAAGCATCACAAAGACGGCGCGCCAGCCCAGCTGCGCCGCCAACTGGCCGCCGATGATGGGCGCCAACGCCGGCGACAGGTTGAACACCAGGATGAGATAGGACATGACGCGTTGCGCCGCCGGCCCTTCGTAGCAGTCGCGCACGATGGCCTGGCCCACCACGATGCCGGCGCCTGCGGACAGGCCTTGCAACGTCCGCGCGGCCAACAGCCAGCCGAAGCTCGGCGCGGCGGCGGCCAGCGCGCTGCCGCAGATGTAGAAAACCAGCGTCGCCAGGATGACGCGGCGCCGGCCCAGCGAATCCGACAGCGTTCCATGCAGCAGCAGCATCGCCGCGTAGCAGAACATGTAGACGCCCAGGGTCAGCTGCACGGTTTCTTGCGGCACGCCGAACTCCCGCTCCAGCGCGGCGAAGGCGGGCAGATAGGCGTCGATGGTGGCGGGCGCCACGCAGGCCAGCAGGCCCAGCATCAGCACCATCATGGGAAAGGAAGTCGGTTTGTCGGGGCTGGGCACGGGAGCGTCCGGGGCAGGAGCTTCCCGGGGCGGGAAGCGTGGCCTCATGGTCGCCCGCCAGCCGCGGTCGGATGAATGGGCAATGCCGCAAGAACAATGGATGCTGCCGAAAGCCGCGGGCCGGGGCGCTCACGGCAGCCCCGTTCAGTTCAGTTCGCTGGGCGCGACGCCATAGCGCTCGCGGAACGCCGTGGCGAAATTGGTGGCATGCCGATAGCCCACGCAGTGCGCGGCCTGCTGCACGCTGCAGCCGCGAGCCAATTGCTCGCGGGCGACCTCCAGCCGGCGCTCGCGCAGCCAGCTGAACACGGAGCATTGATAGGCGGCGCGGAACTTGGCGCGCAGGGTGCTGGGGCTCATGCAGGCCAGTTTCGCCAGATCATCCAGGGTGTGCTCTTCGCCAGGCGCGCTGTGCAGCCGTTCCCGCACGCGCTCAAGCAACTGGCGGTCGCGCTGCGACAGCGTGCCGGGTTCGGGCTCCTGCTGGTCCAGCGCAGCCAACGCATGGGCCAGAAGCTGCGCGCCGACGCCTTCGCGCAGCATGGCGCACAGCGGGTCGTCCCAACGGCATTCCAGCAGATGTTCGATGGACTGCATCAGATGCGCCTGCACCTGCCAGCGGCGCAGCCGGAAGGCGGGCGTGCGCAGGACTTTGCGGATCCGATCGCTGATCGGGTCGTCGTCCGCGGCGTCCGGCTCGGACAGCGACAGGTTGACGCTGCGCAGCCGTTGGCCGGCACGGTGGATGCCGGTCATAGCGACCGTATCGCCGTAGGCGGCGCTGATACCGCTTTGGGCGACCAGCGGCAGGTCGTCGTGGTGGCCGACGCGCGCCTGAGCCTGGCCCTGGAGCATGACGATGGCCGAAAAGCGCGGCGTCATGACCGAGGTCGATTCGTAGTGGTGATGAACCAGCACGTCGGACATGACCAGCGTCAGGCCGGGGCGGATGGCATGTTCCTCGACGCGGCCTTCGGCGATGCAGACGGTGTCCGGGTCGGCGCTAGCGGCCTGGAATCCGGGCAACTGGTAGCGGAAACCGTTATGGCCGCCCAGGCGGTTGAAGTCGGCGACGGTGAATCGGACTGCGGGGAAGGAGGGATTCAATGGCGTCACTCGCACGGCGGGTTGAGCCCCCCGGACGTCGGCCAGGGGAAGCGGCGGGGTCTAAATGAGAATAGCATATATTCGCATTTATTCAACGGTCTGGCAGCGGCGCTCAGGGCGCGGCGCAATCGCCCAAATGCTCGCCCATGATGTTGCGATACCACTCGTGGAAGTGCAGCATGCCGTCCTCCATGGGAGACTGGTACGGGCCGCTCTCGCTGACGCCGCGCCGCAGCAGCGCGCGTCTGCCGGCATCCATGCGCTCGCCGATTTCGTCGTCCTCGACCGCCGTTTCCATGTAGGCCGCGCGTTGCGCTTCGACGAATTCGCGTTCGAACAGGGCGATTTCCTCGGGATAGTAGAACTCGGCGATGTTGACCGTCTCCTGCGGGCTTTTGGGGTAGAGCGTGGACAGCACCAGCACGTGCGGGTAGAGCTCGATCATGTGGGTGGGAAAGTAGGTCACCCAGATCGCGCCGAAATCCGGAGGCGCGCCGTCGCGGTAGCGCATCAGGGTGCCGTGCCAGTCGCGGTATACGTCGGAACCGGGCTTCTCCAGGGCGTCGTGCACTCCCACGCGCTGCAGGCTGCGGCGCTTGCCGAACTCCCAGCTCAGATCCTCGCAGGTGACGAAGCGCCCCAGCCCGGGGTGGAACGGCCCGACGTGGTAGTCCTCCAGATAGACCTCGATGAAGGTCTTCCAGTTGTAGTTGCATTGGTGCACTTCGACGTGGTCCAGCACATAGTCCGAGAAGTCGAACTCGGGCCGGGCGAACAGGTCGCCCAGGTCCGCTAGCGGGTCGCCCGGCCCCTCGAATAGCAGGCCGTGGCAGCGCTTCAGGGGAAACCGCGGCAGGTTCAGGCAGGGCGTGCTGGGGAATTGCGGCGCGCCCAGGATCTGGCCGCGATTGTCATAGGTCCAGCGATGCAGCGGGCAGACGATGTTGCCGCCCGTGGCCGACAGATTGCCCGCCGGCTTGCCCGGCCCGGCGACGGCGCCTGTCTCGCCGCCCAGGATCAGCGACTGGCGGTGGCGGCATACGTTGGATATCAGTTCCACGCCGTCGGCGCCGCGCACGAGGACGCGCCCGCCTTCCTCGTGCGGCAGCCTGCGCCAGTCGCCGGATTCGGGCACGGCTTTTTCGTGCCCGACATACAGCGGCGAGCGCTTGAATATCACCTCCTGTTCCCGGGCGTACAGGTCTTCGTCGAAATATGCCCGCACGTGCAGCGGGCTGAGCGCCTGCTCGACGTGTGCAAGGCGGCCTATGTCCGTCATGTCCGACTCCTTGTGCCTTGCGCAAGGCGGCCGCCCGTCAGGCGGGCTCGACGCTCTCGGCGTCGATCCGGGCGATGCGTTCGGCAATATCCAGTTTGGGGCAGGTGCTGCAGTAGTCGCCGTCGCTTCTGCGGAAGTGGTGACAGCAGACCTGCCGGTCCACGGCGATGGCCGGTAGCGACCGCCGCTGATAGTTCAGGTAGCCGCTGCTGCCCGCGATGCCCAGGCGCGCAAGCCAATCGGCCGCGGCTGCGGTGGCCCAGGCATTGTCGGCGGCGCTCACGCCCGTTCGAGCCGCCAACAGGGCGGACAGGACGCAGTCGGCCTGCATGCAGGCGGTGGCCCGCGGATTGAGGCGCAGCGCCGCGCCCAGCTCGCGCTGGAACAGGGCGCCGATCTCGCGCAGCTGCGTGGCGGCCGCGTCCAGCCGCGCCTCCAGGCCGCCGCGCAGGGGTTCATGGCGTTCCATGGTGTAGCCGGCGATGAAGCCGTTGGCGACCGGCTGGCTGAGCCGGGTCAGGTCCGGGACGATGGCGCTGCGATGCGCGGCGATTACGCAGAGGTACACGGGCTGCCAGATCAACAGGCCCCAGCAGCGCAGCGCCAGGTAGTGCTGGCCGGCTTCTGGATGGCGTTCGCGCCACCAGTCGCGCAACCGCGCGATGGCGTCGGCGTTGCTCGCGCCCGGACGGATGCCGGGCGCGGCTGGCGGGCCCACGCGCCCGTCAAGGCCAGGCGCGAGGCGGCCCGCCAGCGCGAGCAGATCGTCCAGTTCGCGGGTCACGCAAGGGCCTGCGCGGCGTCGGCAGTCCGGTCCAGCCATTGCGGCCGGTAAGGTGCCACGGGGTTGGGCAGCCTGGGCGCCATCTGGAAGCTGCCGATGGGATCGGCCAGATTGACCATCTGCAGGTTGTTGGCGAGCTGCAGGCGGTTCAGGCACGAGTGGATCATGTCCGGCGCGTACAGGTCGTAGCGGCGGTATTTTTCGAGCCGCTGCGGATGTGCCTGCTGGTAGGCGGCGATACGGCCCGCGACCAGCTCCCAGAAATCGTCCTCCTGCATGAGGCCGGTGTCGGCCAGGATCTGGGACAGATGGCGGAAGTAGCCCTCGAACACGTCGACGAAGATCGTCAGGAGCTTGTATTCCTCGGGCACGTCCGCCGCCAGCCGCCGCGCGTTCTCGGGCAGGTCGGCCTGCGGGTCGAGGATGGAGGATTCCTCGGCGATGTCCTTCATGAAGGCGCGCACCGGCACATGGTCCCGGATCACCAGGATCACGTTCTCGCCATGCGGCATGAACACCAGGTCATGGGTGTAGAAGCAATGCACCAGCGGCGTCAGGTAGGCATCCACATAGCGTTCCAGCCACGCGGCGGCGCTCAGCCCCGAGGCCCGGATCAGCGCGGGCAGCAGGGCTAGGCCCTGCGGATCCACGTGCAGAAGCGCGGCCATGGTCATCAGCCGTTCGCCGGGACCGATCAGCGCCTGCGGATTCTCGCGCCATAGCGCCGAGAACATCTTCTTGTAGGGCGTGTCGACGGAAATCGCAGCTTCATAGTAGTAGTTGCGGAATCCCAGGCTGGCGGCCTCGCGCAGGATGGTGAAGCCATTGGCGCGCAGCCAAGGGTCGGACTCGATCAGGCCGTGGATGTATTCGTTGATGGCGGGCGTGCCCGACATGTAATAGGGCGACAACCCGCGCATGAAACCCATGTTCAGGATCGACAGCGAGGTCTTCACATAATGCTTGCCCGGCTGGCTGATGTTGAAGAAGGTGCGTATCGACTGCTGTGCCAGGTAGTCGTCTTCGCCGTAACCCAGGCATACGATCTTGCGTTCGGCCACATAGGGTGCGAACGCCAGCGACAGCTTGTTGAACCACTGCCAGGGGTGCGCCGGCATCAAGTAGTAGTCGGCGGGGTCCAGTCCCTGGTCTTGCAGCGTGGCGGCGTGGCGCGCCACGGCGTCCTCGCCGAGTTCGCCGCGCAACAGGCTGGCGTAGTCCATGGTGGACAGGCAGGCGAAATGCGCGTTGTCCTTGTGCACCGCCAGCCACATCACGCGGATCGGGGCAGCGGCCTCCGGCGCATAGGCGTGGTAGTCCTCGGCGTCGAAACCCAGGCGGCCGTTGTTGGCGACGAAGCTGGGGTGTCCTTCGATCATCGAGGTTTCGATGGTCTGATAGTCGGCCAGCGCGAGTTCGGGGGCGGGCAGGCAAGCGCGCGTGTGCTTGTAGGCGGCGCCGTGCAGCGTGCTGGCGATTTCGTCCAGATAGATCGGCAGCCGGTCTTCCGGAATGCGCAGCTTGTCGCGGATCTCGATCACGAACTGCAGGGCGTCCAGGGGCGCGGGCGCGCCGGCCGTGGTCCTGGCGATCGATTCCGCGCGGATGCGCCAGTGGCGCATGGCCATCAGTTGCGCGTCGTAGCGGTACTCGACGCGGCCGTCCGCGAGCGCCAGGCGATAGCGGTCGAACCCCGGCGTGTCCGCCGGGCCCAGGCGTTCGGGTTGCAGCAGGCCTTCATGGGTGTACTCGGAGATGGCCTTGCGCACGAGCAGGCGGTTGACCTTGGCCCAGACTTCCGGCTCCAGATGGCTGGCGACCTGCGCGGGATGAGTGGTGGCATGCGGATTCATGGGGTCGACTCCTGGTATTGGACCTGTTCGAACTGTGTACGTGTGCAGAACGCCAGACTGGCGGTCTTGTCGCGGAATCGGGCCTGGCCTGCATAGGTGAATCCCATGGCCAGATTGAGCGCGTGGATCTTGGCGTTGTTCGCGTCGGGCTCGACCACGATGCGCGCGGCATCCAGCCGGTCGAACATGAAGCGCATCACGAAGGCGAACACCTGCCGGCTGAAGCCGGGAATCCGCAAGCGCGGCGGGCCGATGAAAAGATGCATGCCGAGGTCGCCTGGCCGCACCGCGTAGTGTTCGCCGACTTCGTCGCGGGCGGGGTCGTAGCACTCCACCAGAAAGGCTGGCTGTCCCTCATGGCTGCCGAGCCAGGCGCTGGCGTGTCCGCTGCCGCATAGGGCGTCATAGAAGTCGCGCACCTGGTCCTCGCTGTGCCGCTGCATGGACCAGAAGCGCGCGTAGTCCATGGAAAACCAATGCCGCAGCAGCGCGGCGTCCGCATCCGGAACCAGGGGGCGCAAGGCGAGTCCCCGGCCCTCGTCGTAATGGTCGCGCGACTGGCGCACGACCTCGCCCAGAAAGGTGGCTGTCATCGTGAGCATGCTGGCTCCCCGCAAGATCAGATGGTGGCGGCCCGATGGCCGTCCATCATGGGCATCGGCTCCGGCATGCCGAGGCGGTGCGCCAGTACGCCGTTCGCCGGCGGGCGGAAGTCCTGCAGTGCGGTGCGAGGCTCGATGGCGTAGTGCTCCACGCCGGTCAGGTCGCGCAGTATCTGCGAATTGCGGTAGCAGCAGAATCCCAGGTCGGGATTCGTGACGCCATGGCTGAGCAGCCCGGTGTTCTGCACGAAGATCTCCGTGCCGGCGCGGTCCACGGCGTAGTTGTGGGCGATGCGGTAGCCGCCGTTTTCATCCCAGGCGATCCGGTCGCTGATGGGGTTGACGCAGGCGGGGATGCGCGGGGCGTAGCCGGTGGCCAGCACCAGGCCGTCCGTCACGTGCTTGAACGGTTGGCCGGTGTCAACGTGCATGAAGTCCAGATGGTAGCGGCCCGTGGCGCGCTCATGCCGGCTGGCGCGCAGTTCCGCGCTGGTGAGCAGCGTGTAGCGGCGGTCGCCTGCGCGGATCTTCTCGTCCAGGAGGTCGTATATCTGATTGATCAGCGAGGCGTTGATGCCCTTGTACAGGCTGCTTTGCTGGCGCAGCATCTCGCGCCGCCGGGCTTCGGGCAGGTCGTGGAAATAGTCGGTGTAGTCGGGAGAGATCAGCTCCAGCGTGAGCTTGGTGTTCTCCATCTGGAAGAAGCGGGGCGAGCGGGTGATCCAGGTCAGGCTGTAGGCGTGCTTGGCGCTGTCGCGCAGCAGGTCGTGGAACACTTCGGCCGCGCTCTGTCCGCTGCCGACGATGGTGATGCCCTGCCTGCGCTGCAGCTGGGGCTTGTGGCGCAAGTAGTCCGCGCTGTGGATGTAGGGCGCGGTGCGCGGATCGCAGCATTCAGGCAGCTGGGGTTGCGTGCCCAGTCCCAACACCAGCTTGCGGCAGCGGACCATGAAGCGTTCGCCACTGACGGCATGCTGGCCGGTCACCAGGTAGGCGCGGCTGTCTGGATCGTGCAGCACGCTCTGCACGTCGTGATTGAAGCGCAGGTTCGGCAGGCGGGCCGCGACCCATTTGCAGTAGCGGTTGTACTCGGCCCGGTTCAGGTAGTGGTTTTCGCGCATGTAATAGGAATAGATGCGCCCGGTCTGCTTGCAGTAATTCAGATAGCTGTATTCGCTACGCGGGTCCGCCAGGCTCACGAGGTCCGCCAGAAAGGGGTTCTGCAAGGTGGAGTCCTCGATCAGCATTCCGGGGTGCCAATCGAAGCCTGGCTTCTTGTCCAGGAAAACCGCGCGCACGCCGGACAAGGGCGCGGCCAGGCAGGCGAGACTGAGGTTGAACGGGCCAAGACCGATGGCGGCGAAGTCATGGATTTCACGGTTCATATGGGATCTGCCTTTTGCCGGAGCCGGCATTGCGTGAACATGATTCTCTTCTGGGGATGATTATCATTTTCAATATGATCACTCTAGCAAATGCCGATTTATTGCGGTGTCTTGCCTGTGTGTTGCAGGCGGCACCCATATGCAGCGTGGCGTATCGCATAGGGAGCCTCATCGGATTTGGATTTTTCAGATAAGCGCAGCTATTTGCATCCGGACAGCGAGGTTCGCGTGGCTGCATCGTCAAAATTGGTCAATTTCAAGCGCGACCGCATCGACGTGGCGTTGCGGCATGGCCTGGGGCTTTACCCGGGCTGTCGGCCTTCCGGCTGATGCCGCCGGTGCTGCTGCTACTGCCCGTGGCCAGCCCCGCCATGCTGGCGCAAGGCCCCCCATCGTGCGGCCCGAAGACTGCCTGAAGTACCCGCTGCTGCAGGATTCCGACCGCGCGGACTGGCCCTTGTGGCTGCAGGCGCACTGCGTGGACGCCAGGAAGGAAGCGCAGCGCGGCCCGAGCTACGAGGACGATCTGCTGCTGCTGCTGCTGCTGCTGCTGCTGCTGCTGCCGCCGCGGGGCAGGGCATCGCGCTGATGCAAGACACACATGCGCGCGAGGACATCGAATCGGGCCGGCTGGCCATTGCCTTGGACCAGCCTCGCGCATTTACGGTCTAAGATCGATACCCATGCCGACCATTACGTCTGAACCAGGGCCGCTGTTCACGCTGCGCGGCATCTACAGCGAACGCCTCTCTCCCGTCAGCCTGGATCTCGCCGCGGGCGAGTGCGCAGCCATCATGGGTCCTTCGGGCTCAGGCAAATCCCTGTTGCTGCGCCAGGCCGCCGATCTGGACCCCGGGCATGGCGAGGCCTTGCTGGATGGCCGGCCGCGCTCGGGCATGCGGGGCTACGAATGGCGCCGGCAGGTCATGTACTGCCAGGCCGAGGCCGGCTGGTGGGACGACCTGGTCGCGCGGCATTTCACGGACCGCGCCCGGGCCTTGGCCATCATGCAACGCCTGGGGCTGTCCGCGGACAAGCTGGACGCCTTGGTGCATGAACTGTCCACGGGCGAACGCCAGCGCCTGGGCCTGGTGCGCGCATTGGCGCTGGCGCCGCGCGTGCTGCTGCTGGACGAGCCGACCGCGGCGCTGGACCAGGCGGCCACGGACCAGGTCGAAGCGGAGCTGCGGCGCTACCTGGAGGGCGGGGCGGGGATCCTGATGGTGACCCATAGTCCAGCCCAGGCCGAACGGCTTGCGCGGCGTTCCTGGCGCATGGAACAAGGCAGGTTGGAGCCGCTATGGACGTGATCAAGCTGCAGGCCTCGGACCTGGCCATAGCCTCGCTGCTGGTGCTGCTCAGCGCCGGCATTTCCTTCGCCTTGCGCCTGAACCTGCAGCGACAGGTACTGTGGGCCGCGCTGCGCACCGTGGTGCAGCTGCTGCTGGTCGGCCACATTCTGCGCATCGTGTTCGCGCACGCCGCCCCGTGGCTGACGGCGCTGGTGGTGGCGGTGATGATGGCGCTGGCGGCCAGGGAGGTCGCCGCGCGCCCGAAGGCCAGGCTGACGCAACGCGGAAACGGCTGGGTCGGCGCGATGGCGGTGGCGGGGACCACGGTCATCACGGTGCTGTTCATCCTGAACACGGCGCTGCGTCCGGACCCCTGGTACGACCCGCGCTACACCATCGCGCTGATCGGCATCGTGTTGGGCAGCGTGCTCAACGCCGCCAGCCTGGCGCTGGACGGGGTGCTGTCCGGCGCTCGCCGGGAAAAGCTGGCGATCGAAGCGAGGCTGGCGCTGGGCGCGACCGTGCACGAGGCATTTTCGTCCTTGCTGCGCGAATCCGTGCGGCGCGGCATCGTGCCCAGCATCAACCAGATGTCGGCCGCCGGCATCATCACGCTGCCGGGCATCATGACCGGGCAGATCATCGCCGGCATGGATCCGATCGAGGCCGCCAAGTACCAGATCCTGCTGATGTTCCTGCTGTGCGGCGCCAGCGGCATGGCGGCGATCGCCGCAGCCTACGGCGCCATGCGCCGCCTGACCGACGAGCGCGGGCGGCTCAGGCTGGACCGGCTGCATCCGTCCTAGGAAGCGGCGGCTTTTCCGGAAATTTCATGAAAGCTTGACGCGCGCTTGGCGATACTGCGCGAAATCTTGCATTTTCCTGAACCTTTTCCGGATCCCCATGCCTTTTGCTTCCCATTCCGCAGCGCCCCCGCAGCAGCTTGCTTCCGCTCAGCGCCGCCTCTCTGCGCGCGCCTTGCCGGAGCGCCGGGCATGAACGTTTCCATGACCGCATCGATGGCGCCTGCGGCGCGCCGCGCTGCCTTTCCAGGCTGGCTGGTGCTGGCGTGCCTGGCTCTCTGGCTGGGCGCGCTGGCCTGGGCCCGCTGGCTGACCTTGCCCGACGAAGGCCGTTACGCCGGAGTGGCCTGGGAGATGCTGCGCAGCGGCTCGCCCATGGTGCCGCTGCTTGACGGCATGCCGTACTTCCACAAGCCGCCGCTGTATTACTGGCTGGCCCAGATCAGCTATGTGCTGTTCGGCGTGCACGAATTCAGTGCGCGGCTGCCGTCGCTGCTGGGCGCCTGGAGCGCGGGCGCCGGGCTCTATGCCTTCGTGGCGCGCTACCGCAATGCCGCGCAAGCGCGTTGGGCCGTGGTGATCCTGGGCATGATGCCGCTGTTCTTCGGCGCCGCCCAGTTCGCCAATATGGACATGCTGGTGGCCAGCATGATCACGCTGTGCGTGCTGGCAGCCGCCGACACCGTCTTGCGCCGCGCCGCGGGGCGCCCGTTCCGCGCGATGTCGGTGGCCACGGGCGTGCTGGCTGCGCTGGCGGTGCTGGCCAAGGGACTGATCGGAGTGGCGCTGCCCGGCGCGATCGTGCTGGCCTGGCTGCTGCTGCGCCGCGACTGGCCCGGCGTGCGCGCCTTGCTGTGGGTGCCAGCCTTGCTGGCGTTCGCGGCAGTGGCGGTGCCCTGGTTCTGGCTGATGGAGCTGCGTTATCCCGGCTTCTACCAGTACTTCTTCGTCTACCAGCAGTTCGAGCGTTTTTCGCAGGGAGGCTTCAACAACGCGCAGCCGTTCTGGTTCTACCTGCCCATCGTGGCGGGGTTGGCGCTGCCGTGGTCGATCTGGGGCGCGTCGGTCTTCAGGCCGTCTTACTGGCGCGAGACCGATCCGCAGGGCCTGCGCCGCCTGGCGGCGATCTGGATGGCGGTCGTGATCGTGTTCTTTTCCATCCCGCATTCCAAGCTGATCGGCTATGTGCTGCCGGTGTTTCCGCCGCTGGCGTTCCTGGTCAGCGAGCGTATCGCGCCTGCCTGGGCGGCGGGCAAGCGCAGGGGCGTCTGGATCGCCGCCGGGGTGTCGGCCGTGATCTGCCTGGCCGCGGTCATCGTCGGGGCGTCGAATCCGCGCGGCAGCGCGGGGCCGCAGGCGCGGGAACTGCGCGGCGAAATGCAGCCGCAAGACATACAGGTCGCGCTGCATGCCTTGCCCTTCGACCTGGGTTTCTATACCCAGGCCCGCGAGCCCGCCTGGATCGTCGACGACTGGCGGAACCCCGATATCCCCAAGCGGGACAACTGGCGCAAGGAGCTGTACGACGCGGCGCAATTCGATCCGGCCACGGGCAAGCGCGTGCTGATCGACGACCAGGACTTGCGTCTGCGCATGTGCGAGGCCGCCGACGGGGCGCGTTTCTGGATCTGGGGCCAGAAGGAGGACGGCGGACGATATCCCGTACTCAACGGCGTGGCCGCGCGGCTTGCAAGCGAGAAGCGGAGTATTTGGCGCATCGACGTGGACGCGGCGTTCCGCCAGCGTGCGTGCGCCGGTCTGCCGTCCGCCAATCCGACCCCAATGCCGCAGCCCGGGCCCTGAATCCGAGCGCATGAAAAAAGGCCGGCTGCCCGAGGGCTGCCGGCCTTTTACTTGCCGCTATGCGCGGCAGGCGCTTAGCCGATCGAGGCCAGGGCCTGGTTCAGCGTGGCGCTGGGGCGCATGGCCTGGCTGGCGAGGGCTTCGTTGGGCTGGTAGTAGCCGCCGATGTCGACGGGCTTGCCCTGGGCAGCCTTCAGTTCGGCCAGGATCTTGTCCTCGCCGTCGGCCAGCGCGCGGGCCGGCGCCGCGAACAGGGCAGCCAGTTCGCGGTCGTCAGTCTGCGCGGCCACGGCCTGGGCCCAGTACATGGCCAGGTAGTAGTGGCTGCCGCGGTTGTCCAGGCCGCCGACCTTGCGCTCGGGCGACTTGTTCTCGTCCAGGAACTTGGCGGTCGCCAGGTCCAGGGTCTTGGCCAGGACCTGTGCGCGGGCGTTGCCGTAGCTGCGGCCCAGGTGGTCCAGCGATTCTGCCAGGGCCATGAACTCGCCCAGCGAATCCCAGCGCAGGAAGCCTTCTTCCAGGAACTGTTGCACGTGCTTGGGGGCGGAACCGCCCGCGCCCGTTTCAAACAGGCCGCCGCCGGCGACCAGCGGCACGATCGACAGCATCTTGGCGCTGGTGCCCAGTTCCATGATGGGGAACAGGTCGGTCAGGTAGTCGCGCAGCACGTTGCCGGTCACCGAGATGGTGTCCAGGCCTTCGCGGATGCGCTTGACCGAGAACTTGGTGGCTTCCACCGGGCTCAGGATGCGCAGATCCAGGCCGCTGGTGTCGTGGTCCTTCAGGTAGTGCTTGACCTTGGCGATGATCTGCGCGTCGTGGGCGCGGTTTTCGTCCAGCCAGAACACGGCGGGCGTCTTGGTGGCGCGGGCGCGCGTGACGGCCAGCTTGACCCAGTCCTGCACGGCGGCGTCCTTGGTCTGGCACATGCGCCAGAGGTCGCCGGCTTCGACGGCCTGTTCCAGCAGCACCTTGCCCGAAGCGTCGGTGACGCGCACGGTGCCGGCAGCCGGGATGACGAAGGTCTTGTTGTGCGAGCCGTATTCCTCGGCGGCCTGGGCCATCAGGCCGACGTTGGGCACGCTGCCCATCGTGACCGGGTTGTAGGCGCCATTGCGCTTGCAGTCTTCGATGACGGCCTGGTAGACGCCGGCGTAGCTGCGGTCGGGGATCACGGCCTTGGCGTCCTGCAGGTTGCCTTCGGCGTTCCACATCTTGCCCGAGTCGCGGATCATGGCGGGCATGGACGCGTCGACGATGACGTCGCTGGGCACGTGCAGGTTGGTGATGCCGCGGTCGGAGTTCACCATGGCCAGCTGCGGCAGGGTCTTGTAGCCGGCGTCGATGTCAGCGGTGATCTCGGCCTGCTTGTCAGCGGGCAGGGACTGGATCTTGGCGTACAGGTCGCCGATGCCGTTGTTGGGATCGAAGCCCGCTTGCTTGAGCGCGTCGGCGTGCTTGGCCAGCACGTCCTTGTAGAACACGGACACGACGTGGCCGAAGATGACCGGGTCGGAGACCTTCATCATCGTGGCTTTCAGGTGCACCGAGAACAGCACGCCGGTGGCGCGGGCATCGTCGATCTGGGCTTGCAGGAAGGACTTCAGCTTGGCCGTGGACAGCACGGCGGCGTCGATGATCTCGCCGGCCTTGACCGGGGTCTTTTCCTTCAGGACGGTCTTCGCGCCGTCGGCGGCGGTCAGTTCGATCTTGACGTCGCCGGCTTCCGAAATCAGCGCCGACTTTTCGGTGCCGTAGAAGTCGCCTTCGCTCATGTGGGCGACGTGCGACTTGGAGTCAGCCGACCAGGTGCCCATCTTGTGCGGGTGCTTGCGGGCGTAGTTCTTGACGGACAGCGGGGCGCGGCGGTCGGAGTTGCCTTCGCGCAGGACCGGGTTCACGGCGCTGCCCTTGACCTTGTCGTAGCGGGCCTTGACGTCGCGCTCGGTGTCGTTGGCGGGGGCGTCCGGGTAGTCGGGCAGCTTGTAGCCCTGGTCCTGGAGTTCCTTGATGGCCGCCTTCAGCTGCGGCATGGACGCGCTGATGTTGGGCAGCTTGATGATGTTGGCTTCGGGCTGCACGGCGAGGGCGCCGAGTTCCGACAGGGCATCGCCCAGTTTCTGGCTGTCTTCGAGGTAGTCGGGGAAGACCGAGATGATGCGGCCGGCCAGCGAGATGTCGCGGGTCTCGACCGTGATGCCTGCGGGCTTTGCGAAAGCCTGGACGATGGGCAGCAGCGAACGGGTTGCAAGCGCCGGAGCTTCATCGGTGAGGGTATAGATAATCTTCGGAGTAAGAGACATGATCCTTGAATCTGTTCGGCAGGCGCTAGGCGCAAACCCGAACATGCTATGCGGCCAGAAGCCGGTAGATGTTGTCGGAGAGTGGGTTCGTATGGGCAAGCACGCGGACGCGTCCAGGACCTGGTCGGAAGGCGTATACCCAACATGGCTGGCGCCTGCCCTTTTTTGATTTGGGGAAGTGCGACTGCCACGAACCTTCCATTGTAATACCGCGCTACGCCTGCTGCGCAGCAAAAACCCGCGGATTCGGCCGGGATGTGGCCATAATGGCGCCAAATTAAACGGGGACATATTAAATCAGGCGCGCCATGGCCGATTGCCCGTTTGACAAAGCGCCGCACAAGGAGGAAGCTACGTCCCCATGAATTTCCGCGCCGTCCGCATTTCGCTGATTATTACCATCATTCCTGGAATGGTGGGTTAGCGCGCGACCGCAACAGTCACAGCCACCCGCCCCACGAGGCGGGTTTTTTGTGGCCGCCTCTGCCGGGCAAGCACACCGAAGCAGAGAGCCAGATGCACCACACCCCGCAAGCCAGCCAGCAAACCGCCACGCCGACCGCATTCCAGGACGGCCGGGCTACGCCGATGGAATACCTGAGGCAGATCCTGACCGCCCGCATTTACGACATCGCCCGCGAAACCGAGCTGGACCGCGCCCGCGGCCTGTCGGCCCGGCTGGGCAATCCGGTCTACTTCAAACGCGAGGACAATCAGCCGGTCTTTTCCTTCAAGGTGCGCGGCGCCTACAACAAGATGCGCAATACGCCGCAGGCCGCGCTGGATCGCGGCGTGATCACGGCGTCCGCCGGCAACCATGCGCAGGGCGTGGCGATCTCGGCGGCCAGGATGGGTGTGCGCGCCATCATCGTGGTGCCGCAGACCACGCCGCAGGTGAAGGTGGATGCGGTCAAGGCGCATGGCGGCCCCACGGTGACGGTGGTGCAGGCGGGCGATTCGTATAGCGATGCCTACGGCCACGCCCAGAAGCTGGCCAGCGCGCAGGACCTGACCTTCATCCCGGCCTTTGACGATCCCTATGTGATCGCCGGCCAGGGCACGGTGGGCATGGAGATCCTGCGCCAGCACGCGGGCCCCTTGCATGCTGTCTTCGTGCCGATCGGCGGCGGCGGGCTGGCCGCGGGCGTGGCGACCTACATCAAGGCGGTGGATCCGGGCGTCAAGGTCATCGGCGTGCAGACCGAGGATTCCTGCGCCATGTCGCTGTCCATGCAGGTGGGCGAACGGGTCAACCTGCCCGAGGTGGGCCTGTTCTCGGACGGCACGGCGGTCAAGCTGGTGGGCGAGGAGACCTTCCGCCTGTGCCGTGAACACCTGGACGAGATCATCCTGGTGGATACGGACGCGGTCTGCGCGGCGATCAAGGACGTATTCCTGGACACGCGCAGCGTGTTGGAGCCGGCCGGCGCGCTTGCAGTGGCCGGGCTGAAGAAGTACGTGGAACGCGAAGGCGTGCAAGGCCTGCCCATGGTGGCGGTGACCTCGGGCGCGAACATGAACTTCGACCGCCTGCGCTTCGTGGCGGACCGCGCCGAGGTCGGCGAAGCCCGCGAGGCGGTCTTTGCCGTGACGGTGCCGGAAGAGCGCGGCAGCTTCCGCCGCTTCTGCAGCGTGATCGGCCAGCGCAGCGTGACGGAATTCAACTACCGCATCGCCGATGCGCGTACCGCTCACATCTTCGTCAGCATGCAGATCTCGCGGCGCGGCGACGCCGCGGAAATCATGACGGCGCTGCAGGAGCAGGGTTTCTCCGTCGGCGACCTGAGCAACAACGAAGTGTCCAAGCAGCACATCCGCTACATGGTGGGCGGCCGCTCGCCGCTGGCAGCCGGCGAGCGCCTGTTCCGCTTCGAGTTTCCTGAGCGTCCCGGCGCCCTGATGAAGTTCCTGTCCGAGATGGCGCCCAACTGGAACATCAGCCTGTTCCACTACCGCAACCAGGGCACGGAGTTCAGCTCAGCGCTGGTCGGCATCCAGGCTCCCTTGGCGGACAGCGCCGCGCTGGACGCATTCCTGCGGCAGTTGGGCTACGCCCATACCGAAGAAACCGCCAACGAGGCCTATCGCCAGTTCCTGATCTGAGCGGGCGAGATCAACCCGGCGCGCAGCCAGGCTTGCGCGGCAGGGCCACGCCCGGCTGCAGGCGCAGCGCGGCGCGCCCCTGCGCCGCCTGCGTCAGCTGCAGGGTGGCGGCGCGCCAGGCCGGCACGTCGTCGAAGGCCACGTCGGGCGCTGCCGACGTCTTGGATAGCGCGTCCGGCCGGTCGAACTGGATCGCGGGCAGGCGCAGGCAAGGGTCCTTGAAATCCAGGCGGGCCAGTTCGCGCCCGTCGCTCATGCGCACCGCGCGGAACGCCACCGGAGTGTCCACGAACTTGGTGATGGCCGGCACGATCTGCAGATAGCCATCGGCATCCTTGACCTGCTTGGTGGGCTCGATCTCGATCACGTCCCTGCCTGGCGGCACGGCCAGGTAGGCCACGCCGTCGGCCACGTCCAGCAGCTTGCCCGGGCCCAGGTTCAGGGCGGCAAGCGGCGCGTGGCGGATCATCACGGTTTCGTTCCAGGAAGTCTGGACGCGTGTCCAGCCGGGCAGGCGCGCGTCTTCGAAGCGGGTCGTGGAGATGCGGTCGCGCTCGGGCTTGGCGGACAAGGCCAGGCGCTCGACCCGCAGCGCGCCGTTGGCCACGCGCAGTTGCGCCAGCACGGTATTGGCGCTGGAACTGGTGAAGTAGGCCAGCACGGCGTCCGTTTCCAAGGCCTTGGCGGTGGACGCGCAGAAGAAGGCGCGGGCCTCGATGCGCTGGCCATCGGGATAGAGCAGGGCGCCGACGTCCTTGCCGCAAAGCGGCTGGCCCCGGTAGGTGATGGTGGTGGCGCGGGTGGTCTGCCGCTGGCCGGTGTTCCAGTCGCTGCGGCTGCCGGTGGCGGCTTCGACCACCAGTCCATGGTTGTCGTAGACCACGTCTGCGCCCGCGGGCGCGGCAAGCATGCTGAGCAGAAACGCGAGGCTGCGTCGACGCGCCATGGTCGGACTCCCTGGTGTGGCTGGACGGGTCTATATATACCACCGCCAGGGAGCGTCTCTTACTGCGGGCCGAGCTTGCGGATCAAGGCGTCCAGCATCTCCAGTTCTTCAGTCCGCAAGTCCGTCAGAGGCGCGCGTACGGGACCCGCATCGTGACCGACCAATTTGGCGCCGGCCTTGACGATGCTGACGGCATATCCCGGCACGCGGTTGCGGATGTCGAGGTACGGCAGGAAAAAATCGTCCAGCAGGCGGTTGGTGGTGTCATGGTCGCCCGCGGCGATCGCGCGGTAGAAGTCCATGGCCATACGCGGCACGAAATTGAACACGGCCGACGAATAGACTGGCACGCCCAGCGCGCGGTAGGCGGCGGCATAGACCTCGGCCGTGGGCAGGCCGCCCAGGTAGGAAAAGCGGTCGCCCAGCTTGCGGCGGATGCGCACCATGGCTTCGATATCGCCCACGCCGTCCTTGAAACCCACCAGGTTGGGGCAGCGTTCGGCCAGTTGCGCCAGGCTGTCGGCCGACAGGCGCGACTGTGCGCGGTTGTAGACGATGACGCCGATGTTCACGGATTTGCAGACCTGCTCGACGTGCGCCGCGATGCCCTGTTGCGAAGCTTCGGTCAGGTAGTGGGGCAGTAGCAGTATGCCCTTGGCGCCCAGGCGCTCGGCTTCTTGCGCGTAGGCGATGGCAGTGCGGGTCGGACCGCCCGCGCCGGCCAGGATGGGAACCTTGCCCGCGCAGGTTTGCACCGCGGTGCGGATGACGTCGGCGTATTCCTCTGGCGCCAGCGAAAAGAACTCGCCCGTGCCGCCGGCGGCGAACAGGGCGGTCGCGCCGTAGGGCGCCAGCCATTCCAGGCGCTGCGCATAGTTCCTGGCGTTGAAGTCGCCGTTTTGGTCGAAATCGGTGACGGGGAAAGACAGCAAGCCTTCCGAAACGATGTGCTTGAGTTCCTGCGGGGTGGTCATGTTGCGTTGATCCGTATGGGGCGCCATCGAACGGCAAAGTCTGCCGGCAGCCTGGTTAAGTGGTAAGTCATCGTACAACATGAAATATCGCCATTCAAGGCAAATTCATTGCCGTAGGCGCCGGGATAGGTGCATACCCGATAGGGATATATTTTGCTTTCCAATAATAATTTCATAGTTGTACGATGACTATGGTCTAGCCGGACGAAGCTGGCGCAGGTGCGCGCGGCGGCCGTTCCCAAAAGGCTGCGGCAGTGCGCCGGGGACGGCGTCCGCGCGCAAGATAATTCCAGAGGAGACTGCATGAACCCGAGCAAGAGACAATTCCTGGGCGGCGCTGCGGCGCTATGCCTGTCGCCGTGGTTGCCGGCATGGGCGCAGCCGGGCGACTGGCCGGCGCGCGCGGTCCGCATCATCGTGCCTTACCCGCCCGGCGGCTCGTCGGACATCATCGCGCGCATCCTGGCGCCGCGCCTGGCCGACGCCCTGAAGCAGACCGTGGTGGTCGAGAACAAGCCTGGAGCCAATGGCAACCTGGGCGCCGGCCTGGTGGTGCAGGCGGCGCAAGAGGGCCATACCGTGCTCTTGTGCGACGTGGGGGCGCTGGCGATCAGCCCGTCGGTGTACACCAAGCTGTCTTTCGATCCGTCCAAGGACTTGCGCGCGGTCGGCATGCTGGCCTATTCGCCGCACGTGCTGGCCGTGCATCCCGACGTGCCGGCCAAGACGGTGCCCGAACTGGTGGCCCTGTCGAAGAAGCAGCGCCTGAACTTCGCGGTCACGGCGATCGGCAGCGCGCCGCATCTGGCCGCGGTCGCCGTGCAGCAGGCGACGGGCGCGCAATGGGAGTATGTGCCCTACAAGGGCGGTTCGCAGGCGGTGACGGACACCATAGGCGGGCAGACCCAGGTCATCATGAATGGGTTGCTGGCCACGTTGCCCCACATCAAGGCCGGCAAGCTGCGGCCGATCGCGATCTCCAAGCGCGAACGCATGCAACTGGTGCCTGACATCCCCACCATTTCCGAACAGGGCGTGGCGGGCTTCGAGTCCGGTACCTGGCAGGGGGTGATGGCGCCCGTGACCACGACCGATCCCGTCGCCATCCGCTTGTCGGAACTGATGGCGCAGATCGTCAACCAGCCGGACGTGAAGGCGCAGTTGAACGAACAGGGCGCTGAAATCGTCACCCGCAATCCCGCCGAACTGGCGCAGTTCTTCAACAGCGAACGCGCGCGCTGGGCGTCGGTGGTGAAAAGCGCGGATATCCGGCTGGATTGACGGCGGGGCTGCCTGGACAGGCATTCAGGCGCGGGAGCACACTGGAATCATCCCGCGTCCGTCCAGGCCCCGGCGCGACGCGGGCCCGGGCTGCGCAGGCAACATCGCGCGCGGCCGCAGACCAGGGGCAGAGGGGCTGCAGCCATGAAAATTCTTTGCGCCGCCGCGCTGCTGGCGGCGGCCTGCGGGCCAGCCGTCGCGCAAGGCGCCGGACCCGCGGTTCCCCAACCCCCGCCTTCGGCCCGCGTCATACCCGATGCCTGCGTCGGCGCATCATGTCCCCGGCTGATCAATCCGGGCGCTACCCAGGAACCCTGCCTGGGCACCGGTTGCGCCACCGCGGGCAGGCCGCCTGGCCCGCCCGCGCCACCCTCCAGTGGACCGAGCCGGCAGCCCGGCTGGATGAGCCCCGCGCCATCCCGCCTGCCGCCGATGCCCGCGCAGCGCGGCGTGCCGACGGGGCCGCTGACGCCTGCGCCGCCGTTGCCGGTGCCGAGGTGATGCGGGGGGATGGAAGGCGGCAAAACCTCATGGCGGTGCCGACCGCGCATCCGCCATCCGCATGTACGACCGATAAGGCTCCGCCTCAACCATGTCCCGCAGCAATTCACGCAGGATGTCCTGCACTATCTTCACCGCCTGCGTCAGCGGCCGGTTCGATGCGGTGGCCAGCATCAGGCGGGTGGACAGGGCAGGATTGACGATCCTGCGGGCGACGAGCTGGCCGCTGTTCAATTCGCCTACCACTGCAGGCAGGGCCAGCACCGTGTGGGCCAGTCCGTTCAAGACGATTTCCTTCATCAGTTCCAGCGCGTCCATTTCGAACACGACATTCAGGGGCGCATCAGCCTGCGCTGCCGCCTGTTCCAGCGTGCGGCGCAGGCCATGGCTGCGCGTGGGCAGCGCCAGTGGCAGATCGCCCAGCTGAGCGAAGTCGATGGAGGGCAAGGCCCGCGCGGCGGGGGACAGGTTCTGTGCGGGCGATACCAGCGCCAAGTCCAGCTCGGCCAGGGGATCGACCACCACGTGCTGGGAACGCCGCGCATCGTGCAGCACCGCGATGTCGACGCGGGCGTTGGCCAGCCATTCGTGCACATAGCCGCTGTAGCCGGTGATGACGTTGAGCTGGATGCGCGGATGGCGCTTCCAGACTGCCGCCACCAGCGGCATGCCGACCATGTGGGACAGCGTGGGCGTCAGGCCCAGCGTGACCTGGCCGGAGGGCGATTTCTGCTCGTCATGGAATTCGGTCACCACCCGCGCCATTTGCGCCAGCAAGGGGCGCAGGCTATCCAGCAGTTTCTCGCCTTCCGGGGTCAAGGACACGCCGCGGCCGTTGCGGTAGAGCAGGGCGCAGCCGCATTCGTCTTCCAGCTTTCTGACCTGGCGGCCCAGCGCCGATTGCGCGATGCCCAGCACCGAGGCGGCCTTGGAGAAGCTGCCCGAGTCGGCCACGTGGATCAGGTTTTCGATCTTGCGCAGGTCCATCGCGATGTCTCGCCGCCAGCGCTTGCGGGCGGCTCCTCCTTGTGTGCGTTTTTTGTATATCTGATAGGCACAGTATGCCTACATGGCCTGCCGCCAGCCACCCTAGAATTCCTGCGTATCAGACCCGCGCCTGCGCGCTTGCCCTTGGTTTCCTGCCCTCCATGACACCTGCTGCCGAACTGAACACGTCTTCCCACGCCTTGCTCGGGGTCTTCGCCCGCAACGGCATCGACCGGGTCTTCCTGGTCCCTGGCGAAAGCTATCTGGGCGTGCTCGACGCCTTGCACGATTTCGCCGGCATCGACGTGGTGACCTGCAGGCACGAAGGGGGCGCGGCATTCATGGCGTGCGCCGATGGCCGGTTGACGGGCCGCCCGGGCGTGGCCATGGTGTCCAGGGGACCGGGCGCGGCGAATGCGGCCATCGGCGTGCATGCCGCGCAGCAGGACGGCGTGCCGCTGATCCTGCTGATCGGGCAAGTGCCGCGCAAGGACCTGCGCAAGGAGGCCTTCCAGGAGATCGATTACCAGAAGATGTTCGGTTCGATCGCCAAATGGGTGCATGAGGTGGCGGCGCCCGAGGACGTGGCCTGGGCCGCTTTCAAGGCTTTGCGCGTGGCCGCTTCGGGTACGCCAGGGCCAGTGGTGCTGGTGGTGCCGGAAGACGTCCAGCAGGCCTGCGTGCCGCAACCGGACTGGGTGGCCGAGCCGGCCAGTCCCGCGCAGCCGGCGCCCGCCGCGCTGGCGCGACTGCAAGCCTTGCTGGACGCCGCCTGCAAGCCGCTGATCATTGCCGGGGGCGCCTTCAACGCGCCGGGCGGCCGCGAGGCGCTGCGGCAGCTGGCGGAGCGGCACGGCATACCGGTGGCAGTATCGTTCCGCCAGCATGACTTGTTCCCCAACACGCATCCGCTGTACGCCGGCGACCTGGACCTGGCGACGCAGCCCGCGCAGGTGGAGGCGTTCGATTCCAGCGATCTGATCCTGGCCCTGGGCACGCGCCTGGGCGACATCACCACCCAGGGCTACACGTTTCCGGCCTATCCCAGGCCGTCGCAGACGCTGGTGCATTGCCATGCCGACGCGCATTTCGTGAACCAGCACTTTGCGGCGGACGTGGGCATCATCGCGGATCCGGTGGCCACGGCGCAGGCGCTGGCCGCGCTGCCGGCGGCGGACCGTGGCGGGCGCGAGGACTGGGCGGAATCCTTGCGCGCGATCCGCGAGCGCTCCGCCGCCTGGCCCGATCCAAAGGCCGACGATGGCGTGCCCTTCGTGTCGGTGGTGCGAGCGCTGGCAGAACAGGCGCCGCCGGACCTCATGGTTTGCCTGGACGCGGGCACCTTCGCGGCGCCGGTGTATCGCCACTTTCCCTTCGTCTACCCGCAACGGCTGATGGCCTCGCAATCGGGCGCCATGGGCTACGGCACGCCGGCGGCGATTGCCTCGCAGCTGCGCAATCCGCATGGCAAGGTGGTGTGCCTGGTTGGCGACGGCGGCTTCATGATGACGGGCAACGAGATGATGGCCGCGGCCGAGCGCGGACTGCCGGTGTTCTTCATCGTCTCCAACAACAATTGCTATGGCTCCATCCGCCTGCATCAGGCGCGCACCTATCCCGGGCGCTACGCGGGCACCAATCTGGCAAGTCCCGATTTCGCGATGATGGCGCGCGCCTTCGGCATGCAGACCGAGTATGTCACCCATCCGGACCAGGTGGCCGCGGCCATCGCCCGCGGGCTGGCCTCGGCCGCGCCGTACTTCGTGGAGGTCAAGACCAGCCTCGCGGCGATCCTGCCGGACGGCGCGGACAGCGCGGCCGGCATCGACCTTCTGGGGCGAGACCAGGCAGGGGCTCAATCGCGGTAGCCAGGATCCTTCCTGTCCATCAGACGCACCATGGCCGGCCATTCCAGTTCGCCGAAGGGGCGGCGCGTTGTCGGCTGATACAGGTGCCAGGTCTTCTCGACGACCTCTGGCGGCGGCACGCATAGTTCGCGGTTGGCGGCCAGGGCGTCGACCTGCGCCTTGCAGGCCATCTCCAGCCAATACAGTGTGTTGAATGCCTGCGCGATGCTCGGGCCGGCGGCTAGCAGGCCGTGGTTGCGCAGGATCATCGCCTCGGACTGGCCCAGGTCCGCCACCAGGCGCGCGCGCTCGTCCAGGTCGATGGCCACGCTCTCATAGTCGTGGTAGGGAATCTTGGCGAAGCGCATGGCGGTCTGGGTCAGCGGCAGCAGGCCGCATTGCAGCGCCGATACCGCCATGCCGGCCCGCGTGTGGGTATGGATGACGCATTGCACGTCGTGGCGCGCGCCGTGCACGGCGCTGTGGATCACGTAGCCCGCAGCGTTGATGCCGTACTCGCCGGGATTGTCCAGCACGTTCCCGTCCAGGCCTATCCTGATCAGGCTGGAAGCGGTGATTTCGTCGTACATCATGCCGTAGGGATTGATCAGCAGATGGCCCTCGGGCCCGGGTATGCGCGCGGTGATGTGGTTGTAGATGAGATCGCTCATGCCAAAGTGGGACACCAGCCGGTAGCAGGCGGCCAGTTGAATGCGGGTGTCGCGTTCCGCGGGGCTCATGGCTTTTTGCATGGTTCGGGTCTCCGGTTCAGTCGCTGGCCTTGACGTTGAAATCGCGGACCACCTTGCCCCACGATTCGTATTCGGATTTCATCAGCGCGCCGAACTCGGCGGGCGTGGCGGTGGTGCGGACCTGGGCGCCCAGGTCCGCCAGCTTGTCGCGCACGGCGGGGTCTGCCAGCACGGCGTTGACCTCGACGGCCAGCTTCTGCTGGATCTCGGGCGGGATGCCGGCGGGCGCGATCAGGCCCAGCCAGGCGCCCATGTCGAAACCGGGGTAGCCCTGTTCGGCGACGGTGGGCACCTCCGGCAGGCTCGCGACCCGCTCAGGGGTGCTGACGGCGATCGCCTTCAGGCGTCCCGCTTTAACCAGGGCCAGCGAGGACACCATGGTGTCGAAGGTGGCGTAGGTCCGCCCGCCCACGATATCGGTCTGCGCCTGGCTGCTGCCTTTGTAGGGCACGTGGATCATGCTGGCGCCGGCCTTGGCCAGCAGCACCGAGGTCACCAGATGGCTGGTGGTGCCGACGCCGGTGGTGGCGTAGGTGTACTGGTTCGGTTTGGCCTTCACGGCAGCGAGGAAGTCCTGCAGGTTGTTGGCCGGATTGTCGGGGCTGACGACGAACAGGTAGGGCAGCCAGGTCAGCAGGCCGATGGGCGCGAAATCCTTGCGCGCGTCGTAGTTCAGGTTGGGATAGACATGCGGGTTGATGGCTTGCGGCGCGGACGCGCCGATCATGAGCGTATAGCCGTCGGGCTTGGCGCGCGCGCCCAGGCCGGCGGCGATGGAGCCGCCCGCGCCAGGCTTGTTCTCGACGATGAACTGCTGGCCCAGACGCTGCGCCAGGCGGTCGCCGACCATGCGGGCGACGGTGTCGGTGGCCGTGCCGGGCGGGAATCCGACCAGGATCGTGACGGGCTTGGAGGGATAGGGGGCTTGCGCCCAAGCCGGCCCGGCTGCGGCCCAGGCTGTGGCGGCCAGCATGGCGGCCAGCGCGGCTCGCCTTGTCGCATTGCGCATCGTAGTCTCCAGTCATTGTTCTGATGGCGGGAGAGCGCCTGCGCCTGCCCGCAACGGAACCGCGGTGGGCAGCCCGTCGCCGTTCAAGGTCGCACAAGGGCCCACCGCCTTCAATGGCGCTGGCGGCCAAGCAGATAACGCGAAATGGCAAGGATGGCGGACGCCGCGCGGGCGTCCGCCCAGGGGATCAAGCCGTCAGGCTGATCCAGGTCGTCTTCAGGTCGCTGTACTTGTCCAGCGCGTGCAGCGACTTGTCGCGGCCGAAGCCCGACTGTTTGACCCCGCCGAAAGGCACGGTGATGTCGCCGTCGGCGTAGCAGTTGACCCACACCAGGCCCGCGCGCAGGCGGCGCGAGAGACGGTGCGCGCGCGACAGGTTGGCAGTCCAGAGCCCAGCGCCCAGGCCGTAGATCGAATCGTTGGCCAGCCGCACCGCGTCGTCCTCGGTGGCGAAGCGCTGCGCGGCCAGCACCGGGCCGAAGATCTCCTCGCGCACCAGGCTGCTGTCCTGGCTGGCGCAATCGAAAATCGTCGGTTCGATGTAGTAGCCCCCGGTGGCGCCCAGGGCCTGGCGCCCACCCATGCGCAACTGCGCGCCTTCGGCCGAGCCCGCTTCGATGCGGGCCAGCACGCCGCGCATCTGGCGTTCGTCGACCATGGCGCCCATGGCGGTGGCGGGATCCAGCGGATCGCCCGGTTGCAGGGCGGCGGCGTAGTCCGCGACCTTGGACATGAAGGCGTCGTAGATGCCGTCCTGCACATACAGGCGCGAGCCCGCGATGCAGACTTCGCCCTGGTTGGAGAAAATGGCCAGGGCCGCAGCCTGAGCGGCGCGGTCCAGGTCGGGGCAGTCCTCGAACACGATGTGCGGCGACTTGCCGCCGCACTCCAGCCACACGCGCTTCAGGTTCGATTGTCCCGAATACTCCATGAAGCGCTTGCCGGTGGCGGTCGACCCGGTGAAGGCGATGCAGTCCACATCGGGATGCAGGCCCAGCGCCTGGCCGGCCTGCGCGCCCAGGCCGGGCACCACGCTGAAGACGCCGGCGGGGATGCCTGCTTCCTCGGCCAGCGCCGCCAGCCGGATGGCAGACAGCGAGGCTTGTTCGGCCGGTTTGAGGATGACGCTGTTGCCGGCGGCCAAGGCTGGCGCGACTTTCCAGGCGGCCATCATCAGCGGGTAGTTCCACGGCACCACCGCCGCGACCACGCCCAGCGCTTCGCGCGTGATGGTGGCCAGCGCGTCCGGGCCGGTGGGGGCGATCTCGTCGTAGATCTTGTCGATCGCCTCGGCGTACCAGGCGTAGCAGCGCGCCGTCTCGGGTACGTCGAAGGCCAGCGCGTCGCGGATGGGCTTGCCCATGTCCAGCGTTTCCAGCAGCGCGAGTTCCTCGCGGTGCTCGTCGATCAGCGCGGCCAGGCGCAGCAGATGCTGCTTGCGCTGGCGCGGCGCCAAGGCGCTCCAGACGCCGGCTTCGAAGGCGCGGCGGGCGGCCTGCACGGCGCGGTCCACGTCGGCCGCGCCGCAAGACGCCACGTCGGCCAGCTTGCGCCCGTCTATCGGGCTGGTGGCGGGGAAGATGGCGCCATCGGCCGCGTCGCAATAGGCGCCGTCGATGTAGGCCTGGCCATTGAAGGCGAGCGCGGCGGCGCGGGCGCGCCAGTAGGCGGCGTCCTGGGTCATGAGCGGACCTCCTGGGCGTTGGCGCGCGCCACCATGGCGTCGAGCAGCACGTTGCAGCCCGCTTCCAGGTCAGCGGGCTTGGCGTCCTCGATCTCGTTGTGGCTGACGCCGTCCTTGCACGGCACGAAGATCATGGCGGTAGGGGTGACTGCGGCCATGTAGACCGCGTCGTGGCCCGCGCCGGTGACGATGTCCATGGCGGCCAGGCCGCGGCGCGCGGCGCCGTCGCGCACCTTGCCGACCAGGTCCGGGTCGAACGGGGTGGGCGGGAAGTACTGCACGTGCTTCACGTCCACTTCCACGTTGTGGCGCTGGGCGATTTCGGCGCAGATTTCGTGCCAGCGCTGGTCCATGCGGGTGAGCGTGGCCTCGTCCTCGTGGCGCAGGTCCACCGTGAAACGCACCTGGCCCGGGATGACGTTGCGCGAACCGGGGTGCGCGTGGATTTCACCCACGGTGCCGCGGCCATGCGGCTGGTTATCGTTGGCAATGTCGACCACCGCCTGCAGCAGGAAGCTGGAGGCGTACAGCGCGTCGCGCCGGATCGGCATGGGGGTGGGGCCGGCATGCATTTCCATGCCGGTCACGGTCACGTCGTACCAGCGCAGGCCGAGCGACCCGGTCACCACGCCAACCACTTTTTCTTCATGCTCCAGGATCGGGCCTTGTTCGATGTGGGCCTCGAAATAGGCGCCCACCGGGCGGCCGCCCACGGGGTCCGTGCCGGCATAGCCGATGGCTGCCAGCTCTTCGGCCACCGACTTGCCGTCGCGGTCGGTCGCGGTCAGCGCCACTTCCAGCGGGAATTTGCCGGCGAATACGCCCGAACCCATCATCACGGGCACGAAGCGCGAGCCTTCCTCGTTGGTCCAGATGGCGACTTCCAGCGGCGCCTCCGTGACCACGCCGTGGTCGTTCAGGCTGCGCATGACCTCCAGGCCCGCCAGCACGCCATAGCAGCCGTCGAACTTGCCGCCGGTGGGCTGGGTGTCGATATGGCTGCCGGTCATGACCGGCGGCAGGTCATTGTTGCGGCCGGCGCGGCGGGCGAAGATGTTGCCCACTTGGTCCACGCGCAGCGTCATGCCGGCATCGCGCATCCAGCCGGTGACCAGGTCGCGGCCCTGGCCATCCAGCGCGGTCAGCGCCAGGCGGCAGTTGCCGCCCTTGGCCGTGGCGCCGATCTGCGCCAGGTCCATCAGCGACTGCCACAGCCGCTGTCCGTTGATCGATATCGTCGTCATGTTGGAGTTCCTCTGTGTCAGTGGCTGGCGGCGGCATTGCGGGCCAGTGCGGCTTCGCGGATGCCCATCAGGGTTTCGCCCGGCGAAATGCCATTGGCGTCGTAGCGGATTTCCAGAAGGGCCGGCATGTTCTCGCGTTCGGCAAAGGCCAGCGCGCGTTCGAATGCGGGACCGAAGCTGGCGGTGTCTTCCACGGCTTCGCCGTAGCCGCCGTAGCCGCGGATGATCTGCGTGAAGTCCGGGTTCTCGAAGGACAGGGCGATGGTGCGCGCCGGGAACTCGCGTTCCTGGTGCGCGCGGATGGTGCCCCAGATGCCGTTGTTGAACACCAGCACCACCACGCCCAGGCGGTATTGCAGCGCCACGCCCAGTTCCTGCATGTTCATCTGGAAGCAGCCGTCGCCGGCATAGCAGACCACCGTGCGCTTGCGGTCTTCCAGCTTCGCCGAGATCGCCGCCGGCAGGCCGTAGCCCATGGAGCCCACGGTGGGCGTGAGGCTGGTGCCGGGGCCGGCATAGCGGCGGTAGCGGTGGGGATACAGCGCATAGTTGCCTGCGCCCACGGTGATGCAGGCGTCGGCCGGCACGTGCGCGTCGACGTAGGCGGCGGCCTGGTCCAGGCTCATCGGCCCGGGCGATGGCAGCGGCTTGAGGCTGTCAACCAGTTCCTGGTGCGCGGCGCGCACCGCCTCGCCGCGCGCCGTCTTGTGGCCGGGGACCAGGCCCGCCACGCTGGCGGCGAAGCTGGCCACGTCCGCCACGATGGCCTGGGTGGGCGAGAACACGCGGCCCAGTTCGGCGGCGTCCGGATACACGTGGATCAGTTGCTGGCGCGGCAGCGGGCTTTCGATGACGGTATACCCTTCGGTCGTGGCCTCGCCCATGCGCGTGCCCACGGCCAGCACCAGGTCGGCGTCGTGCAGGCGCTGGCGCAGCTCGGGCGTCATGGCCCAGCCGACGTGGCCGGCGGCGTTGGGGTGGCGCTGGTCGAAGCACTCCAGGCGGCGCCAGGCCGTGCCTACCGGCAGCTCGAAGCGTTCGGCGAAGCCGGCGATCTGGTCGATGGCGGTCTGGTGCCAGCCATTGCCGCCCAGCAGCAGGAAGGGACGTTCGGCAGCGTCCAGCAATTGGGTCATGCGGGCCAGGTCGGTGGCGCCGGGGTGGCTGTGCACGCGCGGGTAGCGCGGCAGGTCGGCCACGCGGGCGCGGCCCCACAGCGTGTCCTCGGGCAGCGCCAGCACCACGGGGCCGGGACGGCCGCTGGTGGCAATTGCGAAGGCGCGCGAGATGTACTCGGGGATGCGGTCGGTGCGGTCGATCTGGGCCACCCATTTGGCCATCTGGCCGAACATGCGGCGATAGTCGATTTCCTGGAAGGCTTCGCGCTCCATGAAGTCGTTGCCCACCTGGCCCACGAACAGGATCATCGGGGTGGAGTCCTGGAAGGCGGTATGCACGCCGATGCTGGCGTTGGTGGCGCCCGGGCCCCGCGTGACGAAGCAGATGCCGGGTTCGCCGGTCAGCTTGCCATAGGCTTCGGCCATGTAGGCCGCGCCGCTTTCCTGGCGGCAGACGATGGCCTCGATGGCATCGGTGTGGTCGTTCAGCGCGTCGATGCAGGGCAGATAGCTTTCGCCGGGGATCATGAACACGCGGCGCGCGCCATGGATGCGCAGCTGCTGCATCAGGATCTGACCGCCATTGCGTTCGGGAATTGCTGCTGACGTCATGCGGAGTCTCCTTGTTGCGGGACGGCCTGCGCGCGGCGCTCGGCGGCCCATCGTTCGAATTGGTGATGGCGCGCCAACAGGCGGCGCGCGGTGTTGTAGACAGGCGGATCGATGCGCTCGGCGTCGTGGCGGCCGGCGCGCTGGGCTTCATAGCGGGCGACGCAATCATGGGCCGCCATGACTTCGTCCGGGGCGGGCGTGAACACCGCGTGGATCAGCTTGACCTGGTCGGCCACGGTGGCGCACTTGGACTTCAGGCCCATGCGGCGGGCCCAGCGCACATCGGCTTCCAGCGCCGGCATGTCGCGGTAGTTGAAGGGGCAGTCGATGGGCAGGCAGCCGGCCGCCGTGCAATCCAGCAGGAAGCGGGCGCGCAGGTGATGCAGTTCGATGCCGTCCTTGCCGCGCTCGGCGCCCAGGCTGGCGGTCAGGTCCTCGGCGGCCAGCAGGCAGGCGGACACGCGCGGGCTGGCGGTCAGGATGTCATAGGCGCGGTGCACGCCCAGCGCGGACTCCAGCGTGGGCACGATCTCGGTGCTGCCCGCGGGCAGGCCCAGTTCGGCTTCCAGCGCGGTGATCGCCTGGTCCAGAGCGGCGATCTGCGCCGCGCTTTCGGCGTGGGGCAGGAACACCGCGTCCGGCGCGCCCGGCATCACGCCGCGCAGGTCCGCCAGGCCGTCGTCTTCAAGCTTGTTGATGCGCACCGCGGCTACCACGCCCAGGGCGCGGCAGCGGCCGAACAGTTCGGCGATGATGGGGCGCGCGGCTGGCCGGTCCGCCGGGGCGGTGAACTCTTCCAGGTCCGCGACCAGCGCATCGGCGCCGCTGGCCAGGCCGTCGGCCTGGGCGTTGGGGTCGAATCCGGGCACGAACATCCAGCTGCGGCGCAGGAAGGGGGGACGGCGGGAGGGGGTGATAGGGGTCATTGCACGTGCCTCGGCAGGAACAGCACCAGTTCAGGTACGAAAGTCAGCAGCAGCATGACCGCGGTCATGGCCAGCATCATCCAGGACAGAGGACGCAGGGTCTGCATCATGTTGATGCCGCCGATCTTGCACGCGGCCATCAGGTCGACCCCGACGGGCGGCGTGTTGGCGCCAATGGCCATGTTGATCGACAGCAGGATGCCGAAGTGCACCGGATCGATGTTGTAGTGCGCCAGCACCGGCATCACGACCGGGGCCACGATGATGATGACCGGGATCGCTTCCATGAAAGTGCCCAGGAGCAGCAGCACCACGGTCAGCACCAGCAGCACGGCGGTCTTGCTGTCGGTCCATTCGACCAGCAGCGTGGACAGCGCCTGCGGCACCTGCTCGGCCACCAGCACCCAGGCGAACAGGCCCGACGCGCCGATGATGAGGAGGATGGACGCGCTGCTTTCGCCGGTGGACTTCAGGTTGTCCCACAGCGACTTCAGGCTCAGCGTGCGATACCAGAAGAAGCCGATCAGCAAGGCGTAGATGATGGCGCTGGAGGCGGCCTCGGTAGCGGTGAAGATCCCGAAGCGGATGCCGCCGATGATCAGCACCGGCACCATCAGGGCAGGCAGCGCGTCGATGGCGGCGGCGCGCAGTTCCGGCCAGCTGAATGGCTGGCCGCCGGCCCAGTTGTGCTTGCGCGACTGCCAGACGGCCACGCCGATCAGCGACAGCCCCAGCAGGATGCCCGGAATGATCCCGGCCACGAACAGCTTGCCCACCGAGGTGTCGGTGATGGTGCCGTAGACGATCAGCACGATGCTGGGCGGGATGATGGTGGAAGTGGCGCCGGCGCTGCCGACCAGGGCGCAGGAAAAGCCCTTGTCGTAGCCGCTGCGGGCCATGGCGGGCAGCAGCAGGCTGCCGATGGCGACCACGTCGGCCACGCCGGAACCGGACAGCGCGCCGAACATCAGGCAGGCCAGCACGGCCACCACCGCCAGGCCACCCTTGATGTCGCCGACGATGGCGGCGCACAGGCGCACGATGCGCTGGGTCAGGCCGGCGCCGTTCATCAGCTGCGCGGCCAG
This sequence comes from Achromobacter sp. ACM01, assembly GCF_014851745.1. Lineage (NCBI taxonomy): Bacteria > Pseudomonadati > Pseudomonadota > Betaproteobacteria > Burkholderiales > Alcaligenaceae > Achromobacter > Achromobacter sp. ACM01. Next base: position 714,848 of record NZ_JACVAF010000002.1, read on the forward strand.
GATGAACAGCGGAATCGCCAGCAGCGTGAAGCTGTCCAGCCCCACCACATACTGTTGCGCCGCCACCATCATGGGCGCGGAGTCGAAGACCGCCAGATAGGCCAGGCAGGACAGCACCAGGCCGAAAGCGATGGGCATGTCGATCAGCACCGTGATCGTGAACACGCCCATCAGGAAGAGAGCACCCGTAGACATCTTGTTAATCCTTTGCAGCGGCGGGAGCGGAAGAGAACAGCTGCGCCAGGTGCACCACGATGGTGATGGCGCAGGCGAAAGGCAGCGCCAGGTAGACGGTGCCGGCGGACACGTCCAGCGCGGGCAGGGTCTGGTCCATGGTCAGCTCGGCCAGCTGCCAGCCGGCATAACCCAGCGCCGCCAGGCCGACGATGATGAGCGCCTGGTTGATGCGTTCAAAGGCGTTGAGGATCCGGGGATTGCGCACCACGAAGGGCAGCAGCCCGGCCATCAGGTGCGAACGCTCATGGCTGCAGACGACGCCGCCGATGAAGGCCGACCACACCAGCACCAGCCGCGGCAGTTCCTCGGCCCAGTGCGGCGTGGTGTGGGTGACGAAGCGGGCGAACACCACGTAGGAGATCAGGATCGCCAGCAAGGCCACCGCCAGGGCGGCGAAGGCCTTGCTGATGCCCGACAGGATCGCGGACAGTCGGTTGAGCATTACTTGGCCTCGCGGTACTTCTGCACCAGCGCCATCAGCTCGGGGCCGTAGGTGACCGAGTAGGTCTTCCACACCGGCTCCACCGCGGCGGCGAAGGCGGCCTTGTCGACCTCGTTGACCTGCATGCCCTTGTCCTTCAGCTGGGCGATGTATTGCTGGTCGCCGTCGGTGATCATCTGGCGCTGGGCGTCGCGCCACTTGTCGGCGGCGGCCTGCACGATCTTCTTGTCCTCGGCTGAGAGGCGGTTCCACACCGGCTTGGAGATGATCAGGTTGGCCGGACCCCAGACGTGGCCGGTCAGCGACAGGTATTTCTGCACCTCGAAGAAGGAAGAGGTGTAGATGATGGACAGCGGGTTCTCCTGGGCGTCGAACACCTTCTGCTGCAGGGCCGAATACAGTTCGCCGAAGGCCAGCGGCGCGGGGTTGGCGCCCAGCGCGGTAAAGGTGTCCAGGCGCATCTTGTCGGGCGTGACGCGGGTCTTCAGGCCGGCCAGGTCGGCGGGTTTGGCCACCGCGCCGCGGTTGTTGGTGACGTGGCGAAAGCCGTTTTCCCACCACGAGATGATGGTCAGGTTCTTCTTGTCGGCCAGCTTGGCCAACGCCTCGCCCAGTTCGCCGTCGAAGGCCTTGTAGGCCTGTTGCGAGGTCGACCAGGTGTAGGGCAGCTCGACCACGCCGAACTTGGGTTCGATGGGCTGCAGCGAGCCCGAGCCGATGATGGCCGCGCCCTGGCTGCCGATCTGCAGGCCTTCGAGCATGGTCTTTTCATTGCCCAGCTGGCCGCTGGGGAACAGCACGAAATTGACGCGGCCGGCGGTCTTTTCCTTGACCTCGGCGGCAAAGCCTTCGGCGGCCTTGTTCCAGCTGTGGCTGGGCGCCAGCACGTGGCCGAGCTTGATATCCAGGGCGTGGGCCGACAACGGCGCGAGGCCGGCGAGGGCGAGCAGGGCGGCGGCCAGCAGGGCCGGTTTCTTTTGAGGAGCGGTGGTCATGGCGGAACTCCGGGAGCAGGGGGGATGGGTAGGGTCAGTAGGATTGGGCGCGCATCGAAGCGGGCCGTCCGGGCAGGGCGATGCGGGTGCCGGTGTCGCTCAGGCCGTGGTCGCCCACGGCCAGAACCTGCATTTCGGCATCGAGGAAATTGCCGACATAGAGGTAGCGGCTGTCGGGGCTGAAGGCCAGGCCCTCGGGCAGCGCGCCGACTTCGATGGCGCCGGCGCGGGTCACGGACTGCCCGTCGATGCGCAGCAATACGATCTGTCCGCGCGGGTGGTGGAACCAGACGCTGGACGGGTTGTTGGAACCTTGGACGATGGCGACCGCGGCATGGCGGCCGTCGGGACTGATGGCGATGCCTTCGGGGCCGTCCTCGACCATGACGCGGTCGATCACGCGCGGCGGATCGGCGCGCAGGTCCACCACGCTGACCGAATCCGCGTGGCCGTCCGACGCGGTCGGGCTGCCCATGTCCACCACCAGCGCCAGCGCGCCGTCGGGCGACACCACCAGGTTGAACGGCACCAGGCCGGTGGTCAGATCCTCGGCCGGATCGTGGGTCACGATGGGGGCCGCGCCGCTCTCGTCGATGCGCAGCACGCCCAGGCGATGGGTGTCGGTCTTGACCACGAAGGCGCGGCGGCCGTCCGCGGAAAATGAAACGGCCACCACAGGGGTGCCTACGTCCACTTCGCCGCAGACCTCGGCGCGCTTGCCCGCGATGCGCAGCACCGACACCGAGCGGCCGGCCTTGTTGGCCACCAGCGCCAGCGTGCCGGCGCGGTTGATGGACAGGCCCGAGGGCTGCAACCCGACCTCCAGCCGCTGCACAATGGCGGGCGGGCAGGCTTGCAGGTCGATCACGTACAGGCCGCGGCCCGGCTCGGGCTGCCAGCCGGCGCCGTCGGCGCGCGCGGGCCAATCCATCGAATCCGCGATCAGGCCCAGGCGCTGGTCGGGCGTGACGGCCAGGTTGACTGGCGGGCCGAACAGGGAGTTGGGCAGGGACAAGGTGGCGACCAATTCCGGCGCGGCGGGATTCGCGCCGGCGTCGTAGACGCACAGGCTGTCATTGCCCGGGGCCAGGAAACGGATCTGGCCGTCGTCCCAGGTGACTTTCTGGTCGTTGCCGACCAGCAGCAGGTGGCGGGTGGCGGGTGTGGTCATGCCGCGAGCTCCTGCGCCTGCGGTACCGCCAGGGTGGCGCCGATGAGCTGCCGCGTGTACGGGTGGACCGGCTCGAAGTAAACCTGGCTGGCAGGACCGCGTTCGACCACGCGGCCGCCTTGCAGCACCACGATCTCGTCGGCAATGTGCTGCACCACGGCCAGGTTGTGGCTGATGAACAGATAGCCCAGGCCGCGTTCGCGCTGCAGCTCCATCAAAAGGTTCAGGATCTGCGCCTGCACCGATACGTCCAGCGCCGAAGTGGGTTCGTCGCAGATCAGCAACTGCGGCTCCAGCATCAAGGCGCGCGCGATGGCCACGCGCTGGCGCTGGCCGCCGGACAGCTCGCGCGGATAGCGCGCGGCGAAGGCCGGCACCAGGCCCACGGCGTCCATCATGCGGCGCACCGACGCGGCCTGGGAGGCCGCATTGCCGATGCTATGCGTGCGCAGCGGCGCGGTCAGGATCTCGCTGATGGTGCGGCGCGGGTTGAGCGAGGAATAAGGATCCTGAAACACCATCTGGATGCGGCGGGCGCGGGCGCGGGCCGGCATCGCGGCCAGCGGCTTGCCGTCCAGCAGCGCCTGGCCCTGGGTCGGCGCCAACAGGCCCAGCATCAGCTTGGCGATGGTGGACTTGCCGCTGCCGGATTCGCCCACCAGGCCGATGGTCTGGCCGGCGGGCACGTGCAAGTCGATGTCATGCAGGATGCGCGGCGCGGGCCGGCGCGAGAACAGGCCGGCGCGGCCATACTGGAAGCACAGCGCGTTCAGGCTGATGCTGGCGGAAGTGGCGGTCGGGCTGCTCATGCCGTGGCTCCTAGGCGCAAGGCGCCGGGTTTGATGCACAGGCAGCGGTGTCCGCCCTGCACGCGCGCGGGGAAGGGCTGGGCACAGCGGGCTTCGGCCGCCGGGCAGCGCTCGCGGAAGGCGCAGCCGCGGATGGCGGTGTCCAGCGAGGGGACGGCGCCGGCGATGGTGGGCAGGTCGGCGCGCGGCGCGGTGCGTCCGGGCTGGGGGATGCAGTTCAGCAGCATCGCGGTATAGGGATGGCTGGGTTGCTCCAGCACTTCGCGCACGCTGCCGCCTTCGACGATGTCGCCCGCGTACATGACGATGACATGGTCGGCGATGCGCGCCACCAGGCCCATGTCATGGGAGATGAACACCATGCCCAGACCGAACTCGGCCTGGATGTCGCGCAGCAGGTCCAGCAGCTCGGCCTGCACGGTGACGTCCAGCGCGGTGGTGGGTTCGTCGGCGATCAGCAGCCCGGGACCGCACATGAGCGCCATTGCGATCATGACGCGCTGGCGCAGTCCGCCCGAAAGTTCAAAGGGATACTGCCGCATGCGGTCGCGGGGATTGGCGATGCCGACGCGGCGCAGCAGGTACTCCGCGCGTTCTTCAGCCGCGCGCCGGCTGACACGCTTGTGCCGGCGCAGCACGTCGACCAGCTGGGTGCCGATGGGGAACACCGGGTTCAGCGAGGTCATCGGATCCTGGAAGATCATGGCGATGCGCGCGCCGCGCAGCTGCGCCAGTTCGGCGGGCGTGAGCGCCGCCAAGTCCTGGCCGGCGAACTCCAGCTTCGCCACGCGGCGGCGCGCGGCCGCCGGCAGCAGGTCCAGCAGCGCCAGCGCGGTCAACGATTTGCCGCAACCCGATTCGCCCACGATGCACAGTGTCTTGCCGCGCTCCAGGCTGAAGTCCACCGCGCGCACCACGTGCTTGACGTGGGTGGGCGTCTGGATGTCGATGTGCAGATCCTGGACCCGCAGCAGGGGATGGCTGGTATCGGTCATGGGGTCAGCCCTTCTTCATTTGCACGGCACGCAGCGATTCGCCCGCGCGGTTCACGCACAACACCAGCACGAACAGCACCACGCTGGGGATCACCACCAGCGAGGGCTGGAACAGCATGTTCTCCTTGCCTTCGGCGATCATCAGGCCCAGCGACGGCATCGGCGCCGGCACGCCCAGGCCCAGGAACGACAGCGACGCTTCCAGCGTGATCACCATGGCGGCGTCCACGGTGCCGATGATGAGCAGGTTGCCCACCAGGTTGGGCAGGATGTCGCGCCAGATGATCTGCAGATGGGTGCAGCCCTGCAGGCGCGAGGCCGTGACGAACTCGGCGTTGCGCAGGCCGGCCGCCATGGTGCGGGCCACCAGCGCATAGCGTTCCCACAGCAACAGGCCCAGCACCAGCACCACCACGGTGAGCGAGGCGCCCACCACCGACACCACCGCCAGCGCCACCAGGATGATGGGCAGCGCCAGGCGCGCGGTGATCAGGAAGGACACGGCGCGATCCACCGCGCCGCCGAAGTAGCCGGCGGCCACGCCCAGCATGGTGCCGATCAGCCCGCCCATCAGCGCGACCGACAGGCCGATCAGCGCCGACACGCGCACGCCGTACAGCGCGCGCGCCAGCACGTCGCGGCCCAGCTGGTCGGTGCCGAGGATATGGTTCCAGCTGCCGTCTTCGCCCCAGACGGGCTCTTGCAGCCGCGCCAGCAGGTCCTGCGTGTACGGGTCGTGCGGGACGAGGTAGGGGCCCAGCAGGCCGGCCAGCACCAGCAGCGCCAGCACGGCCAGGCCCAGGTTGCGGCCCAGGCGGGCCGCGCGTGCGCCGCGGGAGCGGACGGGAAAGGAGGAGGCGATGACGCTGCTCATGAGGAAACTCGCACGCGGGGGTCGAGCCAACCGTTGATCAGGTCGGCGACCAGGGTCAGGACGATGTAGATCAGGGCGAAGATCAGGATCAGCGCCTGCATCGTGGGAAAGTCGCCGCGCAGGATCGAGGTCCAGGCCAGGAGACCCGCGCCGTTGATGGCGAACACGGTCTCGATGACGACGGAACCGGCCAGCAGCGTGCCCATCTGGGCCGCGGCCAGCGACACCAGCGGCCGCAAGGCGTTGCGCAGCGCGTACTTGAGCACCACGCTCGGGCCGCCCAGGCCCATGGCCCGCGCAGTCCGGATGTAGTCGGTGGCCAGCACGGTTTCCATTTCGGATTTCATCAGCCGCAGCATTGCCGGCATGGCGAACAGCCCCAGCGCGGTCACCGGCATCACGTAGTGCTTCCAGCTGTCAAAGCCCGAGGCCGGCAGCCATTGGTTGCGCACGCTGAAAAGGATGATGAGCAGGAAGGCCAGGCAGAACGGCGGCATGGCCTGGGCGCAGGCCGACAGCAGCATGGTGGCGCGGTCGATCAGCGAGCCGCGGCGCAGTCCGGCGACCACGCCCAGCGGTATCGCCAGCAGCAGCGCGAACAGCATGGCGGCCAGGCCCAGCTTGGCGGTGGCGGGGAAATGCTGGGTCAGCAGTTCGGCCACCGGGCGGCTGAAGTACAGGCTGTCGCCGAAGTCGCCGCGGGCGACGCCGCCCAGCCAGCGGCCGTACTGGACCAGGATGGGGTCGTTGAAGCCGTGCAGCTGCGCCAGGCGGGCCGCGTCGGCGGCGCTGCCTTCACCGGCCAGGCGCGCCGCCGGGTTGCCGGAAGCGAACACCAGCGAGAAGCTGATCAGCGAGACGAACACCACCAGCAGCGCGGACACAATCAGGCGGCGGAACAGGAATGCAATCATGGGGCTACCTATGACGGAATGCGCCGGAGAGGCCGCCGCTCCCGCCCGGCCGGGCGTGGGAACGGGGCCGCGCCGGCGGCGCCGGTCAGTTCCAGCGGGCCTTGTAGAAACGCGGGAACTCGTCGCCGTCGACCGAGAAGTTCAGGTCCTTGGACTGCACGGCGTTGAGCGAGTGGTTCCACAGCGGCACCCAGTAGGCCTGTTCGGCCACGATCTTCTGGGCGGCGGCGTAGTTCTTGGCGCGCAGCTCGCGGTCCACGGAGGTGTCGGCGGTTTCCAGGTACTTGATGACTTCCGGGTTGCGCGCCTGGTCGTCCGGACCGCCGCGGAAGAAGTTGCTGGTCGACAGCGCCGCGTCGGCGATGCCGTAGGAGCCCCAGTTGGACGACAGCATGGCGATCTTGCCTTCGCGCCAGTTGGTCATGGCGGTGCCGTACTGCTGTTCGACCAGGTTCAGCTTGATGCCGGCCTGCGCCATCTGCGCGGCGGCGGCGTCCAGGATGGCGCGCGGCGGGGCAGAGATCACCAGGTCCAGCGTCACGCCGTTGGGGTAGCCGGCCTGGGCCAGCAGCTGCTTGGCGCGGGCCGGATCGAACTTGTAGGACTGCACGTCGGCGGCGCAGCCGAACTGCGCCGGGTTGCAGGCCGCGTTGATCACCTTGGAGGCGCCGCCTACCAGGGCCTTGCGGATGGCTTCGCGGTCGATGGCGTAGTTGATGGCCTGGCGCACTTCCTGCTTGGCCAGCGGCGACTTGCCGTCGTCAGCGCGCGGGTTCAGCGAGATGTAGCTGATGCGCATGATGCTGCTGCTCTTGACCGTGACGGCCGGCTGCTTTTCCATGCGCTTGGCCACGTCCGGCGGCACGCGCCAGATCCAGTCCAGGCCGCCGGACAACATCTCGGCGTATTGGGTATTGGCGTCCGGCAGCACGCGCACCACCAGCTTCTGCACGGCGGGCTTGGGGCCGAAGTAGTCCTCGAAGCGCTCGTACACGTAGCGGCTGCCGGGCTGGCTTTCCACCAGGCGGTAGGGGCCGGTGCCGATGGGCTTGGCGCCCATGTCGGACTGGTTGGCCTCGTAGTACTTGCGCGGATAGATCGGCAGGTTTTCCGACAGCATTTCCAGCGCCAGCGGGTACGGCGTCTTCATCTTGATGCGGACGGTATCGTCGGAGGCCTTTTCGGCCTTGGCGATCCAGGCCACCTGGTTCTGGAAGCGCGCCTTGTAGCCTTCGGATGACACCAGGTTCAGGGTGTACAGCACGTCGTCGATGGTGAGCAACGAGCCGTCATGGAACTTCACGTCCTTGCGGATGGGCAGTTCGATCGTGGTGTCGTCCACGAACTTGTAGCCGGTGGCGATGGCCGGACCGAATTCGCCCGTGTCCTGGTTCTTCTGCAGCAGTCCCGAGAACACCATGCGCGCCAGCGCCAGGCCGGGACGGTCCGATTCCTTGTAGGCGTCCAGCGTGGCGGGCGCCGCGTCGAACGCGATGTTGAGGGAGTTGTCAGCCTTGTTGGCCTGGGCGGCATGGGCGCCAAGCGCCAATAGCGCCGCGCTCAAAAGCTTCACGGTACGGGTCAGCTGCATGTTTTCACCTTGATGTGTTTTAGGTATGGGACTTACGGGTACTGCGGAACTGCTGTTTGCGTATCGGCGGGCAAGCCGCTCCCCTTGCCGCAGGCGGCGCGTTCTGCGCCGGCGGTGCTTGTTCTGTCGGTAAGGGGAGGGGCCTGGCGTTCAGGCCGGGGTTCAGGCGTTCATCAAATCATCGGATCCCAGCGCTGCCGAAGTCTTCCCGCAGGCGGGCCAGGATGCCGACCAGGTGGTCGTGCATGGCGTGGCGCGCGCGGATGGGATCGCGGTCGGAAATGGCCGCGAGGATGCGTTCGTGTTCCTGCTGGGCTTCGCTCCACACCTTGGTGGTCACGAAGTGCTCTTCAAGACGGTTGAATACGGGACTCAGCGTGCTGAGGTGCCAGATATGGGAAATTGCCGCCGCCAGGGCGGCGTTGCCGCAGGCCGCGCCGATCGCGCTGTGGAAGGCGCGGTCGTGCACGCTTGGCGATTCGGTCAGGGACATGCCTTCGTGCGCGGCGCGGATCGCCGCGATCTGGGCGGGCGATGCCTTTTGCGCCGCCAGGGCTGCGCACTCGGGTTCCAGCAGCAAACGGGTTTCCAGCAGGTCGAAGGGGCCGATGTCGGTGGCTTCGACGCCGTTGGCGGCAACCGGCGCCTGCTGCGGCGACAGGTACTGGCCGTCTTCGCGCGCCGGGTTCACGAACACGCCCGTGCCTACGCGCACTTCCACATAGCCTTCGATTTCCAGCGCGATCAGCGCCTCGCGCACCGAGGCGCGGCTGACCTGCAACTGTTCAGCCAGTTCGCGCTCTGCCGGCAGCCGCCCGCCCGCGGGGAAGTCGCCCGCCTTGATGCGCGCGGCGATCTGGTCGGCAATCATGCGGTAGAGGCGGGTGGAGGCGACGGCCTGGAGAGAGGTCATTGTTGCGTTTGGATGAATGGTCGGGATGTAGAGGGTAATGGGTCTGCCCGGGCTTTGTCTTGCATGCCCCCCGGGCGATCACCGAGGGTGCCTGGATATCTGGTGGCCCAGTGGTCAGGCCACTGGACGAAATGTACCGGAGGCGCCCCGGCTTGTGAACCGGGCTTTTCCATTTCTAGGGAAAACCACTAGCGCGGCTTTTGCGCCACGGCAGCGGACTTGCGACCGGCGTCCGCGGCGGGACGCCGACGGCGCGCGGGGTCAGCCCGAAGCCAGTCCGCCGAAGAAGCGCGAGGCGTTCGATTCCAGGCCTTCGATGTAATAGCCGCCCTCTTGCACGATCAGGGTGGGCAGCGCCAGGCCGCCGACTTCCCGGCCCAGGCGTTCGAAGCCGTTTTCGCTGACGGCGACCATGGCCTGCGGGTCCTTCTCGAAGATGTCGAAGCCCAGCGACAGCACCAGGGCGTCGGGTTGGAACAGTTCGATGGCGCGGCGCGCCTCTCCCAGCTTGTCGAAGAACACCGATTCCGGCGAGCCATGGGGCATGGGCAGGTTGATGTTGTAGCCGTAGCCCGGGCCGGCGCCGCGCTCGTCCTCGTAGCCCGCGACGACGGGATAGAAGTTCTCGGGATCGCCGTGGATGGACACATACAGGACGTCGCTGCGTTCGTAGAAGATCTCCTGGATCCCCTGGCCGTGGTGCATGTCGGTGTCCAGGATCGCCACGCGCGGAAAGCGCGAGGTCAGGCGCTGCGCGGCGATCGCGGCGTTGTTCAGGTAGCAGAAGCCGCCGGCCGCGTCGCGCCGCGCGTGATGTCCGGGCGGACGGCAGATGGCGTAGGCGTGGCGCTCGCCCGCCAACAGCGCATCGGCGCCGGCGATGGCGCATTGCGCCGACCAGTAGGCAGAGTGCCAGGTGTGCTGGCCGACCGGGCAGCTGCCGTCGGCCAGGTAACGCGCGGCCTGGGCCAGCACGCCGCGCAAGGCGTTGGGTTGGCGCACGAAGACGTTGGAGACGACCTCGTCGCCCCAATCGTCGGGCAATTGCTTCCAGGCGGAGTGCGCCCCTTGCAGGAAACGCAGGTAGTCCAGCGTGTGGACCGCCGAGATCGCGCCCGCGCCCTGGTCTGGCGGCGCCTGCACGTCAAAGCCCAGCTTGCGCGCGGCCTCGGCCAACGCGTCCAGGCGCGATGGCACTTCCTGGGGCGTGCGCATCTTGCCGCGCGAGAAATAGGTCTGCGGATGGTGCAGTTTCTGGTCGTCGTGGAAGTATGCCTTCATGCGGGGTGACACCTGGTTGCGGGTTGACGCGACGCCGGCCGGGTCTGTCGTCCCGGGCAGGCGGCCAAGACGACGTTATACGTGGCCGCGCTGCGAAGGACAATTGGCAACACCCAGGATTCAGCGCAAGGCGGCGCGCGCGGCGGTCTCCAGACTTACCAGGCGCTCATGGAGCTTGCCGCGGTCCTGGGCTGCCGCATACTGCCCCATCTGCATGCAGAGGTCGGCCACGGCGGTCTTTCCTATCATGGCGAACGCGCCGCGGATCGAATGGCATTGTTCGCGCACGCCTTGAAAGTCCGCTCGCGCCAGCGCGTCGCGGATGGCCGCCAGCGAGAAGCCCAGGCTGGAGTCCAGCGCCGCCAGGACGGCGGGATCCGGCGGCAACGCCGCCGGCTCGGCAAGCCCCGCGGGCTCTTCATTCAGCCGCGCCCGCGGAATGTGCTCGCTTATGACGCGCCGTAGCGTACGCAGCGACATGGGCTTGAGCAGCACCGCGTCGAAGTCCGCCTGACTGTTGTGCAGTTCGTCCGGCTCCACGTGCGCCGTGACCGCGACGACCGGCAGCCTGGGGCCGCGTTCGCGCAGGAACTGCGCCAGCGCATAACCGTTGATCTCGGGCATGGAGATGTCCGTCAGCACCATGTCGTAGCGGCGCATCTTCACGCAGCGCATCGCCGCCGCCGCTCCTTCCGCCGCGTCTGCCGCGACGCCCAGGGCGGCCAGCTGGTCCAGGATCAGTTCGCGGTTGGCCGGATGGTCGTCGACCACCAGCACGCGGATGTCCTGAGGCAGGGCGTCGGGCGCAGGCGTTGCGGGGTCGTATGCGGACGGCGCAGCGTTCAGCGTTTGCGCGCAGGGATGCAAGGGCAGCGTCACCGTGAATATGGCGCCCCCGTCGGCGGGGCAGGCGACGGCGATCGTGCCGTCCATCATTTCCACCAGCTTCTTGCTGATCGGCAGGCCCAGCCCGGAGCCGCCGTAGCGGCGGTTTATCGAGCTGTCGGTCTGCGCGTACAGCGTGAACACGCGATCCGCCTGTTCGGGCGTCATCCCGATGCCTGTGTCGCGCACGCGCATGAGCATGGAATCCGCCAGCGCAGGGTCGCGCGCAGGCTCGACCGTGATTTCCACTGCGCCCGCGTCGGTGAACTTGAGGGCATTGCCGACCAGATTGACCAGAACCTGGCGTATCCGCGTCGGGTCGCCGGCATAGATCTGGGCCACCTCGCTGCCGACAGTGGCGGACAGTTGCACTCCCTTGGCGAGCGCGGCGGGCTTGAACATCGCGACGACCTGGGCGACAAGCTGCGGCAGGTCGAACGGTATGCGCTCGACCGTCATCTGCCCCGACTCCATGCGCGACACGTCCAGAATGTCGTTGATGAGATCGACCAGTGCGCGCGAAGCGTTGCGGACGGTGCGCAGACGCCCGCCCTGGCCGGCGGCGGCCGGATCCCGGTCCAGCAGTTCCAGGTGGCCCAGGACCAGGCTCAGGGGAGTGCGGATCTCGTGGCTCATGCTGGCCAGGAAGACGGACTTTGCCCGCGCTGCATCGATCGCGGCGATGCGCGCGTCCTCGCGCTTCTTTTCGATGTCCTTGCGGGCCGTGGCGTCCGAGAAGCTGCACAGCAGCACGTCATCGCCGTGATAGCGGGTCTTGACGATGTTGACCAGCAGTTCGCATTCGCGGCCATCGTCCAGCGTCAGGGTAAGTTCGCGGTCGCGCTGCAGCCAGGCCTCGCGGTCGCCGCGGGCGTGGCAGTCACGCAGCAAGGCATGCAGCGACACGCCTGGCGCGGCGCGGGCAGCGTAACGCTGCATCATCGCGTTTTGCAGCAGCGCCTCGCCGCTTGCGCAGGACACCAGTCCCACGCCGAACTGCGCCGATGCGATGATGGAGCGGTTCATGTGCTCGCTTTCAAACACATGCTGCGAACGGCGGTACACGGGGGCCAGGGCCTTGCGGCTGAACCACAGCAAGAGCGCCCAGAGCGTCCCGAGCAGCAGCACGGTTACGGTCAGGTATAGCGTGAGGCTGGGCAGAAGCGCAGCCGCGACGGTGCGCCAGGAATAGGCATACACCAGGGTCCAACCGGTATCGAGCAACCGCGCGCCGACGCTGAACACGCCGTCCTGATAGCGCGTCAGGGGTTCTTGCGCCGCCTGCTTCCACGGATGCGACGCCAGCGCGATCCGGCTGGGCGTATCCAGGCCTGCGGCGGATTGCGCGCGGTCGGACTCGAGCAGGATGCCGCCATTGCCGTCGACCAGCGCCACGGCGGTGCCCGCGGGGATGTCATCCAGGCGGGCTGCCAGGGCGCTGACGGGGTAGTCGCTGACGAAGATCATGAACGGCTGGGGCCCGTCGAACGCGGGTTCGACCAGCTTGATCACGTTTTGGCCCGTCAGCGGATTGATTGCGGGCGGCTGCCAGAGGATGCGCCGGCTGGTCTCCCATTGTTTGGCCACGGCGGGATCGGACAGCATGCCGAGGTCATAGGACAGTTGGCCGATGAGACCGGCGGTGTCCGCCGCGCCCAGGTGCTCGAGCAACTGCGCATAGGGCGTGGAGGGCGCGGGCATCAGGGCCAGGAAACTCAGGTCCGGACTGTAGCCGTAAGCCGTCAGCGGCAGCTTTCTTTCGCGCTCGCTGGCCGTCGCGGTGAACGCCTGCAGTTCCGTCATGCCCAGGTAGCGGGCGTAGCTGGTCGGGGGCGAGGCGGCCGTGACGCTGCCGGCCGCCAGAATGGATGGCAGGCCCGCGCCGACCTGCAGCCGCGCGTGGCCGCCGCCAGCGCGGAAAGCCGCCTCGGTTTCGGGCGTGGGCGCGGGGCGCGCCTGCCAGAGCAGCTCCGCATGGATGACGCCGCGCCGCATGGCCGTCTGCTTGCCTTCGAGGTCCAGCGCCACCTGGGACTGGTGCGCGACGAGTTCCGTGTGCAGCCTGGAGATGGCGGCATGCGCGGAGTGATAAAGCACCAGGCACGCCGCGACCACGATCAGGACGGACAGCACGATGCCGCCTCCGAACAGCATCACGGAGTGATAGCGGGCGAGGAGGCTGAGTTCCCTGGCATGTCGCGCACCAGCGCTGAGCAGGTTTTGAGGATCGCCAAGGCTGGCCGTGGCGGTGGTATTCGGCATATCGGTGTATCGGTTGGGACTGCGCGCGCGGATGTGTGGCGCGCGCGATGCAGAAGCGAAGAATCCCATGAAATTCCCGCTTGCTATCCATTTTCAGGGCTATATTTGCATTTGTTTTCCAGTATTCGGATTCGTCCTATATCAATGGCTTACGAACTAGGACACGGCTGATGAATTCGCCCCTGGACAGGACTGCGGGCAGGGCGCGGACGGCTACGCCGGCTCAGGCTCGGAGCGCGCAACGCAACTCCATCGCACCGCAGCGAACCGCCTGTTCCGCTCAAGCCCGCACCGCCTGTTTGCCCGGCGTCAAGGCCGGCTTCGAGGTGGCCTGCAGGCCACGCTTCGCGCTTCCAGACTTGCCGCCGCGCAAGAGGCTGTTGTGCCACGGCCGGGGCGGCGGCTCCGCGCTCTCAATTCCGAGACCTGGCAGTCGTTATCCGGTCATGAATGAAGAATATGCGGCGCCCTTGCCGCATTTGTTGAGGAGTTGACATGAGGCATCCTGCGAGGATTTCTGTTCGTATGGTCATGGCAAGCGTGTTGGCGGCGGGCGTGATGCCCTGGGCGGCGCATGCCGCCGGAGGGATGGTCTCGTTCACCGGCGGCATTTCCGCAGCTTCATATACGCGCACGCTGGCGCCGACGGCGGCAGGCGCCGCCATGCAGTTCCAGGGCGCGCGCGTCGAGCGCAGCAGCGCGACCGTCAGCCTCGTCAGTCTGGACGCATCGTCATATGCCCTGGCTTGCGCAGGCATGGGCAAGCAGCAGGCCGCGACCTGCCATCTGCCCGCGGGCGGCGGCGCGCTGGCCTTGACCGCAAGCCGAACGCATCCGCCGGCCGGGCCCGCCAAGGCGGTCGTCATGCTGGCCTACGACTAGCCGGCGGCTGGCGGAGCCCGCCGTGGTCGGGCGGGCTCCGCCTTTCAATATTCGCTGACGCCATTAGGGCGAATACAATGCAGCGCCCCGGCAGCGCGCCGGACCAGAGGGTCGGACATGGACGAATTCAAGATCAAGGTGATGCTGGCGGATGACCATCCCGGCATGGTCGCGGGCGTACAGCACGCGCTGGCCGAAGTGCCCACGATTGCGCTGGTGGGCGCGGCCGCCAACTCCACCGAGCTGGTCGCATTGCTGGACCGTACGCCCTGCGACGTGGTGGTATCCGACTACTCCATGCCCGCGGGCGATTTCGGCGATGGAGCATCGCTGTTCGGCTTGTTGCAACGGCGCTATCCGCAACTGAAGCTGGTGGTCCTGACCATGCTGGACAACGCGGCGGTCCTGCACACGCTGGTCACGCTGGGCATAGGCGGCATCGTCAGCAAGTCTGACGCGCTGGCGCACTTGATACCCGCCATCCACGCCGCGCATACCGGCGGCAAGTACTATTCGCCCAGCGCCAACAAGGTAATCCAGGGCATAGACTGGAACCGGCGGGGACGCAATCCAGAAAGCGTGTTGAGCCAGCGCGAATCCGAGGTCGTGCGGCTGTATGCCTCGGGCCTGACGATCAATGAAATCGCCGAGCGCCTGCATCGCAGCAAGAAGACCATCAGCACCCAGAAGGCCAAGGCCATGGAAAAGCTCGGCATCGAACGTGAGGTCGACCTGTTCCGGTATGCGATGGAGAACGGCCTGACAGCCACGCTGGCCGCGGACTCCGCGTCCCCAGTGCAGGAGCCGGCGGAAGGCGCGCAGGGTTGAGGCCGGCCGCTTGCCCCGGCTTATGACGATGCAGGCGCTTGGTCCATTGCGCCTGCCGGGCTTCCCGACGGATTGGCGCTGACCAGTCCCGATTCGATGCCGTAGCGCAGCAGTTCAATGTCGCGCTCCAACCCCAGCTTTAGCATGGCGGTGCCTTTCTGCGTACTGATGGTCTTCTTGCTGCGATGCAGGCGCTCGGCGATTTCGTTGATTGTCAGGCCGGATACGAACAGGCGCACCACTTCCAGCTCGCGCCGGGTCAGCATGTGGATCCCATAGTCGCCGCGGTCCAGCGCATTGGCCAGATCGGCGATCCGCGGCGAAAGATAGCGGCCGTTGGCATGGGCGCCATGTATCGCGGGCAACAGATGATTCAACGAATCGGACTTGCTGAGGACGGCGGGAATGCCCAGGTTCAATAGCGAATGCACGATGCCGGGGCTTTCCAGCATGGTCAGCACGACGATCTTCAGGCCGGGGTAGCGCTGGCGGATCAGGCCGAACAGGGTGATGCCGTCGCCGAAATGGCCGCCCGGCATGGAATAGTCGGAGATCAGCACCTCGCACGGATGCCGGCTCAGCATCTCCATCAGCTCGGTGGAGTCGCGGGCCGCGCCGATCACGGATACGGTGCTGCTGGATGCGAGCGTGTGTTGCACGCCGGCGCGCACGGCGGGATGGTCGTCGGCGAGCACGACGCGTAGATTCAGAGGCTTCATGATGGAACAGGGTGGGACCAGGCTGGCGAGGCGGCCAGGCGCGGCGAGGCGGCGCAGGACAGACTGTAGAGGCGCGTGGTCTGGCGGATAAGCAGCCGAGTCCGATTGCAGGCCCGGTTCGGATAGGACTAAGCCTATTTTTCGGCGTCGCGGGGGTGGCGCCCTGCGAGGGCTGCCAGCGCCATGGGTTCGAACACGTCCAAGGCCTCAGCCAAGGCATCGGTGCGCCGGTTGCGCGCCAGGTCTTCCATCTGTGCGCACCGGTCTGCCAGCGCCGTTTCGTGAATCATGGCGTAGGCCCCGCGCAGCGAGTGCAGATGCGCTCCCGCCTCGGACTCGGCGGGCGCATTGCCGGTCCGGATCGCCGCGAGTTCCTTGCGGATGGCTGCGAGCGACTGGTGCAGCGAGCGCGTCAGTGCCTCATGGACTCGCGCAGGCAGCGGGCCTTGTGCGATCTCGTCCCGGGCGCGCGGGCGCGGGGCAGGCGCCGGGGCGCCGCGCAGCAGGCGCCGGATGGCGGCATCCAGCTTGTCCAGCAGCAGGGGTTTGACCAGCACCGTGTCGATGCCGGCGTCGCGGCATTGCTGGTGCTCCTGCGCGCCGACGTGGGCGGTGTAGGCGATGATGGGCACTTGCGCGCCTTGCGCGCGCAGGCAGCGGGCCAAGGCATAGCCGTCCATGCCGGGCATGTTCACGTCGGTGATGACCAGGCCGTAGGCCTGTTCCATGAAGCGCGCCAAGGCCGCGCTGCCATCCGCCGCCAGGTCCGCCTGATAGCCCAGGGTCTCCAGCTGTATTTTCATGAGCTCGCGGTTGGCGGGGTTGTCATCGATCACCAGGATGCGGGCGGCAAGCGGCTGCTCCGGTTCCAGCGGCGCCGTGCTCGCCGGAACTGCGGCATCCGGGGCCTCGGCGGGTGCGGGGGGCAAGGGGAGCGTGACGAGGAAGGTGCTGCCTTCCTGCGGCTTGCTGGTGACGGCTATGCTGCCGTGCATGAGCGTGGCCAGCCGGCCGCATAGCGCCAGGCCCAGCCCCGTGCCGCCGTAGCGCCGGGCGATGGAGGAATCCGCCTGGGTGAACGGCCGGAACAGCACGGCTTGCTGCGCCGGGGTCATGCCGATGCCCGTGTCGCTGACGCCGATCACGATAGGGGTGTCGGGCGCATCGTCGTCCTGGCGGTAGACCTCAAGAAGCACATCGCCGTGGGATGTGAATTTGATGGCGTTGCCGACCAGGTTGAACATGATCTGGCGGATGCGCGTGGGGTCGCCCAGATAGCGGGGCGCCAAGCCGTCGTCTATGCTGCAATCCAGCTCCAGGCCCTTGGCTTGAGCGGCCGGCGTGAAAACGGCGACGACTTGCCGGGCGGCTTCCGCGAGGTCGAAAGGAATCGACTCGACGCTCATCTGGCCGGATTCGACCTTGGAGAAATCCAGAATGTCGTTGATGATCTCCAGCAGCGTGGCCGAGGAGGACGTCACCGCCCGCAGGCGCTCGCTCTGGGCGGGCTGCAGGCCAGAGCGCTCGAGCAGTTCGAGATTGCCCAGGATGGCGTTCAGCGGCGTGCGGATTTCGTGGCTCATGGTGGCCAGGAAGGCGGATTTGGCCTGATTCGCGGTGTCGGCGGCGACGCGGGCTTCGTCCAGTTTCTGTTCAAGTTGCTTGCGGGCCGTGATGTCGGTGAAGTTGCACAGCAGCACGTCCACGCCCTGGTACTTGGTCCGCACCGCGTTCACCAGCAGATCGCTGTGGCTGCCGCCGATGCGTGGATGGGCCAGTTCCAGCTCGGCGTGCCAGCCGGCGGCGTCCGAAGCGCCGCCATACAGGGCGAGCAGACGCGCATGCAAGGGCGGGCTGCCGGGCGCTGCGCTGGCGGCATAATCCTGCATGACCTCGTTCTGCAACAGCACTTCGCCCGTGTTCAGCGACAGCAGCGCAAGGCCCGAGGGCGCGGTGGCGACCATGGTGCGGTTCAGGTTCTCGCTTTCGAATATGCGCTGTGAGCGGGCATAGCCGGGCTTGAAGACCTTGCGGTCGAGCAGCAGCAGTACCGCCCAGACGAACGTCACCATCAGCAGCGTCGCGAGCGCGTAGCCGGCCAGCCTGGGCCATAGGTCGGCGACTATGGTGCGCCAGGAAAAGGCGTAGGTCAGGCGCCAGCCGGATTCGGAAACCTGGTCGCCGAGGATGAACAGGCCGTCGCGGTAACGCACCTCCGACGGCGCGACCGGATCCGATCGCGTTGCGTCCAGCATCCTGGCAGCGATCTTCGCGTCTTGCTCTTCCATGGCCACAGGCAGGAGCTGGCGCCCGTCCTGGTCGACGATCAGGGCTGCCTCTTCGTAGCGCGTTGTCGTCAGATAGGCGTTCAGCGTATCGGCAGGATAGATGGCAACAAAGATGGCGAATATGCGGCCCTGGCTGCTTGCGGCCTGGTACAGCCGCAGGGACAGCTTGCGCGTCAAGGGATCGACGGCGGGCGGCAGCCAGCGCGGTCCGCCTGCCGCCATCAGGCGCTGCTGGATCTCGGGCGATTCCAGGTCGCCCAGGTCGGGGGCGATCGTCCGGATCAGTTCCGCGACGTCTTTCGCGCCCACCAGCGCCAGCGGATCCACGGTGTCGGACATGGGACCCACGCCGAGGAAGCCGCGGTCGGGGCTGTAGAAGAAGCCGCTGACCGAAAGCGCCTTGGCGTAGGCCGCAGCGGAATAGCTGATCTCGTCGGTCAGATGCAGATAGGGCAGGTAGGCGGCGGCGGGCCGGCCGGGTTCGATGTCGGCCAGGGCCACCACCGGAGGAAAGTTGGGGTTGCGCTGGAATTCCATGCGCCCTTGCAGGCGCGCGAAAGTCTGCACCAGGTCGGGGGCCGCGGACGACACGCGTGCGGGCCAGGCGTACTCCTCGTGCGAAAGACCGATGCGGAATGCGCCCTCGCGCACGCCCAGCGCCGTCTGCAACAGCGCTTTGCGCACCACGAAGCCGGCATAGCGTTCCGCGACGTAATCCTTGGCTTGCGCGAACAGCATGACGCCAGCGACTGTCAGCAGGACCAAGGTTGTGACGGCGCCACCCACATATAGCAGCGCCCGTTGATAGCGGTTCAGGATGCTGATGGCGCTGCGCGACGGCCGGCCGGCGGTCTCGGGCTCAGGGGCGTCTTGGATCTGCGCGGCCATGCTGGGTTCGGCTCCGCCGGAATGGGTGACGCCATGATAGAGCCAAACAGGCCGGAACCGGCAATATAGGACTCGGCTGATTTCCGTTCCCGGCGGCGGGTGGAACAATGAATTCGTCGGCAGTTCGCTGCCTGGCCTTCCGCCCGCAGGCGCCTCGCCGCCGCGCCATGGGCGCTTCGTTCTCCGGGACCATCATGCTCAAATCCGCCCTAGTTGTCGACCAAGACGAATTCCAACGTGCCGCGCTGGCGCGGATGCTGGGCAAGATCGGCGTGCCTGAAGTGGCGACGGCGCACGACGGCGCGTCGGCCGTGGCGGCGATCCAGCAGCAGCAATGGGATCTGGTCATTGTCGATCTGGACATGGCGGACCGCACCGGGCTGCAGATGATCGATGCGCTGGCCGATGCCGGCGGTTGCGGCGGCATCGCGATCGCCAGCAGCCATCCGACCCGGATCCTGCAGGCGGCGGCGACCTACGCCCGGAATCGCGGCCTGCCCATCATCGCCGCGCTGGGCAAGCCGCTGGAGGCGGCCTGCCTGATTTCGATGATCGAATCCCTGGCCCGGACCGCGCTGGCCGATGGCGAGGCGACGTTGCGCGCCGCGGCGCAGAGCAGCGGCGTCGCGCTGGCCGGCCTGGACACCGAACGTCTGCGCCGCGCCCTGGCGCAGCGCGAGATTGCTGCGTACTTCCAGCCACAGCATTGCGTGTCGACGGGCGAACTGCGCGGCGCTGAAATGCTGGCGCGCTGGGTCGCGGATGACGGCGCGATGATTCCTCCGGCCGCTTTCCTGCCGGCTTTCGAGGCGGCGGGCTTGCTGGGGTCGCTGACCGACTACATGTTGGCGCGCGCCTTCGAGGCGCAGCGCGAACTGGGCGGCCGGCCCGATTGCGTCATCAGCATCAACGTGCCCGCGGCCGTCGCAAGTTCCATCTGCTGGGCCCAGGACGTGGCCGACCGGGCCGAATTCGCCGGCGTGGATCCGAGCCGCATCGTCATCGAGATCACCGAGGACGGTGGCGCGCGCTCCAACGGGGCGCTGGCGGGCGCCATCACGCAACTGCGCTTGCGCGGCTTCAGCTGCGCGATCGACGACTTCGGCACCGGCGACTCCTCGCTCGACCGGTTGCTGTGCGCGCCTTTCGACGAATTGAAGATCGATCGCGACATGATCGCCCGGGCGCGCCGCCATCGCCATGCCCAGGATGTCCTGGCCTGCACCGTCGAGATGGCGCGGTCGCTGGACATGACGGTGGTGGCCGAAGGCATCGAGAGCCAGGAGGACTACGACATGGTGCGCGCCTTGGGCGCGCAGGTCACGCAAGGGTACTTCCATGGCAGGCCGATGCCGCTAGGGGCATTCAGCCAGTACGCGCTCAGCCAGGGAGTCATCGGGCATGGGATCCTGCGGATGTACGCGAACGCCTGAAGCGGGCCGTGTACCGTATCGCAGGCTGGTCGCGGATAGCGATCAGGCCCCCGCCAGCACCACCAGCACCGCCAGGCACAGCAGCAGTCCGAACGCCGCCAGCGCGTAGGGCAGCAACTGCACATACACGCCGCGCTCTTCGCCGCGGCCATGCGCCAGGCCTGCCGCGATCGACATCCGCACCGGTGAAAAAATTCCCATCGACGTGCCCGACACATGCAGCAGCGCGGCCGCAGCCGGCACGCTCAGGCCCGCATTCAAGGCCAGCGACAGTTGCGCAGGCATGAAGAGGCTGTTGGGCGCGTTGCCGCTGTTGGCCAGGATGCCGAATACGCCGGCCAGCAGCGGCGTGATCAATATGGTCCAGTCCTTCAGGCTGGCGAACAGGCCGTCGGCATACGCTTGCGAGATGCCGGCGCCGGCCAGGACTTCGGCCATCATGGCGAACAGGAACACGGAGTACACCGCGTGCCGTCCCGTGGTCCAGGCCGCGCGCGCCTGCGTCGCGAGCAGGTCGCGCTGGCGGCAAATGGCGGCCATGAGCACGGCGCCCACGATCAGCCAACTGCCGGCATGCAGCAGCGGCATCCAGCCGGGCAGGTCCGGGAACGGCTTGAACGCAGCCAGACCGGCCAGGCCGCCGTTCAAGCCTGGCAGCAAGCGCGTGGCCACCAGCCAAGCAATCATCAGGATATAGGGCAGCGCCTTGCGCGCCGCCGCCATCATCCGGGGCCGGTCGGGCCGGCGGTCCAGCAGGAAGCGCAGCACGATGAGCGGGCCGTAGGCCGACAGCAGCGCGGTTTCCGGTCCCAATAGCGCTGTCGCGGCGCTCAGGGCCGCCAGGCTCGCGATCATCCAGACGGCTTCGCGCACATGCTCCGCGGGTTCAGCGCGCAAGCCTGCGCGCCTGGCGGTGCGCCAGTACAGCAGCATCCACAATACCGTCAGCAAGGCGACCGGCGCCATGCCGTACAGCGCCAGCTCCGTGGCCGGGACGCGCGCATAGGCCGACGCCAGCAGCGTGCCGCTGCCCATGGCGCCCCAAGGGATCAGGGTCTGGCTCAGCAGCGCGAACACCATGGTTTCGCGCGGCTTCAAATTCAAAGGCCGGATCAGCAGCACCGTTCCCAGCATGCCCACGCCGAAGCCAGTGGCCGCTTCGGCGAAAGGGCCGACCAGGAAACAGGCAAAGAACAGCAGCCGGCGGCGCGCCAGCGGATGGGCCAGTGCGGTGTTTGCGCCGTCCGCCGCCGCGTGCGGCGCGCGTCCTTGTGCCGCCATGTTCCAGAACAGCAGCCCGCCCAGGATGTACGGCGTGATGATCCCGCCTATCCAGAGGCCGCGTTCCAGCGCCACCCCGAGCTGGCCGGTGGTGAAGGAGGCGGGCGCCGCATACAGGGCGATGGGCACGGCGGCCAGCAGGCCCAGCAAGGCGGCGGCCGTGGTGTTCAGGCGTCCGCTGGCGATGGCGCCGATGACGGCCAGGGCGGGTAGCGACCACAGTAGGTACATCATGGATTGAGCGTGTGCATGGCGGGGTCCGGGACAGGCTTGGCGCGTAGCAGTGTATGCCGAGAGCCGCGCCGCGGCGGTTCATGCCTGCCCGATCGCGGGGTCTTTTGGAAGGCGCGGCAACCGTACGCTGCGTCCCGCGTCTGGAACGCGGGACGATGATAAAAATGCCGCAACCTGCGGGGGCGGGTTCAGAAGTCCAGCGTGGCGTGGGGCCAGCGCTTCGTCGCCACCAGCTCGCGCGCTACCTGGCGCAGGATCTCGACCGCCGCCTTGGTGGCGCGCGAGGCCGGCCGATCCGAAGGGTGGGCCAGGATGCGGCGCAGGCTGAGGCCGTCGATGGGCTGGGCGGACAGGCGGCCTGCCTCGATGTCTTCCAGCACGGTTGCGGCGAAGTGCACGGTCACGCCGACCTTTTCCTTTATGAGGCGCTTGGCGACTTCCATGGTTTCGACTTCCACCACCGGATTCAGATGCACCCCGGCGTGCGCCGCCTGGGCCTCGAGCTCGAGCCGCACGCCGGACTTGGCCAGGCCGGTCATCACCAGCGGCAGCTCGGCCAGGTCGCGCACGCCGATCCGCGCGGGCCGGGCCTTGCGATGCGAGGGCGGTTCGATGAGGCACATGCCTTCGGTCAGGAAGGGATAGGTGAGCAGGTTGGCGACGGGAACCGGACCGTTGAGCATGGCCAGGTCCACCTGGCCCTTGAGCAGCATTTCGTGCAGCGTGGGAGAGAAGGCTTGAACGAAGCGCAGCCGGACTTCGGGGAGCTGTTCCTGCACGGCGCGAGTCAGGGGCACGGCCAGCGTCATTGCGAGTCCGGGAGAAAGACCGATGACGACGGGGCCGCTGGGATGGCGTTGCAGGGCAGACATGTCCTGCTTGAGCTGTTCGGCGTAGCGCAGCAGGAAAGAAGCGCGTTCCAGCAGGAAGGCGGCTTCTTCGGTGGGCGACGCGCCGCGCGAATGGCGCACGAAGAGCTGGACGCCGAGCTCTTCTTCCAGCAGCTGGATCTGGCGCGTAAGCGCGGGCTGCGCCACATGCAGGACGCTTGCGGCGCGGCCGAAATGCCCCTGGTTGGCCAGAACGACAAAGTAGCGAAGTTGCCGCAGATCCATTTCCGTAGCAGCCCTATGTGGCGGATTGAGTCATAACAAAATTATATGGGAGCGGTAAGAAAATGGTAGTGGACGCTGCATCGGGGTGAGCTTTAACTTGCACCAGCCGCGAGAAAAGCCGCAGCACCTCTCTCTTTAAAGCTCATCAGAAAAAGGAATGACATGGATATCAATGCTCAGGAAATGGAAGCCACCCGCATCGCGCGCTGGGGCAAGGTCGAGCCCTACCGGGAGACCTTCATCGAAAGCCGCCTGCCCGGCATGAAGAAGAACATCTACAAGATCATGAACCGCGGCGTGCTGGAGAACAAAGGCGTGGAGCCAGCCATCCCCGGCAACCACCGCTTTGGCGTGACCTTCATCGAAATTCCCGTGGGGCAGGGCGCCAGCCTGCATGCGCACAAGACCGAGGAAGTCTTCTGCCCTCTGAACGGTCAGATGGAAGTGATCTGGGGCGAGAAGGGCGAGCACTCGGTGATGCTGAACCAGTGGGACGTGATTTCCTGCCCCATCGGCGTGATGCGCGGATTCCGCAATCCCAACCCGCATGCCCTGGTCGTCTATTCCGTCGTCGGCGGCACCGACGAGGAATGCGGGCGCATTGCCTGGCATCCCGACGTGGTGCGCGCCGCCGAGAACACCGGCCTGGTCTACGGCACCGACGGCTTCCTGAAAGAGAAAGCGGAAAGCTGATGCCGGACGATGGCCTGCGCCGGCCAGGTGCGGCGCCATCGATAACAAAGAGAACAACAGAGGAGACATGGAATGAGCGATGACTATGGCGTATCCCGGCTGATTGCAAGAAGACGCGTGTTGCGGGCCGTCGCCTGTACGGGCGCGCTTTGCGCGGTGCCTGCGATGGGCCGGGCCAAGCAGCTCGTTCCGTTCTTCGGCAGGAGTTCGCGCACGCCGGTGCGCCTGGTGGTGCCGTTCGCCCCCGGAGGCTCCACGGACATCGTCGCGCGCCTGCTGGCCGCGCAGCTGCCGGCCTATCTGGGGCAGAGCGTGATCGTGGAGAACCGCCCAGGCGCAGGCGGCAATATCGGCGTGGCCTCGGTCGCCCGGGCGCAGGCGGACGGCGGCACGCTGCTGCTGGTGTCGTCCTCGTTCGTCACGAATCCTGCCATCGCCGCAGAACGGCCCGCCTACGATCCGGTGCGCGACTTCGCGCCGGTGAGCCTGGCGGTGAGTTCCCCGGACGTCATCGTGGTCCGCGCCGAAAGCCGGCTTGCCGCGCTCAAGGATCTGCTGGACGCTGCCGCCCGGGATCCCGGCACGCTCACGTACGCCACGCCGGGCAACGGCAACAGCGTGCATCTGGCTGCCGAACTGCTGTGGCGGCGCGCGGGTGTCAAGGCTTTGCACGTCCCGTACTCGGGCGCGGCGCCCGCAGTGCTGGCGGCGCTGGGAGGCCAGGTCGACTGCGCCTTTGCCGCGCTGCCCGCGGCGCAGGCGTTTCTCGCCGACGGCCGGCTCAGGGCCTTGGCCGTGGGCGGGGAAGAGCGCTGGCCGGCGCTTTCCGGCGTGCCGACGATCGCACAAGCCGGCTTCGCCGATTTCCGCTCGGAAACCATGCAGGCGCTGTTCGCCCCGGCGGGCACGCCGGCCGCCACGGTCGAACGCATCAACAAGGCGGTGGCCGAAGCGCTGGGCAAAGAGCCGGTGCGCAGGCAGCTCGACGGGCTCGGATTTCGCGTCATCGCCAGTTCTTCAGCGGCGCTGAAGGCCAGGGTGGCGCAGGAGGTCCCGCAATGGGCTGCCGTGGCGGCCCAGGCGGGAATAAGCGCCGACTGAAGCGCGGCACGCAAATTTCATTAGTCAGACTACAGGGTTGAATGTTTATGAGTCATGCCAATTCCTGCGCGGACACGCGCGCCGCCGGCGAACAGCGCGCCATACCCGCCACGCCGCAAGCGTTGCTGCAAGCCGTTCTTGCGGCCAACCAGGCCACGGACCCGCGCACCCGCGAGGTTCTTGATTCCCTGATCCGCCACCTGCACGCGTTTGCGGCGGACGTGAAACTGAGCTACGAGGAACTGCACCGGGGCCTGGATTTCATGGTGCGAGTGGGCCAGGCCACCAATCCGCTGCGGCACGAAGGCATCCTGCTGGCCGACATCCTGGGCGTGGCCACGCTGGTCCTGTTGATGGACGCCGAGGGCGTGCTGGAGGCCGGCGGCACGGAGCCCGCGCTGATCGGGCCGTTCTGGCGCGCCAACCAGCCCGTGCTCGAAAACGGTTCCAAGATCGCCACCGAGGATACGACCGGCGATCGGCTGCTGGTGACGGGGCGCATCTGCACGCTGGATGGCCAGCCGCTGGCCGGCGCGCGCCTGGAAACCTGGCAGGCCGCGCCCAGCGGCCTGTACGAAAACCAGGATCCCGAGCAGGAAGACATGAACCTGCGGGCCGTGTTCATGACTGACGCGGACGGCCGCTTCTGGTTCGACAGCGTCAAGCCCG
Source organism: Achromobacter sp. ACM01 (assembly GCF_014851745.1). Classification (NCBI taxonomy): domain Bacteria; kingdom Pseudomonadati; phylum Pseudomonadota; class Betaproteobacteria; order Burkholderiales; family Alcaligenaceae; genus Achromobacter; species Achromobacter sp. ACM01. Next base: position 740,348 of record NZ_JACVAF010000002.1, read on the forward strand.
CCGGCTACGGCGTGCCCATCGACGGCCCCTGCGGCGACCTGCTGGCGCTGCAGCAGCGCAACCACATGCGGCCCGCGCACCTGCACTTCATCGCCTCGGCGCCCGGCCACAAGGTGTTGACCACCCAGATCTTCGACGCCAACGACGCCTACGCGTATAGCGATGCGGCATTCGGCGCGGTGGGGTCGCTGCTGCGGAAGTTCGAAGCGACGGGCGACGGCACCTACCGCCTGGACGTGGAGCTCAAGCTCGAGCCGGGCGAAACGCGCATGCCCAAGCCGCCGCTTTCCTGATCCGGCTTTCCCCGCTTTCGACCTCAATCCCGGCGCGGCTTGCCGCGCCTTGGGCAGCCTTTGCCCGCAACAACCAGAACCCGAGACAGACATGAGCAAGAAAATCCAAGCCCTGCGCGTGATCGAACGCGTTTCCACCGTCGCCGAGCTGCGGCCGGCCCTGGTCGACATCTCCGTGCCGCAGGCGCCGGAAGGCCATGCCGTGGTCGAAGTCAGCGCGGCCGGGATCAATCCCAGCGACGTCAAGGCGGCGATGGGCATGATGCCTTACGCGATCTGGCCGCGCACGCCCGGACGCGACTACGCGGGCAAGGTGATAGCCGGACCCGCGGAATGGATGGGGCAGGAGGTGTGGGGCACGGGCGGCGACCTGGGCATTACGCGCGACGGGACCCACGCGCGCTACCTGGTGCTGCCTGTGGCCGCCTTGGTGCGCAGGCCTGCCCACATCGCCGCGGCCAGCGCCGCCATGGCGGGCGTGCCGTTTGTCACCGCCTATGAAGGGCTGCGCCGCGCCGGCCTGTCTGGCCCGGGCCAGACGGTGGTGGTGTTCGGCTCGAACGGCAAGGTCGGGCAGGCCGCCATCCAGCTGGCCAGTCGCGCCGGCGCCCGGGTGATCGGGGTGGAGCGCGGCGGCGAAGGCTACGTCGGCCATGCGGTTTCAGGCGTGTCGGTCATCGATGGCAGCCGCGACGGGATCGCCCAGCGTGTCATGGAGCTGACCAGCCAGACGGGCGCGGACATTGCCTACAACACGGTGGGCTCGCCGTACTTCGCCGCGGCGCTGGAATCGTTGAAGGTGGGCGGGCGGCAGATCGTCATTTCCACCCCTGACCGCAACGTGCCCTTCGACATCCAGGCCTTCTACCGCCGCGACCTCCAATTGATCGGCGTGGACAGCCTGAAGCTGGACTCGGCCCGCTGCGCCGCGGTGTTCCGCGAGCTGCTGCCCGGCTTCGAGGACGGCAGCCTGCAGTCCTTTCCGGTCAGTCCGGCCGCCGTGGTGCCGCTGGCGCAAGCCCGCGAGGCCTACATCAAGGTGCTGGAAGGCGCGCAGGACCGGCCCGTCCTCGCCCCCTGATCCGCGACCCGCTTTATCCGGCCGATCGCCTGTCCGTCATGGGCGATCGGCTTTTTTTTCGCGCAGCAGAAGCATAAAAGGAGACAAACCATGACACTGCACCGCAGACATTTTCTTCAATACGCGACGGCCCTGGCCGGCGTCGTGGGGCTTAGCGCCACGCTGCAGGCCCAGCCGGACTATCCGGCGCGCCCCATCAGGATGGTAGTGCCGTTCACGGCGGGGTCGACCACCGATGTCATCGGCAGGACGGTGGCGGAACAGCTGGAGAAGAAACTCGGCCAGCCGGTGGTGGTGGAGAACCGGCCGGGCGCAGGCGGCGTGCTGGGCGCCACCATGGTGGCGGGCGCCGCGGCCGATGGCTACACGGTGCTGGTGCACTCCGCCGCCCACGTGGCCAACCAGTCGCTCTACGCCAACCTCAAATACGACACCCTCAAGGACTTCACGCCCGTGACCATGCTGGCCTCGATGCCGAACGTGATCGTGGCGTCGAACGCGCGCAACTTCAAGTCGCTGAAGGACCTGGTGGAGCGCGCCCGCGCCGAACCCGACCAATATACCTACGGCTCGTCCGGCAGCGGCAGCGGCGCGCACATCGCGGGCGAAAAGTTCAGGGCCGCGACTGGCATCCAGGCTATCCACGTGCCGTACCGCGGCACGCCGGAGGCGGTCAACGACGTGATCGCCGGCCGGGTCGACTGGTTCTTCCTGCCATTGCCGCTGGCGCTGCCCATGGTCAAGGCTGGCAAGCTGACCGCGCTGGCGATCAGCGCCGACCACCGCTCGCCCGCGTTGCCGGACGTGCCCACGACAGCAGAGGCTGGCTACCGCGACGTGGACCAGCTGTTCTGGGTGGCCATGTTCGTGCCGGCCGCGACGCCGCCGGCGGTCCTGGCCAAGCTGCATGCCGGCACCGAACAGGCGCTGCGCTCGGACGCCACGCGCGAGCGCTTCGACAACCTGGGGGCCGAGCCCGCGCCCATGCCGCAGCAGCAATTCGCCGAGCTGATCGGCCGCGAAATGGAAAGCACCGGCAGCCTGATCCGCGGCGCCGGCATACGCGTCGGCAATTGAGTCGGGGAAACTGGGGGGAATATGTCAATAATCAGAAGAATCGGGCTGTTGGGAGCCTGTGCGCTTGCGGGACCGGCGCTTGCGCAATCGTCGTCGCTGACCCTGTTCGGCCACATCGACCTGAACGTGACCAGCGCCACCGCGGGCAGCACGTCCAAGATCGGCATGGACCAGGGCGGCTACATGCTGCCCAGCCGCATCGGCATGCGCGGCACCGAGAATCTGGGCAACGGCAACTCGGTGGGGTTCTGGCTGGAGGCGCCCATCCTGCCGAATAGTGGCGGGCCGCAAGGCCTGAACTGGACACGGCGTTCGACCATCAGCTTGAGCAACGAGCGCTACGGCGAACTGCGGCTGGGGCGGGACTACACCGCGGCGTTCTGGAACGTGTCCTCGTTCTCGCCCTTCGGCACCGTGGGCGTGGGCGGCAGCAGCAACATCATCAAGGGCTGGCCCTTGGGGATGGAGGGCGCCACCACGCTCTCGCGCGCCAGCAACATGGTGGCGTACTTCCTGCCGAAGAAACTCGGCGGGATATACGGACACCTGAACTATGCGCGCGAAGAAGACCTGCGCGGCGCCGACTATGCCGGCGGGCGGCTGGGCTACCAGTCCGGTCCGCTCAATGTCGCCGCCGCATACGGCAGGACGTCGATGGGCAGCGGCGAGCACTACGAAACCGCGACCCTGGGCGCCAGCTATGACTTCCGCGTGGTGAAGCTGTTTGCCAACTACCTGCAGCAGAAGATCGGGTCGGACAAGCAGCACGTGGCCCTGGCGGGCGCGTCGGTGCCTGTGGGTGGCGGCCACGTGAAGCTGTCGTACTCCCGTTCCACCCAGAGCGGACAGTACGAAGGGGACGACGCCCAGCAGTTTGCGCTGGGCTACACCTACGCGCTCAGCAAGCGCACGGTGCTGTACACGGCGGCGTCCTTCATCAAGAACGAGGGCAATGCCGCCTTCGTGACCGGGGACGTCGCGCCGGAAGGCGTGCCGGGCGCGAACTCGAAGGGCTTCCAGGTCGGGATCAGCCACTCGTTCTGAGCGTGATGCGCTGCGGCCCCGCCCAGTGCGGGGCCGCAATTTTTTATTGGACCGCCTTCGCAGGCGCCGCCGGCAACACCCCGGCATCATGCACCGGCTTGCCGCCCAGCAGCGTGAGCACCGAATTGATGGCGTGGATCTGGTCCGCCGGCATCGTCAGGTAGGGCTGGTCCAGCACCGCCAGGTCGGCCAGCTTGCCGGCGTTCAGTTGCCCGCGGTCGTCTTCGTCGAATGCCAGCCAGGCTGCCTGGCGCGTGTAGAGCGCCAGCGCTTCCTCCCGCGTGAGCAAGGCGCCGGGCTCGCGCAGCACGGTGGCGCCGATGGCGCGTCCCTGCACGTGGTACTCCACGGCCTGCCAGACGCCAGCCACGCCGATGCGGGTCGAATCGGTGCCGCCCGCGACCGGCAGACCCAGGTCCAGCGCCGTGCGCACCGGCGGCGAATCCTGCTCCGCCCCCTTGGGATTGGCCTCGCGTATCGCCTCGCCCTCGAAGTACGGACCCATCTGCACCGTATAGGCCAGCCCCAAACGCGCCATGCGTTCCAGCGTGCGGCGCGAGCCGGTGTTCAGGTGGGCGATGGACCAGCGCAGCGGGCGCAGGTCGTGGTCGCGGCCGACTTCCTCGAACACGTCGAGGATGGCGCTGGCGGCATCGTCGGTGTAGGCGTGGATCTCGAGCGGGATGCGGCGTTCGGCCGCGTAGCGGGCGATGCGGGCGAGTTCCTGGCGCGCTTCGGCCGGCGGGTTGAATCCCGGGCCCATGCGCACGCCGTCGTTCATGGCGGATACCAGGTTTTCACCCAATCCCAGGAACGCGAGTTTGCCGTCGTCGTGGCGCGGCGGGCGGAAGGCCATGATGTCGCGGAACCATTGCGCCTCGCCGCCCGCGCGCATGGCCGAGATCCGGTAACCCGCGCGCACGGTGAGTTCGCCACGGTCGCGCAGCGCGTAGAGCGGCTCGTAGGCTTCAGCGCCGCCGGCCGACGGATCGATGAAGCCCGTCAGCCCGCGCGCGTTCATGGCGCGCAGAAAGGCTTGCAGCCCGGCGGGGCGGTCGGCGGTATGGCTCAGGCGGGCGAACAGCGCGTTGAACGGGCCGATGCCGCCCAGCAGCCTGCCGGTGGCGCGGCCCTGCGCGTCGCGCTCGACCGTGATGCCGTGCAGTTCCGGCGGCTGCGGGCCGTCCAGGCCCAGGGCTTCGATGCCGCGGCTATTGAGCAGGGCGTAGTCGTACAGGTATTGGACATAGGCGGGATGCCGGGGGACCGCCTGGTCCAGGTCGGCGCGGGTGGGCGCGCGGCGCTCGCGGAATTGCCGCGGATGCCAGGATCCGACCACCGCGACCCAATGGTCGCGCGGGCGTTGCGCGGCGTCGCGCGCCAGCCGGCCCAGCGCGTCTGCCAGGCTGGGTGCGTCGTACCAGTAGGTTTCGAACGCATAGGTCTGGCCGCCGCGGATGGCGTGGATATGCGTGTCGATGAGGCCGGGTATCACCGTGCGGCCCTGCAGGTCCAACTGGCGCGTGGCCGGTCCGACGTGTTGCTCGACATCGCCGTCCCCGCCCACCGCCACGATGCGTTCGCCCTGGATCGCCAGGGCCGTTGCGCGCGGCGCCGCGGGGTCCATGGTGATGATCTGGCCATTGCGCAGCACCAGGTCGGCGTCGCGGCTGTGGGCGGCGCAGGGCAGCGCGGCTGCCAATGCGAGGACAAGCGCCGTGGTTCTTTTCATGTGTCGTCTCCGGTCATCGAGGGGGTTCAGTAGCGCCATAGCGCTTCCAGGCCAAAAAAATGGACGGTTTCGGCGCGGCCGGTGTCGCGGATGAAGCTTCCGGGCCGGAACACCGAGTAGGCGGCTTCGAAACTCAGGTGGCGCGACACTTCCCAGCCCAGCACCACGTCGGCCTGTGTGCCGATGTAGCGGGCGCGGCTGGCGCCGGCCGGGCGCAGCAGATTGCCGGCCACGCCGTACACGCCGTCCTGCAGGCTTTGACGCCAATAGAAGACCGCCGCGGTTCCCAAAGTCCAGCCGGAGCCCAGGTCCAGCGTGAGCGAGGGATGCAGGTTGATCAGGTTGGAAGGGCCGATCAGGCCCGCTTCGCCGAAGTACTTGCCCTTGGGGAAGAAGACGGCAAAGGTCTGGAGCTTGGGATCGTCCGGATTGCGGTCGCCGCTGATGATGTTGGCCTTCAGGCCTACGCGCGGCTGCAATGGCGTGCCGTGGAAGGTGTAGCTCACGTCGCTGGCGAGCGACCAGGCGCGCGCCGGCGCGCCGGCGAAGCTGCCGTATTGGTAGACCGCTTCCAGGTCCCAGCGCCAGGAGGCGCGCTGGCCGAAGTAGCGCGCGCCCAGCGCGTTGCGGGTTTCGGGGCCGCTGCCCTGGTTGTAGGTGGCCGAGTCGCTGGACAGCGACAGCAGGTAGGCATCCAGGCCGGTGTCGCCCAGGCCGCCGGGCGCGGACCAGGTGCCGTAGAGGCCGCCGAGCCGGCGCTGGGAGTCGGCGCGGTCGCTGAAATCGTCCGGATCGTTGCGCACCGGGCGCACCAGGAAACCGTCCACGCGCAGCCCCTGGCCTGCCCAGCTGAGCGCGCCGCCGTCGAACGAGCGCAGCACGTTGGGACCGTAGCGCGCCGAGATCAGCCGTTCGCTGCCATAGGCCATGACCTGGCGGCCCGCGCGCGCGGTCCAGGTGCCCCCAGCGCCGGCAAGGGAGACGTCGACGAAAGCCTGCAGCACGTCGCTGCCGGTGTCGTCGGGCGGTCCGATGGAGCCGGTGTCGCGTTCGGCATGGGTCAGGTTCAACTGGCCGAAGGCGCGCACCTGCCGGCCCAGCCGCAGGTCGGCATAGGGCAGGAAACGGTACAGCTGGTAACCCTCGTCGGGTACGGCCGCGTCGCCGAATTCGTTGTTGCGGTAGCGCTCATAGCGGGCGCGCAGCTCGGCGCCCAGGGTCAGCGCGGAGGAATCGCCCAGCCGGATCCATTTGCCGGCTTCGCCCCAGGCGCCCGTGCGCTTGGCCGGGTCGTCCAGGTAGCTGTAGTCCTCGGTATAACGCCAGGGATCGATGGGCGGCAGCGCGGACCCGGCGGCCTGCGCGGCGCCGATTGCCAGCGCGGCCAGCGGGAGGATTGCGAGTCTGTGGAAGTTCAAGTTGCCTGGGCTGCAGCCGACGCGTGCAAGCGTCGACAGCGGTAGAAGTGACCAGGCGGCAAGATAGATTAAGGACAATGGCGTCGGTAGTCGCCATTTTTAGCCCTGGCTGTCCTGAAAACGGAACGCTGGGCTAGTCTTCCTGCAACTTCCCGAAGCGCTCCGCCAGATAATCCACCAAGGCCCTGACCGACGACAGCAGGCCGCGCCGCGACGGGAACACCGCATGTATCAGCTCGCGGCGCGGGGCCCAGTCAGGCAGCAGCCGGACCAGCTGTCCCGCCTGCAGCTGTTCGCGCACCATCATGGTGGGCAGTTGCACGACGCCCACGCCGGCCACCGCCGCGTTGCGCAAGGCGATCATGTCGGTGGTGATCATCCTGGGGGCAAGCGAGACCGTGGCCTGCTGGCCGTCCTGCTTGTACAGCTCCAGGCGATAGGCCTGGTTGGGCGAGCCCAGCGCCAGGCTGGGCCAGGCGCCCAGGTCGTCCGGGGTCGCCGGTTGGCCGCATTGCGCCGTCAGCGCGGGGCTGGCCACCAGGCTCTGGCCGCGATCCGACAGCACACGCATGACCAGTTCGCTGTCTTCCAGCGGAGGCGGGCGCACGCGGATCGCCACGTCCACGGCTTCACCCAGCACGTCGACCCGGCGGTTGGTGGCCTCCAACTGTATGACCACGCGCGGGTACTTGATCATGAAGTCGGCGAGCATGCCGCCCACATGGGTATGCAGCAGGGCGATCGGGCAGGTCAGCTTGACCACGCCGCGCGGCTCGACCTGGGCCGCGTCGATCACTTCCTGCGCGGCTTCCGCTTCGGCCAGCATGGCCTTGCAGCGCTCGTAGTAGGTCTGGCCTATGTCCGTGACCATGAAATGCCGGGTCGAGCGCTGGATGAGGCGCACGCCGAGGCGCTCTTCCAGCAGGGCCAGCCTGCGGCTGAGGCGGGACTTGGGCATGCCCAGCGCACGTCCCGCGGGGGCAAAGCCCTGGTGCTCGACGGTCTGCACGAAATAGAAAAGGTCGTTGAGATCCTGCATGGGCATCCCTTTGGTTGAAAAAATAGAACGCTGAAAGCAAAAAATCGGTCTTCCGACAATTTTGTTCTATTTTTAATATTTGTGCAGCCATAAGGCTTCTGATTCGGCCACAAGCCGTCGACCTTTCAAATTAGGAGTACACCATGTCCGCACCCGCCAACTTCAACGGCCAACGTCCTGTTATCGACGCCGACGACGCCGTCATGCTGCTGATCGATCATCAGAGCGGCCTGTTCCAGACCGTGGGCGACATGCCCATGCCGGAGCTGCGTGCCCGCGCTGGCGCCTTGGCGTCGATGGCCACGCTGGCCAAGATGCCCGTCATCACCACGGCTTCCGTGCCGCAAGGCCCGAATGGTCCGCTGATTCCCGAGATCCACGCCAACGCCCCGCATGCGCAATACATTGCGCGCAAGGGCGAGATCAACGCCTGGGACAACCCCGAATTCGTTGCCGCCGTGAAGGCCACCGGGCGCAAGACGCTCATCATCGCCGGCACCATCACCAGCGTGTGCATGGCGTTCCCGGCCATCAGCGCCGTCGCCGACGGCTACAAGGTGTTCGCGGTGATCGACGCCTCTGGCACGTACACCAAGATGGCCCAGGAAATCACGCTGGCGCGCGTGGTGCAGGCCGGCGTGGTGCCGATGGACACTGCCGCCGTGGCCTCGGAACTGCAGAAGACCTGGAACCGCGAAGACGCCATGCAGTGGGCCGAGGTCTACACCAAGGTGTTCCCGGCCTACCAACTGCTGATCGAAAGCTACTCCAAGGCGCAGGAAGTGGTGAAGAACAACGAAGTCCTGGATTCGCAGCGCTGATCCGCTTCGATATAAGCGGAGGCCCGGGCCTCGCGGCCCGGATCAAGCCGCCACGCCATGCCGCTCGGCGATGCGCAGCAGCAAGGCTTCCAGTTCCTGGAGGATGGGCCGGTGGTCGTCTACCCGCCTGACCAGGGCAGAAGGCATGGCGGGCAGGTCGATCTCGACGAATGCGATCTCGGGCGTCGCGTAATAACTGGCGGCGCGCTTGGTCAGCATCAGCAGGCCTTCGCGCGTGTTCACGGCCGCGATGCCCTCGCGGATCGTGCGCACCACCGGGCCGTCGCCGATGGGCTTGCCCTTGGGCGTGTGGCGCGGAAAGTGGTAGTCCTGCCATTCCTGGTTGACCGATCCCGGCACCATGCGCACCAGCCGTTCCTCGGCCAGCAGCTCGGGGTCCAGCAGGGTCGCCGCGGCAAACGGGTGATCAAGCGGGACGCACAGCATGCGCTGGTCCCGCAACACGATGGGCCCATGGCACAGGCCGTCCGCGCCCAGCGGCAAACGGCAGAACGCAATGTCGACCGAGCCGTCGGCCACCGCCGCGTAGTGGGTGACGTAGGTCAGTTCCACGAACTCCAGCTCCACGTTGGGATGCGCGGCCTTGAATTCCGAGACCAGCGGGCGGTATAGCTCGTAGAAACCGCCGCCCAGGAAGCCGATGCGCAGATGGCGCGGCTTGCCCGCGGCCTGGCGCTTGCAGTCGTCCAGCGCGGCTTTCAGCATGACCACGGCCGGTCCCGCGCCCAGCTTCAAGGTTTCGCCCAACGGCGTAAGCGCGACGCGGCGGCTGCTGCGCTCGAACAAAGGGGCGCCCAGCGTCTTTTCCAACGCCTTGACCGCTTCCGATACGGATGACTGGCTCATGTGCAGCGCTTCCGCCGCGCGGCCGAAATGCAGCTTGTCCGCAACGGCCAGAAAACAATCGAATTGGCGTAGATCCATGGCTCCGGGGCACCTTCCGTGCGCGTAGTAGTCGTTCTTATATCAATCGGGATTAACGATTGATGGCTTGAATAATAGCGCTTGTTCGCGCCAGGCCCGATGGGCAGAATTCGACCTGTTCACACAAGCTTAGCTCATTGATGAGCGATAAGGAGACAGGCATGAGTTCATCTATGCCAGAACGATCAGGCCCAAAAGGATCGGCAGAACCGATTGAATTCCTGGTCGAAGGGGATCTGGTGCGCGGTACCTTCTACCGGCCCGAGCAGGCCAGCGGCCCGGTCGGCGCGGTCGCGCTCGCGCACGGCTGGTCCATGGTCGCCGGCGGCGACCTGGAAGAGTACGCGGCCGCTGTGGTGGCCCGGGGCCTGGCCGCGCTGACCTTCGACTTCCGCAATCTCGGCCGCAGCGAGGGCATGCCGCGCCAGGAGATCGATCCGCAGCGGCAGATCCAGGATTTCCGCTCGGCAATTTCCTATCTGCGCCAACGTCCGGAAGTCGACCGTGAGCGCATCGGCATCTGGGGCAGCAGCTACAGCGGCGGCCACGCGCTGACGGTGGCCGCCATCGACCGCCGCGTCAAGTGCGTGGTCAGCCAGGTTCCGACCACCAGCGGTTTCTCCGCGGCCCAACGGCGCGTGCGCTACGACAAGGCGCAGGCGCTGCAGGCCGCGTTCGAAGCCGACCGCGAGGCACGCGACGCGGGCCAGCCGCCTGCGATGCTGCGCATGGTCGATGCCGATCCCGACGCGCCGGTCGCCTATCCGGGCCCGGACTCCTACAACTACATGACGGGCGAAGCGCGCCGCTGCCCAAGCTGGGTCAATGAGGTCACGTTGCGGTCGCTGGAACTGGCCCGCGCCTATGAGCCCGGCATGTACGTGCGCCGTATCGCGCCCACGCCGCTGCTGATGATCGTCGCCACCGGCGACGGCCTGACGCCTGCCGATCTGCAGCAGGACGCTTTCAACGCGGCGCATCAGCCCAAGGAGTTGCTGCTGCTGCCCGGCGGCCATTACTCGGTCTACACGGAACATTTCGAACGCACCAGCAACGCCGCGGCCAATTGGTTCGCGCGGCACCTCGGCCAAGACCAGCACGGATAAAAAAATGACGACGACAATAATGATGGAGACACAGGACCGCCAACGCCGCCACGCTTCGCTGCGCGCGGCGGCCGTGGGCAATGCCCTGGAATGGTTCGACTGGACCTTGTACGGCACGTTCTCGGCCTATCTGGCCATGAACCTGTTCGACCCGACCGACCGCGGTTCGGCGCTGCTGGCCACGCTGGCCGTGTTCGCGGGCGGATTCCTGGCGCGGCCGATCGGCGGCTGGCTGTTTGGCCGCATCGGCGACCGCTACGGCCGCAAGTTCACGCTGGTTCTGACCATGTGCCTGCTGGCCCTGACCAGCCTGGCGATCGCGCTGCTGCCCACCTATGAGCAGGCCGGGGTGCTGGCTTCGGTATTGCTCTTCATTTGCCGCCTGATGCAGGGATTGGCGCATGGCGGGGAGTCCGGCGTGGCCTATACCTACGTTGCCGAAATCGCGCCGCCCGCGCGGCGCGGGCTGTGGTCGAGTTCGGTGTTCGTCAGCGTGACCATCGGCGTCATGGCCGCGACCGCGCTGGCGGCGTTGCTGACGTCCTGGCTGGGCAAGCCCGCGATGGAAGCCTGGGGCTGGCGCGTGGGCTTTGGCGTGGGGGCGCTGCTGGGTGTCTACGCGCTGTTCCTGCGCCGCAGCGCAAGCGAAAGCGAGGTCTTCGAACACAGCGCGGAGCAGGGCGGCACGCAGAAGGTGTCGGCGCGGCAGGCCTTGAAGATCGCCCGCAACATCGTGATGATCGCCGCGGCGTCCAACGCCACGTATTACACCTGGGTCACCTTCGCGCCGGCCACGGCCATCGCGACCAAGGGCATGGATCCGGCGGGCGCCTACACGGCCAGCCTGATCGCGCAGTTGGTGTGCCTGTTGTGGCTGCCGGTCTGCGGCTGGCTGGCGGACCGCTACGGCCGCAAGCCGATGGTGATGGCCTTCGGCCTGGGCGTGGCGCTGGCGGTGTTCCCGGTATCGCACATCGTGACCGACCAGCCCTGGACGCTGTTCGTGGGGCAGTTGATAGGCCTCCTGGTTTGGGCGCTGCTGGCGGCGATCTTCCCCGCCGTGGTGGCCGAACAGGTGCCGACCGGCGCGCGCGCCATGGGCGTGGGCTTCATCTCTTCGCTGTCGGTCGCGATCTTTGGCGGCACCGCGCCCTACATCAATGCCTGGCTGGGCGCCCAAGGGCTGGATTGGGTCTACACGGCCTACGTGGGGGCGCTGGGGCTGATGGCGTTTGCCGGCGCCTTCCTCATCAAGGAGACGGCGGGCATGGACCTGAACGACATCCGCCTGCCGGGCGAGGAAGCCGGCAACACCGCAGTCAACAAGGCCGCCAAGCGCGCGGCATTCAACTGAACTCCAATTTTTTCATCATCACATGAGCAAAATGAACTATCCGGATCTGGCAGGGAAAATCGCGGTTGTCACGGGGGCCGGGGGCGGTATTGGACGCGCCATGGCGGCGGCGTTCCGCCAGCAGGGCGCGACCGTGGTCGCCACCGACCTGGACCTTGGGGCGCTGTCCGGCGTGGACGCGGATTGCCGCCAACTGGACGTCACGCAAGCGCAGGCGGTACGCGCACTGGCCGACGCGGTGGCTGCCCAGTACGGCGCGCTGGACGTGTGGGTCAACAACGCCGGCTTCATGGCCCGCATGCCCGCCCTGGACCTGGACGAAGCCGCATGGCAACGCACCATGGACATCAACCTGAAAGGCACGTTCTTCGGCGCGCAGGCGGCTGCGCGCCACATGATCGCGCAAGGCAGCGGCGCCATCATCAACCTGTCCAGCTATGCCGGCGTCAAGCCGCGCCCGAACTGCGCCGACTATGCGGCTGCCAAGGCCGGCGTGGCCCATCTGACCCAATGCCTGGCGCTGGAGTGGAGTCCCAAGGGGCTGCGCGTCAACGCCATTGCGCCCGGCTTCATCGAAACGCCGATGAGCAGCTGGATGCACGCCGACGCCGCCACCTTTGCCGAATACGTGGAGCGCCTGCCGGCGCGCCGCGTGGGCCAGCCGTCCGAGATCGCCGACGCGGCGCTGTATCTGGCTTCGCAGGCATCCGGCTATGTCACTGGTCACGTGCTGATGGTCGACGGCGGAGTGTCCAAGACATGAGCGACGACAAGGACGTGGCATCGTGGTGGAACGGCAAGGCGGCCGTCGTGACGGGCGCGGCCAGAGGGCAGGGCGCGGCCGAGGCGCTGCGCCTGTTGCAGGCCGGCGCAACCGTCTACGCGCTGGACGTCTTGCCCGAAAGCGATGCGACCTGGGCGGAGTTGCGCGCGGCGGCGGGCGCGGATGCCGAACGGCTGCGCATCCGGGTCGCGGACGTGGCCCGCGAATCCGATTGGCTGGCGTTGGCCGATGAGATTTCGGCTGCGGGCGTGCCGCTCTACGGCCTGGTCAACAACGCTGGCGTGACCCTGCGCAAGACCGTGACCGAGACCACGCACGCGGAATGGCGGCGCCTGCTGGATATCAATCTGGACGGGCCATTCCTCGCCATCCGCAACCTGGCCGCACTGATGCCGCAGGGCGCGGCCATCGTCAATACGTCTTCGACGGCGGGGCTTACCGGCTACTTCAGCGCAGCCTACACCGCCAGCAAGTGGGCCCTGCGCGGGCTGACGCGGGCGGCATCGCTGGAACTGGCGGGGCGGGGCATACGCGTCAACACCGTATGCCCGGGCCTGGTGGAAACGCCGATGATCATGCAGCCCAATGCCGTGCATGACGCCGGCCGGGCGCGCCTGTTCTATGAAGGCAACCGCGACGCCACGCCGCTGTCACGCGGCGCGGATGCCGACGAGATCGCGGCGGCGGTAATGTTCCTGTTGGGGCCCGAGGCTTCGTTCATCACCGGCGCGGACTTGCCGGTCGACGGCGGTATGACGGGAGGAGGCGTGTACTGGCGGATCGGCAAGTCCACCGGCAATCTGTAGCCGCAGTCCCGGGCCGCGGCCCGGGGCTGGCCATTGCGCAAGGGCGGAGGCTTAGTGCTTGTCGCCGTAGATATTGCCGGCAATGCCGCCGGCGGCGGCGCCGATGGCGGCCCCAGTCCAGCCGCTGCCGCCCGCGATGGCGGCAATGCCCGCGCCGGCAGCGGCGCCGATGGCCGCGCCCGACAGGGTGCCTTGCTGCTTGGAACTCATGTTGGTGCAGGCTACCAGCGACCCCATCATGAGGCCTATGGCGATCGATCGGATGACTTTCATGGTTGACTCCTAGCGGGCGCGCTTGGCGGGAGCGGCCGGCGTGGCCGGCGCCGCGGGCGCGACGATTTCGAACCAGAGCGTTTCGACCACGGGGCGGTCCATCCGGGTCGGATTGGCCGCGTACCAGCTATCCAGCCGTTCGCGCACCGAATCGAGCGTATGGCTCTGCAAACCCTTGGCGAAACGCGGGATCAGCGTCTGGTTGTCCGCCGGCGCGCGGCGCTGCTGATAGGCCTGCTCCACCTGGATGAGGTTCGCCATGCCCAGCAGGTAGGCCTTCTTCAGATTCGCGTCGGACTCCGACCATTGCTTGCCGGTGATGATGGGCGCCGGGTCGGTAGGCGCCGCTACCACCGGCGCGGCGACCAGCAGTGACAGCGCAAGGGCTGCCGGGCCTAACAGGTGTTTCACTTTCATCATATCGCTCCTTGGTGGAACAAAAGACAGAAAAACAACCAGAACGCCATGCGCGCAGTTCGCTTGCAATGGCCAAGCGCCAGGCGACCAGATCAATTTAGGCTTGAAAGCATGCTTGCGCAAGAGGCGTGCCGCTCTGCCATCGGGCTTCAACACGGACCTGGCGCAGACGTTACCGATTCTGGCAAGCCTGTTCAAATGAAACAGCGTTCGCCGCCTTTGGAATTTCGCTGTACATATTGCTAGCTGTCGCGTCGGGCGGCATGGCCCCCTCGATGCCGGCAGGCACATAGAAGACAAATAAACCCGAGGAGGAGTCAATGCGTACGTTCAATCGCAGGGCCGCGGCATTCCTGGCGAGCGGGCTGATTGCAGTGCTGGCAGGCTGCGCGTCGCCCGGAGGCAAGAAAGAAACCGTCGATATGAAGGGGCTGTCCCAGCCAGTGGAGATCGTGCGCGACCGCCACGGCGTGTCCCACATCTACGCGCAGAACCAGGATGACCTGTTCTTCGCCCAAGGCTTCAACGCGGCGCGCGACCGCCTCTGGCAACTGGACCTCTGGCGCCGCCAGGGCGAGGGCAAGATGGCCGAACAATTCGGCCCGCGCTTTGTCGAGCAGGACCGCGCGGCGCGCCTGTTCCTGTACCGCGGCGACATGCAGGCCGAATTCGCCAGCTACCACCCGCAGGGCAAGGCGATCCTCACGTCCTTCGCGGCGGGCATCAATGCCTACATCGATTGGGTCAAGGCGAATCCCGATCAGATGCCGCCGGAATTCAAGCTGACCGGCACCGAGCCCGGCTACTGGAGCCCCGAGACCTCGCTCATCCGCATCTATGGCCTGACCCGCAATCTCAACGAAGAGGTGCGGATGGCGCAACGCGTCGCGGCGCTGGGCCTGAACGCCGTGCAGGGACTCAGCACCTTCGAGCCGCCCTTGGCGCTGCAGGTGCCTGCCGGACTGGACGTGCGCGACGTCGACAGCAAGGTCCTGGGCGACTACAACCTGGCGCGCAACGGCCAGAAATTCGTCGCGGCCGACTTCCCGCGCAGCCCGCTCGCGGCCGCCGAGCGCGAAAAACTTGCGCAGGAATTGTCCGCGAATCTGCTGGCGTCGCTGGATCCGGCGTTCGACCCCATGGCGACCCGCTACGAGAGCAACAACTGGACCATAGCCGGGCAGCATACGGCCAGCGGCAAGCCCATCCTCGCGGGCGATCCGCACCGGTCCATCACCATGCCTTCGCTGCGCTACATGGTGCACCTGAACGCGCCGGGCTGGAACGTGATCGGCGCGGGCGAGCCGGCGCTGCCCGGCGTGTCCATGGGCCACAACGACCGCATCGCTTTCGGGCTGACGATCTTCGCCTTTGGCGACGAAGAAGACCTGTACGTCTACGACACCAATCCAGCCAGGCCGGACGAATACCGCTACAACGGCCGCTGGGAAAAGATGCGCCAGGTGGATGAGTCGATCCCCGTGCGCGGACAGGCAGCGGCAACGCGCCAGCTGAAGTTCACCCGCCACGGCCCGGTGATCTACGTGGATCCGGTCAAGCGCAAGGCCTACGCCTTGCGCGCGGCCTATCTGGAATTTCCCGGAACCGCGGCCTATCTGGCCAGCCTGCGGCTGAACCAGGCGCAGAACTGGAACGAGTTCGTCGCCGGCATGGAAAAGCACTACACGCCCAGCGAGAACATGGTGTATGCCGACGTGGACGGCAACATCGGCTGGTTCGGCGGCAGCATCGCGCCGATACGCCCGCGCGCGGATTGGTCCGGCATGCTCCCCGTGCCCGGCAATGGCGAGTTCGAATGGCGCGGCGTCCTGCCGGGCAGCGCGCTGCCCCGCGCCTACAACCCGCCCGAGGGCTACGTCGCCACCGCCAACGAATACAACCTGCCGGCCGACTACCGCTACAAGGACATGTCCGCCCGCACCTGGGCCGAACCCTACCGTGTGCAGCGCATACGCGAGGTGCTGGCCGACAGCAAGGGGCAAACGGTCCAGAGTTCGCAGGCGCTGCAGTACGACAACCTGTCCATTCCGGCGCGCACGCTGACGGGCTACGCGAAGTCGCTGAATTCGGCCGATCCCGCGACGTCGCAGGCCTTGAGCATGCTGAAGGACTGGGACGCCCGAGTGGGAACGGAATCGCGCGCGGCCACGGTGTACGAGTTCTGGCTGCCCGAGGTCGTCAAGCGCGTGACTGAACTCTACGTGCCTGCCAACGGCCGGGCCGCCTTCGGCAATCTGTCCACCGCCAAAACGCTGGAAAAGCTGGCCACGCCGGACAGCGCTTTCGGTGCGCAGCCGCAGCAGGGCCGTGACGCGCTGCTGCTGCAGGCGCTGAACGACGGCTTGCAGAAGCTGCGCGCCAAGCTGGGACCGGATTCCTCGCAATGGCAGTGGGGCAAGCTGCACCACATCCAGTTCGAGCACAGCCTGGCCAGCCTGCTGCCCGAGGCCACCGCCAATGCCTACGGCACGCCGCGCTATCCGGTCAGCGGCGACAACGACACCGTGCACCGCGCCACCTTCCGCGCCAGCGACTTCCGCCAGACCAGCGGCGCGTCATACCGCCAGGTGATCGACGTGGCCGACTGGGACAACTCGCGCATGCAGAACGTGCCGGGACAATCCGCCGACCCGCGCAGCCCGTATTACCAGAACCTGCTCAAGGACTGGGCAACGGGCGAGTATTTCCCCATGGCGTTCAGCCGCGCCAAGGTGGATAGCGAGAAGGCGGGTACCTTGAATCTGCGTCCGGTACAGCGCTGACGGAGAGGGCCAGGAAAGACCACGCCGGCAAGCGCCAATAATTGGCGTCTGCCGGCGCTTTTTTATGCGCCGCGCTGGCCTTATCGAGAATTAATTGACACCCAGATAAATATCTCATAAATTAATTGCCTGGGTGTTAATTAATTGGAGAGGCTCGTGGCTGAGAAAGAGATGGCCGCAGTGACGGCAGGCATGCGGGGGGCATCCTGGGATGCCGAGTTGATGCAGCGGCCCTATAAGGTTGTGCCTTACGCCTTGGGCACGGCCGACGGCCAGCGGACCCTGGGCTTCCTGTTCACGGCGACAGGCAAGGAGCGTACGGTCGTATCCCTGATGCATCCGCGCGAGATGTCCGTTACGCACTATATGGTGCCGACGGTGCTCGATGCGGGCTGCGCCTGCTGGGTGCAGGGGCCGCGCTCGATCGGCAACGACCTCAGGCTGGAGCATGAGATCGCCTTGTTCGATGTGGCGGCGGGCATGCAGCACTTGCGGGATCTTGGCTACGAGCGCATCGTCCTCCTGGGCAATTCGGGCGGCGCCGGGTTGTATGCGCTGTACAACCAGCAGTCCCTTTTGGCGCCGGATTCCCGTATCGGCAAAACGCCTGCCGGCCGCCCCACCAAGCTGAACGAACTCGCCATGCCGGTGGTGGACGGACTGGTGTTGCTGTCGCCGCATCCGGGGCAAGGCAGGCTGCTCATGTCTGGTCTGGATCCCTCGGTCGTTGACGAAGCCGATCCGATGCGTACCGATCCGGCGCTGGATCCGTTCAGCGCCGAGAACGGCTATGACGCGCGGACGGGGCAGGCGCGGTACGACCAGGCGTTTCTCGATAAGTATCGTGCCGCGCAGGTTGAGCGTGTGCGGCGCATCGACCAGCAAGCGCGCGCCTTGCTCGCCGCCAAGCAGGATGCCCGCGGCAAGGTCAAGGCGGGTTCGCTGCAGCCGCTGGACCGGCAGCAGGCCGCATTCGCGCCGATCTTTCACGTCTGGCGCACGGATGCGGACCCCAGGGCCTGGGATATCACGCTGGATCCTTCGGACCGCAAGACCGGCTCGCTTTGGGGCAAGGATCCCTTCGTGTCCAACTGGGGCAGCGTGGGCTTTGCCCGGATAGTAACGCCGGAGTCCTGGCTGTCGACCTGGTCGGGACTCTCGTCCAATGCCGCGCTGGAGCAGACCCTGCCGGCCGTGCGGCAGCCGACGCTGCTGATCGAGTACACCGGAGACCAATGCACGTTCCCGGCCGACATCGTCGCCATCCACGGCCAGATCGGTACACAGGCCAAGACCCATGTGCGGGTGCGCGGCAACCACCATGGCATGGCGCTGGCCAAGGACGAGCCCGCCGGCAGGACGGTAGCGGCCCAGCATCTGGAAGCGTGGTTGCGCGCGCATTTCTGACCGGGCAATCCGTAGACACGCCCGCCACGGGCGCAAGAGGAACGATCAATGACGAGTCTGGAAAGGATCTTGCCGGCCGAGCGCCTGCTGGGCGTGCGTTACCCGGATGAAGACAGGGTGCGCGAGTATGTGCGCCAGGGCGTGCTTACTGGGGAAACCCTGGCGGGCGGCCTGCGCGATGCCTTTGCCGTTCACGCCGACAGGCTGGCGCTGGTAGGGCCGGACGGTCACTACACCTACCGTGAGCTGGACCAGCGCAGCGACAGGCTGGGCGCGGCGCTGCTGGATCTGGGCCTGCGGCCGCTGGACCGCGCAATCTTCCAGTGCGGCAATAGCCATGAACTGCTGGTGGCGTTCTGCGCCTGCCTGAAGGCGGGGATCATCCCCATCTGCTCCTTGCAGGCCTTCCGCAAACTGGAGATCGAATATCTGGGAAACCTGGCGCAAGCACGGCTGCACCTTGTCCAGGGCGACGATCCGAAGTTCGACGACGTGGCCTTCGCAGAAGAGATGCAGCGGCATGTGCCGACGTTGGCGCATGTCGTACAGGCGCGCGGGTCCGCTCGCGGATGTGCCGTCACGATAGACGGCCTGATCGCGGCCACGCCGCTGGCAGCCGCCCGCGCGCGCCTTGCGCAAGTGCAGGCGCATCCGTTCCAGGTGGCGGTGTTCCAGCTGTCGGGCGGTACGACCGGGGTGCCCAAGATCATCCCGCGCTTTCATTCCGAGTATCTCTACAACATGCGGGCGGTGGCAGCCTGGAACCGCTACACCAGCGACGACGTGCTGTTCTTTCCCACGCCCTACATGCACAACCTGAACATGGGCTGCTTCTTCGGTCCATTCCTGTTGAGCGGCGCTCAGGTCACCGTATGCCGCAGCCTGGACGAAGCCACCTTGCAGGGCTTGGTGCGGACTTACCGGCCCACCTGGTTCGGCGTGGCGGGCCCGATCCTGACCCGCATCCTGCCCGAGCTGGACCGCGCGGACGCCAGCGTAAAGGCGCGCCGCCGTTTCATTACGCCTCGCAACGCCGCGGGCCTGGCCAGAACCACCGGATCGCCCGCATTCCATATCTTCGGCATGACCGAGGGCGTCATCATGTTCGCCAAGGAGGGCGACAGCGCGAACGTGCTCGAAAATTCGGTCGGCCGGCCGGTTTCGGGCCACGACGAGGTCCGGATCGTGACGCCCGGCACCGACACCGAAGTGCCTGTAGGTGAAACCGGCGAAGCGCTGTTCAGGGGGCCTTACACCATACGCGGTTACTACAAGTCGGAGGCGGAGGACGTCGGTCGTTTCACGGCCGACGGCTTCTACCGCTCGGGCGACCTGATGCGCTGCGAAGTGCACGACGGCCGGCGCTACTACTACTTCTGCGGGCGGATCAAGGACGTGGTGGACCGCGGCGGCGAAAAGATCAACGCCGAGGAGGTCGAGAACGTGCTTAACGGGCATCCGGCCATCCTGGCCTCGGCCGTGGTGGCCATGCCGGATCCGGTCTACGGGGAACGCGTCTGTGCCTTCGTGATAGCTCGCCTCCCTGGCGCGGCGCTCACGCTACCCATGGTCTGCGGCTATCTGCAAGAGGTCGGGCTAGCGAAGTTCAAGTGGCCTGAACGCCTGGAAGTCGTGGACGAATTTCCCCTTTCCGCATCTGGAAAGCTGAGCAAAAAAGCGTTGCGCGGCCAGATCGCCGCCACGCTCGAGGCCGAACGCGGCCAGCAAACGAATGGAGAACACGCCAAATGAGCCCGTCCTTGCCTGAACTTTCTTCCATCCCCAAGGTGCGGCTGCACGGAGTGCACCACACGGCCAGGCCGACCTGGAAGCTCGCGCAAACCGTGCGCTTCTATCGCGACCTGCTGGGCTTGCCGCTGGTGCATGCCATTTCCGCCAAGGGATGGGGCCCGCAGAACCATCCTGATTTCCTGCACTTCTTTTTCGACAGCGGCAATGGCAGCACCATCGCCTTCTTCTACTACATCGGCACGCAGCGTCCCGAGCGCCTGACGCCCACGGATCATTACCAGGACCGCGCTACCCACACCGCCTGGCGGGTCGAAAGCGAGGCCGAGCTGCTGCGATGGCGCGCTCGCGTGGAGGCGGTCGGGATTCCCTTGCGTTACCAGATCCGCCACGAGGTGATCGAATCCATCTACTTCAACGATCCCAACGGCTATCCCATCGAAATCACCTGGCAGGTGCGGCCCTTCAGCGCGGAAGACGCGCAGGACGCCCAGAATACGCTCGAAGCCGCGATGGCATTGGAGGAGGGCGGCTTTGACTCCATCGAGCCGGTGTGGCGGGCCAAGGGCGCCGCGCTGGGCAGGCAGGCGCAGGACAAGGCGGCCATCTATGTACTGGACGTGCCCGAATTCAAGGGTTTGCTGGATGCCGCCCGCGGCAGCGCGGGCTATTCCACGCAGCCCGCCGGAAACGGCTATCTGTGCATCTTGGGCAATCCTGGGCTGCGGTTCGAGCGCAAGGAACTGGGCTTTAAACCGGCCGTCTGGTATGGCGCCTTGACCGGCGGGTTGAGCGGCCGTATCGAACAGTTCGACATGGACGTCCTGTCCATTGCACCTCTGGAGCTCGCATGAAAGCCGCCATCATCGGAGGCGGGCCGGCGGGCCTGTTTCTTGCCATCCTGTTGAAACAGCGCCAACCGGCCGCGGCCGTCACCGTGTATGAACAGAACCCGGCCGATGCCACCTTCGGCTTCGGCGTAGTCATGGCCGACAAGGGGCTGGATCGATTGCGGGATGCCTCCCCCGGGGTATTCGACGCGCTCGCCGGCGCCATGCGCTTCAGCGACCGGCAGGTCATCGTGTCGAACGAGACGCCGGTCACGGTGCAGCGCCCCGGCAGCGGCGGCGCCATTGCGCGCATCGAGCTGCTGCGCATCCTGGGCGTACACGCCAGGCGGTTGGGCGTGGATGTGCGCTACCAGGAACGGATCGATGATTTCCAGGCGCTCGATGCCGATGTGGTGGTGGGCGCGGACGGGATCAATTCCCGGGTGCGTGACAGTGACGAGTGCGGGTTCGACGTGCACCGGTACAGCCTCACAAACCATTTCGCCTGGTATGGCGTCGCAAAGGCCTTCCCATCCCCAAGCCTGGTGTTCCGCAAGCACGGCGCTGGTTACTTTGTGGCGCACTACTACCCCTATTCGGCATCCATGAGCACCTTCGTCGCGGAATGCGATCACCGCAGTTGGCAGGACCTGGGCATGGAGGCGATGAGTGCCGAGGCGCGGCAGCAGCTGTTCGAACAGGTATTCGCGCCCGAACTGGACGGGGACGCATTGGTCTCGAACCATTCCAGTTGGCGCCAGTTCCCGGTCATACGCGCGCGCAACTGGTGCGTGGGCAACCGGGTGCTGATAGGCGACGCGCTCAGCAGCGCACATTTTTCCATCGGGTCGGGCACGCGTATCGCCATGGAGGACGCCATCGCGCTGGCCGATGCATTGAATGGTTCGCCCGGCGATATTCCTGGTGCGCTGGCTTCATATTGCGCCACGCGCCAGCCGCAAAAGCAAAAGCTGATAGGCGCGTCGGAAGCTTCCTTCAACTGGTACGAGCGCATGCGGGACTGGATGGATCAGTATGGACCGCGGGAGTTCGTGCTGCGTTTCATGACGCGCACCGGGCGCGTCGACGTCGGCCGGCTGCGTGAGCAATATCCGGCCCTGGTGCGGGAATTCGAAGCGGCCGGGCTGATGCCTGCCGAGTGCGAGGGACAACCATGAAAGCCACCGAGATGGTCCTGAGCCTCGACCCCTTCGTGGTCCGGCGCGAGGTGCGATGGGGGGATTGCGATCCGGCGGGGGTGGTCTATACCGGGCGCTTTACCGACTACCTGTTGGGCGCGGTGGGGCTGTATACAGAGCATCTCGGGGAAGGGAAGCGCTTGGGCGAGGCGCATGAGGTCGGCACGCCGTGCCGGGGCATGTCCTTAGACTTTACCGGTACGCTCTGGCCGGGAGACGTAGTCCATATCGCATGTAGTCTAGGAGCGCTGCGCACGCGTTCATTCGATATCCGGGCGCACGCCACCCGGCCTGACGGAAGCCCGGTATTTGCGGCGGTGTTTTCCCCCATCTGCGTACGGCAGGACGCAAGGGTGGGCACGCCCATTCCCGCCTCCTTGCGTGAGGTGCTGTTGCGGCACGGCGCCACGACGCATGATGGCTGAAGAGGCGGGACGGGCGGGATATTTGCCAGGGAGGCAATAAAACCTTAGGATGCCCCGGTCATCCGGATTTCCCAGAGTGTGCCGATATGCCCACCGCAAAAAAGCCCGCCACCGATGCCGCACCGCGCAAGCGTGGCCGTCCACCCCGGGTCGAGTCGCCGATCAACGGTGAAGCCACGCTCAGCCGGGCTGCCATCATCGAACGCGCGATCGCGCTGGCACGCGAAACCTCGCTGGATCAGATCTCCATGGTGCAACTGGCGCGCGACTTCGGCGTCGCGCCCGGCCTGATCCATTACTACTTGGGCGGGCGCGACAAATTGATATCGGGCGTGCTCAACAACTACTACCGGGAGCGGCTGGCACGGATGCCGGCGCTGACCGGCGACTGGCGCGCCGACATCGAAACCATCGCGCGAGTCAGCCTGGCCTTTGCGGTGGAGAATCCCGGCGTCAGCACCTATGTCGCCTCCCATAACCGCTTCCGCCTGTTCCAGGACGTGGATTCAGGTGAAACCGATTTTGGCGCGGTGTTCTTCAACCACGTGACCACGGCCTTCATGCAAGGTGGCTTTTCGGCTGAGCAGGTGGCCCTGGCCTACCACCTGCTGGCGCAATTCCTGGTCGCAAGCAGCCGTGCCGAAGCGTCCAAGCAGTTGCCTGTCTACCATCGCGATTTCATCCGCGGACGGCTGGATGCCATGCCGGCGGACCGCTATCCCGGAGCCCGCTACGTCGCAGAGGCGTTCTCAGGACTAAGTACCGAATTGGCATTTGAAGCCGGCCTGCGGATCCTGCTCGACGGCATCGCGCAATGGGCCCGGGAGCCTGGCGTGCAGGCCAAGCCCAAACGCAAGACGGCCACCCGATAGTCCTCCCCGATTCCGGCGCGCAAGTGCGCGAGCGCGTGGTGTAAACCCTTATTTAACACTATATCAATTAAATTTATATTTAATTGATATAGTGGCAATTAATAAGCGGCCGTGGACCTTTTCCGGCACGCGCCCATAAGGAGACATCATGAAAGCAGCACGCTGGCTGACGGGGTTGGCTATTGTTCTGGGTTGCGCGACTTACAGCGCTGCAGGCGCGCAGCAGTACCCCGACAAGCCGGTCAGGATCATTGCACCCACGGCCGCGGGCAGCGCGCCGGACATCATCACGCGCCTGATCGCCGACAGGCTGGGCCGCCAATGGGGGCACCAGGTCATCGTCGAGAACCGCCCCGGGGGGAATGGCATCATCGGCATGAACGCGCTGACCCGCGCCGACCCGGACGGCTACACACTGGCCATGTTCCACGCAGCCGCGGCCGTTACCACGCCGTTCCTGTACCAAGCCGCCAAGTTCGACATCGAACGCGATACCGAAGTGGTTGCCACGCTGGCCTATACGCCCATGATGCTGGTCACGACTCCCGGCACGCCTTACCGTTCGGTCGCCGACCTGATCGCGGCCGCCAAAGGGGGAGAGGCTTCGGACCTGGTGATAGGCAGTCCGACCCGCGGTTCGATACCCAACCTGTCGGTCTACCTGATCGGCCAACTTGGCGGCCGCGAGTTCCGGCAGGTCAGCTTCAGCGGCACCTCGCAAGCCTTGCAAGCCCTGATCAAGGGCGACATACCTGTCTACATAGACGGCGTCGCGCCGCTTGTGCCTCTGGTGCGCGCGGGCAAGCTGGTGCCGGTTGCGATGAGCGCGGATCGGACGCTGCCGGGCTTCGAAGGCATTCCCTTGGTCAAGGACACCTTGCCCGGCATGGTGACCTTGGGCTGGTTCGCGGTCTTTGCGCCGAAGGGGACGCCGGCGCTGGTTCTGGACACCCTGAACGCGGCCATCAACAAAGCCCTGCAGGAATCGGAGGTGCAGAGCCGTCTGGCGGACCTGGGAACCTTCGTCATGCCGCTAAGCCGAACCCAGGCCAGCGCGTTCGTGCATGACGAAAAGGGGAAATGGGGCGGCGTCATCGCCACCGCGCAGGTCAAAGCGGAGTAGAGGCAGACGCCTTGAGGGCGCTAGACGCGTGCTCTGCTGCCCTTATGCGGTGAGCCTGCGCGCTATCGCGGCCCGGCCAGGCCGCCCGTGGAGCGCCGTTCGATCAGCGTGGCCTCGCTGATCATGCGTTGCGGCGCTTCCTCTTTGTCCTGCAGGCGCCGGCTGAGAAGTTCGCCGGCATGCCGGCCGATTTCGAGTGCGCTGATGGACATCGTGCTGAGCGCGGGGCGCCAGTTTTCCGCCCATTCGATGTTGTCGAAGCCGATCACGCTGACATCCCTGCCGGGCTCCTGACCGCGTTCGTACAGGGCCATCGTCACGCCGAAAGCAACGATGTCATTGAAGCAAACCAGCGCGGTGGGCGGATTCGCGGAAGAGAGCAGGCGATGCGCCGCGGCTGCCGCATCGCCGATCTTGGGCAGGCAACTGGCCACCAGTTCCTGATCCACGGACAGCCCCTTTGCCTGCAACGCGTCGCAATAGCCGAGATAGCGGTCATGGCTTACGGACGTGGCCACGGAACTGCCCAGGAAGGCCAGGCGGGTATGCCCCAGCGATAGCAGGTGCCGCGTTGCGCGGCCCGCGCCGGCGCGGTTGTCCGTACCCGCGTAATCCAGGCGCGCGGAATCGACCGAGCGCAATACCTGCACCACAGGTACGCCGGCGCGGATGCAGGCATCGAAGGTCGAGGGGGCGGAGCCGGTTGCCGCGCTGATGATCAGTCCATCGACGCGCATTTCGAGCATCCGTTGCAGGATACGGTCCTGCACCTCCAGCGATTCGCTGGTGCTGGCCATGACGACCTGCTTGCCCAGCGGCGCCATGCACTCCTCGATTCCCTGAAGTATCTCCGCGTAGACCGGATTGGCGATTTCGGGGATGACCAGGCCGATGGTGTCGGTGCGCGAAGAGCGCAGGTTGGCGGCACTGCGGTTGTAGACGTAGCCGACTTCGGCCATGGCCTGTTCGACGCGCGCGCGCGTTTTCGCGGCGACCAGGGGGCTGTTGCGGCAGACGAGCGATACGGTGGCGCGGGACACGCCCGCGACGCGGGCTACGTCTTTCAATGTGGTCATGGGGGTGCGGGTACCTTGATGATCTACCCTGGAGAAAAACCATGAAAACCAGAATTGCTTCCGTGTGCCTGGCGCTGGCAGCGCTGTTGCCCGCGGTTACGCATGCCGCCGAGCTGAAGTTCGGGCTGGGCATTGCCGATGACCACCCCTTGGCCGTAGGCGCCCGGAAATTCGCCGACCTGGTGAAAGAGCGCAGCGCCGGGCGGCTGACCATTGCGACCTACAGCAGCAACCGGCTTGGATCCGATCCGCAGATGCAGCAGGCGCTGCAGGCGGGCGTGCAGCAGATGATGCTCGGCCCGCCATCGAACCTGGTGGGCGTGGTGCGCGATTTCGCCGTCTTCGATCTGCCTTTCACGATCACGAACTACCAGGAGGCCGATGCGCTGCTCGACGGCCGCACCGGCGCGCTATTGTTCCAGAAGCTCGAAGGTGCGGGATTGGTCGGCCTGGCGTACTGGGAAACCGGCTTTCGCGAAGTCACCAATTCCAAGCGTCCCATCGTCAGGGCCGAAGACCTGGCGGGCCTGAAGATACGTACCATGCAAAGTCCGGTGTTCCTCGAAAGTTTCAAGGCGCTGGGAGCCAATGCGGTTCCGATGCCGTTCACCGAGGTCTACACGGCGCTGGAAACCCGCGCCATCGACGCGCAGGAGAACCCGGTGGGGATCATTCAGAGCGCCAAGATCAACGAGGTGCAAAAGTATCTGTCCCTGACCAACCATGTTTACAACCCGAGCGTGGTCATGGCCAGCAAGAAATGGTGGGATGGGCTTTCCGAAGCCGACCGCGGCATCGTACGCGGCGCGGCGCGCGAGGTTGCCATGTTCCAGCGGCGGCTGGTCCGCGAGGAGGCTGCCAAAGTGCTGGACCAGCTGAAACAGGACGGCATGGTGATCAACGAGATTCCTGCCTCCGAATTGGCATTGATCAGACAGAAGACGCTGCCGGTCGTACGCAAGTATTCCGAGAAGCTGGATCCGGCGGTGCTGGCGGCGGCCAAACACGATCTGGCTGAAGTTCCGGCCGGCGGTAAGGCTCAGTAGCGCCGTGCAGGGGATAGTCATGCAACTTAAGCTGTCCGTCCGCGTGCGGGCGCGGATGGGGCAGGCACTCCGTCGATGTCCGAATTGACAAGGGTGCTTACCGACGGTTGCGGGTGCGGCGGGCCTTGCGCAGTTAAGGTTTTGGGGTCGCACGGCATTCCCGATCCAGGAGACTGAGGCCCCCATGCATTCCACGCAATCCTACAAGACCGTTATCCCGCGCCAGTCCGCGAGCCGCTCGCCGTTGGGCTGGCTGCAGGAGCGTACGCAGTTCGTCCGGGCGCTGCTGTCCAATCCCGCGGCCATAGGCGCTGTGGCGCCGTCCGGCCCGGCACTGGCAGCGGCCATCACCGCCTGCATACCGCCCGGCGCGGGCAAAGTCCTGGAACTGGGCTGCGGCACGGGCGTGTTCACGCGCGAAATGCTGCGCCGCGGAGTAGATCCGTCCAGTTTGGTGCTGGTCGAGCAGGACCAGGCCATGAGTTCCAGCTTGCGGGCGCAGTTTCCGCAAGCGGCGGTCCTGCAGGTGCCGGCGCAGGAACTCTGCCGCAAGCGCCATCCCGAGATGGATGGCATCGGCGCCGCCATCTGCGGCCTGCCGTTGCGCAACATGAGCCATGCGCATCACCAGCAACTGCTGGCCGCCGTGTTCGACGCGCTGCCGGCAGAGGGCTCGATGGCGCTATTCACCTATGGCGTGCGTTGTCCGATATCCGCCAGTGTGCTGGAGGCTTGCGGCTTGCAGGCCAGCAAGGTCGGGTTCGTGCCGCTGAACCTGCCGCCGGCGTCGGTGTACAGCCTGGCCCGGCGGGCCTAGGCCGCGCTGGCTGGCATGGGCTCGTCCTATCCAAATGGGCTAGGGCAGGGTATTGCAAATAACTAATTGACACGAAAAGATCGCTCAACCAACATCGCAGTCATAACTATTGGCGGCCTGGGACACGTGCGTGCGGGGTAGACAGCCACGTCGTAGCAGGCCGGCAGGGTTCTGGAACACCAACGATTCCAGACCCCAACGAGGAGACTGCAATGCGTTCATCCCTGATCGAGAGCGCGGCGCGGCGGCGCCTGTTGGCTGGCGGCGCCAGCGCGCTGGCCGCAGCGGGCCTGGGACGCGCGGCCTTGGCCGCGGAACAGAAAGCCGCGCCAGCCGCGGCCGCGCCACCGGCCCCGGCATCCGCCGCCAAGCCGCTGCCGGCCTACGCGGCCTGGAAGCAGCCCGATGCGATGATCGTGCACAGCGCCAACACCATAGAAACGCGGCGCGAGGCATTCGGCAGCGGGGTGGTCACGCCGCTGCGCCAACTCTACGTGCGCAACAATCTGCCGCCGCCCGACGAGTCCATCGTGGCCGACCGCGACGCATGGGTCCTTGAAATCGCCGGCGTGGCAAAACCCATGTCGCTGAGCGTGGGGCAGCTGAAGAGCATGGGCCTGCAGACGCTGGCGATGGTCTTGCAGTGCTCGGGCAATGGCCGCGGCTATTTCCCCAACAAACCCAGCGGCACGCCTTGGCAGGTCGGCGCGGCCGGTTGCGTGATCTGGAGCGGCTTGCCGGTCAGCGTCCTGGTCGAGCATTGCGGCGGACTGGAGGCGGCCGCCGTGTACATGACCGGCACCGGCGGCGAAAAACTGCCTGACGGCCTGGATCCGAACATGGTCATGGTCGAGCGCTCGGTGCCAAAGGAAGCGATGCGGGATGCGCTCCTGGCCTGGGAGCTCAACGGCGAACCGATACCGCTGGCTCATGGCGGCCCCTTGCGCCTGATCGTGCCGGGCTACACAGGCGTGAACAGCGTCAAATACATCAAGCGGCTGGCCTTCACTGAAAAGGAAAGCCCGGCCGCGATCCAGCAGACCGGCTATCGCCTCGCGCCACCTGGGCAGAAAGGGAATCCGAGCCAGCCCTCTGTCTGGGCCATGGGCGTGAAGTCGTGGATCAATACGCCCAATCCGGCTGCGTCCACCCTGAAGGCCGGGCGCGTGGTGGTGCAGGGCGTGGCGTTTGGCGGCACCAACGGCATCAAGCAGGTCGAGGTCTCGATAGACGGCGGCAAGAACTGGCAGAAGGCGGAGCTGGTCGGCCCGGACCTCGGGCGCTATGCCTGGCGCCAGTTCGCGTTGCCGGTGGAATTGGCGGCGGGCGAACACGTGCTGGTCAGCCGGGCCACGGATACCGAGGGCCGCGTGCAGGAAGAAGAGCGTCCGCAGAATTCCGGCGGCTACATCAATAGCAGTTGGCGCGATCACGCCGTGACGGTGGTGGCCAAGGCATGAGGGAAGCTGCACTGGCGTTACCCAGGAAGCGCGCATTAGGCGCCGGATTGCTGATCGCCAGCCTCCATGCCGGCGTGTCGGCAGCCGAACCCGACATGGAGGCTGGCCGCGCCTTGTTCGTTGGCGCAACGCCAGCCTGCGCGATCTGCCATACCCTGAACGACGCGCAATCCAGCGGCGCCATCGGTCCCAAGCTCGACGAAATCAAGCCCGATGCGGCGCGCGTGGCGACGGCCATCCGCAATGGCATCGGCCAGATGCCGGCTTATACGAGCTTGTCGGATCAGGAAATCGAGGTATTGGCGGCATATGTTGCCAAGGCGACTGGGGGGCAGCCCTGAGCGGACTCCAGTTGCGGTGACGTTCCTCCGGAAAAAACCGGGCTGCGTCATACTCAATTTGGAGGATGTTGTGGTGGTGTTTGAACGAATCCACGCGTGGTAAAAATTCGAGAGCAACGCTCCCACGATCCATGCTCCCAGCAGCTTTCCGCGCTCTCTGAAGCGCAGCGGTGCTGAAGTCTGGCTGCCGGGTATGCCGTCTCTTCAGGTGCCTGCCATGCGACAACTCGTATCCTGGTCACTGCTCGTTGCGCCTGCCACGATGGCGGCAGTGTTGTCCTTTTCCGTGGGCGCACAGTCGATGCCACCCCCCCAGGCCGAGGCCTCGAATTGGTGCGAAGAAGCCAGGAAAGCGCTGACAGATGCCAATGGCAACGCGGTCGAGTGCGCCGCGGTTGCGAAGCGCTGCATCAAAATGAATAACTACTGGTGCCAGAAACATGGGGCCAGCTCTTGGCGGGGAACGACCGACGCGCAGGGCAACGACGGCAACCGCGACGTGGACGGGCATGCGATCTTCGATGCGGCGGCCTGGTCGGCCCGCGCGATTGCGATGGACCTTCGGTCCAAGTACCGGCGGGGCCTGGTGTCTGCCGTGGATATTGCCGCAGCGCATTCGCCATGGTGCGACACGCTGGGGTCGAAAGCTGTCGTCAACGGGCATGGCAGGACCTGCAAGGATGGACGGGCAAAGCCGGCTGCGACCTTCGCGGGCCCGTGGTGCGAAGCGCCAAAGAAAGCGGCGCCCGGGACGGCCGATTGCGCTGCGGGCTGCAATTGCCCGCCTGAAATCGCGAGCGTGTTGGTGCGCGACTTGAACCTTGATATCAATGCGGACTTGAAATTGTTCGATGCCGCCGGTATGCCTCTGCCCAATCTGACAATTGTGCTTCGGAATCTGGCATTGCAGGAGCAGGGCGTCCGAGTGCGTACCAGTGTCATCGAACAAGGCATCGGTCAACTCGGAAAATGAAAAAGGCGTATCAGTGATTCAGTTGTCTCGGCGGTGTCGCGACCATCGAGTTCGATAGAGGAGGGCGCGTGTCATACCCAACATCTCGTTGCATCGTCCGAACAGCCGTCAGATTGGCGTTGGTGAGCTTCGCGGGTGGTATATCCGGATGCGCCTGGACACCGCCAAATGCCTATCCGGTTCTGGACGTCTGGAGCGATCCCAGCAAGACGAACACAGGAGAAAAAACCAATGCGCAAAAGGCATTCGACCTGTCGTCCGAAACCACCGTTGACGACGTCGTTGCGAAGCTGCAAGTTCAGACCGAATACTACCGCTACCGTTCGGAAAGGGCGCGGACCGGGGGGCTTGAGCTGCGTACGGGAGCGATTGGCGGCGCTGTGACGGGAGCCGTAGGCGCGATTATCGGCAATGTTGCTACGACCGCAGTGGGAGCGGGCATCGCGACGGGCTCCGCATTGTTAATGGCGCAGTATTCCCTGACGGCGCAGGACGCCATTTTTTCGGCGGCAGCGGCTCAATTGACTTGTGTCGTGGCTGCGGCAAGTCCGGTTCTGGGTTCCAGCCGACTGGTCCCAGAGCTGAAAAATGCCAGTAATCGCATCTTGGGCAATGTCCAGTCGAGCTTGTCGGCGTTGCAGCCCAAATGGCCCAGCGCAAGTGATCTGGCGCAGGCCTTCGATAGTGCTCGCATTGTGCTTATGACGTCGCCGGGTGCGCGTGATGAAGGCGCTGTGGACACGTTGGTAAGGGCCAACCTTGTTTCGTGCATTGAAACCGGCCGCCTGGCATCGGAAGCCATTGTGCAGAAGTAAGGTTCAGTTGCGCTACGGGCTTAATACGCATTCTTGGTAGTTCGGGATTGGTGTTGCGTTCGACTCCACTCTGGAGATCATCGGGGTCTCCAAATCTGCGTTGCGGTCCCCGCTGTGCTTCTTGTGTTGCGCATGAGATGGCGGCTAACGCAACACTGATTGATTGCAAATTCACAGCTCACCTCGTAGGTGTTGCGTCGAAATGAGCAGCGAGTTCAAGCTCGGGCCATGGATGGCCAAATGACCTTCGCTGGGAAGCCGGCCAGTACCGCGTCACAGCAATGCTGCGGCGCTGTTCACAGGGAGCAGGTCAATGCCATGCTGGAGCAGGCGCGGGCTTGCGGCGCGGACGCGGACCCTTGCGGCGTGTTGCACGACGCGCCGGCTTCGTTGCAGTAGGCGCCCGCCCAACGACAAAGACCCGCCCGAGCCGGCGGGCATGGGGGCGAACACCGGGCTTGGGCCGGTATTCGTCTGGATATAATGGGAACAATTCCCATTCCCAATATATCCCCATGCCCGCTACCCCTAGCGCCAGTCCCGACGCCGGCATCGCGACGCTGTACCGCGACCATCATTCCTGGCTGCACGGCTGGCTGCGGCTGAAGCTGGGCGATGCGCATCGCGCGGCGGATCTGGCGCAGGACACGTTTGTGCGCCTGCTGTCGGCAAACTCCCCCTCTGACACCGTGCTGCGCGAGCCGCGGGCCTACCTGCGCACCATCGCGAACCGCTTGCTGGTGGACCATTGGCGGCGGTTGGAGATCGAGCGCAGTTATCTGGCGGTGTTGCAGACTTATCCGCAGAGCCATTGGCCCTCGGAAGAGTCGCGGCTGTTGATTCTGGAGTCGCTGGAGCAGGTGGCGCAGATGCTGGGCCGGTTGAAGCCGGAGGTGCGTGAGGTGTTTCTGTTGGCGCAGATGGAGGGGCATACGTGCCCGCAGATTGCGCGGCAGGTGGGGAGGTCGGTGGCGACGGTGGAGCGTTATCTGGCGCAGGCGTTGCAGCACTGCTATCGGCTGGTCTATGGGGTTTGATCGGGCGGGCGTGTCGCCAGGGGCGCCAGGCGCGCGTCCGGAGGACGGCGCGGAGGGCGCGGTGGATCGGGCGATGTTGGACGAAGCGATCCGCTGGCGCATCAAGCTGCAATACAACACGGCGGATGCGTCGGCGTGGCAGGCGTTCGATGCCTGGCTGCGGGCGCAGCCCGCGCATGCGTTGGTGTGGGAGCGTTTGCAGGCGCTGGGCGCGCGTTTGCAGGGGCCAGCGGTGGAGATGCCGGGCGAGGCGGCGGCGCGGATTCTGCGGCAGACAGAGGCGGCACAGGCACGGAGGTCGCGCCGCAAGGCCTTGATGTCGCTGGGTGCGCTCGCGGCGGGCGGTTGGGTGGCGTGGCGGGCGGGGGATGTGCCTGCGGTGCGGCAGGCGCTGGCCGATGTGTCTACGTCGCGGGGCGAGCGGCGTCGCGTCGCGCTGCCGGATGGCGGGACGCTGGTGCTGAATACGGAGACGGCGGTCGATATCGATTACGGCGGGCCAGTGCGGCGCATTCGTTTGCTGGTGGGCGAGGTGTATGTGATTTCTGGGCATGACCCGCTGTCGCGGCCGCTGTTCGTGGAGACGCGCGACGGGCGGGCGCACGCGCTGGGAACGCGGTATCGGGTGCGGCAGTGGGACGACGGCAGCGAGGTGGCGGTGGATGAAGGCGCGGTGGCGTTGCTGCCGCGCGATGGCGCGGGCGAGACGGCGGGCGCGACGCTGCGGGCCGGGGAGTCTGCGCGGATGACGCCGCAAGGTGTGCGGGCGCTGGTGCCGGTGGAGGGGCGCGTGATGGATGGCGGGGCCTGGGTCGAGGGGGCCTTGTCGGTGCGCGATATGCCGCTGGACGCCTTCTTGCAGGAGCTGTCGCGCTATCACGGGGCGATCGAGTGTGACCCGGCGGTGGCGCGGTTGCCGGTGTCGGGGGTGTTCCAGTTGGACGATACGCGCAAGGTGCTGGCGCTGCTGCGTCAGATTCTGCCGGTGGAGCCGCAGGCGGGACGCTTGTGGTGGGGCGGGCGGGTGACGCGGGTTCGGGCACGCGCACGGGCGCCGGAACGGGCGCGGGGCTGAACAAACAAAAAAATCTGAGGGGATGGGCGAATTCGTTCGTCATATCGGTTGTAGCAGTGCGCACTGCCCAGCACCGACCGACCCTCATTGGAGTATCCCTTTCGTGAAGACCCATCGTCTCCGGGCCGCGACGCCGTCGTCCGGCGCGCGGGCTTGCTTGCGCGCTTGCCCCCATCCCTTCTTTACCGTGCTGCTGCCGTTGGCGGCGGCCTTGGCCGCCTTGTCGGCGCCGTCGCTCTCCTACGCCCAGGCCGCGCCGGCCACGGCGGCGCAGTCCGAATCGGCCCGCGTGTACGCGATTGCGCCGGGACCGTTGAATGACGCGCTGGCCGCGTTTGCGCGGCAGGCGGGGATTTCGTTGGGGTATTCCTCGTCGCAGTTGACCGGGGCGCACAGCGCGGGCCTGAGTGGCCAGTATGGCGTGGCGGATGGCTTGCGCGCGCTGTTGACGGGCACGGGGTATCGCGCGGTGAATGTGGACGGCGGTATCCGTGTGGAAGCCGAGGCGCCGTCCGCCACCAGCACGCTGGCGCCGGTGCTGGTGACGGGCGCCTATCATGCGCAGACCGAGGGCACGCAGTCTTACGGGTCCAGCATGGCGACCATCGGCAAGACCGAGCAGGCGCTGAAGGACATTCCGCAGTCGGTCACGGTGGTGACGCGCAAGCGGTTGGATGACCAGAACCTGTCGACCATCAGCGAGGTCTTGGAGAACACCACGGGCGTGACAATCAGCGAGGTGGCCGACGGCGGGCGCAATTTCTATTCTCGCGGGTTCAAGATCACAAATATCCAATACGACGGCGTGCCGCTGTCGCGCAGTTTCTATGCGGTGGGCAATAGCTTCACCGGTAGCACGGCGTATCTGGACCGGGTGGAGGTGTTCCGCGGCGCGCAGGGCCTGTTCGAAGGCGCGGGGCAGCCGGGCGGCTCGGTGAACCTGGTGCGCAAGCGCCCTACCGCCGAGACGCAGGTGTTGATGGAGGCGCGCGCGGGCTCGTGGGACCACGTGGGAGGTATGCTGGATGCGGGCGGGGCCTTGAACGCGGATGGCAGCCTGCGGGCGCGGGCGGTGCTGGATCTGGATTCCAAGGGTTCGTTCATCGACGTGGTGAAGGAGCGCAACACCAATCTGTACTTCGCGCTGGATTACGACCTGTCGCCCAGCACGACGGTGGGCGCGGGCGTGCTGGTGTCGCGCCTGCGGTCCACGCCGTTCTTCGGCGGCTTGCCGCGATATAGCGACGGCAGTTCGCTGGGGCTGAAGCGGTCTACCTTTCTGGGCGCGGACTGGAACCAGTGGGACCGGGATGAGACGCAGGTGTTTGCAGACCTGACACATCGCTTCAACAGCGATTGGCGCGTGAACGTGGCGGCCACCTACGTGAAGGAGACGAGCCTGACCTCGGCGCTGGACGCGACGGGCGCGGTGGACCCGGTGACCTTGATGGGGCCGATGCGCAATGCGTGGAATTACGACAAGTCGGCGGAGCACATTGGTTTTGATGCGAATGTGAACGGCCGCTTCACGGTGCTGGGCATGGCGCAGGACCTGACGGTGGGTGTGAGCATGTCGCGGCTGACGTCGAAGGACCGCATCGAGTACGCGTCCAACTATCTGCCGCTGGATGTGTTCCACCCTAATCCGCATGTGCCCAAGCCAGGAAGCTTTCCGGATTCTCAGCGCACGTCGCGCTATGAACCGCATGTGCAGAAAGGCGTCTATGCGCAGCTGCGCAGCAGCCTGACGGAAGACCTGACGCTGGTGTCGGGCGGGCGCTTCAGCTGGTTTGAAAGCCGCTATACCACGCAGGCCGCCACGTGGGACGATGTCAGTACCGCCAAGGCCAGCGCGGAGTTCACGCCCATGGTGGGGCTAGTCTACGCGCTGACGCCGCAGTGGTCGGCCTACGCCAGCTATGCGGATATCTTCGAGCCGCAAACGGCCACTACGCTGGACGGCAGCATTTTGAAGCCCATCGTCGGCGCGAACTACGAAGTGGGCGTGAAGGGCGAGCTGATGGACGGCAAGCTGAACACGTCGTTCGCTCTGTACCGCATCGACCAGAAGAACCGCGCTGTGCAGGACTACGAGGCCGGGCCGGTGTGCAACGGCGGGTATTGTTCGCGCGCGGCGGGCAAGGTGCGCAGCCAGGGCTTCGAGACGGAGATGAGCGGCGAGCTGATGCGGGGCCTGCAAGTGGCGGCGGGCTATACATTCAACAGCAATAAATACCTGAGCGATCCGGACCGCGAGGGCCAGACTTTCAGCGAGGAAACGCCGCGGCACCTGTTGCGTCTGTGGAGCGAATACCGCTTGCCCGGCCAGTTGAACCGCCTGAGCGTGGGCGCGGGCGTGAATTGGCAGAGCGCGCTGACCAACAGCATCTCGAAGGTGCGCCGGCCGTCGTACAGCGTGTGGAACGCGCGGGTCGCGTATGACGTGACGTCGAATTGGACGGCTGCGTTGAACGTGAACAATCTGTTCGACAAGGTGTATTACGAGTATCCGGGCTATGTCGAGAACCGCAACAACTACGGCGCGCCGCGCAACATGATGCTGACGTTGCGCGGGCGGTTCTGATGCTTGCGCGGGCGGGGGGGGCGACGCGATATCATGCCCTAGCCTTTCCGCGCCGGTCAGCAAAGCATGCGCCGGATAGCCGATCACGGCGGACATCAGGTAATGCAGCGTGCCATCAGCAGCGCAATGTCGACTGCGATGGACTTTGATACCTACTTGCTGGGTCGTCGATGAGCGACCGCGACAGCGACGGTGCCGTCTGGCAGCCGATACTTCCCATCGCGCAACCATGTCACAGGCTCGCCCGATGGTAATGAACAGATGTATTGCGGCTCTGGTGGGGGCGCATCGCTGCGTTTGATGACCAGGCGACGTTGTACGAGGCAGGTCGATCGATCTGGCAGCTTGACGATGACGTCCGCTAGTCGAGTGCTTGAGGCCATAGAGTCTCCCTCCAAGATCGGCGCGCCTGCGTCGGGATTTGAATTGCCTGCAGACGCGTTCCCCCGTGGCGTGTTCATCTTTAGCACCGGAATTTGGAGGAGGAGCATCCGTCGTACAGGGTATGGCTCCGGCGATGAATCGGGCGCACGCGCGCGCAGGCCGCAGGGAGAGAGACAAGGAAAAAAGCGCCCAGGGAGGGGGCAGTGCCGGCATCCTCCCAACGCGGACGGTCGGGCGGATAGCGTGAAATATATTGAGATTTATTTGCAATGGTGTGTCAATTGTTCCGGTTGGCGCGCCTATCGCTTGCGCGCTTGCCGCGAAGCCGCCAGTCGCCAGGATCTCGTCGGGCGGACGCCCGAAAACACCGTCTTCCTAGGGTTTACCCCGCGCGCAAGCAAGGCTTTGGCGTGGAAACATCGCGGCGGCGCTGCGCGAGGCTTGCGGATCTCCACCAGACGCTACATCGTGTAGCGCAGCGTCAGGATAGCGCTGCGCGGCGCGCCATAGAGGTTGTAGAAAATGTCGTAGCCCGGCGTGCGCAGGTACTCCCGGTCGAAAAGGTTGCTGATCGAAAGCGCGGCGTCCCATTGCTTGTTGATCTGGTAGCCCAGGCGCGCGGAGACAACCGCGTAGCCGCCCTGGCGCATGGATGAGGTGTAGACATCGCTTTGCGCCTGCAAGCCCATGCCGACGCGCCAGCCGTTCAGCGCGCCGTTGAAATCGCGGGGTTGGAACCGGTATTGCGTCCAGAGTTTGAAAAGGTGCTTGGGCAGAACATCGGCAGCGAAGCGCTGGCCCACGTTGTCGGCGTCGGCGTCACGCAGGAATTTTGCGTTGGTGAAGGTATAGCCGGCGGCTATGTCCCAGCCCGGCAAGGGGCTGCCGCTGATTTCCGCTTCCCAACCCTGGCTTTGCACCAGGCCGGCCGCGCGCGAGCACGAACCGGTGGGCGTGCCGCCGCAACCGATGTGGTCCGGATCGGTAATGGCGCGGTTCTGGTCGCGAATCCGGAACATCGCCAGCGATGCATTCAAGCGGCCATCGAAGAACTCGCCCTTGACGCCGGCTTCGGTTTGCCAACCCTTGCGCGGCTTGAGCGTTTGCCCCGTGTAGTCCTGCTCGCTTTGGGGCACGAAGATGTCCGTATAACTGGCGTAGACCGAGACCTGTTGATTCAGGTCCAGCACAATGCCGCCGAACGGCGTGAATTCGTCCTTCGTATTGGCCGCGCTGTATTCCCAGTCTCCGGTCCGTGGCGACACCGGGCGGCTTTTCTGGCGGTAGTCCGTCCAGCGGCCCCCCAGGATCAGGCTCAGCGGCTCGGCCAGCTTGAATCGCCCCGAGGCGTAGATGCCAGATTGCGTGGTGATGGTGTTGTTGCGATTGATTACCGGCAGCGCGTATTCCTGATCGAAGTCGTGATCGGTCAGCGGTGCGACGTTCTCGATGTAGCTGAAGCGGCTTCCGGTCGTTTCGTCAGAGCGCGCGTAGTTGTAGCCCAGCGTGAGCGTGTGCTCCTGTCCAAACAGGGAGACGGGCCCCGACACGTGGACGTCGCCCTGATCCCACTTGAAGTCGTTCGCGATGCGTCCGACCGACATGCCGGCGGCCAGGCCGGTGTCGATATCGATACGGCTGCCGGTAAACGCCGAATAGCCGCGATAGCGCGTGTCGCGATGCAGATAGGCCGCCTTGAATTCCCAGCCATTGCTCCATCGATGTGTCAGGTCGGTCCCGACGTCATAGGTCGACATGTCCGACATTTTCGACGGGCCGACATACGCGTCGCGATCTGGCACGCTGCCATCCGAGTAAAGGGGCAGGCCGTTGAAGTTGCGGAAGCGGCGATCGTTGTAGGTAGCGGTCACGCCGATCGTTGTGCGCGGCGCGAGGTCGTATTCCAGCACACCGTAAAAGGTGCGCGGTTCCGAACGTCCCCAGTCATAGAATTTGTTTTCGTCCTTGTAGGCGCCGACGAGGCGGCCGCGCAGCGTGCCCGATTCATTGAGCGGACCCCCGCCGTCGGCCTCCAGACGGTACTGGTCCCAGGAGCCGCCGGAGACGGAGGCGGAAAAATGGCTCTCGGCGCGCGGACGCTTGCGCACGTAGTTGATGGCTCCGCCAGGTTCTCCCGTCCCGGTCAGCAGGCCGGTGGGGCCTCGCAGGATCTCGATGCGGTCGTAGATGGCGAGATCCATGTTGGTGCTGGCTGCCTGCTGAGGCAGACCGTCGTATTGCGCGCTGGTGCCGAACCCGCGCGCATTGAATTTCTCGGTGTCTTCATAGTCGGAGGCCGTCAGGCCCGTTACATAGCCCATGGCGTCGGCGATCGTGGTCAGGCCCTGGTCGTCCATTTGCTGCCGGGTCATCACCGATACCGACTGAGGTATTTCACGCAGGGTCTGGGCGCCCTTGGTGATCG
Organism: Achromobacter sp. ACM01; assembly: GCF_014851745.1. Taxonomy (NCBI): domain Bacteria; kingdom Pseudomonadati; phylum Pseudomonadota; class Betaproteobacteria; order Burkholderiales; family Alcaligenaceae; genus Achromobacter; species Achromobacter sp. ACM01. The sequence continues at coordinate 778,959 of NZ_JACVAF010000002.1, forward strand.
TGACCGCGCGCGCGGCATAGGAGCCCGTTTCTTCGGTGGTGGCGTTGCGCCACGCGTCGCCGTCCACGCGCACGGATTCCAGCGTAACGGCGCTGGCGCGCGGTTCGGGCTCGATGACGTAGCCGGCGGGGGTCTGCCTGGCGCTGTAGCCGGTGCCGCGCAGCAGGATGTCGAAGCCGCCGGCAACGGTGTGGCTGCCCTGCAGCCCCTGGGTCGTCAGGCCTTGCAGATTGCGCGTGTCGACCACGATGTCCGCGCCGGACAACTGCGCATAACGGTTCAGCGCCGGGGCCAGCGGACCGGCCGGGACGTCGTATTGGGTGACGGCCATGCCTGTTGCGGCCTGGGCCCGCGCAGCATGCGGATGCAGGGCGACGAGCGCCAGGGCGACGGCCAGCGGCAGGTGGCGGAGCAGGTAGGGCTGGCGGGAAGAAACGGGGTGCGCGGTGATGCGGGGCAGGGCCATATCGGGAATTCCTGTTCGTGATGTCTTTTGGTTTGACGAACGAGAATTCGGAAGTGGAACCTGCTGTCCAAAAAAATTCGCGTGCCTGAGGGTCCGGAACCGCCCGGTTCAGTCTCCCGGCGCCACGTCCACGCGCAGGAAATAGGGAGTGAAGCTGCGCACGCGCAGCGTCGGCAAATTGGCTGTCAGCAGCTGCATGGCGCGATCTGTGTCATCGAGAGGCAGCACCGCCGAAATGCGGATGCTGGCTAGCGCGTGGGCGTCGTACTGAATCAGGCCGCTGCGATGGCGCGCCAGGGTGTCGAGCACCTCGGCGAGCGGACGATCGTGTATGAACAGCCGGTGCTGCTTCCAGCCATCTTCGATCTGGCCGGTGTCGATCTCCGTCACTGGATCCAGGCCGTTTCGACGGATCCGCACGGCCTGGCCGGCTTCAACCACGGTGGCGTCGCGCGATCCGCCGCGGCGTTGCGCGTCGGTCTGGACCGATACGCGCGATTCCAGCACGCTCAATCGCGTTGCGCCGTCCTCGCGGCTGACGACGAACTTCGTGCCCAGGGCGCGCATGGTTCCGTCCCGGGTTTCGACCAGGAAGGGGCGCGTGGCATCTTTGGCGACCTCGACCAGAATCTCGCCCTGGATCAGTTCCAAAGCCCGGAGCCGGGAGTCGTAGCGGAGATTGACGGCAGTGCCGCTGTTGATGCTGATGCGAGTGCCATCGTCCAAAACCTGCGTCCTCCATTGGCCGCTGGTAGCTCGCAGGTCGGCCATCAGCCAGGAGGGGGGATAGGCTTGCAACGTCAGCCATGCGGGCGCGGCCAGGACGCAGCCCAGCAGGGCGGCGGCGGCGTATTTCTTGATGCGGCTGCGCTTGCCGCGCGCATTGAGCGCGGCGGCCAGGGCGGCGCTGCCCGGTTCACCCACGCCGCCGACGCGGATCGCGTCTACTTGGTCCAACAGGCCCTCCATGCGTTCCGCGGCCGTGGCATGGAGCGGGTCTGCCGCCTTCCAGGCTTCAAAGGCCTGCCTGGCCGCGCGCCGTTGCGCGGCGTCGTCGCAGGAAAGCTGGACGATCCATTGCGCGGCCTGTGCGGCAACCGAGGCAGGCGAGGGCGCAGCCACGGTTCAGGCAAGCCGTTGATGGCAATGCAACAGCACCTGGACCAGGTACTTCTGCACCATCTTGGTCGAGACCTTCAGTTGCCCGGCGACGTAGGCGTGCGTGTGGCCTTCAAGGTAGTGCAGCAGGAAGGCTGCGCGGGCCTTGGCGGATACGCCTTCCAGCGCTTGGCAGATCTGTTCCAACGCCTGCATGGCGATAAGCAATTGCTCGGGCGAGGGATGCTGAGCCAGTTCCGGAGCCAGCCGTTCGAGCTCGGCCAGGTAAGTTCGTTCGAGCAGCTCGCGGCGCGCCCGGTCGATGAGCAGGCGTTTGGCGGTGGTGGTCAGGTAGGCACGCGGCTCTTGCAGCCCCAGCGGCTGGCCCAGCAGTGCGTCGCGCGAGGCCAGCAAGCGCTCAAACGTGTCGTGAGCGAGATCTGCCGCGTGATGGGTGCAACCCATGCGTCTGCGTAGCCAGCTAAAAAGCCAGGAATGATGATCGCGGTACAGCAAATGAAATTGCTGCTGTACGCCCGAATCAGTGCCCACCACGCTTCCTCGTGCCTTTATGTAAATGAGAATGGTTTTCAACTTTAATACAAAAGCACGGCATCACGCAAGGGCGTAGGGAATGCGGGCGCGGCGAACGCGCGCTCCGTTGGGCGACAGCGCGCCGGCGAGAGGGCCGGACGCGCCGTCCGATGCGGCCTACCAGCGATAGCTGACCGTGCCGTACACCTGACGTTCCTGGCCCAGTAGCACGCGGTGGTGCTGCCGCAGCTGGCTACGTAGCGGCGGTCTTCCCCGCCTCTGCAAGCAATTTCCGCTTTCGACCCGCAGTGGCCACTCGTAGTCTGTCCGCGAACGACTGCTCCGCAGCGGTTGCTGCCGGTGGATTTGCAAGGTTGTGGGGTCGGACTTCGCCATGTTGCGGTCATTCCGACATATGCATCCGGCGAAATCATCTTGAGTAGGTGTGGGCTCAGCATCCTATTGATGCGTGACGGCTGAACGCCCACCATGTTCCCAGAAAATGCCATTGCACAGCGGGCCGTGATGCCGGACTAACGTTCATCTTTTTAAGTCGTGGCGTCATCGATCTCAAGTGCACATCTCTGCCGTTGCCACCGTCCAACCGAGACCTGGCACCTAACCCCAAGGCATGGCCGGTTCGTTCCGCGTCCAGCTTCAGCAGCCGGGCCGCCGCCGCGGTGGCGCCGAACAGCCTATGGGTGGCGGTGTAGGCCCAGCCACGGACCACGGGCGAGACCCGCGTCGCCACGCCCAGCCGGCAGGCCAGGTCCAGGCCGCCGTCACGGCCACGGCCAGGTCCTCGCCGTTGACGCCGCCGATGCGGTCCGCCATCGCCAGCGCGGCCGGCACCACCGATACGCCCGCATGCAGGACCGCGAGGTCGTGCGTGTCGTCGAAGTATGGCGCCGACCGCCGCGGCGCAGCCGGGCGCGGTGGCGCCGGCGATCGCCACGCCGACCGTGTCGAGCAGGTTCCTGCGGGTCGCTTCGACGGCGGATGCCGGCAGGTCCTGGAACGCCAGGCCGGCGACGTGCCGGGCGATGATCTGCGATGAGTCCAGTGGGGCTACCACCAGCTAGTTGTTGCGGTCATAAAGCACCAGACGTCCGGGATCCCGCAACAGCGCCAAACATACCAGTTATGCGCATAATGTGTATTATGTAAAGTGCTAGATCTAGCGAGATTGGCCTTCCACGTTCAATCGCAAGTAAATGGGCGTACGCTTGTCCTCCAAGCCATTCCCGCCGTCTACACGTCCACATGTCGATCCGCTCAGCATCCCCCGCGCTGGCCGCGGCGCTCCTGTTCGGCGCGAGCACGCCATTCGCCAAAACCTTGGTCGAAGGCGTCGCACCGTTGCTGCTGGCTGGACTTCTCTATCTGGGCAGCGGGCTGGGTCTCGGCATCCTGCTGGCGCTACGTCACATCGGCCGCGGCCACAGCCCGGGGGATGCGCCTGGCTTGCGGATTCCGCGCGCAGACCTGCCCTGGCTGGCGGGTGCGATTGCGACAGGCGGCGTGCTCGGCCCGGCGCTGCTGATGCTCGGGCTGACCCAGACGAGCGGCGCCTCGGCCTCGCTTTTGCTGAATATCGAAGGGGTGCTCACGGCCATCATCGCGTGGTGCGCGTTCAAGGAAAACGCCGACCGCCAGATCGTGCTCGGCATGGTCGCGATCGTGCTCGGCGGCGTACTGCTGTCTTGGGAGCCGGGCGGCACGGCGCCGTCACTCGGGGCGCTGCTCATAGTTGGGGCCTGTCTCTGCTGGGCCATAGACAACAATCTGACGCGTCGGGTCGCCACCAATGACGCCATGCTGATCGCCGGTCTGAAAGGCTTGTCTGCCGGAGCGGTCAGTACGATCCTGGCGCTGCTTGGTGGCGCCGAACTTCCGCCCGTCACCATGGTGGGGGCCAGTCTTGTCGTGGGATTTCTGGGGTACGGCCTGAGCCTGACGCTATTCGTCCTGGCGCTAAGAACGCTGGGAACCGCCAGGACTGGGGCCTACTTTTCAGTGGCGCCGCTAGTCGGGGTGATCATTTCCTTCATCTTGTGGCCCGAGAATCCGGGCCTTCTATTCTGGCCGGCGGCCGCCCTGATGGCGCTGGGCGTGTGGTTGCACCTGCGCGAACGGCATGCGCACGAACATACCCACGAAGCCATGGAACATAGCCACCGTCACGTGCACGACGAGCACCACCAGCACGCGCATCCCTTTGCCTGGGATGGCGCGGAGCCGCATACGCATCCGCACCGCCATGAAGCGCTGACGCACACGCATCCCCACTATCCGGATATTCATCACCGGCATCGTCATGGGCCAGGGCATGGAATCCGAGCGCGGAAGGCATAGGTTTTCGCCACCGCCCTCCTCGCCTGCGTGCCTTGGCGTCCAAGGCGGATCCCGTCTTGGATTCAGCGCGGCCCCAACACCTCGGCCAATTGCGCACCCTGGGGCATGCCTCTGAATTTCTTGACCGAGCCGTCGCTCTCCCGCACCACGATGCCGGGCGTGCCTCGGAACCCGCTCGACAGCATCAGCATGTGGTTGTCTTCGAGGGTCTGGAGTACAGCGTCGGGAATGCTGTCGGCAGGCTTGATGCCGCCCTGATCAAACTTGTGTTCGTTTTCGATCAGTGCGGCCGTTGGGTCGGGAGCGCCAAGGATAGCCGCGGCCTTTGCCGGACTGTCTGCCCGGATCACGCCCACGAGCAGATGGCGAAGCTGCACCTTTCCGGCGTCCACCCAGGGGCGCGCTGCTTCCCAGAACTGGTGGCAGTAGGGACAGTTTGCATCGGAGAAAGTGTAGATAATGCGGGGCGCGTCGGGTTTGCCGTCCTGTACCCAGGTCGCGGATTCCAGTTGACTCCACGTCTTTTCGCCCAGCGGCTTTTCAACCAGGTCCCGCAGTTTCATTCGGTCGATGGGCTTGCCATTGGCGTCCAGGCGCGTGCCCACGATGGCGTTGCCATCGCTGGTGAGGTAGACGGCGATGGGGCGGTCTTCTGCCGTGCCGGCGAAAGCGCGCAGGCCGCCTTCCACATCGAACTCTCCCACGATGGTGAGGCCTTGCGCTTCCAGTGCCTGGATGGCCGGCGGTCGGGCTCCGGTCTGGGCCTGGCTGTAGCCGGCTGCCAGCACGAGCGGGATGGCTGCGATGGATGAAATACGCATACGCAATGCAAACATGGTCATTCCTTACTTGGGTAAATCTTGGATGCCGTCTCGGGGTATATCGAAACGCCGCGACATCTTGTCCTTGAGGGCTGCCATGGTGATCTCGCCCAGATGCGTGTCCACCAGGCGTCCCTGCGCGTCATAGAACAAGGTCGTGGGCAGGCCGCGTGAATTCACCGCCCGCATGGACGCGGACGCAGGGTCGAGCAAGACGTTGCGCAATGCCAGGCCTTCGCTCTGGATGAAGTCATGCGCCTGTTGCGCGCCCTCCCCCTGATTGACCAGGACGATGCTGACGCCCGGGAACTCGGACTGCGCCTGTTCCAGGGCGGGCATCTCACGGCGGCAAGGCGGGCACCAGCTCGCCCAGAGGTTGACGACTAGCGGTTTGCCCTCGTATGACCTCAGCGCGATGGGCTTCCCATCCAGCGTTTGCAACTGCAAGTCCGGCAGACGCGGCGGCTCGAGCAGCAGCGGCAGCAGCGCGCCGCCTGCGAACCAGGCCACGACCCCGACCAATATGCCCGCGTATATGGGACGGCGCGGCGCCGGCATGGTACGGGTCCGCCACCAGATGAAGGCCAGCGTGGCCGGCACCCCAACCCACCAGTAGTATCCGCCATCCCCGATTGCGATTAGCGCCATGGGAGCCGCGAAGTAGTCTTCCCACCAGAAGGCGATGTATCCCAGGCGCGCCGCCACAATGCCCCAAAACACGCCGTCGAGCAGCACGGCGCCGGCAAGCCGATGAGAAGCGTCCGGCAGGCGTTTGGCCAGCGCGCGGGTCACCAGCCAGGAAAACAGTACAGCCGCGAAGACGCCCATGCTTTGAATGGAGAAGGGACCGATGCCTATCATGGCGTTCCCGCCTTGTTCAGTCGTGCCAGGAAATCAGCGGCGCTGACCTCCCCCACCACGCGAAGGTCTCGGCGCTCCGTGCCGTCGGGTCCCACCAGGATGAGCGTGGGCGGCCCCATGACGCCCCAGCGCTTGAGCAGGGCCTGATCCGTTGCGTCGTTGCGCGTCACGTCCGGCCGCAGCACCTGCATGCGCGCCAGCCGCTGCGCCACAGCGGGGTCGCCGAATACATTGCGTTCGATCACGTGGCAACTGATGCACCAGTCGGCGTAGAAGTCGATCAAGGTCCATTGGCCGCGCGCGGCCGCGTCCGCCAGGCGCCTGTCCACGTCCTCGACCGACTTGGCCTCGACGCAGGCTGGCTTGTTGGCGATGGCTGGCACGGCGGCCGACGAGGCGGCGCGCAGGTGCGCCAGCGGCTGTGACAGTGAATCACCGCCCGACGCGGCGCCCACCAGCATGAGAATGGACCACAGGCCTGCGATGGCTCCCAGTGTGCGCAAGGCCCACATCAGGCGCAGCTTTTGCGCGACCGCTTGCGGCCAGGCCAGCAGGCCGATGGCGATGGACAGTATCCAGGCCCCCCAGAGCACCAGGCTCAGGGTGGCCGGCAGGAAGCGGTCGAGCATCATCACCGCCATCCCGACCATCACGTAGCCGAACGCTATGCGCACGCGATCCATCCACGCGCCGGGCTTGGGCAGTACGCGGGCGCCGAATATGGCGATCACCAGCAGCGGCAGGCCCATGCCCAGGCCCAGGGCAAACAATGCCAGGCCGCCATACAGCGCGCTGCCGGTCTGGCTGATGTAGAGCAGCGCTCCCGCCAAGGGCGCGGTCATGCATGGTCCGACCAGCAATGCCGACAAGAAGCCCAGCGCCGCAGCGCCGACCACGTTTCCGCCCGCGCGCCCCTGGCTGGCGGAGCCGACCCGGTTCAACAAGGCGGACGGCAGGCGCAGTTCGAACATTCCGAACAAGGAACTGGCGAGAATCAGGAACAAGGCCGCGAACGCTCCCAGCAGCCAGGGGGATTGCAGGGTCGCCTGGAGATTCGCGCCTGCCAAGCCGGCGGCCACGCCCACGGCGGCATAGGTGGCGGCCATTGCCAGCACATACGACAGGGACGTGACAAAAGCGCGCCGCGGACTGGCCTGAGCGCCCACGACCATGCTGGAGATGATGGGGATCATCGGCAAGGTGCAAGGCGTGAAAGCCAGGAGCAGGCCGAAGCCGAAGAACAGCAATGTGCCTGCGATCGGCCCCAGCGTCGCCAGGCGTTGGGCAGCAGCCTGGTCCTCGGCGACGTCGGCTGCGGCGCCGGCGCCCGCCTCCGGCTGACTGGTGGTGGCAGGAGGCTCGGCAGCGCTACTTGCCCCCGCCGCCATCGCGGGCAAGTTCAATGCCATGGTCTGCGGAGGGTAGCAGATGCCCCCTTCCGCACAGCCTTGCCAATGCAGTGTCAACGGACCTGTGACGGAGGCGGGAAAACGCAGTCGCAGCGCATCTCCAAGATAGATTTCCGTATCGCCAAAGAACTCGTCATTCTTGGGCGTGCCAGGGGGAAGATCCAGGCGGACTTCCTCGCCCTGCCCCGAAACCAGCTTCAACGAGTGGCGATAGACATAGTAGTTCTCGGCAATATGTCCTTGCGCCGCCAGTTCCGTCCCCTGCTGCTGCACCTGCGCCAGCTTGAATACATCGACAGGATCCAGAAATTCAGCCTCCTCCTGCCAGGAAAACAGGCCTGCACTCCCCCATGCACTGCCGATGGCGAAAAAAAACAGAAACACAACGGCCAGTACTCGTCGATATACGAACAACCTCATTCCTCCGGGGCAATAGTCGGCCTTCCCCAGCCGCCCTCATGTTGAGGCGCAGGGGAGCTTATCCAGCCATGATGGAGGAGATCGATTAACCGAAACTAAAGAAGGGAAAGCAGGCGCGGAACGAACGGAAATCAAGGCGCCGGCCATTCTTGACGGAAAAGTTCTGGCCTAACATATGGGCCCTGGGTTGCAACGGATCGGGATTCAAATGCGGGTATTGCTGGTAGAAGACGATGAACTGATCGGCAAAGGAATCGTGGCTGGCTTGCGCGCGCATGGCATCACGGTGCATCACGTTTGCACTGCCGTTGACGCTGAAGCCGCCCAAACGGAAAACTCCTTCAATGCCTTGGTGCTCGACCTGGGACTTCCGGACCGTGACGGAATGGAATTGCTCTCTGCCGTGCGTAGCATTGAACCGTGTTTGCCCGTGCTGATACTGTCCGCCCGGGATGCCATCGACCACAGGATCGCGGGCCTGCAACAAGGCGCCGACGACTACATGACCAAACCGTTTGACTTGCGCGAACTGGCAGCGCGATTGCATGCGCTGGTCAGGCGCACACAGGGGCGCGCAGCCCAGACCATTACGGCGGGACCTTTGCGCCTGGAACCCGAAAGCGGCCTGGCTTGGTTGGGAGGCCAAGCCATTTCGCTATCGCGTCGCGAGGTGGATCTGCTGGCGCATCTGGCCGCGGCCAATGCGAGGTGGATCCCTCCTGATCTACTCAATGAACGCCTGTACGGGCTGGGCGAGGAAGTGAGCAGCAACGCGCTCAACGTTCATATCCACAACCTGCGCCGCAAGCTTGGCGCTGACGTGATTGAAACGTCGCGTGGATTGGGATTCCGGCTGGGTTGGAGGCTCGACGCATGAGTTTGCGTCTTCGTGCAGTCCTGATTGCAGGACTTTCTCTCATGGTCTTGTGGGCGGCGGCGGCGGCCTGGATGATGCTGGGCGTGCGCGCCGACCTGGCCCGCACGCTTGATGGTCGCCTGGCTATGTCGGCTCGCATGGTCTCGGGCTTGCTTGCCGGGTCTGTCATAGATCCCAACGCCAAGACTACGGATTTCACGCAAGCCATCCGCGTCAACGGCAGCGAAGGAATCGCTTGCGAGATTCGCGCGCTGCGCGGCGAGGTCCTGGCGCGCACCAGCGGCAGTCCGGCCTCGGATTTCGACAGCCTGCCTGCCGGTTACAGCACGCGCATGGTCGCCGGACACGAGTGGCGGATTTATGTGCTTCGCGATGACAGTTATCAAATAACGACAGCGGATCGCGTCGAGCAAAGGAACACGCTGATCAATGAGCTGCTGTTTGCGGCTGGCGTGCCCTTCCTGATCGCGCTTCTTGGCGGGCTGGCTGCCCTGTGGATCGGTATCGGGCAGGGCCTTGCGCCGCTGCAAGCCTTGCGCATGCAGTTGCGGGCCAAGCAAACGGACGATACCACCCCTATCGCTGTCGCAAAGCCGCCCACCGAGCTTCGTCCTGTGCTGGATGCCATGAACGGATTGTTGGGACGCTTATCCCTGGCACTCTCCAGCCAGCGGGCGTTTACCGACGCCGCGGCACACGAGTTGCGCACACCGCTGACCGTGATCGATACCCACCTGCAAGTGGCCAGGTTGACCGAAGGGGAAGAAGCCGAATCGTCACTCTGCAGTGCCGAGGAAGGCGTGAAGCGCCTGCGGGGTACGCTCGACCAGATGATGATTCTGGCGCGTGCCGAAGCATCGCCCAATTCGGAAAACGGGTGTACGTCCATCCAGGAGGTCATCGCCAGCGTCATCGATGCGACAACTGTCGAAGCGCGGCTGCGCCTGGCGGTATCCGTCGACGGCGCTGATGCTTGCTGCGCCATTCCACGCGAAATGCTGGAGGCTGCCATCCGCAACCTGGTGGACAATGCGATTCGCTACTCCCCCTATGACATGCCTGTCGAAGTCGTTGCCCGCTTCGATTCTCCAACCCGACAATGCCGCATCGTCGTGGCGGACCGGGGGCCGGGGCTCAGTGCGGATCAAGCAGCCAAGATTGGCCAACGCTTCTGGCGCGGGGACCAAGGCCGAAGCCGCAACGACGGCGCGGGTCTTGGCATCTCGATCGTGCATGCCATTGCCAAGCGGTTCGGGGGAGCATTGCATCTCAAGCCCCGGGAAGGTGGCGGTTTGGTCGCGGAACTTGTGTTTCCGTGCAGTCCGTAGCCGATAGGAGCGTGTTATGAACTTTGGAGCCACCGTGACCGAACCGGCCGTCATTGAAGTTTCAGCCGAAGCCGCATCTCATAAGGGCGAATTTTTCCTGATCGACGCCAGCTTCTTGGGAAACGGCAGGATTCCCGGCATCGAAATCGCCAACGAAGAGAAGCTGATCGATCCGGGGATGAATGTCGTCTCGCGTCCTAATGGAATGCCAGATCAGTATCCGGAGCGTCCCCACCTGGTTCATGTACCGGAGAAAGGCGGAATGCCACGCGATCTGGAGGTGCTTGCTGGCATATGGATTGTGTCGGAGCCCTTGAAGCAACTGTTTGAGCAGTTGGACGCCGAGGCGTTTGCATTTGTGGCGTGCGACTTCAGCCTGGCTGACGGCTGCCCCGCCCCTCAGTATTACCTAGGCAATGTGCTGCGCAGACTCGACGCCCTGGATGAAGCCTCTTCCCGCGTGAGGATCAAGTTCGACCGCAACTATCAGACCGGCGAGGACGAGAAACTTTATAGCCTCGTCGGCGGAGCCAGCCTGGTGTTCAAACAGGACGTGGTGGGAGATGCCCATATCTTCCGCCAGGATCGCATGGGAGCGCCTCCCATCTGCGACCGCGCGATGTTTGATGCATTGAGTGCGGCCAACTTCTCCGGCGTACGGCTGCGCGATGTAGCCGATATCTAGAGGCACGTTTACTTAGGCCCGCGGCGGGCCTGCATGCATAAATAGTTCAATAATTGTTGTATCATTGATTGATGAATGAAGATCAAGCCGTTACTGCCCTGAATGCCCTGGCCCATGCCCAACGCCTGCGCGTGTTTCGTGCGCTTGTCGTCGCGGGGCCCGACGGCCTTACACCCAGTGTCATGGCCGAAGGGCTTGGCGTTGCCCGCAACGCGTTGTCTTTCCACTTGAAGGAGCTTGCGCACGCAGCCCTGGTCAGCGTCGAGCAGCAAGGCCGGAATCTGATCTACCGCGCGGATTTCTCCCAGATGAATGGCTTGCTCGGATACCTTACCGAGCATTGCTGCGCGGGCGCGGCTGGTGAGGGAGCCGAGACCGGCGCCAGCGCGGCATGCAGCCCGCCATCCCGCCTCCTCCAGCGGCATTGATACATGCTCGACGCTCCCGTACGCGTCGTTGGCTCCCTGGGCACGGCTCAGACGCTCGCCTGGGCGTCTTCCTATTACCTGCCGGCGATGCTGGCGGATCCGATGGCCCGCGACCTGGGGGTGTCGGCGCCGGCGGTGTATGCGGCGTTTTCCGCTGCGATGGTGGCTTCGGCCGTGGTCGGTCCCTGGGCGGGACTAGCGATCGACCGCCATGGCGGGCGCGTCGTATTGGCCGGCACGAGCCTGCTGTTTGCGCTGGGGCTGGGCTTGCTGGGCGCCGCCCAGGGCCTCTGGACGATGGTCGCCGCCTGGCTGGTTATCGGCGTGGCGATGGGGGCCGGACTCTACGAAGCAGCCTTCTCCAGCCTGGTGCGGCTGTATGGCCATCACGCCCGCGGCGCCATCACGGGGATCACGCTGATTGCCGGTTTTGCGAGCACGGTGGGATGGCCGCTTTCGGCCTGGATGGAAACCCAATTCGGTTGGCGCGGAGCGTGCCTGGGGTGGGCAGGATTGCACCTGCTGGTCGGCCTGCCGTTGAACGCATGGTTTCCGAAAGCGCCGGGCGCGGGACGAACGCAAGAGCCTGCGGACAATGTGCAGGATGTCCCCTCCTCTGCCCCCCAGCCGCGGCAGCAGAGGTATGCCACTGCCCTCCTCGCCTTCGTGTTTGCGGCGACCTGGTTCATCAGCACCGCGATGGCCACGCATTTGCCGCGCATGCTGGAAGCCACGGGCGCCACGCTCGCAGCCGCCGTGGCCGTGGGTGCGCTCATCGGTCCGGCGCAGGTGGCGGGCCGCCTGCTGGAATTCGGTTTCTTGCGGCGGGTTCATCCCTTGTTGTCCGCGCGCCTGGCTGCGCTGGCGCATCCGGCGGGCGTTGCCCTGCTGCTGGGAGGCGGTCCGGTAATGGCGCCGGTGTTCGCCGTCCTGCATGGGGCGGGCAACGGCATCCTGACCATTGCCAAGGGGACCTTGCCGCTGGTGCTGTTCGGCCCCCAGGGCTATGGCGCGCGCCAGGGCTGGCTGATGATGCCGGCGCGGGTGGCGCAGGCGCTAGCGCCATTTCTTTTCGGGGTGGCGCTGGACCGCTGGGGGGTCAACGCGCTGTGGCTGTCCGGGGGCATAGGGCTTGGCGCCTTTGCCGCGCTATTGCTGCTGCGTGCGCGGGCGTCGGCCGATTGAAATCTGAGTGTCGTATGTATAGAGGTGTTGCATGAAGTTGATCCAGAAAACCGTTGAGACCCGCATCGGCGCGGAGGTGGTCCGTGTCTGAAACCCTGGCCGATTTGCCCAACATTGATTCGTCGTTGTTCCATCGACCCGGCGAGGCCGGGCTGTTTCCTGCCGTGCGGGCCGCGCACGCGCCGCGGTTCCTGCTGCTGTACGGTTCGTTGCGCGAACGCTCCTATAGCCGCCTGGTGGCCGAGGAAGCCGCGCGCCTGTTGCAGGCGCTGGGCGGCGAAACCCGGCTGTTCAATCCTTCGGGACTGCCGCTGGTCGATGACGCCAGCGATGACCATCCCAAGGTGCGCGAGCTGCATGAGCTGGTCCAATGGGCCGAAGGCATGGTCTGGAGTTCGCCCGAGCGTCACGGCGCAATGACGGGATTGATGAAGACGCAGATCGACTGGATTCCGCTGTCGGTGGGCGCGGTGCGCCCGACCCAGGGCAAGACGTTGGCGGTGATGCAGGTGTCGGGCGGATCGCAGTCCTTCAACGCCGTGAACCAGATGCGGGTGCTGGGGCGCTGGATGCGCATGTTGACCATTCCCAATCAATCGTCGGTGGCCAAGGCCTACCAGGAATTCGACGAGGCGGGACGCATGAAGCCATCGCCCTACTACGATCGCGTGGTCGACGTCGTCGAGGAACTGATGAAGTTCACCCTGCTTACGCGGGATGCCTCGCCCTATTTGGTGGACCGCTATAGCGAGCGCAAGGAGGCGGCCGCCGATCTGTCTCGCCGGATGAAGCAGGCGTCCATCTAGGGGGATTCAAGTCGGGCGCGGGCCTGGGCTTTTAATCCGCGCCTGCGCCACCACAGCCAGATCCCGCTGATGCCCAACGCGCCCAAGCCCAGGCCCAGCAGCGCGACCATGGCTACTCCCGCAATTCCGCCCAGTTCTCCCGTATGCAGCGGATACAGCACGGAGTTGATCCGCGCGCCGGGATCGAGTTCGTTCCAGCGCTGTGCCGCCAATACGTGGCCGTCGCGCGGGTCGAGCCAGACGGAGGATCTGCCGTTTGGATGCGGATCGTCGGGCACGCGCATGCGTATGGCCAAGGGGCGGTCGATGCGCGGCGTGTACAGCAGGTAGCCGATCGCGCCGTCCGGAAATGCCGCTTGTGCGGTTGCGGCCAATTCGTCCAGGGAGCGCGGCGGGATGGCGCCCGCTGGCCGCGCCGGCAGCTTGGGCGCCACGACCGGGGGCTGGCCGCTGGCCAGCGTGATCCAGCCGCCTATCGGACGCCATGCCAGATAGGCGCCGCTGGCCATGCACACCGCCAGCAGCAGCGCGAGGATGGCGCCGCCGTTGCGGTGCACGTCGAACAAGGCGCGCAGCGCGCCCTTGTTGAACACCATGCGCAAGGACGGCGGCCATTTGCGCGGCCACCATGCGATCAGGCCTGACACCGTCAGGACCAGATAGGCCAGCGCGGTCCAGGCCAGCACGGCCTTGCCGGTGCGATCCAGCATCAGGGCGCTGTGCAGCTTGTAGACGATGGCGACCAGTCCCTCGTCTTCTCCCCTTCTGCCCTGCTCCCGGCCGCTGGCCGGATCGAGATAGACAGTGCCGTCCCAGGCGTCGGGCGCCCTCACCCTGACCTGCATGGTTTCGCCGGATTCGCGCGGCGGGCGGAAGGTGTAGGAGGCTTGCGGGCCGAACTCGGCGGCCAGGTTGCGGCGCATGGATTCGAACGATGCGGGCTGGCCGCCGCCTGCGTTGCCGGCCCGGAAGAGCTCCGGATGCAGCAGCTTGTCCAGCGGCCGCGCGGCCACGAGGAAGGCGCCGGTCAGTCCGGACAGGATCAGGATCCCGCCCAGGCCCAGCGCCACCCAGCGATGGCAGAGCAGCCAGATGCGCCTGGGCATCAGTAGGCCAGGCGCGCCTGCAGGTAGACCATGCGCGGCGCGCCCACCATGCGGCCGCCGTTGGTGTCGACGTTGCGGGTGTAGTAGCGCCGGTCAAACAGGTTGTTCACGCCCACCGCCAGCTCGCTGCCCTTCCATTGGGGCAATTTGTAGCTGAGCTGCGTGTTCCAGACGCTGAAACCCGGCACGCGGCCGTTGGTCGCGGCGGCGTTCTCCTCTTCGGTGTTGGCGGTGTCCGAGTACTGGCCGCTCTGTGCCGTCGTGTAGAGGTTGAAAGTCCAGTTGTTGCGCATGTAGCGTCCGCCCAGCGTGCCGGTCTGGCGCGAATAGAACGGCACGTCCCGGCCTTCGAATTCGCCGGATTTCTGGATGGCGCGCACGTAGGTGTAGTTGGCGTAGAGATTCAGGCCGGCGAGCGGGCCGGACTTGTCGAAGTCGTAGTCGATGGCGAATTCGACGCCGTTGTGGGTGGTGGCGCCCAGGTTGCGGAACACGGCCGGATTGGTGCCGGGTATCGACAGGATCTGGTTGTCGAACTTCAGGTTGAAGACCGTGAACTCGGTGTGGGTCTGTTCGCCCGAGTAGCGCAGGCCGGCTTCCAGGGTCTTGGCGACTTCCGGGCTGAGCGGATTGGAGGCCGACATCGAGTTCAGCTGCGTGTACTGCACCGCGCCGAACGAGGTGTTGTAGTTGGTATAGAGCGTCAACGCATCGTCGACCAGATAGGCGATGTTCAGCGAAGGCAGGCCGCGGCTGTTGCGCAGGTCGAACGGCGTGTCGTTGGCGGTGCCGCTGGGCTGGCGGTTGGTGCGGATGTGTTCATACCGCACGCCGGGCGTGACGCGCCATTTGCCGTAGGCGATGCGGTCGTCCAGATAGATGGAGTGCGCTTCGGTCTTGTTGTCGAAGACCTGTGCCGCGCCGATGCGTTGGCCCGTGGCCAGGGATTCCGAATAGCGCCGGTCCTGGCCGGTTTCGTGGATGTAGCGGTAGCCGATGGTCACGTCGTGCGTGGTCGGCCCCCATTCCAGGCGCTGCGTGTAACGCGGCTCTATGCCCAGTACCTGGTTGTTGCGCGGCTGATAATCGTTGCGGCCCGTCGCGGTATTGATGAGCGAACTCTGGCGCGAGCTGTCGTAGTGATAGACCCGGGCCTCGAATTCCTGGGTGTCCGAGATCGAATTGAGGTATCCGATGTCGACCTGATCGCGCTGCCCTTTCCAGTAATCGGTGGGATGGGTGTTCTGGAATGGATCGTCGCGGTACTGCGCCACCGTCAGGCCGCCCGGCGTCATCGATTTGACGTCGTAATGGGCGAACTTGCCGTAGATTTCCGACGTCGGGGTCAGCTCGAAGCGCCATTTCAGCGCCACGTCGTTGTAGCGGTCATGGCTGGCATCGCGCCATTGTTCGCCGTCCATGCCGGAGTACATCAGCGCCACGCCCAGCCCGTTTTCGAACTGCGTGCCCAGGAAGCCGGTGTACTGGGTATTGGTGCCGCCCTGGCTGAAGATGTTGTAGCGGGCGGAGGCCTCGGCGGTGAGTCCGCTGCCAGTCGGAATCGAGCGGGTCTTGAAGTTGATTACGCCGCCCACGTTCTGCGGGCCATAGCGCACCGCCCCGCCGCCGCGCACCACGTCGATGGCTTCGATGTTGCCCAGGCTGGTCGGCGACATCACCAGGTTCGGCTGGCCATAAGGGGCCATGGCCATGGGGATGCCGTCCAGCAGCATGGTGGTGCGGAATGAATTGCGCGGGTTCAGGCCGCGGATGCCGACGTGCAGGCCGACCGAGCTGCCGCTGGCGCTGGTGCTGCCGCTGATCTGCACACCTGGCACGCGCCGCAGCACGTCGGCCACGCTGGTGGCGCCGCTGTTCTGGATCTCGTCGCGCTTGACCAGCGTGCGGGCGCCGCCAAAGGTCTGCACGCTGTTTTCCAGGCCGGTGCCCAGCCAGTCGCCGCTGACCTGGATCGATTCCAGCGTGTTGGCGTTGCCGGCAGGCACGGCCTTGGCCGCAGGGGCTGGCGCGCGCACCACGTATCCCTGGCCGCCCTGCTCCTCCGCGGCGAGGCCGGTGCCGGCCAGCAGCCTGGCCAGCCCCGATTCCACGCCATAGCTGCCGTCCAGGCCCTGCGTCCTCAGTCCGCGCGTGTCCTCGGGCCGGAAGGAAACGGTGATGCCGCCCGCCTTGGCGAAGGCGGAAAGCGCCTGGTCCAGGGGACCTGCCGGGATGCGGTAGTCGTGCGTCGCGGCCGGGGCCGAGCTTTGGGCCGCGGCGGGCGGCGCGGCGGCGAAGGCAGCGGCCAGGCTCAGTGTCAATCCGGCCAAGCGCAGGACGCGGGGTTGGGTTTTGTCTACGACTGCCACTTGGTCACATCCCTACAGGTCATCAATGCGCGGTATGCCGGATGAGCGCGGGGAAAAGGGACAAGGGCGTAGCGGCAAAGTTGTAAGCGAGTGAAACCAGGCGGCTTTCAGCGCGTCAGGGTGACCCAGTAGGCGGTACGCGTGACGACGCGCAGATCCAGGGTCTTGGCCACGACGGCAAGCAGCGCGTCGGTGTCTTGCAGGCGGAATACGCCAGATACCCGCAGGCCGCCCACCGCCGGGTCGCAGCGCAATACGCCGCGCCGGTAGCGCGAGACCTCGGCCAGCAACGCGTCCAGGCGCATGTTGTCGGCTTCGAGGACGCCGCGCGTCCATCCGGGCGCGTCTGACCTGGCCTGTGCGTTCGGCAGAAAGGCATTGGCGGTGAAGCGCACCGACTCGCCGGCATTGAAGATCCGCTCCGGACTGCCATTCCCGAGGGTGACGGCGACGCGATGTTCCAGCACGGTCAGCTCGGTCTGGGCGTCGCCATCGTCCAGTTGCCGGACGACAAACCGGGTGCCCAAGGCGCGCAAGCGGCCCTGGGGAGTCTCCACGATGAAGGGCCGCGCCCTGCCCGCTGGGTCGGCGGCCGTGCGCACATAGATTTCGCCGCCGCGCAGGTGCAGCAGGCGCATTTCGTCGGAGTAGCCCACCTCCATGGCCGTATCGGTATTCAGATGGACCTGGCTGCCGTCGGCCAGCCGCAGGTCCTGGTTTTCGCCCACCGCCGTGCGATAGGCGCCTGCCGGCTCCGCATACAGGCGGTAGGTCAGCAAGGCGGCGGGCGCGGCAACCCCCAGGACCGCCAGCGTACGCAGCACGGCGCGCCGGCTGACCTGCGACGGGTGCGTCAAGAGCGGCACGCCCACGGAGGCCGGCACCGTGTCGAACTGCTGCATCAGGCGCTGGGCGCGTTGCCAGGCAAGCTCGCGTTCGGGATGGCCGTGACGCCAGCGTTCGAAGGCGGCGTGATCCGCCGGTCCGGCCTCGCCGGAATGCAGGCGCACGAGCCAGCGGGCGGCTTCCCGTATGACGGAGGCGTCTAGCGGTTTGGATTCAGCGGCGGCCATGGGTCAGGAATCCAGCATGGTCAGGCAGATTTCGAAGCCCTGGGCCATGTAGCGTTTCACCGTGCGGTCGCTCAAGCCGGTGCGGGCGGCGATTTCGACGTAGGTGAGCCCTTCCAGTTGCGACAGGACGAACACCTCGCGCGCCTGCGGCGCCAGATTGCCGAGCATGCGGTCCAACTGTTGCAGCGCTTGCTGCACGCCCAGCAGCATCTCGGGCGAGGCTTCCAATTCGGGCGGCAGCGCGGCCATGGCCTCGAGCCAGGCGCGTTCCAGCGAGCGGCGGCGCCAGTGATCGTTGAGCAGCCCCCGCGCGATGGTGGTCAGATACGCCCTGGGCTGGCGCAGCGTGCGGACTTCCTCGGGATGGCGCAGCACGCGCAGAAAGGTGTCGTGCGCGAAGTCCGCGGCCTCATGGCCATGGCCGAGGCGATGCCGCCACCATTGGCAGAGCCAGTCGTAGTGGTTTTCGCAGAGTAGCTGGAGCGGCTGTAGGGGCTTGGACATGCTCGAACGCCCCGATAGGCAGCGCGATGACACGGAATGGCGGCCTGGCCGGATTCAGCCCGGCGGCCAGCGGGGCTAAATGATACCAAGAACCGTTCGCAGTATCGAATCGCGCGGAGCCCTGCGGGGCGTTCAGAACGGCACCATCACCTTCAACGTGCCGCGATGGCTTTGTATGTGGGACGAAAAATCCCCGTCGTACTGCAACCGGAAGTCCAGGCCGCCCGCGTTGGATACCTGCAGGCCCGCGCCGATGCGGCCGATGACGTCGTCCATGGGCACCGAGGTCTCGAAGGCCCCCGAGCCTGCCGGCGCGCCCTGCAAGCGCGACTTGACCGTGTACTCGTCCTTGGACAGGAACGACACGCCGCCATACATGTAGGGGCGCATGGTTGCGCCGTTCTTCAGCGCCACCTTGCCGCCCAGTTCCAGCGTCGGCGACAGGGCCATGACGAATTCGTTGCTGCTTTCCACGTCCAGATGCAGGGCGTCGCGGGATTCGCTGTAGCCGGGCATGTGGGTGTAGGACGCGTCCACGTCCACATAGGGTTTCAGGTAAACGTGTTCCCCGGCGTAGGTGCGCGCGATACGCAGGCGCAAGGCCGCGCCGTAGACGTCCAGGTCCGAGTCGGCCGTGCTTTGCATGCCGGGGATGCGGATGCTGCGGTTGATGTCGTACTGGCCGTAGCCGCCGCCCAGGGCCGCGGACAGGGTCCAGGGTCCGGTTTCGCGCTTGACCACCACGCCGGCATAACCGCTGTCGCCCTTGCCGCTGACCCGTCCGTCGTCGCCGCTCAGATGGCTATTTTGGTAGGCAACGGACCCGCCCAGGAACCAGCCCGGACTGACCTGGCGCTGGCCGCCGAACTGGTAGGTGACGCCATCGAACGAAAATCCGGAGACCCCGCCGTCGCCGTCCTGGTTGGTATTGATGCCGGACACCTGGCCCCACAGGCAATCCTGCTCGCCGGTCAGCGCGTCGCCGCCCTGGAATGCCGGGCACGACATCATGGCGCCGGTAAAGCGCGCCATGCTGGCCTGCATCTGCGCGGCAGGCGCCACGGTGACGCCGGCCGACAGGTCGGACAGCCGGTTCGAATAGGTGTCGGCGCTTTCGCGGGAGGCCATGTCCAGCGCCGCGAACAAGGACGCCATGGCGGCGTTGCCACCCAGGTTCCAGGCGCCTTGCAGATGATTCGCAACCGAGCGCTGGTTGGCGGCCAATTGCATGGACGGCGCGGCGAAGTCGGCCTGCGTTGCGCGCACGCGCACGTTCTTGCCGTCCAGCCTGGCGTCGTAGTCGATCACCGGGCTGTCCTTGGCAACGGGGCTGCCTTGCACATCGCCTTGCAGCGTCGCCACGGTGACTTCGTGATCGGGCAGCAAGGTGATGGGCTGGACATTGACCTGGCCGTTCAGGCGGGTATCGCCCTGCACCACCATGCTCGGCGATTTGAGGTTGGCGAAGTCCACGTCCGCCTGCAGCAGGCCGCCGGCCTGCAGGTTGAAATTCCCCGTAACCGTGAGCGTGTCGAAGGCGCCGGACCTGCCTATGGCGACCAGCCCCGCGTTGTCGATGTTGGCCTGATAAAGCGTGGCGTCGCTCAGGGTGCCGCTGGCGGCGTTCCAGGCGTTGCAGGCGATGCCGCCCGCGCCGCCGCCGCATTCGATGTTGCCCAGCACGGTCCCCGCATTGTTGACGGACAGGCTGGCGCCGGGGGCGCTGGCCAGGAAGCTCACGGTCTTGGCCTGCTGCAGGGCGGCGCCGTCATAGCGTACGGCGCTGCCGCCTGCGCCGGCGATGATCATGCCCGCCGAGCCCACGGTCAGCGTGTTCTGCTTGTCGCCCACGATCCAGACGCCATATGCGCCCGCGCCGGTGCCGCCGCTGACCGAACCGTCGACGGTGACCGCGACCTGGCCCGAACCTTGCGGACCGGCGCTTTGCGCAAAGATGCCGGTGGCGCCGGCGCCGGTGGCGGCGATGCTGCCGCTCTGCGTCAGCGTGACGTTCCCGCCGGTTCCCGTACTGCCCGCGCCTGCCGTGCTGCCGGCGAAGCCGCCGGCGGCATTGCCGCCCAGCCCGCCCCCGCCGCCGATGGATTGGGCGATCACGCCGAAGGCGTAGGCCCCCTGGGTCGTGATGTTGCTGGCGACATTGAGGTTAACCGCGCCGCCGTTGCCGTTGCCACCCGTCTGCCCGCTGCCTGGGATCCAGCCGCCCGAGTCCAGCTGCAAGCCCTTGCTGGTGTCGCCCGCGATGCCTCCGCCGCCGCCGATGGACTGGGCGATCAGGCCATGGGAGCCCGCGCCGCTGGTGCTGATGTGGCTGCCGGCATTCAAGGTCAGGGTCACGGCGCCGCCGTCGCCCGCCGCGCCGCCGCGCCCGCCCAGCGACACGCCAGACAGGTTGCTGGCGTCGCCCGCGCCGCCCAGCCCGCCGCCGCCGCCGATCGATTGGGCCAGCACGCCATAGGCGCGCGCGCCTTGCGTGGTGGCGGCGATGCCGGTGGTGACGTCGATGGCGCCGCCCGAGCCGGACAAGCCGCCGTTGCCGCCCACTGCGACGCTCATGGAATGGCTGTCCTGCTGCAGCTTGGAGCTGCTGTTGCCCGCCCCGGCCGTGCCGCCGCCTCCGCCGATAGATTGCATCGCCAGCGCCGGGGAGTCGTCGCCCGCGGTCTGGACATTCAGCCAGCTTCCGCCGCCAGAGGTCAGGATGTTGCCGCCGTTGCCGGCCACGCCGCCTGTGCCGCCAAACGAGGCGCCGACGGTGATGGTGCCTTGGGCCTGGTCCGAGCCATCGCCGCCCTGCCCGCCGCCGCCGCCGATCGATTGCAGCAGCACGCCATAGGCGTTGTAGCCGGTGGTGGCGACGCTGTTGCCATGGTCGTCGTCGAAGAGGAAGCTCAGGACGCCGCCATTGCCGCCGGCGCCGCCGCTGCCGCCCACGCCGATGATCGCGTTGGCCTTGATCTTGCTGCCCGAGGCGCTGGACGATCCGCCCACGCCGCCGCCCCCGCCTATGGATTGGGCCACCAGGCCGTCGGCCCAGTCGCCGGCGGTGGCGATCTTGCCCGCGTAGTTCACGGTGACGTTGCCGGCATGGCCGCCCGTGCCGCCGGTGCCGCCCACGTCCACGCCGAATTGGTAAGTGCTGTTTTCGTCGTCGAGCCGTTCCTTGTTGTCGCTGTGATTGCCGATGCGGTCCAGGATGGGATAGGACGAGGCGTCGGCGCCCAGCGATCCGCCCAGCCCGCCGCCGCCGCCGATCGATTGCAGCAGCACGCCATCGGCGTCGCCGCCTTCGGTGCGGATGGCGCCTTGCAATGTCGCATTGATGCTGCCGCCAGTGGCGCCGGAACCGCCGGTCGCGCCCAGGCCCACCTGCAGACGGGCTGACGGACGCTCTTCGGCGCTGCCAGCCACATTCAGCGTGCCGCCCTGCGAGGCCCCGCCGCCGCCGCCGATGGACTGCGCCACGATGCCGCGCGAACCCGAGCCCAGCGTGCGGATGGCGAAGTTGGGATTCAGCGTCACGTCCACATTGCCGCCGGTGCCGCCCGAGCCGCCGGTACCGCCCAGGGCCAGGGTCAGCTTGACGTTGGTGGGCCCGCCGTGGGTGTAGGCGTTGCTGCTGCCGACCCCGCCGTTGCCGCCGCCTCCGCCTATGGATTGCGCCAGCACGCCATTGGCGTAGTCGCCATAGGTCACGATGGTGGATGCCGGGGGGACGCGCACGCCAGGCGGGGTCAGCAACGACGGCGGCATGCCGACATAGGCGCCGTTGGCATCGCCCAGGCTCACGGCCACCGCGCCGCCGTTGCCGCCTGCCGAGCCGGAACCGCCCAGCGTCATGCCAGCCGACAGCGAGATCGTGGTCGCATCGCCGAGCACGGTGGACAGCACGGACGAATCGCCGCCATTGCCGCCCCCGCCGCCGATGGACTGCGCCATCACGGCGTGGGAGCCGTCGCCCAAGGTGGCGACCGTGGAACCGTTGCTGAGGTTGACCTGGGTGACGCACGCGCCATCCCCCGGCGGGCAGGCGCTGCCGCCCGCCCCGCCGCTGCCGCCCACCGCGGCTTCGAAATTGAACGCCAGGGACGCGCCCTCGCCGGTGGGTACCGCCACCACCAGGTCGCTGGCGCTGGAGCTGCCGCCATTGCCGCCGCCCCCGCCTATGGTCTGCGCCAGGATGCCGAAGGAATCGTTGGGCGCGTAGGTCGAGGGATCGATGTTCGGGCTGGCGTAGTCCATGCCCGTGGCGACGTGGGAGCCGCTCAGGTTCACGATGGAGGAATAGCCGGTGCCGCCCGAGCCGCCGCTGCCGCCCAACACCACCGCGGCATTGAAGCCCACCGTGACGTCGTAATAGCTGGCGTCGCCGCCGTTGCCGCCGCCTCCGCCTATGGATTGGGCCAGGATGCCGGCCGAGTGGGCGCCGCCAGTGCTGATGTTGAGATTGCTGTAACCCACCTTGACCTCGGCGGCATTGCCGCCCGCGCCGCCGCTACCGCCCAATTGCAGCGCCGCGAAGGATGCCACGCTGGCGTTCTTGACGCTGCCGCCCGTGCCGCCGCCGCCGCCGATGCTTTGCGCGATGATGCCGGGTGCGTAGTTGCCGTGGGTGGTGAGGTTCGCGGTCGAGTACGTCAATGTGCCGCCGCAGCCGCCCTGGTTGCTCATGCAGACCGTGCCGCCGTTGCCGCCGCCGCTGGCGCTGCCGCCGATCGCCACCGATACGCCCACCGATGCGGTGAAGGTATCGCCGCCGTTGCCGCCGCCGCCGCCCACGGACTGGGCCAGCACGCCCGCGCCGAATTGGCCCGCGGTCTGGATCGAGCCCAGGTCCTGGATGATGACGTTGCCACCCGCACCGCCCCCGGCGCCGCCGCCGCCCACGCCCAGCACGCCGATACTGTCGCCGCCGCTGCCGCCGCCGCCGCCGATGGACTGGGCCACCAGGCCGATGGCGGCGTTGCCGGCCGTCGTGATGGAGCCGGTATTGCCGATCACCACCGTGCTGCCCGACGAGCCGGTGGCCCCGGCCGAGCTGCCGCCTACGCTGAGCAGGCCAGTGGCGCTGCCCGAGGCCCCGCCGCCGCCGCCGATGGACTGGCCTATCATGCCGTGCGAGTTGTAGCCCGAGGTGGCGATGGACCCCGTGTTGCTCAGGGTGACCTGGCCGGCCGCGCCGCCGCCCGCGCCGTCCCCGCCCAAGGAAACCAGTTCGGCCGTGTCCGCGCCGCCCGCCCCGCCGCTGCCGGCAATGGACTGGGCCAGCACGCCGTAGGCGTGGTTGCCGCCAGTGGTGACCGTGGCGCCTGTCGCCACATTGACCGCGCCAGCGTTGCCGCCATTGCCGCCATTGCCGCCCTGGCCACCCAACACCGACACGAAGTCGCTGCCCGTGCCGCCGCCGCCGCCGACCGACTGCGCCACGATGCCGGTGGAAAAATTGCCCGTCGTGCTGATGGCGCTGCCGCTGGCGGTGGAAATGTTGACGGCGCTGGCGTTGCCGCCAAACCCGCCGCCCCCGCCCTGCCCGGCCAGCTTGGTGCTGTCGGTGCCGTCGCCGCCCTGCCCGCCCAGGCTTTGTGCCGCCAGGCCGGGCAGGTTGTCGCCGCGGGTCGCGACGCTGCCGCCCTGATAGAGATTGATCGCCACGGCGCCGCCCGCGCCGCCATTGCCGCCGGAATGGTCCTTGTCCGGGCCTTTGCCGCCCTTGCCGCCGATGGCGCGGGCGGCGACGCCGGCGCCCTGCACGGTCGCGCCGGCCGCCGAACCGGCCACGTCCAGCAGCACGGAGCCATTCACGTCCACGGTCACCTTCTGGGTCCAGGTGTCGGAGTTGCCGCCGCCATTGCCGCCGTTATCGCTGTTGTCGGTCGACGCGGTGCCGTCGCCGCCTATGCTTTGCGCGTAGATGCCAAAGACCGTGGCGCTGTCGAAGACCTGCCAGTAGCTGTTGGCCTGGCCCTGGTGCGTCACTTGCACGGTGCCGCCGGTGCCGGCATTGCCGTTGTTGTAGCCGCCCATGCCGCCCACGGAATTCGCGTAGATGGCAGCTCCGTTGGCATAGGTGCGCAGCCGCGTGGCGCTGCTGCCCAGGTTGATGACGCCGGTGTTGCTGACCGTGACCGTGCTGGCGTTGCCGCCATTGCCGCCCACCTGGTCGCCGTATTCCAGCGTCGGATCGTTCTGGTCGCCGCCGGCCCCGCCCAGGGCCCGCGCGTTGATGCCGTACAGGCCTTGGCGCGGCGTGGGCAGGGAACCGGACATCGTCAGGTTGCCGGAATTGGTCACGGTGACGTTCTGGCCCAGTCCGCCGTGTCCGCCGTTCGAGTCGTTGTTGTCGTTGGCGGGGTCGCCGATGCCGCCGGACGAGACTGCCATGATCAGGCTGTTGAAATTGCTGAGCGCCGTGCCGTTGAGCGCGATGTCGCCCGTGCTGGATACGGTAATGTGGCCGCCGTCTCCTGCCGTGCCTTCGTCCACGCCGTCGCCGCCGCGCGATATGGCCGTGACCACGCCCACCGGGTTCAGCCGGGTCTGGTTCTCGTCGGCGTTGTAGTTGCCCGAGGACGTGACCGACACGTCCGGTCCGTTCTGGCCGTTCTTTTCGTTGTCATGGTCTACGCCGCTGTCGCCCTCGCAGATGGCCTGGGCGCTTGGGTAGTTGCCGGACGGCACGTTCAGGGTGGGGCCGCCTGCGCATGCATAGCCGGCCTGTGCGCCGCCCGCTACGCTCCAGGCGCAGGCGCCCAGCGCGGACGCGATGGCCAGCCGCAACGTGTTCTGCCGCAGCAGGGGAAAAGGCAGACTGGGGCTGTGCGCCGGGCGTGATGAGGGCTTCATGGATGAGCGGATTCTTGTGACCCGAGCGCGGTTTACCCGGGTCGGCGGGCGCGCGCTCAGTAGTAACTGGCAAAGTTTCGCCACTAGAATCCGCAGGCAGCGCATCTCGCGCAACTTTTTTTCGACGAATCAGTGCTTTTTTTCGACGAAATCCGCAAAGAAAACCACACTGTTACCGCATGCGCGGCCACAAATGTAAGTAAAGATTGAATGCGGCGTAAAGCCTTCGGCCGGCCGTGTCAGGGGCGCGCTGGCGTCCGCCTGGCGCCGTCCGAAGATGCCAGCAGCATCTGCCCTTTGGGTGTCAGGACAACCACCGGTTCGACATCCGCGCGGCGGGGAACGTCCACCAGCCCGTTGGCGGTCGCGTCTTCCCAGGCGGACAGGCGCGGACACGAACTGCGCCAGGCGTCCATGGTCTGCGCATAGGTGCGCGGCCGTTCGGCGATCCAGGCCAGGAATTGCAGCAGGTTGCCGAGCTGGGACGTGCCGGCCTGCAACATGGAACTATCGTCATCTGTCTTCATCGCCATGCACTCCCAACCTGGATGTAAAAGGCGTTCTGGTCCTTGCTGTGGGCGATGTCTATTCCCACCGCCAATCCCAGCTTGGCGGCTATCAGATACCGGAAGCCTGTGCCGATGCTGACGACATTGGTGGAATCGGCAAAGGATTTCCAGTTTCCGTAGGCCTTGCCCACGCCGCTGAACCCCAGTATGGACCAGCGCGGGGTGGCGTCCCAGCGCAATTCTGTTTCGAAGGTCAGCGCGTCGCGGTCCTGGTAGCGGCCCCGCGCCACGCCGCGCAGGTCGACGTAAGGCTGGGCGTAGAACGGCACCGTGCCGCGCGTGAACTGGCCGTCGCCGCGCAGGCCCAGGGTCCAGCGCGGGGCCAGCGGCAGCCAGGTGTAGCCGCGCGTGCGGTAGCTTTCGAAGGCCTGGTCGCTGCCCAGCCAGCTGCGCGAGAACTGGGCCTCCAACTCGGCATAGCTGCCCCGATTGGGATAGAACATATTGTCGCGCGTGTCGTAGTCCACCACCACGCCGGCCTTGCCGATGCGGCCCGCCAATTCGGCCTTGGACAGTTCGCCAGCCTGGCTGCCGGTGAACCGGGTGTTCGAGCGGAAATAGGTATAGCGCGGTCCGACGTACCAGGGCGTGTCGCCCACCCGGGCCAGGACCTGCTGCATCAGGAAGGTGCCCTTCACCTCGTAGCTGCGTCCGTGGCTGGAGGCGCCGTAGTACTCCAGGTTTGCGCGTCCCTGGGCCAGCGCGCCCAGGTAGCGGTAGCGGTCGGCGTCCCAACTGCGGAAATGGAACAGCGCGCCGCCGCGCGTGCCGTTTTCGGTGGCCAAGGCGCCAATGCCGGTGACATTGGGCGGCGCCTTGCTTTTGCCTTCCGGCTGGCCCTGGGAGGCGGCCTCACCCGCCGGTTCGGAGAAGTACAGCAGCATCACGCCGCCGCCATAGCCCACGGCGGGCTCGGTGATGATCACGGGTACCGGCAGCGCGCCGTTCTGGCGCAACAGGAAGTCGCCCATGTCCAGGCCGCCGCCGTTCGCGTCCGCGTCGGCGTCCGCTTGCGCCAACGCCGCGCCCATGAAAGCCGGGCCCGTGCACAGCAGGATCAGGATTTGCCTGGCCAGTCGCGGCCAGGTGACCGGATGGCCCCGGCGTGCCGCGCCGCCCGTGGCGGGCTCGGCCCCCCTGGAGGCGCTGTCTCGGGCGTGTCTGCATTCCTGGCGCACGGAGTCCTTCCCCGTTGTAGTGCCGCAGTCCGGCGATGTCGGGCGGCTCGCAAGAATGAGACTGGAGCCGCGCGTTCAGTCGTGCACCGCCGATGATGACACGGCGCCGGATCTTGCGCACTACTTCCGCCACCGCTGCCTAGACCGCGAGCCTGCGCATCGTCAGCGCGACGACCGCCGTGGCGACAAGCTGCATGCCGGCCACGACATACAGGCCTGCGGCCACGCCGCCCGTCCATTCCTTGAGCCAGCCCATCATGAACGGCGTGGCGAAGCCGGCCAGGTTGCCGACCGAATTGATGAAGGCGATGCCGCCCGCCGCGGCGGTGCCGGTCAGGAATGCCGCCGGGATGGCCCAGAAGACGGGGAACGCCCCCAGCACGCCGATGGCGGCGATGCTCAAGGCGCCCATCGCCAGCACGGGGCTGCCGATGTAGGCGCCGGTCAAGGACAGGCCGACCGCGCCGACCAGGGTGGCGCCGGCGCAATGCAACCGGCGTTCGCGGGTGGAGTCGGAATGGGCGCCGTTGATCACCATCGCGGCCGTGCCCAGGATGAACGGGATGGCCGACAACAGGCCTATGTTCAGCGCGCCTTGCACGCCCAGCTCGCGCACGATGGAAGGCATCCAGAACGCCAGCGTCGCATTGCCGCCGACGATGCAGAAGTACGCCGCGGTGCACAGCCACAAGGCAGGCAGGCGCAGGGCCTGGGCGAAGCTGGCGTGTTTGCCGGGGTCCAGGCGTTCACTGTCCAGCTCGGCCGTCAGCGCGGCCTTTTCCGCCGCGCTGAGCCAGCGCGCCTGCTGGGGGCGGTCCGGCAGATAGGCCAGCACCACCAGTCCGGCGATCACCGAAGGAATGCCTTCCAGCACGAACAGCCATTGCCAGTTGCGCAGCGGCGCCACCCCGTCCATGCCGCTCATGATGAGTCCGGCTATCGGCCCGCCGACGATGCCGGCGATGCCGAACGACGTCATGAACCAGCCATTGATGCGCCCTCGCCTGCCTGCCGGTATCCAGTACGTCAAATAAAGCATGACGCCGGGGAAGAAGCCCGCTTCGAAGGCGCCCAGCAGAAAGCGCAGGACATAGAAGGAAGTGGGCGTGGTCACGAACGCCATCGCCATCGAGGTCAGGCCCCACAGGATCGTGATGCGCGCCAGCGTCTTGCGCGCGCCGATGCGTTGCAGCAGCAGGTTGCTGGGCACTTCGAAGATGAAGTAGCCGATGAAGAAGATGCCCGCCCCCAGGCCGTACACCGCTTCGCTGAAGCGCAGGTCCTGCAGCATCTGCAGCTTGGCGAAGCCCACGTTGACGCGGTCGATCCACGCCAGCAGGAACAGGAAGATCAGGAAGGGAATGAGGCGCCAGGCGACCTTGCGGTGCATCTGGCCAGGATCGGCGGCCGGCGCGGCGTCGTGTGCCGGCGCGGACAGGGGTTGCGGTGAAACAGCATCCATAGCGGGTTCCTCGGTGGAGCGGATCAGGGGAGCGCCCTAGCCCGCCGATACCGGGGCAAGGTTACGCGAGCAGATGTTTTTGTCTGCTATAAATATATTTTGCCATTATGAAAAAATACAATAATCAGGATTAACCCGCGGTGGCCGCCGCGGGGCGAGGTCCGCCGCCGCGTCTTCAGGCCAACAGGTTCTTGGGCAGCGCGGCGATGAAGGACGCGAAGCTGGTGGCGCCCTGCCCGGGGCTCATGTGCTGCGTCATGACCGCGGCCGCGCGCGCCGGGTCCTGCGCCTGGATGGCTTCGAGCAGTTGGCCATGCTGTTCCCATGACGAGGCCAGGCGGCCGAAAGCGGAAAAGGCGTGCAGCCGGTAGGCGCCGGTGCGCGACCGCATGCGCAGGATCTCCTGGCGCAGATAGGGATTGCGGGCGCCCAGGTACAGGGCATCGTGGAAGCGCCGGTTGTGTTCCTGCCAGGCGTCGGTGTCCTCGCGCCGCACCACGGCCGCGGCGCGTTCATGGATGGCCGCCAGCTCGTCGCGTTCGGCGGGCGTCATGCGTTCGCAGGCCAGGCGCGCGCCTATGCCTTCCAGCTCCGCCAGCAGCTCCCACATCGCCAGCAACTGGGCCACGTCCATCTTCGCCACCACCATGCCGCCACGCGGCAGGCTGGCCACCAGCCCTTGCGCCTGCAACTGCAGCAGCGCCTCGCGCACCGGTGTGCGGGAGACGTCGTAGGTCTGCATCAGCATCTGTTCATCGACCGGATCTCCCGGCAGCAGGCTGCCATCGCGGATGGACTCTTCGACTGACAGGCGGATGCGCTCAGCGGCTTTCATGGCGGACTCCGGTGTAGGGGGTAAGAAAATTCACGCTAGGCATAGTATTTTCTTGACTTCTATAAATATATTTATGAGACTAGACTTTTATTTTAACGAGCAAAACGCGGCAGGAGGTAATGAGCATGGAAGACTCGCCCAAGCAGGAATGGCAGGCCTGGGTCGCCCTGGCCTGCAAGACGCATGGCCTGGCGGTACCAGTGGAGACGCAAGCGGCGGTCGCACGCACGCTTTTGCGCCTTGCCGCCGTGCAGGCCGAGATCGACGGCTGCGGGGGCGACGATGCCTGATTCTCTGCTGCATCTTTCCGTGGCCGACATGCGTCGAAACTACGCCCAGGCCGCGCCCGGCGCACGCGTGGCATTGGTCTCGACCCAGGCTGCGGCGTTCCAGCGCCGGGCGGCCGACCTGCTCTGCGCCACGCGCACCTATCAACCCTCTGCGCTGACCGTGCGTCCTGGCGGCCTGCTTGAAGGCGTGGCCTTGGCGCACAAGGATGCCTTCCAGACCGGCATGCACGCCCCGGGGCGCGGGCGGCCGTTGCGCGACGAAGCCCCAGGGCCGATGGCCACGGCGCTGCGCCGCTTGCAGGAACACGGCGCGCTGAACCTGGGCGCGCTGGCGATGGCCGAGCATGCCTGCGGTGCGACGGCCGAGAACCCCCACGGCGCGCCGCTGGCCAATCCGCTGGACGCCGCCGCCGCGGTGGGCGGATCGTCCAGCGGTTGTGCGGTCGCGGTTGCCGCAGGCCTGGTCCCCGCGACGCTGGGCACCGATACGGCCGGCTCTGTGCGCATGCCGGCCGCGACCTGCGGCCTGGTGGGACTCAAGCCGACTCCGGGGGCGATCCCGGCCGACGGCGTGGCGGCCTTGGCGCCTACCTTGGACACGGTGGGCGTGATGGGCCGCAGCGCGCTGGATGCGGCCTGCGTCTACGCCGCGTTGCTGCCAACGCCGCCAACCGCGTCCGCGTTGCCCGCGGACATGGCGCTGATCGAACGGGAACTATCCAGGCCGCGGCGTTGGAGGCTGGCCTCGACGCTGGCGACTGCCGGAGCGCGCGCCGACGTGGCCGAGACGATGGCGCGATTCGAACGCGGCCTGCCCGATCCGCAACGCATCGGCTTGCGCCCCGCGCCCGACCTGGACCGCTTGAACCGTCTGGCGCAGATCGTGCTTCATGCCGAAGCCGCCGCCACGCTCGCGGGCAGCGTGCGCCGTGATCTGGCCTCGCTGGCGCCGGCCACCCAGGCCATCGCGCTGCCGGGCTGGGCCATGCCGGCGGTCTGGTATCGCCATGCCTTGTCGCAGATCGCGCCACTGCGCGCGGCCTTCCTTGCCACCTGTCTGGCCGACGCCGATCTATTGCTGACGCCCTGCCTGCCGCAAGGCGTGCCGGACCGCGCCGCGGTCACCACCAGCAGCCCCGATTTCGATCCCCGCGCCCTCGGCGCGCTGCACCGCCATCACGCCTACCTCAACTACCTGGGGCTGCCGGCGCTGGTCCTGCCCGTCGGCATCGATGCGCAAGGCCGCCCTGTCTGCGTGCAAGCGGTCGGAGCGCCCGGCAGCGAAGCCCTGCTGCTGGCCTTCGCGCATCAGTACGCCCTGCCCTTTTCCGCCATTCTGCAACGCTAATCCACGGACTCATCATGGCCAGAATCAATGCCTCCCCCACCCTGGCGCGCTTTCGCGTGCTGGACCTCTCGCGCGTGCGCGCAGGCCCGACCTGCGTGCGCATCCTGGCCGACTTCGGCGCGGACGTGATCCGCATCGAACCGCCGGCCGGGATCGATCCCAATGAAGCCATGTTCGCCGCGGACCGTACTGGCGGCGACTTCCAGAACCTGAACCGCAACAAGCGGTCGATGACGCTGAACCTGAAGAAGCCCGAAGGCCTGGCCGTCTTCAAACAGTTGGTGGCCACTGCCGACGTGGTGGTGGAAAACTGGCGGCCCGACGTCAAGGCGCGCCTTGGGGTGGACTACGACGCCCTGCGCGCCATCAATCCCCGCATCATCCTGGCCAGCATCTCCGGCTTTGGCCAGGACGGTCCCTATGCGGACCGACCGGGTTTTGACCAGATCATCCAGGGCATGGGCGGGCTCATGTCGGTCACGGGCTTTGCCGGCGGCGGTCCGCTGCGCGCGGGACTCGCGGTCGCAGATTGCGGCACCGGCATCTATGCCGCGGTCGGCGTCCTGCTGGCCCTGCTGGAACGCGAACACTCCGGCGTGGGCCAATGGGTCCACAGTTCCCTGCTGCACACGCAGATCGCGCTGATGGACTTCCAGGCTGCGCGCTATCTGAACGACGGCGACACGCCGGTGCAGGCAGGCAATGACCATCCGACCAGCAGCCCGATGGGGCTGTTCGAGGCCAGCGACGGCGCATTCAACCTGGGCGCGTCCGGCGAAGGCAACTGGCGCCGCCTGTGCGAGTGCCTGGATGCGCCGCAATGGCTGGAAGACCCGCGCTACGCGACCGAGAAGTTGCGCGTGGCGAACCGCGGTGCGCTCAATGAATCCCTGGCGCAGCGCTTTAGCCAACAGAGCGTCGCGCACTGGGTTGGCCTGCTGAACCGCGCCGGGGTGCCTGCAGGCCCGGTCTACAGCATTCCGCAGGTGTTCGAGGACGAACAGGTGCGCCACCTGGGCGTGGCGCAGCCGGTTGCCGACGATGCCGGACACCAGTACCGGCTGATCTCGCAGCCCGTGGCCTTGACGCGCACGCCCGCCCAGATCAGACGGCCCGCGCCAGGCTGGGGCGAGCACACCCGCGAAATGCTCGCGGAGATGGGCTATGCCGCGGACGACATCGAGCGCCTGTATGAAGAGGGCGTGGTATGAGCGGCGGCCAGATCCAGGTGGATTTCCAGGACGGCATTGCAACCCTGACGGTCTGCCATCCCGAACGGCGCAACGCAATGACGCTGGACATGTGGCTGCAGTTGGCCGCAGCGCTGCGTGAACTCGACGGCGCCGCAGTCCGGGTGCTGGCGCTGACCGGCGCGGGTACCCGGGCCTTCGTGTCCGGGGCCGACATCAGCGAGTTCGACCAGGCCCGCGACGGCGCGGCCGCGGTCGCCCGGTACAACCAGGCGGTGGCGGATGCGCAGCAATTGCTGGCGGACTTCGCCGCGCCTACCGTTGCGCTGATACAAGGCGCCTGCATGGGCGGCGGCATCGGCCTGGCGCTGGCCTGCGACCTGCGCTATGCCAGCGCCAGCGCCCGCTTCCGCATGCCGGCCGCAAGATTGGGGCTGGGCTACTCCTATGCCGACATGCGCAGGCTGGCGGGCGTGGTGGGCGCGGCGTCCGCCTTCGACCTGTTCTATACCGCCCGCATCCTTGACGCCGAGCAGGCCGAACGCCGCGGCCTGGTCCACGAACGGTACGCCGACGACGATTTCGTCCGCCAGTCGCAGGCCCGGGTGCGCGCCATCGCCGCCAATGCGCCCCTCTCCCTGCGCGCGGCAAAGGCAGCCATACTGGCGACCATGAATCCGCCCGCGCCCGCGCAGCTCGATGCGATCGACGCCCTGGTGGCCCGGTGCTTCGCCAGCGAGGACTACGCCGAAGGCCGGCGGGCATTCGCCGAAAAACGCGACCCGGTCTTCCTTGGCCGCTGAGCCGTCTTTGAACCATGAGCAAGATGCCATGAACAATCCACGCATTCCTTTCATGCTTTCCAGCCAGCGCCCACCCCTGGCGGCGCTGGACGGCCGGGCCATCCTGGTGCACCTGGTCGTCAATGTGGAGCACTGGCCGTTCGACCAGCCCATGCCCCGCACCCTGCTGACCGCGCCGCACGGGCGCGAGACGGTGCCGGACGTGCCCAACTACAGCTGGGCCGAATATGGCCTGCGCTGCGGGCTGCCGCGGATTATCGACGCCATCCGCGGCCGCGGCCTGCCTGCCTCGGCCAGCCTGAACGCCTCCGTCATCGATGCCTACCCCGAGGCGGCCCAGGCGCTGCTGGAGGCCGGCTGGGAATTCATCGGCCACGGCATCCACCAGCGCGCTTTGTCGCAAGAGGACGGCGACGGCCAGGCCCGCACCATCGCCGCGGCGCTGGACCGGATCGAGCGCTTCAGCGGCCGCCGGCCGCGCGGCTGGCTCTCGCCGGGCCTGCGCGAAACGCTGGACACGCCGGATCTCCTGGCCCAGGCCGGCATCGACTACCTGTTCGACTGGTGCCTGGACGATCTGCCCAACTGGATGCGGACCGCCGGCAGGCCCTTGCTGGCCTTGCCGTACGCGCTGGAACTGAACGACTCGGTCATCCACGCCGTGGAAAAGCACGCCACCGGGGAATTCAGCCGGCGCCTGGAGCGGACGCTGGACCTGTATGCCGACGAGGCCCGGACCGCGGGCCGTCCGCGCGTCCTCACGCTGGGACTGCATCCCCATCTGATGGGCGTGCCGCACCGCTACGCCGACCTGCTCACCATGCTGGACCTGCTGCAAAAGCACCCGATGACTACCTTCGTCACCGGCGCCGCGATGTATGACTGGTACGCCGCCCAGGTTCCCGTCCAGCCCGACGGAGCCGCCGCATGAACGCCATCGATACCCTGGTCGCGCATTTGCTGCGCACCCATTACGAGGACCTGCCGCCTGCGGCGGTGGAAGCGGCCAAGACCTTCATCCTGGATGCGGTTGGTGTCGGGCTATCCGGCTCGCGCCATCCCCGCATGCCCTCGCTGCGCCAGGCGGCCCAGGCCCTGGGCCAGGGCGCGGAAGCGACCGTCTGGGGCAGCGGCGAGCGGCTGCCGCTGGCCAGCGCGGTCATGCTGAACGCATATCAAGTGTTCAACCAGGAGTTCGACGCGATCCACGACCGGGCCGTGGTGCACGCGTTTGCCTGCATCGTGCCGGCGGCGCTGGGCTATGCCGAACGCGAAGGCGGCGTCGATGGTCCCCGATTGATCACCGCGGTCGCCGCCGGATTGGACTTCGCCATCTATGTCGCGCTGGCCCAGCGCGCGCCCATGCGTTTTTTCCGGCCGGCCATGTGCGGCGGCCTGGGCGCCACGGCCACGCTGTGCAAGCTTGGCGGGTTGGATGAGAGCGCCACGCGCGATGCGCTGGGGCTGGCGTACAGCCATCTCTCCGGCACCATGCAGGCGCATATCGAAGGCTCGCCCGCGGTGGGCCTGCAGGTCGGCCTGAACGCCAGGGCGGCGGTTACGGCCTTCGAGCTGGCGCGCGCGGGCTTTCCCGGTCCGCGCGACATCCTGGAAGGCCCTTATGGCTACTTCGCGCTGTATGACGCCGGCCAGGCCGACTGGGACGCGGTTCGCGCGGACGTGGGCCGGGTGTTCCAGATCACCCGCATGAGCCACAAGCCCTACCCGACCGGCCGGGCCACCCATAGCGGCATCGGCGCCGTGCTGGACCTCATGCGCGCCCATGCGCTGCAGCCCGGGGACGTGGACCGGATCACGGTCCGCGCGTCGTCGCTGATCGTGCGCCTGGTGGGACGGCCGGCCCATCCGGGCATGGATTCCGCCACGGCCCGGCTCTGCATGGGCTATGCCATCGCTGCTGCCCTGCTGCGCGGCCGGGTCGGCATACCCGACTTCGATCCCGACGCGCTGGCCGAGGCCGGGACTTTCGAACTGGCCGCCCGTGTCCAGGTGCTGGATGACGGCAATCCGGACCCCAACGCCATGAGCCCGCAGCGCGTGGAATTGCGGCTGAAGGACGGCCGCGAGTTCGCGGTCGACATGCCGGCCTTTCCCGGCAGTCCGGAACGCCCCTTGGGCGTGGCGGAACAGGACGCCAAGTTCGAAGCCTGCTGCGCGTCCGCGCAGCCGCCGCTGCCCGCCGGCCAGACACGGGAGCTGGCGCGACGACTGCGCGGGCTGGAGGCCGAACAGGACCTGCGCGGCATCATCCGTCTGCTGACAACCGGGCGTTCGTCCTGACGGCGTGTTCCGGACTGGGCGCGTCAGTACTTGAAGCTCACGCGCGCCCAGACCGTGCGGCCCGGCTCATTGACTGCGGTGTTGGCGGCATAGCCGAAACCCGCATTCCCCGCCAGGTTCAAGTGTTCGCTGTAGGTTTTGTTGAACAGATTGTCCACGCCCAGCGACAGGCGGACCTGCTTGTTGACCGCATAGCCGCCGTTGACGGAGAAAACGCCGAAGCCAGCGCTCGGGCCGAAGTCCTTGCCGACTACGTTGCCCTCATTCAAGGCGTAGCGTTTTTGCGCGGCCACGATGCGCCACAGCGCCCCGGCCGACCAGGTGCCGTCATCGTAGGCAGCGCTGAGCCTGGCCTCCAGCGGCGGCATTTGTGGCAGCGCCCTGCCGTCGCTGCGGTTCTCGCCCCAGGCATACGCGAGCGTCGCGCCCAGTTTCCACGCGGACGCGGGCTTGTATGAGACGCCGAGTTCGCCGCCTGCAATGCGTGCGTCGACATTGCTGGCCTGCGACGCCGGACCCATCATGCCGCCCGAGGTGTAGCTGAACAGGATGAAGTCATTGACGTAACCGGCGTAGCCTGAGAACCAGGCGTCCAGCGCTTCGGTTTTGTACTGGGCGCCGAAATCCAGCTGGGTGGTTTTCTCGGGCTTCACGCCCTGGAAGGCGTTGACGGACCCGGCAGGTCCCTGGTCCGGAGAGAACAGCTCCCAGTAATCGGGGAAGCGCTCGACGTGGCCCAGGCCCACATAGACCGTGGCCGGCAGCGAGGCCAGATCCTGCTCATAGCGCAGGAAGCCGCTGGGCAGCGTGTCCTTGCGGCGCTCATCCGCTGTGGGATTGGGCATGGGCATCATCATCGAGCCCGTGTCCTGGCGGAAGTCCTTGGCCGAAGCCCAGTCGACCCGTGCGCCGCCGATGACGCGGCTGTCCGGCGCGACGCGCCAGGTCAGTTCGCCGAACAGTCCGGTGTTGGAAAAGTCGGCGTCCTTGACCCAGCTCTGGCTGCTGTACGGCACGGTATCGGTGCCGCTGCGGGAGCGATGGCGGCTCTGCTGGAAATCCAGGCCGGTGACCAGACTGATATCCGGCGTCAGTTCCCAGGTGCCGGCGTAGCGGCCGCCCCAGGTCGCGCGGTCCACGTCGGCCGCCATGGCCATGGGCATGGCGCTCATGGGGTCCGGCGCGCGCAGCGTGTAGTTATCCATCACGTGGTCGGCGTAGTTGTAGTACAACTGCGCCTCGACCTTGCTCAGCACGGGTCCCAGGTTGCGCTTCTCGAAGCGCAGGCCGAAGCTCTCGCGCTTGAACTGGGAGCCGTCCATGCCGCGGCCGGCATAGCGCGCTTCGCCATCGCCCGTGCCCGCGGTCAGTTCGTACAGCGTGTCGGCGTCGGGCGTGA
Organism: Achromobacter sp. ACM01; assembly: GCF_014851745.1. NCBI lineage: Bacteria > Pseudomonadati > Pseudomonadota > Betaproteobacteria > Burkholderiales > Alcaligenaceae > Achromobacter > Achromobacter sp. ACM01. The sequence goes on from NZ_JACVAF010000002.1 coordinate 815,520, forward strand.
AACCCAGGGTCAGGTCGGCGTTCCACTTGTCCCAGCGCGAAGGCACGGTGTTGCCGTCGCCGTCCTTGTAGTCCTGGGAGTGGGAATGGTTGGCGGTGATGCGCGTGTAGACCTTGTCGTTGCCCACGGTCAGGTCGGCGGCCTGGTCGTTGCGGCCGAACGAGCCGCCCGTCAGGCTGCCGTCGAATCGCACGCCGGCTGCCGTGAAACGGGGCGTGTCGCGGTCGAACTTGACCGTCCCGGCCGACGCGCCGGGTCCCCACAGCACGGTCTGCGGTCCCTTGATGACCGTGAGCTGGTCGAAGTTCTCGGGCGAGATATAGGAACTGGGCGCGTCCATGCGCGCAGGGCACGCGCCCGGCATGGAGGTGCCATTGGTCAGCAGATTCAAGCGCGAGCCGAACATGCCGCGCAGCACGGGATCGCCGTTGGTGCCGCCATTGCGGATGGCCGAGAAGCCGGGAATCGTCTTCAGATAGTCGGTCCCGTCGCTGGCCGGCAGCGGCTGGCGCGGAATCTTGGGATCCGTGGTGAAGGTCAAGGGCGCGCTGGGTTCCACGCCCGTGATGACCACGGGATCGGTGGTGTAGACGTCGGGCGTGTCGGCGGCTTGGGGCCAGGCGGGAGATGAGGCGGCCACTGCGGCGGCCAGGCAACTCGCGCGCAGGAATTCTTGGTTTGTGGTCATGTCTGGTGTCTGTCGATCGGGAACGTGCGGTGGCAGGCGCGGACGGGCAGCGCGGCCGCCTCCCTTTATTTAAGAAAGGAGTGGCAGGAGCGCGCTGTCTGCGCATGGGCGTGACGAAGTGGGGGCCCTCCCCGCGCGGCGCAAAAGGACCTTGGCCTGCTGCGTGCGGACGACGCTGGCGCAACCGCTCAGGCCCGCGGGTTGGCGGGCTGCGCGGATGGCGTGTCGTGGAAGTCTGGGGAGAGGGTCAGGCGGATGGCGGCGGCGCGCGCGACCGTTGCGGCAGCCGGGTCAAGGCGCTTGCAACGTGGGGTTCGGCGGCGGGGGGATGGACCGCGGGAGCTGCGGCTGGCAGGAGCCAGGCCAGCAGCACGATTTCGGGCGGCAGCGCGTCGCTCAGCATGGCGCAGCCTGCGCTGCAGCAGTGCGGCAAGGCGCCGCTGTGCTGCTGCGCGCCCTGCTTTTGCCCATCGGCATCCAGCGTCACCACGCGTGGGCCGCTGGCCGTGCAGACGATGGTGGTGACACCGGGCTTGCCCGTTCCGATGCCCGAGGCCGCCAGCGCCGAAGACGCGATCAGCGCCTGGAAGACGAACAGGGCCATCGCGACCAGCGCGACCCAACGTCTACGGGCATAGGCAGATGCATGCATTCGGCGGTTCCTTATCGGCGCAGATGCTATCACGCAGGGCGGAGCAGATCCCGCGCATGGATGGCAACGCGCAGCCAATTCGGATTGCCGTCTGATGTAGATCAGACAATGCCGCCGCTTCGTGCGCGTCGCCGCCAAGCTTGGCGCAGGCAGGTGATCGGGCTACCCTGTAGCCGGCAGCCCGTAGTGGCGACTTGGCTTTTCAACCATAGAAAGTAGAGGATGCGGATGTCCCGTTGGACTTTTTACACAGCCCCTGGCACCTGTGCGCTGGCGACGCATATCGCGCTCCATGAAGCGGGCGCCGACTTCGACCTGGTCAAGCTGGACATGGGCGCTGCGCAGCAACAGAGCCCCGAGTACCTGCGCGTCAACGCCAAGGGCCGCGTGCCGGCGCTGGCGACCGAGCACGGCGTGCTGACCGAGACGCCCGCCCTGCTCGCCTTCGTGGCGCAAAGCTTTCCGGCCGCGCAGCTGGCGCCGGTCGACGATCCTTTCGCCTTCGCGCGCATGCAGGAGCTGGCCAGCTATCTGGCGTCCACCGCGCACGTGGCGCACGCGCACAAGCGCCGCGGCGCGCGCTGGGCCGACGATCCGGCCGCGCATGCCGCCATGCAGGCCAAGGTACCGCAGACCATGACCGCCTGCGCCGCCTACCTGGAATCGCAGATCGCCGGCCCCTGGGCGGCGGGCGAGCGCTACAGCGTGGTCGACGGTTATCTCTACACCATCGGCAGCTGGTTGGAGGGCGACGGCGTCGACCTCGCGCAGTTCCCCAAGCTTGCGGCCTATCTGGCCCGGGTTGCGGCAAGACCTGCCGTGCAGCGCGCACTGGCCGAAGCGCAGGCTTCCTGACGGCGGCGGGCTGGCCGGCGCGCGGCGCCCGGCCAGCAATGCCGCCGATCGTATCGGTTTGATTGGCATCAAAACTGGAACGCTGCAGTCAGTTCCGGCGGACTAGCGCGGTATTGCATCCTTTCCTATCCTTCTTCCGTGCCGTTGCTGTCAGCGCGTTTTAAGCTGACGGGCTGACGGAATGCGCGTCCCGGCTCCTCCGGACGCCGAACATACCGAGAATCGAATGAAGCACACCTACGCAGCATTTCTGGCCGCCTCGCTGCTGGCCTTGGGCAGCCTGCCGGCGCACGCCGCGCCCGTGGATTACCAGATCGACCCGGAACACACGGAAGTCGTGGTGACCTGGGACCACCTGGGTTTCTCCAAGCCCACCGCGCATGCCGGGGCCGTGACGGGCGTGATCCGCTACGACGCCGCGCAGCCCGCAAAGTCGGCCGTCGACCTGCGCGTGCCGGTGGCGCGCCTGACGTCGCACGTACCCAAGCTGGACGAAATGCTGCAAGGCGCCGAGTTCTTCCAGGCGGCCAAGTACCCGGACATCCAGTTCAAGAGCACCTCGGTCACCGACCACGGCAACGGCAATCTCAGCATCAGTGGCGTCCTGCGCATCAAGAACATCGAAAAACCGGTGGTGCTGCAGGCGCGCCAGAACAAGCAAGGCATCCATCCCATGGCGCAGCGTCCGGCCATCGGCTTTGACGCCATGACGGTGGTCAAGCGCAGCGATTTCGGCGTGGACGCGTTTGCGCCCGGCGTGAGCGACGAAGTGCAACTGCGCATCACGGTCGAGGCCGTGGCCGACGCCGCACGTTGATTTTCCGGGCGCTGCGATCGCCGCACGCGCAAGGCCCTGGCTCCTAAGACAGGAACCCGATCCAGCGCCCCGCCACCAGGCAAGCCAGCCATAAAAACAGCGAAGCGCCTGCGCGCACGCGCATGGCGCCCGTCGCACTGCCCTGATCCCGCACCGTCTGCCAGGCCAGGCTGCGCCGTGCAAGCACGGCATTGATCGCACCCGCGGCCAGCAGACCCATCTTGATCCCGAACGCGGGATTCGCCAGGTACTCCAGCGGCTGGACGCTGAAAAGCATGGCGCCCGTCAACGCCGCCAGCGCCAGGCCCGCTGCCGCAGTCCGCGCCAACACCGGCGCCAGCACAGCCAGCGGTCCAGGCTTGAGCCACCCCAGGAGGCGCAGGTCCAGCGGAACGATGGAGCCTATGAGCAGGCCGATGGCGCCGATATGGGCGGCGTTCACCAGCAGATACAGCGTGCTCCACCGCCGCAGCCAGATCGACGGCGGCAGGGTCTGAAGCTGTTCCAGCGCAAGACGCAGCAGCTCAGGCATGGCCCGGCCGGTCAGGGCTTCTTGATGCGGCTGGGATAGATGTCGTAGGTCTTGCCGCCTACCTTGATCTGGACGGCTTTCATGCGCTTGGCGTCCGACTCGCGGTCGCGGTTGCCGACGGCGACGATGGCATCGCCCGGTTTGGCCGAACCTTCGACGAATCCGGCGTCCTTGGTCTGGGTGGGATTGCCCAGCTCCACGCGCCAGACGCCGTCGTCGGCGCGTACGTCCAGCCAGGGATGCGGGGGCGCGATCTGCACTTGCTGGACCGTGCCTTGCAACGTCATCTGTTCGGATTCGGCCCACGACCAGCCGTGGTGGGCCATCGCGGCGGGCGCCAGGCCCATCAGTCCGGAAAGCGCCAGCGCTGCCGTGGCCACGCGTATGGATAGCTTCATGTCGCTGCTCCTGAATTGCGGTTTGGCTCCCCTTCCTTTGCGGCGGCCGCTCGTGTGGCGCGCGTCCGCCGCAATCAGCATAGCGCGGGAGGCGTTGCATATCGAGCTTGATTCATTGATGAGAAATTACTTTAAATAAAGGACATTAAATATGACATTAAAATCATATTAATCAATTGGTTAGTCAATTATTCTAAGAACTTAGATTATGCTGAATCTATGCTGAATTAGAGAAATCATCGATTCTCACGGGAAAACCCGGAGAAACTTTCCCGCACGGAATACGGTCGCAAATTGTTCAGGTGATTGTCAGGCACCGTCCCCAAATGGCGCCGTCTGCACGCGCCCGCCGCGCCCAACCGAGAGCATCCGATGACACAGCCCACCCTGCGTTCGCCCGCGAATCCGGCCCTGTTGCTCCAGCCGCGCGCGCCGGCCGGCTTGTCGGTGATGGATGCCACCATGGTGCTGGTGGGCGTGGTGATCGGGATCGGCATTTTCGGCTTTCCGCCGCTGGTGGCGCAGCACGCGAGTTCCGAGGCGATGTACATCGCCTTGTGGTGCGCGGGCGGCCTGGTGATGCTGGTCGGCGCGCTTTGCTACGGCGAGCTGGGCTCGGCCTATCCCGGCGCGGGCGGCGAATACCTGTACCTGACACGGGCCTGGGGCCGGCAGGTGGGACTGATGTTCGCCTGGGCGCGTTGCTCTGTCATCCAGACGGGCGCCATCGCCGTGGTCGCCTATATCTATGGCGATTACGCGCAACGGCTCGCGCCCCTTGGTCCGTACGGCCCCGCCCTGCACGCGGCGATATCGGTGGTGGCGCTGACCGCCTTGAACGTGGCGGGCACGCGCTATTCCAAGCGGTTGCAATGGGTGTTCACTGCGCTGACGGTGGCGGCCTTGGCGGCGGTGCTGATCGCCAGCCTGGCCGCCGCGGGAGACAGCCCGCTGCGCAGCGCTGCCGAACCGGGGCCTTTGACCGGCAATACCGCGGGCCTGCTGGGCATGGGCATGGTGTTCGTGCTGCTGACTTATGGCGGCTGGAACGAAGCCGCCTATCTCAGCGGCGAGCTGCGCGACCCGGGCCGCAACATGAGCCGGGTGCTGCTGATCGGCACGCTGCTGGTGACGGGCGCGTACGTGCTGACCAACCTGGCGCTGCTGGAGATCTTCGGCCTGCAGGGGCTGCGCGATACGCCGGCGCTGGGGGCGGACGTGATGCAGCTGGCGGCCGGCCCCTACGCTGCAGCCCTGCTCAGCCTGACGATCTGCGCCACGGCGCTCAGCACCATCAACGGCACCATCATCACCGGCGCGCGGGTGTATTGCGCCCTGGGCCGCGACGTGCCGCGGCTGCGCGCGCTGGCGGCGTGGAACGCGCAAGGCGAGACGCCCGCATCCGCACTGCTGGTCCAGGGCGCGATCACGCTTGCGCTGATCGCGCTGGGCGCCTTCAGCCAGAACAGCGTGCAGACCCTGGTGGCCTATACCGCACCGGTGTTCTGGATCTTCATGCTGCTGGTTGCGGCCTCGGTGTGGCGCCTGCGGCGCATCGATCCGGATCGGCCGCGCCCGTTCCGCGTGCCGCTCTATCCCTTGCCCCCGCTGCTGCTGGCGCTGACCTGCGCCGGCCTGGTGGTTTCCAGCGCCATGTACGCCGGCGCCGGCGCGCTGATCGGGCTGGCGGTGCTGGCGGCGGGCCTGCCGCTGCTGCGCCTGCTGGGGCCCGCGCCGCCGCGGGCCTGACCAAGGTTTCCCCGGGGCGGCGATCCCGTCCGCATGCCTTACCTGCAAGGAGTCCACATCATGCACATCGCGATTCAGTCCTTCAGATCCGCCGCCCGTAGCGCCATGCCGCCCCTGCGCGGCGCCGTGCTCGCGTCGGCGGCCGCGCTGGCCCTGGCATGCGTCCCGCTGCCGTCGCTGGCCGCCGCCGCGCAGCCCTCGGAACAGAAAGAGTACGTGCCGGACGTGGGCCAGGACGGCAAGGACGTCATCTGGGTGCCTACGCCGCAGGCCCTGGTCGATACCATGCTGGACATGGCCAAGGTCACGCCCAAGGACAAATTGATGGACCTGGGCTCGGGCGACGGGCGCACCGTCATCACCGCGGCCCAGCGCGGCCTGACGGCCCAGGGCATCGAGTACAACCCGGACCTGGTCGAACTGTCGCGCCGCAACGCGCAGCGCGCCGGCGTTGCCGACCGCGCCACCTTCGTGACGGCGGACCTGTTCGCCACCGATCTGTCGCAGGCGGACGTGATCACCATGTTCCTGCTGTCGACCATCAACGAAAAACTGCGGCCCAAGCTGCTGGAATTGGCGCCCGGCACCCGCATCGTGTCGAACTCCTTCCGCATGGGCGATTGGGAGCCGGACGCCGAGGAAACCATCCGGCAGGACTGCAGCACCTACTGCACGGCGCTCTTGTGGATCGTGCCCGCCAAGGTGGCGGGCAACTGGGAGGTGGACGGCCAGCCCCTGCAGCTGGAGCAGCGCTACCAGCGCCTGTCGGGCAAGCTGGGCGGCGCGCCGATTTCGGAGGCGCGGCTGAATGGCGCCGAGATCTCCTTTGTCGCCAACGGCGTGCGCTATACCGGGACGGTGAATGGCAAGCAGATGAGCGGCAGCGCCGCCGGCCGGGGGAACTGGTCGGCCAAGCGGGTGTAGGGCCGCGACGCGGACGGGTTATGCCGCGTGGCGCCAGGCCGTCAAGGATGCTTCCACATGCCCGATTTCCTGCGCCGTCATCCCGGCCATGGCGTAGTAGCGCTGGCGTTGCTCCACCACCTCGCGCACGTGCTCAAGGATGCCGCGAGCGACGGCTTCAGACCGCAGGCCGAAGCGCCGGTATTCGCTCAGGCAGTTCTGGAATGAGCTTTCCCGGCCGGCTGCGCCGATGTGCAGGTAGTGCCTGGCGGAGCCTTCCTGCGTAACCACGTCGAACAGGGGCGACAGCCGGTAGGTCTGCGCGCCCTCGTCCTTCAGGAAGCCGACGTTCTTCAAGTGGTCGTCGGTGTTGTGGACGGCGACGTTCAGGATCATGCGCGCGTACAGTTCCTTCAAGTCCCGCACCGGGTTGGACGAAATCCGGCGCGTGACGTCCGCCAGCCGCGCGTAGGAATACGTGGCCTTGCCGCGCGCCTCGTCGAGTTCGCGTTTGCCGATCTGCGCCGAGGGGCTGATCAGGGAGGCGCCGCTGAGGAAATGGCGGCGCGCGACGATGGGAGTCGCGCCCTGCCCGGCCGGCAGCAGCTCGCGGTCGAAGCGGTGCGTCAGCAGCACCGCGCCCAGATGCGTTTCAGCCAGGCGGATCTCGGGCACCGTCAGGCCGATGGCGCGCGCCATCTGCAGATTGGCGTATTCGACGCGCTGGCGGTCGTAGGAATCCCCCTTGCGCGGAAACTTGGCGATCCACATTTCGCCGCGCTCGTCGCGCACGATGGTCTTGGGGCGCGCGCCGCCGATGTCCCAGGAGCTGCCCAGGATGTCGCGGTACAGGCCCTTGGGCTTGACGCCCTGATCGATATCGGTGAGCAGGTCCGCAAGCGATTCCACCTGGCTGAGTTCCGGCAGGCGATAGGTCTTGCGCATGTTCGGCGTAAGCCGGCGGGCGCTGAAGAACAACGCCCCCACGCCCATCCCGCGTCCCTTGAGCAGGACTTCGTCCTCGGTCACGCGGGCGCCGGCGTTGTCCACGCGCATGACGTTGCGGCCCCATGCGTCGGGGGCGGCGTCAAAGATCGCGCCCAGCGTTTCGTAGCGGCTTTCGGTGCGGAAGGTGGTGCGCGCGTCCACCAGCGGCAGGTTCAGCGGATCCAGCGCAAAGGCGCGCTGATCGTTCACATAGGACTGCACATAGGTGAACTCGGCGTAGAAGCGGCTTTCATCCGAATCGTCCAGCGTCAGCAGGCCGGCGAGCACGGCCTCGCCGCGGATGTCGACGTAGACATACAGCTCGCTTTCCACCGATTTGTGCTTTCTTGCTTTCACGATTTGCGTGGCGCTACAGCTGGGTAGGATCGGCGCGGTGCGTGTTGGGCGTCTTGCCGCTGCCCCGGCTGGGCCGGCGCACCGCGTCCAGGCGTTTGCCTACGCCGTCCAGGTCGGGATCGCCCAGGGCGTAGATCTGGTCCGCATAGCCGTACTGCAGCAAGGCTTCAATGGCCAGCGCCAGGGACACGCCGCCGTCGCCGCGTTCCAGGCGCGTGATGGTGGCGCGCGACACGCCCATGCGGGCGGCCAGCGTGGATTCGGTTTCGGCGCGGCGCAGCCGGGCGGTGCGGATGTTGGCGCCAAGGCGCGCAAGCGCACTGGCGGCATCGAAGCTGGGTTCGATCTTCTTTTTCATGAGTCAATAATAGTGCTTTGTTTGTTCGTTTGCACTATTAATGAGACATATTAGGAATTAAGAATGCTCTATTAATGAGGCATTAGTGTAATTTATGACTCATAAAATTAGCAAAACAGGTCAAACTACAATCGCCTGTTCCAGCCGCAATCCGCCACGCGCCGTGTCCAGCGTGACCTGTGCGCCCAGCGGCAAGGTCAGGTTCGGATCGCCATGGCCGCTGGGCCATCCGGCCAGCACCGGAATGCCGCGCGAGCGGAACTGGTCGAGTATCAGCGGATACAGCAGCCCCTGCGCCTGGGCATCGTCGCCCGGCACGCCGAGGATGCGGGTGAAGTTGCCAACCAGCACGCCTTTGAGGTCGTCGAACTTGCCAGCGGCGGCCAGTTGGCTCAACAAGCGGTCGATGCGGGGCAAGGCTTCGTTCACGTCCTCGATGAAAAGAATTCCGCCGCTGGTGTCGATTTCGCAATCGGACCCGATCAGTGCGCCGATCAGCGCCAGATTGCCGCCGATCAGCCGCCCGGTCGCCGTGCCCGGTATCAGTTCCGTGGCGGTGGCATAGGGCGGCGGCGTGATCCACGCTCCCTGCCCCACCTGGCCGCTGACCATGGACAGCAAATGCGATTCGGTGGGTTCACGCTTGCCGGCCAGCAGGTCCTGCGCCAGCATCGGCCCGTGGAACGTGACGAAGCCGGCGCGGCGCTGCATGGCCAGGTGCAGCGCCGTGATGTCGCTGTAGCCGATGAACGGCTTGGGGTGGCGGCGCAGCAGATCGAAGTCCAGCTGATCCAGCAGGCGCCACGAACCGAAGCCGCCCTGCAGGCACCAGACGGCGCCGATATCCGGCGCGGCGAAGGCCGCATGCAGGTCGGCCAAGCGGTCGGCGTCCGAACCCGCCAGATAGTCATAGGGGGCGTCCAGCCGCGAACGCGAGGCCGGCATGACCTGCGGCACATAGCCTCGCGCCAGCAACCATTCGGCCGCGTCATCCGCGGCATCCAGCGCGGCGGACGCGGGCGCCACGATGGCGACGCGCGCACCGGGCTTGAGCGCGGGCACTGGCGTTGCTGCGCCGCTGGCAACCGGGGGCGCCGCGGAACCGGGCTTGGCCGATTGCGGCGCGCGGCGCGGCGGCGGCTTGGGCGCCGCGCAGCCGGCCAAGGCCGCGGACAGGCACAGGGCCCCGGTGTTGATCAGAAAACCCCTGCGTCCGGTATTTCGCTGTGGTGGCAGGCCTTGCGGCGCTTGTTCCATGGTCATCCCTGCTGCCGTCAGAAACGTTCGTAGTCCAGGCGGTAGCGCCACTGGCCGAGGGCCAGGCCCGCCATCGGCAGGCGGCCGATGCGGATGCGGCGCAGGGCCTGCAGGCGCAATCCCGCCGCGTCGCACACGTATTCGATGAAGCCTGGCGCAGGCGTCTTCAGGGCGAAGCGCAGATGGGTTTCGTTCTGCCAGCTGACCTTCATGGGCGTGGCGGCGCGGCCGTCATAAGCCATGCCGCGCTGCAGGCGCGCCAGGTCGGCGGCGCTGAGCTGGCCGGACACCTGGGCCACGTACTCCTGCTCCACGTAGCGCCCTTCTTCCACCAGCTTGCGCGCGATCGGGTATTCCTGCGTGTAGACGACCAGGCCGCTGGCTGCGCGTTCCAGCGGCGTGACCAGCTTCAGGCCATTAAGCATGCGCTTCAGGTAGCGCTGCCCGGAACGGTCGCCGGGCATCAGGTTTTCGGGCAGGATCAGGTCGCGCGCAGAGCCGGGCTCGTCATTGGCGTAGAGGCCGGCGGGCTTGTGCAGCAGGATGGTCACGGGACGCGCGTCTTCCAGGCGCGCGCCTGGCAGCAGGCCCACGGACTGGCCGGGCGCCACCCGATAGCCCGGCTCCTCGACCTGCTTGCCATCCACGGCGACCCAGCCGCCTTCTATGTAGCGTTCTGCGTCGCCGCGCGAGCAGGACAGTTCGGTGGCCAAGCGCTTGGCCAGGCGTACGCTTTCGCTCATCGCACCACCGCCTTGTGCTGGGAAGCCGCGGGGCCGGGCGTGGAGTCAGGCCATGAATCGAGCCGCAGTTCGGACCGTGATTCGGACCGCCGTTCGGACCGGAAAGAATAGCCGCCTTGCAGCGGCGCCAGTGGGTGCATCGTCATGAGGTATTGCCGGGGTGTTGCCAGAAAAGCGGGCCTTGCGCCCGCGACGTGAGGCAGATGTTACGCCCTTCCCCGGCAGGCTGCCGGCCGCGGCCTGGCTGGCAGCCGATGCGGGCGGCGTTCAGACCGGCGGGAATTCGGCGTGTCCCGCGGGCGTTGCCGCCGGTTGCGTTTCCGCGTCCAGCGCGGCGGGCGGCGGCACTTCGTCGATCCAGGCCTTGAGCAGCGTATGGGTCACCGCCAGGATCACCGGGCCGATGAACAGGCCCACGATGCCGAAGGCAAACAAGCCGCCCAGCACGCCCACCAGGATCAGCAGCAAGGACAGGTTGACCCCGCGCTTGATGAGCAGCGGCCGCAGCAGGTTGTCCAGCATCGCCACCAGCACCGACCAGACCAGCAGCACCGCGGCCGCCAGCTTCATGTCGTTCTGGAACAGCCAGACCACGCCGGCCAGCATGGGCAGGAAAGGCCCCAGTTGCGCCAGGCACAGCATCACCATCAGCGCGGTAAGGATGCCGGCAGCCGGCACGCCCGCGATCCACAAGCCGATCCCGCCCAGCCCGGACTGCACCACGGCGGTCACGACGATGCCCAGGGCCACGGCGCGTATCGCCTGCCCGGCAAGCTTGACGGCCGCCAGGCCGCGCTGGCCCGCCAGCCGGTTGAAGAAGCGCCGCACGAAATCGACCGCCACTTCGCCCTTGGTGTAGAGGATGCCGGCCACGACCACCGTGATCAGCATGTGCATCATGAAGGCGCCGACGATGGCGGCATGCCCGAGCAGCCAGGCCGCGGCGCTGGTCAGGTACGGTTCCAGTTTGGCCAGCAGGCCGCCGGCGCCGGCGTCCGACAGGGTCTGCCATTCCTGCGCAATCTTGGGGCCGACCAGCGGAATGCCGTGGACCCAGGCGGGCGGCGCCAGCAGCGCGTAGTCGGGCAGGCTCTTGACCGCCGCCATGATCGAGCTGCTGTGCAAGGCCAGCGTCGAGATCACCTCGTAAAGCGGCAGCACGATGACGAACAGCAGGATGACCAGCATCGTCAGGGTGCCCATCCAGCGCCGCCCGCCGCAATAGCGCTGGATCGCCAGCATGACCGGCCAGGTCGCCACGACGATCGTGGTTGCCCAGACCAGGCCGGGCAGGAACGGGCGCAGGATGTAGAGGCTGCCTGCCATCAGGCCGGCCAGGATCACGATGACGAGGATGATGCGGGCGAGATCGACCGTCTGGCGTGGAAGAGGATTCAACCGCTGCTCCTGACAGGGCCGGCAGCCCTGGTTTGTAGCGCATCGATGCCGGTTGGGCATATGCCCGGTTGGTACACCTGAATGCGTCTTTGGCGAATTTATCCGAAAATCCGGCGCGTATATATACCGGCCGCCCGCAAGCGGCGGCGCCTGCGGCTAACGCGGGGCGCCCGCGCCGTCGCCCGCGCCCTGCGCGCGGATCAGCGTGTAGGCGATGTAGTACTTGTAGATGTTGCTCACGTACTGCACCGTTTCACGCCCGATGCGCTCGGCTGCCACCCGTTCCACATTGTCGAACCAGACGTTCGGGTCCAGTCCGCGGGCGGCGGCGTCCTTGCGCAATTGGTTGATCCGGCCGGGGCCGGCGTTGTAGGCCGCGAAGGCGAACAGCCCCTTGTTCAGGTCCGTCATGGGCTCTTTCGCGTAGTACTGGTCGATCATGAAACGGATGTATTTGACGCCGCCATGGATGTTGTATTCCTCGCGCCGGATGTCACCTACTTTCAGTTCCTTGCCGGTGGCCGGCATGATCTGCATGACGCCTATCGCCCCGACCGAGCTTTTGGCGCCCTGGTCCAGCCGGGACTCCTGGTAGCCCTGCGCCATCATCAGCAGCCAGTCTATGTTGTATTGGTCCCCATACTTGCGGAAGAAGTCAGCGAGGCGGTGGAATTTTTCGATTTCCTCCGGATCGGTGGCGGCCTTTACCCACTTCACGGATTTCAGGTACTTGGTCAGCTGCTGGTTGCCGAAAGAGGTGCCGACGCGGTTCTTCTCCATGAAGGGGTTGAGCGCCGCCGCGAGCTTGGGCGAGTTCTTGCGGAAGGCGAAGGCAATATCGCTGCCGCTGTCGACCTCCAGATTTTCGTAGACCCGGATCTGCGGGAAGATCTGTTTCCAGAAATTCGCCAGGTAGCGGTCGGCGACCGTGTACTTGACCAGGTCCGCGCTGGCCATCTCCAGGATGTCGTCGGTCTCGAAAGTGCCCGGCGCGTCACGGATGATGGCGGGCTTCAGGCCCCTGGCCGCCAGATCCGCGTTCAGCTTCTTGATGCTGCCGTAGTAGCTGCTGACGGGGCTGATGAAGAGCTCCTGCCCGGAAAGGTCGTCCAGCGACTTGAGCTCGGGCGCGCCTGGCGCGGCCACGACCAGCTCCCGCACGCCCGACGCCAGCGGCGTGGAAAAGTCCACCAGCTTCTGGCGTTCTTCAGTGACCGTCAGATTGGCGGCGATGATGTCGCCCTTGCCCGCCAGCAGATCGGGAATCAGGCGTTCGCGCGAGGTCGGCAGGAACACCACGTACACGCGGATGTTCTTGGTCTTGAGCTGCCGGTTCAGGTCGTTCTCGAACTCGGTCATCATGTCCGCGATGATGCCGCGCTGCGTGCCGCCTTTGTCCAGGAAGTACAGGGTCTTATTGTAGGGCACCAGCACCCGGACTTGCCGGCGCTTGACCATGCCGTCGAAGTCCCCGGTCCAGGGCTTCATGTTGTAGGCCAGCGCCAGCGGATCGCCTTTGGCCTTCGCCGTCTGGGCGTATCCAGGCGATGGAGGCAACCACAGCAACAGCGCGCAAAGCATCGAGGCAATCACGCGAAATGACATAGTTCCTCCGGCAGGCCCGGTTACTGCGGCAAGTCAGGTATGCCGCGCGGCAAGGCGCGTTGCGCGCCGGGCCGTGGCTACAACAATATCGGGCGGCCGGGGTTCATGCAACGGATTCTTTCCGCTGCGGCGTGCAATGCGGACGGCATCCAACGGACCGCTAGGGCTGCGCGGGTTTCGGCGGCGCATGACCGGCGTCCTGCCGCTGGGCCTGCGCCATCAGATGCCGGGTCAGCTCGCCCAGTTGTTCGTCCTTCCCTTTCAACTGCGCGAGGCAGTCGGATGAGCGCTGCTCGGCGGCCGCCAGCCGGGATTCCAGCGTCCTTTCGCGATCGCGCGCCGCCGTCAAGGCCGTATCGGCCGCGGCCTGATCGGCTTGCTGGCGCACTTGCATAGCCTGGACTTCGGTGCGCAGGGCTTGCGCCTCTTGTTCCGCCTGGCGGCGCTGATGCTGTTCCTGTTCCAGCCCCTTGCGCGCCTGCGCCGCCTGCTGTTGGCTGGCCGCCTGCGCATCGTCCAGCCGCGCCTGCAAGCGCTTGACCGTGCCGCGTTCGCTGTCCAGCTCATTGAGCCAGCGGCGTTCGTGGGCGGTATGACGGGTTTCCAGCGCATCGAGCGCTTGCGCATGCTGGGCGCGGGTCTTCTCGTTCTCCGCCAGCGCCGCCTGCGTGGCGCTGCGGGCGTCTTCCAGCTGCAGCTGGTTGCGCCTGAGCAGTTCGTCGCGTTGGCGCAGCTGCTGTTCGGCCGACTGCAGCCGGTCTTCGGCGGCCGCCAATTGGGAGGTCGCCACCCTGAGAGCTTCCTGCAGATCCTGTTCGCGGTGCGCTAGCTGGGCTTCGCGTTGCTGCAGCTGTTCGGCGTCCGAGGCCAATTGCTCCCCTTCCCGCGCCAGTTCTTCCCAGCGCCCGCGATAGGCCTGTTCCTGTTGGGCGCGGGCCTCGGACAAGGCGGCTTCCCAGAAGTGCGAGGCGGCCTGCGCCACGGGGTCCGGGACGGCAGCCGGCGCTGCAAACGCGCCCGGGTCCTTGATGCGCGCGCCCAAGGCCCGGAACCAGGTTTCCAGATAGGGGCTGACGGTATTCGGCGAGCCCCGGCCGATCTTCTGTCGCACCCGTTCGATGGTGGGCCGCGCGCCCTCCAGCAGCAAGGCGTCGGCGGCGGTCCAGACGTCAGTTTCGGTAATTCCGGTGGCCATGCGCTTGCTCCGTGCCGAATTCGGCATTTGCGGGATAATTACCCACGATAATGGAACCTTATCGAGAGTAATTTGATATTTATGTTAGATATCATACAGCATACATAATAATATGTATGAAATGCGATTTTCCCACCCTCTTCAACCATGACACAGCTGAAAACGCAGGCGCCGCTGCCCGTTCTGGACCCGCTCACCCTGGACGCCCAGGCTGATGCCGCCGCCAGCGCGCTGTTGCGCGAAGGCAGTTCGGCCAATACGGTCGCCAGCTACCGCGCCGCCATCCGCTACTGGAGCGCCTGGTTCGAGCTGCGCTATGCGCGCCCCTTTGCCCTGCCCTTGCCGGAAGCCGCCGTGATCCAGTTCGTGGTGGACCATGCCCAGCGCTCCACCGAGCAAGGCCTGAAATGGGAATTGCCGCTGGCGTTGGATCAGGAACTGGTCCGGCTCAAAGCCAAAGGCAGGCTGGGCGCGCCCAGCCTCAACACGCTGCTGCAGCGCATTTCCGTGCTGTCCAAGGCGCACGAACTTCAAGCCCACCCCAACCCCTGCCGCGCGGCCGCGGTGCGCGAGCTGCTTGCCAGGACGCGGCGCGCCTATGCCCGGCGCGGCGCGGCGCCGGCCAAGAAGGTGGCGCTCACGCGCGAACCGCTGGAGGCCATGCTGGCCACCTGTGACGATTCCCTGCGTGGCATGCGTGACCGCGCCCTGCTGCTGTTCGCCTGGGCCAGCGGCGGGCGCAGGCGCTCCGAAGTCGTTCATGCCACGATGGAAAACACGCGGCGCACGGCCGAGGGGTTTCTGTACGCGCTGGCGTATTCCAAGACCAACCAGGCGGGCGCCGTGCGCGCCAATGACCAGAAGCCCATCGTCGGCGTGGCTGCCCAGGCGCTTGACGCCTGGCTGCGCGCCAGCGGCATCACGCAAGGTCCGCTGTTCCGGCGCGTGCGGCGCGGCGACGTGCTGGGCGAGCCGCTGGCCGCGGCCGCGGTACGGGACATCGTGCAGGAACGCTGCAAGCTGGCCGGCCTGGAAGGCGAGTTTTCGGCGCACAGCCTGCGCTCGGGATTCGTGACCGAGGCGGGACGGCGCAACGTGCCGCTGGGCGACACCATGGCCATGACCGGACATGCCAGCGTGGCCACCGTCATGGGCTACTTCCGCGCCGGGGCGGCGGCCGAATCGCCCGCGGCCCGGCTGCTGGACGAGCCGGACGCCCCGCGCGGGTAAAATCCCGCGCACTCGCCGCAACCCGAATCCTGCCCGACACGATCTTCATGCGAATCAACCTACGCGGGCTGGTGCTTGCGCTTACCGTATGCAGCGCCCTCGCCGCTACCGCCAACGCCCTATACGCCAGTTACCGGGTGCAGCGTGAACAGCTCATCGCCAATACGCTGGAATCCAACCGGGTGTACGCCGCCAAGCTGGCGGAGAGCGCGGGCACCTTCCTGGACTCGGCCCTGCAGCAACTGGAGTACAGCGCCCGCCATGTCGCCTGGCGCTTCGATGCGCCGGAAGTCTTGAACGCGGAAGTCGCGCGCCTGCGGGAGCAGACGGACAGCTTCAACACGGTCGCCATCATCCGCGCCGACGGCGTCATGGTGGCGGCCAGCCAGGCCATCCGCAGCTTCCAGGGAACGCGGGTCGACAACGCCGCCAGCCGCATGGCGTTGCAGACGCGCAAGCCCCTGATCAGCAAGCCCTATGTGTCCGTTGCCGGCAACCTGCTGATCAACGTCTCGTATCCCATTCATTCCGAAAGCGGCATCTACCTGGGCTACGTGTCGGGCACGATCTACCTGCGCAACGAAGGCGCGCTGCACAACCTGCTGGGCAAGCATCCCTATCAGGACGGGTCTTATCTGTACGTGGTGGATAACGAGGGGCGGCTGATCTATCACGCCGAGAACGACCGCGTCGGCGAGGACGTCACCAGCAATCCCGCCGTGGCGGCGGTGATGCGCGGGGAGGATGGCGCGCAGCGCCTGATCAACACGCGCGGGGTGGACATGCTGGCCGGCTATGCCCACGTCTCGCGCAGCGGCTGGGGAATAATCGCGCAGCGCCCGGCGTTGGCCACGCTGGAGCCCTTGCACGATCTCATCTGGGCGCTGATCCGCTACGCGGCGCCCTTCGCCCTGCTGTTCCTGTTGGCGATCTGGTGGTGTGCGCGCAAGATTTCGCAGCCGCTGTCGCAACTGGCCACCAATGTCGAGCACCACGACATGGCGGTGGCCATGCAGCGGGTGCGCTCGGTGAAAGCCTGGTACTTCGAGGCGCAGCGCCTCAAGCGCGCGGTGATCCGCAGCTACTCGAGCCTGCAGGACAAGATCGGCAAGCTCAACCAGGCCAGCATTACCGATCCGCTGACCGGGCTGCGCAACCGTCGCGGCACGCGTCAGGCGGTGGATGCGCTGCAGGCGGCCGACACCCCCTTTGCGGTGATCGCGCTGGACATCGACCATTTCAAGCGAGTCAATGACACCTACGGCCACACGGTGGGCGACGAGGCGATACAGGGAATGGCGCAGTTGATGCGCGACTGTTCGCGCCCGACAGACATACTCTGCCGCAACGGCGGCGAGGAATTCCTGATCCTGCTGCCCGGCGCGGGCCCCAGGGAAGCAACGGGCATGGCTGAGCGCCTGCGCAAGACCACGGAGATGCGCCGTGCGAGCGGCTCTCCGGAAATCACGGTGTCAGCCGGCGTGGCGCACTGGACGGCCGGCAGCGCGGACGTGGATCTGGTCTTCCAGGCTGCGGATGCCGCGCTGTACGCGGCCAAGCAGCAGGGGCGAAATCGCGTGGTGACGCACGCGGGCTGACGCCCCTGCCCGCCCGGCGGCTATTTCAGGGTTATGGCAACGCCGGGTCAGGCGTCCTGGTCTTCGGCGGCATCGGCGTCCGCGGCAACGGTCTTGATGTCCGCTTCCTTATTGGTCTCGGGCGCCTTCCAGTCCAGGGGAGGAATCTCGAATTGCCACTTCTTGCCAACGAGTTGATGAGACATGAACGTTCTCCTGTTCAGGACGCATGGCTTTCCCCCGCGCAAAGCGCAATGCATGAGATTCGTGCGTGCCATGGATGCTGTTTCCAATGGATGCCATCGGAGCGCGGGGGGCATGCGCGCAGGCAACGCAAACGAAAATGGCGGCCGCGGCCGCCAGCGACTTACAAATCTTCTGGCACTTGGTTTTGTTATGATTTTGCCGAAAGATGCTGAATTTTAGCATTAAATTGCCTGAAATAGCAAGCGATTCTGGCGTGGACCACAAAGGCCGGCGCCCTGCCCCTGACGCGTCGACGCCGACAATGGCCAATGACGCAAATGCCCCCGCAACATGACGCGATCGCCACTCCCGCTGCCGGACGGGCCTTCATACACTGGATGCGCCCATTGTCCGGAGACTGATCGTGACCCACGCTCCCATCGAGGGCGGCTGCGATTGCGGCGCGGTCCGCTACCGCCTCGCCAGCCCGCCCATGTTCGTGCATTGCTGCCATTGCACCGTGTGCCAACGGCACGCCGGCACCGCCTTTGCGATGAACGCGGTGATCGAATCCGACCGCGTGCACCAGTTGCGGGGCGAGCTGCGCCGCCATCCCGCGGACAAGAACGCCAATGATGGCGAGACGGTCGTGGTCGTGCGCTGCGCGGCCTGCCTGGGCCTGTTGTGGAGCCATCACCCGGGGTTCGGCGAAACGGTGGCGCTGATCTATGCGGGCACGCTGGACCGCGCCGCCGACTTCCCGCCTGGCGCGCATTGCTTCGTGCGCTCCAAGCACCCGTGGGTGGGCATACCGGACGACGTGCCGGCGGCCGAAGCGTTCTACGACATGGACGCCTGCTGGCCCCAGGCCGCCAGGCAGCGCCTTGACGCCGCGCTGGCCGGCAGCCCGCGCAAGCCCTGGACGCCCAAGGGCTGAATACCCCGCCGCAACAACGCGCGGCGCAACGCCGCAACACCCGTCTGCGCGCCGCGCATCGACCCTGCCCGCAATCCTCGCGCGCTTAGGGATTTCCCCCGTTTTTGCGGAAAAAAAGCCTGTTTGGCGCATATCCCGTGTCCCTGAAAGGTGAACGGAAGTTTGAATTCCTAGACTTCCGCGTTCATTCAAAAGTCAGCTTTTGTTCAGAACGTAGTCAGGCAAAAGCACAACAACGGGAGGACTACAGATGCAATCCAAACGCAGCGCCGCGCGGCGCGAAGTCTGGGCCGCCGGCACGATGATCGTGCTGGGCCTGGGCGCCATCGCGCAGGCATCCACCTACAACATCGGCAGCCTGGCGCGCATGGGGCCAGGGATGTTCCCGGCGATCCTGGGCGTGCTGCTGGTGCTGTTGGGCCTGATCATCGCGCGCATGGCCGCGGCGCCCGCGGCAGCCGATGACGACGCCGAGGACGAGCCTCCGCCCGACTGGCGCGGCTGGGGCTGCATCATCGGCGGACTCATGGCCTTCATCCTGGTGGGCAAATACGGCGGCCTGGTGCCCGCGACCTTCGCGCTGGTCTTCATTTCCGCGATGGGCGACCGCCAGCACACGCCGCGCAGCGCGGCGCTGCTGGCCGCCGGTGTGACCGTGCTGGGCGTGGCCGTTTTCTCCTGGGCGCTGCAACTGCAGTTTCCGCTGTTCCGCTGGGGCTGATCGATGGAAATCTTCAACAACCTGATGCACGGGTTCTCCGTCGCCTTCGCGCTGGACAACCTCATGTGGGCCGTGTTCGGCGTGTTCATGGGCAACCTTATCGGCGTGCTGCCGGGCATGGGCGTGCTGGCCGCGATCTCCATCCTGCTGCCGCTGACCTACACCATGACGCCCACGGCGGCGCTGGTGATGCTGTCAGGCATCTACTACGGTTCGCAGTACGGCGGCGGCATTACCTCCATCATGCTGAACCTGCCTGGCACCGCATCACACGCGGTGGCCTGCCTGGACGGCAATCCGCTGGCGCGCAACGGCAAGGCTGGCTCGGCGCTGTTCATGCTGATGTTCTCGTCGTTCTGCGGCGCGTCGGTCGGCATCCTGGCGATGATTCTGTTCTCGCCCATGCTGGTTGACGTGGCCTTCAAGTTCGGCCCCGCCGAGTACTTCTCCATGATGATGCTGGGCCTGCTGGCCGGCGCCACCTTGGCCAAGGGGTCGGCGATCAAGGGCGTGGCGATGGTGGTGGTGGGCCTGCTGCTGGGCGTGGTGGGCACCGACGTCAACACCGGCACGATGCGTTTTCACTTCGGCATCCTGGAACTGTCCGACGGCCTACAGATCGTGGCGCTGGCCATGGGTCTCTTCGGCGTGGCGGACTTCCTGAAGAACATCAACCGCATCGGCGGCGACGCCAAGGTGACCACCGCCAAGATCAGCATGAAGTCGATGCGGCCCGAAGCCGGCGACATCAAGCAGTCGCGCGGCGCGCTGGTGCGCGGCACGGCAATCGGCGCGGCCTTCGGCATCCTGCCCGGCACCGGCCCTACCATCGCCTCGTTCATTTCGTATGCGACGGAAAAGAAGGTGGCGCGCGAGCCGCGCCGCTTCGGCCGCGGCGCCATCGAGGGCATCGCCGGACCGGAAGCGGCCACCAGCGCCTCGACCCAGACCAGCTTCATTCCCACCATGAGCCTGGGCATCCCTGGCGATCCGGTGATGGCGTTGATGCTGGGCGCGCTGATCATCCACGGCATCCAGCCGGGACCGCAGATGATGGTGGAGCACGCCGACATGTTCTGGGGGCTGATCGCCAGCTTCTGGGTCGGCAACGTGCTGTTGCTGCTGTTGAACCTGCCGCTGATCGGCATGTGGGTGCGGCTGCTGACGGTGCCGTTCCGCTACCTGTTCCCGGCGGCGCTGTTCTTTGTTTGCGTGGGCGTCTACAGCACCAACAACAATCTGTTCGACGTGGCCATGGTGACCTTGTTCGGCGCGGCGGGCTACGCGCTGATCCGCATGCGCTTCGAACCCGCGCCGCTGTTGCTGGGCTTCGTGCTTGGCCCCATGGTGGAAGAGAACTTCCGCCGCGCCCTGCTGCTGTCGCGCGGCGACCTGACGATCTTCGTCTCGCGGCCCATCAGCCTGGGCTTCGTGGTGGCGTGCGTGGGGTTGATTGCGCTGCTGGTGGTGTCGGCCATGCGCCAACGCAAGCAGCGTGTGGGCCTGGCGCAAGCGGAGTCTTCCGCCTGACGACTGCCGCTGCGTGGCGACGGACCGGCTCCTGCGGGGCCGGTCCGTATGCGCTTCAGGCGTCGGGCGCGGCCAGCGGGCCGGCGGTGTGGCCGTCGATATGGCCCAGCGTGCGCCCGGGATCCAGACGATCGCGCACGCGCTGCTTCAGTTCCTTGGCCGAGGGGAAGCCGCCATCGCTCTTGCGGTCCCAGATCAGGTCGCCGTTGTAGGTGACCTGGAAGATCCCGCCGGTGCCGGGCTGCAGCACGACCTCGCCCAGATCGATGGAAAAGGTGGACAAGAGTTCCTGGGCCATCCAGCCGGCGCGCAGCAGCCACTGGCACTGCGTGCAGTAATGGATGACGATGCGGGGGCGCAGGGCGGGTGTGTTCATAGCTGGAAGATTCTACGCCGGTTCATGGATAATATCGGGTTTTCCCGGGTCTGCGATGGACCCCGAGCCTGCCATGAAGTCTGCATTATCCCCCCGCGGCCAACGCTGGCTGATCGGCCTCCTGATGGGGCTGGTCACGCTTACGCCCATGGGCATCGACATCTATCTGCCCTCCCTGCCCGTCATGGCGCAGGATTACGGCCAGCCTGTCACCGCGCTGCAAGCCAGCATCACCCTCTTCATCTTCGCCGTCGGCGTGGGCCAGATTCTGATCGGCCCGCTGGCCGACCGCTATGGCCGGCGGCCAGTTGCGCTGGGCGGCGCGCTGGCGTATCTGCTGGGCTCGGCGCTGGGCGCCGCGGCCACGTCGCTGGACGTGTTCTATGCCGCGCGCGTGATCCAGGGGCTGGGCGCGTGCTCGGCCTCGCTGGTGGCCTTTGCCGCGGTGCGCGACTGCTTCAGTCCCGCGGTGGGCGCGCGCGTCTACAGCTATTTGAACGGCGCCTTATGCACCGTGCCCGCGCTGGCGCCCATGGTGGGCGGCGCGCTGGCCGTGCATGCGGGCTGGCGCAGCACCTTCGTCTTCATGGTGCTGTTCGCCCTGACGCTGGCCGGCTTTCTGGCGATCCGCTTCGAGGAAACGCGCGCCGCGCCTCCCAGACAGCAAGGCCCGCTCTACAGCCTGCGCCGCTATGCGCCGATCGCGGCCAGCGGACGCTTTCTGTACTTCGCGGCGTTCGGCATGGCCGGCATGGCGATGATCCTGGTGTTCGTATCCGCCGCGCCCGTGGTGCTGGTGCAGCAGCTGGGCTATTCCGAACTGGGCTTCTCCGCCTGGTTCGGCGGCAACGCGGCGATCAACATCGGCGCCTTCTTCCTGGCTCCCGCCTTCATCGCGCGCTATGGCCGCCACACCATGGTGCGCGTGGGCATGGCCGCCCTGCTCGCGGCCGCCGCCATGCACCTGGCCGCTTGGCTGTGGCTGCCCTTGTCGGCCTGGATCTTCATGTTGCCGGTGGCGGTGTTGACCGTGGGCTTTTCGCTCGCGCTGGGATCCGGGCTGAGCCTGGCGCTGGAGCCCTTCGCCGAGCGCGCCGGCACCGCGGCCGCGGTGTATGGCTTGTTCCAGATGAGCGGATCGGCCGTCATCGCCACCCTTTTGCTGGACAGCGGCATGGCGCCCCAAGCGGCGATGGCGCTGATCGGCGCGGTCATCGTCGGGCCGCTGCTGTGCCTGTCGCCGGGCATGGCGCGGCGCCTGGCTGCGGGCTGACGCCGAGCCGCGTAAGCCTCTACTATCCAGGGATAGCCCACCCTGGAGACGACATGAATAACGAACAAGCGGCGCAAGAGCCGATCCTGGCGCGCCACGCCGAAGGCGGCGTGGTGACGCTGCGCCTGAACCGCCCGGGCCAGTTCAACGCGCTGTCCGAAGGCATGCTGGCCGCGCTGCAGGCGGAGATCGACGCTTTGTCGCGCGATGCCGGCGTGCGCTGCGTGGTGCTTGAATCCAGCGGCCGGGCGTTCTGCGCCGGCCACGACCTGCGCGAAATGCGCAGCCAGCCCTCGCTGGATTATTACCGCGACCTTTTCAGGAAATGCAGCGCCGTGATGCAAGGTTTGCAGGCATTGCCGGTGCCGGTGATCGCCAAGGTGCACGGCATCGCCACCGCGGCGGGCTGCCAACTGGTGGCCAGCTGCGACCTGGCCGTGGCGGCCGACACGGCGAAGTTCGCGGTGTCGGGCATCAACGTCGGCCTGTTCTGCTCCACGCCCGCTGTCGCCCTCAGTCGTAACGTATCGGCCAAGCGCGCCTTCGAAATGCTGGTGACGGCGCGCTTCATCGATGCCGGCCAGGCCAGGGATTGGGGCCTCATCAACGACGCCGTGCCCGAGGCGCAACTGGATCAGCGCGTGCGCGCACTGGTGGATGACATCCTGGCCAAGAGCCCCACGGCCATCCGCTACGGCAAGCGCATGTTCTACAAGCAGCGGCAGATGGCGCTGGCGGATGCCTACGACTATGCGGGCGACGTGATGGCGCGCAACATGATGGAAGCCGACGCCTGCGAAGGCATAGACGCCTTCCTGCAAAAACGTCCGCCGCGCTGGCAGTCCTGATTCGACGCTGCGGGGCCGCGCCGCCCGCGGCTCCGCTAGGCCAAGGCCCAGCCGCCGGCCGCGGCCAGCAGCACCACCCAGACGGGCGACCAGCGTGCATAGACCAGCAGGCCGAACAGCAGCAAGGCCAGGCCGAAATCCACCCGATCGCGGATGGCGCTGGTCCAGACCGGGTCGTACAGGGCCGATAGCAGGATGCCCACGACGCTCGCGTTCACGCCCGCGATCAGGTTGCGCACGCCGGGCCGCCGCCGCAGGCTTTCCCAGAACGGCAGCGCCGCCGCCACCAGCAAGGCGCCCGGCAGGAAGATCGCCGCCAGCAACACCAGTCCGCCGGCCCAGCCCGACAAGGGGCCCGACGACATCGCGCCCAGGAAGGCGGCAAAGGCGAACAGCGGCCCCGGCATGGCCTGCGCCGCGCCATAGCCTGCCAGGAAATCGGCGTTGGAAACCATGCCTCCCGCCACCGAGGCGGATTCCAGCAAGGGCAGCACCACGTGGCCGCCGCCGAACACCAGCGCGCCCGCGCGGTAGAAGCCTGAGAGCTGCTGCGCCAGCGGCATGCCGCTGATCGCCGCCCAGGCCGGCAAGACCGCCAGCAGCAGCACGAACAGCGCCAGGGCCGTGTATCCCGCGCGGCGCGACACATTCAACGGCGGCACCGCCAGCGCAGGTCGCGGCGGCACCTGCAGCGCGGCCAGGCCGGCGATGGCGCCCAGCAGGATCGCGCTCAATTGCCCCAGGGTCGTCGGCATGAGGATGGTGATGAGCGCCGCCGCCACCGCCAGTCCCGCCCGTTCGCGGTCAGGACAGAGCGAGCGGCCCATGCCCCAGACCGCTTGCGCAATGATGGCCACCGCGGCGATCTTCAGTCCATGGATGGCGCCCGACGCGGACAGCCAGCCGAACTGCGCCAGCCCCAGCGCGAAGAGGATCAGCGCCACGGCCGTGGGCAGCGTGAACGCCACCCAGGCCGCCAGCATGCCGGCCCATCCGGCGCGTTTCAGGCCTATCGCCATGCCGACCTGGCTGCTGGCCGGCCCCGGCAGGAACTGGCACAGCGCCACCAGGTCGGAATACGCATAGTCGTCCAGCCAGCGCCTGCGCTCCACGAATTCCGTGCGGAAATACGCCAGGTGCGCCACCGGCCCGCCGAAGGACGTCAGCCCGAGGCGCAGGAATACCAGGAAGACTTCCAGACAGGACCCCCGGCCGGGCTGCTCGCGCGTGGCAGTGGCGGGCTTGCTGGCGACGTGTTCGTCTTGGTGGGGAGGCAGCGGCGGCATGGGATTCGGCTTCATCGGCAGGCGGGGCATGAGGGTCCTGCCCCCGCCCCATGCTTATAGCCGGGCGCCGCGGCGGATTCAACCGCCTGAACGGGCCGGGCCATATGGCGGGTTTACCTCGCCCGCGTAGCCGCTACAAACAACTTTACAAATACCCTACAAATATCGGCGGACTGCCCGGCGGCATGCCCCTAGCATCGCGAGTCCTCATCCGGCCGTATCCCCCATGTTCAAGTTCGCGATCCGCATCTTCGTCGTCGCCGCCATCGGTTATGTCGCGGGGTCGCAGCTGGTGGAACGCAGCTTGATGTATCTGCTGGATTCGGTCAGCGCGGATCTGTCGTACCAGGCTGTCCGGGGACAGATGCATGTGCTGCGCACGGAACTCGACAGCATTGCGCCGGCCGCTCGCGCCGAGCGCCTGCGCGACGACATCCAGCCGCTTTACGGCCTGGGCCTGGGTCTGCTGGCCGATGCCGACGTCACGCCCAGCACAGAGGAACAGCGGCAATTGGCCACGCTGGGCATCATCATGCGCGACGATTACAACGTCTATCTCGCGCCCTTGGCGGGCCAGCCCCGGCAGTGGCTGGAAGTCCGCCTGCCGCGCGCGCCGGTGCTGGAGCGATGGGTCACCGTCGGCGTCTGGACCGCGCTGAGCCTGATCGTGGGCATCATCCTGCTGCTGCTGTGGGCCCTGCCCCTGTGGCGCGACCTGGACCGGCTGCGCAACGCCACGCTGCGCATGGGCCAGGGAGACCTGGGCGCGCGGGTGCGGCTGTCGCGCCTGGCCGGCATGCGGCACGTGGGCGAAAGCTTCAACCAGATGGCCGAGCGCATTTCGGCGCTGGTCGAAAACCAGCGCAGCCTGACCAACGCGGTCTCCCACGAATTGCGCACGCCGCTGGCGCGACTGTCCTTCGAGGTCGCCATGCTGGGCCAGGACCAGCACCTGCCCAAGCGGCACCAGATACTGCGCGACATGCAGGCCGACATCTGCGAACTGGAAACGCTGGTGGCCGAATTGCTGGTCTATGCGCGGCTGGAACGCCCCACCGACGACACCGTCCGGCTGGAAACCGTGGACACCTGCGACTGGCTGGGCGAAGCGCTGGCGCAGGTGGCGCACCAGGCCGAGGCGCGTGCGATCCAGTGCCATGTGCATCGCGACTACCCGCCGCGCGTGCGGCTGCATCCGCGCTACATGAGCCGGGCCTTGCTGAACCTGGTGCAGAACGCGGTGCGCTACGCCAGCCGCCACGTGGAGGTCAAGCTCACCCAGTGCCCGTCGGGCGGCTTCGAGCTGATCGTGGACGACGACGGCGGCGGCATCGCGCCCGCCGACCGGACACGCGTGTTCGAACCCTTCATCCGCCTGGATGAAAGCCGCGACCGCGGCACCGGCGGCGCCGGCCTGGGCCTGGCCATCGTCTGGCGAGTGGCCGCCAGCCACGGCGGCGGTATCGAAATCCACGACAGCCCCCTGGGCGGCGCACGCTTCGTGTTGCGCTGGCCGGCCTGAGCATGGCCCAGGCGAAAACTCCATTTATGGCACTACCTTCCTGGTCCAAGCCGCGGCATCCTGTCGGCACGAGATTCCGCTCGGCAACACGCATCGAAAAGGTAGGAACATGACCCAGCGTTTGAATTACTTCCAGGTATCCGAGGAACAGTCCAGGAAGTACCTGGAATTCAGCATGTCGCTGAAGAAGACCCCCATCGTGCAGGAGGTCGGCGAACTGGTGGATATCCGCGCGTCGCAAATCAACGGCTGCGGCTTTTGCCTGGACATGCACGTCAAGCAGGCCCGCATCGCCGGCGAGCGCGAACTGCGCCTGCATCACATCGCCATCTGGCGCGAGTCCACACTGTTCTCGCCGCGCGAGCGCGCCGCGCTGGCCTGGACCGAGGCGGTCACCACCCTGTCGGCGCAGGGCGTATCGGATGCGGTCTATGAGGACGTGCGCGCGCAGCTGTCCGAAAAGGAAATTTCCGACCTGACCCTGCTGGTGGTCGGGATCAACGGCTGGAACCGGCTGAACGTGGCATTGCGCACCGTGCCGGGTTCGGCCGACGCGGCCTACGGCCTGGACAAGGCCGGGCTGAACTAGGACTGCATCAGCTGCAGTATGCGCAGACCCAGTTCACGGGCCTGCGCCTGCGTGGCGATATTGGTGAAGCTGAGCAGCAGCGCCGATTGCCCCTGCGGGGCGGCGTGCCAGCGCGACAATACGCCCGCATACATGCCCTGCTCTTCCATCCGCCCGGCCAACCCCACGTCGCTCTGGCCGTCTTCCAGGCGCGCCACCAGATGCATGCCGCCGGGCTGCGGCTCGATCCGCAGGCGCTGCTCCAGCGCATCATTCAGGCCCGCCACGGTCGCGGCGCGCCGTTCCGCGTACAGCTTGCGCATGCGCTGGATGTGGCGGCCGAAATGGCCTTCGGCCATGAAGGCGCTCAATATGGCCTGGGTCAGGCCAGGCGCAGCGCCCGCCTGCAAGCGCGCGGACTGCGCGAAGCGTCCAGCCTGCGCCTCGGGCACCACCAGATAGGCCAGCCGCAGGCCGGGAAACAGCACCTTGCTGAAGGTGCCCGCATACAACACCCGCTCCTGCGTATCCAGGCTCTTCAAGGCCGGCAGCGGACGGCCGACGTAGCGGTATTCGCCGTCGTAATCGTCTTCCACGATCCAGGCCCCGCAGCGTTCGGCCCAGTCCAGCAAGGCCTGCCGGCGCGGCAATGACAAGGACATGCTCAAGGGGCTTTGATGGGCAGGCGTCACCACCGCGCCGCGCGCCCGCCCCGCCCGCTCGATGCCGGCGCCGACCATGATGCCGTCCTGGTCCACCGGCACGGGCACAGGCTTCAAGCGCGCCTGCTCCAGCAGCGCGCGGGTTGGCGGATAGCCTGGATCTTCCATCCAGACCTGGTCGCCGGCTTCGAACAGCGTCTGCAGGATCAGCGCCATCGTGCTGTTGTAGCCGGTGGTGATGAACACCTGCGAGGGCTGGCAATGGATGCCGCGCGCCACTTGCAGATAGGCGGCGGTCGCGCTGCGCAGGGCTGGCAGGCCGCCGCTGGGCGGATAGGCCAGGTCCCCGGCCTGCAGGCCGCGCAGTTGCCGCGCGCCCAGGCGGGCCCAGAGCTTGCGGGGAAATTCATCCAGCGCCGGCAAGCCCATCTGGAACGGCCGCAGGCCCGAGGGTTCGCGCCAGCCCGGGCCGTCGCCGGGCGTCTCGGCAGGAATGGCCACGGCGGGCGGCGGCGCGTGCTGGGGCTGCAGGTCGGGCGCCACCACCGTGCCGGCCTGGCCGCGCGCCTGGATATAGCCTTCCGACGCCAGCAGTGAATACGCGACCTCCACCGTGCCGCGCGCCACGCCCATCTCCTTGGCCAGCGCCCGCGCCGATGGAATGCGGTCGCCTGGCTTGAGCGTGCCCTGCGCGATGGCGCCGCGAAAGCGCTCGTAGACCTGGCGGTACAGAGGCTCGGCGCCGTCCGGCGGCACGGGCGGGTCCTGGGGCTGCGGGCTGATCATGGCATAGTCCAGAATTCAATTTATGGCCCTTCTAATTATGGCATGCGGCTCCTAACATGACTGCACTTGAACCCTGACACCGCCAGTGCATCCATGACCGACGCCACTATGCAACACCTCGAAAGCCCGCAGGACCTAAGGGCCTGCCTGCCGCTCATGCGCGAGCTCAGGCCCCATCTGAAAAACGAAGCCGATTTCGTCGAACGCGTGTGCCGCATGCGCGCCGACGGCTACCGGCTGCTGGCCGCCATGGACCATGGCCAAGCCGTCGCGCTGGCCGGCTACCGCGTGCAGGAAAACCTGATCTACGGCCGCTTTCTGTACGTGGACGACCTGGTGGTGGCGGACGGCCGCCGCGGCGAACGCTGGGGCGCCCGGCTCCTGCAAGCCCTGGACGCCGCCGCGCGCGGCCACGGCTGCGCCCGCCTGGTGCTCGACACCGGCCTGGGCAACGCCCTGGCCCAACGCTTCTATTTCCGCGCCGGTCTGTTGACCAGCGCCATCCGATTCAGCAAATCCCTGGAAACCTCCGCCTCATGAATATCCTGCGCATCATCTGCAGCCCGCGCGGCCGCGCCTCCGAAAGCTATCGCCTGTCGCAAGCCATCGTCGACCAATTCACCGCCGCCGCGCCCGACGCGGCCGTGGTCGACGTCGACGCGACCGCCCTGCCCCTGGTCGACTCCGACTACGCCGCCACGCTGAGCGCGCGCCAGGACCCCACGGACGGACGCGAGAATCGGGGCGCGCTGGGCCGCTCAACCGAACTGATCCAGTCCCTGCAGGCCGCGACCCACGTCGTCATCGCGACTCCGATGCACAACTTCACCGTGCCGGCATCGTTGAAAACCTGGATCGACCACGTGGTGCGGGTGCGCAGCACCTTCCAGATCACGGCGCGCGGCAAGGAAGGCAGCCTGGAGGACCGTCCGGTATACGTGGCGATCTCGTCCGGCGGCGACTTCGGCTGCGACGGGCAAAGCCAGCCGGACTTTCTCACGCCTTATCTTAGGCACGTGCTGGGCACGATGGGCCTGAAGAACGTGACGTTCTTTTCGGTGCAGGGCACGGCGCGGGGCGCGGACGCGTTGCAGGCGGCCCGCGCGCAGGCGCAATCGGAGATCGTCGCGCATCCGTTCGCGGCGGGTCTGCATCCGGAATTCGCGGCAGCTTGATCGCGCCGGGGCTGGTGCCCGCGCATCATGGCGCGCGCACCAAGCCGCCTCATGCTTAGGAATAGCGCCGGCGCCGAGCCCGCTTACGCAAGAAGTATTAGGCAATCGGGCTGCGTTGACACCCCCAAATAGCCGGCACTACGCTCTTGGCCAGAACCCTCTCGCCTGACCAGACTACGCCGTACTTCCTCATTCGGGCATGGGTGCAGGAGGCGTGCAATGACACTGACCAGTCCTGGTATTTTCCTGGCGGCCGCGCTTGCGCTGTGGGTCCTCGCCGCGCCGCGCGCCGAGGCGGCCTGCAGCGACAAGAAGATCGTGGCGATGGCCAACGACGGCCGCACGGTCAACGCCATTGCCAAAGCCTGCAGCATGCCGACGGCCAAGGTCCGGGGCGTGATCGAGCGCGCCGATGCGAACGACGAAGCGCCGCCGCCCGCGCCCAAGGCCAAGGCCGAACGCGCCGCTGTGCCGGAGCTGCCCAAGAAACTGCCGTCCGGAGCCGGCCTTGCCTCATGCGATTGCCAGGGCATGGTGCCCTATGGCGAACGGGCGCCGGACCTGCGCTGCCAGAGCGGCATGTCGATGGCGACGCCCTGCGCGGGCTATTGCTCGCCCCACGGGGTCGCGCCATGGCGGCGCATATGTAGTTAGCCCTACTGCCTGGCGCTGGGCATGAACCAGCGGTAGTAGGCGTTGTCGCCATCATCGCGCGCCAGCTTGTTCATTTCCCTGCCCCAGGTTTCACGATCCCCCACATAGGCCGCCAGCGACGCCCGGTAGAACGTGTCGAGCCGCGCCCGCTCCAGTTCCATGTCGGCGCGCAGCGCGTCGGACGCGCCGGTCAGCGGCGGTTCGCTGCGCAGGGCCAGCAGCGCGGGCAGGACGCGCGCCACTTCGCGCGGGCGGACCCAGGTCGCGTACTCGATGCCCGGGCGGTCGTCGGTCACGGCCGGGGTATCGCCGGCAAAGCGCGCCAGGCCTTCCCGGTCCGTGACCCAGGTGGACAACAAGGCGGCGGCGGATGGCACGCCCACAGCCTGCAACGCGGCGGCGGTATCGGGCTGGCCGTAGCGCGCCTGGATGCGGGCCGCGTCCAGCGTCAGCGGCTGCATGGAACCCAGCAGCAGCATTTCATGCAGTTCGCTGGTCCAGAGCTGGGCATGCGGAAACACCTGGATGAAGCTGGCGATGAGCGCGCGGGTGTCGTCTTCGTTCTGCGTGGGCAGCGGCAGCCATTGCGCCACGATGCCTTGCGGCGCCAGCCGGCTTGCGGCCAGTTGGTAGAAGTCGCGGGAATACAGATTCACCACGCCCGCGGCGGAAGGCGGCGGCGGCTCCAGCGTGATCAGGTCCCAGCGTTCGGCGCTGGCCTGCAGCTCGCGGCGTCCGTCGCGCAGCCGCTTGTCCAGGCCAGGATCGGTGGCGGCCTGGAACGTGCCCTGGAAGTGCGGCGCGGCGCGCAGCACCGCTGGCAGCAGCTCGGCGACCGCCCGCTTTTCCAGCCCGCGGTATTGCGACAAGGCGCCCGCCGTGATGCCGGTGCCATAGCCCACGACCAGCGCGGACTTGGGTTCGCCCGCATGCACGATCAAGGGCAGCAGCGCCTGCAGCCGCATGTAGCGCAGCGAAGGCATGGCGTCGCCCGAATTCGATACGCCCTGGATGTAGAGGCGGTGGAAGCGGTTGCCGTTGCCGGCGCGCTCGACCACGGCCACGGTGCCGCCATGGCTTTCCTCGTAGAACACCAGGCCCGCGCCGCTCGCCCCAGGCAGTAGCCGCGCAAACTGGTCTGCCGGCAGCGTGGCGATCAGCGCCAGCGTGGCGAGGCCCGCGATGCCGGTGGCCCACCCGGTGGCGGCGCGGCCGTCCGCACGCCCGCGCCAGGCGGCAACGGCGCCCACCGCCGCGGCGATGGCCGCCAGCACGCTCAGCGTGCGTACCAGCCCCAGGGCGGGCAACAGCAGGAATCCCGTCAACAAGGTGCCCGCGATGCCGCCCAGCGTGTTGCAGGCGAGCACGGCCCCGGCTTCCCGCCCCACTTGCCGGTCGCCCACCGCGATACGCAGCACGGCGGGAAACGCCGCGCCCAGCAGCAGCGTGGGCGCCAGCACCAGGCTGGCCGCCGCCACCGCGAAGCGCGCGCACATGCCGGCAAAGCCGCTGCCCGTCCATTGAAAGACCGCCGCTTCCGCCTGCGTCTGGGCCACGATCAGCCATTTGCCCAGCAAGGCCACCTCCAGCACCGCGATCAGGCCTGCGCCAGCGATCAGGAAGCCGAACACCGGCCAGGGATTGCGCACGCGATGGGCCCAGCGCGCATAGAGCGCCGCGCCGATGGCCAGCCCGGCCAGATAGGTGGCCAGCACGATGGCGAAGGCGAACGCACGCGTGCTCATGAAGGGCACGATCATCTGCGACCAGATCACTTCGTAGCCCAGCGCCACCGCGCCAGCCACCGCGTACAGCGCCACGGCCAGGCGCGCCTCGCCCGACAAGGGCGCCGCAGCGGCCTGCGGATTGTCGGCGGGCGCCGCGCTGCCGCCTGCCCTGCGGTCCAGCATCCAGGCGCCCAGCGCCGCCAGCACGTTGAGCGAGGCCGCGGCCAGCGCCGCACCTTGCACGCCGAAGCGCGGAATCAGGAAAAACGCGGGCAGCAATGCGCCCAGGATCGCGCCGCAGGTATTCGCGGCGTACATCGCCCCGCCAGAGCGGCTCACGTCCGTGCCCTGATGCCGGCTCACGGCGCGCAGCAGCACCGGCAAGGTACCGCCCATCAAGAATGCGGGGACGGCCAGCATCAGCCCTACCGCCAGCCAGGCCGCCAGGCTGCTATGGGCCTCGACCGCGACAAAGGCGGCGGCGCTGCGCGCCAGCAGCCATGTGACGGCGACACAGGACAGCGCCACGCCCGCTTCCAGCATGGCGTAGAAGCGTACCGGGCGCCGCAACTGGTCCGCCTTGCGGCCCAACAGCCAGCCGCCCAGCGCCAGGCCCAGGAAGAATGCGCTGACAGCGCCGGCGATGGCGCTGACCTCCACGCCCACCACCAGCGACAACTGCTTGATCCACAGCACCTGGAACACCAGGGCCGCCGTTCCGGACAGGAACAGCAGCGCGGCCGGCCGGACCGCCGTCAGGGCGCGCCCTTGCGCCGCCTTGTCGTCCACATCATGTCCCTGCATCGCTGCCTCGCTTGCCCCCATGCCCATCATGCTGCTCCTGCTGCGTTGCCGGGCGGCGCGACAGGCGCCGCCCGGTACTGTCCCGGCTTGCGCCGGAACCGGCTACTTCGACTTCTGTTTCTCCATATCTTCGAAGTGTTTCTCCATAGCCTTGTTCACCCGCTCCTGCACCTGGTCCACACTGAAGCTGGCCGGCCGCTGGCTGGGCGGATAGGTAATGAAGGTCTCCAGGAACGCTGACGCCTTCATGGTGGCGATGGCCGTCAGGTAGGAGTTTTTGGCCAGCCAGTCGTTGTACTGATCCGAGGTGATGTCGGCACGCTCATACGGATCCATGCGCAGGTTGAAGATTTTCGGCACGCGCAGGCAGACGAAGGGATCCTGCCAGACGTTGAAGTTCCCCGGCGCGCGCTGTTCGCAAAACACGGCCTTCCAATCGCCCCAACGCATGCCTACCAGCAGGCCGTCGTCGTTGAAGTAGAAGAACTCGTCGCGCGCACTCTTGTCCTGCTTGCCAGTCAAATAGCCCAGCTGGTTGTAGCCGTCCAGATGCACTTTGAACTTGGTGCCGCCGGCCTGCGGCGCCCAGCCGTCCAGCAGCCGTTCCTTCACGTTGGCGTCGCCGGTGGCGGCCAGCAGAGTCGGGAACCAGTCCATGCCGGATACCATGCCGCGCTTGACTTCCCCGGCGGGAATCTTGCCAGGCCAACGGACCATGGCTGGCACGCGGAACGCGCCTTCCCAGTTGGAGTCCTTTTCGCTGCGGAATGGCGTAGTGGCGGCATCCGGCCAGGTGAAGGCGTTGGGTCCGTTGTCGGTGGTGTAGACGACGATGGTGTTGTCGGCGATGCCCATGTCGTCCAGCTTCTTCAAGAGCTTGCCCACGTCCTGGTCATGCTCCCACATGCCATCGGCGTAGTCATTGCCGGGCATGCCGCTCTTGCCCTTGTGTTCGGGCCGGATATGCGTGTAGATGTGCATGCGCGTGGTGTTCATCCACACGAAGAACGGCTTGTCTTCCTTGCCGTGCTTGTCGATGTACTCGATAGCGGCGCCAACGGTTTCGTCGTCGATGGTCTCCATGCGCTTGGTGGTCAAGGCGCCCGTGTCCTGCACCTTGCCGTCGGCCGTGGCCTTGATCACGCCGCGCGGAGAAAAGTTCTTCACGTAGGGATCGTTGGGGTCCTTGGGCCAGTACGGGCGTTCGGGCTCTTCTTCGGCATTCAAGTGATACAGGTTGCCAAAGAACTCGTCGAAGCCATGGCGCGTCGGCAAGTATTCGTCGCGGTCGCCAAGATGGTTCTTACCAAACTGCGCCGTGTTGTAGCCCTGCGACTTCAAGGCCTCGGCTATGGTGATGTCGCCCTTCTGCAATCCGACCGTCGCGCCGGGTGCGCCGACCTTGGACAAGCCGGTACGCAGTGGCGATTGACCCGTGATGAAGGACGAGCGGCCTGCCGTGCAGCTGTTCTCGGCGTAGTAATCCGTGAACATCGCGCCTTCCTTGGCGATGCGGTCGATATTGGGCGTCTGATAGCCGACCACGCCGTGCGCATAGGCGCTGATATTCGCCTGCCCGATGTCGTCGCCGAAGATCACCAGGATGTTCGGCTTCTTGCCCGATGGCGCCGCCTGGCCCTGATTGGCCGCAGGCGCCTGGGTCTGCGCCTGCGCGCTTGCCAGTGCCATGAGGCCTGTTGCGGCGAAGAGCGCCGCGCTCAACAGTTTTCTTGCGTTCATCGCTTTCTCCTGACCCTCGCGGGCGGTTCCCAGTCACGTAAACGAATCACTGTGTTTCAAATGCGTATACCCTTCTCCACTCCTTTGCCATGTCTACGATTACCCAACCCTTTTGCTGCGCTTCATCCAGCGCGCGGTCCAGCCTGCCGATCTTGGAATCCCGGTCATAGGCCCATTCGCGCCGGGCGTCGGTGTGATGCACCAGGCCCGCGAAGCGCTTGCCGCTGCCGGCCGCCGTCCACTGCAGCATCTGCAGGTCGCCGTCGGAATTGCCGAAGGCGAATATGGGCTGGCGGCCGATGAACTTGTTGATGGCCACGGGCTTGCCCGGGCCGTCGTCGTTGAAGTCGAGCTTGGGCGTGCGCATCAGCACGGGCTTGCCGTCCTGCATCTGGAACTCGGTGACGAACGTGGTGCCTATCACCTGTTCGGGCGGAATGCCGTAGACGTCCTGCGCCCAGGCCCGCATGAATTCCACTTCGCCGCCCGACACGATGTAAGTCTTGAAGCCGTTGCCGCGCAGATAGTCCAGCAGCTCCAGCATCGGCGCATAGATCATGCTGGTGTACGGCTGCTTGAAGCGCGGATGGCGGGCGGTCTTGATCCATTGCCGGACCTCCGCGCCGAAGGCCTGCGTCGTCATGTTGGTATGGGTGGCGCCCACGATCTTCAGCAGTCCTTCGGTGCCCGAGGCGGCAAGCGCCTGGCGGTCGCCCTCGATCGCAGCCTTGTAGGGTTGCTCGGTCGACCATTCGGGATGCTGCGGCGCCATGGCCTTGACCTGGTCCAGCGCGAAGATCAGCTGGAAGTACAAAGGTTGCTCGCTCCATAGCGTGCCGTCGTTGTCGAACACCGCGATGCGGTCGGCCGGCGCCACATAGTCCGGGCTGCCCTCCGTCGTGACGGTTTGCACGAATCCAAGAATGGCCTGGCGCGAAGGTCCTTCGTTCCAGGAAGGCAGCGGCGTCTGCGCGCGCGCCAGCCCGGCCAGGAGCAACAGGAGCAGCAGCGCGAACCAGCGGCGGGCAAGCAAAGGCGTCGTCATGGGAGATCTCCTGGAGTATCGGCGGGCGGCATGCCCGCAAGTCCGCGCGATGTTGCGGCCGAACGGGGATTCAGCGTAGGCAGGTCTTGTGCGCCGCCCTCTCGTACCGGTGAGCGCAAGGCACGGCGCCAACGCGGGAACATCCCGCGCAATCCGCGCCAGCCGCGCGCCGCGTTTGGCTCCCGGCCATAGCAGGCTCGCAGCGCATCGTCTGCGGATTGGCGCAGCGCCGGGTCCAGGCCGGCCGTCCCCTGCGCGATCGTGGCTGCGCCGCAAGCTCGGCGCAGCCATGCGTATAGCGCGTCCATGCGCGGCTGGGGCTGCGCCAACAAGCGTCGCAAGGTCATTGCCGCATAGGGTTCGGAGGCGTGCCATTGTTCGCGCCGCGCCCGCAGTCCGGCCCGCAGGCGGGCCAATGTCCGCCGCAACCAGGGCGCACCCAGCCACCAGGCCAACGCCGCCAGCGCCGCGCCCGCGGCCAGCGCCAGCCATCCTCCCGGAACGCGCACCTGCACTTGCCGGCCCATGTCGCGCAGGTCCTGTTCGACCGAGAATGGCGCCTGGTAGGCGGCGCCCGCCCGCGCTTCGAAGCGTTGCGCGGGCAGCGTGACGCGCTCTTCCTTGTTGGCCGCGACGTTCCACCAGCGGATTTCCACCGCCGGCAGTTCATGGGCGCCGCCGCTTTCGATCACATAGTCCAGGCGGTCGATGCGCTGTCCGCCGAGGAAACCGCCGCGGCTGTCGGACATCTGCGTCAATTCGGGTTCGGACGGGTACAGCTTGAGGCCCTGCACGGCGGCCGCGGCAGGCGGCGGGATCAGCATGGCCTGGGCGCCCTGGGCCTGCACGGTGATGACGCGGCTGACGTGGTCGCCGACGGCGGGAGGCTCGGCCGAATAGCGGATCTGCTGGGTCGCCTGGACCGAGTTTGCCGCCAGGACATGACCGGCTACCCCGCCTGGCGGTCCGGCGGCGCGCGCCTCGAACGGGCGCGTCTGCGCAACCAGGGGCGCAGTCGCCTGTCCCACCTGCGCGCTGACCCGGATGGCCGGCACGCGCAGGTCGCCCGCCGCCTCGGGACTGACCAGATAGGCGTAGCGCAATCCGCTGTAGGCCACGCCGCCGATGGTGGCGCGGATGATGGTGGCCTGCCCTGACGGCCCCGACACCAGCGCGCCAGGGATGTCCAGGGCCGGCATCTGCGGGGGCTGGGTGAACCAGGTCGACGTCAACACGTCCACCTGCAGGATGGCGGTGGCGCCAGCCATCAGGTCGCCCGATGCCGCTATGCGCGCCTCGGCGTGCAACTGCGGCCCGCCATCCGCCTGCTGGGCTCGCGCCACGCCGACGCACAGGCCCAGTTGCAGCATCAGCAGCAGGCCCAGGCAACGCAGCAGCGCGGCATGGCGGTGCATCATGGCTGCCTCCCCTGCGCCGGCGCGGCCTTGCGTGCGTCTTCGATCGCGAATTTCTGCTTCAGAAAGCCGGCCGGCGACAGGCTCAGGTTGCGCAGCCAGACCTCGTCGGACGCGGCTTGCGGCGCCTGCGTGCGGATCATCTTGCCCG
Source organism: Achromobacter sp. ACM01 (assembly GCF_014851745.1). NCBI lineage: Bacteria > Pseudomonadati > Pseudomonadota > Betaproteobacteria > Burkholderiales > Alcaligenaceae > Achromobacter > Achromobacter sp. ACM01. The sequence continues at coordinate 852,227 of NZ_JACVAF010000002.1, forward strand.
CGCCCTTGTCGCTGTCCACGCGGGTCTCGTCCGGTTTCTCCGAGTCGTCGTCCTGTTGCTCGCTTTCGGCGGCGGCGATCAATCTGGCGACCAGTTCGCGGTTTTCGCGCGCCTCGGGAAAATCCGGCCGCAGGCGCAGCGCCTGGTCGTACGCCGCCAGCGCGGCGTCGTAGCTGCGCAGACGGACCTGGGTATTGCCCAGATAGAAGTCGCCTTCGGGCGTTTCCAGTTTGGCGAATGCGGCCAGCGCCGCCTGATAGTCGCCGGCGTCATAGGCGGCGCGACCCTTCCAGTAAGGATCGGCATACAAGGCGGCAGCCTCGGCATAGCGCTTGTGTTCATAGGCCCAGCGGCCCTGCTGGTCGGGCGTGAAAAAGGCGTCGGCCAGCGCGCCTGCTTCCGCGCGCGGGGTATGCAGCGTAGCCGTGGCGGCGAGCAGCAGGCAGGCCGTCCAGTTGATGTTCCAGCCGCGCCGCAGCGCCAGCAATGCCAGCAGCGCCAGCGGCCAGCACAACCAATAGCCGGCGTCCTTCCAGTGCAGCGGCTTGTCCGCGTCCTGCACCTCCTGGAAGTGCCGTTCGGCATGCAGCGTTACCCAGTCCAGGTCGTCGTCGTTCAGGGTCAGGCTGCCCAGCGGCGCGCGGGCGGCTTGCGCCAGCTGTTTCAGCGCATCCTCGTCGAAACTGCCCAGCAAGGGCCGGCCCTGCGCGTCGAGGCGCGGCTGGCCGCGGGCGTCGCGCACCACGCCGCCATCGCGCGTGCCTGCCGCCCACACCAGGATCTGGAAGGAATTGGCCCGCGCCAGGCGCTCGACTTCGGCCAGCTGGCCGGTGTCCGCGCCGTCCGTCACCAGCAGCAGGGTGCCGCCCGCCTCGCCCGATTGCAGCAGGCTCGTGGCCAGCGAGATCGCGCCCGCTGCATCCTTGCCGGGCGCGGCGATGAGACCGGTGGACAGGGCCTGCACGAACATGTCGGGCAAAGCCGGATCGTCGGTCGGCGGCAACACCAGATGCGCCGAGCCGGCGTAGACGATCAGGCCGGTCTTGGCGCCTGCGCGCCGTTTCAGCAGATCGCGCAGCTTGCGCTTGGCGGCTTCCAGCCGGCTGGGCGGAAGATCCGCCGCGTCCATCGAGGGCGACAGGTCGACCGCCGCGATCAGGGGCGCAAGATTGTCCAGGAATGCCGGGCGGTCCTGCTGCCACGTCGGCCCGGCAGCGGCGATGCCGCCCAGCGCCAGCAAGGCGGCCAGCAGTTGCGCGGGCCGCGGCCCGCGGCTGCCCGGCGTGCGCACCGTCAGGTATGGCAGCAGCGCCGGCGCGATGTTGCTGCGCCAGCCGAGCCGGCCGTCCTCGTTGCGCCGCCGCCAAAGCACAAAGGCCGCGGCCGCGACCGCCAGCAGCCACCAGGGGCGCAGGAAATGGAAGGCGCTCAGGTCGATTTCCATCCGCCCTCCTCCACGCGCGCATCCCCTTGCGGCCGGGCGTCGCGCCGCCGGCCGCCCAGCGCCGCGGCCAAGTGCCAGCCAGCCAGCAGCAACAGCGCCAGGCCCAGCGGCACCCAGAAGAAATCCTGCTTGGGCTGGTGGCGCAATTCGCGCACTTCGTGCGGCGTGATGCGGTCCAGTTCGGCGTAGACCTGCCGTAGCGACGTCTGGTCTTGCGCCTGGAAAAAGCGGCCGCCGGTCTTGGCGGCGATCGCGCGCAAGGCGTCGAAATCGACCTTCTCCTCGCCCTGCGCCTGCGGATCGCCTATGCCCACGGTATGCACGACGATATGGCGCGCGGCCGCCATGGCCGCGGCGCGGTCCGGCGGCACGGCGCTGCCGGTATCGTTGCCGTCCGTCAGCAGGATCAGGACCTGGTCGTGTTCGCCGGCATGCTCGAACTGCTTGATCGCCACGCCGATGGCATCGCCGATGGCGGTATTGGGCCCGGCCATGCGCGTGCTTACCTGGCCGAGCAGCAGCTTGAGCGTGGCATGGTCCTGGGTCAGCGGCGCCTGGGGATAGGCGGCGGTGCCGAACACGATCAGTCCAAGCCGGTCGTCCTTGCGGCGGTCGATGAAATCGGCCACCACGGCCTTGACGCCGCTCAAGCGGTCCTCGCGGCGGCCGTCCGGCGCCACGAAGTCCTCGGTCTCCATGGATTGCGAGATATCGATGGCCAGCAGCAGGTCGCGCACCGGCTGGCGATGCTCCAGCGGCGGCTCGACCCGTTCGGGCCGCGCCAGCGCCAGGACCAGCAGCAGCCACACCAGCGCGTTCAAGGCCAGTTGCCAGCGGTCGCCGCGCACGCCGGGGCGCTGCGGCGTCTGGCCGGTGCTGCGCGCCACCGATTCGAAGAATGGAATGCGTACGGCGCTGCGCCGCTGCACATACGGCGGCAGATAGCGGTACGCCAGCCAGCCCAGCGGCAGCAGCGCCAGCAGCCAGGGATATTCAAGCCGCCACATGGTGACGCTCCATCCATTGCCGGCTGGCGGTGAACAAGGTCCGCACGCGCGCGGGGTCGATGGCCCGCAAGGTCTCGGGCGGCGCATACGCCAGCGCGCGCAGCAGCACGGCCGCGTCGGGCGGAAACACGGCCACGCCGGCATCCATGAAGGCGACCCACTCCGCGCCTTGCAGCGCGCCGACCCGGTCGCGGTCCGCTGCCGCCACCGACGACAGGCCGACGCGCTTGAGCAGATCCGGCAAGGCGCGTGCGGCCAGGGGATCCGCCTGTGTTTCGCGCCGCAGCGCTTCCAGCATGCGCAGCCCTGCGCGGCGGTAGCCATTGCGTCGGTGGCGGCGCGCCATCCGCCACGCGGCCCATGTGGCCAGCGCCAGCACCACGGCCAGCACGACCAGCCAGCCCCAGGTCTGCGGCCAGTAGCTGACCGGCTCGGGCAGCGGCAACTGACGCAGCTGTTCGATGGACGGAGCGGCGTCGGCGTTCATGCCCGGCCCCTGGCTTGCGCACGACTGGCCTGGCGGCCGAGCTCGCGGCGCAACTGCGCCACGGTGTCGTCCGCCGTATCGATGGACAAGAGCGGCACGCGGCTGCGGCGCAGCAGCTCGGCCACGTCGTGCAGGCGTCCTGAAAAAAAGTCCGACAGCGGCTCGCGTACCTGCTTGCGATCCGCGGCGACTTCGACCTGCAGCTCGCCCTGCGTCACCACCAGCCGGCCGCTCAGGGGAATGCGCAACGCCAGCGGGTCATACACCAGCGTTGCGACCACATCGTTATGCGCGGCCAGCGTGCGCAAGAGGCGCAAGGTAGCGTCATCGGCGCCGGCAAAATCGCTGATCAGGCAGACCAGGCAATCGTGCGGCGCGTGCGCCAGCGCCCCTTGCAGCGCTTCGTTCAGCCGTCCGGACGCGTCCACATCGGGTTGGTCCGCGCCCATGGACTGGCTGCGCCGCGCAATGGCGGCGAACAGGGCCTGGATGCGTTCGCGGCTGCGCAGCGGACGCACGTTGTCGATGCCCGCATCGCTGAACACCAGGCCGCCCACGCGGTCCCCCGCCAGATAGGCCATCCAGGCCGACAGCGCCGCGATGCGCGCGGCCACGACAGACTTGAAGCTGCGCACCGAACCGAAATACATGCCCATGCGCTGATCCACCACCACCAGCGCCGGACGGTCGCGCTCCTCGCTGTAGGTGCGCACATAGGGCTTGCCCAACCGCTGCGAGGCGCGCCAGTCCAGCTGGCGCAGATCGTCTCCGGGCAGATAGCGGCGCAGCTCCTCGAAGTCCAGGCCGCGCCCGCGCAGGCGCGAGCCATGCTGGCCGGCCAGTATGCTGCGCACCGGCTGGCGGCTGAAGAACCCCAGGCCGCGCGCGGCAGGTTCCAGCGCCATCAGGTCCTTGATGTGGACCTGGACTTCCGGGGAAGGAGCGGCGGAAGGCATGGCGGGCTCAGACCGGCACGGCGACCGTGTCCAGCAGCTTGTCTATCACCTGGTCCGCCGAGACGCCGTCGGCGACCGCGTCATACGACAGGTGCAGGCGATGCCGCAGCACCGGCCGGGCCACGCTGCGCACATCATCGGGCGAGACATAGTCCTGCCCCGCCAGCCAGGCGTGGGCGCGCGCCACCTTGTCCAACGCGATCGCGCCGCGCGGGCTGGCGCCGACCTGGATCCAGCGCGCCAGGTCGGCGTCATGCCCGCCCGGGTGGCGGGTGGCGTTGACCAGGTCCACCAGGTACTGGTCCAGCGCTTCGGACACGTGCACCCGGTCGACCTCGGCGCGGCAGGCGAACAGGTCCTCCTGGCTCAGCGGCGCGCCGGCGGGTTCCGCGTCCTGGCGCGACTCGCCGCGCAGCATGGCCAGCATCTGCCTTTCGCTGGCGGGGTCGGGGTAGTCCAGCACGATCTTCATGATGAAGCGGTCCATCTGCGCTTCGGGCAAGGGATAGGTGCCCTCCTGCTCTATCGGGTTCTGGGTGGCCAGCACCATGAACAGCCGCGGCATGCGGTGGGTCGTGCCTGCCACGGTGATCTGGCGTTCCTCCATGGCTTCCAGCAACGCGGCCTGCACCTTGGCGGGCGCGCGGTTGATCTCGTCGGCCAGGATCAGGTTGCCGAACAGCGGCCCCTGCTGGAACTGGATGCGGCTGGCGCCCTGCGCGTCCTGCTGCAGCACCTCTGCGCCCGTGATGTCCGAAGGCAGCAGGTCGGGCGTGAACTGGATGCGGCTCATTGCCGCGGCCAGATGCTGCGCCAGCGTCTTGACGGTGCGCGTCTTGGCCAACCCCGGCAGGCTTTCCAGCAGCAGGTGGCCGTCGGCCAGCAGGCCCAGCAGCACCTCGCGGATGACGGCGGCCTGTCCCAGCACCGCGCGCGCCATGGCGCGCTCCAGTTCCAGAATGCTGTCACGGTTGCTCATCGGCATTTCCTCTCCTGCGTGATGCCGGCTAGCGGCTGGCGATGCCGTTCCTGGCGGTCTGGGCCAGTTTCCATTGCGCGGGCGTCATGACGGTGCGGAATCCCAGGTGCGACATGCCGTTCATCGGATCCGTGCCGCGCCGGGCGCTGGTGCGGTAGCTGATGCAATAGGTGTCGCTGCACAGGAACGAGCCGCCGCGCGTCACGCGCTTGGGCGCGGCCGGCGGCACGATGCCGTCGTCGGGGTCGTAGCTGTCGGCCGGCCCTGCCGGATCCGCGGGCGGCTGGCGGTACTGCGCCTGGATCTTGAAGGCGTCGGCGCGGTACCAGTCGGCGGTCCATTGCCAGACGTTGCCGGCCATGTCGTACAGCCCATAGCCATTGGGCGAGAAGCTGCCCACCGGCATGGTGCCGACCTGTACCTTTTCATCCTTCACCACCGGAAACGGCTGCTGTTGCTGCGTGTCCCAGATATTGGCCATGGCCTTGCCTTGCGGCAGCAGCTCCTCGCCCCAGGCATAGGTGGCCTGCTCCAGCCCGCCGCGCGCGGCCATTTCCCATTCGGATTCCGTCGGCAGGCGCTTGCCCGCCCATTTGGCATAGGCCATGGCGTCCTGGTACGACACCTGCACCACCGGGTGGTCGTCCTTGCCGGCGATGGAGCTGCCCGGTCCTTGCGGATGGCGCCAGTTCGCGCCGGGCACATAGCGCCACCAGCGCGAATAGTCGCGCAGCGAGACCTCGCTTTCGGTGCCGACGAACACCATGGCGCCGGGCACCAGCAGGCTGTCGTCCGGGCGCGGCGTGCCAGGCGGCAACTGCACCTTCAAGTCTTCCCACCGCGGCTTCTGCTCGGCCGTCGTGACGTAGCCGGTGGCCTCGACGAAGCGGCGGAACTGCGCGTTGGTCACGTCGTTCACGTCCATCCAGAAGCCGCTGACGGATACCTTGTGCGCCGGCATTTCATTGGGCTGGGCCAGTTTGTGGCTGCTGCCCATCAGGAACTCGCGCCCGGGTACCCAGGCCATGCCCGCCGGGCCGCTCTTGCCGTCGCCCAGCACCACCTTCACCGCTTCGGGCGGCCCGTCCTTGCCCATGACCACATAGGCGGTGCTGGCGCCCGCGCCCAGCACCACGCCGGCCAGCAGCAATGCGCTGGCGTAGCGTGTCTTTCCTGTTGTCTGCTTTGCCATTTCAATCACCCGAAAGCTGATGGTTCAGGCGTGGCGGTGCCGCGCCCGGGGCTGGCAGCCCCTTGAAATCGTGCTGACGTTCAGAACACCAGCGTCGCGGTCGCCATGACCGTATCGTTGCTGTCCAGACGCTTCGTGCTGCTGATCGTGGGTACCCAGCGCAGGCTGAGGGACAAGGAGCGCTTGTCCGCCAGCTTCGTGTCATAGGTCAGGATCGGGCCCAGCGCCCAGTCGCGCCCCTTGAAGCCGTTGAGCCGGTCGGCCGTCGGTCCCGAATCGCTGCCCAGTTGCTGGATGGTGCCCAGGATCAAGCCCGCGCTCACCCCGTTGCTGAAGATCTTGCGGCCCATCACGTCCATGCTGAACAGCGGCGCGTTGCGATAGTCCGTGGCGTTGTTGCGGGTGTAGAACTGGACGCCGGCCACGGTGTCCAGTTGAAAACCGGATTCCGGAAATATCTTGGTGTAGGCCACCTGAGGAATGAAGGTCCAGTTGTTCAGGCTGGGGTTGGCCATGTCGTCGGCGTTGTACTTGCCGGTGGGCGCCCAGATGTTCAGGCTGAGCGCCATGTGCGACGTTTCGGAAAAGTGATAGCCCGCGATGATGGGCGAGAAGTACAGGTCGAACAGGTTCGAGGCGGTATCGCTTTGGTCTATGCTGCGCCCGCCTGGTCCCGTCACGGTGGAATTCACCTTGGTCCAGACGTAGGGCAAGGTGAAGCTGGACGCGAAGTTCCAGCGCCCTGGCCCGGTGTCCCAGGTCTTGAGGACCGTAGCCAGGGTGAACGCGACTTTCGCGTCCAGGCCCAGCGAGGTACGGCCTCCTACCGGCACTTCGCGGCTGCCGCCCACGGTGCCGTCCAGGTAGATCTGCGACAGGTTGACGGCCCAGATAGGCTCGGGAGACACGATGCCGGCGTTGGGCTGCACGTTGGTGCCGGTGATCTGGCGGCCCAGCGCCCCTTCAGTGGCCCAGGCGGCAGACGGCAGGACCAATCCGGCCAGAACCGCCAACAACCCTGCAACTGCCGCAATCGCGCTCCGCATCCCTACACTCCGAAAGACCAGAAAAACGCTGACGGGATCAATTCCCGAAGGTGATGTTCAAGCCGGCGAACAGCGTGAACTGAGGCAGGCCCTCCCCCTTGTGCGCAACCGTCCATTGCGGTTCCGCGAACACGTTGAAGATGTTCTTCCCGACGCGCCAGGCCTTGCCCGCGCCCAGCCCCAAGGGAATGTAGTAGTCGTTCTTCTGCAGGTCGAAGGTCCAGGTTGCGGTGGACCTCAAATACCAGCCTTGCGGCAGATTGCGTATCAGGAACGGCTGGAAGGTGGCGGTGTGCACCGTGTCGCGCGCATTCTGGCCGGCGAATGAATGCTGCCATTGCACCAGCGCGCCCAGCAGCCCTTCCTTGCTGGCATGCACCGCCACGCCGGCCAGCCCGGCGGACCATTTGCCCGCTCCCAGCTCGCTGCTGGTCGCGCTGGGCATGGTCAGCATCGGCCCAACGCCCAGGTCCACCGCGCCCTGCTGCAACAGGAAAATGTCGAACACATTGATGTCGCCCAGGCCGGTCTTGTAGCTGCCGTCGGCCTCGGGGCGCGTACTGACTGGGGCCGTGATGCGAAATATCTGCGGCACGCCGACAAGCTCGCCGGGCGCGACAGGGATCGTCGGCCGGATCAGGAAGTCGTTGGTGTGGGCGTTGCTGCCGAACAACTTCGGCGTGTAGTAATTCTGGAAATTCAACGACGCCGCCAGGTTCAGCGGGTTGTTGCTTTTGTTGGCGTCATCCGCCGACTGGGACTGGGCATGCGCAGGCTGCGCAAAGCACAGCGGCGCAGCCACCATCAGCCACGCCGCGATTCCTCTTCCACTGATTTCCTTGAATGCAGACTGCGTACTGCCCATGCGATGTACCCCGGAAAGAGATAACAAAATGCAAAGACGCGCCGTACGGAAATGCTGATTTCGGCAAACCGCGCCGAGATCCAAAGTCGTGAAATCTGTCGCAATCTTCGCACAGAGTTTTACTTTCACCAATACTGGCCATAGGCTGTGATCTATTGCTTTCAAGGCGAAGAACGGATAAGGCGCAACACACAGGCAAAAAAATGGGGATGCCTTCAGGCATCCCCATCGTGGTGCAGGCGCCGGTCGAGCGATATCAGCCGGCTTGCGGCGCCTCTGCGCGCATCAGGCTGGCGCGCACCTGGTCGATGCGCAGGCCGTCGCGGCGGGTGACCTCGAAGCGCCAATCGCGCCACTCGATCGCGTCCCCGGCGTCAGGGATCCGGCCGCCGGCGCGCAACAGGCAGCCGGCCAGCGTGGCGTCCGGATACTCCTCGGCCAGGTCCGGCGCGTCCAGCAGGCGCGCGGCTTCCGCGACCGCCAGGCGGCCTTCCAGCAGCCAGGTTCCGTCCGCCAGTTGCAAGGCTTCGGGCTGGTCTTCCTGATGCTCGGGCAGGTCGCCCGCAACGGCGGTCAGCACGTCCATGGGCGTGATCAGGCCCTCGCACACGCCGTGCTCGTCGACCACGATCAGCATGTGCTCGCGCGAACCGCGCAGCTCGTCCAGCACCTTCAGCACCGGCATGGTTTCCATCACGTAGCGCGGCTCGCGCGCCAGCTCCACCAGGTCGATCGGGCCAGGGTTATGCAGCAGCGGCAGCAGGTCCTTGAAGTGCAGCACGCCCAGCACATTGGACGGATCGCCCGCGCACAGCGGCAGGCGGGAGTGGCCGCTGCCGAACTTTCGCACGATGGCCTCCGGCGTATCGGCCACGTCCAGCCAGACCATGTCGCCGCGCGCCACCATGATGGAGCGCACGTCCCGCCCGCCGATGGACAGCACACGTTCGATCATGGTGCTTTCCTCGGGCGCGAAAGCCGGTTCGCCGTCCGCGCCGTCGACCAGCGCGGCCACCTCGTCGGCCTGGCCGGCGGACTGCCCGGCGCGGCCGGCGCGCAGCAGGCGCAACACGGCCTGCGCGGTGCGCTGGCGGCGGCCCAGGGCGTGCGTGCCTTTCACGCGATTGCGGCGCGCCAGCTGATTGCACAGCTCGATCAGGATCGAGAAGCCGATCGCGGCATACAGATAGCCCTTGGGCACGTGGAAGCCCAGGCCTTCGGCCACCAGGCTGAAGCCGATCATCAGCAAGAGGCCCAGGCACAGGATCACCACGGTCGGGTGGCGGCCCACGAAAGCCATCAGCGGGCGGCTGGCCAGCATCATCACGGCCATGGCCACGATCACCGCGATCATCATGATGCTGAGGTCCTGCACCATGCCCACGGCGGTAATCACCGAGTCCAGCGAGAACACCGCATCCAGCACCACGATCTGCAGGATCACCTGCCAGAACACGGCATGCTGCGGCTTCTGGCCTTGCTCGTGGCTGGCGCTGCCTTCCACGCGTTCATGCAGCTCCATGGTGCCCTTGAAGAGCAGGAACAGGCCGCCCAGTATCAGGATCAGGTCGCGTCCGGAGATCTCAGCGCCCAGCAGCGTGAACATGGGTTCGGTCAGCGTGACCACCCATGCGATGCTCGCCAACAGGCCCAGGCGCATCACCATCGCCAGCGTCAGGCCGATCAGCCGTGCGCGGTTGCGCTGTTCGGGCGGCAGCTTGTCGGCCAGGATGGCGATGAACACCAGGTTGTCGATACCCAGCACAATTTCAAGCACGACCAGGGTCGCCAGGCCCAGCCAGGCGGTGGGGTCGGACATCCAATCGAAAATCATCGAGATTCCATGCAAATCGGGACCGTGCGCCACGCGGCGCCGGACAGGATCAAGGGGAATGCGCCGCGGATGCGGACACGAGACTCAGTGCGGGCGCGAACGGCCCCAGGGACGGCCGGCGGAGCGCGGCCGCCCAGGCGCGGCGTGGCCGCGGCGGCGAACATGGAATCGGCTTGCGGGCTGCGCGCCCGGGCCGTGGCGGGAAGATGGGGCACCGGGCGCCGGCTTGCTTGCGGCGCCCTGCTAGAGGGTGGGTCTTCAGTCATAGATGGCGGACGGCTCAGGCTGCCGGGGCAGCAAACGGATAGAGCGCCCGCCTTGCTCTCTTTCTTACGGGAAACTGAATACTACATGAATCCGGACTCTCCCGCATCCGAGGATCCCCAGGCAATGCCATGCTGCAGACTCGCTTCTTTGCGGCATTTTTACTGGTGTTTACCCTAGGTCGACGATATACTGCGGGCACCTTCAACTCACCAGAGATCAATGTGGACAACGACGGATGTAGTCGGAACACGACTGCAAGCGCCGCTTGACGCAGGATCCGCGGAAATAGTCCGCGCCGGTCCTGCCTGAAAGCCAGGACCCGGCTCTTCGGTCCCCGACGCGGGACCGCCAGCCCTCTCCCTACTGCTTGCCCGACGCGATGCGTTGCGCCTTGTTGCGCGCGCCTGCGCATCGGCCACGCGGCGCATGCATGTGGACCTTCCACCGTACTCCCCGCTAAGGAGACGATCATGCGTATCAAGCAATTCCTGCCCTTCCCGGACCGGACCGGCGCGGCCGCGCCCATGGCGGCAGCGCCCAAGACGGCCTCTTCCACTTACCAATTCACCATCGTGAGCCTGGGCGACACGCTCAACGCGCTGCGCAAGCAGCTCTATTACGAACTGCGCGACCTGGACCTGCGCGTGCAGGCGGTGCGGATATCGCGCGCCGAATCGGGTCAGTTGGCGTCCACCGTCGTCACGCTGCAATGCCCGCCGCATCTGCGCAATCTGCTGGGCGCGGTCGCCTTGCGGCTGGGCCAGAGCCCGGACGTGCGCCGGGTGCACTGGGAATGCGAGTCCGGCGCGGCCATCGCCGTGCTGCCCGCCTGACGCCAACGCGGCCGGGAGGCTGTCATGAAAGATCCGTACAAAACCCTGATGATTGCGCGCGTCGTCCTGCTGGCGCTGATCTGGCTGGCCGGACTGCTGCTGGTCCTGGCGTCGGTCTGGCGCCTGCCCTGAGCCCGTCCGCGCCCATCCATAACATGCTGTAGAAGAAGGGAGAGAAGAAGATGAAGAACTTCGAAAACATCCAATTCATCACGCTGGCCAATACCCTGGTGAGCCTGTTGACCGCGTTCGTGCTGGGCTCCGTGGTGGGCTTTGAGCGCCAGTTCCGCCAGCGCACGGCCGGCCTGCGCACCAACGTGCTGGTGGCGGTGGGCGCCGCCATCTTCGTGGACCTGGCGTTTCGCGTGGGCGGCGCCGATGGCGGCTCGCGCGTCATTTCCTACGTGGTCTCGGGCGTGGGGTTCCTGGGCGCCGGCGCCATCATGCGCGAAGGCGGCAGCATCCGCGGCCTGAACACCGCCGCCACGCTGTGGGGCTCCGCCGCCATCGGCGCCTGCGCGGGGGCATCGTTGATCCTGGAAGCGGTCGCCGCCACCGCCTTCGTGCTGGCGGCGAACACCTTGCTGCGCCCGGTCGTCAGCTACGTCAACCGCCAGCCGGTCGACTCGCAGACCACGGAAGTCACGACCGTGATACATGTAATTGCGAACGTGGAGCAGCGGCAGGCGGCCATGACAGTGCTGGAGGACGTGCTCGAAACCGAACAGCTGCCCCTGTCCGAACTGAAGATAGACCAGTTCGGCGAGAACGAAGTCGAAATCGAAGCGGCATTGAGCGAAGCCTCGGTCGACGAGCTGGACCTGGACCGCGTGACCGCCAGCATCGCGGCCTCGCCCGCCGTGCGCACCGCCTTCTGGGCCGCCCGCACGGTATAGCGTTGCGCGGCTCAGGCCGCCTGACGCAACGCCGCCGAGGCCGGATCCCAGCGCCGACCCGGCACGGCGGCAAGCAGCGCCTGCGTGTAGGGATGCGCGGGCTGCCCGAAGACCTGGGCGCAGGCCCCCGCTTCCACCACCCGTCCATTCTGCATCACCGCGATATCGTCGCAGACCTGCGCGGCCACGCGCAGATCGTGCGTGATGAAGAGGACGGACAGGCCCAATTGCTCGCGCAGCCGCGCCAGCAGCGCCAGCACCTGCGCCTGCACCGACACGTCCAGCGCCGATACGGGCTCGTCCGCAATCAGCACGCGCGGCCGCATGGCCAGCGCGCGCGCCAGTCCGATGCGCTGACGCTGCCCGCCCGAGAACTCATGCGGATAGCGCCGCACGGCGTCCGGCGACAAACCCACCAGTTCAAACAGTTCCTGTGCGCGCGCCAGCGCTTCCCGCCTGGGCGTGCCGTGCACGATCGGGCCGCGCGCCACGATTTCGCCGACGCGCTGGCGCGGATTCAATGAACCATAGGGATCCTGGAACACCATCTGCACCCGCCGCGCATGCTCGCGCCGTGCTGCGCCGCCATGGAGCGCCAGGGGCGCGCCGGCCAGCGTGATGCGGCCTGCGTCCGGCGGCGCCAGGCCCAGCAAGGCGCGCGCCAGCGTGGATTTGCCCGACCCGCTTTCGCCCACGATGCCCAGCGTGCCACCCTCCTTCAGTGCCAGCGTCACGTCGTCCAGCGCCCGCGTTTCGTGCCCCGGGCGGCCGAACCAGCCGCGCTTGCGGTAGGTCTTGGAGACGGCTTGCGCGCTCAGGATGATGGGCGCATCGCCCCGCAGTTCCGGTCGGACCGCGGCCGGCGCCAGCGGCGGCACCGCTGCGATCAAGGCGCGCGTGTAGGGATGCCGCGGATGCTCCAGCACCTGCCGCGCCGCGCCGCTTTCCACCAGCACGCCGCGCTGCATCACCGCGACGCGGTCGGCAATCTCGGCGACCACGCCGAAGTCGTGCGTAATGAACAGCACGGCCGTGCCCTTGCGGCGCTGCAAGTCGTGGATCAGATGCAGGATCTGCGCCTGCGTGGTGACGTCCAGCGCGGTGGTCGGTTCATCGGCGATCAGCAAGGCGGGTTCCAGGGCCAGCGCCATGGCGATCATGGCGCGTTGGCGCTGGCCGCCTGACAATTCATGCGGATACGCGCCCAGCGCCCGTTGCGGGTCCGGCAGCCGCACGGACTCCAGCAGGTCCAGCGTGCGGCGCCGGATATCGGCACGTCCCAGGCGGGTATGGGTGCGGAACACTTCCGCGATCTGGTCGCCGATGGTCCGCAGCGGATTGAGCGCCGTCATCGGTTCCTGGAAGATCATGCCGATGCGCTGGCCGCGCAGCCGGCGCAAGGCCTCGGGCGCCAGCCGCAGCAGATCCTGCCCTTCCCACAGCACCTGGCCGGCGCTGGCGCGCACGTCCTGGGGCAGCAGCCCCAGGACCGCGCCGGCCGTCAGCGATTTGCCGGAGCCGCTTTCACCCACCACACAGACGATTTCGCCCGCGCTGATGTTCAGCGACAAGTCCTGCAGCGCATGCGGCCGGTCGGCGCCGGGCGGCAGGTCCACGGTCAGGTTCTGGATGCGCAGCAGTTCGGTCATGGGTCGTCCACCAGGAAGAAGCTTCGGATCGTAGGCCTGGCCTGCACGGATGAGAACTGCGCATTTCGCATTTGCTCATTCGGTTTGTGACGCAACAAGCCTGGCGCCACCCCGGCGGTTACGCCTCTTTACGTTTTGGGAACGCGGATTGCTCCGCTGTGCGGATCGACCCATCCGGAGCATCCATGCCCTCCTCCCGCTACATCGATGCCACCACGCTGACCGTGTTGACCGTGAACACGCACAAGGGCTTCACCAGCTTCAACCGCCGCTTCATGCTGCACGAACTGCGCGAGGCGCTGAGGATGGCGAGCCCCGACATCGTTTTCCTGCAGGAAGTGCTGGGAGAACACCAGGGGCACGCGGAACGGCACCAGGGCTGGCCCGCCTTGTCCCAGTACGAATTCCTGGCTGACTCGCTGTGGACGGATTTTGCCTACGGCCGCAACGCGGTCTACCCGGCGGGACATCATGGCAATGCGCTGCTGTCGAGGTATCCCATTGAACAGCACGAGAACCATGACGTGACGGTGCATGGACACGAAGGCCGCGGACTATTGCACTGTGTGCTGCGGGTGCCCTCGCTGGACATGCCCGTCCATGCCATATGCGTGCACCTGGGCCTGCTGGAAGGCCACCGGGGCAAGCAGCTGCGTCGCCTGTGCGAGCTGGTGGCGCAAGGCGTGCCCGCTGGCGAACCGCTGCTGATCGCGGGCGACTTCAACGACTGGCGCCTGCGCGCCGACGCGCTGATGCGGGATTGCGGCACACGCGAGGTCTTCACGTCGCGCCTGGGCCGCCCCGCCCGCACGTTTCCGGCGCGCTGGCCCCTGTTGCGGCTGGACCGCATCTACGTGCGCAACGTCCGGGATTGGCAACCAGTGCCGCTGGCCTCGCGGGTCTGGTCGCGCCTGTCCGACCATGTGCCGATCTGCGCGGAGATCTCGCTATGAACCTGCGCTGGCGCGAGAACAACCGCTATACCCTGCTGGAGAATGGCACGGGCTACTTTCCGGCCGTGCTCGATGCGATCGCCGCGGCGCGCGGCGAAGTGCTGGTGGAAACCTTCATCCTGTTCGACGACGCCGTGGGGCAGGAATTCCAGCGCGCCCTGATCGCCGCGGCCCGCCGCGGCGTCAGCGTGGACCTGACGGTGGACGGCTATGGCTCGGACGAGCTGGACGGCGCCTTCGTCGGCGCCATGACCGAAAGCGGCATCCGCGTCCACGTATTCGATCCCCGCCCGCGCTTTCTCGGCGTGCGCACCAATGTGTTCAGGCGCATGCACCGCAAGATCGTGGCGGTGGATCGCCAGATGGCCTTTGTCGGCGGCATCAATTTTTCCGCTGACCACCTGCCGGACTACGGGCCGCAAGCCAAGCAGGACTATGCGGTGCTGGTGGAGGGACCGCTGGCCGCGGACATCGCGGACTACGCGCGCGAGGCGCTCGCGGTGGATGCGTGGACCCGCAAGCGGCGGCGGCCGGCGCGTCTGGATCCCATGCCGGAGGGCGACGGCGGCGGCCGTCTGGTGGTGCGCGACAACATCGAGCACCAGACGGACATCGAACGTTATTACCGTGCCGGCGTGCGCGCCGCGCGCGAAGACGTGCTGATCGCCAACGCCTACTTTTTCCCTGGTTATCAGTTGCTGCACGATCTGGCCAACGCCGCTCGCCGCGGCGTGCGTGTACGGTTGCTGCTGCAAGGCGAACCCGACGTGCTGGTCGCGCGGCTGGCGGCGTCCATGCTGTATGACTATCTGATCGATGCGGGCGTGGAGATCTATGAGTACTGCAAGCGTCCGCTGCACGGCAAGGTGGCCTGCGTGGACCGCGACTGGAGCACCATCGGATCCAGCAACCTGGACCCGCTCAGCCTGGCGCTGAACCTGGAGGCCAACGTGGTGGCGCGCGACGCCGGTTTGAACGCCGCGCTGCGCCGCAGCCTGGACCGGCTCATCGAACAGGATTGCCGGCGCATCGAGCTGCCCGAGGGATCCAGGCGGCGCTTGCGGCGGCTGTGGATCGGCGTGGTGGTATTCCATTTCCTGCGGCGCTTTCCCGCCTGGGCCGGCAGCCTGCCCGCGCACAAGCCCCGCCTGAAGTCGCTGCCCATGGCGGCGCAAGAGGAGTCGGCATGAGAGTGTTCCGCTCCACGCTGACGCGCGCCTGGCGCCACCGCTGGCCGCGAGTCAAGCGTGCCTTGCCTGTGATCGTATTGGCGTTGGTGGCGGCGCTGCTGTACTACTTTGGCCGTTCGATCGACTGGGCCCAGGTCTGGGTCGCCATGCGCAGGATACCGCCGGGGACGATAGCCATCGCCGCCGCGCTGGTCGTGGCGGGCTACCTGGCGTATGGCGCCCTGGATCTGCTGGGCAAGCGCTACACCCGCCATACCCTGCCCTGGGCCAAGGCCCTGGGGGTGGCCATGATGAGCTACGCCCTGAACCTGAGCCTGGGCGTCCTGCTCGGAGGCCTGGGCGCGCGCCTCAGGCTGTACGCCCGGCTGGGCTGCCGCAAGTCGGTGGCGACCCGGGTGGCCCTGTTTTCCGCGGTCTCCAACTGGGTAGGTTACGCGTGGGTTGCTGGCGCGCTGTTCGTCGCGGGCGCCGTGCCCGTGCCGCAGGGGTGGGCCATCGGTTCGAATCTGCTGCGCGTGCTGGGTGCGGCGCTGTTGTTGCTGGCGGCCGGCTACGTGGCAGTATGTGCGCGGGCCACGCGGCGGTCCTGGACCTTGATGGGACAGCACGCCGTGTTGCCCCGCGCCGGCATGGCGGCGGCGCAGAGCGCGGTTGCGGCATTGTCGTGGGTGATCATGGGCGCCATCATCCACCTGCTGCTGCAGGGCAAGGCCAGTTATCCCGCGGTGCTCGGCATCCTGCTGTGCGCCAGCTTCGCGGCCTTGATCATCCGCGTGCCGGGCGGGCTGGGCACGACAGAAGCCATCTTCGTGGCCACGCTCGCGCCAGGAATCCCGGCCCCCGAGGTGCTGGGCGCGGTATTGGCCTACCGCGCGCTATATGCGTTCGCGCCTTTGTTCCTGGCGCTGGCAGCCTTTGGCGTGATGGAGGTGAAGCTCAGGCGCCGGCGCGCGCACGCGGGGGGCCACGCTCAGCCCGCCGCGGACGGCGGCCGCGGCAACAACACGGGCCAGTCGTTCAAGGTTTAGGCGTGAGCAGGTCCGACAAGGCATTGCCCAATTCCTTCACCGCGCCGGTGACGCCTTCGGCCGCGCCCTCGGCGCCCACCCCGATCGCATGGCTGAAGCCCTGAGCCACCTGGGCGGCAAAGCCGCGCGTGACGGAAAACTTGGGATTGTCCAGGTCGCCCGCCAGGGCAAAGTCGAAGCGCAGCGTGCCGCTTTGGTCCTTCAGCGCCGCCAGCACCGCCTTGCGCGGCAAGGAAAACAGGTCGCCGTTGCCGCCAAAGCGCAAGCCGCGCAGGGCCACGGTACCCGTGGCCTGCAGTTGCCGCTTGGCGATGGCGGTACGCATGTCCAGGTCCATGGCGCCCGCAGCCAAGGACGTGGCGCCGTTGTCCGCAAGGTACGGCGCGGCATGCTGGATGTCCATGTTGCGCACCGCCACCTTGATGTCGGCATCCGTGCTGCCCAGCACCAGCCAACCTTGCGCCCGTACCGTGGCCGCGCCGTTGCGGTTGCCTTCGACATTGCCGGAGAATTCCATCTCGCTGCGCGCGCCGTCGCCGGGGAGGGTCAGCGGACGCAGGCTCGCCTGGACGCCAGAAAACGGGATCCGATGCGCGGGCCGGGAGACCGCCGCGTCCTCGAAATCCAGCCGGCCGTCGCGCAGGATCAGTTGCGCGATGCGGATCGGAGTATTGCGCCGGGATTGGCCGTCATTGCCTGCGCCGGCCCGCAAGGAAGACTGCAAGGCGGGCGCGATGTCCATGTCGCCATTCGCCCTGCGCACCACGGTGAAGTCGAAGCCTTCGATGATGACGGTCTTGAAGACGGTCTCGTGCCGCAGAAAGGCAGACCACTCCGGCTCCAGGATCACGTGCCGCGCGCGAGCGCCGGCCTGCCCCGTGCCGCCCGATATCGTCACGTCCTTCAGGATCACCTGCCGGTAGCCGATGTCCACCTGTCCCACCTCGCCGCGCGGCCCCAGCATGTTGGCGATGCGTTGCTCGGCGATGCGCAGGGCGGCGAACGCCAGCACGACGGCCACGGCCGCAATCAGGGTTACGACCGCGAAGGCTTTCCCCCATAGCGATCTGCGGCGTGGCGCGGCTGGGTCGAGGTTCATCGTGGATTCCGGTGTTGCGGCGCAATCCGAGCATGGTCCTGGAAACGCCCCGCCCCATCAATGGGCAAAAAGGATTAGGCGCTCAGCGGCGTTTATGGTCGGACATGAGGCACACCCCCGCCAGTACGCCGATCAGCGCCGCGCCCGCCAGGCTCTTCCAGGCGTTTTCGTGGACGTACTCGTCGGCGGCATGGGAGGCATGCCTGGCGCGGTCCCAGGCCGCCCGTTCCCAGCCCTTGGCGTGTTCGCGGGCAGCCTCCAGTTGGTGCTTGAGGCTGTCGCGCGCCGATTCGATCTCGGATCCGCCGTAGCTAGCCGTGCTGCGCAAGAGCGCCTCGGTGCCGGAGATCAGCTCGCGCATCGTGCGCGTGGCGTTGTCGGCCGGTTGAAACATGTCCCGCAATCCATGGTGCTTGTTCATACGTGCTCCTCGTGAAAAAACTGTGCCGCGGAAGGCCGCGGTCCGTCAAAGCCTGTCGATTCCCGGCGTCTGCTGGGGATCCAGTCCCGGCATGGGGTTGGGCAGGCTGTCGGGCGGCCAACGGCCGTGCCGGTCGGTCTCATGCCCGCCAGGGTCGGGGTTGGACTGTTCGGCGGGATGCTGCTCCGGACCCGGTTGCTTGGGGTCCGCGGGCCGGGCGGGCCCGGAAGGTTTGGACTTGGTCATGGCATGCTCCTGAACGACGGAATGCGATCGATGCGGCCGCGGCCTCAACCGGCCCACCATTGCTTGATGGTCGCGCGCAAGGCCGCGCCCGCCGCGCCGCCCTCTTCCTTGCGCAGCGCCTGGAAGTACGCGGCCACCTGCCTGGCCGGGATGTGCGGCGGCAAGGGCGGCATCTCGGGGTCGGTCACCATTTCCAGCACGACCGGACGGGTTGCCGCCAGGGCTTGATCCCAGGCGTCTCCCACGGCGTCCGGGCTGTCCACCCGTATGCCCTCCAGGCCTAACAGGCGGCCGTACTCCGCATAGGAAAGCTGGGGCAGCCATTGCGAATCCGCGAACCTGGGGTCGCCGCCCATGACGCGCTGCTCCCAGGTGACCAGATTCAGGTCGCCGTTGTTCAGGACCATGACGATCAAGGTCGGGTTGGCCCAGTCCTTCCAGCGGTGGGCGATGGTGATCAGCTCGTTCATGCCCAGCATCTGCATGGCGCCATCTCCGACCAGCGCAATGACGGGCCGATCCGGATGCGCCAGCTTGGCGGCAAGCGCATAAGGCACGCCGCAGCCCATGGTGGCCAGGCCGCCCGATACCGAGCCCATCATCCCTTCACGCAGCGCGATGTCGCGCGCGTACCAGTTCGCCGCCGAGCCCGAGTCGCAGGTCAGAATGCTGCGCGGCGGCAGCCGTTTCGACAGTTCCAGGAAGGGTCGTTGCGGATTCAGCGGCTTGGCCTGCACCATTGCGCGGGCCTCCACGGTTTCGTGCCAGCGCGCGACCTTGGCCTCGATGCGTTCGCGCCAGCGGCGCGCGGTCTTGGGCTGCAATAAGGGAATCAGCGCCTGCAGGGTCAGCCGGCTGTCGCCGACCAGGCCAAGTTCCACGGGATAGCGCAGGCTGAGCTTGCGGCCGTCCAGATCGATCTGCACCGCCCTCGCCTGTCCCGGCGGCGGCAGGAATTCCGAATACGGGAACGACGTGCCCACCATCAGCAAGGTGTCGCACTCGTTCATCATGTCCCAGCTGGGCTGCGTGCCCAGCAATCCGATGCAGCCCGTGACGTACGGCAGGCTGTCGGGCACCGCCGCCTTGCCCAGCAGCGCCTTGGCCACGCCAGCGCCCAGCAGTTCAGCGGTCTGGCGCACTTCCGCGCCAGCCTGCAGCGCGCCCGCCCCGACCAGCATGGCGACCCGTTCGCCGCGGTTGAGGATGTCGGCGGCATTGCGCAACGCAGCCTCGCCGGGTACGCCGGCATGCGAGGTCAAGCCTATGCCCGTCGGCACGGTGCCATGTTCGCGGGCGGGCTTTTCAACCGCCGGCAAATCCTGCACATCGTTTGGAAAAATGACGCAGGTCACGCTGCGCCGCTCCAGGGCGATGCGCATGGCGCGGTCGATCATGTGGCGCGCCTGTTCGGCGGTCGCGGCCATCTGCACGTAATCGTGCGCCACGTCCTTGAACAGGCTGATCAGGTCGACCTCCTGCTGGTAGTCGCCGCCCAGGGCGCTGCGGGCTTGCTGGCCGACCAGGGCCACGACAGGCTGATGGTCCAGCTTGGCGTCGTACAGGCCGTTCAATAAGTGAATGGCGCCTGGACCGGAGGTCGCCAGGCAGACCCCGGCCTGGCCGGTGAACTTGGCGTGGGCGCAGGCCATGAACGCGGCGGCTTCTTCGTGGCGGGCCTGGACGAACTCCAACGGCTCCTGGGTGCGGCCGAATGCGCCGATCAGGCCATTGATGCCGTCCCCTGGGTAGCCGTAGATCCTCCTGACCCCCCATTGCGACAGCCGTTCCAGCACAAAGTCCGCCACAGTCTTCATTCGATGCTCCCGCGTTTGCCTGCATTCCGACAGAACGCCTGAATCAGCAATTGCCGTTCCCGGCGTTCTAACGCCTGCGACGGTGCCGGCGCGGGCACGGCGCTTGCGGATGAAATCCCTGCGGCGGACGCGCTCGACGATCCGCCTAAAAGGGAGTTGGCATGACAAAGATTCGAACCCTGGTAGTGGCGGGTGAAGCGTTTCCCCTGGCGAAGACGGGCGGCCTGGGGGACGCCATAACGGGCATGGCGCGCGGGCTGTGCGAAGCCGGCGTGCCCGTGACGGTGCTGCTTCCGGCCTACCGCGGCGTGCGCCAGCGGCTGGAGCGCTTGCGGGTAGTGGCGCCGCTGCACAACCTGCCGGGCGGCGAAGCGCAGCTCCTCGCGGGGCATTGCCCGCAGTCGGGGTTGGACTTCCTGCTACTGGAAAACGACGCGCTTTATGACCGGCCTGGCATCTATCTGGACGAAGACAACCGCGAGCACGCCGACAATGCGCTGCGCTACGCGGCGCTGGCCCATGCGGCGGTGCGCGTGGCGGGCGGCCTGCCCGGCATCGCGCGGCCGCAACTGCTGCATGCGCACGACTGGCACGCCGGACTCGTGCCGCTGTTGCTGCGGGAATATGGCCCGGGCGACGTCAAAAGCATCATGACCATCCACAACCTGGCGTTCCAGGGACAGTTCCCGATGGAATGCGCCGCCGCCCTGGGCATCCCTGAACGCTACCGTAACGACGAAGCCGCCGGCGCCTGGGGCCGCTTGAATTTTCTCAAGACCGGCATCCGCTACGCCGACCGCGTCACCACCGTCAGCCATACCTACGCCCGGGAAATCCTGACGCCCGCCTTCGGCTGCGGGCTGGAGGGGCTGCTGCGGCGGCGCGCCGCCGATCTGGTGGCCATCCCCAACGGCATCGACAACATGGTGTGGAATCCGGTGCGCGATCCGCATCTGGGCTCATTGCGGTTCTCGGCGCGCGACCTGGGCCGCAAGGCTCGCTGCAAGGCGGCCCTGCAGCGCGAGTTCGAGTTGCATGAGGACGCCGAAGCCGTGCTCCTGGCGATGGGCAGCCGGCTGACGGAACAGAAGATGGCGGACGTCGCCGCGCAGGCCTTGCCGCAGGCGCTGGAACGCCACCCGCGCCTGCAGGTCGCGATTCTTGGCCAGGGCGACCGTCGCCTGGAAGAGGCCCTGAAACTGTTGTGCGCGCGCTTTCCCGGGCGCTGCGCCACCCGCATCGGCTATGACGAGGCAGTGGCGCACCGGCTGCACGCGGGCTCCGACATGCTGCTGCACGGCAGCCGCTTCGAGCCGTTCGGCCTGACGCCTCTGTACGCGATGCGCTACGGCTCCATCCCGATAGGCTCGCGGGTGGGCGGCATGGCCGACACGATCGACGATCCCGGGCCGCGCGCGCCGCTCTCGGCAATGGCCGGGTCCAACGGCTTGCTGTTCGACGGCGACGACCCTGCGGCCATGGCCGCGGCCATCGCCCGCGCCCTGAGCTTGCGCGAGGACGCCATGCTCTGGCGCACCATGCAGCGCAACGCTATGAGCGCGGATTTCAGCTGGCGCGCCGCCGCGGCGCCCTACGCCGAGCTCTATCGCGCGCTGGCCGATACCGGCAGGAAGCCCCGCGTGCCAACCGTGGCCGAGGTGGCCGCCCTGCGCGCTGGCCAGCGTTCTGGCGGGCCGCTGCCCGCGCCCGCGGTCTAGGCTCGCCCACAGGAGGAACCGCAGGTGCCCACAGCCCCGCCTATCCATCCCCACGCTCCCCTGCGCCTCTACCACGCCCGTGGCGGCGCAACCGGGGACGTCCGCGCCCGTGGCGGCGAGCTGGGGCCGGCCCTTTATTCACGCCTGCGGCAACGCGGATTCAATGCCTTGCTGATGCCGGCGCCCTGGCTGTCGGGGCCGGAAGGCGCTTCGCCCGCCCCGCTGGATGCCGACAGCGCGCTTTTGGCGGGCAAGCGCGTGGCCATGGCCGACTGGATCGCGCACGCAGCCGGGCAGCTTGCCGAACATGGCCTGGCCCTGTACCTCGATATCGTCATGGACCGCTGCGCCATTGGCGCCGTAGCCGACACGGCGGGCCCCGGCTGGTACCAACCGCCCGCCGAAAACCCCGCGCGCGATCCGCGCATGAGCATCGACGTGCGCGAGGCGCTGCACTTGCGCCCGGGGCCGCCACCGCCCGGCTTTGTGCAGGCCTGGAGCGCGCGGCTGAAGCGCTGGACCGAACGCGGCGCCGCAGGCTACGTCTTTCACGCGCCGCAATGCCTGCCGGCCCAGGATTGGGCGGCATTGGCAGCGGCAGTGGGCGGCCCGGATCGCACCGCGCAATTTTTTGCCTGGGCGCAGGGACTGCCGCCCGAGTCGCTGGCGGCCCTGCGCGGCGCGGGTCTGGACGGCCTGTGCTCGTCCTTGCCCTGGTGGGACTACAAGTCCGGCTGGCTGGCGGAGGAAGACGGCAGGCTGCGCGCCATCGCTCCCGTCATCGCTTCGCCGCCGCGCGTGGCCCCGGACAAGCGCGGTGCCTGGGCCGCGGCGCTATCCGCGGATGTCCTCATGTTCGACGACGAGGACGATGCCCGGTTGCCCGACGTAGCCGAGGCCAATCGCTGGTTTGAACAAGCCGGATTGCGCGGCCCGCTGCGTCTGGCCGGCGGGCGCGACGGCCACTGCACCCTGCTGCTGCGCGACTGCGCGGCCGGCACCGCCGTACTGGCGCTCAATCCTTCGGATACGGAGGAGGCAAGCGTGGATTGGGACGCGTTGGCGCCGCTGCTGCCGCCGGCCGATTTCCTGTCCGAAGGCGTGCCGGACGGCCTGGCGCTGCAAGGCAATGCCATTGCGCCCGCCGGTTGCGCCATGTATCTGCTCGAACCTACGCATCCGGTGCGCGAAGCCTCGCGCCACGTGGCGCGCCGCATGGATGGCGCCATCAGCCAGCGCATCGTGGTCGAGCAGGTCAGTCCGACCGTGGATAGTGGCGCCTTCCCCATCAAGAGCATCCCGCATGAGCGGATTCCCGTCAGCGCCGACATCTACATGGATGGCCATGAACTGCTGGCCGCAGAACTGCGCTGGCGGGCGGCGGATGAAAGTTCGTGGCGCGCCGCGCCCTTCACGCGCGGCTTGAACGACCGCTGGGAAGCCTCGTTCCGTCCGCGCCGCATCGGGCCGCACGAGTTCGTGGTGCACGCCTGGCTCGACGCCTGGCAGACTTTCCGCCATGACCTGGAGGTGAAACACCAGGCCGGCGTGGACCTGCGCCTGGAAGTGGAGGAAGGCCTGCTGATGCTGCGCGCAGCGCTGGCGCGCGCCCGCAACGCGTCGCACCCCGGCGCCATGAGGTTGCGCGAGACCCTGCAAAGGTTCGCCAAGGCCACCGAAGGCGAGCTGGCTGCGCCCACACCGCAACAGATCGATGCACTGCTGGACGAAGACCTGGCCGGCACCATGCGCGAACTGGACGACCGCCCTTTCGAATACGTCAGCCCCGCGCCCTATCCGGTCTGGGTGGATCGCAGCCAGGCCTGCCACGCCAGTTGGTATGAGCTGTTTCCGCGCTCGCAATCCATGCTGCCCGGCCAACACGGCACCTTCGACGATGTGATCGCACGGCTGCCAGATGTGCGCGAGATGGGATTCGACGTGCTGTATCTCCCGCCCATACACCCCATCGGGCAACGCAACCGCAAGGGGCGCAACAACAGCCTGCGCGCCGAGCCCGGCGATGTGGGCAGTCCCTATGCCATCGGTTCGGCCGAAGGCGGGCACGACGCGGTTGAACCGCTGCTGGGCGGACTGGACGGGTTCCTTCGGCTGGTCGATGCCGCCCGCGCCCACGGCATGGAAGTGGCGCTGGACTTCGCAATTCAGTGCTCGCCGGACCACCCCTGGCTGGCGCGGCACACGGACTGGTTCTCCTGGCGTCCGGATGGTTCGCTGCGCTATGCGGAAAATCCGCCGAAGAAGTACCAGGACATCGTCAATGTCGCCTTCTACGGCGCCGCCGCGCGCCGCGCGCGCAAGCTGACCCTGTGGCGTGCGCTGCGCGACGTGGTGCTGTTCTGGGTACAGCATGGCGTGCGCACCTTCCGGGTCGACAACCCGCATACCAAGCCGCTGCCATTCTGGCAGTGGCTGATCGCCGAGGTCCATGCCCAGCATCCCGACGTGATCTTCCTGTCCGAAGCCTTCACACGGCCCAAGATGATGTACCGGCTGGCGAAGATCGGCTTTACCCAGTCCTACACCTACTTCACCTGGCGCAATGACAAGGCGGAACTGGAATCCTATCTGGAGGAAGTCTCCACGCCGCCCGCCGCCGATTTCTTCCGCCCGCACTTCTTCGTCAACACGCCGGACATCAATCCCTACTTCCTGCAGTCCTCGGGCCGCCCGGGCTTTCTGATACGCGCCGCGCTGGCGGCGCTGGGATCCGGCCTGTGGGGCATGTACAGCGGCTTCGAGCTGTGCGAGTCGGCGGCCTTGCCGGGCAAGGAGGAATACCTGGACTCCGAAAAGTACGAATTGCGCCAGCGCGACTGGTTTGCGCCGGGCAACATCCGCGCGGAGATCACCCGCCTGAACCAGATCCGGCGGACCAACCCGGCGCTGCAGAGCCATCGGGGCCTGACCTTGGTGCATAGCGGCAACGACCGCGTGCTGGCGTTCTGCAAGTCCACGCCTGGCCGCGGCAATTTCATCCTCGCGGCCATCAGCCTGGATCCTTTCCAGCAGCAGGCGGCGCGCATCGAGGCGCCCTTCTGGCTGTTCGGCGAGGCCGACACGGGCCGGCTGATCGCCGAGGACCTGCTGGCCGAGCGCAGCGAGCCATGGCAGGGGCAGATCCGCGAACTGACCCTGCATCCCGATCAACCCTATCGCGTGTGGCGCTTGTCGCTGCATGGATGACCCCGCACGCCCATTGCCATGATCAGTGAAACCCAACCTCTCCAGGACGATGGCCTTTGGTACAAGGATGCGGTCGTCTATCAGCTGCACGTCAAGTCATTCTTCGACTCGAATGGCGACGGCGTGGGCGATCTGCCAGGCCTGATCTCCAAGCTGGATTACATCTCCAGCCTGGGGGTCAACACGATCTGGCTGCTGCCCTTCTATCCCTCGCCGCGCCGCGACGACGGCTATGACATCGCCGACTACCGCGGGGTGCACGCGGACTACGGCACCGTGGCCGACGTGAGGAAGCTGATCCGCGCGGCCCACGCCCGCGGCCTGCGCGTCATCACCGAGCTGGTGGTCAACCATACCTCGGACCAGCATCCCTGGTTCCGCCGCGCGCGCGCGGCCAAACCCGGATCGGCCGCACGCAACTTCTACGTCTGGTCGGACAACGACAAGGCCTACGCCGGCACGCGCGTCATCTTCTGCGATACCGAGAAATCCAATTGGACCTGGGACCCCGAGGCCGGCGCCTACTTCTGGCACCGCTTCTATTCGCACCAGCCCGACCTGAACTACGACAATCCGCATGTGCTCAAGGAAGTGCTGGCAGTGATGCGCTATTGGCTGGACATGGGCGTGGACGGCCTGCGCCTGGACGCGGTGCCGTACCTGGTCGAGCGCGAAGGCACCAACAACGAAAACCTGCCCGAGACGCACGAGGTGCTCAAGCGCATCCGGGCCGTGATCGACGCCGAGTATCCCAACCGCTTGCTGCTGGCCGAGGCCAACCAGTGGCCGGAGGACGCGCAGGAATACTTCGGCGCGGGCGACGAATGCCATATGTCCTTCCATTTCCCGCTGATGCCGCGCATGTACATGGCGATCGCGCAGGAGGACCGCTTCCCGATTATCGACATCATGCGCCAGACGCCGGACATTCCCGCGTCCTGCCAATGGGCGATCTTCCTGCGCAACCATGATGAACTGACGCTGGAAATGGTCACCAGCCGTGAACGCGACTATCTCTGGAACGTGTACGCGGCGGACCCGCGCGCCCGCATCAACCTGGGCATCCGGCGCCGTCTGGCGCCGCTGCTGGAGCGCGACCGGCGCAGGGTCGAGCTGATGAACAGCCTGCTCCTGTCCATGCCGGGCACGCCCGTCCTGTACTACGGCGACGAGCTCGGCATGGGCGACAACGTGCACCTGGGCGACCGCGACGGCGTGCGCACGCCGATGCAGTGGTCGCCCGACCGCAATGGCGGCTTTTCGCGCGCCGACCCCGAACAGCTGCCGCTGCCGGTGCTCATGGGCCCCTTGTACGGCTATGAAGCGGTGAACGTGGAGGCGCAGCAGCGCGATCCGCATTCCCTCCTGAACTGGACCCGACGCCTGTTGGCGCAGCGCCGGCAAAGCCATGCATTCGGGCGCGGCACGCTGCGCTTCATCTTCGCAGGCAACCGGAAGATCCTGGCGTATCTGCGCCAATGGCAGGACACCACCATCCTGTGCGTGGCCAACCTGTCCAACGCCGCCCAGCCCGTGGAACTGCAGCTGCAGGAATTCAATGGCCGCGTGCCAGTCGAAATGCTGGGCGGTACGCCCTTCCCGGCCGTGGGTGAACTGCCGTATCTGCTGACCCTGCCGCCCTACGCGTTTTACTGGCTGGACCTGAGCAACGAAGCCGCGCCGCCAGACTGGTATGCGAGCGCTCCCGCGCAGATGCCGGAACTCACCACGCTGGTGCTGCGCGCCCACGGCGGCGCCGCGCTGACCGACGTCTCCCGCGCTACGCTGGAGCGCGAGGTCCTGCCCCAGTACCTGGCGCGCCAGCGCTGGTATCCGGCCAAACAGCCGCCCGCCCGCGCACGCCTGGCGTACGCCACGCCGTTCACGGCGGCCGATGGCGAGTATTACTGGGCCGAGGTCGAGCCCGAGGACGGCGTCACGGGCCTGCGCGCGCAAGCGCCCTTCGTGCTGGTGTGGGACGAGACGGCAGCGGTGCATTATGCGATCGCGCGGGTGCGGCGCGGGGCCGAGGTCGGCATTCTGGCGGACGCCTTTCTGCAGCCCGGCTTCGTGCGCGGCATCGTCCAGGCCATGCAAGAGGGCCGCGAGCTCGACGGCCGCAGCGGCGGCAAGCCTGGCGACAAGCCGGGCGTGATCCGCTTCCTGCCCGAAGCTGGCCTGGCCGCCCTGGAGGTCGCCGGGGACGGCGAACTGCAGTGGCTGACGGGCGAGCAATCCAACAGCTCGGTCGTCGTCGATGGCAAGCTGATACTGAAGCTGATCCGCGCCGTCCAGCCCGGCGGATCGCCCGAGTTGGAAATGACCCGCTATCTGACGCGCGCCGGCTACGCCAACATGCCGGCGCTGCTGGGCGAGGTCCAACGTGAGGATGCCGACGGCGTGGTCCATACGCTGGCGGTGGCGCACCGCTACGTCGCCAACGAAGGCGACGCCTGGAGCTGGACGCTGGATCTGCTCAAGCGCACGCTGGACAACGCGCTGCTGGTGAACCAGAGTCCGGACGAATTCGCCCAGGACCTGCAGGGCTACGCCGCAATGGCCGCCACCATGGGCGAACGTCTGGCGCAGATGCACAACCTGCTGTCGCAGGCCTCCGACGACCCCGCGTTCCAGCCGCGCGCCGCCAGCCAGGCGGACGCCGATGCGCGCACGCGCCGCGTCCAGGACCTGCTCGAACGCGCGGAAAAGGACTTGCGCGCGCAGCTCGGTGAACTGGAAGCCCCTTCGCGCGCCTGCGCGGAATGGTATTTCGAGCACCGCGCCCGGCTGGCGGCGCGCGTGGCGGCGATGGCGCAGGCCGAGACCGGCGTCCTTTGCCTGCGCGTGCACGGCGACTTCCATCTTGGGCAGGTGCTGGTGGCGCAGGCGGACGCCTATCTGATCGACTTCGAAGGCGAACCGGTCAGCAGCGTGGACGCGCGCCGCGCCCTCGCCTCGCCCTACAAGGATGTGGCGGGCATGCTGCGTTCGTTCGACTATGCCGCCGCCTCGATCGCCCGCACCGACATCATCGGCGGCGCGCCGACCGACGCCAATGCCGGCGCGGGCGAAACGCCGGGCGCGCCTGTCGCGCCAGCAGAACTGCGCGACCTGCTGTTGGCGCGCTTTCGCCAGACCGCCAGCCAGGCCTTCCTGCAAGGCTACCGCGATGCGCGCGCCTCGGCGCTTATCCCGCCTGCGGATGAAGACGCGCTGCTGGCCCTGGCCCAACTGGAGAAGGCCGCCTATGAAGTGAGCTATGAAGCCGCGCATCGCCCAGACTGGATTTCGATACCGCTGTGCGCCCTGGCGGAACTGGCGCGCAGCCTGCTGCTGTCGGCCGCGGTGGACGAAGAGGATGCACGATCATGAGCCAGGACATGCCCGCAGGCGGCAGCATCAGCCCCATAGCGCCCGTCGAACTGGCCGCCTTGGCCAGCGGCCTGCACAGCGACCCCTATGCCTTCCTGGGGCCGCACGACGGCGAAGTGCGGGTGTATGCCCCGGGCGCGCGGGCCGTGGCGGCGCTGGACGGCGACGGCGCGCGCATCCCCTTGCGCGAACAGGGCCAGGGACTGTTTCTTGGACGCGTTCCTTACGCCCGCCCCGGCGACGGCGCCTCGTACCGTCTGGCGATCCAATGGCCCGACGCCGAACAGATCACCGCCGACCCCTATGCCTTCGGCACCCTGCTGGAAGACGGCACGCTGGAAGAGCTGGCGCAAGGCGCATGGCGCAGCGTGGGAACGGCCCTGGGCGCGCGCCTGATGGAAGTCGACGGCGTGGCCGGCCTGCGCTGCGCGGTATGGGCGCCGAACGCGCAACGCGTGGCGGTGGTGGGCGATTTCAACGCCTGGGACAGCCGCCGGCACGGCATGCGGCTGCGGCACCGCGCCGGCGTCTGGGAGATCTTCATCCCGGACGTGCAGGCCGGCGAACGCTACAAGTTCGCAATCACCGACCGCGCCGGCAACCTACGGCTCAAGGCCGATCCGCTGGCGCGACGCAGCGAATCGCCGCCTGCCACCGCCTCGGTGGTGGAAGACGGCGCCGACTATCCGTGGCAAGACCAGGCCTGGATGGCGCAGCGGCGCACGCGCCAGTCCACGGACGCGCCGCTGTCCATCTACGAAGTGCACGCCGGGTCCTGGCTGCCTGACGAACCGGAATCGCACGCCTGCATCTGGGACCGGCTGGCCGACAAGCTGCCGGCCTATGCCCGCGCCATGGGGTTCAGTCATGTGGAGCTGCTGCCCGTCATGGAGCATCCTTTCGGCGGGTCCTGGGGTTATCAGCCGCTGGGCATGTTCGCGCCCGCGGCCCGCTATGGTCCGCCCGCCGCATTCGCCCGTTTCGTCGACCGCTGCCACCACGCAGGCATCGGCGTCATCCTGGACTGGGTGCCTGCGCACTTCCCGGACGATGCGCACGGCCTGGCCCGCTTTGACGGCACGGCGCTCTACGAGTACGAGGATCCGCGCGAAGGCTATCACCCGGACTGGCACACCATGGTCTACAACCTGGGCCGCACGGAGGTGCAGGCCTTCATGATCGCCAGCGCGCTGCATTGGCTGCAGCGCTTCCATGTCGACGGCCTGAGGGTGGACGCGGTCGCGTCCATGCTCTATCGCGACTACAGCCGCCAGCCCGGCCAATGGATCCCCAACCGCTACGGCGGCCGGGAAAACCTGGAGGCGGTGCAGTTCCTGCAGGCGCTCAACGGCACCGTGCGCCACGAAGTGCCGGACGCCATCATGGTCGCCGAGGAATCGACGGCCTGGCCCGGCGTCACCGCGCCGATCGCCGACGGCGGGCTGGGCTTTCACTACAAATGGAACATGGGCTGGATGCACGACACCTTGCGCTACCTGTCCGAGGACCCCGTGCACCGCAAGCATCACCACCACGACATCACCTTCAGCATGGTGTATGCGTACAGCGAGCGCTTCATCCTGCCTCTATCGCACGACGAAGTGGTGCACGGCAAAGGATCGCTGCTGGCCAAGATGCCGGGCGACGCGGCCGCCAGGCTCGCCAACCTGCGAGCCTACCTCGGCTTCATGTGGGCTCATCCCGGCAAGAAGCTGCTCTTCATGGGCGGGGAAATGGCCCAGCCACGGGAATGGAACCACGACGTACCTCTGGATTGGGACCTGCTGGACCGTCCCGGCCATCTGGGCATACAGCGGCTGGTTGCCGACTTGAATGGCCTGTACCGCGGGGTGCCGGCGCTGCATGCGCTGGATGCCGACCCGGCGGGCTTCGCCTGGACGATCCTGGACGACCGCGACAACAGCGTGGTCGCATTCATCCGCAGCGACGGCGTCCATCACGTGCTCGCGGTCGCCAACTTCACGCCGGTGGCGCGGCACGACTACCGCATCGGCGTGCCGCGGGCTGGCCGCTGGGCGGAAAAGCTGAATACCGACGCCACGCACTATGGCGGATCCGGCCAGGGCAACCAGGGCGGCGCCAGCACCGGCGTCAGCGCGTCCCATGGCCAGCCCCAGGCCCTATCCCTGACCTTGCCGCCGCTGTCCACCCTCTTCCTGCTCTACGAAGGCTGAACCCATATGGATCCCTCCCAATTCACGCGCATCGCCGGGGGCCAGCCCCATCCGCTGGGCGCGGTCAGCGATGGCCTGGGCGTGAACTTCGCCGTGTTCTCGGCCAACGCCACGCGCATCGAGCTGTGCCTGTTCGATCCCAAGGGCCGCAAGGAACTGCGCCGCTTCGACCTGCCGGAATGCACCGACGAGATCTGGCACGGCTACCTGCCGGACGCGCATCCCGGACTGGTGTACGGCTATCGCGCCCACGGCCCGCACGATCCGCGCAATGGGCACCGTTTCAATCCCCATAAGCTGTTGCTCGATCCCTACGCGCGGCAGTTGACCGGACCGCTGCATTGGAGCGACGCGCTGTTCGGCTATCGCATGAAGCATGCGCGCGCCGACCTCAGCATCGACCGGCGCGACAGCGCGCCCGCCATGCCCAAGGCCATCGTGGCCGAAGAAGCGCCTTTCACCTGGGGCAACAGCCGGCCGCCGGCCACGGCGTGGAACGATACGGTGATCTACGAGGTGCACGTGCGCGGCGCCTCCATGCTGCGCGAAGACCTGCGCCAGCCCCTGCGCGGCACCTGCTCCGCGCTGGCCGACCCGCGCTTCATCGAACACCTGCAGCGGCTGGGCGTCACCGCCGTGGAGTTGCTGCCGGTGCATGCGTTCCTGCAGGACCGCTTCCTGACCGAACGCGGCCTGCGCAACTACTGGGGCTACAGCACGTTGTCGTACTTTGCGCCGGAGCCCTCCTACCTGCAGCACAATCCGAACGAACTGCGCCAGGCCATACGCCGGCTGCATGCCGCCGGCATCGAAGTGATTCTGGACGTGGTCTACAACCACACTTGCGAGGGCAGCGAATTGGGACCCACGCTGTCCTGGCGCGGACTGGACAACGCCAGCTACTACCGCCTGGTGCCGGGCGACGAACGCTATTACATCAACGACACCGGCTGCGGCAACACGGTCAACCTGTCACATCCGCGCGTCCTGCAAATGGTCACGGATTCGCTGCGCTATTGGGCGCAATCCTATGGCGTCGACGGCTTCCGCTTCGACCTGGGCGTGACCCTGGGACGCGAAGGCACCGGCTATGACCCGGGTTCGGGCTTTTTCGACGCCGTGCTGCAGGACCCTGCCCTTGCCCGCCTGAAACTGATTTCCGAACCCTGGGACGTGGGGCCGGATGGCTATCAGCTGGGCAACCATCCACCGGGCTTCGCCGAGTGGAACGACAAATTCCGCGACGCGACGCGCCGCTATTGGCGCGGGGATCCCGCCATGCGCGGCGAGATGGCGGCGCGCTTGTGCGGATCGCGCGACCTGTTCGACCGCCGCCACCGCCGGCCCTGGAGCAGCGTCAACTACGTCGCCTCGCACGACGGTTTCACGCTGGCCGACATCGTCAGCTACGACGCCAGCCACAACGAGGCCAATGGCGAAGGCGGCAACGACGGCCACGGCGAGAACTACAGCCACAACTGGGGCGCCGAAGGCCCGACCGAGGACGCCGCCATCCTGGACACCCGGAAACGGGTGCAACGGGCCCAGCTCGCCTGCGTGTTCCTGGCCGATGGCACGCCGATGCTGCTGGCCGGAGACGAATTCGGCAATAGCCAGGAAGGCAATAACAACGCCTATTGCCAGGACAACGCCCTGTCGTGGCTGGACTGGACCCAGGCGCAGTCCGATGACGGCCGTGAGCTATCCCGCTACGCGGCGCGCCTGATCGCACTGCGCCGCGCCCACCCCAGCACGCGCGCCGCGCGCTACGGCGATGCGGGGCAGGAGCTCGCGCCTGGCGTACAAGCCATCTCCTGGTTCGATCCGGCGGGCGCTGAACTGGACGCGGCAGCCTGGGAGTCGGAGGCCAATGCCATGGTCCTGCGCCGCGCCGCCTGCCGCGAAGACGGCAGCGTCGATGTGACGCTGCTGCTATTGAATCCCGGCGCGGAGGACACGGTTTTCCAGATGCCGTCGCCCGCGCTGGCGTGGATTCGCGAGCTGGATTCCGCCACGCAGGCGCCTGCCGCGCCACTGGCGGATGCCGCCGTCACGGTGGCGGCGCGTAGCGTGGCGCTGCTGGCGGCGACCTACGTGCCGGGAGATCCGCCATGACACACGACTATGCTTCAGGCGCAATCCCGCTGGAGAGCGGCGTCACGCGCTTTCGCCTGTGGGCGCCGACCGCGCCGGCGGGCTTCGCCCTCGAGGTCGAAGGCCATCCTCCCATCGCCCTGAGCCCCGGCCCGGACGGCTACGTGCAGGCCGACGTGGACTGCCCCATCGGCGCCCGCTATCGCTACCGCCTGGACGCGGACACGGTCGCGCCCGATCCCGCCTCGCGCCTGCAGCACGGAGACGTGCACGACGACAGCGTCGTGGTCGCGCCGGACTCCTACCCCTGGCGCTACGGCACCTGGCGAGGACGGCCTTGGGAAGACGCCGTGCTGTACGAAACCCATGCCGGCCTGGAGGGCGGCTATGCGGGCCTGCTGGC
Source organism: Achromobacter sp. ACM01 (assembly GCF_014851745.1). Classification (NCBI taxonomy): domain Bacteria; kingdom Pseudomonadati; phylum Pseudomonadota; class Betaproteobacteria; order Burkholderiales; family Alcaligenaceae; genus Achromobacter; species Achromobacter sp. ACM01. The sequence continues at coordinate 885,425 of NZ_JACVAF010000002.1, forward strand.
GCGGCTGCCGGAGCTGGCGGCGCTGGGCGTGACCTTGCTGGAGCTGATGCCCATTGCCGACTTCCCCGGGCCACGCAACTGGGGCTATGACGGCGTGCTGCCCTACGCGCCCGACACGGCCTACGGCACGCCCGATGAGCTCAAGCGCCTGATCGACGAGGCCCATGGGCTGGAAATGGGCGTGATGCTGGACGTGGTCTACAACCATTTCGGCCCCGACGGCAATTACCTGCCGCGCTATGCCGCGCCGTTCTTCAGGAAAGACGTCGCCACGCCTTGGGGCGACGCCATCGACTTCCGCCAGCCGGCGGTCAGCCAGTTCTTCAAGGACAACGCGCTGTACTGGCTGACCGAGTACCGCTTCGACGGGCTGCGTCTGGACGCCGTGCACGTGATTGCGGGCCATGAATGGCTGCATGAATTGGCCCAGTACCTGCGGCAGCATATTCCTGCCGAACGCCATGTGCATCTGGTGCTGGAGAACGACGACAACCGCGCCAGCCTGCTGCAAGGTGACTTCGATGCGCAATGGAATGACGACGCGCATCATGCCTTGCATTGCCTTCTGACCGGCGAGAGCCACGGCTACTACGCCGATTACAGCGCTCAGCCGGCCCAGGCGCTGGCGCGCTGCCTGGCCGAAGGCTGGCTGTACCAGGGGCAGCGTTCGCCCTACCGCGGCGGACAACCGCGGGGCGAACCCAGCGCGGAACTGCCGCCAAGCGCCTTCGTGCTGTTCCTGCAGAACCATGACCAGACCGGCAACCGTGCGGGCGGCGAACGCCTGGCCAGCCTGGTGGACAGTCCCGCCCGGCTGCGCGCCGCGGTCGCGTTGCAGCTGCTGGCGCCGCAGATCCCGCTGATCTTCATGGGCGAGGAACGCGGCGCGCGCACGCCGTTCCACTACTTCACCAGCCATGCCGACCCGGCTTTGGCGCAAGCGGTGCGCGACGGCCGGCGGCGCGAGTTCTCGCGCTTTCCCGAATTCCAGGGCGCGGGCGCGTTGTCCGACCCGAACGATCCCGCAACCTACGTGGCCAGCAAACCACGGGCCAGCGCCGCCGACGCGCATGCCTGGATGCGGGACTACGCGGTCCTGCTGCATCTGCGCGCCCGCCTGATCGCGCCCCGGCTGGCCGGCGCGGTCAGCCTGGGTGCGGCCGCGATCGGCGAACGCGGCGTGTTCGCGCGCTGGGAACTGGCAGGCGGCGCGCGCCTGACGGTCTATGCGAACTTCGGCCCCGATCGCGTGGCGCTGCCCGAGGCCTTGCAGGCGGGCGCCGAGGCCTATGCCACGCTGCTCTTTGAATCCGTGGCCGGCGCCCGCGACGCCCTGGTCCACGGCGAGGTGTGCGGCGACAGCACCGTGTGGCTGCTGGAGGAACCGGCATGACCGCAACGTCCGCCGGCGATCCGGCCTTGTCCGCGCTGGCCGCCAAAGCCGGCATCGCCGAACACTGGACCGACGCGCGCCAGCGTCCGCAGCAAGTGTCGCCGGATACTTTACGGCTGCTGCTGGAGGGCATGGGCTTGCCGGCGGGCAACGCCCATGACATCCGCGACAGCGACCATCGCCTGGGCGTGGAGCTTGGGGCCCGGCTGCCGCCCCTGCTGGTCGCGCGCAGCGGCATGGCCGCGTTTCTGCCCGCTTGCGCGCGCGGCCGCTACCGCATCGTGTGCGAGTCAGGCCAGACCAGCGACGGCGAGGTCGCGGACGACGGCAGCCTGATCGCACCGCAGGAGCCCGGATACCACACGCTGCACCTGGCATGCGGCCAGACCGTGCTTGCGGTGGCGCCCCGCCAAGCGCCTGGCCTTGATGATCTGACCGACGGCGTGCGGCCGCGCGCCTGGGGACTATGCGCGCAGGTCTACAGTCTCAGGCGCGATGCCGACCAACCTGGCGACGGCGGCTACGGCGACTTTGGCGCCGTGCGCGAACTGGCTGTCGCCGCCGCGGCCCAGGGCGCGGACGCGCTCGCCATCAGCCCGGTGCACGCCATGTTCGCCGCGCAACCGCAGCGTTGCAGTCCTTACGCCCCATCCAGCCGCTTGTTCCTGAACACCCTGTACGCAGATCCCGCCGCCATCGTCGGTGACGATGTCTTGCGCCGGGCGCTGGCCGAATTGGCCGCCCAGCCGCGCCCAACGGCGTTGATAGATTGGCCATCGGCCGGGATATGGCGGCAGCGCCTGCTGCGCGCGCTGCACCGCCAGTTCCGCACAAGCGGACCGGCGGATGCCCGCCAGCGCTACGAGGCGTACTGCGCCCGGCGCGGCAAGGCGCTGCGCGACCACGCCGTATTTGAAGCCCTGCATGCCGCCCGGGCAGCGCATGGCGCAGACCACCAGCCCTGGACGCAATGGGCCGCCGGCCTGCGCGATCCGGACTCGCCGGAAGTCGAACGGTATGCGCGGCAGCATCCGGTCGAGGTCGACTTCCATCGCTACGCCCAATGGCTGGCCGCCGAAAGCCTGGACCACGCGCAGAAGGCGGCGCGACGCGCCGGCATGCGCGTGGGGCTGATCGCCGACCTGGCCGTGGGCGACAGTCCGGACGGCAGCCACGCCTGGAGCCGCCAGACCGACCTGATGCCCGGCCTGTCCATAGGCGCGCCGCCCGACATCCACAATCCGCAAGGACAGAACTGGAACCTGGCCGCGTTCTCGCCGCGCGCAATGCATGCCCAGGGCTACGCGGCCTACATCGACATGTTGCGCGCCGCGCTGGCTCACGCCGGCGGCCTGCGCATCGATCACATCCTGGGCATGGCGCGGCTGTGGCTGGTGCCCGATGGACTGGCCGCCGATGCGGGCGCCTATCTGCGCTATCCACTGCGCGAACTGCTGGCGCTCACGGCGCTGGAAGCCTGGCGCCATCGCGCGCTTGCCATCGGCGAAAACCTGGGCACGGTGCCTGAAGGTTTCAACCGCGAGCTGGCGGATCACGGCATCCTGGGCATGAATGTGCTGTGGTTCATGCGGCAGGAACCTGACGCGCCGCCATCTGCGCCGTCCACGCCGGCGCCTTTTCTTGCAGCCGGCGACTGGCCCGGCCAGGCCGTGGCCATGACCTCGACCCACGACCTGCCGACCTTGCGCGGCTGGTGGGCCGAGCGCGACATCGACCTGCGCGCCGAACTGGACTTGCTGGGCGGCGGCGACGATGAAGCCACGCTGCGGCGCAACCGCCGCATGGACCGCAGCTTGCTCGCGCAAGCCCTGGGCTGCGCCGCCGAGCCCGCGCGCGCGCCCCTGGAGGACATGCTGCGCTTCGTGTCTTCCAGCCCTTGTCCCCTGCTGTTGGTGCCCATGGAAGACCTGGCGGGCGAACTGGAACAGCCCAACCTGCCCGGCACAGTGGACCAGCATCCCAACTGGCGTCAACGCCTGGCCGCAAGCAGCGCGGCGTGCTTCGCCGACCCTGCCGTGCAGGCCCGGCTGCAAGCCCTGCGCACCGGACGGGGCCGGCCATGACCATGCCGCACGCCACGGCCCGCCTGCAATTGCATGCCGGCTACACATTTGAGGACGCCCGAGCCTGCGTGGACTACTACGCGGACCTGGGGGTCAGCCACCTCTACCTGTCGCCCATCACCTGCGCCCGCCCCGGGTCCACGCATGGCTATGACGTCATCGACCATGGCGCGGTCAATCCGGAGCTGGGCGGGGAATCCGCACTGAGGGATCTGGCCCGGGCGGCCCGTCGGCGCGGGCTGGGTCTCATCGCGGACATCGTGCCCAATCACATGGCGGCCCACCCCGCCAATGCCTGGTGGCGCGATGTGCTCGAACACGGCGCCGCAAGCGCGCATGCGCGCTGCTTCGACATCGACTGGGACGCGCCTGATCCCGCCCTGCGCGGCAAAGTCCTGCTGCCCATCCTGCCCGACTCCTACGGTGTGTCGCTGGCTCAAGGCGCAATGGCGCTGCGCTATGACGCCGATGCCGGACGCATCGAACTGGAGGTCTCCGGGCAGCGCTATCCCCTGGCCCCGGAGTCGCTTGCGCGCGGGCAGGATCCGCAGGCCCTGCTGCGCCGCTGCGACCCGGCGCGCGCAGCCGGCCGCGAGCGCCTGCACCGGCTGCTGGAGAGCCAGCATTACCGGCTGGCCTGGTGGCGTTGCGCTGCCGATCAGATCAACTGGCGGCGCTTCTTCGAGATCAGCGAGCTCGTGGGCGTACGGGTCGAGGACGAAGCCGTTTTCAATGCCGTGCATGCGCTGCCGCTGCGCCTGTATGCGGAAGGCTTGCTCGACGGACTGCGCATCGACCACATCGACGGGCTGGCCGCGCCGGGCGCCTATCTGCGCAGGCTGAATCGATGCCTGGCCGAGGCCGGAGCCCGCCGTCCACCCTCTTGCGCCCAATCGCAAGCCTACCTGGTGGCGGAGAAGATCCTGGCGCCGGACGAAGCGCCCGATGCGCGCTGGCAGCTGCATGGCACCACCGGCTATGACTTCATGGATCAGGTCGGCGCATTGCTGCACGACCCGCGGGCCGAGGCGCCGCTGCGGGCGTTCTGGCAGATGCTCACGGGCGATCTGCGCACGCCGCCGCGGCAGCTGGAAGCGGCGCGCACCCGCATGCTGCAGCGGCACTTTCCCGCGGAACGCCTGGCGCTGGTCCGCTGCCTGGAACGTTTGGCGCGGCAGGACCGCCGGACCCGCGACTGGTCCGCGCCGGCCATGGACCGCGTGTTGTCCGCGTGGCTGGCGGCCTTTCCGGTGTACCGGACCTACGCAGAGGACGGCGGCCGCAGCGATGCGGACCGCCATCACTGCGAAGCGGCAGCGCAACGTGCCGCCGCCCTGCTGCACGCGTTGCCCGGCACAGCGGACGCTGCCTTGTTGGCGCAGATGGACCGGTGGCTGGGCGGCAGCCCCGCCGATCCGGCAACCGCGCCGCTCCCGCAATCTGAGCCAAACGCCGCCCAGGCCCTGCGGCGGTTCCAGCAGCTGACGCCGCCTTTGGCAGCCAAGGCGCTGGAAGATACGCTGTTCTACCGCTACGGTCCGCTGCTGTCGCGCAATGAAGTCGGCGCATCGCCGCAGCGATTTGCGCTGTCGCCCGAGGCATTTCATGCCCTGGTCGAGGCGCGGGCGCGCGACTTTCCGCACGCCATGTTGGCGACGGCCACGCATGACCACAAGCGCGGCGAGGACGCGCGCGCGCGGCTGGCGGTGGTTTCGGAAATGCCGCAAGCCTGGCGCAAGACCGCGTATCGCTGGACCCACGCCCTGCCGGACGCCGGGCTGCTTACCTTGGCGGACCGCTACCTGCTCGTGCAGACGCTGATCGGGGCGTGGCCCGCCGACTGGGAGGCCGACATCATCGAACAGCGGCCAGAAAGCGTGGCCGCATGGATCGAGCGCGTGGCGCAATGGCAGCTCAAGGCGTTGCGCGAAGCCAAGCTGCATACCAGTTGGACGGATCCTGACCCCGCTTACGAAGCCGCCGGGCTTGGCGCACTGGAATTTCTGCGGGACGCGGCGCCCGGGCGCCGCCTGCTGGCCGAAATCGCCGCATACGCCCTGGAACTGGCCCCTGCCGGCATGATCAACAGCCTGGCCCAGACGCTGTTGCGCAACACGCTGCCCGGCGTGCCGGACCTGTACCAAGGCACGGAGCTATGGGACTACAGCCTGGTCGACCCCGACAACCGGCGCGCGGTGGACTACCCGCCGCGGATCGCCATGATGGCCCGCACGCGCGCCAGCGCCGCCGTGCGACCCAGCGCAACGGACTGGCGCAGCGGCGCGGTGAAGCAGGCCCTGATCCAGCGCCTGCTGGCGGCGCGGCAGCGCCACCCGGCATTGTTCGGCCAGGGCGAGTGCGTCCCGCTGGCTGTAACCGGGACGCATGCACAGCACGTCGTAGCCTGGCTGCGGCGTCATGAAGAGGAGCACGCCCTGATCGTCGCGCCGCGGCTGTGCGCGCTGCGTCTGTCTGGCTACGCTCGCGGCGAGCCGCGGGCGGCGCGGGACTTCTGGGCCGACACCGCGCTGTGCCTGCCCGATGCCATCAAGGGTCTGGCTTGGCGCGATGCAATGGGCGGCGAAAAAGCGAGATCCGGCTCCGGTGGCGCGCTGCCCTTGTCGGAACTGTTGCATGAACTGCCGGTTGCGCTGTGGCTGCCAGCGGCGGCTTGATGCCGAAATCCGAAGCCATGATGAAGCACAAACGGCCTTGTCCGCCCACAGCGGGACAAGGCCGTTCTTACCGCGATACCCGCCCGACTAGAGGGCCCGGAACACGCGGTCTACGAGTCAGCGCGGCATCTTGCTTTGCTGGCCCTGATTCTGGCCAGGTTGCTGCCGATCCTTATCGGCATGCTGGCCGGATTGGCCGGGCTGCTGCCCGGGCTGATTGCGGTCCCTGGGGTTTTCCTGGGCCTGTTGCTTCTGTTGCTGCTTTTGCTGGTCGGGCTGGTTCTGATTGGGCATTGCAAGTCTCCTGGAAGACGGAAAAAGCTCCGCCATCTTGCATACAGCAACCCGCGTGCCCAAATCGCGCCGCAGTCAGCCCCCGCAGCCCGCGGACACGGGGACGCAAGGACTGCGGGTAAAGTCCGGCCTGATTGGTAAAAAATACGCTGCGCGACCAGCCTTATTGTGTGGTGGCGTGGCGCTTGCCGCGCGTTGACTGCGGCTCCTGGGCGGACGCGTCGTAGGCATCGAGCCAGGACGACGCGTAGGCGGCAGGCGCGGCCAGCGGTTCGCCCTGGTCGCGTTGCGTGCGCAGGCGCACCGTCAATTCGTCCAGCGGCATGGGGCGGCCCAGCGCGAAGCCCTGGCCGTAGCGGCAGCCGGCCGCGCGCAGGGCAGGAATGTCCGCCACGTTTTCGACGCCCTCGGCCACCACCCGGCGGCCCAGCCGGTTCGCCAGTTCCGCGGCGGTGCGCAACACTTCGAAGGCGACTGCGCTGCGGCGCATGCGCGTCACGAAATATTGGTCGATCTTGACCTCGGACAGCGGCAACGCCGATAGCAGCTTCAACGAAGCATGGCCCGTGCCGAAATCGTCCAGGCTGACCTCGCAGCCGGCATTTTCGAGCTTGAGCAGCGTGGCGCGCAGCACGTCGAGTTCGCGGATGGGCTGGTCTTCCGTCAGTTCCACGCGCACCAGCGACGCGGGCAGCTCCGCCGCGTAGATGCGGTCCAGCAGGAAATCGACCGCAGCCTCGTCCGACAAGGTGGAGGCAGGCGCATTGATGGCCACCGGAATGGCGATGCCGGCGCGCCGCATCGTCAACAGCATGTCTATGACACGCAGGCAGACGCGCTCGAACAGCACCTTGTCCAGGCCCAGGCGGTTGACGGCGGGGATGAAGTCGGAAGGCATGATGATGCCCAGGCGGCGATGCCGCCAGCGAGCCAGCGCTTCGGCCGACACGATCCGGCCTGTCAGCAAATCCACCTGCGGCTGCAACAGCATGCGCAGGCCATCCTTGCCGGTGATCATGGCGGCGATCTCGTCGTCGCTCGCCACCGAGTCTGTGGAAGCCTCGTGATTCGACATCATGTCGATACTCCTTGCGCGCCCCTGGGTCAAAACCTGCGCTGTCCGGGCGCAGAAAGAGGCACATTGGACTGAGTATTCCCAGCTACAGCGCTTTTTGTATGCGATTTCCAGACTTTCTTCCAGGCAATTTTGCGCCGCTGCGGCGGCAAAGTCACATATATGTATCCATACGTATTAAGCTGCTCGGATTCATGAATGAAACCGGCTTTCCGGCCCCGGCCGTCACCCCCGCCGAAATGCCTTGTCGACATGGTAGGGTTTGCGTCTTTCGCCCTGCCGGGCCCACCGCCGCTGCTGTATTCCTAGCGTGAAGAATCTTTATTCCCGTTGGCGCGCCTCCCTGCGCAACGTTCTGTGGCTGGACGCCCTCCAAGCCGCGGCCATCAGCGCCGCGCCTGTCATCCTGGCCGTGCTGGCGCACGAGCCGCGTTTGGGCTGGAGCGCCATCGCGGCTTTCTGGGCCTGCTTCGGCGATCCGGGCGGTCCCCTGCGCCAGCGCGCGGGGGCAATGCTCGCGCTGGGGCTGATAGGCGCGCTGTTCTGCTTTCTGGCCAGCGTCAGCGCGGCTCATCTGTGGCTGCTGCTGCCCCTGACCTTCGTGTGCTGCACATTCGGCGGCCTGTTGCGCGTGTTGGGGCCGGCCGCGGCAATCGTCGGCACCCTGCTGTCCGCAGGCTTCGTGGTGGCAGCGGAACTGCCCGCCCCGACCTGGACGGAAAGCCTGTCCTACACCTTGTTTTTCCTGGCCGGCGCGGCCTGGGCCATCCTGATGACGGCGCTGGTATGGCGCCGACGTCCCTGGAAGGACGCCACTCACGCGGTGGCGCACTGCTACCGCGGCCTGGCGGATTTCGCCGACGCGCTGGCCCGCATGTATTCCGGGTTGACGCCCGCGGCCAGCCCCCAGGCCTGGAGCGCCGTCACGCGGCCGCAGCGCAGCGCCCAGCGCGCCGCGCTCGAAGCCGCCCGCACGCGCATCCGCGAAGTGCAGGACGCGCGCCCATCGCGCCGCGCCCGCGCGCATCAACTGCTGTACCTGCTGGACAATGCCGAGGACAGCTTCATTGCGCTGGTGGCCGCAGCCGACCTGATGGAATCGAATGCGCCGCGCTGGCTCGGACGCGGCGCCGGCGCCCATCTGTCGCACGCGCTGCACCGCTACGCCAGCCTGTGCAATGCCATCGCCAGCACCTCCGACGTCAACGACGCCAAGCAGGCGCAGTGCCTGCGCGAACGCCTGGCCCATTACAGCGCCGGCCTGCATGAACTGCGCGGCAGCGCCCTGGCCCACGCGCCCGAACTGGCCACCATGGCGCCGGTGCTGGACCGCCTGCTGCACACGGCGCAGGCCGTCACCCAGTCCCTGTTCGACCAGGGACAGACCCCGGCGGCGCCCACGCGCGATCGCCGCGCAGCCAACCCTGCGCAAGACGCGTGGCGCGCGTTGCGGCAGAACCTGAGCTTCGAATCCGACGCGTTCCGCCACGCGCTGCGGGTGGGCGTGGGCGCCACCATCGCGGTGGCGCTGTCCAAGACCTTCGCCGTCAACCATGGCTACTGGATGTCGCTGACGCTGGTCTTCATCCTGCAACCTTACTTCGCGACCACCTGGCAGCGCACGCTGGAACGCGTGGCCGGCAGCGTGGCTGGCGCCATCGGCGCCTCGCTGCTGGGCCTGTTCCTCAGCACCCCCTTGTCCGTGGCCCTGGCGGTGCTGCCCATCGCGCTGGGCACGTTCGCCGCGCGCACGATTCATTACGCGCTGTTCACGTTCTTCCTGACTTCGCAATTCGTGCTGGTCACCCACATCCAGCAGCCTGAGATCCAGGAGCCGATGCTCGCGGCCCTGCGCGCGTTCAATAGCGTGCTGGGCGGCGTCCTGGCGCTGCTGGTAGGCTTTCTGGTCTGGCCCGAAAAGGAGCCGCGGCAATTGGCCGGGGCCCTCAGCCTGGCGCTGGAGCGCCACGCCGCCTATGCGCGCGCCCTGTTGCGGGCCAAGAGCGGCGAAGCCGGCGACGGACAGGACCTGGTGGCGTTGCGCCGCATGGCCTGCCTTTCCGCCGACAATGCGCAGGCGTCCTTGCAACGGCTGCAGCAGAATCCGGTGCATCGCGACCGCAATGTCGGTACCGCCGAAAACCTGCTCAACGCCATGCGGCGCGTGACGGCGGCGGGCACGGTGCTGGAAATGCAGCCGGCCCTGCCAGCCGGAACGCCTGCCGCCCAGGCGCTCTCCGAGTACGGTCCGGCGCTGGCGCATGCGCTGCATCCGCAGCAACCCGCGCCAGGCGCCAACGACCGCCAGTTGGCCGTGCCGCCAGCGGTGGCCGCGGGCTATCCGGAACTGGCCGGTCCGCTGGACCGCATCGCGCAACAGGCGCGCCAGTTGCGCCAATTGCGCGAACGCGTGGAACGGGCTCCCGCCGCGCCATAGCCTGCGGTTTGCGCGCACACCGGCGAACTGCCGCGGGCTTGACGCGCATCAAGGGCGAAAAGGCCGGAAAGCGTAACCATATGCACATGGCACGCTTAAACAAGGAGGCCTTCATGTACCGCCGCATTTCCGTCCACCTGGACCACGGATTCGACTGCAAACGCCGCATTGAAGCTGCCCTGGCCCTGGCCAAGCGCCACAAGGCCGAGCTGGTCGGCATCTACGCCAACGCCGCGCCGCCGCAGTATTACTACGGCGAGTCCGTGCTCATGTCGCGTTCGCTGGGCATCATCAAGGAATTGCAGGCGCAAAGCCGCGACGCGGTGGAAACCGCGTTTCTGGAAGCCGCGGCCGAAGCCGACGTGCCCGCCTTCATGCGCGCGGGCACATCCTCGCCCAGCGAGACCGTGGCGTTGCTGGGCCGCACCACCGACCTGATCGTGGTCAGCCAGGAAAACCGCGAGGACGTCGAAGCCGCCCACGAGATCGAGTTCGTCGAGCAGACCCTGCTGACGGCGGGCCGGCCGGTGCTGGCGATTCCGTCCAGCGGCGAGTTTCCGGTGATCGGCGACCGCGTGCTGTGCTGCTGGGACGGCAGCCGCGAGGCCGCCCGCGCGTTGGCCGATGCCGCGCCGATATTGCGCCTGGCTTCGCACATGACCGTGCTGAGCATGAACGAAGGCGCCGCCAGCCCCAAGCATGAAGCGCCGTTCGAGGACCTGGCCACCTACTGCGTGGCGCAGGGCATGCCGGCGCCGGAGCACGTGCGCCGCGACATCAAGGGCGTAGGCGTGGGCAGCACCATCCTGAATGCCGCCGCCGACCACAGCGCGGACCTGATCGTCATGGGCGCCTACGGCCACAGCAAGCTGCGCCAGTGGGCGCTGGGCGGGGCGACGGCATCCATCCTGAAGAGCATGACCGTGCCGGTCATGTTCTCGCACTAGCCTTGGCCTGCTAGCCTCGGCGCACCGGGGTCAGCACCGGCTTGCCGCCGAAGTGCGCCGTGGCGTTGTCCAGGAACAGCGCCACGGTGGCATGCACCGCTTCCGGCGAGCGCCCCGCGCTATGCGGGGTCAATACCACGTTGTCGAGCTCAATGAGGGTCTTGGGCACGTCGGGTTCGCCATCCACCACGTCCAGGCCCGCGCCCGCAATGCGGCGTTCGGCCAGCGCCGCGATCAGCGCCTGCGTGTCGACCACGCTGCCGCGCGCTATGTTCACCAGATAGCCTTCCGGCCCCAGCGCTTCCAGTACCTGCGCGTCCACCAGGTGGCGCGTGTCCGCTCCGCCCGGCGTCGCCACCACCAGGAAATCCGATGCCGCGGCCAGCGCGCGCGGGCTGTCGAAGTAGGCATAGCCCGATTCCGGGCGGACGCTGCGGCTGTAATAGCCCACGCTCATGCCGAAGCCGTTGGCGCCGCGCCGCGCGATTTCCAGTCCGATGGTGCCCAGGCCCAGGATGCCCAGCCGCTTGCCGGTGACCTGCGGTCCCATGAAGCCGCCCCAATGGCCCTGGCGCACCGACGCATCGGCTTGCGGCAGGCGCCGCGCCGCGCCCAGCAGCAGCGCCATGGCGTGGTCCGCCACCGACACCGCGTTCGCGCCCGGACCGTGGGTCACGACGATCCCGCGTTCCGCCGCGGCGGCCAGGTCGATGTTTTCGTACCCCACCCCCAGCGAGCAGGCAATTTCCAGCTTGGGCATTGCCGCCATTTCCTGCGCGTACAGGCCGGTGGCGCCGCGCGTGAGCACGATGCGGATCTCGGGCCCGTGGTCGCGGATCGCCTGCGCGCGCGCTTCGGCGGTGGGCGCAAAAATCGCGCGAAAGCCGCGCGCTTCGATTTCGGGCAGGTAGTCCTGCACGCTTTCTATCAAGACAAGCAAGGGGATGGTCATGTCGGGAATGCCGCGGATGGCGGAGGGCTGCACAAAAACCCGGCGATCTTACGCCTGGGCGCAAACCCGCGCCACCCGCCGGTCCGCCAGACGGCCGCCTGGCGGACCGGCGGCGCGCGAGCCGTCCGACACGGCCCGCGCGCCCATGACCGCATGGGACCTGCTAGAGCCGGCCGGTCAACAGCATCACGATCAGCACAATCAGCAATATGCCCAGTATGCCGCTGGGGTAATAGCCCCAGCCGCGGCTGTGGGGCCAGGCGGGCACGGCGCCGATCAGGAGCAGGATGAGAATAATCAGCAGGATGGTCGACATGGCGACTCCTCAGTTCTTGTTGGGATCAGGGAAAAACCACAAGCCCGCGTCAGGGGCTGGGCGGCGTGATTTCCTTGCCGGGCGGCGACAAGGGCGGCAGGTCCACGTCCGGTTCATCGGTATCCGGATCCACAGGCAGGTCGCCGGGCGGCGAACCTGGCGGTATCGGATCTGGCTTGGGCGGAACGTGCAGGTAGTACGGGTACGCGATGTGCATGGCTGTCTCCGGAGAAAGTCCATTCCTGCATCAGCAAGCCGCGTGCCTGGCTACGCACAAGGGGTGGCGGGCACGCCGCATGCTGAGGACAGCGCCCCTGCCCCTGTTAGCCGCAGACGACATGAACCCAAGTCCCCGAACGGCGCCCGCCCGCGGCGGCGCAGCGCTGGTCTACTACGACGACAGCCTGGCAGGCTATACCCGGATCCGCGTCAACGGCAGCGCCTTCCACTACCTGGACGCGCAAGGCAGGCGCATACGCAGCGCGCGCGAAATCAAACGGATCGACGCCCTGGCGATACCGCCGGCTTACGAAGATGTGTGGATCTGCCCTTCCCCGCTCGGGCATCTGCAAGCCACCGGGCGTGATGCCCGGGGACGCAAGCAATACCGTTATCACCCGGACTGGACCGCGGTGCGCGACGCGAGCAAGTACCAGAGCCTTGCAGCCTTCGGCCAGACGCTGCCGCGCATACGGCGGCAGGTCGAGCGCGATCTGCGTACCGCCGGGTTGTCCCAGAACAAGGTGATAGCCGTACTGGTACGTTTGCTGGAGACGACGCTGGTGCGCATCGGCGCTCGCGAGTACGCCAGAACCAACAAGTCCTATGGCCTGACCACGCTCAAGCGGCGGCACGCCAGCGTGACGGGCGACAAGTTCCGTTTCCGCTTCCAGGGCAAGAGCGGCGTGACCCATGACGTCAGCGCTGCGGACCGGCGCGTGGCGCGCATCATCAAGCGCTGCCTGGACATACCCGGCCAGCAACTGTTCCAGTATCTCGACGAGGACGGCGGCAGCCATCCGGTCGATTCGGGCGCGGTCAACGCCTATCTGCGTGTAGCCGGCGCCGGCGATTTCACGGCGAAGCACTACCGGACCTGGGCAGGCTCCGTCATGGCCTATGCCGCGCTGCAGGCATGCCCCAGCGAGAGCGCCAGCCAGGCGCAGAAGACGGTGGTGGAAGTGATCAAGCAGGTCTCGCGGCGGCTGGCCAATACGCCAGCCGTGTGCCGCGCCTGCTATGTGCATCCGGCTATTCTGTCCGCCTATCTGGACGGCACGCTGCCCGCGCGCTCGGCAGCGCCACGGGGTCCCCGCGGACTGAATGCGGACGAACGGCGCCTGCTTGCCTTCCTGGGCGGAGAGGCCGCTGCGGCAGCGAACGCCAGGCAGGCGTCAAAGGATCGATGAGCGCGCGTTCTTGGCCCGAGGTTGCGGCGCGGAACCGTCCGCCCAGTTCGACTCGGTGCGCGTATCGGCCACGATGCGCTTGTCGCGCGCGGCCTCGTTCGGGGTAGAGGCGTCTGGTTTATCCGGTCTGCGCGGAACATCGACGGGAGAGCGCGGCGGCAGTATCTTAGCGTTGTCTTCCGCCCGCTTGCCGGCTTGCGCCGGTTTCGCGGATCCGGGTACGGATGCTGGCTTCATGCGTGGCTCCTGCAGTGACTCCCCGACGGGGATTCGAACTTCCATGCTACGGCTCCAGGCTGCCCGGGTCATCGCCGTGCGGCATCAAATTGCAAGCGGATGTGGCCCGGTCTCCGGGCACGCCGGTTGCCGCGCGTACCCGGCACACACAAGGAGATGCAATGCGAGACCAAAATTTCGAGCAATGTGTGCAAGCCTGCTATGAATACGCCGTCGCCTGCGATATTTGCGCATCCGCGTGCCTGCGGGAAAATCCGTCCCACATGCAGCGATGCATTGCACTCTGCACCGATTGCGCCGCGGTTTGCCGGCTGTGCGCGGCCATGCTGGCGCGCGACGGCGAGTTCGCCAATGCGCTTTGCACGCTGTGCGCGCTGATCTGCGATGCCTGCGCGCGCGAATGTTCATCGCACGAGGCAGAGCATTGCCAGGTCTGCGCAGGCGCTTGCCTGAGCTGCACCCTGGCCTGCCGCGACATGCTGGAGGCCTGAAGCCTTCGGATCCGCAGCGCGGCCGCCCGGGCCGGTCCGCGCAGGCGTATTTCCCGCCCGACAGCCAGGAGCTACCGATGGCCTCTACCAACACCCCCCTGCCCTCCGACTTTCCGGAAAACGGCCCGGACAACCGCGGCGCGCACAGGCGTGCACGGCACCCGGAGGCCTGGATCGACGATCTGGAAGCCACGCTCAGCGACGCCTCGGCGACCGATCTGGAGGCGCTCAAGGCGCGCCTGTCCGAACAGCTGCACGCCACGCGGCGCAGCCTGCGCGACGCTTCAGACCATGCCGGCGACCTGATGCGGGAGACCATAGATTGCATCGAGGAGTACATCCACGCCCGGCCATGGCAGGCCATCGGCCTGGTGGCCGGCGCGGCTTTCCTTTTCGGCGTGGTGGTGGGACGGCAGTAGCTCCGGCGCGCGCGGCGGGCCGGGCATGGCATTTGCTCGGCAATGGGCGAGGCGCCTGTCGCGCCTGCCCACCAGGAGACCCTCATGAGCAAGCCCGATCAAGCCGACACCGGCGCCCGCCCGCATCCCACACCGCCCATGCCGGCCCAGCACCTGGAAAAGCCGGGGCAGGAAGCCGACATGGTTCTCAAGCCACAGTACCAGGCGCCCCAGTACAAGGGCAGCGGCAAGCTCGAGGGCATGGTTGCGCTGGTGACAGGCGGCGATTCCGGCATAGGCCGCGCGGTCTGCCTGCTGTATGCGCGCGAAGGCGCCGACGTGGCGGTCGTCTATCTCTACGAGCAAGAGGATGCCGAAGACACCCGGCGCGCCGTCGAAAGCGAAGGCCGCCGTTGCCTGCTGATCGCAGGCGACGTACAGGAACCCGCGTTCTGCGAACAGGCGGTGGAACAGACGATCCGGGAATACGGCAAGCTCGATGTGCTGGTCAACAACGCTGCCTATCAGCAGCACACCGACACGCTGCCCGAGATCAGCGACGAGAAATGGGACAAGACGCTGCGCACCAACATCACCGCCTATTTCCAGATGGCGCGCGCGGCGCTGCCGCATCTGCACGCTGGCGCTTCCATTATCAATACCGGGTCGGTCACGAGCCTGCGCGGCAGCGCCAAACTGTTGGACTACTCCACCACCAAGGGCGCGATCCATGCTTTCACACGTTCGCTGGCCGCCAATCTCGCGGGCAAGGGCGTGCGTGTGAACGCAGTGGCGCCGGGACCCGTATGGACGCCGCTGAATCCTGCGGACCAAAGTCCGGAGAAGATCAAGGAATTCGGCAAGCACACGGACTTGGGGCGTCCGGCGCAGCCCGAGGAAATCTCTCCGGCCTACGTCTTCCTGGCCTCGCCCGTGTGCGCCAGCTACATCACCGGCATCGTGCTGCCCATTACCGGCAGCGCTGGCGACTGAGGCCCGCGCGTCCCGCTACTTGGCCGGCGCGATCGAGGCCGGCGCCTCGCGCGACGCTGGCGACACGGCCGGCGCTTCGCCCTTCGTCGCCGGCTGGATCTTGTCCGGGTCGGCGGGCGGCGTGCTTTGCAGCTTGCGGCCCATTGCCAGATGTTCGGCCACCATGGGCAGCGCACGCACCGCGAAATCGCGCACCTGCGGATCCTTGGACTCGCGTGCCGCCGTCTCGAACAGGCGGTTGGCGGTGACGTGCGCGTCCACGGCTGCCTTTTCGATGTAGAGCGCGTCGAAGTCCGGGCCGGTCCTGTTGCCCAGCTGTTGCAGGGTGCCCCGGTCGGGTTCGGATGGTTCGGCTGGCAGCTTCACCTGCTTGCGCCCGGCCAGGGTCTTCAATTCGGCGTTCATGGCGCCATGCTGCTCCTGCATCCGGGCGGCGTATGCCTTCACGTCGCGGTCCCCTGCTCGCTTCTTCGCCAGCTCCGCCGCCTCTACCTCGAACATGCCGGAGCCGGCCGCCGCCTGCAGGAAGCGCGCTTCCGGCTCCGCCAGTTCCTGCGCCTGCACGCCGCCCAGCACACCGGGCGCGGCCAGCAGGCATAGCGCGACGACACCGCAGAGCCATAAGGTCTTTTTCATCTCCGTGTCTCCCTCGGCCTAGTTCGCCATCGTCGACGCGTCCACATGCCGCGGCGGCGTCAAGGGGTCGAAGTCTTCCCATTTGCCATTCAACCAGCGGCCTTGCGCGCGCTCGACGTCCGTGCCGCCGGCCTGCGTCAGCACGGTTCTTGCCAGCGCATCGCGGTCCGGCGATACGTGCAGCGCCAGCATCACGCCCGCCTGGCGTACGGCAGGATGCGCGTCACGGGCGACGGTGGCCGCCGGATGCCTGCGGCGTCCGCGCCCGATCACCCATAGCGCCCCGGCCAGCGCGCCCAGATAGGCGCCTACGCCCGCAGCGGCAATGACGATCAAGACCGAAGCCCCCACCCGGGCGGCGATCAGCCCGCCCAGCAGCGCAAACACCAGGCCCAGCGCGGAGGCGCCCGCCACCGCGCCGAAATGGCCGCCCCGGGCATCGGGATCGGCCACGCGGTCGCCGCCTATCGGAAAGCGCGCGTGTTCGCCCGCCGTGTTGATGTAGAAGGTATGGATATCGTCTTCGGTGAATCCTTCGGCGCACAGCTTGCGCGCCGCCTCGGCGGCGTGGTCGAAAGTGTCGAATCGGGCGGCAACGATCAGGGACATTGTGCTCTCCATCGGGAATCATTCCCTTGTGGTCAGCAACTGCCGTGCCCGTTCCAGGCATGGGAATTGCTGTAGCGCTGGCGAGCGGCCTGGACCGGCAGGTTCAGAGGCAGTCCGCCCGCAGTCCCGCCTACCCGCATTCTGCGCAAAGGACTTCCACATGGACATGCCCGGCAACCAAGAAGATCTTTCAGAATTGGAAGAGGATTCTGCTCCTCCCCCGGTCCCTCCCGAGGCCCGCGGCCTTTCCTTGCTTGACTGGTCCGCCTTGATCGCGGTGGTTGCGGGCGGCCTGAACTGCGGCCTGATCGCGGCGGTAGGCCTGGATGTCTTCGCGAAGGTGCTGCCGTCGGCCGCCGCGACGCGCAGCGTCTACGGCCTGATCGGACTGGCCGCGCTATACAGCGTGGTGCTGCTGTTCCGGCTGGGCGAGCAAGAGGCGGACGCAATCCCCGCCGAAAAGACGGAACAAGCGGCGGATTGAACCCGCCGCCAGCGGCTATTTTGAGCCGGGCCGTTTGCCCGGATACTGGCCGCCTTCCTCGTACTCCGCGCCCTTGTCGTTGGGCTTCTTGTCCGACTCGCGTTTGGGCGCCGCGGCCGGCTTGCCGAAGCCCGGCTTGTCGGTTCCGAACTGGCCGCTGCGATGCGCCGCCTCAGTTTGCGTGCGCGGCGCATTGGCCTTGCCTTGCTCGGTGTCCGCCTTTTCATGGTCTGCGCGCTTGGTTTGCATGTTCGTATCCCCGGGCTCGTTCAATGGATGCTTGCAGTGTGCGCATGGGCACCGCCTGCGGCAAGGTGCCGGAGCAAGCGGCGTGCCCGGCCGGCCCGGGAACGCCGCTTGCTTGCACATGCGGCCAGGCCCGGGCGATGCCGGGTCCCCATCCTAGGAGTCAGCCATGAATCTGTCCCGAGTCGTTCTCCCCGCCGTCGCCCTGAGCCTTTCCGCCCTGGCTTTTCAGGCGCAAGCCCAAACCGCGCAGACCAGCGGCGGCGCCGTGCGCAGCAACGCGCAGATCGATGACCAGTACAAGCTGGACAAGAAACGTTGCGACGGCATGAAAGGCAACCAGAAGGACGTCTGCCAGCAGCAGGCCGAAGCCACGCGCGACAAGGCCCGGGCCGACGCCAAGGCAGGCAAGGAAAAGGCCGAGGCCTCGCATGACGCGGCCAAGGTGCGCAACGATGCCGACTACAAGGTCGGCAAGGAAAAATGCGACGCCATGTCCGGCAATGCCAAGGACGCCTGCATGGCGGACCTGAAAACGCGGTACGGCAAATGAGATCAGGACCGGTCCTGTTTCCGGCCAGGCGCCGCTGCGGCGCCTTCCGCGTCCGCAGCGGCGTATTCCTCAAGCCGGTTGTACAACGTCTTGGGGCTGATGCCGAGCACTGCCGCGGCCTGCTTTTTCACGCCGTTGCAACGCTCCAGCGTCGCCAGGATCAGGCGCCGGTCCGCTTCCGCCAAGGTTTCTCCCACGGGTACGCTGACCTGGCCGCCCGCGCCCTCGCCCGCCGGCGACACCCGGGGCGTCAGCATATCCACTTCCAGCGTATCGCCATCCGCCATGATGAAGGCGCGGCGCACGTAGTTCTTGAGCTCCCGCACATTGCCCGGCCATGCGTATTGCTGCAGCGCGGCCAGCGCGCGCGGCGAGAATTCCTTGTTCTTGCCGGATTCCTGGTTCAAGCCTTGCAGGAAGCGATTCGCAAGGAACAGGATGTCGTCGCCGCGTTCACGCAGCGCCGGCAGCTTGATGGGGAAGACGCTCAGCCGGTAATAGAGGTCCTCGCGCAGCTTGCCATCCTTCACCGCCTGCTCGGGATCGCGGTTGGTCGCGGCGACGATCCGGATATCGCAGGCGATCTCCCGATTGGTGCCCACGCGCATGAACTGCCCGGTCTCCAGGACCCGCAAGAGCTTGACTTGCAGGTCCAGCGGCATTTCGGTGACTTCGTCCAGGAACAGGGTTCCGCCGTCAGCGCGCTCGAAATAGCCCTTGTGCTGGCGGTCCGCGCCGGTGAAGCTGCCGCGCTCGTGCCCGAACATTTCGCTTTCGATCAGGTTGGGCGAGATCGCGCCGCAATTCACCGCGATCAGGGGACGCTGGCGGCGCGCGCTGAGTTCATGGATGGCATGCGCGGCCAGTTCCTTGCCGGTGCCGCTTTCGCCGATCAGCAAGGTCGTCACATTGGTGGTGGCCACGCGGCCGATCTGACGGTAGAGTTCCTGCATGCAGGCCGACGCGCCGTACATCTTTCCGTAGCGCCCCGGTTCTTCGAACGGAGCCCCCCGCAGATCGCCGCTCGAATTCGCATTCACGCGCGCGAAGATTCCGTTCAGGCGTTCCATGCAGATCGGCTTGACCAGGTAATCGGTGGCGCCGAGGCGCAGGGCCTGCACGGCGTTGTCGACGGTGCCGTGGCCGGTCATCACCACCACCTCTGCGCTGGCGGCGGCGTCGCTCTTGAAAATTTCCATCCCGCTGCCTTCAGGCAAGCGGATGTCGGTCAGCACCAGATCGGGCGCGTGCCGCTCCAGCTGGATCAGCGCATCCTTGACGCTGGCGGCCAGGGCTACTGAAAAGCCGCTTTCGCGCCCGATTTCGGCCAGGGTTTCGCGTATCGCCGGGTCGTCATCAACGATCAACAGATGAGGCATGCTTGCTCCGTGTCGCGGATGTTGAGGGTCAGTGATTCAGCATAGCGATAACCGCCGGCCCGGTGGCAAATGTTCGACACTTTCCATCAACATTTTCGAATGCTTGCAAATCGTCGCATACCGTACTGCGTCGATTCTCTAGCATGGAAACAGACTCACGGCCCGCGCGGGCCCTCAGGAATCAGCATGCCCAATCGCAGCACTACTACTGCCCCGCGTGCAGCGGCGTCCGCGAAGTCCGACGCGCTGCTGGACCCATCAGCCCTGTCCCCCGTGATGCAGAAACTCGGCGCGCAACTCCAATTGGCCGCAGCCACCGACGCCAGCGTCTTCATCGTGGGAGAAAGCGGGACCGGCAAGGAAATCGTCGCGCGCGCCATCCATGACGCCAGCGAACGCCGCGAACAGCCTTTCGTGGCGGTCAATTGCGGCGCCATCAGCGGCAGCCTGGCGCATGCCGAATTGTTCGGGCATGAAAAAGGCAGCTTTACCGGCGCGGTCGCCCAGAACGCCGGCTACTTCGAATACGCCAGCGGCGGCACGCTGTTCCTGGATGAAGTCACCGAAATGCCGCCCGACCTTCAGGTGAATTTCCTGCGCGTGCTCGAGGCCGGCACGTATCAGCGCGTGGGCGGCTCGGATTTGTTGCGCGCCAATGTCCGCATCATCTGCGCCAGCAACCGCGATCCCTTCGCCTCGGTCGCTGAAGGCCGCCTGCGCCAGGACTTCCTGCACCGGCTCCTGGTGATTCCGTTACGCGTGCCGCCGCTGCGTGAGCGTGGCGAAGACGCCCTGGTGCTGGCGCACTGGTTCCTCGACACCTTGAATGCTGCAAACGGCACGCGGAAGTCGTTCTCCCCCCGCATGCTGGAAGCGATCTCCCTGCATGATTGGCCGGGCAATGTCCGTGAACTGCGCAACGCGGTGCAGCGGGCGTTCATTCTGGCAGACGGTGAACTCGAAACCGAGCTATTGCCCCGGTCGCGCGAGGCGCAGCGGCCGATGCTGCGTAACGGCGCGCTGACCCTGCCCATCGGCATGTCATTGGGCGAGGCGCAGCGCGCATTCATTCTTGCGACGCTGGCGCACCATGCGGGCGACAAGCGCATCGCCGCGGAGACGCTGGGCCTGAGCCTGAAGACGCTCTACAACCGCCTCGAAGACTACGACCAGAACGGGCAGGACGACGCCGGGGCTTGAGCGCCAGGGCCGATCTTGCGGCCACCGCGCGCGAGAGGCGCGAGAGGCATTTCTTACCACTGGCTTGTAATACTGGGGCAGCGCCGCGCGCGCAATCAACCCGCCTCGCCCGCCGAGACGCCTGGCATGGTCTTTGCTTCAGTACAAGGATGGACTGCCGCCGGCAGCCAGTCCCCAGGAGGCTCGATTGGTCTACCCCACGCAAGAACTGCGCCTGCGCCAGCAGATGGCGCTGGCGCCTCGCCTGCAGCAATCCGTCAAGCTGCTGCAGATGACCGCGCTGGAATTCACCACGGCAGTGGAACAGGCCTTGGCCAGCAATCCATTCCTGGAGGATCCCGACGAGCTGGAGGACGACCTGCCGGCCGCCGCGGAGGGCTTTCCTCCTGCTGACCCGCCCCAGCCCGCGCCGCTGGAGCCTGCGCCCCAGGATGATCTGCCCCCGCCTGATGCTCCCGCCTATTCCGGCGACTACCCCACGCGCGCGCAGGGCGACGGCCCGGACCGGGACCAGGGATTGTGGGTCAGCGCACCCATATCGATGAGCCAGCGCTTGTCCCAGGAACTGGGCAACTATCAATTGCAGGCGCGCGACCGCCTGCTTGCCGAGTACATCATCGACGCGCTGGATGACGACGGCTATCTGCGCACGCCGCTGTCCAATCTGTGGGAAGACGCGCCGCGCGGCGCCGAGCCCGTTCCGGATGAATGCGAATGGATGACTGCGCTGCGCCTGGTCCAGCAATTGGATGCACCGGGCCTGGCCGCGCGCGATCTGGCCGAGTGCCTGACGCTGCAGCTGGCGGCGGCAACCGGCATCAGCGACGAGTTGCGGACGCTCGCCCTGCGCATCGTGCACGAGCAACTCGAGCGGCTGGCCCGCAACGACTGCGTCGGCTTGCGCCAGCAGCTGGGCTGCTCCGAGGACGCCTTGCGCGAGGCCTGCGCGCTGATCCGCAGCCTGGACCCGAAGCCCGGCGGCCGCTATAGCGCCGAAGCGCCTGTCTACGTCGTACCCGACGTATTCGTCGACAAATGGCAATCGCGCTGGCGCGTGCTGCCCAACCGCAACGCCATGCCCCAGGCGCGGCTGCACCAGACCTATGCCGAATTGTTCCGGCGCGCTCGCCTGGACGACCGCAGCCCCATGGCCCAGGAGCTGCAGGAAGCCCGCTGGCTGGTGCGCAACGTCGAACAGCGCTACATCACGATCCAGCGCGTGGCCGAAGCCATCGTCAAGCGCCAGCAGACCTTCTTCGAATATGGCGACGTGGCCTTGCGGCCGCTGATGCTGCGCGAGGTCGCGGATGACCTGGACATGCACGAATCCACGGTGTCGCGCGCCACCGTCGGCAAGTACATGGTGACGCCGCGCGGGGTGTTCGAGTTCCGCCACTTCTTTTCGCGCGAACTGGCCACCGACACCGGCGGGTCCTGCTCCGCCACGGCGGTGCGGGCCCTGATCAAGGAGATGGTCGAGGCCGAGGATCCGGCCATGCCGCTCTCGGACGTGGCCTTGACCCAGCAACTGGCGGCCAGCGGCATACTGCTGGCGCGGCGCACGGTATCCAAGTACCGCGGGCAATTGCGCGTGCCTCCCGCGGAACTGCGCCGCCGTCACTAGGCCGGCGCCGGCCAGGGCTTGCGCGGACTAGTGGCGGGACTCCTGCCCCGGCCTGCCGGGCGCGCTGTCCAGCATGCCCTGCACGCGCTCGGTCAGCTTGTCCAGCTGGAAGGGTTTGACGATCAGCTCCAGCCCCTGTTCAAGAAAGCCCTGGCCGCGCGCCGCGCTTTCGGCATATCCCGTCATCAGCAGCACGCGCAGGCCGGGACGCGCCACGCGGGCGGCGTCGGCCAGTTGCCGGCCATTGAGCCCCGGCAGCCCCACATCGGTTACCAGCAGGTCGATGCCGCGCGCGGATTGCAGCAGGTCCAGGCCGGCCTCGCCGTCCACCGCCGTCAGCACCTCCAGGCCGAGTTCGGCCAGGCATTCGCGCACCATTTCCCGCACGTTCGCATCGTCTTCCACCACCAGCACGACTTCCTTGCGCGCTGCGCCGGGCGTAGCGGCCGCCGGGCGTTCGCCATCCTGCACGCTTTCGGGCGCGCCGTCGTAGCGCGGCAGGAATAGCCTGACCGTGGTGCCCACGTCCACCGTGCTCTCCAGGCTGGCCGCGCCGCCAGCCTGCCTGGCGAAGCCGTAAATCATGGACAAGCCCAGCCCGGTGCCCTGGCCCAAGGGCTTGGTGGTGAAGAACGGGTCGAAGGCGTGCGCCAGCACGTCTGGCGGCATGCCGCAACCCACGTCCGTCACCGATACTTCCACGTAGCGTCCCGCATGCTCTCCGGCGCAGAGCGACAGGAGCGGATCGTGCGGCTCCACATTGCGCGCGGCAACCGTCAGCGCGCCGCCGTTCGGCATGGCGTCGCAGGCGTTGATCACCAGGTTCAGCATGGCATTCTCGAACTGGTTCTTGTCGCAGCAGACCGCCCACAATTCCTGCGGCAGGTCCAGCCGCAGGGCCACGCGTTCGCCGGTGTAGCGGTGGAACAGCGCCACCATGGACTGCAGCGCGGAGGCCACGCAGAACGGTTTGGGGTCAATGGGCTGGCGGCGCGAAAAAGTCAGTAGCCGCTGGGTCAGGTGCGCCGCCCGGTTCGCCGAATCCATGGCGACGTCCACGAAACGCAGCGCCTGTTCCGGCGCGCCGGCCGTGATCTTGCGTTGCACCAGGTAGAGCGCGCCCGAGATCCCCTGCAGCATATTGTTGAAATCGTGGGCGATGCCGCCGGTCAGGCGTCCCACCGCTTCCATCTTCTGCGACTGCCGCAGCGCGTTCTCGGTGTCGCGCAAGGCCTCGGCCTGCTGCTTCAGGTCGGTGTCGTCCCGCCCCGTCATGTACAGGCTGTCCTGGGTCCAGGACATGCTCCATGTAATCCAGCAATAGCCGCCGTCGCGCTTGAGCAGGCGGTTTTCCAGATGCCTTGCGCCGGGACGCGGACCCGCGTCGCCCGAAGACCAGCCCCAGGCCGCCAGCGTCGCCGCCAGATCGTCCGGATGGATCAGGTCGGCCAGCGCCAACGACATGAACTGCTCAGGGGTCCAGCCTAGAATGGGCCGCACCGCAGGGTTGACGCTGACGAAGCGCCCTTGGCGGTCGACCACCGCAAGCAGTTCCGGCGAAAGGCGCCAGATCCGGTCGCGCTCCGCGATCGCGTCTTCCACGCGCTGTTCCAGCATGCGCGAATACTGCGAACGCTCGACCGCGCCGCACATGCGCTCGGCCACTTCCTCGAGGAAGGCGATATCGCTGTTCTTGAGCCTGCTGCCCGATGCGGGACATGCCAACATCGCGCCGGTATGCCGGCCCCAGCGCCGCAGCGGCACGACGATGGCCCATGGTCGGATCTCGCCGCCGGCTTCTCCCAGCAGCGGCGCCAGGTATGTGGTGCGCCCCAGCCGCAAGGCCGCGTGATAGTCGTCGCCCAAGGCATCGAGCGTGTGCGGCGGCTGGCCAAGCAGCGTGGACCCCGGGGGCCAGACCGAAGATATGGCGGGAGCCTGGTCTTCGCCCTGCGTATCCAGCACCGCCATCTGGCCAAGCGCCAGATGCAGGCACAGCCCTTCGCACGCGGCCTGCTCTATGTCCTCCTGGCGATGCAGCTCGCGCATGCGGTCGCCCAGCGCGCCGAGGTAATTCTTGCGGTGCTGCCCTTCCCACAGCTCGGCCTCGGCCCTCTTGCGCGCCGTCACGTCCAGGAACAACGCCATCATCCTGTCGGTTCCGTCCTTGCGCGCGCGGGCCTCGTACCAGGCCTCCGTGGGCGCGGGCACCATGAACTCGAACTGGGCCGGCTCGCCGGTCTCGATGACCTGGGCGAACGTATCCATGATCTGGCCGGGCACGCCGGGAATCATCTCGCGCAGTGTATGGCCCAGGGTATCGCCTTCCTTCATGCCTGTCTGGCGCTCGAAGGCGGGGTTCACCTCCAGAAAGCGGAAATCGACGATGCGGCCGGCGTCGTCGCGCAATGCCTCACTGAGAAAAAACGCTTCCTGCATGCCGGCAAACATGGCGCGCCAGCGTTCGCCGCTCTGGCGCAGCGCCAACTCCGTCAGATGGCGTTCTATTGCCAGGGCGGCGCTACGCGTGACCAGCGCGATCGCGTCGATATCGTGGGCGGAGGGCGAACGCACCACGCCGTAGTAATTGGAGAAGACGCCCAGCAGACGGCCGTCGGGCGCCTTGATCGGGGTGGACCAGCAGGCCCGCAGGCCGTGGGACAAGGCCAGGTCGCGCCAGCGCGCCCAACCGGGGTTCAAGGCGATATCTTCGACGTAGACCGGGCTGCCGGTGTATGCGGCCTCGCCCCAGGACGCGCTGTCCGGGCCGATAACGGCCTTGTGCACCGCGCTGTTGTAGGCGGCCGGCAGGCTGGGCGCGGCGCCATGCACCAGAAAGCCGCCGCTTTCATCCACCAGCGCGATGGAAGTGCGCAGTTCCACGCTGGACTGCGCCTCGATGGCATGCAGCACGTGCTCCAGCACCTCGGCCAGCGGCATGCCGGCGGCTATGCGCTGCAACATGATGCGCTCGTCTTCCAGGCGGGCAAGCGTGTCCGTCCAGGGTAGCGCCACTCGGTCCCGCTTGGTCAGCATGTCGGCCCCCTTGCCCCTAGACTGTATTGCGGCAATGGCCGCGCAGCCGAAACGCTAGGTAACGCGACGCTACGGTTAGCGCGCGGGAGACGGACGAATCAAGCGTCCGTCTTCAGCGGTGCACGCTCCAGCCGCAGCGCCTGCAAGGCTTCGGGCTTGTCGACCAGCACGCATTGTTTACCGGTGCGGGTGCAATGGTCCTTCACGCGCCAGTAGGCGCCGTGGCTGACGCAACCGGTCTGGCAGATCACCAGGTCCGCAGCCACCAGGCTGGCTTCCAGCGTGTCGCCATCGGCATCCGCGCCGCCATCATGGCCGAGATAGCGCCCGCCGGCCAGTTCGACCACCTTGCGCGTCAGCGCCAGGGCCACCGCGTCCTCGCCCACGCACAGCACCGCCTTCTCGCGCAGCACCACGGCTGACGGCGCGGGACGCCAGGCGGGCGGTTCCGAGAGCGTTTCGAGTTCACGTGCGGCAGCGCCGGTCCGCCCTTGCCAGGCCAGGCGTTCACGCATGAGCGTCTGCACGCGCTCCATCAGCTGGGCGACGCTGCGCGCCAGCGCCACGCGCTTGGGCAGGCCTGGAATGGAAGTCTCCAGCGTCTTGCGGTCTTCACGCGCCCAAGCCAGCGCGGTGTCGCGCACGATGACGGCTGCGCGCAGGCGCATGGCCTCGCTCTCCAGATACAGGATGCGCGCGGCCTGGGCTGCCAGGAGCCGGCTGCAATGCGCTTGCGCCTGCCCGTAGGCGGCGAGCAGCGCGGCATGTTCGCGTTGCAGGTTCTGGCTGTCGGGAGAGGTAGGATTCATCGCGGCCCTCGGAACTGGATGGGATGGCGCTCACCGAGCGTGCCGCAAATTATAAATGAGAATTACTAGCTTTTAGGCCATCCTAGGATATGCCCCGCCCCACCGCGGCGGATGCCGGCACGCGGCCCGTGCGCTTGTACAGGCCGGCGCTGATCGCCAGCGCCAACGCGAGCAGCCCGCCGGCCATCGCGGCCACGCCGGGCCACTGGCCCGTGGTCCAGAAGTGTCCGCCCAGCGATCCGAGCACGCTCGATCCCACGTAGTACACCAGCAGATAGAGCGACGCCGCCAGCGCCTTGTAGCCGCGCGCCATCTGTCCGACCCAGCCGCTGGCGACGGCGTGGGCCGCGAAAAAGCCGAAGGTGAACACCACGATCCCGGCGATCAGCAGAGGCAGCCAGTTGGACAGCGTCAGCAGCAACCCCGCCAGCGCCAAGCTGGTGGCGGCCGACAGCATCGCGCCGCGTCCATGGCGGTCGGCCAGGCGGCCGAACCAGGTCGAGGCGAAGATGCCGACCAGATAGACCACGAAGATGAAGCCAATGAAGGTCTGGCTCAGCGAAAACGGCGGCAGCAGCAGGCGAAAGCCCACGTAGTTGTAGACCGTGACGAACGCGCCCATCAGCAGGCCGCCCAGCGCGAACAGCCCGCACAGGGGGCCATTTTTCAGGTGCGAGGCTGCGCCTGCGCGCACATCGCCCCACACGCCAGCCCAGCCCCGGCCCCGCTGGGGCGCGAACCTGCGCGACGCAGGCAACAGCCAGACGAACAGCACCGCCGCCACGATACCCAGGAGGCCCAGCGTGCCCAGCGCGGCGCGCCAGCCGAAATGATCCGACACCAGGCCGGTGATGACGCGGCCGGACAAGCCGCCGAACGCGCTGCCGCCGATGTACAGGCCCATGGCGAAACCCAGGGTTCCTGGCTCGACCTCTTCGGCCAGGTAGGCCATGGCCAGCGCCGGCACGCCGCCCATGGCCAGCCCTTGCAGCGCGCGCAGCGCCAGCAGGCTGTGCCAGTCGGGCGCGGCGGCGGCGATGGTGCCGAGCACGGCGGACGCGAACAGCGACAGCGCCATGGCGCGTTTGCGCGGCACGGCTTGTGAAAACAAGCCCACGAAGAAGATGGCGACGGCCAGGAAAGCGGTGCACAGGGACAGCACCAGGCTGCTCTGCGCGGGCGACACGCCGAACGCATGGGTGAACAGCGGCATCAGCGGCTGCACGCAATACAGCAGGGAAAAAGTGGAGAAACCGGCCGCGAACAAGGCCCACTGGGCGCGCCGCAAACCGGGCGTGCCGCGGGCGAGATGATCGGTGGAAGCAGAGACAGGCTCCGCCGGCGCGGACGCGGCGGTTGGGGATGAGGGACTGGCTAATGGGGCAGACATCGGGATTCTCGAGAACAGCGGGCATGCAGCCCACGCCACCAAGGTAGACTTTTCCCCTGCATATGTCCAATATATGAAAGTCGTCCCGACCATATTTAATAACGATGGAATTGCGCCACCTGCGGTATTTCACCGCCGTCGCCGAAGAGCTGCACTTCACGCGCGCCGCCGCCAGGCTGGGCATAGGCCAGCCGCCGTTGAGCCAGCAGATCCAGCAGCTGGAACGCGAAATCGGCACCCCGCTGTTCCTGCGCCTGCCGCGAGGCATCGCGCTGACCGAGGCCGGCTCCCAGTTCCTGGAAGACGCCCGCGCCATCCTCGCCAGCGCCGACCGCGCCATCGACACGGCCCGCCGGCTGGGCCGCGGGGAACGCGGAGCAATCACCGTGGGATTCACGGCGTCCGCGGTGTTCCACCCCTACCTGCCCCGCGCCATCCGGGCGTACCGGGACCGGTATCCCGACGTGCGCGTCACGCTCACCGAGAGCAATACGGTCACGCTGCTGCGCGGCCTGCGCGCCGGCGACGTCGACGTGGCCTTCGTGCGGCCTCCCTATGTGCTGGACCCGGAGTTCGAGTCCGAGCGCGTGCTGGACGAACCCATGCTGGTGGCCCTGCCGCCAGACCATGCGCTGAGCCGCAAGCGCAGCGTGCCCATCGCCGCGTTGGCGGACGAGGACTTCGTGCTGTATCCGCGCCCCATCGGCGCGGGCCTGTACGACGCCATCATGTCGGCGTGCCAGCGCGCCGGCTTCGTGCCGCGGGTCATCCAGGAAGCGCCGCAGATGGCCTCCATCGTGAGTCTGGTGGCTGCCGGCGTGGGCATTTCGGTCGTGCCTGCGGCGATGCGGCACATGGGCGCGCAAGGCATCGAGTACCGGCCCATCAAGGGCGACGCGCCGCACGCCCTGCTGGACATGGCCTACCGCCGCCACGACCGCTCGACCGCG
This sequence comes from Achromobacter sp. ACM01, assembly GCF_014851745.1. Taxonomy (NCBI): domain Bacteria; kingdom Pseudomonadati; phylum Pseudomonadota; class Betaproteobacteria; order Burkholderiales; family Alcaligenaceae; genus Achromobacter; species Achromobacter sp. ACM01. The sequence goes on from NZ_JACVAF010000002.1 coordinate 914,042, forward strand.
GCGGGCAACGCCGTGGACATGCTGCGCGCGCTGGCCCACCCCTAGGCCGCGCTACGGTATCGCCCTGTCGCGTTTGTCATTTTCTGTAAGATCAGCGTCCGGGCCGCAATGTAAATTTGGCGCGCGCGGCGGTCCGTCCCTGTCCAAGGACACGGCGTCGCGCGATTCCAACCTGTACAAAGGTGAAATAGTGCGACGTACCCTTCTGGCCTTGGCCATCGCGACGATCCCCGGCCTGGCCGCAGCCGCCGGACTGCCTTCCTCCATCGGTTCCGTGACCGTCTACCAGGACCGCGCCGTCGTGACGCGCGCCGCCAGCAGCGAGCTGGCCGCCGGCGAACACGAGCTGGTGCTGGAGAAGCTGCCGGCCAGCCTGCAGGAAAATTCGCTGCAAGTCTCGGCCAAGAGCACCGGCCAGGCGACATTGCTGGACGTGAAGGTGCGCGACGCCTATCAGGCAGACACCGCCAACGAGCGCGTCAAGCTGCTGGAGGAACAGGTACGCAAGCTGCAAGGCCAGCAGGCGCTGCTGGACGACGAGGCCGCGGTGCTGGACAACCAGCGCGAGCTGGTGCTGATGGTGCAGCGGGGCGCCACCGAACCGTCGAAGGACGGCGCGCGCCTGACGCTGGACGAACTGAAGGCGATCCAATCGCTGAGCGCGGACTCCCTGGCCAAGTCGCTGGCCGGACTGCGCCGGGTGGCCGAACAGAAAGAGGTGCTGGAGCGCGAGCTGACCGCCTTGCAGAACCAGCTGGATCAGCTGCAAAGCTCGCTCAACCGCCGCACCAAGACCGTCACCCTGCGCGTCAACCTGGCCCGCGCGGGCAAGCTGGACCTGAACGTTTCCTACGCCGTGGCCGGCGCCCGCTGGACGCCCGCATACGATGCGCGCCTGCGCCCGGCCGATCGCAGCGTGGACCTGGGCTATTTCGGCGTCATCCGCCAGGACACCGGTGAAGACTGGAATAACGTCAAGCTCACGCTGTCCACCGCAAGGCCCTCGCTGGGCGGCGGCGCGCCCGCGCTGCAGCCGTGGATCGTCGACGTGGCCGCCCCGCCGCCTCCGCCCCGCCCGCGCCCCAGCCCCGCGCCGGTCGCGGCAGCCAGGCAAGAAGCCGAAGCCAAGATGTCGCGCCAGCGCGTCCAGTCCTTCGAGGACGCCGGCGCGCCGGTCGCCGAGATGATTCCCGAGCCGCTGGAGCAGGCGACCGCCCAGGTGCAGGCCGAAGCGACCAGCGCATCGTTCCAGATCAAGAGTCCGGCCACCCTGCCGTCCGACAATTCCTCGCAGCGCGTGGCCATCGCCACGGCCAAGCTGCCCGCCACGCTGCAATACCAGTCCACGCCGGCGCTGCGCGAAGCCATGTTCCTGACCGCGCACGCCAGCAACAACACGGAGTTCCCCTTCCTGGCCGGTTCGCTGAACACCTTCCTGGACGACGCCTTCGTCGCGGCCAGCTCCATGAAGGCGGTGATGCCCGGCGAGAAGCTCGAATTGGCGCTGGGCGCCGACGAAGGCATCTCGATCAAGCGCCAGCTGGTCAACCGCTATACCGAAAGCACCGGCTTTTCGGGCAGCGGCAAGCGCGTGACCTACGAGTACAAGATCACGGTCAAGAACAACAAGGCCACCAAGGAGCAAGTGTCGTTCAAGGACCGCCTGCCCATCTCGCGCAACGAGAAGATCGTGGTCAAGCTGTTGTCGCCGGCAGACCGCGAGATCAAGCGCGAGGAAGACGGCAAGCTGGTATGGGACTGGGAAATGGAGCCCGGCAAGTCGCGCGAGACGGTGCTGAAGTTCTCGGTCGACTATCCGGGCGACATCGAGGTGTCCGGCATCTGACGCGCTCAGCGCATCTGGAACGCCTCTTGGTGAAACAGCTCGCTCACCGGCATGCCGCGCCGGTGCAGCCCGTCCTTCAAGGCATCGGCGAATCCCGCCGGGCCGCAGAACCACACGCTGGGCCATGCCGCGCCCGGCTTGTGGTCCGCGGCCAGCTCGGCGGCCGTCAGCGGCCGTTGGGTATCGCTGTAGCGCACATGCAGGGTCACGTTCGGCACGCGCGCGCATAGCGCTTTCAGGTGATCCGCGAACGGCGCGTCGTCGGCGTTGCGGGCGCAGTAGTACAGGGTCGCGACCGGTGCGGTATCCGGGTCCGTCTGCAAGGATTCCATCCATGAAATGAACGGCGTGACGCCGATGCCCGCGGCCACCCAGATCTGCGGCCGCCCATCGTCGCGCTGGAAGTCGAAGCAGCCGTAAGGGCCTTCGATGATGACGTCCTGCCCCACTTGCAGGCTGCGCTGCAGACGCCGCGTGTAATCGCCCAGCGCCTTGATCGAGAACTGCACCCGGCCGGTGCCGTCGTCCGCGCCGGACACCGTAAAGGGATGCGCGCCCTCGCGCCGGTCCGCGGTCAGGAAGGCGAACTGCCCGGCGCGATGGTGCCAGTTGCCCTCCACCCTACAGGTCAGCGCCAGGATGTCGTCCGAAAGATGGTCGATGGCCAGCACCTGCCCCCTGTAGCGGCGCCCGCGTCCGATATTGCCGGTCAGCGCCATGACGGCGCAAACCGTTCCCACCGCCGTGCACAGCGCCACCAGCCAGCCGGCGGGCTGCCACCACCAGGCGGCCGGCGTCAGGACCACGCCATGGAAGGCGACCACCAGGAAGATCACCGCGGCGATGCGGTGGACCTGGCGCCAGATGTGATACGGAAAGCGCCGCCACAAGGTGAGCAACACCATCGCGGCCAGGATCCACACGGCCCATTCGCCGATGTCCTTGGCGGATCCGCGGAACACGTCCAGCAAAGCGGCCGCGCGCGGCGTCTTGGGCACGGGGTCGAACAACGCCAGCAGCAGCGGCTTGCCCAGCTTGATCAGGTAATGCGCCGCCGCCAGCGCGGCAGCCAGGATGCCGCTCCATTTGTGCAGCCGGTACATCTTGTCCAGCCCGCCCATCCGCGTTTCCAGCCACATGGGGCGCACCGCCAGCAGCATGATCAGGGCCATGACCGCGTAGGCGCCCAGGCCCGTCAGCAGGATGAGCTGATCGCGCGCGGTCCAGACGTTGAGTTCGGCCGGCGGTTGCGCCCAATAGGCGCCGGCCCAGGCCAGCAGGGAAATCAGCAGAACAGCGGCCAGTATGCGTCGCATCGGTTCATCGCTCCATCTTGGGGACCGCGCCACCGTGCGCAGCCCGCATGAAGCCATGGTAAATCCGCCCGTGGGGGCAATTTTCCATGCGCGGGCGCAGTCTTGATCGGGGTCAAGTCCGCCGACAATCGGGAGGGCCCGCAGGAGCCCGGCCTGCGCCAGGATACCCCATTGCGCCGCGCGGATGACTCAATGGCTGCGGCAGAATTCGAAGAAGGCGTCGGGTTCCAGCGGCACGGAAATGCCGTAGCCTTGCGCCACGTCGCAGCCCAGTTCGCGCAGCAGCTCCACGTCGCGCTCGTGCTCCACCCCTTCGGCGACCACGCGCCGGCCCAGCACGCGGCCCATTTCGATGGCGGCGGCGACCACCGCGCGCGACGCGGGCTCGCGATGCATATGGACGATGAAGTCGCGGTCTATCTTCAGTTCGGTGAAGGGCATGGCCGAGAACAGGCGCATGGACGCGATGCCCGCGCCGAAGTCATCCATCGCCAATTCAAAGCCGCGCACGCGCAGCAGGTTCAGCGCCGAAGACAAGGCCAGCCAATCGGTCACCGGCTCGTCCTCGGTCAGCTCGACCTTGATCAGCCGGGCCGGCAGGCCGGCCTGCGCCACGCGCTGCTCCAGCAGGCCCGGCAGGTCGCGCGAACACAATGTGGAGGCCGAGGCGTTGATCGCGATGGGCACGGCGATGTCCTCGGCATGCATGCGCTGCTGCAGCTCCAGCACCGTGTCGGTCACCCGGCAGAACAAGGTCCGGTCCAGTCCCAGCCGATGCGCCGCAGGCACGAAGTCCGCCGCCGGAATCGCGCCCAGTTCGGGGTGGTCCCAGCGCGACAGCGCCTCGGCGGCCAGCACGCGCCCTGTCGACAAGCTCATCTGCGGCTGCAGCACCACGCTCATGCCCTGCCCCGTGATCAGCGCATGGCCCAGCGCCGCCTCGATGACGTCGCGCCGAAGCGAGCGCGGCCGGGGCGAGGCGGCATCGTCCTCATCGATGCTGCGCAGCGCCGTCTTGATGGCCTGCTGCATGGCCGTGCGGGACACCGGCTTGGACAGCGCCTGCGCGGACGGACAGCCGGCCTGCAAGGCCAGCCGCACATGCGACTGCAACAGTTCATCGCTGAGGCTGCTGATCCAGATGATGGGCGGCATGCTCTTGAGCCGCCCGGCGTCCACCAGGCGCCGCAGTTCGTTCGGCAGCCGCGTGCCGTCGCCCTCGCCCGTGACGATATCGCTGATGACCACGTCGTAGAACTGGCGCGCCAGCGCGCTGACCGCTTCTATGCTGCTGCCCAGGCCGGCGACCCGGCGGAAACCCAGCGCCAGCAATACGTTCTGCAGATAGGCGCGTTCAACCGGATGGTCTTCGACGAGAAGTATCCGTCGGGTCCCGCCGGGTTCCGTTTTAGGCATGGTCTACCGTCCTACTCATATAGGGCGGGCCCCCGCAGGCGGCCGCTGGAAAACTGTGTACACCATGCTAAGGCATCTGCGCGCGCCCTGTCGTTATCGCTAACGGGTTAATGCAGCCCCATCGCCGATAGTCGTAGTATTCGCGGCATCAGCCAGACGGAGGCAGCCTTCCGTCGCCCCACGGCGCGGCCGGTGCCATAATAGATGTCTTTCTTTCCGCATCTACGGCACGGAGCTACCCTTGACCCGCATTGACGACCCCCTGCACGACCGCGAGGTCGGCGCGGCCGACTCCACCCAGGACAACACGCGCACCGACGACACCCGCATCAGCGCGGTGCGCCCCTTGATCTCGCCCGCCCTGCTGCAGGATGAACTGCCGGTGTCGGCCGAGATCCAGACGCTGGTCGAGCAAAGCCGCGTCCAGATCGCCGACGTGCTGCACGGCCGCGACGACCGCCTGGTGCTGGTGGTGGGCCCCTGTTCCATCCACGACCATGGCCAGGCCATGGAATACGCGCGCCTGCTGCGCACCGCCGCCGAACAGCACCAGAAAGACTTGCTCATCGTCATGCGCGTGTACTTCGAGAAGCCGCGCACCACCGTGGGCTGGAAGGGCTATATCAACGACCCGCGCCTGGACGGCAGCTTCCGCATCAATGAAGGCCTGCGCCGCGCGCGCGAACTGCTGCTGGACATCAGCGGCCTGGGCCTGCCGATCGCCACCGAATTCCTGGACCTGCTCAGCCCGCAATACATTGCCGACCTGATCGCCTGGGGCGCCATTGGCGCGCGCACCACCGAAAGCCCCAGCCACCGACAGCTGAGTTCCGGCCTGAGCTGTCCGCTGGGCTTCAAGAACGGCACCGACGGCGGCGTGCAGATCGCCGCCGACGCCATGGTCGCGGCCAGCGCCAAGCACGCTTTCATGGGCATGACCAAGATGGGCATGGCCGCCATCTTCGAGACCCGCGGCAACCAGGACACCCACGTCATCCTGCGCGGCGGCAAGCAAGGCCCGAACTACGACGCGGCCAGCGTCGACGCCTGCTGCGCCGCCCTGCGCGCCGCCGGCCAGCGCGAACAGGTCATGATCGACTGCTCGCACGCCAACTCCAACAAGTCGCATCTGCGCCAGGTCGACGTGGCCAACGATATCGCCGCCCAGATCGCCCAGGGCGACGGCCGCATCACCGGCGTGATGATCGAAAGCCATCTCGAAGAAGGCCGCCAGGACCTGAAGCCCGGCCTGCCGCTGCGCCGCGGCGTGTCCATCACGGACGCCTGCCTGGGCTGGTCGCAGACCGCGCCGGTGCTGGAAACGCTGGCCCTGGCCGTGCGCCAGCGCCGCGAAAAGGCCGCAAAACCGGCCTGAGAACCGCGGCTCTCGGGTCTCTTGCCGCGTACGGCCTCAGCGGCCGACGCGGTAAGGCGCCGGATCCATGTCCGGCGCCTGGCCGGTGATCATGCTTGCCAGCAGCTTGCCCGTCACCGGACCCAGCGTGAAGCCATGATGCGCATGGCCGAACGCCAGCCACAAGCCGGGATGGCGCGGCACCGGTCCGATGACCGGCCGCATGTCCGGCATGCAAGGCCGGCAACCCATCCACGGTTCGCGCTCCACGGCCTCGCCCAGCGGCAGCAGTTGCCGCGCCAGCGTCCGCGTGCGCTCGATCTGGATCGGTGAAGGCGGCGCATCGCGCGCCGCGAATTCCGCGCCCGTGGTCAGGCGCACGCCCAGGGTCATGGGCGTCACGACGAAACCGCTTTCGATATCCGCCACCGGGTGCGACAAGGTCGCCCCCTCTTCCAACGCGTAATGCTGGTGATAGCCGCGCTTGACCGCCATGGGGATGCGATAGCCCAGCGGGCGCAGGACGTCCGGCGACCACGGGCCCAGCGCCACCACCACGTCGCGGGCCTCGATCGGCCCTTGTTCTCCCTGCACCTGCCAACCCTTGCCTGACGGCTTGAGGCTGCGCGCGTCGCCGCGCGCCAGCACGCCGCCGCGCCGCTCGAACAAGGCCGCGTAGCCGCGCGTCACCGCGCCCGGGTCCGACACATTGACCGGATCCAGCCAGTGCACCGCGCCCGCCATGCGCGACAGCGAAGGTTCCAGCGCCGCCAGCGCCTTGCGGTCCAGCACGCGGTGGTTCAGCCCGTAAGGCGCGAGCGCTTGGGCCTCGGCCACGGCCCGGGCCAGGCCGGCCTCGCTGCGCATGCCATCGATCCAGCCGCTGCGCCGGAACAGGTGGGAGATGCCGGCCTCGTCCTTGAGCGCGTCATGTTCGGCGACGCAGCGCTCGATCAACGGCAGCATGGCCTCGGCCGCGCGCGCCAGCCGCGACGGCGCCGAATGCCACCAGTAACGCAGCAGCCATGGCGCGATGCGCGGCAAAAAGCGCGGGTGATAGCTCACGTCAGGCGTGTTGTTCCTGGCATAGCGCCACAGGCTGCGCCAGTCGCGCGGGAAGGCATAGGGAATCACGCTGGCCCGTTCGATCAGGCCCGCGTTGCCATAGCTGGTTTCCTCGCCAGGGCCGCGCCGGTCCAGCAGCACCACTGAACGGCCGCGCGCCGCCAGATGCAGGGCGGTGCTCACCCCGACGATGCCCGCACCCAGGACCAAGGCGTCTGTTTTCATGCGGCGCATTCTGCGCTTGCGTGCGGTGTTCGGCAAGGGCGCGCGCGCGTAGAATCCCCGGCTGCACGCCCTGCCCTCCGCGCCCACGCTCCAATCGAGGAATACGTCATGACCAGCCCCCGCCTGCAACCCGTCACGCTCGCCGGCGAGGTCGTACGCCTGGAACCGCTGACCGCCAGCCATGCCGCGCCGCTTGCGCAGGTGGGCCTGCACCCCGAACTGTGGCGTCTGCAACCCGAGCCCGTGCAGACGCTGGACGATATGCAGCGCTATGTCGACCGTGCGCTGGCTGGCCAACGCGACGGCAACTGCCTGCCATTCGTCATCGTGCGGCAGGACAACGATCAGATCATCGGCGCGACCCGCTACATGGACATCGCGCTGGCGCACAAACGCCTGGAGATCGGCGGCACATGGCTCACGCCAGCAAGCCAGCGTTCCGGCGCCAATACCGAGGCCAAGTTCTTGTTGTTGCAGCACGCCTTTGAAACAATTGGTATCATGCGGGTTGTATTCAAGACTGAACTGAGCAATATGCAATCGCGCCAGGCCATCCTGCGGATCGGCGGCGTGGAGGAAGGCGTGTTCCGCAAGCACCTGATCGCGCAATCGGGGCGCGCGCGCGACATGGTCTACTTCGCGATCCTCGACGAGGACTGGCCGGCCGTCAAAGCGCGCTTGCTGATGCGCATGCGCCGCGCCGGTTAGCGCGCGCCTCCCGCTCATTTCGCAGCTTGTCCGGGCCGCGAGGCCTGCCCCGCACTATTGAAGCCAGTTATGCAACAGACCTACGCCGCGCCCGCGCGCCACACGATATACATCTACACCGAGGAACAGCGCGGCAACCAGCTGGTCGAGTCGCTGGTGCTCGGCATGCTCTCCGACATATCGGGGTCCGACAAACTCGTGGTGGTGCAGGATCCGCACAGCAGCCTGAAGTTCGTCTATCGCATCGATCACGACAGCAGCAATCTGGACGCCGCGGCAATCACCGAACAGGACGCGTCCCTTTTCAATGGCAAGACCTCGGTCCAGATCAACTCGATGACCTATCGCCTCGGCACGGCCGAGAACGCGATGAAATTGCTGCGTGGCAAAAACCAGTGGATACAGGACAAGGGCGCGGTGCTGTCCGTGCTGCTGCAGAACGCCGCTGCCCGCAAGACCCGCTTCGCCCCGCCCCGCATCGAGCGCGACCGCATGCGCAAGGTACCGCCGGGCGTTGCCGTCGAACACCTGCCTACATAAAAAGCACAGTATCCACAGGGCCGGCCTTATCCACAATTTCTGTGGATAAAAAAGCCTCGAACCCACGGCTGATGGCCGTTCGACCGATGCGCAACGGGCTGCTCATTTTTTGACCACTAAAAGAATGGGCGGCGCGCGGCTGCCATCCTTGATTCTTGACGCGGCGCCGCAGGGGCGATGATGATATTCTCCGCAAGCGCGCGATACGAAAAATATCGCGCTCGCGGACTCCCCCTATACAAGAAGACCCACATACAAGGAGCGGATAGCGTGTTTGCATTCGAAGGTCCCTGCGCGCAACCGCTGACGCCGGATTCGCCGTGACCATCATCATCGTCGACGACCACGGAGACTGGCGCGACACCATCGCTGAATACATCGAGGATCTGGGCCTGGGCCGCAGCATCCTCACCGCCGGTTCCCTCGCGGAGCTGGACCAACTGCTGCTCACCGTGACGCCCGGCATCCTGGTGCTGGACGCCATGCTGCCCGACGGCGATGCGCTGACACGCGTCTCGCACCTGCGGACCTCCTTCCCATCGATGGGCATCATCATGCTCACCGGCCGCCTCTTGAGCGAAGACAAGGTCTCGGGCCTGAGCCTGGGCGCGGACCACTACCTGACCAAGCCCGTCAATCTGGCCGAGCTTGGCGCCACGCTGGTGTCGCTGTCGCGCCGACTGCGGGTGGTGCCGGCGGGCGAAGCCGACGCCGCGGAATCGGATGCCTGGCGTTTCGATCCGTCGCGGCGCATGCTGGTATCGCCCAAGCAGGTCTGCGTGGACATCACCGATACCGAAAGCCGGCTGATCGGCGCGCTGATCCAGGCCGCGCCGCTACCCCTGTCGCGCGCACGCCTGATCGAGGCGCTGGGCGCCAGCGTGGAGGCCTACGACACGCACAGGCTGGACGCCCACATGCACCGCCTGCGCCGCAAGCTGCGCGCGCAGGCCGGCGGCGACATGGGCATACGCACGGTGTACGGCGTGGGCTATGTGTGCACCACGCCTGTGCAGATCGTCGGCAATACCAAGAACTGAAAACCGCCTCATGACGCTACCTATCCGCCCTCGCCGTTCCGTACTCTATATGCCTGGCGCCAACCCGCGCGCACTGGACAAGGCGCGCAGCCTGGACGCCGACGTCCTGATCCTCGACCTGGAGGATGCCGTCGCGCCGGACGCCAAGGCACAAGCCCGCGAGCAAGTCGCCGCGGCCTTGCGCGCCGGCGGCTATGGGCACCGCGAATGCGTGGTACGTATCAATGCGCTGGACACGGCCTGGGGCCTGGACGACGTCAGGGCCATCGCCCAGGCGGGCGCGGACGCCGTGCTGCTGCCCAAGGTGCAGTCCCCCGCCGAGCTCGACGCGCTCGCGCGGGCGCTGGACGCGGCGGGCGCGCCAGCCAGCCTGCCCTTGTGGGCCATGGCCGAAACGCCTTTGGGATTTCTGCGTCTGGACGCCATCGCTTCCGGCCACGCGCGGCTGGCGGCCATCGTCGTGGGCACCTCGGACCTGGTAAAGGATCTGCACGCGCGCCACACGCCGTCACGCGAAGAAACCTTGCTGGCGCGCTCGATGGCGGTGATGGCGGCGCGGGCCCACGGCCTGGCGGCGCTGGACGGCGTGCATCTGGACCTGCACGACGACACGGGCCTGGAGGCCGCCTGCAAACAGGGACGCGACCAGGGCTTCGATGGCAAGACGCTCATCCATCCCAGGCAGATAGCGGCAGCCAACGCCGCCTTCGCGCCCTCGGCGGAAGAACTTGCCGCCGCGCGCAAGCGCCTGGACGCCTGGCGCGCCGCGCAGGCCGCCGGCCTGGGCGTGGCCGTGGTCGACGGCGCGCTGGTGGAAAACCTGCATGCGCGCGAAGCGGAACGCGTGCTGGCGCTGGCCGAGGCCATCGCACAAGCCTGGTGACAACAGCGGCGACAGCAGTAATATCGGCTTTCAAATGCATATTGTCGGTAACGCCGGGCCAGGCGCGTGATCGGCGTATCGGGGAGCGGTCGTGACGTTGATCTTGCGGCAAATGTCGATCTCATTCTGCGTGGCGGCGTTGTGGGCCGCCACGGCGGCGGGCTTGCCGGCGCCGGCGCGGGCCCAGGCCGCCAATTTCCATCCCTGCAATTCCCAGCCTTCCCTGCCGATGTGCCTGCATGGCTATGGCAAGCGCATAGCAGTGCAGCGCTGGGGCGCGCAGCCCGACCCGCTGGACCCGGACGCGGCCGTCAACGCCTCGCTGGTCACGCGCGACCCGGCCAAGGAAATCGGCAAGCTCAAATCCAGCACGATCCTGGTGCAGGACATGGACACCTCCGAAGTCCTGTTCGCGCGCAACGAGGACGCCGTGCGGCCCATCGCCTCCATCACCAAGCTCATGGCGGCGCTGACGCTGGTCAAGGCCGGCCTGCCCATGGACGAACTCATCACCATCGACGCCAGCGACACCCGCTCCACCAGCGAGCTGCCTTCGCGCCTGACCGCCGGCACCAAGCTGAGCCGCGCCGATCTGCTGCGCCTGGCGCTGGTCCCGTCCGAGAACAGCGCCGCGCAGGCCCTGGGCCGCACCTATACCGGCGGCACCGCCGCCTTCGTCGCGGCAATGAACGCCGAAGCCCGCGCGCAGGGCATGACCGACTCCAGCTTCGCCGAACCCAGCGGCCTGTCCAACGAAAACCAGTCTTCGGCCAAGGATCTGGTCAAGTTGCTGCAGGCGATTTCCGCGCAGCCGCTTTTGCGGCAATACACCGGCGAGACCAGCTACCAGGCCGCCGGCCAGACCTTCCGCAACACCAACATCCTGGTGGGCCGCCCGCAATGGGACATCCTCGTGTCCAAGACCGGCACCACCCGCGAAGCCGGCGATTGCCTGGTGATGGCGGTCAAGGTCGGCAAGCGCAACCTGGCCATGGTGCTGCTCAACGCGCAGGGCATCAACGGCTCGCGCTTCGGCGACGCGGTTCGCCTGCGCCGGGTGCTCGACAGCCGGTACGCCTCACGCTGACTGACGGCATCGCGCGCCAAGCCCGGTACAATACCGGCCTTTGACGCGGAACGAACGCCCGTTCCGTCCGCCCGCCGCGCCGCCTGAGCGCCCTACTTCCCCGATTATTTTTCATTGCGCCTGGCCGGCGGGAATCCTGCCGCGTCCCCTGTTGCACCATCCATGATCCGCTTCCAACAAGTTTCCCTCATGCGCGGCGTCAAGCCCTTGCTCGACAAGGTCGACCTGCTGCTCAACCCCGGCGACAAGATCGGCCTGATCGGCGCCAACGGCGCCGGCAAGTCCAGCCTGTTCGGTCTCTTGCGCGGCACGCTGCACGCGGACCAGGGCGACCTGGACTATCCGGCCAGCTGGCGCATGGCCTATGTGGCGCAGGAAACGCCCGCGCTCGACCGCCCGGCCATCGAATACGCCATCGACGGCGACGTGACGCTGCGCAAGCTGGAGGCGGAACTGGCGCAGCTGGAAGCCGAACCGGAAAGCACGGAGAACGGCCTGCGCATGGCCGACATCTACGCCGCGCTGGCCGACGCCGACGCGTACACCGTGCATTCGCGCGCCGAACAGCTGCTGACTGGCCTGGGCTTCACGCAGGCGCAGATGCACCTGCCGTTGACGAGCTTTTCCGGCGGCTGGCGCATGCGCCTGAACCTGGCGCAGGCGCTGATGTGCCCGTCCGACCTGCTGCTGCTGGACGAGCCCACCAACCACCTGGATCTGGACGCCATCATCTGGCTGGAAGACTGGCTCAAGCGCTATCCGGGCACGCTCATCGTCATCTCGCATGACCGCGACTTCCTGGACGGCGTGGTCAACGTCATCGTCCATATCGACGAGCGCAAGCTCAAGCGCTATTCGGGCAACTATTCGTCCTTCGAGCGCCAGCGCGCCGCGCAGCTGGAGCTGGCGCAAGGCATGCTGGAAAAGCAGATGCGCCAACGCTCGCACCTGCAATCCTTCATCGACCGCTTCAAGGCCCAGGCCAGCAAGGCGCGCCAGGCGCAGAGCCGTATCAAGGCGCTGGCCCGCATGGAGGAAGTGGCGCCGCTGCGCGCGGCCGCCGAGTTCTCGTTCGAATTCCGCGAGCCCTTGCGCGCGCCCAACCCGCTCCTGACCATGGACGCGGTCAGCGCCGGGTATCGCGTCGCGGACGAGGAAACGGAAGTCGAGTCCGACAAGATCATTGTGTCGGGCATCAATTTTTCGCTGCAGGCGGGACAGCGCATCGGCCTGTTGGGCATCAACGGCGCGGGCAAGTCCACCTTCATCAAGACCATCGCGGGCGAACTTGCAACGCTGGCCGGCGAAGCGCAGTTCAACAAGGGGCTGTCCATCGGCTACTTCGCCCAGCACCAGGTGGAGATGCTGCGCCATGACGAATCGCCGCTATGGCACATGACGAAGATCGCGCCGACCGTGCGCGAGCAGGAGCTGCGCAACTTCCTGGGCAGCTTCAACTTCAACGGCAACATGGCCACCAGCTCCATCGCGCCGTTCTCCGGCGGCGAAAAGGCGCGGCTGGCGCTGGCCCTGATCGTGTGGCAGCGTCCCAATCTGCTGCTGCTGGACGAGCCCACCAACCACCTGGACCTGGAAACCCGCGAAGCGCTGACCACCGCGCTGGCGCAGTTCGAAGGCACGCTGATGCTGGTGTCGCACGACCGCCATCTGCTGCGCGCCACCACCGATGAATTCATCATCGTGGCCGACGGCGAAGTCAGCCCGTTTGACGGCGACCTGGACGACTACAAGGACTGGCTCTACAAGACCAAGCTGGCCGCCAAGGCCGTTTGAAGCCGGGCGCGGGCGGCCTGCCCGCGCCACCTCACGCCAGCGCGCTGGGATAGGGGCTGGTGTCGATGTGTTCCAGCATGCCGTAGGCCAGCCGTTCCAGCAGCCGCGCGCGGTCGGCGGCATGCGCGGGGTCTTCCCACAGGTTGCGCAGCTCGTGCGGGTCCTGATTCAGGTCATAGAGCTCGCCCCAGCGCGCGCCGTCGTAGACCGTGACGCGAAATCCGTCGGCCAGCAGCGTCCGGCAGCGAATGCGGCTGTTGAAGCCCAGTATCACGCGCTGCCCTTCTTCCTCGATCATCAGCGCGTCGCGCACGGCAGCCTCGGTTCCTCCGATGAGGCCTGCCATGTCGCGCCCCTGGATGCCGTTATAGGGCTGCACGCCAGCGCGCGCCAGCACCGTGGGCGCGACGTCGATGGTGCTGAGCAAGGCGTCGCTGGCCGCGCCCGCCGTTCGCGCCGCGGCGGGGTCGCGCCAGATGAACGGCACGCGGGTCAGGCCGCGGTAATGGATGGGCCCCTTCAGCATCAACTGATGGTCGCCCAGGTAATCCCCATGGTCGCTGGTGAAGATCACCACCGTATTGTCGGCCAGCCCCAGCGCGTCGAGTTCGGCCAGCACGCGGCCGATCTGGTTGTCGATGTTGGCGATCGACCCATAGTTCAGCGCCAGCGCTTCGCGCGCCTCGCGCTCGTTGCAGGAAAAGATCGCGGGCGTGTGCTTGACCGCAGTGCCCGCGTCGCGCTGCGCGCGCAGCCAGGCCACGTGCGGCGGCGGCGTACCCTGGCCGTGGAACGACGCGGGCAGCTCCATGTCCTCTGGCTTGTGCAGGTCCCAGAACCGCCCCGGCGGCGTGAAAGGATGGTGCGGATCCGGAAACGAGCATTGCAGGAAGAATGGCTGCCCGGAAGCCGCATAGCCGCGCAACGCCTCGATGCCGCGGTCGGCGATGTAGGCAGTGGGATAGAGTTCTTCCGGCACGCGCGTGCGCCAGGCCTGGCGGATGCGCGTCAGCTCGTATTCCGGCGCGGGAATGGCGTGAGCCGGGCCGATCAGCGCCTCGACCTCGGGATGCTCGCGCCGCAGCCAATGTCGGTAGTGACCGTGCACGTCGTCGCTATGATCGTCGACCAGGTCCACCTGCTCGAAGCCGTAGTACGGATAGCTCAGATCGTGGTCGGGGCGTTCGAGCCACAGCTTGCGCTGCTCCTGGTCGTAGCGGCCGGGGTCGGGCTCGACCGCCTCGCGCGGCAATCTGTCTTCGGCGCGCACCGGCCACGATGGAGGTATGTCCGTCATGTTCTGCAGGTGCACCTTGCCGACCAGCGACGTGCCGTAGCCGGCTTCGCGCATGGCCTCGACGAAGGTGCGGCTGCGCAGCGACAGCGCGATGCCGTTGTGGCGCGCGCCATGCGCGGACGGATAGCGGCCGGTCATCAAACTGGCGCGGTTCGGCATGCAGATGGGCGTGGCCACGTGCATGTTGTCGGCGCGCCACCCCGACTCGGCCAGACGGTCCAGGTTGGGCGTGTGGACCACGCGGTTGCCGTAGGACCCCAAATGGTCGGCGCGGTGCTGGTCGGTAATGAACAGCAGGAAGTTGACGGGCTTCGCAGCGGACGTCATTGCTTCGCTCCCGACATCTCCACGGCGGAACGCCAGGCCGGCATGTCGCGCTTGACCATGTCGCCGAAGGCATCGGGCGTCATGTAGATCGGCACCATGCCCAGCGGCTGCAAGGCCTGCGCGAATGCGCTGTCGGTCAGTACCGCCTCCAGGTCCGCGTTCAGTTTCTTCACCACTGCGGGCGGCGTGCCGGCGGGCGCGAACAGGCCGATCCACGACCGCACGGCGACTCCGGCGGCCACGTCCGAGAACAGCGGCACATCGGGCAGCGCTGCATACTTTTCAGTATTGGCCACGCCCAGCACCTTGACCTTGCCGGATGCGAGGAACGGAATGGCCGGCGCGATGCCGCCTATCATCAGCGGCACGTGGCCCGCGACCAGATCGGCCATCGCTGGCGCGGCGCCCTTATAAGGCGCGTGCACCACGTCCAGGCCGGCGGCGTGCTTCAACTGCTCCATTGCCAGCTGGTGCACCGTGCCCAGGCCGGGCGAGCCATAGGTGTACTTGCCGGGATTGGCCTTGATCAGTTTGACGGCATCCGCCAGCGTCGACGCTGGAAACTCGGCATTGGCCAGCAGCACCACCACGTTGTCCGCCACCAGGCCGACCGGCGCGAAATCGCGCACCGGGTCGTACGGCAGGCTGGAATACAGCGCGCTGTTGATGCCGTGCGTGTTGGTGGTGCCCATCAGCAGCGTATAGCCGTCGGGCGCGGCGCGCGCCACCATGGACGCGGCGATGTTGCCGCCCGCGCCCGGCTTGTTCTCCACTACCAGCGTGTAGCCGCGCGGCTCCAGGCGCTGCGCCAGTTGGCGCGCCAGCACGTCCACCGCGCCGCCGGGCGAGAACGGCACCACGATCTGCACCGGCCGAGCCGGGTAGGTATCCGCAGCCGCCGCCGCACCCGCAATGCCACAGGCCCAGCTCGCGGCCAGGCCCATCCAGAACTTCTTCATGAATCGTCTCCATCCCGGCGTCCTGCCCGGCCCAGCCTGGGCAACGCCTGTCTTTCGTAGAGCGGCAAGTATGCCTAGCGCCCGGTGTCGGCGTGAAATGAAATAAACTGAACGATTCATAACCATTTGAATATGTATCGCCCATGCCTGACCGCGCCGGCACCCACCTCAAGCGACGTCATGCCGAACTGCTGGTCGCACTGGACGACGAACGTCACCTGGGGCGCGCGGCCGAAGGCCTGCATATGTCCCAGCCCGCCGCCTCCAAGGCGCTGGCGCAGCTGGAGGAACAGGTGGGCTACGCGCTATTCGAGCGCGGGACCCGGGGCACCCTGCCGACAAATGCCGGAATGGTTATGATCCGCCACGCCCGGCACAGCCTGGGCGCAGCCCAGCGCGTGGCGGCCGAATTGCGGGCCGCCGAAGAACGCGGCGCCAGCCTGCTGCGCCTGGGCACCCTGCCCTCGGCCGCGCCCCATCTGGCGCCGCAACTGATCGCCCATCTGCTGGGCCTGGCGCCGCGGCTGGAAGTGAAACTGGTGGAAGGCGCGCTCGGCGAACTCATGGACAAGCTGGCGCGCGACGAGCTGGACATCGTGCTGGGCCGCCTGGGCAGCCGCCTGCTGCCCGCGGACTGCGAGGTGATCCGCCTGCACGAAGAACCTATCCTGGTGGTGGCGCGCCCCGGCCATCCGCTGGCGGCAAGCGAGGCGCTCGCGGCCGCCGAACTGGCGCGCTGGCCCTGGGTGCTGCCGCTGGAAGCCACCATGATGCGCGAGCGTCTGGACGAGGCTTTCGTGCATGCCGGCGCGCACGCACCAGTTTCCAGTATCCAGTCCAATTCGCTGCTGGCCACCCTGGCCCTGCTGGCCCAGGACGATCGCCTGGCTGCCTTGCCCCAGGCGATTGCGCGCTACTGCGAGCGGCAAGGCAGCGTGACCGTACTGCCGCTACGGCTGGACGCCAACTTCGGCGCCATCGGCGCCGTGGTCAACCGCAACACGGCCGGCATGCCCGTGGTGCAGGCGGCGGTTGCGTGGCTGCGCGGCTTGCCGGCAGGCGCGATTCAGACCGCGCCGACCCCAGGCGCCTGATATCCCAGCAGCACGCTGGCGGCTTCGGCCTCGCGCCGTACCGCCTGCGCGATCGGGCCGTCTGCCGAGGCGTCGAATCCGCCCGTCGCGCCCAGCGCAGTCAGCGCGGCGCAGGGGCGGCCGTTGTGGTCCAGGAGCGGCGCCGACACCGCGCTGATGCCCTTCAGATTGGTGTCGCGCACCGTGGCGCAGCCGTCGGCCAGCACCTGGCGGCGCAGGCGGCCGATGGGGTCGGAGGCGTCCAGCAACGCCCGCATGTCGGCGGGCGCACGAGCCAGTTCGGCCTCGGCCAGTGCCCGCACCCGCGCATCGTCCTGCAAGGCCAGGAACACCCGCCCGGTGGCGGACCACAGCATGGACAGCACCGAGCCCATGCGCACGTTGACCGTCACCGGCAGGCCCGGTTCTTCAAAGCGCACGATGGTCGGCCCCTTGTTGCCCATGACCGCGATGAAGCAGGTCACTTCCAGGCCTTCGCGCAGG
Source organism: Achromobacter sp. ACM01 (assembly GCF_014851745.1). NCBI lineage: Bacteria > Pseudomonadati > Pseudomonadota > Betaproteobacteria > Burkholderiales > Alcaligenaceae > Achromobacter > Achromobacter sp. ACM01. The sequence continues at coordinate 931,476 of NZ_JACVAF010000002.1, forward strand.
CGCACCAGGCTGGGCTCGGCCAGGCGGATGGGATCGGCCTGGCGCAGCGCGGCCAGGCCCAGCAGCATCGCTTCCAGTCCCAGGTAGTACTGTTGAGTGGCGGCATCCTGCGCCACCAGGCCCTCTTCCATCAGGCTGACCAGGTAGCGGTGCACTTTGGCGGGGCTTTCGTCCACCTGCGCGGCCAGCAGCGTGAGGCTGGCACGGCCGCCCAGCCGGCCCAACCCCTTCAGCACCGCCATGCCGGTTTCAGCGGCCTGCACGCGCTGGCGCCGTTCGCGCGGCCGGGGCGCGTCGGTAGTCTGGGCGGGGACGGACGAAGGTTCGGGAGTCTGGGTCATGGACGCGGGTTGGGAGCTGCCAGGCGGCTGCGGATGCAGCCCGGAGATTACCCCAATTGAATAATTACGCAATGCGTATATGATTTACGCAATTGTAATCCGGAGCGACGACATGGGCCACCCAACCACCCCTGCAACCCCCGCGCCCGCCAATACCGGCGGCTGTCCCATCGACCATGCCGCGCTGGCGCGTGCCCAAGGCTGTCCGGTCAGCCCGCGCGCCGCGGAATTCGATCCGTTCGGCGACGGCTACCAGCAGGACCCGCCCGAGTACGTGCGCTGGGCGCGCGAACAGGAACCCGTGTTCTACAGCCCCAAGCTGGGCTATTGGGTGGTCACGCGCTACGACGACATCAAGGCGGTGTTCCGCGACAACCACACCTACAGCCCCTCGATCGCGCTGGAAAAGATCACGCCGACCGGCCCCGAGGCCAACGCAGTGCTGGCCAGCTACGGCTACGCGATGAACCGCACCCTGGTCAACGAGGACGAACCGGCCCACATGCCGCGCCGCCGCGTGCTGATGGATCCGTTCACGCCGGACGAACTCAAGCACCACGAACCCATGGTGCGGCGCCTGACGCGCGAATACGTGGACCGTTTCATCAACGACGGCCGCGCCGACCTGGTCGACCAGATGCTGTGGGAAGTGCCCTTGACCGTCGCCCTGCACTTCCTGGGCGTGCCCGAGGAGGACATGGATCTGCTGCGCCAGTACTCCATCGCCCACACCGTCAATACCTGGGGCCGGCCCAAGCCGGAAGAACAGGTGGCGGTGGCGCATGCGGTAGGTAATTTCTGGCAACTGGCGGGCAAGATCCTCGACAAGATGCGCCAGGATCCCGATGCCCCGGGCTGGATGCAGTACGGCATCCGCAAGCAGAAGGACCATCCGGAGGTCGTCACCGACTCGTACCTGCATTCGATGATGATGGCCGGCATCGTCGCGGCGCATGAGACCACCGCCAACGCCTCGGCCAACGCCATCAAGCTGCTGCTGCAGCATCCCGACGCCTGGCGCGAACTGTGCGAGGACCCCGGCCTGCTGCCCAACGCGGTCGAGGAATGCCTGCGCCACAACGGCTCGGTCGCGGCCTGGCGCCGCCTGGCCACGCGCGACACCGAGATCGCCGGCGTGGCGATTCCCGCGGGCGCCAAGCTGCTGATCGTGTCCTCGTCGGCCAACCACGACGAACGCCATTTCGCCGACGCCGACTTCTTCGACATCCGCCGCGACAACGCCAGCGACCAGCTGACCTTCGGCTATGGCGCGCACCAGTGCATGGGCAAGAACCTGGCGCGCATGGAGATGCAGATCTTCCTGGAAGAGCTGACCCGCCGCCTGCCGCATATGCGCCTGGCCGAACAGCAGTTCACCTACGTGCCGAACACCTCGTTCCGCGGCCCCGAGCATCTGTGGGTGGAATGGAACCCGGCCGACAACCCCGAGCGCCGCGACGCCGCCCTGCTGGATCAGGTGCAGCCGGTGCGCATCGGCGAGCCCTCGACCCACGCGATCAGCCGCAAGCTGGTGGTGACGCAGGTCACGGCCGCGGCCGACGGCATTGCGCGCATCCGGCTCGAATCGCCTGACGGCAAGCCGCTGCCTCGCTGGACGCCCGGCTCGCACATCGACGTCGAATGCGGTGACGCGGGCCTGTCGCGCCAGTACTCGCTCTGCGGCGATCCGGCCGCCGCGAATGCATTGGAGATCGCCGTGCTCAAGGAAACGGCAGGCCGCGGCGGTTCCGCCTGGATCCACCAGCACCTGCGCGCGGGCAGCATCGTGCGCGCACGCGGCCCGCGCAACCATTTCCGCATGGACGAAAGCGCCAAACGTCTGATCCTCATCGCCGGCGGCATCGGCATCACGCCCATCAGCGCCATGGCGCGCCGCGCGCGCGAGCTGGGCCTGGATTACGAACTGCACTACAGCGGACGCTCGCGCGCCTGCATGGCCATGCTGGACGAACTGCTGCAGCTGCATGGCGCGCGCCTGCATCTGCATGTCAGCGAGGAAGGCAGCCGCAACGACTTCGCCGCCCTGCTGTCCCGTCCCGAGGCCGGCGTCCAGATCTACGCCTGCGGCCCCGAGCGCATGCTGGATGCCCTGCAAGCCGCCTGCGCCGCCTGGCCCGAGGACAGCCTGCGCGTGGAGCACTTCCATTCCACGCTCGCCACGCTGGACCCGTCCAAGGAACACGCCTTCGAGGCCGAGCTGAAGGACTCCGGCATCGTCGTGCAAGTGCCTGCCGACCAGACGCTGCTGAGCGCGCTGCGCAGCGCCAACATCGACGTGCAGAGCGATTGCGAGGAAGGTCTCTGCGGCTCCTGCGAGGTGCGCGTGCTGGGCGGCGCGGTCGATCACCGCGACGTGGTGCTGACCCGCGCCGAACGCGAGGCCGGCACCCGCATGATGGCTTGCTGCTCCCGCGCCCAGGGCAAGCGCATCGTGCTGGAGCTGTAGCGGCTGGCGTGCCTGCAATGTCGCGCCCTTGCGCCCGGCGGCGCATGCGCGCATTCATATGCCTGAAGTGCGCCTGAAAGCGGTAGAATTCACCCCTCTGCTCATCACCACATCGTCCCGCTGCAACGCGGGACGACGTTTTTTGACGCGGCCAGTCCCGGGCCTGAAGGCGGGCCCCTTGCGGGCCGGCCCGTGCCGCGGCCGGCCGCGGGGTAATTTCTCAGCGCTCCTAGATGCCGATCAAAGACCAACTATTCCTCGCCAGCCAGTATCTTGCCCCTCACCACCTGGTGTCGCGGCTCTTCGGGTACGCATCCGACTGCCGGGAACCCGCGGTCAAGAACTGGATGATTTCGCGCTTCGTCCGCCGCTATGGCGTGGACATGCGCGAGGCGCTGCAGGAAGACCCGCTGGCCTATGACTGCTTCAACGACTTCTTCACGCGGGCATTGAAAGAAGACGCGCGGCCCCTGGACGACGAGCCGGGCTCGGTGGTGTGTCCGGCCGACGGCGCCATCAGCCAGATGGGCGCTATCGAACATGGCCGCATCTTCCAGGCCAAGGGCCATAGCTACGGCCTGGCCGACCTGCTGGGCGGCGACGCCGAACGCGCGGCCCCGTTCCAGGGCGGCGAATTCGCCACCGTCTATCTGTCGCCCAAGGATTACCACCGCGTGCACATGCCGGTCGCCGGCACCCTGCGCGAAATGATCCACGTACCCGGCCGCCTGTTCTCGGTCAACCCGCTGACCGCCCGCAACGTGCCGCGCCTGTTCGCGCGCAACGAACGCGTGGTCTGCATCTTCGACACCGAGCACGGACCGATGGCCCTGGTGCTGGTGGGCGCCATGATCGTCGCGTCCATCGAGACGGTGTGGGCCGGCCTGGTCACGCCGCACAAGCGCCGCGTGAAAGCCACCCGCTACGACGACGCGGCGCGCGCCCCGATCCATCTGGCCAAGGGCGCGGAAATGGGCCGCTTCAAGCTGGGCTCCACCGCCATCGTGCTGTTCGGTCCCAACCAGATCCGCTGGGCCGACACGCCTTCCGTGCTGGGTCCGGTGCGCATGGGCGAACTGATGGCGCTGCCTGCGTAGTTTTCTCCGCAAATATTCGATTTATTCGAAATTGGATGTCTGGTTTTATTCGCTTTATGCGATGAATCGGCGTTGCTAGATTACGGGCTTTTACCGGCCCGCCATGACATCCCTGCTCTCGTCCTCCGCCAGTCCCCGCGCCGCCTCGGCCCACCGCCCCTTGCCGCGCGCGCTGGCGCGCATGCTGTCGCTGGACGACTTCGAGGCGGCGGCGAAACGCCGCCTGCCGCGGCCGATCTTCGGCTATGTCGCGGGCGCGGCCGAAGACAACCAGTCCCTGCGCGGCAACCGCAACGCCTTTACGCAGTACGCGTTTTCGCCGCGCGTGCTGGTGGACGTGTCGCGCCGCACGCAGCAAACCGAACTCTTCGGCCGCCGCTATGCCTCGCCCTTCGGCATTGCTCCGATGGGCATCAGCGCGCTGTCGGCCTACCGCGGCGACATCGTGCTGGCCCGCGCCGCGCGTGAGCAAGGCATACCCGCCATCCTCAGCGGCACCTCGCTGATCCCGCTGGAAGACGTCATCCGCGCGGCGCCCGGCACCTGGTTCCAGGCCTATCTGCCTGGCGATCCGCAGCGCATCGACGCGCTGGTCGAACGCGCCCGCCGCGCCGGCTACGAAACCCTGGTGCTGACGGTGGACATTCCCGTGTCGGCCAACCGCGAGAACAACGTGCGCACCGGCTTCTCCACCCCGCTCAAGCCCAGCCTGCGCCTGGCCTGGGATGGCTTGACGCGGCCGCGCTGGCTGGCCGGCACGTTCATGCGCACGCTGTTGGCCCATGGCATGCCGCATTTCGAGAACTCCTTTGCCACGCGCGGCGCGCCGATCGTGTCGTCGTCGGTGCTGCGCGACTTCAGCGCGCGCGATCACCTCAGCTGGGAACATGTGGCGCGCATCCGCCGCCAATGGCCAGGCACGCTGATCATCAAGGGCATCCTGCATCCGCAGGACGCGGCGCTGGCGCGCCAGCACGGCGCCGACGGCATCATCGTGTCCAACCATGGGGGCCGGCAATTGGACGGCGCGGTCTCGCCGCTGCGCGCCCTGCCCGCCGTCGCCGAGGCCGCCGGCAACATGACCGTGATGATGGACAGCGGCGTGCGCCGCGGCAGCGACGTGCTCAAAGCCCTGGCGCTGGGCGCGAGCTTCGTCTTCGTCGGCCGGCCCTTCAACTATGCGGCCGCAGTCGGCGGCGAGGCCGGCGTATCGCACGCCATCGGCCTGCTGCGCGCCGAGGTCGACCGCAACATGGCGATGCTGGGCATCAACCATGTACGGGAGATGGGACCGGATTTGCTCGTGCGGGAGTATCCGCACCCGGCATAGAATGGCGGTTCCCTTGCCCCGCGCGCCGCTGCTCCCGGCCTGGCGCGCCCCAGAGCCGCCGTGTCCCTACGCCAATCCTCATTCTTCCTGCGCTTCCTGACCCTGGGCGCCCTGGCTCACGTCTACGTGGGCGCCCGCCTGATCCCCGACGCCCAATTGGGCGGAGCGGGTTCCGCCGCCGCCATTCTTGCCTTGCTGCTGTCCTGCATCCTGATCCCGCTGGGGATGCTGGGGCGTTCGTCCGTGCACCCGCCCTGGGGCGACCGCATCGCCTGGGTCGGGCTGTTCGCGATGGGTCTGTTCTCGTCGCTGTTCGTGCTGACGGTGCTGCGCGACGCTTTGCTGCTGGTGACGTGGCTGGCGAATCTACTGATCGGCGCCGATCTGCCTTGGACCACGCTGCGCCGGGTCAGCGCCTGGGCCGTGCCCATATTGGCCCTCGCCGGAACATTGGTCGGCCTGTACAACGCCCGCAAGCGGGCGCGCGTGGTCGACGTGGACGTGCCCATCGCCGGCCTCGCGCCCGACCTGGACGGCTTCACCATCGTGCAGATCAGCGACATCCACGTTGGCCCGACCATCAAGAAGCGCTACGTGCAGGCCATCGTCGACGCCGTCAATGCACAGCTGCCGGACATGATTGCGATCACCGGCGACGTGGTCGACGGCAGCGTCGAGCAGCTTTCCGCACAGGCCAGCCCGCTGGGCCAGCTGCGCGCGCCCCATGGGGTCTATCTGGTGACCGGCAACCATGAATACTATTCGGGCGCCACGCCCTGGATCGCCGAGTTCCGCCGCATGGGGCTGCGCGTGCTGATGAACGAGCACGTGGTCATCCACCCCGCCGGCCTGCCCGTGGTGGTGGCGGGCATCACCGACTACAGCGCCGGCTCGTTCGATCCGCAGCATCGCAGCAATCCCAAGGCGGCGCTGGCGGGCGCGCCCGCCGACGCCATGCCCCGGATACTGCTGGCGCACCAGCCGCGCAGCGCGGCGGCGGCCGAGCCACTCGGCTATACCCTGCAACTGTCCGGCCATACGCATGGCGGACAGTTCTTCCCATGGGGTTTCTTCGTGCGCTTCCAGCAGCCCTATACGGCCGGCCTGCATCGCCTGGGCAAGATGTGGATCTACATCAGCCGCGGCACGGGCTACTGGGGACCGCCCAAGCGCCTGGGCGCACCCTCCGAGATCACGCGCCTGCGGCTGCGCGCGGCCTGAACGGCGCGGCTCAGCCGTTGTCCGGCAAGGGCCCGCGTTCCAGATAGCTGGTCAGGGCGATGTCGCTGGTGGTGTTGGTGATGCCGTCGATCTGATGGATGCGGGCCAGCAGCGCCTCCAGCGCCTGCGTATCACGCACGCGCACTTTCAGCAGCATGGCGCTCTTGCCGGTGATGGTGTGGATCTCTTCCACCTCGGTCAGCTCGGCCAGCCCCAGCACCTGCTGCGTAATGGTCCAGTTGTTGGTGTCCACGTGCACGAAGGCCAGCAGCGGCCGGCCGATGCGCGCGCCGTCCAGCTTGGCGGCAATGCCCTTGATCAGACCATCGCGCTTGAGGCGCTTGACCCGTTCATGCACGGCCGGGGCGGAGAGGTTCAGCATTTTGCCCAATTCGGCGTAGCTGGGGGAGGCATCGTCGGCCAGCAGCGTTAACAGCTTTCGGTCGCGGTCATCAAGATCAGGCATTGGAATCAGGTTCTGCCGAACGGCATTCGAACTTTTACGGAATAAGGAAATATAAGCGTTAACCCTTATTTTATTCCAATAAAATTTCGCGATGCAGAACCGTAGCACCCGCAGCGCCCGCCCCGCCTCTTCCGTCCCCGCCCTGATGTTCGCCGTCAGCGTCGTAGGCTCCAACGGCCTGGCGCTCAGTCCCATCCTGAGCGACGTGGCGCGCTCCTTTTCCACCTCGCCGCTGACCATCAGCACCGCCATTTCCGCCTATGGCGCGGCCACGGCCGCCAGCGCTTTCTTCCTGGCCGCACGCATCGACCGCATCGGCGTACGCCGCTCGCTGCTGGGCGCGATGGCGGTCCTGATCGCCGCGTTGATCTTGTCCGCCTGCGCGCCGCACTGGCTTGTGCTGACGCTGGCGCAAGCCTTGGCGGGCGCCGCGGCGGGCGTCATCCTGCCCGCCGCCTATGGATCTGCCGCGCTGATCGCACCGCCTGGCCAGGAGGCGCGCACCCTGGGACGCGTCATCGCGGGCTGGTCGGTGTCGCTGGTGGCGGGCGTACCGCTGTCCGCGCTCATCTCCGACGCGGTGGGCTGGCGCGCCACCTACGCCACGCTGGCGCTCTGCGCCGCCATTGCCGTGCTCGGGCTGCGCAAGCTGCCGGAACGCCGCGCCGGGAATCCCGCGCCGCTGCGCCTGTCGCGCCTGCTGGCGCCGCTGTCCTACCGCGACGTGCCCGCCCTGCTGTTGGGCTGCCTGGCGTTCTCGTCGGCCTTCTATGGCGTCTACGCCTTCCTGGCGGACCACGTGCGCGGCCTGCTCGCGCTGTCTGCAGGACAGGTGGGCTTCATCGCTTTCGCCTACGGAGCGGGGTTCCTGCTGGCGGGGGTGGCTGGCGCGCCGCTGATCGAGCGGCTGGGGCCGCGCCGCGCCCTGCCGTTGGCGCTGGGCGTGATCGCGCTGGTGTATCTGGGGCTGCTGCCGGCCGCGCATGCGTTGAGCGCGGTGCTGGCCATCGCCACGCTATGGGGCGCGGCCTCGCAGCTGAGCCTGAACCTGCTGGTGCTGCTGCTGTCGCGCGCCCGGCCCGAAGAGCGCGGCGCGGTGCTGGGGCTGAACACCTGCACCACCTACCTGGGCGCAAGCGTCGGTACCGCGATCGCCGGCACCATCTACACCCACGCGGGATTCGAAGCGCTGGGCCTGGCCGCGGCCTGCGCCCTGGCTGCCGCGGCGGTGGGCCTGCATTGGCGGCTCAATGGCCGGCGCTCGGCGCGCGGCCAGGCGGCTGCCTGAATGCCATAGGCTGGCGGCAGCAACATCGATCAGTTGCGATACTCCACCGCGCAATCCCTGCCCGACCGCTTGGCTTGATAAAGCGCGAAATCCGCACGGCGCAGCACGTCCGAGGCGGTGGCATCGCCGGGCAGAAAGCCCGCAATGCCGCCGCTCACCGACAGCGTCACCACCGCCCCGTCGATATCCGCCGGATGCTGCCGCAGGCTGGTGCGCAGGCGCTCGCAGATCGCGCGCGCCACCGCCGCATCGGCGTCCGCCAGCAGCACCAGGAACTCCTCGCCGCCCAGCCGACCCACGGAATCGCCCTCGCGCAGACAGGCGCGCAGTTGATCGCAGAAATGCCGCAAAGCGATGTCGCCCCCCAGATGTCCATAGCGGTCGTTGACCTGCTTGAAGTAGTCCAGGTCCAGCATCAGCGCGGTGGTCGGACCGCCCGCGCCACGGCGGACGTCGGCCAGGCGCTCTTCCATCCGCTTGAGGATTTCGGCGCGATTCCAGCAGTCGGTCAGGCTATCCACCCGGGCCATGCGCTCCAGGGCGGCTTCCGCACGCCGGCTTTCGGTGACGTCCATGCCCAGGTTCACAACCTTGCCGTCGGGCAGTTTGACGTTGGACCAGAGCACCGACAATTGCTCGCCGTCGCGCGTGCGCGGCTGCCATTCGCGGAACGAGCGGTCGGGCCGCGCGACGACGCTATCCATCGCACGATCCCGTACGGCCGGATCGGGGTAGAACAGCGCAAAAGGGTTCAGGCTCAGCTTGATCTCGGCTTCGGACCAGCCGAAGCGCCGCGCACAGGCGTCGTTCCACAAGGTGCAGCGGCCGTCCTGGTCGAAGGCGTTGATCAGCACCGGCGCCGACCGGAACAGCGCCCCGAACTGCGCGATGACTTCGTTGAGCCGCGCCAGCTCGCGCTCGCGGGCGGCGGCGTCCAGCACAGCGTGCTGCGCGAAACTGGCGAGTATGGCTTGCGCGCTGACGTAGGCTGACGCATCGGCCAGTTCGCGCCTGAAGAGGAAAGCGATGTGACCGCAGGCGACCCCGTTCGCGTCGAAAAGCGTACGCGCCACCCAGGCCCGCACGCGGGCTTCGGCCACCCAGGGATTGTCTTGCGGCGTGTCATGCAGGCAGACATGCGAGGTCTGATCCGCCAACCGTGCGTGCAAGGCGTCACCCGCGCCCGCGGGACCAGCCGCCAGGCCAGCGCCGCAACTGGCGCTGGCGATCAGTTCCGTCCCGCCGCTGGCGTCCTGCAGCCGCACCCAGGCGTAGTCCACGCCCATGTCCGCGGCCGCGCGGCTGACCAGCGTTTCGAAAAAGCCGGCCTGCGGCCCCGCCGCCAGAATCGCGCTCGCCGCGGCCAGGATGCGGCCGTCATCGACGGGCAGGACCTGGGCATGGGCGGCATCGTCGGACGATGGAATACGCATGGCGTGGGGCTCGAGAGTAGAGGGCGCGCCCTGCGGCGCAGCCAAGACGGCGCCTCATCTCCGGGCGGGAGGAAAATTGGGGCCAGTATACGAGCTATCCCTGAGCCGAACTGCCAAGAATCGTCAATGCCCACGCCCCCGCGCCCCGTTACCAGGGAAAGTCGATCAGATCGCCATAAAGGCTGCGCAGCTTGGCCTTCACTTCGGCCGAGTTCTGGTAGATCGAGATGAACTTCAACAGGCGCGGGTCCTGCGCGCCGGCCGGCGTGGCCACCCAGCGGATGGCATAGCGCCGCACATTGGCCGGATCGGTGTTGTCAAAGGCCAGGCCGTCCTTCTCGTTCAAGCCGGCCTGCTTGGCGAAGGTGGTGTACGTGACGGACGCGGTCACGTCGTCGAACGTGCGCGCCGACTGCGAGCCTTCGATCTGCACGAACTTCAGTTTCCTGGGATTGGACACCACGTCTTCCAGCGCGGCCTGGTGCGCCACGCCGGGCTTGAGTTTGATCAGGCCGATGGATTCCAGCAGCAACAGCGCCCGGCCCGTGTTGACCGGGTCGTTCGGCACCGCGATGGTCGCGCCGTCAGGCACGGCGTCGCCCTTCTTCAGCTTTTTGGAAAACAGGCCGATGGTGGTGGAATAGCCGTAGGCAATGGGCTTCAAATCCGCGCCGCGGCGCTGGTTGAAGAGTTCCAGGAAGGGTTCATGCTGGAAGAAGTTCGCGTCCACCGAGCCATCGGCGACCGCGATGTTGGGCAGCACCCAATCGTTGAACTCCACCAGCTTGACCTCCAGACCCTCTTTCCTGGCCTGGGCGATGGCGATCTCGGTGGCGGCATTGGCCACGCTGGGGATCACGCCGATGCGCAGCGGCTTGTCCTGCGCCATGGCGGCGGAGGCGCAGGCCAGCGCCAACCCGGCCGCGGCCGCGCAGCGGGTGAATTTCAGTAGCAGTTTGTGCAACAACATGAGAACCATCCAGGTAGGAAAACAGGGCATCGCCCCGCGCAGCCGCTATTGTGCAGCAGCCCGCGGCGTCGCCCGGCAATGGCCTTTGTCACGCAATGGCAATGCCGCGGACCGGATTGCGGCGCTAAGATGGCTGCAATACCTCCTCGGGAGACGCTCATGAGCGCGGTATTGAACAATCAGCCCGGCGCACCGTCCGCCGCCAGCCACCGCGACCGCGTCGAAGACCAGCTCGGCGCGCACAACTACCACCCCCTGGATGTGGTCATCGCGCGCGGCAGCGGCGTCTGGCTTTACGACGTGGACGGCCGCAAGTACCTGGATTGCCTGTCGGCCTATTCCGCCGTCAACCAGGGGCACTGCCATCCTGCCATCCTGGCCGCGATGGCCGAGCAGGCGCAGAAGCTCACGCTGACCTCGCGCGCCTTCCGCCACGACCAGATGGCGCCGTTCTATGAAGACCTGGCGCGCCTGACCGGAGCGCACAAGATCCTGCCTATGAACAGCGGCGCGGAAGCCGTGGAAACCGCCATCAAGGCCGTGCGCAAATGGGGCTACGAAGTGCGCGGCGTGCCGGAAAACCAGGCCGAGATCATCGTCTGCGCCAACAACTTCCATGGCCGCACGCTGGGCATCGTGGGCTTCTCTACCGATCCCGACGCCTACGGCCACTATGGGCCGTTCGCGCCGGGGTTCAAGATCGTTCCCTTCGGCGATTACGACGCCTTCGACGCCGCCATCACGCCCAACACCGTGGCATTTTTGGTGGAACCGATACAGGGCGAAGCCGGCGTGGTCCTGCCGCCTGCGGGCTATTTCGCTCGGGTCCGCCAGCGCTGCACCGAACGCGGCATCACGCTGATCCTGGACGAGATCCAGACCGGCCTGGGCCGCACCGGCAAGCTGCTGGCCGAAGAGCACGAAGGCATCGAAGCCGACGTCACCCTGATCGGCAAGGCGCTGTCGGGCGGCTTCTACCCCGTGTCGGCGGTGCTGTCCAACGCCGACGTGCTGGGCGTGTTCCAGCCCGGCCAGCACGGCAGCACCTTCGGCGGCAACCCGTTGGCCTGCGCCATCGCGCGCGCCGCGCTGCGCGTGCTGACCGAGGAAGGCATGATCGAAAACGCGGCCGCCATGGGCGCCTACTTCCTGGATCGCCTGCGCACCCTGCCCGGCCCCGTGCGCGAAGTGCGCGGTCGCGGCCTGATGCTGGCCGTGGAGCTGGAGCCCGATGCCGGCGGCGCGCGCCTGTGGTGCGAACGCCTGCAGGCACGCGGGATGCTGGTCAAGGACACGCACGGCCACACGCTGCGCCTGTCGCCGCCCCTGATCGTGACGCGCGAGCAGATCGACTGGGCCTGCGATCAATTGAGCGCGGTACTATCCGCCACTTGATGCACCCTACCGGAGTCCGCGACTTGCAGAACACCGCCAACCTGCCCCACCACATCACCCTGATCGGCGCGCCCACCGACATCGGCGCCGGCGCGCGCGGCGCGTCCATGGGGCCAGAAGCCCTGCGCGTGGCGGACCTGGGCCCGGTCATCGAGGCCCAGGGCTTCCAGGTGACCGACCGCGGCAACCTCTACGGCCCCGCCAATCCCTGGCTGCCGCCTACGGACGGCTACCGCCACCTGGACGAAGTCGCGGCATGGAACCGTGCGGTGCACGATGCCGTCTACGAGGAATTGAGCCAGGGCCGCTTGCCCATCCTGCTGGGCGGCGACCACTGCCTGGGCATAGGCTCGATCAGCGCGGTCGCGCGCCACTGCCGCGCAGCGGGCAAGAAGCTGCGCGTGCTGTGGCTGGACGCCCATGCCGACTTCAATACCAACGCGCTCACCCCCACGGGCAACATCCACGGCATGCCGGTGGCCTGCCTGTGCGGTTACGGCCCGGCGCAGATCACGGGCCTGTCCGGCCAGACTCCCGACATCGAGCCGGGCTGGGTGCGGCAGATCGGCATCCGTAGCGTGGACCAGGGCGAAAAACGCCTGGTGCATGAGGCCGGCCTGGAAGTCTTCGACATGCGCTACCTCGACGAAATGGGCATGCGCGCCACCATGGAAGCGGCCTTGGCCGGGCTGGACGCCGACACGCATCTGCACGTGAGCTTCGACGTGGACTTCCTGGACCCGGAGATCGCCCCCGGCGTGGGCACCACCGTCCCCGGCGGCCCCACCTACCGCGAGGCCCAGCTGTGCATGGAAATGATCGCCGATACCGGCCTCATGCGCTCGCTGGACGTGGTGGAACTGAACCCGGCCTTCGACGTGCGCAACAAGACCGCGGAACTGGCGGTGGACCTCATTGAAAGCCTGTTCGGCAAGTCGACCCTGATGCGCCGCGGTTCCTGAGCCGCTTGCGCGGCCCCTAAGCTTCCCGGCCGAGACGGATCGCTTCCGCCGTCTCGCTCAACAAGCGCAGGTTCTCTGCGCGCCTCTCGGCAACGCGCGTCGTGGGTCCCGCCATGCACAGCGCGTACCATTCGCCGCCCAGATCCAGCGCCACCGCCAGCCCGGTCAGGTCAGCCACGCTTTCGCCGGCGTTCTCGGCCCAGCCCCTGGCCGCCGTCCGCTCGATTTCATCCAGCAGCGCCTGGCGCGTGAGCAGCGTGCGATCCGTATAGCGTTCGTACCCGACATCCTCCAGGATGCTCTCGCGCTCGGCCGCCCCCAGCCGCGCAAGAATCGCCTTGGCCACGGCGCTGGTATGCAAAGGCCGCCGCACCCCGGGTCGGGTCGCGTAGTGCACCGGGTGCGTGGATTCCGCCATGTCCAGGAACAGCACCGCGCCGTCCTGGATCTTGCCCAGCATCACCGTTTCATTGGCCGCATCGCGCAGCGCGGCAAGCTGCGGACGCACCCGTTCCATCCAGGGGTCGCCCGATTGGATCAGCCCGCACAAGGCGTGCAGCTTGGGCGTGGGGTAGTAACCGGCGCGCCGCCGGACCTCGTACAGATAGCCCCGCGCCACCAGCGTACGCACCAGCGCCAGGCAGCTGGACATGGGCGCGCCCAGGCCTTGCGCCAGTTCGGTCAGCGGCATCGGCCGCCGCTCCTGGGCGAACAGTTCGATCAGTTCCAGCGTTCTTGCGACGAGCTTCACTTCCATGCGTCTACCCCTCGCGCGGCATTCCTCCAGCCGGCGCAAGCGCGCTTCGACTTGGGAAATCCACCATGTTGACTTTTCATATGTGCGAACCTAAATTCTTGCACAAGAATTTTCTTTCACCAATGTGAAATAGTTTTCGGCCAGATGGAGAACTGGCGCCCCGCAAGCAGATACACAGCATCCCAACGAGACACCAATAATTCGGCCCTCATCGGGCCGGGAGGCAAGCAGATGCGTATCAAACCCCTGTTGGCGGCGCTGGCCGCCTCGCTGGCCGCCTGCGTGGCCCAAGCCCAAACCGACGTGGTTCGCCTGGGCGTATCCAACGACCGCTCCGGCATCTATTCCGACCTGGGCGGGCTGGGCTCCGAGATGGCCGTGCGCATGGCGGTCGAGGACTTCGGCGGCAAGGTCGCCGGCAAGACCGTCGAAGTCATAGGCGCGGACAACCAGAACAAGGCGGACGTGGCCTCGGCCCTGGTCCGCCGTTGGTTCGACACGCAAGGCCTGGTGGCCGTGGTGGACGGCGGCGCCAGCTCCGCGGGCCTGGCCGCCCAGGGCGTGGCGCGCGAAAAAGGCGGAACCGCCCTCATCAGCGGCGGCTTCGCCGGCGACTTCAGCGGCAAGCAGTGCAGCAATCTCAGCACGCAATGGGCGCCCGACACCTATGCCCTGGCCAATGCCGTGGTCAAGAGCGTGGTCGAAAGCGGCGGCAAGTCCTGGTACTTCATCACCACCGATTATGTCTTCGGCAAATCGCTGGAAGCCAACGCCTCGCGCTTCGTGGACAAGGCCGGCGGCAAGGTGCTGGGCAGCACGCGCCATCCCCTGGGCGCGCTGGATTTCGCTTCGTTCCTGGTGCAGGCGCAATCGTCCAAGGCCGACGTGGTGGGCCTGGCCAGCGCCGGCGGCGACCTGGTCAACCTGATCAAGCAGGCCCAGGAGTTCGGGCTGACCGGGGGCAAGCAGCGCATGCTGACCTTCCTGACCTTCATCAACGACGTGCAGGCGATGGGCCTGCCCGTGGCCCAAGGGCTGACCTTCCCCACCGGTTTTTATTGGGACGCGGACGAAGACACCCGGGCCTGGACCCAGCGCTGGCAGAAAAAGATGGGCGTGACGCGCGCGCCTTCCATCGTGCAGGCCCTGAGCTACGTCGCCACCACCCATTACCTGCAAGCCGCCCAGGCCGCCGGCACCTTCGACGGCGCGACAGTCAACCAGAAGATGCGCGAGTTGCCCATCACCACCAAACTGATCAAGAATGCCCGGGTGCGCCCCGAAGACGGCCGCGTCATCATGGATCTGTATCTGGTCGAAGTGAAAAAGCCCGCCGAATCCAAGTACCCCGGCGACTTCTACCGCATCCTGTCCACGGTGCCGGGCGAAAAGGTCTTCGTGTCCCTGGCGGACAGTGAATGCCCGACCGTGAAGAAATAGCCTTGCCACGCCGCGCCCGCCTCGCGGGCCGGCCGTAAAACCACCCAGGAGGAGACATCCCATGAAGTGCTATTGCGTCGTGAACTTCCGCGAGCCCTTGCAGGAAATGAACCAGCCCACGCCCACGCCGCAAGGGTCGCAGGTGCTGCTGAAGGTGCGCGCGGCTGGCGTTTGCCACAGCGATATCCACTTGTGGGAAGGCGGCTACGACCTGGGCCAGGGCCGCACGCTGTCGTTGAAGGACCGTGGCGTCTCGCTACCGCTCACCATGGGCCATGAAACCGTGGGCGCCGTCGTCTCCGCCGGTCCCGATGCCCAGGGACTGTCGGCCGACCGCAACTACCTGGTGTACCCCTGGATCGGCTGCGGCAACTGCCCGCCTTGCCTGGCCGGCATGGAAAACCATTGCTCCGCGCCCGCCTGCCTGGGCGTGCACCGCGCCGGCGGTTACGCCGACCACATCCTGGTGCCGCACCCGCGCTACCTGATCGACATCGGCGACCTCGATCCCGCGCAGATCGCGCCCTATGCCTGCTCGGGGCTCACCACCTACTCCGCGCTGAAGAAAATTGGCCCGGACATCTACCGTTCGCACCCCGTTGTCATCTTCGGCGCGGGCGGCCTGGGCCTCATGAGCCTGACGCTGATCAAGGCCCTGGGCGGCGCCGGCGCCATCGTCGTCGACATCGACCCCGCCAAGCGCCAGGCCGCGCTGGAAGCCGGCGCGCTCGCCGCCATCGACGGCGCCGCGCCGGACGCCGCGCAGCAGATCATCAAGGCGGCCGGCGGCAAACCCGCGCAGGCCGCCATCGACCTGGTCGGCGCGCCCGCGACTACCTCGCTCGCCTTCGACTTCCTGACCAAGGGCGGCAAGCTGATCATCGTGGGCCTGTTCGGCGGCGCTTCGTCGTGGCCCATCGCGCTGATTCCCATGAAGGCCCTGTCCATCATCGGCAGCTACGTCGGCAACCTGACCGAACTGCAGGAACTGATGGAGCTGGTGCGGGCCGGCAAGGTGCCGCCCATGCCCGTGCACCGCCATGCGTTGGCCGAGGCCGACAGCGTGCTGGCATCGCTGCGGGCCGGCAAGGTCGTGGGCCGCGCGGTACTGACGGACTGAACTAGACGGGGCGCAGGCGCGGATCGTAAATGAAGCGTTCGCGCCGCACCACTACGATGTGCTCGGCGTCGGGGTGCGCCGGATTGATCAGGAAATTGCAGTCCGGCACGCCCCGGTAAGGCACGATGGCGCTGGGCAGTTCAAGCAGCGCCGACACGCCGGACTGCACCCAGTTGTCGCCCACCGCCTGCGACGCTTCCGCGAAGGGCACGGCATCCCAGAACGGGTAGTCCTCGTGCAACTGCGTCAGGCTCAGCGCCTGGCGGGCTTCGTGTACGGCGCGCGGCACCGCCAGTTCGATCAGATAGCGGTTGGCCTGTTCGGACGCACGGGCCGCAAAATGCACCACCGTTTCCAGCGCCGCCAGCGCCACGCTGGCCGAGGCATAGACCACCGCCGTGCCCGGGCTGTTGTAGCGCCCGCCCACGGCCGCGGCGCCCGCCCCGCTCAGGTCGTCGGCGCGGTATTTGCCTGCGGTAGTCCCGATACGCCAGATCGAAACGCTGTCGTCCGTCATGCGTAGACGCCCGCCGCGGCGCGCGCCAGCGTGTCCTCGACAATGCGGCTGCTGGCGTCGGAGGTCAGCAGCGACAGCGGCTTGACGTTGCCCAGGGCGGGCACTGGCGTGTTCAGCCAGGCGACGGCTTCTTCGTCGCTGCCCAGAACCTGGCGCGCCACCCGCGCCACCCGCGCGACGCGGGCCAGGCGGTCGGATTCGCCCAGCGGCAGCATCAGGCCTTCGCGGCTCCAGCGCGACAGCGAGGCCGCCTTGACCTCGGTGATGGCCATGATTTCCGACTTGGGCACTTGCAAGTAGTCGGCCGCGTCGTCGACCATCTGCGCAGGCAGGCCGCGGCGCACGTCGCGCGCCATGTCGACCAGGGGGCTGTCGACCAGGCTGCGGAACAACTGCTTGGCGCGCGCCGCCGCATGGCGGGACGGACGCTTGGCGGGACTTTTTTCGAGGGCGGCTACGCTCATGGCCTGACTCCTGCAAGTCTGGGCGCCACGACTGCGTACGCACCAGAAATTCCAAATTGAATTCATGATATCCCATTTGGAAAGACCGTCACAAGATCCGTCCCCAACAATGCCATGCCTCCGGATAGGCGCGGGATTTGGGCATATCATAGGCGGCTGTAACACGATTGATCAGACACTTATAAGGACTGGCGATGACGGACCGGCAGCTGACGATACTTGCGGCGTTGAATCTCATGGTGGCGGTGGGCGCGGGGGCCTTTGGCGCCCACGGCCTCAAGCGCATGCTGACGCCGGAACTGCTGTCCGTCTGGCAGACCGGCGTGCTGTACCAGCTGATCCATGCGCTGGGCCTGTTCGTCGTCGCGCTGCTGGGCGCCCGCTACGGTTCGTCCCTGCTTTCCGCGGCCGGCGTGGTGATGTTCGTCGGCATCGTGCTGTTCAGCGGCAGCCTGTATGTGCTGTCCCTGACGGGCACGCATTGGCTGGGCGCCGTTACCCCCTTCGGCGGCGTCGCCTTCCTGGCGTCTTGGGGCATGGTCGCCCTGGCGGCCTATCGCGCCCAAGGCTGAATCCTCCCCCCCGTCCTTTCCTTTCGGGCGGCCCGAACCGCCGCCCTCCCAGGCTGTAGATGTCCACCTCTTCCGTACTTCCCGCCGCCCAGGCCCAATCCGCCGCAGCAGGCATCGCCTGCGTGGTGGGCGGCATTTTCTTCCTGACCTTGAGCGACGCCAACGCCAAATGGCTCGGCGCCAACTACAACCCGCTGCAGATCCTGTTCCTGCGGGCGCTCATCGCCCTGCCTTTCGTCGCCACGCTGGCGCTGTGGCTGGGCGGACGGCGAGTATTGCGCACCGCGCACCCTGGCCTGCACCTGACGCGCGGCGCCATCAACGTCGTGTCGGCCTATTGCTTTTATCTGGGCCTGCGCACGCTGCCGCTGGCCGAAGCCACCGCCATCGCCTTCGCCGCGCCGCTGTTCGTGACGGCGCTATCGGTGCTGGTCCTGAAAGAACGCGTGGACGGCAAGCGCTGGCTGGCCGTGCTGGCCGGGTTCGCCGGCGTGCTGATCGTGGTGCGGCCCGGGGCCGCAACGTTCCAGGCGGCCACCCTGCTTCCGCTGGTCACCGCCTTGCTTTATGGGGTGATGATGATCACGGCGCGCGGCATCAACCGCAACGAAGGCATGCTGACGACCACGCTCTACATCGTGCTGGGCCAGCTGGTCTGTAGCGCGGTCGCCCTGCCTTTGGTCTGGGAGCAGCCCGCGATGGAGGATCTGCCGTACTTCGGCGCCGTCGCCCTGTTCAGCACCCTGGGCCTGGCGTTGATCACCCAGGGATTCCGCATCGGTCCCGCCTCGGTGGTTGCGCCCTTCGACTATACCGGGCTGATCTGGGCCACCATCCTGGGCTGGGTCTTCTGGCATGAGACCCCGGACGCCTATGCCTATCTGGGCGCGCTCTTCATCGCCGGCAGCGGCGTCTACATCGCCCTGCGTGAAGCACGGACCAAGTCCAGGACCCGCAAGCCAACCAAGGCTTGACGCCCGGCTACTCCGTAGGCGGCGGAAAATGCCGCTGCAGCACGCGCGCCACATTGGGCTCCTGCGCCGCCTCGCGCGCCACAGCGGTCAGCGCCGGGCACTCGGACGCGAACCACGCCGGCCCGGGACGCCAATGCGTCATCACCGTGACGTACAGATCCAGCGCAGAAAAGCGCCGGCCCAGCATGTGCGGGGCGCCAGCCTGGCGTTCCAGCTCCTGCCAGATATCCGTCCGCCGCGTATGCACGCGCTGCCTCAGCAGCTCGGCCGCGGGACCTGCGGTGGTCCATTGCGGCGGGTCGTCGCCATAGGTGAACGTGGGATAGATAGCCGCCACCAGCCGGATCAGCAGATTCAGAAACCGGGCCCGCTCAGGCTTGTCGGGCGCGGGCGCCAGGCCGGCCTGGGGCGCCACATCGTTCAGATGCAGGATCATGGCCGCGCTCTCGGTCATGATCTCGCCGTCCGGCAGGACCAGGGTAGGCACCTGCCCCAACGGATTCAGTTGCAGCAGCCTGTCGCGCTCGGCGCCGGGCTTGAGGTACGGCAGGTCCGTCAAGGTGTGCGGCACGTTGGCCAGTACCAGCGCCATCTCGACGATGGCGGACCCGCAGCCGGCGGACCCGATCAGCTCATACGGTTTCATGGCATTCACTCTCCCTGTTCGGCCGGCGCCAGGCGCAGCAACTCGCCTGGCGAGGCGTCCGTCAACACGTACACATAACCGTCCGGCCCTTGCCGCACGTCGCGTATCCGCTGCTTGCGGTCCGTCAGCAGCCACTCCTGCGCCACCACGCGGTCGCCGTCCAAGGTCAGGCGGATGAGATTCTGGTTGGCCAGTGCGCCGATGAACACGGAATTGCGCCAGGCGGGGAACCGGTCCGCGTTGTAGAAAGCCATGCCGCTGATGGCCGGCGACTTCGGCCACCAATAGAGCGGCGGCTCCATGCCGGGCAGCTCCGCTGCCTTGGCTTCGGGGATGGGCTGGCCCGAGTAGTTGATGCCGTGGGTGGCCAGCGGCCAGCCGTAGTTCTTGCCGCGCTGGACCAGGTTGATTTCGTCGCCGCCGCGCGGTCCGTGCTCGTTTTCCCAGAGCTGGCCGCTCCAGGGGTTGAGCGCCATGCCCTGGGGATTGCGATGCCCGTAGGACCAGATCTCGGGCCGCGCGCCGGCCTGGCCCACGAAGGGATTGTCGGTCGGCACCGACCCGTCGGCCTTCAGCCGCACCACCTTGCCCTGCAGCTTGTCCAGATCCTGCGCGGTGGGTCGCTGGTTGTTCTCGCCCAGCGAGATGTACAGATAGCCCTTGCCGTCGAACACCAGGCGCGATCCGTAGTGCAGGCCCGACGACAGCTTCGGTTGCTGCCGGAACAGCACGCGGAAATCCTCCAGCGCCGAACCATCGGCGGACAGCTTGCCGCGGCCCACGGCGGTGCCGCTCTTCGAACCATCGGCCTCGGCATAGGACAGATAGACATACCGGTCCTGCGCGAAGTCGGGCGACAGCGCCACGTCCAGCAGGCCGCCCTGGCCCTGCGCCGCGACCTTGGGCACGCCGGCCAGCGGCTTGGACAAGCCGCCCGGGATGCGCAGCAGCCTGAGGTTGCCGGGACGCTCGGTAATGAGCACGCCGCCCTCGGGCAGAAAGGCCATTGCCCAGGGATGATTGAGTCCGCCCACCACGGCCGTGACGCGGGCCGGGACCGATGCGGGTTCGGGCCCCGGCTGCGCGGACGCGGGCAGCGCCAGGCACAAAGAGAACGACAGGAACAGCGCGCGCGTGATCGCGGCGGGACGTGACGGCATGGGCATCTCCGGCAACGGGTGGCGTACCATATCGGCCAGGAACGGAGATCCCCGTCCTTGCTCTCAGGAGACCCCATCTGATGAAACTGTACTACATGCCCGGCGCGTGCTCGCTCGCTTCCCATATCGTTCTGGAATGGATCGGCAAACCCTACGAAACGCACAAGCTGAGCCGCGACGAACTCAAGGGCCCGGAGTTCCTGAAGGTCAACCCGCTGGGCGCCGTGCCCGCCCTGGCGCACGACGGCTGGACCGTCACGCAGAACGCGGCGATCCTCGAGTACCTGGCTGAACACGCGCCTGAACTGCAGTTGCTGGGCGACGGTTCGCCGCGCTCGCGCGCCGAAGTGCGCCGCTGGCTCGGCTTCATCAACTCGGACATCCACAAGACTTTCTCGATGATCTTCGGTGCGTCGCGTTTCGTCGGCGACGAAGGCGCACAGAAGGAGCTGGCCGGCTCGGCTTCCGCGCTGCTGACCAAGCTCTTCGCGCAGCTGAACGCACAGCTCGCCGGCAAGTCCTACCTGACGGGCGACAAGCCCTCCATCGCCGACGCCTACCTGTACGTGGTGCTGCGCTGGGCGCACGCCAAGGAAGTGAACCTGTCGGGCCTGGACAATCTGGCCGCGTTCTTCAAGCGCATGGAAGCCGACAAGGGCGTGCAGGCCGCGCTCAAGGCCGAAGGCCTGTAAGGTCCGGCCGGGCTTGCCCCTCCGGCGCAAGCCCTCAGCTGGAAGCGCCGGGCGCCAGTTCGCACGGCTCCCCCTCTTCCAGCGTTTTCTTCACCGCCGCCAGAAAGCGCCGCGCCAGCAAGGGCGGCGCGCTCAGATTCGAATGCGTGGCCCAGATATCCACGCTGGCCGCCGGCGATATCGGGCGCAAGACCATGTGCGCGGCCTGGTCCGGCGTCACGCACCAGGCATCGACCAGCGCCGGCCCCAATCCCTGCTGCACGAAAGAACAGGCGGTCACGGGCGAATGCACTTCCACCGCCGCCGCGCAAGCCGGCCCTTCGCCGAAGAAGGGCTTGAGCGCGCGCGCCAGCGGCGTATCGCGCGGATAGCCGATCCAGGCCGCGGTGGAGAAATCCTCCGGCCGCATCACCTCGCGCGCCGCCAGCGGATGCCCGGCAGGCAGCGCGCAGACGATGGGCACCCGCGCCAGGCGCACGGACCGCAAATTGGGATGATCAGGGGGCTGCATGGAAACGCCTATGTCCGCCTGGCCCGATAGAAAATACGCAGCCAGCTCATCGAAGGTCACGCTGCGGTAATCGACGCGCGCGTCCGCATTGCGGCCGCGGAAGCGATCCAGCGCCATCGGAATGAGGCGCTGCCCGAAACTGGCGCTGGCGACGATCTTCAGCATGCCCGCGCCCGACTGGCCCAGGCTGGCAGCCAGGTCGTTCACGCGCTGGATGCCGCCATAGACCTGCTCCACTTCCGCGTACAGCCGCCGGGCCTCGGCCGTCGGCGAGAGCCGGCTCTTCACGCGCTCGAACAGCTTGTAGCCCAACCGGCTCTCGGTCAGCGCCAGCACGCGGCTGACCGCGGGTTGCGATACGTGCAGCATGCGGCCCGCGCCGCTGATCGATCCGGCCATCATGATGGCGCGGAACACCTCGATCTGGCGCAGGTTCAAAGGCCGTCCGGCAGTGGGTCCGACCTCGTCCGCATAGGCATGCTCATCCATTTTTTCCCCTGGCAAATCAGCGCCAAACCGATAACGCCCGATTATAGGTTTTCGACATTTTTCGATGAGGGCGCGCAGAGACGCGGGGTGTAACCTGCCCGCCTCAACACCACAAAACCAAGGGGAATCCACCATGCGTAGCAAACTCTTCCGCGGCCTTTCCGCGTTGGCGCTCGGCGCCGCCATGTCGGCCGCCGCCACCGCCGGCGCGTATCCCGACAAGCCCATCACCTTCCTGGTGCCCTCGGCCGCCGGCGGTTCGCCCGACGTGCTGTCGCGCCTGATCACGACCCAGCTGGCGCGCGACACCGGCGCCACGGTGGTGGTCGAGAACCGCCCCGGCGCCGCCGGCAACATCGGCATCGCCCTGGTCAAGCGCGCCGCGCCCGACGGCTACACGGTCGGCTACGGCAACATCAACACGCTGGCCGTGAACCGTTCGCTGTTCAAGCACCTGCCCTACGACGTGGACGCGGACCTGACGCCCGTAGCCCATCTGTTCGACCTGTACAACGCGCTTATCGTGCCGGCCGACTCCCCCGTCAAGAGCGTGCAGGACCTGATCGACCGCGCCCGCAAGGAACCCGGCCGCCTGTCCTATGGCGCCTCGGGCGTGGGCACGACCGGCCACATGGGCGGCGAACTCTTCAAGAGCATGGCCAAGATCAACGTCATGTTCATTCCCTACAACGGCGGTCCCGCCGCCATCCAGGACCTGCTGGGCGGCCGCCTGGACTACCTGTTCGTCAACACCTCGGAAGCGACCCCGCTGGTCAAGAGCGGCAAGGTCCGCGCCATCGGCGTAAGCAGCCTGAAGCGCCTGGCGCTGATGCCCGACGTGCCCACGCTGGACGAAGCCGGCCTGAAGGGCTACGAAACCGTGGCCTGGGGCGGCGTGGTCGCGCCCAAGGGCACTCCGCCGGAAGTGGTCGCCACGCTGAACGCCGCCATCCAGAAGGCGCTGCAGGCGCCTGAAGTCCGCACCGGCCTGGCCACGCTGGGCGCCGAACCGGCCAGCGGCTCGCCCGCCGACTTCAAGCAGCTGATCGACCGCGAAACCGCCAAATGGCAACAGATCATCGACGGCGCCGGCATCGAGAAACTCGACTGATGAGCGCGCGCATGCTGCAAGCAGACTTCATCGTGGCAGGCGCCACGCTCGTCGACGGCACCGGCGGCCCTGCCCGCCAGGGCGACCTGGCCGTGCATGACGGCCGCATCGCCGCGGTGGGCGAATTCGCCCGCCCGGCCGGCGTGCCCGTCATCGACGCCAGCGGCCTGACACTGGCGCCCGGCTTCATCGACTCCCATACCCACGACGACGGCTACCTGCTGGCGCACCCGGACATGCTGCCCAAGGTCTCGCAGGGCATCACCACCGTGGTCACCGGCAATTGCGGCATCAGCCTGGCCCCGTTGGATGGCACTGCCATCCCGCAGCCGCTGGACCTGCTGGGTCCGGCCGAACTGTTCCGTTTCAGCACCTTCCGCGCCTGGATGGACGCACTGCGCGCCACGCCCGCCGCCGTCAACGTGGCGCCGCTGGTCGGCCACACCACGCTGCGCGTGGCGGTCATGGACGACACCTCGCGTGCCGCCGACGCGGACGAACGCGCCGCCATGCGCGCGCTGCTGCAAGAGGCACTGGACGCGGGCGCCTTCGGCGTTTCCACCGGCACCTTCTATCCGCCGGCCAGCGCGGCACCCACCGACGAGATCATCGAGGTCTGCGCGCCGTTGCGCGGCCGTCCCGGCGTCTACGCCACGCATCTGCGCGACGAGGCCGACCACATCGTTGCGGCCATGGAAGAAGCGCTGCTGATCGGCCGCGAACTCGACTGCCGCGTGGTGTTCTCGCACCACAAGCTGGCCGGCGAGCGCAACCACGGCCGCAGCCGCGAAACCCTGGACCTGATCAACCGCGCCGCCGCCACCCAGGCGGTGTGCCTGGATTGCCATCCCTACCCCGCCACCTCCACCATGTTGCGGCTGGACCGCGCGCGCCTGGCCAGCCGCACCATGATCACCTGGTCCAAGGGCTACCCCGAAGCCACCGGCCGAGACTTCAGCGAAGTCATGGCCGAACTGGGCCTGGACGACGAAGCCGCCATCGCACGGCTCGCGCCCGCCGGCGCCATCTATTTCCTGATGGATCCGGCCGACGTCGGCCGCATCTTCTCGCATCCACTGACCATGGTGGGCTCGGACGGCCTGCCCTTCGATCCGCATCCGCACCCCCGCCAATGGGGCACCTTCACCAACGTGCTGCGCGCCATGGTGCGTGAACAGCGCCTGCTGACGCTGGAAACCGCCATCCACAAAATGACCGGCCTCGCCGCGGACCAATACGGCATCGCCGAGCGCGGCCTGTTGCGGGAGGGGTATCATGCTGATCTGGTGCTGTTCGATCCCGCCACCGTGACAGATGTGGCCACTTTTTCAGCTCCCATTCAGGCAAGCCAGGGCATCCAAGCGGTTTGGGTCAACGGCAGGCAGGTCTGGGACGGGGAACGGACCAGCGCCGAACGCCCGGGCCAGGTCTTGACGCCCGGGACGGCATTAGCTCGGAGTAAATAACGTGAACAGCTATTCCCAGGGTTGTTACCTGGGTGTATTGGGCGGCATGGGCCCCATGGCGGGCGCCGCCTTTGCCCTGCGCCTGGCGGCATTGACGCCCGCCGCGATCGACCAGCAGCACATCCCTACGCTGCTGCGCAACGACCCCCGCATTCCCGACCGGTCCAGCGCCTACATGGCGGGCGGCGAAAATCCTCTGCCCTACATGCAGGAAGGCGTGCGCTTTCTGCAGAACGCCGGCGCGCAGCTCATCGCCATCCCGTGCAACACGGCCCACCTCTGGTACGACCAGATCGCTGCGTCCACCGACCTGCCCGTGCTGCACATCATCCAGGCCGTCATCGACGACCTGCGGCGTCTGGGCTTGCCCACCGGCCGCATCGGCCTGATGGGCACCGCCGCCACGCTGAAGCTGGGCCTGTATCAGCAGCATCTGGAAGCGCAAGGCTATGAGTGCATCGTGCCCGACGACGACGAAGTCGAACGCTATTGCATGGGCTCGATCCGCGCGGTCAAGGCCAATCGCCTGGAAGACGCCTACGCCCCAGCCGCCGAATGCATCGCCCGCCTCAAGGCGCGCGGCGCGGACGCCGTGGTGCTGGGCTGCACCGAACTGCCCCTCGCCGTGCCGCACGCGCTGCGCCCCAGCCTGGGCGTGACGCTGACCGACTCCATCGACGCGCTGGCGCGAGCCGCAATCGCGCATTACCAGGCCGAACAGCTGCTGGCGGCCTGAGCCCGCTGCCCCTTCCCCGCGCCAAACAGGCGAAAAAAAAGGCGCATTTTCCAATGCGCCCCAATTTCCCTTCGCGGGGAACAGCAATCAACCGCCCAGATACGCCTTGCGCACCTGGTCGTTGACCAGCAGGTTGGCGCCGGTGTCCTGCAACACCACGCGCCCGTTTTCCAGCACATAGCCGCGGTCGGCCACGCCCAGCGCCTTGTTGGCGTTCTGTTCGACCAGGAACACCGTCACGCCCTGTTCGCGGATCTCGCGGATGATGTCGAAAATCTGGGCGATCACCAGCGGGGCCAGGCCCAGCGTCGGTTCGTCCAGCAGCAACAGGCGCGGACGCGTCATCAGCGCGCGGCCGATGGCCAGCATCTGCTGCTCGCCGCCCGACATCAGGCCAGCGCGTTGGCTGGCGCGTTCTTTCAAGCGCGGAAACAGCCCGTACACGTGGTCGATGCCCGCCTGGATCTCATCGCGCTTGGCGAAGAAGCCGCCCATCATCAGGTTCTCGGCAACGGTCAGGTCCTTGAAGACCCGCCGCCCTTCCGGCGAAATGGCGATGCCATTGCGCATGATGTGGTGCGTGTCCTTGTGGGTGATGTCCTCGCCCTCGAACGTGATCGTGCCTTCGCGTGCCCGCGGGTTGCCGCAGACGGTCATCAGCAGCGTCGTCTTGCCCGCGCCGTTGGCGCCGATCAGCGTGACGATCTCGCCCTTGTTGACCTCCACCGACACCCCGTTCAACGCCTGGATGGCGCCGTAGTAGGTATGAATGTTATCCAGCTTAAGCATTACTCTTCCCCCAGGTACGCCTTGATGACGCGCTCGTCGTTGCGCACCTGCTCGGGGGTGCCGGTAGTGATGGGCTTGCCGTGCTCCATGACCAGGATGCGGTCGGAAATGCCCATGATCAGGCTCATGTCGTGCTCGATCAGCAGCACCGCGACGCCGAATTCGCGCCGCAACTGGTCGATAAGCGACTGCAGATCGCGCTTTTCCTGAGGGTTCAGGCCCGCCGCCGGTTCGTCCAGCATCAGCAGACGCGGCTTGGTGATCATGCAGCGCGCGATCTCCAGGCGGCGCTGGTGGCCGTAGGCCAGGTTGCCCGCCTCGCGGTTGGCGAACTCGCGCAACCCCATGAAATCCAGCCATTGCGCGGCGCGCGCCAGCGCGTCGGTCTCGGACTGGCGATAGGACTTGAGCTTGAGCAGGCCCGGCAAAAGCCGCGACTCCACCTGGGTGTGCTGCGCCACCAGCAGGTTCTCCAGCACGGTCAGCTGCTTGAACAGGCGCACGTTCTGGAACGTGCGCACCAGCCCATGGCGCGCCACCTTGTGGCTGGGCAGACCGGTGATGGCCTTGCCGTCCATGGTGATGTCGCCCGCCGTCGGCGCATAGAAGCCGCCCACGCAGTTGAACACCGTGGTCTTGCCTGCCCCGTTGGGGCCGATGATGGCGAACACCTCGTCGGATTTGACTTCGAACGCCACGCTGTCCACGGCCAACAGGCCGCCGAACCGCATGGTGAGCCCGGATACTTTCAGCAATGCCTCGCTCATTTAGCCAACTCCACATGGGGACGCTTCATGGGCAACAACCCCTGCGGACGCCACATCATCATCAATACCATCACCAGGCCGAACATCAGCATCCGGTATTCGGCGAATTCGCGCGCCACTTCCGGCAGCACCGTCAGCAGCACGGCCGCCAGGATCACGCCCACCTGCGAGCCCATGCCGCCCAGCACCACGATGGCCAGGATCAGCGCCGATTCGATGAAGGTGAAGGACTCCGGATTCACCATGCCCTGGCGCGCCGCGAAGAACGCGCCGCCAAAGCCGGCGAACATGGCGCCCAGCGTGAACGCCGACAGCTTGATCCGCGTGGGATTCAGCCCCAGCGAACGGCAGGCGATCTCGTCCTCGCGCAGCGCTTCCCATGCGCGTCCAACCGGCATGCGGATCAGCCGGGTGGAGACGAACAGCGTCACCAGCGCCAGCAGCAGAGCCATGAGGTACAGGTACACCACCATGTCCTGGTTCTGGAAATTCCAGCCCATGAATTCATGGAAAGTGGTGCCGCCTTCGGTGCTGGCGCGACGCGTCATTTCCAGGCCGAACACCGTCGGCTTGGGAATGCCCGAGATGCCGTCCGGACCGCCGGTCAGCGTGTTCAGGTTGATCAGCAAGAGGCGGATCATTTCACCAAAGCCCAGCGTCACGATGGCGAGGTAGTCGCCGCGCAACCGCAATACCGGAAAGCCCAGGATGAAACCGAACAGCGCGGCCATGGCGCCCGAGAACGGCAGCGCTTCCCAGAAGCTCCAGCCGCCCCAGTGGTACAGCAAGGCGTAGGTATAGGCGCCGACGGCATAAAAGCCCACGAAGCCCAGGTCCAGCAGGCCGGCAAAACCCACCACGATGTTCAGGCCCAGGCCCAGCATCACGTAGATCAGCACCAGCGTGGCGATGTCCACCGAGCTGCGCCCGGCGAAGAACGGCCAGATGACCGCGATGGCCAACAGCAGAATGGCGAGCGGCTTGTGGCTCTTGGCCGGCGCGGCCGGCAAGGTCGGCAGGCCCGTCTTCAGCTTCTGGAACGGCTTGGCGATCCAGGGGCGCAGCAACTGGAACACGAACACGATGGCGGCGGCAATCGCCACCAGCGACCAGTTCGATTCCATCGTGGTGCGGGCGCCCTGCCGGATCAGCTGCAGGCCGAAGACGGGGGTGACGATGACAGCCGTCAGCACGGCCGCCATCGTGGCGTTTTTCAGATTGTTGTTCGACATCAGACTTTTTCCACCTCAGGTTTGCCCAACAGCCCGGTGGGACGGAACAGCAGGATCAGGATCAGCAGCGAGAACGCCACGATGTCCTTGTACTGTGAGGAGATGTAGGCAGCCGCGAAGGTCTCGGCCAGCCCGAGCAGCACGCCGCCCAGCATGGCGCCGGGGATGCTGCCGATGCCGCCCAGCACCGCCGCGGTAAAGGCCTTGATGCCGGCAAGAAAGCCGATGAAGGGGTTGAGCTTGCCGATGGTGATGGCGATCAGCACGCCGCCCACCGCTGCCAGGATCGCGCCCATCACGAAGGTGAACGAGATCACGCGGTTGGTGTCGATGCCCAGCAGGTTCGCCATGTGCATGTCCTGCGAGCAGGCGCGCGAGGCGCGGCCCATGCGGGAATACTTGATGAACAGCGTCAGCCCGATCATCAGCACCACAGTGACCACGATGATCATGATGCGCGAATACGGCACGGTGACGTCGAAGTCGGAGCCCATGTGGAACTGCACGGCGCCGGACACCAGCGATGGCACGGCCATGTCGCGCGCGCCCTGGCCCAGGGCCACCCAGTTCTGCAGGAAGATCGACATGCCGATGGCCGAGATCAGCGCCACCAGACGGGGGCTGCCGCGCACGGGCCGGTAGGCGACGCGCTCGACGCTGAAACCGTAGATGCCCGTGACCACGATGGCCACGACCAGCATGGCCGCGATGATGAACGGTATCGGCAAGCCGCTATTGGTGCCGATGGCCGTCAGGGTGACCAGGCCGACATAGGCGCCGATCATGTAGATTTCGCCGTGAGCGAAGTTGATCATACCGATGATGCCGTAGACCATTGTGTAGCCGATGGCAATCAACGCATAGATCGCGCCCAGAGACAATCCGTTGAAGAATTGCTGGGTAAGTTGGGGTATGAGGTCAGACATTATTTCTCTTGCTCCAAATGGTTCCGGCCCCGGTGGAGAGACCCGGAGCCGGAAACCTGGGCGTATTTTATAAGGGCCTGGCATCTGCGCCCGCCGGCCGCACAGCGCTTTTGGCGCTTCGCTACGCGGATTACGGCAGAACGAGGACGACAGGCCCTACACGCCGGCGACGCCGGCGGGATCGCGAGTTTACAGCTGGGTCTTCTTGCCGTCCTTATCCCATTTGTAGACGGCGAACTCGAAGTTCTTCAGGTCGCCCTTGGCGTCGTACTCGACCGGGCCGATGCCGGTGGAGAACTTGGTCTTGTGCATGTAGTCAGCCACCTTGGCGGGGTCTTCGCCCACCGCGTTGATGCTGTCGGCCAGGATCTGCACGGCGGCGTACGCCGGCATCTGGAAGGCGCCGTCCGGATCGCGCTTGGCGTCCTTGAAGGCCTTCACGATGCTCTCGTTGCCGGGCAGCTTGGTGAAGTCGGCCGGCAGCGTGACCAGCAGGCCGTCGATGGCCGGGCCGGCGATCGCCACCAGATCCTGGTTGGCGGTGCCTTCCGGACCCATGAACTGGACCTTCAGGCCCTGTTCACGCGACTGGCGCAGCAACAGACCCAGTTCGGGGTGGTAGCCGCCGAAATAGACCAGATCCACGCCAGCCGACTTGAGCTTGGTGATGATGGCCGAGTAGTCGCTGTCGCCGACGTTGATGCCTTCGAACATGGCGACGTTCACGCCTTCCTTGCCCAGCGAATCGCGGACCTGGGTGGCCACGCCCGAACCGTAGGTCTGCTTGTCATGCAGCACGGCGACCTTCTTGGGCTTCAGGGTCTTGGCGATGTAGTTGGCGGCGTACGGGCCTTGCTGGTCGTCGCGGCCGATGGTGCGGAAGAAGAAATGCGGCTTGATCGTGTCGGTGACCAGCGGCGAGGTCGCGCCCGGGGTGATGCCGACGATGCCCTCTTCCTCGTAGACCTTCACGGCGGCCACGGTCACGCCCGAGCACGCATGGGCCACGGCGAACTTGGCGCCGGAATTGACCACGCGGTTGGCGGCCGGCACGGCCTGCTTGGGTTCGCAGCCGTCGTCGATGAGGATGGGTTCGAGCTTCTTGCCCTTGACGCCGCCCTTGGCGTTGATGGTCTCGATCGCGGTCAATGCGCCGGCCTGGATCTGGTCGCCGTATTGCGTATTGGGGCCGGTCATGGGCTGGGGAATGCCGATCTTGATCGTGTCGGCGGCGTGCGCGGCGCCAGCCAAGGCAAGTGCCCCAAGCGCCATGGCTACCGGGGTAAGGCGATTCAGAAACTTCATGCGGAGTTCTCCAGCGAGGTTTTGAGCGGCTCTGTCCGACGCGGTTTATCGGTTGGGTAATCCGTTAATCCTCGTCGCCCGTCGCCGGCTTCTTGGGCAAAAACACGGTGTGGCCGGTATTCTGAAAGCAAGCCGTCATACTGTCACTGCGTGTAATCCCCAATATTTAGGCGCGCGCCTTTAATCGTGACGGATAGCCGGGGCAAACCTCTGAAATCGTTGGAGAATCCGCAAGAAAATCGTATTTATCATCTGGCGCGCCACGCGAAATTGTGCTTCGAGATATATATCGCGGGCGATTAATACGCCGTTTAAAGACGCATTTAAATACAGTGCTTACGCAGGACTTACGGATAATAATTAACGTGCGTAGTTATTCACTGAATTCAAGCGCGGGGCGGCCCGAAAACCGCAGGCGCCCCGCCGCCTGGTCAGGCACTGGCCGGCTTGGCCAGATTCCACATCAGCGCGCGGAACGGCGCCAGCATGCTGATATTGACCGCGAGCTTGATCGCCAGGTCGCCCATCATCCATGTCATCCAGGGCGCGCCGGTGGCCGCGAATGCAACGCTGAAGAACACGGCCGT
This sequence comes from Achromobacter sp. ACM01, assembly GCF_014851745.1. NCBI lineage: Bacteria > Pseudomonadati > Pseudomonadota > Betaproteobacteria > Burkholderiales > Alcaligenaceae > Achromobacter > Achromobacter sp. ACM01. The sequence continues at coordinate 962,707 of NZ_JACVAF010000002.1, forward strand.
ATCCAGGATGGCGCCGAGCACGCCCGACACCAGGGGCGCGCGCCACCAGCGCTGGTCGCGCAATCGGTCGAACACCTGAATGTCCACCAGTTGCGCGCAGATATAGGCCAGACCCGAAGCCAGCGCGATGCGCGGCGAGGCCACCCATACCGACACCACCAGGGCGGCGGCAAAGCCGAACCAGACCACCCGGCGCGCGGCCGCCGGGCCGAACCGGCGGTTCAGCACGTCCGTGACCAGGAAGGCGACCGGATAGGACAACCCGCCCCAGGTCAGCCAGTCGTTCAGCGGCACCTGCACCAGGATGTTCGAGCCGACCACCACCACCAGCATGCACAACACGGCAATGGCGAACTGCGGCCGGCTCATGAGCGCAAAGCGCCGGGAGCCTGTGCCCCCGTCCGTGGCCGTCATTTGCCGAACTCCTCCGCCAGCTCGCGCGAGCGTCGGGCGGCGGCCGCCATGGCGTCTTCGACGATGGCGGCAAACCCGGCCGCGCCGAACGCATTGAGCGCCGCCGCCGTGGTGCCGCCCTTGGAGGTGACACGTTCACGCAGGGTGGCCAGCGGTTCAGAGGACTCAGCGGCAAGGCGCGTCGCCCCGGCCAGCGTGCCCAATGCCAGTTGCTTGGCCTGTTCTGCCGTCAGGCCGACCTTCTGGCCGCCCGCCACCAGCGCTTCCAGGAACAGGAATACATAAGCCGGGCCGCTGCCCGACAAGGCCGTCACGCCATCAAGCGCGGCGTCATCGGCGACCCACACCACTTCACCCACGCTGGACAGCAATCGCGCCGCCAGGTCGCGGTCGGCAGCGTCCACCCCGTCCAGCGCCGCCAGGCCGGTAATGCCGGCGCCCACCAGGGCCGGCGTATTCGGCATGCAGCGCACCAGGCGCTTGAACGGCGCCTCGGGCGTCCCGAGCCAGGCCGCCAGCGTATCGGCGCGGATACCGGCCGCCACGCTTACCACCAAAGTGTCTTCGCGCAACCATTGACGCGTGGAAGCCACAACGTCCTTCATGTTCTGTGGCTTGACAGCGAACACCCAGACGCGGCACCGCGCCAGGGCCTCGCCCGGAGCCGTCGCGGTGGTCATGCCGCGGGCCTGCCAGGCAGCATGCGAATCCTGGTTTATGTCAATGACATGTATGTTGCCGGCGGCGCATACTTTGCCGGCCAGGCCCGAGGCCAGGGCAGCGGCCATATTGCCGCCGCCGATGAACGCAATCGAAAGTTCGTTTTTCATAGGAGCCGATTGTAAACGGGAGTTCTCGTTGGGAAAAAAAAGAAAAATGTTCGTTCGCGCCTAAAACGCGCAATTTGACAGGCGTTTGGAGTGATGTGAAAGTCACGGTTTTGTCACAAACAATTCATAAGGTGTCGTGTTTTCTGCGCCCGGACAACCCGGTCGCGTCACGCCCAACTGGAGGAACCTCTCTATGCGATCCCACCGTATTGCCTTAACCTTTGCCGCCATCATGACGGCTTTTGCAGGCGCCTCCGCGCATGCCGCCACCGAGATCCAATTCTGGCACTCGATGGAAGGCGCGCTGGGCGATCGCGTGAACGGCCTGGTCGACGAATTCAACAAAAAGAACCCCGACTACCAAGTCAAGGCAGTCTACAAGGGCAACTACGGTGAATCCATGAACGCCGGCATCGCCGCGTTCCGCGCCGGTAACGCCCCGGACATCCTCCAGGTGTTCGAAGTCGGCACCGCCACCATGATGTACGCCAAGGGCGCCATCAAGCCGGTGCAGCAGATGTCGGAAGAAGTCGGCAACCCGATCGATCCGAAGGAATTCATCGGCGCCGTGGCCGGCTACTACTCGTCGGCCGACGGCAAGCTGGTGTCGATGCCCTTCAACAGCTCGACCGTGGTGTTCTACTACAACAAGGACGCCTTCAAGAAGGCCGGCCTGGACGCCGACAAGCCGCCCAAGACCTGGGAAGAGCTGGCCGCCGCCGGCCAGAAGCTGAAGGCCGCAGGTCAGGAATGCGGCTACACCACCTCCTGGCCGTCGTGGGTCCAGCTGGAAACGTTCTCGGCCTGGCATAACGTGCCGTACGCCACCAAGGACAACGGTTTCGGCGGCCTGGACGCCCGCATCGCCATCAACACCCCGCTGCACGTGCGCCACCTGGAAAACCTGGCCAAGCTGGGCAAGGAAGGCATCTTCATGTACGGCGGCCGCGGCGACGAGCCGAACTCGCTGTTCATCAGCGGCAAGTGCGCCATGATCACCGGTTCGTCCGGCCTGCGCGCCAACATCGCCAAGAACGCCAAGTTCGAATTCGGCACCTCGACCCTGCCCTACTACGCCGACGTGCAAGGCGCGCCGCAGAACACCATCATCGGCGGCGCTTCGCTGTGGGTCTTCGCCAACAAGAAGCCGGAAACCTACAAGGGCGTGACCGCGTTCTTCAAGTTCCTGGCCAGCCCGGAAATCGCCGCCCGCTGGCACCAGCAGACCGGCTACGTGCCCGTCACCAAGGCTGCCTACGAGCTGACCAAGAAGGACGGCTTCTACGACAAGAACCCGGGCACCGAAGTCGGCGTCAAGCAGCTGAACGTCGAAACCACCGCGCAATCGCGCGGCCTGCGCCTGGGCTTCCTGCCGCAGATCCGTGAAATCGAAGACGCCGAAATCGAACGCGTCGTTTCGGGCAAGGTCAGCGCCAAGGACGGCGCCGACAACATCGTCAAGCGCGGCAACGAGCTGCTGGAAAAGTTCGAGAAGAGTGTAAAGTAACGCCCTTCCGCGATACCGGCCCGGTCCTGTCAATCGGTATTTTCCATGCCGTGACAAGGACTTGGGCTGTTTTGCGCCAGGCAGTACAAGGCTTAAGGCCCTGCGGTTTTTAGGGCTTTAAGCCTCTCGTATTTTACGAAGGCGGTTTCAGGCGGCGGTTACTCCAACCGCCGCTTTTCTGTACCTTGGGTTCCCCCTATGGAAAAACGTGTTGTATTCGGGCACAAGACCTTGCCCTATCTGCTGCTCCTGCCGCAGATCATCATTACCGTGGTCTTCTTCTTCCTGCCCGCCGGCCAGGCCATGTGGCAATCGCTGCGGCTGGAAGATGCATTCGGACTGTCCTCCGAGTTCGTCGGACTGGACAACTTCATGGACCTGTTTTCGCAACAGGCCTACCTGGATTCCTTCCGCGTCACCGCCGTATTCTCGATCCTCGTGGCAGTGGTCGGTTTGGGCGTGTCCTTGCTGCTGGCCGTCATGGCAGATCGCGTCATCCGCGGCGCCGGCCTCTACAAGACGCTGCTGATCTGGCCCTACGCCGTGGCGCCCGCCGTGGTCGGCGTGCTGTGGCTGTTCCTGTTTTCGCCTTCCGTCGGCATCCTGGCCGTGGCCCTGCGCCATGCCGGCGTCGACTGGAACCCGCGCCTGGACGGCAACCAGGCCATGACCCTGGTGCTGATCGCCGCGGTGTGGAAGCAGGTGTCGTACAACTTCCTGTTCTTCCTGGCCGGCCTGCAATCGATTCCGCGCTCGCTCATCGAAGCCGCCGCGATCGACGGCGCAAGCCCGTCGCGCCGCTTCTGGAGCATCGTGTTCCCGTTGCTCTCGCCCACCACGTTCTTCCTGCTGGTGGTCAACATCATCTACGCCTTCTTCGACACCTTCGCCGTGGTGGACACGACCACGCAGGGCGGTCCGGGCACGTCGACCTCCATCCTGGTCTACAAGGTGTACAGCGACGGCTTCCGCGGCCTGGACCTCGGTTCGTCCGCGGCGCAGTCGGTGGTGCTGATGTTCATTGTGATTGCCTTGACGGTCGTGCAGTTCCGCTACGTCGACCGCAAAGTGCAGTATTGATTTTGTCCGAGGCTATAAACAATGGTTGAACGCCGTCCCTGGCTGGATATTCTGGCCCACGTCATTCTGCTCTGCGGCGTGGCGATGGTGGCATTTCCGCTCTACGTCACTTTCGTCGCGTCCACCCAGACCGCGCAGGAAGTGGCGTCCGCGCCGATGTCCCTCATCCCCGGCAAGCATTTCGTCGACAACTACATGCAGGCGCTGTTCGGCGGCTCGTCCGGCGGTTCGTCGGGCGCGCCCGTGGGCCGCATGATGTACGTCAGCCTGATCATGGCGCTGGCGATTTCCATCGGCAAGATCGCCATCTCGCTGCTGTCGGCTTTCGCGGTGGTGTATTTCCGCTTCCCCGGCCGCATGTTCTTCTTCTGGATGATCTTCGTCACCCTGATGTTGCCGGTCGAAGTCCGTATCGCGCCCACCTACAAGGTGGTGGCCGACCTCGGCCTGCTCAACAGCTACGCCGGGTTGACCTTGCCGCTGATCGCCTCGGCAACAGCCACCTTCCTGTTCCGCCAGTTCTTCCTGACGGTGCCGGACGAGCTGATCGAGGCCGCGCGCATCGACGGCGCGGGTCCGGTGCGCTTCTTCCGCGACGTGCTGCTGCCCTTGTCCAAGACCAGCATCGCCGCGCTGTTCGTAATCCAGTTCATCTACGGCTGGAACCAATACCTGTGGCCGCTGCTCGTGACCACGCAGGAAGACATGTACCCCGTCGTCATCGGCATCAAGCGGATGATCAGCGGCGGCGACAGCGTGACCGAATGGAACATCACCATGGCCACCGCCATGCTTGCGATGATCCCGCCCGCGCTGGTCGTCATCCTGATGCAGAAATGGTTCGTCAAGGGTCTGGTCGACACTGAAAAGTGACGGTCACCCGCCCTCGCCCACCCGAACACGACTCCGAACACGAATAACTCATGGCTACTCTCAGCTTTCGCAACGTCAAGAAAACCTATGCCGGCAATGTGCCGGTCATCCATGGCATCGACATGGACGTCAAGGACGGTGAATTCATCGTCATCGTCGGCCCCTCGGGCTGCGGCAAATCCACGCTGATGCGCATGGTCGCCGGCCTGGAAACCGTCACCGGCGGCGAAATCGTCATCGACGACAAGGTCGTAAACAACCTGGAACCCGCCGAGCGCGACATCGCGATGGTGTTCCAGAACTACGCGCTCTACCCGCACATGACCGTGTTCGAGAACATGGCCTACGGCTTGAAGATCCGCAAGTTCTCCAAGGACGAGATCAAGAAGCGCGTGGACGCGGCCGCGCAGATCCTGGAACTCGGTCACCTGCTGGACCGCCGCCCGCGCGCCCTGTCCGGCGGCCAGCGCCAGCGCGTGGCCATGGGCCGCGCCATCGTGCGCGAACCCAAGGTGTTCCTGTTCGACGAACCGCTGTCGAACCTGGACGCCAAGCTGCGCGTGGCGATGCGCCTGGAAATCATGAAGCTGCATCGCCGCCTGGGCACCACCAGCCTGTACGTGACCCACGACCAGGTCGAGGCCATGACGCTGGCCCACCGCATGATCGTCATGTACCAGGGCGTGCCCGAGCAGATCGGCACGCCGATGGAAGTGTTCGAAAAGCCCGCCTCGACCTTCGTCGCCGGCTTCATCGGTTCGCCGCCGATGAACCTGATGGAAGTCAACGTCGCGGGCGACGGCACGGTGCAGACGCTGGACGGCATCGCGCTGGACATCTCGCCGCTGCAGGTGCCCTCGCAAGTGCGCGGCCGCAAGATCATCATGGGCATGCGTCCCGAGCACATGCTGCTGAACACCCAGGGCGTGCCGGCCGAAGTCGAAATGGTCGAAACGCTGGGTTCCGAACAGCTGGTCCACAGCCGCTGCGGCAAGAACATGCTGGTCGTGCGTTGCACCACGCGCCAGCTGTCCGAGTCGTCGGCCAAGGTCGGCGACCGCGTCAGCCTGGGCCCGGACGGCCGCCATCCGCTGCACTGGTTCGAGGCCGACAGCGGCCGCCGCGTGCAAGGCCTGTAAAGCCATCGCTGGACGGAAGCGGCGGCTGCGCCCGCCCGCTTCCGTCTCACCCGCTCCCGGCCGGGAACGGGCTTCCCCCCGATCAATACGTGTACGTCATCATGGTGCCGATGGTGTACTGCGCACGATCCCGCACGATGGGACTGTCCGCCGCGTCGCCGTACAGGCGCCGCGCTTCCGCCGACGTGGTCCACGACCAGGACTTGGAGAGCGGCACGGCCCAGGTCGCGCCCAGGCCCACGCTTTCCAGACCGCCCTTGGGCGTGTACTTGCGATAGCCGGACTTTGCCGACTGGTTGCCGCTGACGCCATACCAGGTGCGCATGTAATTGCCGTCGCCGAAAGTGCCGGACAGCGCCAGCGAAATCGCCCCGGCGCTACCCTCGTACACGGTGGTGCTGGCTCCCAGGTTGAACATGGTGTAAGCGCTGCCTACGTCGCGGTTGTCGCCCTTCTTGAATGCATGCGCCACCGTTGCCGACAGGGTCACTGGGCCTATCGTCGTTTCAGCGTCCATACCGATCTGCGCGCGGCTTTCGATGTCGCCCATGCCGCGCAGCTTGTCCGAGCCCTGGAACCCCTTCTTGTGGTCCTTGCGCGAAGCGCTGGGCGCAAGATAAAAGCGGAACGTGCTGTCCAGGGCCTGGGTTTCCCAGCCCAGGCCGTGGTCGGTGCTGAGGAAGAAGCCACCGGGGCTGCGCACGCCCAGGCCGATGATCGGCACGGCGGAATACTCGTCGCTGCCGCTGTAGCGCGGCGCGTAGCCCGCGCCCAGCGTGCCGTAGAACAGCCATTCGTCGGCCGGCCCCTCCCCCGTCGCCACCGTCAACCCGCGCGAGCTGGCCCCGCGCTGGCCGTAGACGGAACTGTTCGCAGCGTCATCGGCCAGGGACAGTCCCGGGACTAAAGCCAGCAGGCAAGCAGCGCCGGCGCCGCGCGTAAGCAGGGTGGAACGGATTTTTCGCTTCATAACAGCTTCCAAGAAACGAGGTTGAGGGGGGGTAAAACCGTGGAGCCGGGAACGGCCCCATCTATTGGGTGATTGCGCCCTGCTTGGCCTGGCGCATCAGCGCCATCGCCATCGTCGACACCGAGGCCACCAAGGACTCGCTGGTGTCGGAATTGCTCATGACCAGCACCGCCAGCTTGTCGCGCGGCGCCAGCACCAGACGCGAATGGAAGGCTTCAGTGGCGCCGCTATGCAGGCGCAATGGCGTGCCGGCGATATCGTCGCCACAGGGCGCAGCGAGCCAGGACAAGGCCAGGCGGCATTCCAGCGCCAACCCGCCTTCCACCGTTTCCATGTCGAGCACGGCGCGGGCCGAGTCGGCATTCAGCACGCGTCGGCCTTGGTAAAGACCGTCGGCAAAAAGCATGCTGGAGAAGCGCGCCATCTCCGAAGTGCTGAGCCAAAGGCCGTCGGCCGCTTCGTTGGGCTGAGGCGCTTCGGTCCAGGGCGCGCCGCGACGGTAGCCCGAGGCGCGCAGTTCGAGCATGCGCGGATCGGGATGGAACCCGGCGCGCGGCATGTTCAGCGGCTGCAGGATGGTGCGGCGCACGTAGGTGTCGAACGGTTCGCTCGCCACATGCGCAACCATGTCCCCCAGCAGGGCGTAGGCCATGTCAGCGCGCGCGCGTCCCATGGTGTCTTCCAACGATCCTGGGTGCACGGCCAGCAGATTGCGGGCGGTGAAGGGATGCGTGCCCAGCCATTGCATGGCGCCGCGGCGCGGCTGGATGTCCCAATCGGGTAGCGCCTGCGAGGCCGGCTGGTCCAGCGCCAGACGCCCGTCATCGGCGGCGCGCAGCACGCCCGCGGCCGTGACGATTTTGGTGATGGTCCCTACGCGGTACAGCGTGTCGCTGGTGGCGCTGCGGTGGCGCAGCGGGTCCGCGTAGCCGAAGCCCGTGCTCCACACCACGCGCTGGTCGTCGACGATTGCGATCGACAGGCCCGGCACGTCGGAAGCGTCCATGTCATAGGGGATGCGCTGGGCCAGGTAGCCCACCACCGCCTTGTAGTCGCCCTGGGCGATCGGCGGCGGCGCGTCGGGAGGAACGCCCTGGCAACCGCCCGCGGCGACCAGCAACATACCTACGGCAACCAGGCGGCTTAGGGAAAACATGGCTGGCGGCAAGACCTCTGAAGAGAACTGCCGTCATGCTATCCAGGCGCCTGCCCGCGATCTTTCCCGCTTTGTATGGAGTTTGTGAAGATTGCGGCGGCGGATTGTGAAGTTTGTTTACGTTGTGCCGCGCCGCACCCCGCCAGGCTTCAGGCGGTCTTCCAGGCAACCACGAAACGCGCGCCGCCCAAGGGGCTGTCGCTTGCCTGCACGGTCCCGTTGTGCCAGCGAGCCACCCGGCTCACGATGGCCAGGCCCAACCCCACCCCGCCCGTCCCGCGGTCGCGGCTTTCGTCCAGGCGGATGAAAGGTTCGAAGATCCGCTCGCGGTCGGCAGGCGGGATGCCGGGGCCGTCGTCGTCCACGATCAGCACGTACTCGCGCGCGCCCGGGCTGATTAAGCTGACCTGGACCTGCCGGCCGGCATGCCGGATGGCGTTCTGCAGCAGGTTGAGCAAGGCGCGCGTCATGTAGCGTTGGTGCAAGTGCACCTCGGGCACCTGGCACAGTGCCACTTCGCAGCGCACGCCCGACACGCCGGCCTCGAAGCCGGCATGCTGCACCACCGAATCCAGCCAGCCGCGCGCGTCCTGCGGCTGCAGCGCCACGCCGTCGCCCTTGTGTTCCAGGCGCGCGTACATCAGCAATTCCGAGGCCATGGCGTCCAGTTCGGCCACGTCGCTCTTCATTTCCTCGACCAGGCGCTTGCGTGCGGCCGGGTCGTCCTCGCGGTCCATCATGTCCAGTTCGAACGACAGGCGCGCGATCGGCGTGCGCAGCTCGTGCGACACGGCATTGGTCAGGTCGCGCTGGTTGCCCACCAGCGCGCTGATGCGGTCTGACATCTGGTTGAAGGTGTCGCCCAGGTTGCGGATGCTGGAATGGCGCGACAGGCGCGCCCGGGCTTGCAGGTCACCCTGGCCCATGCGCAGGGCGGCGGTCTTCAGGGCCTCCAGGTCGCGCCAGATGGGCAGCGCCCACACCAGCATGAAGGCGCACAGCAACAGGCCCAGGGCGGAATACACCGCGGCCATCAGCCAGGGGCCGATGTCCGGCTCGGGCGGCAGCTTGACCTCCAGCCATTGCCTGCCCGGACCGGGAATCGCCGCCACAAAGGTCTGCTGCTTGTCGCGCACGAAGAAACTGCCGGACTCCACCATGGCGCGCTCGTCCTCGGTGGCGCCGTAGCTTTCGGCGTCGACCACCTTGAGCGCCAGGCCGTAGTACGGCGCCAGCGCGTCGCGCACGTGCGCCTCGCGCTCGGATGGCGGCACGCGGCTCAGTTCCTGCACCAGGCTGTGGATCTGGCCCCGCACCGCTTCGCGCGCGTAGGCGTCGCTGACGGGTTCGAAGAAGTAGTTGGCGGATCGGTCCACGACTTCGTTGGAAATGACGAAGCCCACCGCCAGCACCACGAACAGCCGCAGGACAAACTTAAGCATCACCGCCCTCGTGCGCCTTGGGCGAGAACAGATAGCCCTTGCCCCACACGGTCTTGATGCGCGCCGGATCGCGCGGGTCGTCATCCAGCTTGCGCCGCAGCTTGCTGACGCAGACGTCGACGCTGCGGTCCAGTCCGTTGAATTCGATGCCGCGCACCGCATTGAGCAAGTCGTCGCGGGTCAGCACCTGGCCGGCCTGGCTGGCCAGCGCCCAGAGCATCTCGAACTCCATTGTGGTCAGGTCCACTTCGGAACCGGCATGCACCACGGCGCGCGTACGCCGGTCTATGACCAGCGGACCGAACTCCAGGCGCTCCGGCGGCTCGTCCAGCTGGCTGTGCCGGCGCAGCAGCGCCCGTACCCGCGCCAGCAGCACGCGCGGCTCCACGGGCTTGATGACGTAGTCGTCCGCGCCCGACTCCAGGCCCAGGATCTGGTCCAGGTCGTCCTCGCGGGCCGTCAGCATGAGGATGGGGGCTGATGAAAACGCGCGCAGATCACGGCAGACCTGCAGGCCGTCACGGCCGGGCAGCATCAGGTCCAGAATGGTAATGGCCGGGTCATGCCTGCGGAATGCCTCCACCGCGTGATCGCCGCGGTAGGCCTGGGCAACATGGAAACCGTGCTGCTCCAGGAACTGCGCGATCAGGCGCGATAGTTTCGGATCGTCTTCGACTAACAAGGCCTTGGTCATGGTGTCCAGACAGAAAAAGTGAGGTCGATGGCGCCGCATTCTACGCAAATGCGGCGGGCGCGCGTTCGACCGGAACGCGCCGAGCCGGTTCCCGGGCCGTCGGAAGAACAAAAAAACCGGGCCGGAAGACTGTCGCTTCCGGCCCGGTTTCCTGCGGAACCGCCAGGGGGTCCGCCGGTCTCGCGGGCCGGCGGCCCGCGCCTGGACTTACTTGTAGACGGTCTTGGAACCGTCCTTGTGCCAGGTGAACACGTCGAACTGGAAGTTCGTCAGGTCACCCTGCTTGTTCCAGGACACCTTGCCGATCGGCGTATCGAAGGAATTGGCGTGCAGGTACTTGGCGACCTTGGTCGGGTCGTCGCTGCCAGCGCCCTTGATGCCGTCCGCGATGACCTGGGTGGCCGTGTAGGCGGTCATCTGGAAGGCGCCGCTGGCGTTGCGCTTCTTGGCTTCGAAGGCCTTGACGATGTCGGCGTTGGCGGCGTTCTGGGTGAAGTCGGCCGGCAGCGTCAACAGCATGCCTTCGACGGCGTCGCCGGCGATGGCGTTGATGTCGGGGTTGCCCGTGCCTTCCGGGCCCATCCACTTGGCCTTCACGCCCTGTTCAGCCGCCTGGCGCAGCAGCAGGCCCATTTCAGGGTGGTAGCCGCCGTAATAGACAAAGTCCACGCCCTGGCTCTTCAGCTTGGTGATGACGGCCGAGTAGTCGCTGTCGCCGGCGTTGATGCCTTCGAACACGGCGACGGCCACGCCGTCCTTCTCCAGGTCGTTCTTGACCGCGGTGGCGATGCCCTGGCCGTAGGACTGCTTGTCATGCAGCACGGCGACCTTCTTGGGCTTGATCTTGTCCAGGATGAACTTGGCGGCGGCAGGACCTTGCTGGTCGTCGCGGCCGATGGTGCGGAAGATGAACTCGTAGTTCTTGCCGTCGGTCAGGGCCGGCGACGTGGCGGACGGCGTGACCATGACCACGCCTTCATTGTTGTAGACGTCGGCGGCGGCGATGGTGGCGCCCGAGCAGACGTGGCCGACGACGAAACCGATCTTGCTGTTGACCACGCGGTTGGCGGCGACCGGGCCTTGCTTGGGTTCGCAGCCGTCGTCGATCACGACGGTTTCCAGCTTCTTGCCGTTGATGCCGCCGGCGGCGTTGATGCGCTCGACTGCGGTATCGACCCCTTCACGGACCATATCGCCATACTGCGTGACCGCGCCGGTGGTGGGGCCGACGACGCCGATCTTGATGGTTTGCGCTTGCGCTCCCGAGGCAAACGCCAGACCGGCTGCGACGCCCAGCGCTGCAATGACCGGGGTCAGACGAAATACTGGCTTCATGTGTGGACTCCTCTAATGATTTGTAATCGTTAGTTTTTGCACCGGGTCGGACGCCGGATCATCTCCAGGCCAAGCATGCCTGCTGGACTGCCCTTTGCAGGGGTTTCGGCCCTGGTCACGCCCGGTTGCATTGCGATTGCACGGCAAGCATACACTGAAAAATTGCCCTTCTAAGACCAGTTTTCGACCACTTTGATACCCGTCCGATTATTGCGCTGCGGCATTGTTCGGGGTGCGCCCTTATGCCCGCTGGCGTATATGCAAAAGACGATTTATTCGTTTGCGTTACTAAGGCCGCGCGGCATCATGGCCGCCATGAGACTCCAACCGATCATCGTCCCCGGATGGAAAAACTCCGGACCGCAACACTGGCAATCGCGCTGGATGGCCCTGCTGCCGCATGCGCGCCGCGTCGAGCAACGCGACTGGGAACATCCGGCTCCCGGCGAATGGATCGCGGCGCTGGCGACCGAGGTGAACGAGGCCCGCAGCCCCGTGCTCCTGATCGCGCACAGCCTGGGTTGCCTGATCAGCGCCGCCCTGCCGGTGCCGCTGCGCGCCAAGGTCGCGGGCGCGCTGCTGGTGGCGCCTGCCGACGTGGAACGCGAAAATGCTCCCGCCTGTTTGAGAAGCTTCGGACCTGTGCCACGGCATTCCCTGCCCTTCCAAAGCGTGGTGGTGGCGAGCGACGACGATCCCTATTGCCAGCTGGAACGCGCCCGCGCGTTTGCGCGCGATTGGGGCAGCCGGCTGGTGGTCGTGCCGGGCGCTGGCCACATCAACGCCGAGAGCGGCCTGGACGACTGGCCGCAGGGCCTGAAGCTCCTGGGCGCGCTGCGCCGGCGCGCGGTGTGGCGGGTGACGCCGCCGCCCGAGCGGATCGCGCCCATACCGGCACGGCCGCTGTCGCATCAGGCCTGACTCATTTCCAATGCTGAAAAAAACGGAGCCGCGAGGCTCCGTTTTTCATGTGGCGTCGGCCGCTATCACTGCAGCAGGCTGCGCAGCATCCAGGCATTCTTTTCGTGCACGTCCAGGCGCTGCGTCAGCAGGTCGGCCGTGGGCTGGTCGTTGGCGGCATCGGCCTTCTCGAAAGCGGCGCGCGCCGTCTTGGCGACGGATTCGTTGGCGGTCACCAGCAGACGCACCATTTCCAGGGCTTCCGGCACCGAGTCCGGCTCGGCGATGGAGGACAGCTTGCTGAATTCGCGGTAGGTGCCCGGCGCGTAGTGGCCCAGCGCGCGGATGCGCTCGGCGATGCTGTCCAGCGCGTTCCACTCTTCCGTGTACTGGGTCATGAACATCAGGTGCAGCGTGTTGAACATCGGCCCCGTGACGTTCCAGTGGAAATTGTGCGTCATCAGGTACAGCGTGTACGAGTCGGCCAGCAGCTTGGACAGTTCGACGGCGACTGCGGCGCGGTCCTTGTCCGAGATACCGATGTTGATGCGCGGAACGCTGGAGGTCTTCTTGGGGGACTTGGCCATTGCTAGCTCCTAGGGATGAATGTGCGAAACAAGGATAACACTGCAAATACGGCGAAATGCCGCAATATCCGCCGCTTTTATCAATCAGTCCTGCGACCTTTTGACGCGGCGCAAACCGCGCGCGCGAAGCCGCCTGAAAGCGGCCCGGGAATCAATCCTGCACTGCCGCGACCTCGTCGGTCAGCATCTTCACGCCGGGCAGCTCGCAGGCATAGACCGCTTGCGCCAGCGCCTCGATGGCGGCCAGCCGCGGGAAACTGCGGCGCCAGGCCAACACCACGCGGCGCTCCGGCACGTGGCCGTCAAATGGCAGATAGCGCAGCAGGCTGTTGGAAGGCGGCTGCTCCGGCACCGCGGTCACGGGCAGCACGGTCACGCCGATGCCGGCCGCGACCATGTGGCGGATGGTCTCGAGCGAGGAGCCTTCGAAGGTGCGCTGGATGCCGTCGCTGGCCGCCGAAAAGCGCGACAGCTCGGGACAGACTTCGAGCACCTGATCGCGGAAGCAGTGGCCGCTGCCCAGCAGCAGCATGGTCTGCTGCTTCAGGTCCTGCGCGTCGATCGCCGGGCGCCGGGCGAGCTCGTGGTCATTGGGCACGGCCACCACAAAGGGCTCGTCGTACAAGGGTTGCATGACCAGGCCGGCCTCCGGCAGCGGCAAAGCCATGATGGCGCAATCGATCTCGCCCTGGCGCAGCAGCTCGACCAGGCGCACCGTGAAATTCTCCTGCAGCAGCAGCGGCATCTGCGGGGTGCGGCGGATCTGCTCCGGCACCAGCCGCGGCAACAGGTACGGACCTATGGTGTGGATGACGCCGACGCGCAAGGGGCCGGCCAACGGGTCGTGCCCCTGGCGCGCGATCTCCTTGATGCTGGCGCTTTCTTCCAGCACCTTCTGCGCCTGCGCCACGATGCGCTGGCCGATGGGGGTGACGCCGACCTCGGCGCCGCCACGCTCGAACAGCGTCACGCCCAATTCGTCCTCGAGCTTGCGTATCGCTACCGAGAGCGTGGGCTGGCTGACGAAACAGGCCTCGGCCGCCCGGCCGAAATGCCGTTCGCGCGCAACGGCGACGATGTACTTGAGTTCGGTGAGAGTCATGGTGGACTACGCCCCCGGGGGTTATGCCCCAGCCTTGCGGCTGGCGCTTGCTAGATTAAGGTTGGCGGCTGGCTGCATGGTCAGGTGCGCAGGAAATCCTCGCGCCCGCGCATCCAGCGCGCCAGGTGCGCCTCGACCGCGGCCGGATGTTCGGCGCGCAGCCAGACCGCGGCATCGCGCGCGTCTTCAGCAATGGCCGCGTCCGTTTCCAGGTCGGCGAAGCGCAGCAGCGCCATGCCGGACTGGCGCGTACCCAGGAACTCTCCCGGACCGCGCTGTTCCAGGTCACGGCGGGCGATTTCAAAACCGTCCGAGGTCTCGAACATGGCCCGCAGGCGTTCGCGCGCCACTTGCGACAGCGGCGTCTGATAGAGCAGCACGCAGACCGATTCGGCGGTGCCGCGCCCTACCCGGCCGCGCAGCTGATGCAGTTGGGCCAGCCCGAAACGCTCGGCGTGTTCGATCACCATGAGCGAGGCGTTCGGCACGTCCACGCCCACTTCGATCACGGTGGTGGCGACCAGCAGGTCGACTTCGCCATCGCGGAAGGCCTGCATCACGGCGGCCTTTTCGGCTTGCGGCAGCCGGCCGTGCACCAGCCCGATGCGCAGGTCCGGCAGGTCGACCCGCATGCCTTCGTAGGTGTCCACGGCGGTCTGGAGTTCCAGGGCCTCGCTTTCCTCGACCAGCGGACAGACCCAGTAGGCCTGCTGCCCGCCGCGCGCGGCCTGGGCAATGTGGGCGATGACTTCCTCGCGCCTTGCGTCCGACACCAGCTTGGTCAGCACGGGACTGCGCCCCGGCGGCAGCTCGTCGATGACGGACACGTCCAGATCGGCGAAGAAGGTCATGGCCAGCGTGCGCGGGATCGGCGTCGCGCTCATGTTGAGCTGGTGCGGCACGTTGCGCCCGCGCACCGTTTCGCCCTTGCGCGTCAGCGCCAGGCGCTGTCCGACGCCAAACCGGTGCTGCTCGTCCACGATGGACAAGCCCAGGCGGTGGAATTCGACGTGATCCTGGATCAGCGCCTGCGTGCCCACGACCAACTGCACGCTGCCGTCAGCGGCGGCGGCCGCCGCTTCACGGCGCGCTTTGGCGGACAGGCTGCCGCTCAGCCAGGCCACATTCACGCCCAATGGCTGCAGCCACGACACCAGTTTGCGGAAGTGTTGCTCGGCCAGAATTTCGGTGGGCGCCATCAGCGCCACCTGTGCGCCGCTGGCGATGGCCTGGGCGGCGGCGATGGCCGCCACGACCGTCTTGCCGCTGCCCACATCGCCCTGCAACAAGCGATGCATGGGATACGGCTTGGCCAGATCGGCGGAGATTTCCTGAACCACGCGCTCCTGCGCGCCAGTCAGTTTGAACGGCAAGGTTTCGTACAGCCTGGCGACCAGGCCGCCGGCCTCGTTGCGCACGGGCAGCGACTCGGCTTCCTTTATCCGGCGCGCGGCCCGCGCGGCCGCCAGCGACAATTGCTGCGCGAGCAGTTCATCGAACTTGATGCGCCGCCAGGCGGGATGCACGCGGTCCAGCAAGGCCTGCTCGGACTCGCCCTGCGCAGGCGTATGCAGCGCGCGGATGGCTGGCTCGAACGGCGGCAGGTCATAGCGCGCCCGCGCCTCGTCGGGCAAGGTGTCGGACAGGTCGGCGCGGTCCAGCGCCTGCGCGATGGCGCGGCGCAACGTCAGTTGCGGCAGCCCTTCGGTACTGGGATAGACCGGCGTGAGCGCCGTGGGCAGCGGCGCATCGGCATTGGTCATGCGCGGATGCACCATCTCGCGCCCGAACAGGCCGCCGCGGACCTCGCCGCGCGCACGCAGGCGCTTGCCCACGGTGACTTGCTTCTGCTGGCTGGGGTAGAAGTTCAGCCAGCGCAATTGCAGTTCGCCGCTGTCGTCCGCCAGCGTGGCGGTCAGCTGGCGCCGGGGCCGGTAGAGGACCTCGGATTTGGTGATCTCGCCCTCGACCTGCCCGGCAAAACCGGGCCGCAGGGCGCTGATCGGCATGATGCGGGTTTCGTCCTCGTAGCGCAGCGGCAGGTGCAGCACGAAGTCCTCGGGCAGCACCAAACCCAGGTTACGGAGCTTGCGCTCCGTATCCGTCATTGCACGGCCGGCGCCTTTGTTGTCGGCGCCGGATCGCTTGGAAGCCGCGGCTGCGGCCGGCATGAAGAAACGAACCCCTGGATCGAAAAGTCCGGACGGGCCTTACAGGACCAGGATGGCTTCGACTTCGAACTGCGCGCCCTTGGGCAGGCTGGCCACGCCGATGGTCGAGCGCGCCGGGAACGGCTGGGGAATGATCTCGGCCATGATGGCGTTGGCGGCCGTGAACTTGCCCAGGTCGGTCAGGAACAGTGTCAGCTTGACCACATTGTCCAACGTGCCGCCGGCAGCCTTGATGACTTCCTGCATGTTGGCGAAAGCCTGACGCACCTGCGCATCGAAGTTCTCGGAGACCAGGTCGCCAGTGCCCGGCTCCAGGCCGATCTGGCCCGAGAGGTAGACAGTCTTGGTGCCGCTTACGGCAACCGCTTGCGAGTAAGGGCCTACCGCGGCGGGCGCGGTGTCGGTATGGATGATTTGCTTGCTCATGGGCGGAATCCTTCGAAAGTCGGATAGAAACTACAACTATCGAAGTTTATCCAGCAATAGACATTTGCGAAAGTGGCTGGATGCCGTAGGATGGGCGCACGACGGAATATAAGGGCTTCCCGCAATGCTGAGCCGGCCAAGTCCTATGTGCGCTTCGGTGTAATCACGCTTATACCTCCGCAGCTTCTCAAATGAGGCGTTTCCCTTGAAAAACACCAGCCTCCAAGCCAAGTTGGATTATTGGGCAAAGGTGCGCCGCTCCAACTACGCAGCTAGCCTGCGCCTCGAAGGTTACCCAGCCACGCCCGCCCACGCGCAGCGCGAACTGCCCTCCCGCGAAGCCGTGTTGCGCGCCTATCGCAAGCCTGCCTGACATTGGACAAGTACGGCGCCGGACAGGATCCGTACTGCTACCCAGGCAGTCTCGCGCTGCGCAACTGACTGAACATCTGGGACGATGCGCTGCTCGCGCAGGCTGAGCAAGAGCTTTCCGAGATCGCCGCCAGCCAGATCGATCTTTTCCTGCCTCCCTACGACCTTGCGTACCTGAAGCGACTCCATCGCACGCTCTTTCAGGATCTCTACGACTGGGCGGGCGAGTTGCGCACCATCGATATCTCAAAAGGCGGCACGCGCTTCTGCAATACAAGCAGGATCGAACCCGAGGCCGACAAGATTTTCGCGGCCCTGGCGCGGGCCAACTGGTTCAAGGAGCTGCCGCGCTCCGCGCTGATCGCCGAGGCAGCCGTCGCCTACGGCGACTTGAACATGATCCACCCCTTCCGTGAAGGCAACGGGCGCGCTCAACGTCTCCTGTTCGAACACCTCATCATCAATGCCGGCTACGAGATCAGTTGGTGGTCAGTGGAGCAACGGGAATGGGTCGACGCCAACGTCGCCGCCGTGATCTGCGACTACGCGCCGCTGGAGGCGGTGTTCCAACGCTGCGTCGGCCAGCCGATAGCCGGCTAATCCAAACCAGGCAATCCCGGGCTATCGATATCCCCCCGATGCTCCCGCAACAGGTCGTACAGGGCCTGCGCCGCTACCGATAGCGTGCGGCCTTTGCGCCGCACCAGGTAGAGCGGCCGGGTCAAGGCCTTGCCCGCCAGCGGCACGATGCGCAAGTCGGCGCCGCCGAAATGGAACAGCGTCATCGCCGGCACCACCGAGATGCCCAGCCCCGCGCGCACCAACCCCGTTGCCGTGGCCAGGTGCTCGACCTCGAACACCGGCGCCGGTGCGTCGGCCCCCAAGGCCGCGTCCAGATGCTTGCGCACGCTGCTGCCGCGCGCAAGCTGGATCATGGGATAGCGCAGGATGTCGCGCAGCCGGGCGCGGCCCGCCCCTGCCAGCGGATGATCGGCGCGACAAACCAGAAAATAACGGTCCGCATGCAGGAACTCGCTGTCCAGGTCGTTCATGTCCGGCCGTCGCGAGGCCACCGCAAAATCCACCTGCCCTGCCTGCACCAGGTCCAGGCAGGGATCCAGCAGGGCATCGCGCAGGTCCACCGTGATGCCTGGATAGGACTCGCGAAAACGCGCCAGCAGCCCCGGCAGCCAGCCGGCGGCAAGCGAGGGCAAAGCCGCCAGCGCCACCCGTCCGCGACGCCTGGCGGCGTGGTCGCGCAGATCCTCCATGACCAGGTCCATGTCGGCCAGCAGCCTGCGCGCCGTCGCGTCCAGCACTTGCCCCTCGACCGTCAGCTCCACATGGCGCGTGTTGCGGTCGAACAGGCGCATGCCCGCGCTGTCCTCCAGTTGGCGGATCAGGGCGCTGAAGGCCGGCTGCGTCAGGTGGCAGCGTTGGGCCGCCCGGGTGAAGTGTTTTTCGTCGGCCAGGGCCACGAACGCGCGCAATTGCCGGGCAGACAGATTCATGGCTTTTCTCTATGAATTGATCTGATCTTTCTATTTTACTGATGAGCCGAGCGTGCCTATAGTGGGCCTCAGACACCTAGACCCCTGCCCTGACTCCGTATGTCCCTAGCCCCCCTCCACATAGGCTGCGCCTCCGGGTTCTCCGGCGACCGCAGCGACGGCGCCGCCGCCGTGGTGCGCACGCTGATCGCCCGCGGCGGCGGCGTGCTGATTTACGAAACGCTGGCCGAGCGCACGCTGGCGTTGGCCCAGTTGGCCCGCAACGAAGACCCGGAGCGCGGCTACGAGCCCTTGCTGGACGAACTGGTCGGCCCGGTGCTGGCCGACTGTCTGCGCCACGGGATCCGCATCGTCGGCAACTTCGGCGCGGCCAACCCTGCCGCCGCGGCCCGGCGCATTGCCGCGCTGGCCCGGCAGCAAGGCCTGCCCGCGCCGCGCGTCGCAGTGGTACATGGCGACGCGCTCTCCAGCGATGCGCAACGCGAACTGCTGCGCCAGCGCCTTGGCGGCGCGCTGGATGGGCGGGACGTGGTCAGCGCCACCGCCTACCTCGGCGCCGCCGAGATCGCAGAGGCGCTGCGGGCCGGCGCGCAGATCGTGGTCGCGGGCCGCGTGTCGGACCCATCGCTCACGCTGGGCCCGGCGCTGGCCCATTTCGGCTGGGCCATGGACGATTGGCAGCGCCTGGGCCGTGCCACCATGGCCGGCCATATGCTGGAGTGCGGCCTGCAGGTCAGCGGCGGCTACTTCTGCGTGCCCGGCTTGAAGGATGTGCCAGACGTGCACGCCGCCGGCTTTCCCATCGCCGAGATCGATGCGGATGGCGAATTCGTGATCGGCAAGGCCGACGGTACCGGCGGCATGGTCGATGCGCGCACCGTCAAAGAACAGCTGCTGTACGAAGTGCACGATCCCGCGCGCTACCTGACGCCGGACGTCGTCGCCGACCTGAGCCGCGCCGAGGTGGCCGAACTGGGCGGCGATCGGGTGGCGGTGCGCGGCATCACCGGCCACGCGCGTCCCGCCGAACTCAAGGTCAACGTCTGCTACCGCGGCGGCTGGCTGGCCGAAGCCGAGATCTCCTATGCCGGGGTGCAGGCCGAAGCACGCGCCCGTCTGGCCGCCGATATCGTGCGCAAGCGCCTGGACCCGGCTCTGCGCCTGCGCGCCGACCTCATCGGCGCCATCAGCATCCTGGGCGATGACGCCGGCAGCATGCTGTCCGCCCTGCCCGACGGCCATGCGCGCGACGTGCGCCTGCGCGTCGCGGCCGAACACATGGACCGCAAGCTTGCCGAAAGCGTGCTGCGCGAAGTGACTGCCCTGTATACCTGCGGCCCGGCCGGCGGCGGCGGCGTGCGCACCGCGTTGCGCCCGCGCCTGAACATGCTGTCCTGCACCCTGCCGCGCGACGCCGTGCCCAGCGGCTGGACCTTCCTGGAGGAAGCCCCGCAATGAATCCGCCGCTGATCTCGGTCCCCCTGTACCGCCTGGCGCACAGCCGTTCCGGCGACAAGGGCGACATCTCCAACCTGAGCCTGATCGCCTGGGATCCGGAATGCTACGACGTGCTGGATGCACAGGTCACCGAGGCCCGCGTCGCCGACTGGTTCGCGTACCGCCGCCCCAGCCGCGTCACCCGCTACGCGCTGCCCACGCTGCATGCGATGAACTTTGTGCTTGAAGGCGTGCTGGACGGCGGCGTCAACGATGCCCTCAACCTGGACACGCACGGCAAGAGCCTCTCTTTCAGATTGCTGGACATGACGGTCGAAGTCAGCCCTGCGCTGGCCAGCCGTCTGCCCGACATACCCGGCGACCGTCCCGCGGACGCCTGATTTCGATTCCTATAAAAATCCACAGGAGACACACATGCGCATTGCTTCCAAAGGCCGGCTGGCCTTGCTGCTGGCCGCCGCCCTGCCCTTGAGCGCAATGGCCCAGTTCCCCGCCAAGCCCATCACCTTCATCGTGCCGTTCGCCGCCGGCAGCGCCACCGACCAGATCGGCCGCGCCATCGGCCAGGGCGTCACCGAACAGACCGGCCAGGCCGTGGTGATCGAAAACAAGCCCGGCGCCAGCGCGATGATAGGCGCCGCGGCCGGCGCCCGCGCGGCCCCCGACGGCTACACCGTGCTGATCACCACAAACACCACGCATGCCGCCAACGAGCACCTCTACAAGACGCTGACATACGATCCGGTCAAGGACTACGCGCCGCTGACCCTGCTGGGCAAAGGCGGCCAGATCATGGTGGTCAATCCCAATTCGCCGGCCAAGACGGTTGGCGACTTCCTGGCCCAGGCCAAGCAAGCGCCCGGCAAGCTGAGCTTCGGCAGCGGCAGCTCCAGCAGCCGCATCGCCGGCGAACTGCTGCAACAGATGGCGGGCGTGCAACTGCTGCACGTGCCATATAAGAGCAATCCGCTGGCGGTCACGGACCTGCTGGGCGGCCAGATCGACATGATGATCACCGACACCGCCACCGGCCTGCCGCAAGTCAAGTCGGGCAAGCTGCGCGCGTTGGGCGTGACCGGCCAGGCACGCTCGCCGCTGGCGCCGGACGTACCCACCATCGCCGAGGCTGGCGTGCCAGGCTATGAAATGGGCTACTGGTTTGCCGCGTATGCGCCCGCCGGCACGCCGCCGGATGTGGTCAAGCGCTTGAACGAATTGCTGGTCAAGGCCACTTCAAGCGCGCCTGCCAAGCAGTTCTATGCGCAAACGGGCACGGACGCGGCAAGCTCCACGCCGGCAGAACTGGCGCAGTTCCAGCAAGCCGAGTCGAAGAAGTGGGGCGAGATCATCAAAAAGGCCGGCATCCAGCCCGAGTAGACCGCCCCCGGGGCGGTGGCGCGCCGCCCGTCAGAGCAGATCGCTGCTCGCCAGCATCGGCGTGCCGGCAATGCGCTGGCTGATCGCACGGCAGGCCTCCAGCAGCGGCGCCACATAGGCCGCTTCCGGATCTGGTTTCTGGCGGAATCGCAGCGTGCTCACGCTGATGGCCGCCACCGGCACGCCGTTCTGCCCGAAAATCGGCGCGCCGAAGCAATAAATGCCGGCCTCGTTCTCTTCATCATCCACGGCCCAGCCGCGCTGGCGCACCTGTTCGAGCTGCCGCCGCAGCGCGGCCGTATCCTTGACGGTATTGGGCGTATGGCAGGCGAACGGCTGCGGCAGCATGTCCAGCGCGGCCTGCAGAGCCGCCTCGTCCAACATCGCCAGATACGCCTTGCCCACCGCCGTCGAGTACATGGAGACGTTGGTGCCGATGCGCGAATTCATCTGCACCACGCTGGGGCTTTCCAGCTTCTCGATGTAGACCATGTGCTGACCGTTGGGCACGGCCAGGTGCACGGTCTCGCCGGTGACGTCACGCAACTGCTTCAGGTTCTCGACGGCCGCCAGCCGCATTTCCGAACGGCCCCAGCTGCGGCTGGCCAGCTGGATCAGGCGCGGCCCCAGGCTCAGCTTGCCGGTGACCGGATGTTCGGCCAGCAGGCGTTCGGCCACCAGCGCGGCCACCGTACGGTACACGGTCGGCCGCGGATAGCCGCTGCGCTTGCTGAGTTCGGCCACCGTCATGGATTCCGGCGTATCGGCCACGACTTGCAGCACATGCATGAACTTCGAGAAGGCGGCTGTGCCCGCCACCTGTGCGGCGGGAGGGTTGGCGACTTGCGGCAGTTCTGGCATGGCGGAAAACGTGGCGTTGGCGGTAACGAGGCCGCCCCTGCGGCGCGGCCCCGCCATTATCCCTGCAAACGCCTGCGCGCGTACACGGTGGCGGCCAACGCTCAAGCCACGAGGTAGCCGCCGTCCACGGGCAGGATCACGCCCGTCATGAACGAGGCCGCCGGCGTGCAAAGAAACGTCACGCCCTCGGCCACGTCTTCCGGCTTGCCCCAGCGCCCCAGCGGGGTACGCTGCAGAATCGGCCCCGAACGCTCGGGGTCGTCCTGCAAGGCGCGGGTCAGCGGCGTGGCGATCCAGCCCGGCGCGACGGCGTTGACGCGGATGCCGTCCGCCGCGTAGGCCAGCGCCAGCGACTTCGTCAGCTGCGCCACCCCGCCCTTGCTCGCCGCATACGCCGGCACCAGCGCCCCGCCGAAGAAACTGAGCATGGACGCGGTGTTCACGATGCAGCCGCCGCGCCGCGCAAGCTTCTCGCGCGCGGCGCCGCATACGCGCATGGTGCCGGTCAGGTTGATCGCCAGCACCTGCTCGAACACGGCGGGATCATGCTCCGCGCCGCGGCGGATGATGCCGGCGCAGTTGACCACGATGTCCAGCTCGTCCAACCCTTGCAGCAGGCGTTCGACGTCGCCCGCGTCGCTGACGTCGCCCAGGCGCACCTCGATACCCGGCGCCAGTTCGCCGGCGTCGGATTGCAACCCGGCGGCTATGGTCCGCGCGCCCAGCGACGCCAGCCGGTTGGCAACCGCCGCCCCGATGCCTTGCGTGGCGCCAGTCACCAGCGCCGTCTTGCCTGCAAACAGATCCGCTTGATACGTCATTGCCGTCCGCTCAGAAAGTGCCGGGATAGGCGCCGCCGTCAGCCAGCACGTTCTGGCCGGTGACGTAGCCCGCATGGACGCTGCACAGGAAAGCGCAGATGGCGCCGAACTCCTCGGCGTTGCCGAAGCGTCCTGCCGGTATCGCCGCCTGGCGTTGGGCGCGCACGGCTTGCGCGTCCTGGCCGGTCTTGGCCGCGGAAGCCGCCAGCGCCGAGCTCAGCCGGTCCGTGGCGAACGCGCCGGGCAGCAGGTTGTTGATCGTGACGCCGCGCGCCGCGATGTCGCTGCGCGCCACGCCCGCCACGAAACCGGTCAGGCCGCTGCGCGCGCCGTTGGACAGACCTAGGATGTCGATCGGCGCCTTGACCGCGCTGGACGTGATGTTGACGATGCGCCCGAAGCCGCGTTCAGCCATGCCGTCCACCGTGGCCTTGATCAACTCGATCGGCGTGAGCATGTTGGCGTCGACTGCATTCAACCACTGTTCCCTGCCCCAATCGCGGAAATCCCCGGGCGGCGGCCCGCCCGCGTTCGTGACCACGATGTCGTAGTCGCGATGCGCGGCGAACACGGCCTCGCGGCCCTGCGCGGTCGTAATGTCGGCCGCCACGGCCTTGACGAAAGACTTGTCGTCCGTCCGCGCCTGCAGCAGTTGCTGCCGCGCGGTCTCGAGAGCCTCTGCCCCGCGCGCCACGATCACCACGTTGACGCCTGCGCGCACCAGGGCCAGCGCGCAGCCGTAGCCCAGGCCTTTGCTTGCGCCGCCCACCAGCGCGGTCCTGCCGGTAATGCCCAGATCCATGTCCTGCTCCTTGTCGTTGCCTGCAGTCTATTGGCGCATGCCGAACTTTTCGATCAGCGCCTTGAACGTCGTATTGTCGCGCTCCATCAGCGCCGTGAACGTCTGTTGATCGGCGACCGCATAGCCCAGGTTCTGCTCCGCCATGAAGCGCTTCAGGCTGTTTTCGGCGGCTGCCTGCCGGAACGCGGCGCCCAGCACGTCCAGTACCGGCTGCGGCGTGCCCTTGGGCGCGGCGATGCCGCGCCAGGTGCCGATCGACAGATCGATGTTGCGCTCCTTCAGCGTGGGCACGTTCTCGAAACCGGGCACGCGCGCGTCGGCCATGACCGCCAGCGGCTTGAGCTTGCCGGCCTTGACGTACTGCATGACCTCTGCCGGGCTCACCGCCACCGCATCGATGTGTCCGCCCAGCAAGGCCAGCACTGCCGGATTGCCGCCATTGAAGGGGATGTGGTTGAACTTGGCGCCCGTCTTGTCCTCCAGCGCGGCGGCTGCCAGATGCCAGATCGAGCCGATGCCCGCGTTCCCCACCTGCATGCTCTCAGGCTTGGCGCGGGCCGCCTCCAGGAACGCTTCGATGGTGTTGTACGGCGAATCGGCGGCCACCGTGATGGCCGAAGGATCGGCATTGAGCTGGATGATGGGCGTGAACTTCTCGTAGGTGGTCTTGGTCAGGCCCAGGTGGGGAATGATCACCATGTCGGCCGTCACCAGCGCCAGCTTGTAGCCGTCGGGCTTGGCGTTGGCCACTTCCGTCAGGCCGATCCCGCCCGCCGCGCCCGGCTTGTTCAGCACCACGATGGGCTGCGTCAGATGGGTGCGCGAGGCGTCGCCCATGGCCCGCGCCATGGCGTCCGTGCCGCCTCCCGCGGCAAACGGCACCACGATCTCGATGGCCCGGTTGGGGAAATTCTGCGCCAGCGCCACTGGCCCCGCGGCCAGCGCGGCGCTGCCCAGCAGCGCGGAAAGAATGCAGCGATTGAACGCACGACGTTTCATGGTGTCTCCGGATTATGTTTATGTGCTGCGGGTGGGAATGCGGAATTTCAGCGTATGAACTGCTTTACGTAGTCTTCGCCCAGGCCGACGTCCGCGAAGTGCTTGCGGCACATGTCGATCTTGGTGAACACGTCTTCGTAACCCATGCCCTTGCCCCAGGGGTCGGTGTAGTACATGACGCCGTTGACCTGGAAGTACGTGATCATTTCCTCGACGTCGGGCGGCACGTAGAGCGTGTGCGTCTCCCCTGGCGGCTCGAACACGTAGCTGCCTTCAGTCGCCTCCCAGTCGTGTTCCAGATAGCGCCAGCGGCCCTTCAGGACGAAGCCATGCACGGCCTGCGGATGGCGATGGCGGCTGAGCACGCCTGACTTGCGCACGCGCAGCAGGTTCATCCAGTAGCCCTGACTGGCGTTCAGACAGAGCGGGCGGAACCAGACGTTCTCGGCCTGCGGTACCCACAGCCTTTCGTCGGTCGGGATCGCATGCGGAATCACGATCTCTGGCAGGGCCTCGGGCGGATTCGGGTACTGGTATGGGGTCAGGGGCTCGGTGTCACTCTGTTCCAATGGCATTTCTTTAATCCTTCCATATTATGGACAATATGTTTACTTTATGGACGAATTATAAGAACTGCCCTGCCGGCGGCTACAGCGGGCTAACCCTTAGGGGCGCCGCAGCATCACGTCGCGCCGCGCCAAAAAACAAAAAACCCATCGCATCGCTGCGATGGGTTTTTGGCTTGGCGCCGGCGCCGGGACTTATTTGTCCACGAATGCACGCTCGACCACGTAGTCGCCCGGCTGGCCCACGCCCGGCGACACCGTGAAGCCGCGCTTGTCCAGCATGGCGCTGATGTCGGCCAACATATGCGGGCTGCCGCAGATCATGGCGCGGTCGGTTTCCGGATTGATCTGCGGAATGCCGATGTCGGCGCACAGCTTGCCGTTTTCCATCAGCTCGGTGATGCGGCCTTGGTTGCGGAACGGTTCGCGCGTGACCGTCGGGTAGTACACGAGTTTGTCGCGCACGACGTCGCCGAAGAATTCGTTGTTCGGCAGTTCCTTTTCGATGAAGTCGGCGTAGGCCAGTTCGCTGACCCAACGCACGCCATGCACCAGGATGACCTTGTCGAAGCGTTCGTAGACGTCCGGATCCTTGATGATGCTCATGAACGGCGCCAGGCCCGTGCCCGTGCCGAACAGGAACAGGTGCTTGCCCGGCTTCAGGTCGTCCACGACCAGCGTGCCCACGGGCTTGCGGCTGACCAGGATCGTGTCGCCTTCTTTCAGATGCTGCAGGCGCGACGTGAGCGGGCCGTTCTGCACCTTGATGCTGAGGAACTCGAGGTTCTCTTCATAGTTGGCGCTGGCGATGCTGTAGGCTCGCAACAGAGGCTTGCCTTCAACTTCCAGTCCGATCATCACGAAGTGGCCATTGTGGAACCGCAAGGCCGAGTCACGCGTCGTGGTAAAGGAAAACAGGGTGTCGTTCCAGTGGTGCACGCTTAGTACGCGCTCAGTGTTGAAAGCAGCCATGTCGTATCAAATTAGGGGCGACCGCCCCGGGCCATGAGCCCGGCTTGTGCCGCTGGGTCATTCCGTGCCGCACAAAAGACGCGGCCGGCATTAGGGTTGACCCTATTCTACAGGGTCTTGATGATAACTGCTCTCATTATTCCGTAATACCCTTATGCCGTATTGATGGGGATCAAGCCTGAAGCCTGCCTGACTTACGACTAGTTGAACGCCGCTTTGCTTCCTGTTATCGTCGCGTTCTCATTTGATAATCATTTTCGTTAGCAGACTGTTTTGAGCAGCGGAAAGGCCTGAAGCCTCGGGAATTCCTCTGCAGCCCTAGCCGGAGCACCTCGTCATGACCAAGCGTCCCCAATTGAATTCGCTGCTGCGCGCCCTGGCGCTGGCCGGCGCCGCCGCCTTCACCGTGTCGGCCAACGCCGCCGAGGAAGTCAGCCTCTACACCACCCGGGAACCCAAGCTGATCCAGCCGCTGCTGGACGCCTTCACCAAGGAAAGCGGCATCAAGGTCAATACGGTCTTCGTCAAGGACGGCCTGCTGGAGCGCGTCAAGGCCGAAGGCGCCAAGTCGCCCGCCGACGTGCTGATGACCGTGGACATCGGCAACCTGCTGGATCTGGTCGACGGCGGCGTGACCCAGTCGATCAAGTCGCAAACGCTGGAATCCGTCATTCCCGCCAACCTGCGCGGCGCCGACGGCAAGTGGTACGCCCTGTCACTGCGCGACCGCGTGCTGTACGTGGAAAAGGACCTGAAGCTGGAAGCCTTCCGCTACGAAGACCTGGCCGATCCGAAGTGGAAGGGCAAGGTCTGCATCCGTTCGGGCCAACACCCCTACAACACCGCGCTGGTCGCCTCCATGATCGCGCATGACGGCGCCGAAGCCACCGAAAAATGGCTGCGCGGCGTCAAGGCCAACCTGGCCCGCAAGGCTGCCGGCGGCGACCGCGACGTGGCCCGCGACATCCTGGGCGGCATCTGCGACATCGGCCTGGCCAATGCTTATTACGTCGGCCACATGAAGAACGCCGAACCCGGCACCGACGCCCGCAAGTGGGGCGACGCCATCAAGGTGATCCGCCCGACCTTCGCCAACGCCAAGAGCGGCGGCACGCACGTGAACGTCAGCGGCGCCGCCGTTGCCGCCCATGCGCCGAACAAGGCCAACGCGGTCAAGCTGCTGGACTTCCTGGTGTCCGAGCCCGCCCAGGCCCTGTACGCCCAGGCCAACTATGAATACCCCGTCCGCAAGGGCGTGAAGCTGGACCCCGTGATCGCCAGCTTTGGCGAACTGAAGGTGGACCCGCTGCCGCTGACCGAGATCGCCAAGCATCGCAAGCAAGCCAGCGAACTGGTGGACAAAGTCGGTTTCGACAACTGATAGGCCTGTGGACCGCCACGCCCGCCGGCTTGGCGAAACCATGCGGCAGTGACAAACGCGCGGGCTGCGCATAAGCTCACGCGTAGGGCCTGCTCCCTTCTTTTCGGGGGAGCAGGCCTTGCCATTGATGCAATCGACTTTGAAGCATGCACACAGATTCTTTGCCCCGGCCGCTGCGTCTGCGCTGGACTGAACGCGGGGCCGGCTGGCTGGCCGGCGCCGCCCTGATCGCGCTGGCCGTATTGGCGCCCGTCCTGACGCTGGGCTGGTGGGCGCTGGGCGGCGAACTCTCGCATTGGCAGCATCTGGCCAATTACGTATTGCCCCAGGCGCTGGCCAATACCGCCATGCTGCTGGCCGGCGTGGGCGTGCTGGTGACGCTGCTGGGTACCGGCGCGGCATGGCTGGTGACCGCTTACGACTTCCCTACGCGCCGCGTGCTGACCTGGGCGCTGCTGCTGCCGCTGGCGGTGCCGACCTACATCATCGCCTTCGCCTATCTGGACCTGCTGCATCCCATCGGTCCGATACAGTCGGCGATCCGCGCGCTGCTGGGCTATGACAGTCCGCGCCAGTTCCGCCTGCCGGATCTGCGCTCGATCTACGGCGCCATCTTCGTGCTGGGCTTTGTGCTCTATCCCTATGTGTACCTGAGCACCCGCGTCATGTTCATGACGCAGGCGGCAAGTCTCCTGGAAGCGGCCCGCACGCTGGGCGCCGGCCGCATCGCCGTGTTCTTCCGGGTCGCCCTGCCCCTGGCCCGGCCCGCCATCGTGGTGGGCGTGAGCCTGGCGTTGCTGGAAACGCTGAACGATATCGGCGCCTCCGAATTCCTGGGCGTGCAGACGCTGACCGTGTCGGTCTACACCACCTGGGTCACGCGTTCGGACCTGGCGGGCGCGGCGCAGATCGCGCTGACCATGCTGGCCATCGTGATCGGGCTGATCCTGCTGGAACGCCATGGCCGCAAGCGCCAGCGCTACGCCAACACGCAGCGCATGCGCCCGATGCAGCCGCGCCGCCTGCGCGGTCCGGCGGCGGCCGTTGCCGCGGCGCTGGGCTGGATACCGGTACTGATCGGATTTGTCGCGCCGGCGCTCTATCTGGTCGTGGAAACCTACAAGCGCCTGCATCTGGTTGGCGGCGTTTCCCACCAGCTGTTGAACGGCTTGAGCAACACCCTGATCGTCGCCTTCAGCGCCACCATCGTCACCCTGCTTTGCGGGCTGATCGTGGCCTGGGCCGGACGCACGCTGCGCGAAAGCTCGGGCTTCAACCCGGGCCGCGCCTGCGCGCGCATCGCCAGCCTGGGCTATGCCGTGCCCGGCACGGTGCTGGCCATCGGCCTGCTGACGCCCTTCGTCTGGATAGATACCGCGGTCGCCAAGGTCTTCGGCGGCACGGGCCTGTTCCTGATGGGCTCGATGGGCGCGCTGGTCTGCGCCTATGCGATCCGTTTCCTGGCGATTTCCACTGGCGCACTGGAAGCCGGCCTGGCCCGCATTCCGCCGTCGCTGGAGCAAGCCTCGCGCCTGCTGGGCGAAAGCTCGGCCGGCACCCTGCGCCGCGTACACCTGCCGCTCTTGCGCCCGGCGCTGGCCGCCAGCGCCCTGCTGGTGTTCGTGGACGCCATGAAGGAACTGCCCGCGACACTGCTGCTGCGGCCCATGAATTTCGACACGCTGGCAACCTGGCTATACGCCGAAGCGGCCCGCGGCACCTATGAAGAAGGCGCCGTCGCCGCGCTGGCCATCGTGCTGGCCGGCCTGTTCCCCGTCATCCTGCTGGCGCGCACCAATCTGAAAATGGGACATTGATCATCGTGCCCGATCTGTTAGAACTCGATCACCTTTCCCTCGCCTACGAGACCCCGGCGGGACTCAAGCCCGTGGTGCAGGACCTGACGCTGGGCCTGCCCGTGGGCCATATCGGTTGCCTGCTGGGCGAATCCGGCTGCGGCAAGACCACGGTGCTCCGGGCCATCGCCGGTTTTGAGCCAGTGCGGGCCGGACGCATCCTGCTGGATGGCGCCGTCATTTCCTCGCCCACCGTGCAGGTGGCGCCCGAACATCGCCGGGTGGGCATGATGTTCCAGGACTACGCGCTGTTCCCGCACCTGACGGTGGCGCTGAACGTGGCCTTCGGCCTGCGCAAGATGGCGCGCCCGGAACGCGCGCGCCGCGTCGAAGAGATGCTGGAACTGGTGGGCCTGGCGCATGCCGCCAACAGCTATCCGCACGAGATCTCCGGCGGCCAGCAGCAGCGCGTGGCGCTGGCTCGCGCGCTGGCGCCCTCGCCCGACCTGCTGCTGCTGGACGAGCCGTTCTCGAACCTGGACGTGGACACGCGCGAACGCCTGGCCTTTGAAGTGCGCGACATCCTCAAGACCACCGGCCACACGGCCATCCTGGTCACGCACAACCAGGCCGAAGCCTTCGCCATCGCCGACCGCATCGGCGTCATGTCCAAGGGCAGCATCGCGCAGTGGGACACGCCCTACAACCTGCACCATCATCCCGCCAGCGACTTCGTGCGCGACTTCATCCGCCGCGAAGCGCTGGAAGAGCGGCGCGAGCAAGCCTACGCCCGCGGCCGCTGAAGTCGTCCCGGCCGCTCAGTCGGCCGACAGCTTCACTTTCTGCGACAAGGCCTTGAAGGCCTCGTGCTGGCTCTGGGTCAGGCGTTCCACTTCCTGCGGCGTGGAGCCGTAGGGCATGAAACCGGCCTGCTCCAGCTTGCCTTTCACTTCCGGCAAGGCCAGCGCCCATTGGAAGGCTTCGCTCAGCGCCTTGGTCGCTTCAGGCGACATCTTCGCAGGCCCATAGACCGCGAACCACGGATCGACCACGGCTGCTTCATAGCCCAGCTCGGCCAGCGTCGGCACGTCCGGCAAGGCGGGCGCCCGCTTGCTGCCCGTCACGGCCAGCGCATGCACTTTGCCCGCCTTGATGTGCGGCAGCGACGCCGGCAGATTGTCGAACATCACCGGCAAGTGCCCTCCCAGCAGGTCGTTCAGCCCCTGCGCGCTGCCCTTGTAAGGAATGTGCTGCATGCCGGCGCCGGTCAGCTGGTCGAACATCACGCCAGCCAGATGCATGGACGTGCCAGTGCCCGGCGTGCCGAACGAGGTGCCCGGATGCTGCTTGGCATAAGCGACCAGGTCCTTGACGCTGTCGACCTTCAGCGCAGGACCGACTTCCAGCACCACGGTGGAAGCGCCCAGCATGCTGACGCCCGTGAAATCCTTGGTGGGATCGAAAGGCATGGAGGGGTAGACGAAAGGATTCAGCGCGTTGGTGGAGATGGCGCCGAAGCCGATGGTGTAGCCGTCGGGCGCGGCCTTGGCCACGGCGTCCATGCCGATATTGCCGCCCGCGCCGGGACGGTTTTCGACTATGACGGGTTGGCCCAATTTTTCCGCGACCTTCTGGCCGGCGGTGCGCGCCACCAGGTCGGTGGTGCCGCCTGCGGTGTAAGGCACGATGAAGGTGATGGGCTTGGCCGGATAGCCGGCAGCGAGCGCCGCCGAAGCGCCCTGGATCAGCGCCAGCGCGGCCAGGCCGCGCAGCGCGTTGAATGTGTAGCGATGCATGATGTCTCCATCCCGTTTTGTTGTGAGGGTCGGAGGCGCATCATACCGCCGGCCGCGCGGCGATTGCGCGCGGCCGGTTCGAGCGCTGACTCAGGCGCGCGGCTCGGGCAGCGGGATGTACTCGGTCTCGTCGCCCGGCACGATCTGGTCGAAGCGGCTGCGCTGCCAATCCTGCTTGGCCTGTTCGATGCGGTCCTTGCTGCTGGAGACAAAGTTCCACCACACGAAGCGCGGCCCGTCCAGCGGCTCTCCGCCGATCACCGCAAAGCGCGCCGCAGTCTTGGCGCGGATCTGCACGGGGCGGCCCGGCGCAAACACGACCAGGCGGCCGCTTTCGAACTCCTGCCCGTCGATCTCGACCGTGCCCTGCGCCAGATAGGCGGCGCGCTCTTCATGCTCGGCCGGCAGCACCGTGGTCGCGCCCGCCTGCAATTGCAGATCGCCATAGAACAGCGGCGACAGCGTCTTCACCGAGGACGTCTTGCCGAACAACGAACCCGCCACCACCTGGGCGCGCACGCCCTCGCCTTCGATGACCGGTTGCGCGTCCAGGCCGTAGTGGGTGAAGCCCGGATCGGTTTCCTCGTGTTCCTTGGGCAGCCCCACCCAGATCTGCAGGCCACAGAGACGCTGCGCGGCCTGGCGGCTTTCGGGCGAGGAGCGTTCCGAATGCACGATGCCGCGGCCCGCCGTCATCCAGTTGACCTCGCCCGGCAAAATGGTCTGGGTGTGGCCCGCGCCATCGCGATGCACCATGGAGCCTTCGTAAAGATAGGTCACCGTGGACAGGCCGATATGCGGATGCGGGCGCACGTCTATGCCCGTACCGGCGGCAAACTCGACCGGACCCATGTGGTCCAGGAACACGAACGGCCCGACAGTGCGGCGCTGTGCGGACGGGATGGCGCGGCGCACGGAAAAGCCGCCCAGGTCGCTGGTGCGCGGCACGACGACGGCTTCAATCTGGCTTTCGCCGGCTTCGGACAAGGTGGACATATCGGACTCTCCGGGTTGTGGGGACTAGGACCATCTTAAGGCCTGCCGCCTGCATGGAAAAAACAGCGGCGGGCGGACTGATCCAGCCCGCCCGCCTTGACGCATCACGCCAGGTCGAACACCAGGACTTCGGCCTGCTTGCCGCCCGACAGCTCGACGCGAGGCTCGCCGGTGATGGCGAGCGCGTCGCCAGCCGACAGCTCAACGCCGTTGACTGTCAGGCTGCCGCGGGCCACGTGCACCCAGGCGCGGCGGCCGGCGGCCAGTTCCAGCGCGGCGGACTCGTCGCCGTCGAACAGCCCGCCATACAGGCGCGCATCCTGATGGATCTTCATCGAACCGTCAGCGCCATCCGGCGACACCAGCGCTTGCAGCCGGCCGCGCTTCTGCTCGTCGCTGAAGCTGCGCTCTTCGTACTCGGGCGCAATGCCAGTGACGTCGGGCTCGATCCAGATCTGCAGCATGTGCGTTTCGCGGTCCGCCAGCGGGTTGAACTCCGAGTGCATGACCCCGCGGCCGGCGCTCATGCGCTGCACGTTGCCGGGCTGGATGGTCGAGCCGCTGCCCATGCTGTCCTTGTGGGCGATCGCGCCGTCCAGCACGTAGGTGATGATTTCCATGTCGCGATGGCCATGCGTGCCGAAGCCGCGGCCGGCCGCGATGCGGTCGTCATTGATCACGCGCAGGGCGCCAAAGCCCATGTGGGCCGGGTCGTAGTAATTGGCGAAGGAAAACGTGTGGAACGAGTCCAGCCATCCGTGGTTGGCGTGACCCCGTTCAGCAGCGCGGCGAGTGGTAAGCATTGCGGACTCCTGTTTCAATAATGTGAATGGTTGTGCAGCCTGGCCCTCATTTCCCGAGAACCCGCTGCATCACCGGCATGAGTGATATTGTGCGCGTGCAGCCTGGCCTGTTTGGCGCTATATTTTGACGAAACCATTCAAATTTTTTGAACATTGGTGCCAAGCCCCCGACCATGCAAGCCATCACCCCCGAACTTCTGATCCTGGTGGACGCCATCGCCCGCCACGGCAGCTTTGCCAAGGCCGCCCGCGAACTGGGCAAGGTGCCTTCGGCCGTCACCTACTCCATCCGCAAGCTGGAAGACGGCTTGGACGTGCTGTTGTTCGACCGATCCGGACACCGCGCGCTGCTGACGCCAGCGGGCGAAACGCTGCTGAAGGAAGGCCGCCACGTCTTGCAATCGCTGGACGACCTGGCCTGCCGCGTCAAGCGCATTGCCACGGGCTGGGAGGTGGAGTTGCGCATCGCGGTCAGCGCGGTGCTGCCGTGGCGGCCGCTGTACGACCTGATCGAGGAGTTCCAGGCGCTGGGTAGCGCCACCACGCTGCGCTTTTCCAGCGAGGTATTGAGCGGCAACTGGGACGCCCTGACCTCAGGACGGGCCGACCTGGTCATCGGCGCGGGCGCGGCGGGCGAGCCGACCGGCCCCTATCGCTCGCAAGCCATGGGCCAATCCCAATTCGGCTTCTGCGTGGCCTCGCACCATCCGCTTGCTTCGCTGCCGCAGCCCTTGAGCCGCGCCGACATCACGCGTTATTGCGCGGTGGTGGTGGCGGACACGTCGCGTAACCTGGCGCCGCAGACGCGCGGCATCCTGGCCGAACAGCCCACCCTGGTCATGCCTACCATGCAGGCCAAGATAGACGCCCAGGTGCGCGGCCTGGGCTGCGGCTACTTGCCGCTGACCCTGGCCGCGCCGTATCTGGCGCAAGGCTTGCTGGTGGTGTGCGAAACGGACGAAGGCATGTCCCTGACGGAACACCTGACATACGCCTGGCGCTCGGAGCCGCCGGGCGAAGCCCTGAAATGGTGGCTGCAGAAGCTGAAATCGCCGCGCCTCTGCGAGAGCCTGTTGGGGATGGGATAAGGCGCGCGGCCGCGCGCCTTATTCGTCCTCGATGCCCAACTCGCGCAGCTTGCGCGTGATGGTGTTGCGGCCGATGCCCAGGCGGCTGGCGGCCTCGACCCGGCGGCCGCGGCTGGCATCCAGCGCGCTTTGCAGCAGGATCTTCTCGAACTGGCGCGTGAGCGTGGCCATGACCGCCGGTTCGCCACGTTCCAGCCGGTACTGCGCGTCGCGCAGCAGGGAGTCCTGCCAGTTGCGTGGAGAGCCCGCTTCCATGGGCGCCGAGGTCGGAACCACGGTGCCCACGCCGGCCATGGACACGGCCGGACGCAACGGCGCGGGACTCGGCTGCGGCTGGTGCTCCATGGCGCGGATTTCCGGCGGCAGGTCCGCCGGCTCGACCGTCTGGCCGGGCGCCATCACGGTCAGCCAATGGCAGAAGTTCTCCAGCTGGCGCACGTTGCCCGGAAAATCGAACTTGGACAGCACGGCAAGCGCTTCCGGCGTCAGGCGCTTGACCGGCACTCCCAGCGCACGGGCGCTGGCGGTCAGGAAGTGGCCGGCCAGCGCCGGAATGTCCTCCACCCGTTCGCGCAACGGCGGCAGGCGCAGACGGATCACGTTCAGGCGGTGGAACAAGTCCTCGCGGAACAGGCCCTGTTCCACGCGCTGTTCCAGCGGTTGATGGGTGGCGGCGACGATGCGTACGTCGACGCGCACCGGCTGCGCGCCGCCGACGCGGTAGAAGCTGCCTTCTGCCAGCACGCGCAACAGGCGCGTCTGCAACTCGATCGGCATGTCGCCGATTTCGTCCAGGAACAGCGTGCCGCCATGCGCTTCCTCGAAGCGGCCGCGACGCAGGTTGTTGGCGCCCGTGAACGCGCCACGTTCGTGGCCGAACAGCTCGGCCTCCAGCAGATCGCGCGGAATGGCCGCCGCGTTCAGCGCCACGAAGGGTCCGCCGGCGCGCACGCCATGGCCGTGCAAGGCGCGCGCCACCAGCTCCTTGCCGGTGCCGGATTCGCCGGTGATCAGCACGGTGACCTTGGACTGCGCCAGCCGGCCGATTGCGCGGAACACTTCCTGCATGGCGGTGGACGAGGACTGCGTCATCATCCACCGCTCGTTGTTCTGCGCCGATTCGCCCTGCCCTTCGGGGCTTTCAGGCTCGGCGGATTCCTGCATGGCGCGCTGGATCAGCGCCACCGCCTCGTTCACATCGAACGGCTTGGCCAGGTAGTCGAACGCCCCGCCCTGAAAGGCGGAAACGGTGCTGTCCAGGTCGGCGAACGCGGTCATGACGATGACCGGCAGGCCGGGGTTGCGTTCCTTCAACTGGCGCAGCAGCTCCAGGCCGTTGCCGCCTGGCATGCGGATGTCGGACACCAGCGCGGCGGGCGCTTCGTGCGACAGCGCTTCCAGCACGTCGGCCGATTGCGAAAAACTGCGGGTGGGCACACCGGCGCGCGCCAGGGCTTTTTCCAGGACCCAGCGGATGGCCTGGTCATCATCGACGATCCATACGGGTTTCATCAGTGTGCAGGCTCCATCGGTAGGACCAGGCGGAATTCGGTGCGGCCGGGCCGGGATTCAAATTCGATGATGCCGCCGTGCTGCTGCACGAAGTCCTGCGCCAGGCTCAAGCCCAGGCCGGTGCCTCCCGCCCGCGCCGTGACCAGCGGATGGAAGATGCGGTCGCGGATCTGATCCGGCACGCCGGGACCGTTGTCAGTAATGGACAGCACCAGCGCCAGACGATGCTGGCGGTGGGCCAGCATCACCTGCCGCGCGACGCGCGTGCGCAGCGTGACCACGCCGGGTTCGGTCTGCGGTCCCTGGGGCCGCGCCACCAGTTCCTGCGCGGCGTTGCGCGCCACATTCAGGACGGCCTGCATCAGACGGGCGGCGTCGCCCTTCAGGTCCGGCACCGAGGCGTCGTAGTCGCGCAGCAGCGTGACGTCATTGCGGAATTCGGCCTGGATCAGCGCGCAGACGCGTTCGCAGATCTCATGGATGTTCACCGGCCGCGCGTTCAGCGGCACACGTTGCGGGCCGCTCAGGCGGTCCACCAGCGCCTGCAGGCGGTCGGCTTCGGAAATGATGACCTGGGTGTACTCGGCCAGCGCCGCGCTGGGCAGTTCGGCTTCGAGCAATTGCGCGGCGCCGCGCAGGCCGCCCAGGGGATTCTTGACTTCATGCGCCAGATTGCGCAGCAGTTCGCGGTGGGCTTCGATCTCGTCAACCAGGCGGTGGTTGCGGTCGGCCAGCACGCGCTGCTCGATCTCGCGGGTTTCTATCAGCACGGGCCAGCGCTGGCCCGTCAGTCCGACCGTCGTCACGGAGACTTCCACGGATTCCGCGGCGCGGCGCAACGAGGCCAGTTGCCTGACGTCGGCATAGCGCCCTGCGGCTGCGCGGTCGATGGAGGATTGGATGTTTTCCGGACTGTCGAACAGCGTGGCGGCGGATTGCCCGCCCAGTTGCTTGCGCGAGCGGCCGAACAGATCTTCAGCGGCCGCATTGGCGTATTCGATATGACCGCGCTCGTTGACCAGGAAAACGGACGTGGCTAGCAAATCGAGAGCTTCTACATTCATTTTCTACATACCCGAATGTGAGGGGACGGCGGAACGCGACGGCCGCGCCGGAAGCCGGCGCCCTGTCCACCAGGCGTAAGGCCTGGCGGACAGCACGTCGAACCGCGATCTGGCGGTGCGCGTGCTGCCGGCCCTGGTTTCTGCCTGCATCATCGCGCCACCTCCAGCCACTGCCTCAGGACATTAGAGGCTGTAGTACATGTCGAACTCGACCGGGTGCGGCGTCATGCGCAGACGGTTCACATCGGCCATCTTCAGGTCGATGTAGGCCGTGAGCATGTCGTTGCTGAACACGCCGCCGCGGGTCAGGAACTCGCGGTCGTTGTCCAGCGCTTCCAGAGCCTGTTCCAGCGAGGCGCAGACCGTCGGGATCTTGGCGTCTTCTTCCGGCGGCAGGTCGTACAGGTTCTTGTCGGCGGGATCGCCGGGGTGAATCTTGTTCTGCACGCCGTCCAGGCCGGCCATCATCAGCGCCGAGAAAGCCAGGTACGGGTTGGCCAGGGGGTCCGGGAAGCGCGCTTCGACGCGGCGGCCCTTCGGGTTGCCGACGTACGGAATACGGATCGAGGCCGAACGGTTGCGGGCCGAGTAAGCCAGCTTCACGGGCGCTTCGTAGTGCGGAACCAGGCGCTTGTACGAGTTGGTACCGGGGTTGGTGATGGCGTTCAGCGCGCGGGCGTGCTTGATGATGCCGCCGATGTAGTACAGCGCGAATTCCGACAGGCCGGCGTAGCCGTTGCCCGCGAACAGGTTCTGGCCGTCCTTCCAAATGGACTGGTGGACGTGCATGCCGGAGCCGTTGTCGCCGACGATGGGCTTGGGCATGAACGTGGCGGTCTTGCCGTAGGCGTGGGCCACGTTGTGGATCACGTACTTGACGATCTGCGTCCAGTCGGCGCGCTGCACCAGCGTGCTGAACTTGGTGCCGATTTCGAGCTGGCCGGCGCCGGCCACTTCATGGTGGTGCACTTCGACCGGCACGCCCATCTGTTCCATCAGCAGGCACATTTCCGAACGCATGTCCTGGAACGAGTCGACCGGGGGCACGGGGAAGTAGCCGCCCTTGACGGTGGGACGGTGGCCGGTGTTGCCGCCTTCGAATTCCAGGCCCGAGGACCAGGGGGCTTCTTCGGACTTGATCTTGACGAAGGTGCCGGACATGTCGCTGTTCCAGGTCACGCCGTCGAAGACGAAGAATTCGGGTTCCGGACCGAAGTAGGCGGTGTCGCCCAGGCCGGAGGACTTCAGGTAGGCTTCGGCGCGCTTGGCCAGCGAGCGCGGGTCGCGGTCGTAGCCCTTCAGGTCGGAAGGTTCGACCACGTCGCACGACAGGATCATGGTCGGCTCTTCGCGGAACGGATCCAGGTTGGCGGTGGACAGGTCGGGGATGAGCAGCATGTCGGAGGCTTCGATGCCCTTCCAGCCCGGGATCGACGAACCGTCGAAGGCCTGCCCGCTTTCCAGCTTGTCTTCGTCGATCTGGCTGATCGGCACCGAAATGTGGTGCTCACGGCCAATCGTATCGGTAAAGCGGAAATCCACGAATTTGACTTCGTTGTCGGCGATCTGTTTCAGGACATCTTTCGGGCTTGCCATGTCATCTCCATTAGATAAAAAGGTCGAGGGCTTTGCC
This sequence comes from Achromobacter sp. ACM01, assembly GCF_014851745.1. Classification (NCBI taxonomy): domain Bacteria; kingdom Pseudomonadati; phylum Pseudomonadota; class Betaproteobacteria; order Burkholderiales; family Alcaligenaceae; genus Achromobacter; species Achromobacter sp. ACM01. Next base: position 1,001,141 of record NZ_JACVAF010000002.1, read on the forward strand.
CGTCGACTGGCATAAAAGAGGGAAGCAATAAGCGTGCCAGGTTTCCTCTCCGGGATTCCCCGGGGAAATCGGCTCGATCATGGGAAAATGTAGCACCATCATGGTGCAAATAGTGGAGCATGATTGCCCCACTATGGTGCATGAACGCTACAGGAACATTTCCTGCAGGTCGTTGAGGAATCTCCAGCCCAATGGAGTCGCCCGCAGCCGGGTCGGATCGGCGTCCAACAGCCCGCGCTTGGAGGCCGCCTCCAATTGGTGCGCAATGGCGGCCAGCGACAGGCCGGTACGCTCGTTGAACGCGGTGGCGGCTACGCCGTCCTTCAGGCGCAGGGCGTTCAGCATGAACTCGAACGGCAGTTCGTCCGGCCCGACCTGGCGGCTTTCGGCGATGTGGCTGCCGTCGCGGGCCATGGCGGCCTGCATCCACGAGTCGGGCCCGCGCAGCCGCGCTTCGCGCACGATGCGGTCATGGAAGGACAGCTTGCCGTGCGCCCCCGGGCCCAGGCCCAGGTAATCGCCAAATTCCCAGTAATTCAGATTGTGCCGGCAGCGCGCGCCGGGCTTCGCGTAGGCGGAAACCTCATAGCGGGCAAGGCCGGCCGCCGCCAGCTCGGCCTCCACCGCGTCCTGCATGGCGGCGCTGGTGTCGTCGTCGGGCAGGTCCTGGGGGGGGAACTTGGCGAAGACGGTATTGGGCTCCATCGTCAGGTGATAGAGCGACAGGTGCTCGGTGCCAAAAGCCACGGCCTGCCGCAGATCGGCCACACAGGCCTCCAGAGTCTGGCCGGGCAAGGCGAACATCATGTCCAGGTTGACGCGCGAGACCGCACGCTGCGCCATCTCGATCGCCGCCCTCGCCTGCGTGCTGTCATGGATGCGGCCCAGCTTCTTCAGCTGCGCATCGTCGAAACTCTGGATCCCCAGCGAAAACCGCGTCACGCCGCTGGCGGCGTAGTCGCGGAAACGCCCGGCCTCGGCCGTGCCGGGATTGGCTTCCATGGTGATTTCGGCGTCGGGCCACAGGTTCAGACAGGCGCGCAGCATCGCCAGCAGTTCGTCCAGTCCTTCGGACGACAGCAGGCTGGGCGTGCCTCCGCCGATGAAGACGGATACCACCTGCCGCCCCCAGATCGAAGGCAGCGCCTGCTCCAGATCGCTGCGCAGGGCATCCAGATAGGCGCGTTCCGGGATTTCGCCCGGCGCCGCGTGGGAATTGAAGTCGCAATAGGGACATTTGCGCACGCACCACGGCACGTGCACATAGACGGACAGCGGCGGCAGGCTGGTCAGCGTGGCGCCGGCCGGCAGCTTCAGGCGCGACGGTTGCGCGCCCATGTCGTTGCGGATGGGAATGATGATGGACATGCGTAATTCCTGAACCGGGCGCCACGCGGCGCCCTAGTCAAGCCTGGCTCAGCTTGCTCAACAGTTCGCGCAGGGCGCGGGCGCGATGGCTCAGCCGGTTCTTTTCCTCGGGCTCCAGGGCGGCGGCGGTCAGGGCCTGGTCGGGCAGGTAGAAATGCGGATCGTAGCCAAAGCCGTTGGCGCCTTCGGGCTGGTCGATGATCTCGCCATGCCACAGGCCTTCGCCTATCAGGGGCTGCGGATCGTTCTCGGAACGCACCAGCGCCAGCACCGCCACGTACCAGGCGCTGCGGTCGGTCACGCCGGCCAGATTGCGCACCAGCAGTTCGTTGTTGGCCTGATCGGATTTTTCGCCGCCCAGCATCTTGGCATAGCGCGCCGAATACACGCCAGGCGCGCCATCCAGCGCCGCGACGCACAGGCCGGAATCGTCGGCCAGGGCCGGCAGTCCCGTCAGGCGGCTGGCATGGCGAGCCTTGGCCAGCGCGTTCTCGACGAACGTCACGTGCGGCTCTTCGGCCTCGGGCACGCCCAGTTCGCCCTGGGGCACAAGCTCGATGCCCAGGGGCGCGAACAGGGCGGAAAACTCGCGCAGCTTGCCGGCATTGTTGGAGGCGAGCACCACGCGGCGCAGGGAATCGGGAATCTTGGGAGCAGTCATGGGGCAAATTGTATAGGGCGCGGGCCCCATCCGCCGCCCGCGGGCGGCATGCCCCCGCGAGGCGAAAGGATATACCTTGCGCCAGGGTTGACAGTGATACTGACCCTAATTGAATATGGCGCGCCTGCCATCGACGAAACAACGCGGACATATTTTGTTGTCAACATGATCAAACTTGTCACTGATAGTATCTGAACGCACCGGCGATGGACCCCATTCACGCTTTGCCCCGGCCGGTAGCGGCCCGCGCGCCCTCATCCCCCCTGGACAGCGCGTCAGCGCACGTGAGCCTGGCTGGCATCCTGCGGGAACGGCTGCTGCGCCCACGCTTCCAGCCCGTGGTCGATCTTTCGCACAGCCGCATCTACGGCCATGAAAGCCTGATCCGCGGCCCCGTCGACACCGCCCTGCACTTTCCCGACGCCTTGTTCGCCGAGGCCCGCCGCCAGGGCCTGCATCCGCAGCTGGAGCTGGCGAGCTTCCGCGCCGGCGCGCAGGGCTTTCACCAGCACGACGCCTCCGGCATGCTGTTCCTGAACCTGTCCGGTTCGGCGCTGCTGCACTACTGGACCCTGTGGGGCGAGGAAATGCCCGAGCGCCTGCTCAAGAATTGTTCGCTCGCGCCTTCCAGCATCATCGTCGAACTCACCGAGCAGGATCCGCTGTCCGAGCACATGGCGGAGCTGTCCAGCGCATTTGCCTGCCTGCGGGCGCATGGCATGCGTGTCGCGCTGGACGACTACGGCGTGGGCAACTCCAATCTGCAGCTCTGGGCCGAGATGCAGCCGGACCTGGTCAAGATCGACCGCTATTTCTTCGACGGCATCGGCCAGGACGAGCGCAAGCAGAACATGGTGCGCGCCATCCTGAAAGTGGCGCAGCACCTGGGCACCACCATCGTTGCCGAAGGCATCGAGACCGCCGAGGACCTGGCCGTGGTGCGCGAGCTGGACATCCGCTACGCGCAAGGCTGGCTGCTGGGCCGGCCGGAGGAAATGCTGCTGACCGAGCTGGCGCCGCCGCTGCGCGATTCGCTGCGCCAACGCGCGCCGGCCGCAACGCCCGCCCGCGGCGTCGGCGGCACGGCGGCCAGCCTGCGCGTCGAAGCGCCGGCGGTACGGCTGACCGGACACACCAATGACGACGTGCACCGGCTGTTCATCGAACACAAGGAAATGCACGCGGTGGCGGTGATCGACGACGACAACCGGCCGGTCGGCATCATCAACCGGCGCGATTTCTCGGAACATTACGCCCAGCGCTACACGCGCGAGCTGTTCGGGCGGGACGCCTGCTCCACCTTCATGAATGCCGAACCGGTGCTGGTGGACCTGAACGTATCCATCGACCAGTTGAGCCACGTGCTGATCTCGGAAGACCAGCGCTATCTGATGGACGGCCTGATCATCACGCGCGAAGGCCGCTACGACGGCCTGGCCACCGGCGAAACCTTGGTGCGCTCGGTCACCGAGATGCGCATCGAGGCGGCGCGCTACGCCAATCCGCTGACCTCGCTGCCTGGCAACATCCCCATCAGCCGCCACATCGCCACGCTGCTCGAAGACGCCGACGACTTCACCATCTGCTATGGCGACCTGAACAACTTCAAGCCCTTCAACGACGTCTATGGCTATTGGCGCGGCGACGACATGATCATGTTGACCGCCGAAGTCATCAAGCGCCACTGCGATCCGCAGCGCGACTTCGTCGGCCATGTGGGCGGCGATGACTTCGTGGTGCTGTTGCGCAGCCCCGACTGGATGGCGCGCGCCCAGCGCATCATCGCGGAATTCAACGACCGCGCCATGGACCTGTACGACGACCAGGGCCGCCGCAACGGCGGGATCGAGGCCGAGGACCGCTACGGCGTGCCGCGCTTCTTTCCCTTCGTGACGCTGGGCGTGGGCGCCCTCACCGTCACGCCATCACTATGCGAGCGCATCCGCCCTGAGGACATCGCGTCGGCCGCCGCTCACGTCAAGCACAAGGTCAAGCACGGGAACCTGTCGCTGGTGGCCGAGCGCTACACCGGCGGCATCCTGCCGCAGCTGGATAGCTGAACCCTGCCCGGCCGCGCCATCGGCCGGCTGGGCGATCTGGAACACCGCCACGGCCCGGCGCAGACCCTGCGCCTGGGCTTCCAGCGCGGCGGCAGCGGCCGCGGTCTGCTCCACCATGGCGGCATTCTCCTGCGTCGAGCGTTCGATGTCCGCCACCGCATGGTTCACCGAGGCGATGCCCGCCGCCTGCTCGGCCGTCGCGCTGGAAATCTCGGCCACGATCTGCGTGACCCGGTCCACCGATTGCATCATGTCGCGCATGGTGTCGCCGGCCACGCTGACCTGACGCACGCCCGCCTCCACGCGCGCCGCGGAGTCCTCGATCAGGCCCTTGATTTCCTTGGCGGCCTGCGCGCTGCGCTGGGCGAGCGAGCGCACCTCGCCCGCCACCACGGCAAAGCCCTTTCCCTGCTCTCCCGCGCGCGCCGCTTCCACCGCGGCATTGAGCGCCAGGATGTTGGTCTGGAACGCGATGCTGTCGACCACGCCCACGATCTCGCCGATGCGGCGGGCGCTTTCGGCGATGCCCTGCATGCTCTGCACCACTTCCTCCACCGCCGCGCCGCCGCGCTGCGCCAGCTGGGTCGCGCCCAGCGCCTGGCGGCTGGCCAGGTCGGCGTTGCCGGCGGTCAGCTGCACCGTTTGCGCCAGCTGCATCATGTTGGCCGACGCTTCCTGCAGCGAGCCCGCCTGACGCGCGGTACGGTCCGACATGTCCGCCCCGCCCGCGGCGATCTCGCCGGAACCGGTATGGATTTCCTCGACGCCATGGCGCACCGAGGCCACTGCCGCCGACAGCCCTTTCTGCATGCGCCGCATGGCGCTGTACAGGACACCGATCTCGTTGTCGCCGCGCATGGCGATCGCACCCGTGAGGTCGCCGTCGGCGATGCGGTCGAAATGCGCCCCTGCTTCATTCAGCGGCCGCAGGATGCTGCGGCGGAACGCCAGGCGGATCAGCACAGCCAACAGCAGCACCAGCGCCAGCACCCCGGCCGCCACCGCGATCACCCGCTGCAGCGTGAGGCTGGCGCTGGCCACGGCCGCCTGCCCCTGATCGCGGGCGTAGGTCTGGTAGGCGTCGGCCTGCTTGACGTAGGCAGCGCCGCTGGCCGGCAGCGCCTTGTCCACCAGGCGGTTCACCTCGATCCCGTTCCAGCCCTTGATCGCCGCATGCATGGGCGCCAGCGTCTTGTCCGCGAAGGCGGCGTAGGCCGCCAATACGCCATCGAACAACGGCGCGCCCTCGGCGCTGATGTCGGGATTGGCGCGCAAGCGTCCCAGGCTTTCCCCGGCCTGCTTGAGCAGCGCCTCGGCGTGCGCCAGCGACTCGTTGCGCGCCTCTTCCAGCCCGCCTTCCATCGCCGTCTTGGCATCCGTCAGCGCCGCGCGCGCCTGGAACAGCCGGCTGGTCATGTCCGCCAGGTCGCCTGCCCGTTCGATGCTGCCCCGGCCCAGCGCTTCTATGTCCGTCCGGTTTTCCCGCAGCACCGAGATTCCTGCCGCTGCCGCCAGCGCGAACAGCACCACGAACAACGCAAGAATGGCCGACAACGCCGTCGTGACCCTGATGTTTTTCCGCATATCAGTCCATACAAAACCTGCCGCCAGCGGCGGCGTTCGCATGGATTATGGACACCCAGTTTGGCAATTTCTTGACACAACCCCGGCGCCGGGATGACAAACTCCCGTCATGAAACCGAACCCCGTATTAAGCAATTGTGAATTGGCAGGGGCGGCGGCATGCGGCACATTCCACGGTGTACCGATCCATTACCCATACAGAAAACAGCATCATGACCAACGCCTCCCACGCCTATCAGGACATCCGCGAAGCCGTGCGCGATCTCTGCGCCCAGTTCCCCTCCGAATACTTCCGCAAGGTCGATGAAGAACGCGGCTATCCCGAAGCCTTCGTCCGCGCGCTGACCGAAGCCGGCTGGCTGGCCGCGCTGATCCCGCAGGAATACGGCGGCTCCGGCCTGGGCCTGACCGAAGCGTCTGTCATCATGGAAGAAATCAACCGCAGCGGCGGCAATTCCGGCGCCTGCCACGGCCAGATGTACAACATGGGCACGCTGCTGCGCCACGGCTCCGAAGCCCAGAAGCGCGAGTACCTGCCGCGCATCGCCGCCGGCGAACTGCGCCTGCAGTCCATGGGCGTCACCGAACCCACCACCGGCACCGACACGACCAAGATCAAGACCACCGCGGTCAAGCGCGGCGACCGCTACGTCATCAACGGCCAGAAGGTCTGGATCTCGCGCGTGCAGCACTCCGACCTGATGATCCTGCTGGCGCGCACCACGCCGCTGGACCAGGTCACGCGCAAGTCGGAAGGCATGTCCATCTTCCTGGTGGACCTGCATCATGCGGTGAAGCACGGCATGTCGATCCGGCCGATCCCCAACATGGTCAACCACGAGACCAACGAGCTGTTCTTCGACAACCTGGAAATCCCCGAGGAAAACCTGATCGGCGAGGAAGGCAAGGGTTTCAAGTACATCCTGGACGGACTGAACGCCGAACGCACCCTGATCGCCGCCGAGTGCATCGGCGACGGCTACTGGTTCGTGGACAAGGTCACCGCCTACGCCAAGGAACGCATGGTGTTCGGCCGCCCCATCGGCCAGAACCAGGGCGTGCAGTTCCCCATCGCCCGCGCCCACATCAACGTCGAAGCCGCCAGCCTGATGCGCTACGAAGCCTGCCGCCTGTTCGACGCCCACGAGCCCTGCGGCGCACAAGCCAACATGGCCAAGCTGCTGGCTGCCGACGCGTCCTGGGAAGCCGCCAATGCCTGCCTGCAATTCCACGGCGGCTTCGGCTTCGCCACGGAATACGATGTGGAGCGCAAGTTCCGCGAAACCCGCCTGTATCAGGTCGCGCCGATCTCGACCAACCTGATCCTGTCCTACGTGGCCGAACACATCCTGGGCCTGCCCCGCTCCTTCTGACCGGACCCCGACATCAATGACCGCTGCCAAAGATATCCCGCACCTGAGCGCCGAACTCGCGGCCTTCGCCGCCAACCTGCGCTATGAAGACATCCCGGCGCCGGTGCTGCGCCGCGCCGAGGACCTGTTGCTGGACTGCCTGGCGTCCATTCTGGCGGGCGCTTCGGCGCGCGCGGTGCAGGCCATCGACCGCTACGCCGCCGCCATGGGTCCGGCCGACGGCCCCAGCGAAGTCCTGATCACCCGCCGCCGCACCACGCCGCTGTTCGCCGCCATGGTCAACGCGGCGGCCGCCCACGTGGTCGAGCAGGACGACGTGCACAACGGTTCCGTGTTCCACCCCGCCGCCGTGGTGTTCCCGCCTGCGCTGGCCGTGGCGCAAGCGCTGGGCCGCTCGGGCCGCGACCTGCTGGTCGCGTCTGTTGCGGGCTACGAAGTGGGAATCCGCGTCGGCGAATTCCTGGGCCGTTCGCACTACAAGATCTTCCACACCACCGGCACCGCAGGCACGCTGGCCGCCGCCGTCACCGCCGGCCGGCTGCTGAACCTGTCCCCCGAGGAAATGCTGCACGCGCTGGGCTCGGCCGGCACGCAGGCTGCGGGCCTCTGGGAGTTCCTGCGCGACGCCGCCGACTCCAAGCAACTGCACACCGCCAAGGCCGCGGCCGACGGCATCACCGCCGCCTATCTGGCGCGCGAAGGTTTCACCGGCGCGCGCCACATCCTGGAAGGTCCGCAGGGCATGGCGGCCGGCATGTCCACCGACGCCGACCCGAGCCGCCTGTGCGACCGCTTGGGCGAACGCTGGGCGCTGGCCGAGACCTCGTTCAAGTTCCACGCTTCCTGCCGCCACACCCACCCCGCTGCCGACGCGCTACAGCAAGCGCTGCGCGACAACAAGCTGACCGAAGCCGACATCGAGCGCGTCGTGGCCCACGTGCACCAGGGCGCCATCGACGTGCTGGGGCCGGTAGTCAATCCGCAGACCGTGCACCAGTCCAAGTTCTCGATGGGCACCGTCCTGGCCCTGATCGCCCGCCAGGGCCGCGCAGGCCTGGCGGAATTCGATGCCGGCCTGGACGATCCGGGCGTGGCCACGTTCCGCGGCAAGGTCGAAATGGAACTCGACCCGGAGGTCGACGGGGCCTACCCTCAGCGCTGGATCGGCAAGGTCACGGTCTACACCCGCGACGGCCGCAAGCTGCATGGCCGCGTGGATGAACCCAAGGGCGATCCGGGCAATACCCTGAGCCGGGCGGAAATCGAGGACAAGACGCTAAGCCTGGGCCGCTACGCGGACGCCGCTACCGAGCAAGAGCTGCGCGGGCTGATCGCCGCGATCTGGAATCTGGAAAAGGCGGAAAAAATGGGAATGCTGCTGGCGTCGAAGTAAAGCCTGCAGACGAATCTACGGGTTGGCCGCGGGGTGCGCGTCCAACCCGTTTCTTTTGGCGCCGATCAGGCCAGCGCCGCGCGCTGCGCCCGCACCAGGCCGGCGATGCCGCTTTCGGCCAACACCAGCATCGTGTCCAGTTCCGCGCGGGTGAAGGTGGCGCCCTCGCCCGTGCCCTGCACTTCCACGAATGCGCCGCTGCCGGTCATGATCACGTTCACGTCGGCGTCGCAGGCCGAGTCTTCCTCGTAATCCAGGTCCAGCACCGCGCGACCTTGTACCAAGCCGACCGACACCGCTGCCACCGCATCGCGGATCGGGTTGGCGGCGAGGTCGCCCCGCTGCATCAGCAACGCGACGGCGTCGGCCGCGGCCACCCAGGCGCCGGTAATGCTGGCGCAGCGCGTACCGCCGTCGGCCTGCAGCACGTCGCAGTCCAGGTGCAGCGTGCGTTCGCCCAGCGCCTTCATGTCGAACACGGCCCGCAGACTGCGGCCGATCAGGCGCTGGATTTCCTGGGTGCGGCCGCTCTGCTTGCCGCGCGCGGCCTCGCGGTCGCCGCGCGTATGGGTGGCGCGCGGCAACATGCCGTATTCAGCCGTTACCCAGCCTTCCCCCTTGCCCTTCAGAAAAGGCGGTACCTTCTCAAGTACGCTGGCCGTGCACAGCACATGGGTGTTGCCGGCCTTCACCAGCACCGAACCTTCGGCGTAGCGCGTGAACCCGCGCTCCAGGCTGAACGGCCGCAGTTCGTCGACGGCGCGGCCCGAAGGACGGGCGATGGCGGGGGTAGTGGTCACAGGCAAACTCCAGACGTGGCTTAGATCCGCCGCATTGTACGGGGTGGCGCCGCAGGAAAACGCCGCTTGGAGTATCCTGCCGCGATATAACCGGTACAAATGAAAGGGTCCGCGCCGAAAAACCGGCTGGCGCGCACACCCGCCGGTTCCCAATAAAAAGCATTACCAGGACACGCACATCATGATTCGCAGCATGACCGCCTTCGGCAACGCCCGCGCAGATCTCGAGCAAGGCACGCTTGCGCTCGAATTCCGCAGCGTCAACAGCCGCTTCCTTGACCTCTACTTCCGCCTGCCCGACGAATTGCGCCACGTGGAAACGCCGCTGCGCGAATTGCTGACCGCCAATCTGGCGCGCGGCAAGGTCGAAATCCGCGTTTCCTACACGCGCAACGCCAGCACCGACCTGTCCAAACTGGAACCGGCCTGGCTCGAAAGCCTGGCCGAACAGCTGCAGGCCGCGCGCCGCATCCTCCCCGACATCGCCGCCCCGCGCCTGGTGGAACTGTTCAACTGGCCGGGCCAGCGCGCCAACGACGCGCTCGACCCGCAAGTCTGGGGCGCCGCCTGCATGCAGGCCGCCCAGCAGGCCCTGACCCAGCTGCAGGAAGGCCGCGCGCGCGAAGGCGAACGCCTGGCCGGCATGATGCGCGAATGCGCCGACGGCGTCGCGCGCATCGTCGAGCTGGTGCAGGCGCACCTGCCCCAACTGCTGGCGGACCACCGCGACAAGCTGGCTTCCAAGCTGCGCGAAAGCGTGGAATCCGCCTTCCCCGGCGGCTTCACCCACATTTCCGGCGCGGAACTGTCCGAACGCCTGTCCCAGGAAGCCAACCTGTTCGCCCTGCGCATCGACGTGGCCGAAGAACTCTCCCGCCTGCGCTCGCACCTGGAAGAACTGCGCCACCTGCTGGGCGACGGCGGCGACAAACCCGCCTCCGGCAAAAAGAACGCCGGCAGCGCGGGCAAGCGCCTGGACTTCCTGTTCCAGGAAATGAACCGCGAAGCCAACACCCTGGGCTCCAAGGCCGGCAGCATGGAAGTCACCCGCGCCGCCATGGACCTGAAGCTGCTGATCGAGCAGATGCGGGAACAGGCGCAGAACATCGAATAGCGGGATACGCGATGGCGCCTCTGAATGGGCGCCGGATCCTGGGTAAAAAAAAGCAGCCCTTACCTGCTGGATGGATGATCCAGTACGTAAGGGCTGCTTTTCGTCTGGTTTTAAGGGCTCGCCCGCCCCGCATTGGCCTGTAGCTGTTGATATACGTGCTTGCGTCCTGGCCTCGATGCCGGAAGTCTGACCTTGCCGAACTAATCCAATGGATTAGAATTAACTTTGCGACAACCCATGCATGGCATTGCGGAACTGCCCTATTACATTCGTCTTGCCGACAGACTATTGCTGCCAAACGAGCGTCAAGACCTGATTGACTACCTGGCCGGGCATCCGAAGGCGGGAGACATCATGGAGGGCACCGGTGGAGTCCGCAAATTGCGCTGGCGTCGTAGCGGGCAAGGCAAGAGCGGCGGCGCGCGCATCATCTATTACTACCACGATGATCTTATGCCGCTATATTTGCTGACGCTTTTTGCGAAAAACGATAAAGCCAATCTGACTAAGGCCCAACGCAACGAGCTAGCCGGCATGGTGACTTTGCTGGTGAATATCTGGAAAGGACAAACAAGATCATGAGCACTGCATTCGACGGCATCAAGCAAGGCTTGCAAGAAGCGATTGCCCACGCGCAGGGAGATACACGCGGCGTTCGCCTGCATCGCCCCCGCGAGGTTGACGTCAAAGCCGTACGCGCCAAAGTCGGAATGACCCAGGAACAATTCGCAGCCCGATTCGGCTTTTCGACTGCCACGCTGCGACATTGGGAACGCGGTGATCGCTCACCGCGCGGCCCTGCCCTGGTACTACTTAACGTCATCGAACGGAACCCTGAGGCCGTCATCGAAGCGTTGGCTTGACCAGCCCTCACCTCGCCTCGCCCGCCGCAGGCTCGCCCCGCAGCGCTGAATCCAGATAAGCACTACGCGCCCGCGCATCCGGGAAATGCATGTCCCGGTAGTTCACGAAGCGCGAGCCGCGCGCCAGCCGGTAGCCGGCCCAGATCAGCAGGAACAGCGGAATCCCGATGTAGGTCGCGACCACGCCGCCCCAATCGATCTTGTCCTGCAGGAACGCCTGGTAGTTCTGCCCCAGGGTGATGATCAGGCAGAGCACGAAAGCGAAGATCGGCCCGAACGGGAAGAACGGCGACACATACGGCAGATCGGCCAGGTTATGGCCCTGCTTCACGTAGCCGCGGCGGAACCGGTAGTGGCTGATGGCGATGCCCAGCCAGGCGATGAAGCCCGTCATCCCGGAGGTGTTCAGCAGCCAGATGTAGACGGCGTTGGGGCTGAAAATGAAGGTGAAAAAACACAGCGCCGCCACGACCGTCGTCGCCAGCAGCGCCCACAGCGGCACGCCGCTGCGCGAGATGCGGCCGAAGATGCGCGGCGCCTTGCCTTCGCGGGCCAGGCTGTAAAGCATGCGTGTAGCCGCGTACATGCCGGAATTGCCCGCCGACAATACCGACGTCAGCACCACCGCGTTCATGACCGAAGCCGCCCCCAGGAGGCCGGCGCGCTCGAAGATCAGCGCGAAGGGACTGACGCTGATGTCCTCGACCTCGTTGCGCAGCAGGTGCGGGTCGGTATAGGGAATCAAGAGGCCGATGACCAGGATGGCCGCCACGTAGAACAGCAGGATGCGCCAGAAGACCTGGCGCACCGCGCACGGCAGGTTGCGCGCCGGGTCCTTGGATTCGCCGGCGGCGATGCCGATGAGCTCGGTACCCTGGAACGAAAAGCCCACCACCATGGCCACGCCGATCAGCGCCGCGAAGCCCCCTGAGAACGGCGCATCGCCCACGGTCCAGTTGGCCAGGCCGCCCGTCTCTCCGCCGCGGATGATGCCCAGCAGCATCATCACGCCCATGGCCACGAACGCCAGCACCGCGATCACCTTGATCAGCGCGAACCAGAACTCTGCCTCGCCGAAGCCGCGCGCCGACATGGCGTTCAGGCCGAAGGTGATCGCCAGGAACAAGGCGCTCCAATAGAAACCCGGCACGTCCGGAAACCAGTAGGCCATGACCAGCTGCGCCGCCACCAGGTCCACCGCCACGGTCACCGCCCAGTTGTACCAATAGTTCCAGCCCAGGGCGAAGCCGAAGCCGTCCTCGACATAGCGCGCGCCGTAGGTGGAAAAGGAACCGGAAACCGGCATCGCGGCGGCCAGTTCGCCCAGGCTGGTCATCAGGAAATAGACCATGATGCCGATCAGCACGTAGCCCAGCAGCGCCCCGCCGGGGCCGGCCTTGGCGATGGTCGCGCCGGAGGCCACGAACAGGCCGGTGCCGATGGACCCGCCCACCGCAATCATGGTCAGGTGGCGCGCGGACAGCGTGCGGCGCAGTTCGGAAGGCGGGTTCGCCTTCGCCTCGCGCGTGCCGCCTGAGCGACGTTCATCGTGTTCCGATGGTGCCAAAATGCATTTCCTTCAGGTCATGAAGGCACCTGTGCGCAACGCCAGGTGCCTGGGAATTTCCAAGCAACCGGCGAGAATAGCGCAAGAGGCGCCATCCGGTGAAATCGGACGGCCTCGGGGACGGATCGACGAACCTATTGAAACGCCGTTTCCATGAAGGTGCGCAGCTTGCGCGAATGCAGGCGTTCCGGCGGCATGTCGCGCAGCCGCTCCAGGGCGCGGATGCCGATTTCCAGATGTTGATTCACCTGGCGGCGGTAGAAGGCGCTGGCCATGCCGGGCAGCTTCAGTTCGCCATGCAAAGGCTTGTCCGACACGCACAGCAAGGTGCCGTACGGCACGCGGAAGCGGAAGCCGTTGGCCGCGATGGTGGCGGATTCCATGTCCAGCGCAATCGCGCGGGACTGTGCAAAACGCTCCACCAGTTCCAGATGATCGCGCAGTTCCCAATTGCGATTGTCGATGGTGGCGACCGTGCCCGTGCGCATGATGCGCTTCAGATCCCAGCCCGACAGCCCGGCCACTTCTTCGACCGCCTGCTCCAGCGCCACCTGCACCTCGGCCAGCGCCGGCACCGGCACCCAGGTTGGCAGGTCGGCGTCCAGCACGTGGTCCTCGCGCACATAGCCATGAGCCAAGACGTAGTCGCCCAGGCGCTGCGAATCGCGCAGGCCCGCGCAGTGGCCCAGCATCAGCCAGGCGTGCGGGCGCAGTACGGCGATGTGGTCGGTAATGGTCTTGGCGTTGGACGGTCCCACGCCGATGTTCACCAGCGTGATGCCCGAATGGTCGCCGCGCACCAGGTGGTAGGCCGGCATCTGCGGCAGGCGGACCGCCTGGTCCTCGTCGCCCGGGCCGCTTTCGCCCCGGCGCGTGATGCGGTTGCCCGGCTCCACCAGCATTTCGTAGTCTTCGTTGCCGCTGGCCATGAGCGCGCGGGCGCGGGCGCAGAACTCGTCCACGTAGAACTGGTAGTTGGTGAACAGCACGAAATTCTGGAAATGCGCGGGCGCGGTCGAGGTGTAGTGCTGCAAGCGGTGCAGCGAATAGTCCACGCGCTGGGCCGTAAAAGGCGCCAGCGGCTTGGGCTCGCCCTCCTTGCCGCGCCAGGAACCGTTGACGATGGCATCGTCCGTCACCGCCAGGTCGGGCACGTCGAACAGGTCGCGCAGGGGCCGCTTGAGTGCCTCCAGGTGCTCGCCCTCGACGTAGGCGCCCTCGGGGAAGGCGAAATGCAGCGGAATGGGCGAATCGGACTCGCCGACTTCGACCGCCACGCGGTGGTTCTGCAGCAGCTGGCTGACCTGCTCGATCAGGTAGTCGCGAAACAGCGCGGGCTGGGTGATGGTGGTCTGGTAAATGCCCGGTTCGGCGACGTGGCCGTAGGACAGCCGGGTATCGATCGGATCGTAGGTTTCCACCACGATGCGGATGGCCGGGTAGTAGGCTCGGGCGCGCTCGCGGCCGTTGGTCGAGCCTTTCAGCACTTCACGGAAGGCGGCGCGCAGGAATGCGGTATTGCGCGCATAGATTTCGATCAGGCGCTCCACTGCCGCCACCGCATCCTGGAACGGCTCGAAGGGCAAGGCTTCTGGCCGGCTCATGGAAGACAAAGGGTGCACTGCGTTCATCATCGAGCTTTACTCCGCTTCTCATCTTATCTGTAACCGCGGCCGCTGCCGGCTTGCCGGGCCGCAGGGCCGATTGCGACGATTATGCCCGAGCCCGCGCCAGATGAAGTGTCATATTCGACGGCCCGGGAAGCTGCGCGCGCCGTAACTTCCACCGACAAGAATGCTGCATTGCACTACAAATGTAATGAAACATTATTCCATTACAATCACATGGCAGTCCGGGGTTTTACGTCCCGGTGTTGCCCCCCTTTCCGCCGGCTTGCCTGTCCAGGCAAAGCCATGCCGCCCACTCCGATTCTTGAAGTGACGTAATGACGCCGCCCACGCGAAAAGCCCGAATTGCCCAACTACGCATTCCCGTATTCCTGTCAGCGCCCATCATCGCCCTGACCCTTTCCTGGATTCCCGACGCCGCCCAGGCGTCCGTCCGCTCCGAGCAGGCCCGCCCCTCGCTTACCGGCCTGCGCCTGGCCCAGGAACCCACCGTCCCCACCCTGCGCGACCGTGTCGTGCAAGCCGGCCTGGATGCCATCGGCACCCCCTATAGCTGGGGCGGCGACGATGCCGACGGTTTCGATTGCAGCGGACTGGTCCTGCACGTCTTCCGTGAAATCGCCGGCTTGGAGCTGCCTCGCACGGCGCGCGCTCAACGCACCGCTGGCGAATCCGTCGCCAACAAGCAGGATCTGCGCCCCGGCGACCTGGTGTTCTTCGCCACGCGCGGCCGCGGCGTGACCTCGCACGTCGGCATCTACATCGGCCAGAACAAGTTTGTCCACGCTCCGCGCCGCGGCACCAAGGTGCGTGTGGACGAAATGAAGAATTCGTACTGGACCAAGCGCTACGTCGGCGCCCGGCGCTATCTGGATATGCAACCGGGCCAGATGCTGGCCCAGGCTTCCGCCCGCTGACGGAAAAAATCGGGGCGTCGCTGCCGACGCCCCTTGGGGGAGGCACCACAGCCTGCCGCGGCCAGTCCAGCAAGGACGCGCCGCCGCAGGCTTGCCGCGTTTCAGCCCCGGCCCACGAAGGGCATGTTGGTCGCCATGATGGTCATGAACTGCACGTTGGCCTCCAGCGGCAGGCGCGCCATGGCGGCCACCGCCTGCGCCACGTGCGCCACATCCATGCGCGGCTCCACCTTGGTGCTGCCGTCCGCCTGCAGGATGCCTGCGGCCATGCGTTCGGTCATGTCGGTGGCGGCATTGCCGATGTCGATCTGGCCGCAAGCGATGCTGTAGGGCCGGCAATCCAGCGAAATGGACTTGGTCAGCCCGGTCACCGCGTGCTTGGTGGCGGTGTAGGCGATGGAGAACGGACGCGGCGCATGCGCCGAGATCGAACCGTTGTTGATGATGCGCCCGCCACGCGGATTCTGCGCCTTCATCACGCGAATGGCGGCTTGCGCGCACAGGAACATGCCGGTCAGGTTGGTGTCCACCACCTCGCGCCACAGCGATACGGGCAACTCCTCGATCGGCATCGCGGGCGCGCCGCGGCCGGCATTGTTGAACAGCACGTCCAGCCGGCCATATTCGCGCTGCGCCGCGTCGAATAGTTCGCGCACGGCCTGCTCGTCGGATACATCCGTGGGCACCACCAGCGCCCTCACGCCGTCCTCGCCCGCCGCGGTGCGGGTGGCTTCCAGCGGTTCGCGGCGACGGCCGGCCAACACGACCCGATAGCCTTGCGCCAGGAATTCCAGCGCCACCGCGCGGCCTATGCCGGTACCGGCGCCGGTGACCAGCGCCACGCGCGGGTGTTCGATCTCGTTCGCTTGCATCGGATTCTCCTTGTTATCGATCGGCGGAATGCTACCCCAATCATTCTGGCCATGCTGCAAGCGAAGGTTCCAGCCGTGACACATTCGAACGCGTCACACGCAAGCAAAAATTACCCGGCATGGACAAGCTGCCGAATGCGCCGGAAGACCCGTTTTTCCTGAAGCGATCGCGACCGGCGGATCCGCGCCCGCTCAGCTATTCCGCGCAGAAAAAATCCGCGCAACGCATGCCACAGGGCCGACAATCCCGTGTTGATCCGTCACAAGTCTTTATATAATTCCTGGAAATTAGCTTATTACCAAAAATCCAATAACACCCACGGAGCAGGTTCTATGACCCCAAGGTCCCTACCCGCCGCACTGGTCCTGAGCGCGTTGTACGCCGCCTCGGCCGGTGCGCAAAGCGCGCCCGACGGCAAGCAGATCAGCACCCAGGGCGCCAACGGCGCGCCCGCCTGTATCACCTGCCACGGCGCCCGTGGCGAGGGCAATCCCGCCGCCGGCTTTCCGCAACTGGCCGGCATGGGCAGTGCGTACCTGGACGAACAGCTCGAAGCCATGGCCAATGGCTCGCGCGTCAGCCCGGTCATGGCCGCCACCGCCAAGGCGCTGGACCCGGCGCAGCGCAAGGCTGTAGCGCAGTACTACGCCTCGCTGCCTTCCGCGCTGGACATCGACAAACTGGCCGCCACCGCCATGCATCCGGCCAAGCCGGCCGACACCGGCGCCTGGCTGGCCACCCGCGGCGCCTGGGACAAGAACGTGCCCGCCTGCAACCAGTGCCACGGGCCGGGCGGCATCGGCGTCGGCGCGAATTTCCCCGCCTTGGCGGGCCAGCCCGCTGCCTACATCGCGGGCCAACTGCGCGCCTGGCAGCAAGGCCAGCGCCCTCCGGGTCCGCTGGGCCTGATGCCGGCCGTGGCCACGCGCCTGTCCAGCGCCGAGATCGACGCCGTCTCCGCCTACTATGCAGGCCTGCCCAAGGCCGCCGACCAGCTTGCCGCGCAAGCCAACACCGCCGCGGGAGCCCAGCAATGACCGCCACCAGCCTGCGCCTGCTGTCCGCCGCCTGCCTGTTCGCGTCCGCCGCCACGTTTGCGGCCGAACCCCGCCCGTCCTTCACGCCGCCGTCGGCCGCGTCCATCCCCGACAACGATTTCGGCAAAGCCGTGCGCGAAGGCGAACAGATCTTCCTGCACACCCCGCAGAACGCCGCCAAGTTTGTCGGCAACAACCTGAACTGCGTCAGCTGCCACCTGGACGCCGGCCGCCGGCCGGACTCAGCGCCTATGTGGGCTGCCTACGTGCTCTACCCCGCCTATCGCGCCAAGAACGGCCACGTCAACACCCTGGCCGAACGCCTGCAAGGGTGTTTCCGCTTCAGCATGAATGGCAAGGCGCCCGCCGCGGACGATCCCACCCTGACCGCGCTGCAGACCTATATGTTCTGGCTGGCCAGCAAGGCGCCCACCGGCGTGGTGCTGGAGGGCCAGGGCTACCGCAAGCTGCCCGCGCCAGCCAAGAAGGCCGACTACCTGCGCGGCAGCGAGGTCTATGCGCAATACTGCGCGGTCTGCCACGGGGCCGAGGGCCAAGGCCAGAAGAACGGCAAGCATTGGGTGTTCCCCGCCCTGTGGGGCGCGGACTCCTTCAACTGGGGCGCGGGCATGCACCAGATCGGCAATGCCGCCGGCTTCATCAAGGCCAACATGCCGCTCGGACAGGCCGGCATGCTGAGCGACCAGGAAGCCTGGGACGTCGCCTACTTCATGAATGCGCACGAGCGTCCGCAGGATCCGCGCTATACAGAGTCTGTCGCCGCAACCCGGGCCAAGTACCACGACTCCGACGACTCGCTTTACGGTATCGAGGTCAACGGCCATTTGCTGGGCAGCGACTCGCCGCCAGCCGGTGGCAAGCTGACCCAGGCCGCCGCCAAGGCGGGCGGCTGAGTCCGGCAGGCGCAGATCACGCGGCCGGCTTGCGGGTTCCCCCCTGCCCGGCCGCGTGATTTGTTATTCTTCGTGTCTTAGCATCACACGCCTGCCACATTCATGTCCGCCAATCCCGGAAACGTCTTCATGGTCGTCGCGCCCAGCGGCGCCGGCAAGTCCAGCCTGGTCAAGGCCTTGCTCCAGCAAGACCCCTCCATCCTGCTCTCCATTTCCTGCACCACCCGCGCGCCCCGCCCCGGCGAGGAAGACGGCCGCGAATACCGCTTCGTGTCCACGGAGGAATTCAAGCTCCTGCGCGAGGGCAACAGCCTGCTGGAATGGGCGGAAGTGCATGGCAACTTTTACGGGACGCCGCGAGACCGCATCGACGAAGCCACGCGCGCCGGCCGCGACGTGCTGCTGGAGATCGACTGGCAAGGCGCGCGCCAGGTGAAGCAGCGCTTCCCCGGCGCGATCGGCGTGTTCGTGCTGCCGCCGTCCATCGATGAACTCGAAAGCCGGCTCAAGGCGCGCGGCCAGGACGCGCCCCAGGTGATCGCGCGCCGCCTGATGGCCGCGGGCGGCGAAATCGCCCACGCGCCTGAATGCGAATATGTTATTATTAATCAAGAATTTAGCGTGGCCTTGTCGGAATTGACTCAAATAGTCAGCGCCGCACGGCTGCGCTTTTCGTCTCAGGCCGCCCGCCACAGCCAGTTGTTCTCGCAGCTGGGCATCCCGGCCGAGCACTGAGCCGAACGCATTCTCCCTATCCTCCATCAGCACCAGGTGTCCTAATGGCTCGCATTACCGTCGAAGACTGTCTGAATCAAATCCCCAATCGTTTCAAGCTCACGCTGGCCGCGACCTACCGCGCCCGCGAGTTGGCGCAAGGCCATGCCCCGCGCCTGGACAGCAAAGACAAGCCCACGGTCACTGCCCTGCGCGAAATCGCGGGCGGCCTCACCGGCGTGGAAATGCTGCGTAAAGTACCCACCTGATAATCTCCGGGGGCGGCAAGCATGGCTTTTCCCGGGCTGAAGTACGCTTCATCAGGTCTGCTTGCCGCACTGCGTGCCGGCTCCCGTCTCGGGCGCCGCACCGGCAAGAAAGACAAGACTCCCCCCACGCCACCGTCCGTCGCCGCGCAAGAAGCGGCGGACGCGACCGCCTCGCCGGTCGCTTCGCTGGCGCCGCTGACCGAAATCATCGGCAGCTATCTCGACAAGAAAGACGTAGAGCGCGTGCGCGAAGCCTATCGCTTCGCGGACCAGGCGCATCTGGGCCAGTTCCGCGCCAGCGGTTCGCCCTACATCTCTCACCCCATCGCCGTCACCGAAATCTGCGCAGGCTGGAAGCTCGACGTCAACGCGTTGTCCGCCGCCCTGCTGCACGACGTGATGGAAGACCAGGGCATCGCCAAGCATGAGCTGGCCGAGAAATTCGGCCCTGAAGTCGCAGAACTGGTCGACGGCCTGTCCAAGCTGGACCGCCTGGACTTCGCCACCAAGGCCGAACAACAGGCCGAGAGCTTCCGCAAGATGCTGCTGGCGATGGCGCGCGACGTGCGCGTCATCCTCATCAAGCTGGCCGACCGCCTGCACAATATGCGCACGCTGGACGCGGTCAATCCGGAAAAGCGCCGCCGCATCGCGCGCGAAACACTGGACATCTACGCGCCTATCGCGCATCGCCTGGGCCTGAACCTGCTGTTCCGCGAACTGCAGGACCTGTGCTTTGCGGCCATGTACCCGAACCGCTATCAGGTGCTGTACAAGGCCGTGCTGGCCGCACGCGGCAACCGCCGCGAGGTCATCACCAAGATCGCCGATTCGGTGCGGGCTTCGCTGCCCGCCGCCGGCATCGAAGCCGAGGTCACCGGCCGCGAGAAGACGCTCTACGGCATCTACCGCAAGATGGTCGACCAGAAGAAGTCGTTCTCCGACGTCCTGGACATCTACGGTTTCCGGGTCATCGTGCACACCCTGCCCGAGTGCTACCTGGCGCTGGGCACGCTGCATCAGCTCTACCGGCCCGTGCCCGGCAAGTTCAAGGACTACATCGCCATCCCCAAGGTGAACGGCTACCAGTCCCTGCACACGACGCTCGTCGGCCCCTACGGCACACCGGTAGAGTTCCAGTTCCGCACCCGCGACATGCATCACGTTGCGGAAGAAGGCGTGGCCTCGCACTGGCTCTACAAGGGCGCGGACCTGACCCTCAACGACCTGCAGAAGCGCACCCACCAGTGGCTGCAATCGCTGCTGGACATCCAGAGCCAGACCGGCGATTCCGGCGAATTCCTGGAGCACGTCAAGGTCGATCTGTTCCCCGACGCGGTCTACGTGTTCACGCCGCGCGGCAAGATCATTTCGCTGCCCCGCGGCGCGACGCCGGTGGACTTCGCCTACGCGATCCACACCGACATCGGCAACCAGGCGGTGGCCGCCAAGGTCAACGGCGAGTTCGTGCCGTTGCGCACCGAACTCAACAGCGGCGACACGGTGGAAATCGTCACATCCCCCGCCTCCCGTCCGAACGCGCAATGGCTGAACTACGTGCGCACCGGCCGCGCGCGCTCTGAAATCCGCCACTACCTGCGCACAGTCAAGTACGAAGAATCGGTGGCCTTCGGCGAACGCCTGCTGGGCCAGGCGCTGCAAGAGCTGCACATGCCCCTGCCCGCCACCGACGACCCGGCCTGGCAGAAGCTGGCGCGCAGCACCGGCGCCAGCTCGCGCGAGGAAATCCTGGCCGACATCGGCCTGGGCAAGCGCCTGGCCGCCGTGGTGGCGCGCCGCTTCGCGCCCGAACACCAGTTGGTCGCAACCACGGCCGCTGCCGTGGACGAGCTGACCTCGGCGCGCAGCGCCCCCATCCTGATCCAGGGCAATGAGGGCCAGGCGGTGCAATTGGCGCCTTGCTGCGGCCCGCTGCCGGGCGACCCCATCATCGCCGGCATGCGCATGGGACACGGACTGGTGGTGCACACCGCCGATTGCCCGGTGGCCATGCGCCAGCGCCTGCGCGAACCGGAACGCTGGATCAACGTCGCCTGGGACCCCAACAACACCGCCAAGCACCTGGCCACGCGCCTGGACATCGTCACGCGCAACGAACGCGGCGTGCTGGGCCGGCTGGCGGCGGAAGTCACGGCGGCCGACGCCAACATCGTGCACGTCACCATGCACGACGACGCGGTCGCCACGGTGTCGCTGCATCTGACGATCCAGGTCGACAGCCGCAAGCACCTGGCGCAGGTGATCCGCGCCATCCGGCACGTGCCGCAAGTGCAGAAGATCGTGCGCGTGAAGGGTTGAGCAGTTCTTCAGTGCAGGGCTGAATCGCCAGCCCTGCACTGCTCTGCTCAGGTCACGTGCTGCAGAAAATCCTTGAGCCGCTGACTGGGCGGATTGCTCAGCAATTCGCCAGGCGGCCCGTCATGCGCGATCTTGCCCGCGTCGATGAAGATCAGGCGGCTGCCCACCTTGCGCGCGAACTCCATCTCATGCGTGACCACGACCATGGTCATGCCCTCCTCGGCCAGGTCGCGCATGACTTTGAGCACCTCGTGGCGCAGCTCCGGATCCAGCGCCGACGTGGGCTCGTCGAACAGCATCAGCTTGGGCTTGATGGCCAGCGCCCGCGCAATCGCCACGCGCTGCTGCTGGCCGCCTGAAAGCTCGGACGGATAGTGGTCCATGCGCTCGGCCAGGCCGACCTTGGCCAGCAGGCTTTCGGCCAGCTCACGCGCCTCGGCGCGGCTTTGCCCACGGGTATGGATCGGGCCGAACATGACGTTTTCCAGCGCCGTCATCTGCGGGAACAGATTGAACTGCTGAAACACCATGCCCGCCTCGCGCCGGATTTCGCGCACTTGCGCGGCCCCGCCGTTCACGCTCAGGCCATCGACCAGCAGATCGCCATCGTTGATGGTTTCAAGCACGTTGATGCAACGCAGGAAGGTGGACTTGCCCGAACCCGAGGGCCCAACCACCACCACGACCTCGCCCGCGTCGATGTTCAGCGAGATCCCGTTGAGCACCACGGACTCGCCGAAAGTCTTGGTGACGTTGTGGAATTCAACCATGCTCATAGTATGCGCATCCTTCTTTCAATCAGATGCAGGCCCAGCGCCATCAGGCCGGTCAGGATCAGGTAGACGATCGCCACCGCCGACCAGATCTCGACGGCGCGAAAGTTGCTGGCCATGATTTCCTGGCCCTGCCGGGTCAGTTCGGCCACGCCGATCACGATGAAGAGCGAAGAATCCTTCAGGCTGATGATGCACTGGTTGCCCAGCGGCGGAATCATGCGGCGGAACGCCACCGGCCCGATGATGTGGAAGAGGATCTTGTGGAACGGCAGCCCCATGGCCTGTCCGGCTTCCTTCAGGCCCTTGTGCACCGATAGCAGCGCGCCGCGCACGATCTCGGAAATGTAGGCCCCGGAATTGATGATGAGCGTGACGATGGCCGCCCACTCCGCGTCCACCCGGATGTTCGCCAGCAAAGGCAAGGCGAAGTAGATGAACATCACCTGCACCACGATCGGCGTGCCGCGGATGACCGCGACGTAGACCTGTGCGATGGCCGACAGGATGGGATGCCCGTAAGCCCTTGTCACGCCGGACAGCGCGCCCAGCAAAAAACCGCCGAACAAGCCCCAGAACGTGATCTTGATGGTCATCAGCGTACCCTCGAGCAGATTGGGTAGCGCGTCCCTGATTACAGTCCAGTCAAACTCCACGATATTCCCCCTATGGCGCGGCGCCGCGCCGTAGCGCGGCGGGAGCGGCGCGGGACCATACGCCCGACTGCGGCGTAGCTGCCGGCATCAGCCGGCGCAGGCCGATGCCGGGCGGTCCCGGAATGCAATGCGGACCCGGATGCTCAGGGCTTCTTGCCGAACCACTTGGTATAGATGGCGTCGTACTGGCCGTTGGCCTTCAGCGTGGCCAGCGCCTTGTTCACCTGCGGCACCAGATCGCTGCCCTTGGGGAAGGCGATGCCGTAGAAGTCGCCGCTCTTGACCGAGCCGACCACCTTCACGCGGCCCTTGCCGGCGGTGTTGGCGTAGTACTGGACATTGGGCGTGTCGTGCACCGCGGCGTCGACGCGGCCGGTGGCCAGTTCCAGATAGGCGTTGTCGATGTTCGGGAACAGCTTGAGCTTCGCATCCGGCACCTGCGCCTTCAGGAAGTCCACGGTGGCGGTGCCGGTCTTGACCGCGACGGTCTTGCCGGCCAGGGACTTGGCGTCCTTGATGTCCGTGTTCTTTTCGCCGACCAGGATGGCCAGGCCGCTTTCGTAGTAGGGATCGGAGAAGTCGATGACCTTCTTGCGGTCGTCGCGGATCGTGATGCCGGCCAGCGCCGCGTCGATGTTCTTGGTTTGCAGGCCCGGGATGATGCCCGCGAAGTCCATGGGCTGCAGCTTGTACTTGAGGTTGAGTTCCTTGGCGATGGCCGCCCACAGATCCACGTCGAAGCCCACGTAGGTATTACCCTGCTTGAACTCGAACGGCACGAAAGCGGTATCGGTGGCCACCACCAATTCCTTGCCTTGGGCATGCGCGCCTGAGACGGCACCGAACATGGCCACGGACAGGCCGACCAGTGCGGCGGCGACTTTGCGTTTGATCATGAAACTCTCCTCTTGGGGACCAGTCGGCACCCCGGGGTTGTTGTAGGGGCATGATTCCTGGGCTGCGCCGGGGTCTCCGGCACGGCTTACCGCCGATCTTAACGCATACGTCCCCACCCGGCAGCGGCCGGAAAATTTACAATCCGCATGACACCCGGAGGATTCCCATGGCCTACAAACATGTACGCATTGCCGGAAACCGGCGTCAGACGGGCCTCGCGCTGGGCAAGCTGGCGCGGCCCCTGATGGCGACCTACCTGGACCAAAGCCGCACCTGGGACGCGCTGCGGCCATGGCGCGGCCACGCCTTCCTCGACGAGCTGGCGCAACAGGCGCAAGCTGCGCTGCCCGCAATCTGGGAAGAACTGGAAGGCATGGCCGAGGGCCTGCACATGCCGATCGAGGACGTGCTGCTGTGGAACTGCCGCGGCGACCTGCTGCACAGCACCACCGACGGCTGCACGTCCGTCGCGCTGAAAGCGGCCGACGGCACGCGCTGGATCGCACACAACGAGGACGGCGATCCCTATCTGCGCGGGCGCTGCCATCTGGTCGACGTGGCGCTGGAAGACGCGCCCGGCTACCTCAGCTTCTACTATCCGGGCTCGCTGCCCGGCCATACCTTCGGCGCCAACCGCGCCGGACTGGTGCAGACCATCAACAACCTGCGCATCCGGCAGCGGCATCCCGGCGTGCCGCGCATGCTGATGGCGCGCGCGGTGCTGGATTGCACGACGCTGGACGAGGCGCTCGGCCTGTTGCGGGACCTACCGCACTCCGGCGGCTTTCACCACACCCTGGGCGCGGCCGGCGACGCCCGCCTGCTCAGCGCGGAAGTGGCGCCGGGCGAGGTTTCCATTCTGGAGATCGGCACGCGCTACGGCCATGCCAATCACATGGTGCATGCCGACATGGGCGGCATCGCGCAGATCGTCACCGACTCGTCGCGGGCGCGACAGAACCGCATCGAGGGCATCGTGGACGGCTGGTCCAGCGCGACCGCCAGCGCGGATCTGCTCGCCGCGCTGCACGACACCGAAGGCGAACTGCCTATCCTGCGGACCTCGCCGGATGATCCCGATGACGAGAACACGCTGGCGACGGCGGTCTTTGAAATTGGGGAAAGCGAAGTGACCTTGCGGGTGTATGACCGGAAGGCGAAAGCGGAGATCGTGCTGGATGTGATGTCAGATACGGAGTGAGATTGCCGCCTGACCCATCGACACAACGGCCGCGTCATCACTGACGCGGCCGTTGTCTTTCGGTGCAGACGGATTACACCGCCCCGTACCCGCCGCCTCCCGGGGTTTCGACGACGAAGATATCGCCCGGACGCAGCTGTGCGCTGTCTTGCGGACCCAGTTCCTGGACCGAACCGTCGGCGCGTTCGACCGAGTTGCGTCCCATGGCGCCGGGTTGCCCGCCCGCCAGGCCGAACGGCGCATACAGGCGGTTGTTCGACAGGATGGCGGCGGTCATGTCCTCCAGGAAACGGATGCGGCGCACACCGCCGTCACCGCCCGGGTAGCGGCCGGCGCCGCCCGAGCCCTTGCGGACTTCGTAGGATTCCAGACGCACCGGGAAACGGAACTCCAGCACTTCGGGGTCCGTCAGCCGCGAGTTGGTCATGTGCGCCTGCACCAGCGAGGTCCCGGCGAAACCTTCATCGCGAGGCCCCGCCGCGTCGATGCGCACAGGACCCGCGCCCGTGCCGCCCGAGATGGTCTCGTAGTACTGATGACGCGCGTTGCCGAACGTGAAGTTGTTCATCGTGCCCTGGCTTGCGGCCAGCACGCCCAGCGCGCCATACAACGCGTTGACGATGCACATGGACGTTTCCACGTTGCCCGCCACCACCGAGGCCGGCGGATTCGGGCGCAGCATCGAGCCTTCCGGCAGGATGATGGACAGCGGCACGAGGCAGCCGTCGTTCAGCGGAATATCGTCATTGACCAAGGTACGGAACACGTACAGCACCGCCGCAACGGCGATGGCGCCCGGAGCGTTGAAGTTGTTGTCCAGCTGGTTGGACGTGCCGGTGAAGTCCACCACGGCGCTGCGCGCCTCGGTGTCCACCTTAACGGCCACGCGGATCACCGCGCCGTTGTCCAGCGGGTACTCGTAGCTGCCGTCCTTCAGCACCGAGATCACGCGGCGCACCGCCTCCTCGGCGTTGTCCTGCACGTGCCCCATGTAGGCCCGGACCACGTCCAGGCCGAAGTGGTCGCACATGCGCAGCAGCTCCTGCACGCCCTTTTCATTGGCGGCGATCTGCGCGTGCATGTCGGCGATGTTCTGGTCCGGATTGCGGGCCGGCCAGCGGCCCGAGCCCAGGATGCCGCGCGCCGCGGCTTCGCGGAACTCGCCGTTCTTCACCAGCTGGAAGTTGGTGAAGAGCACGCCCTCGTCTTCCACCGTCTTGGAATCCGGCGGCATGGAACCCGGCGTGGTGCCGCCAATGTCGGCATGGTGGCCGCGCGAACCGACGTAGAACAGGATCTCCCGCCCATCGCGGTCGAACACCGGGGTGATGACCGTGACATCGGGCAAGTGCGTGCCGCCGTGGTACGGATCGTTCACCACGTAGGCGTCACCGGGCTGCATGCTGCCGGCGTTGGCGTGCATGACCGTGCGCACGGACTCGCCCATGGAACCCAGATGCACCGGCATGTGCGGGGCATTGGCGATCAGGCGGGCCTGCGCATCGAAGATCGCGCAAGAGAAGTCCAGGCGCTCCTTGATGTTGACCGAGTACGCCGTGTTCTGCAGGCGGTAACCCATCTGCTCTGCTATCGACATGAAGAGGTTGTTGAAGACCTCCAGCATGACCGGATCGGCCTGCGTGCCGATGGCGCGGCGCTCCGGACGCGCTTCCACGCGGCGGATCACGAAGTGGTCCTGCGCCGTGAGTTCCGCCTGCCAGCCGGCCTCGACCACCGTGGTCTGGTTGGGTTCGGAAATGATGGCGGGTCCCGCCACCACGTCGCCGCCCGCCATGTCCTCGCGCACGTACAAGGGCGTGTCGCGCCAGGCGCCGCCGCTGTACATGCTGACGACGCGGCTGGGAGCCAGCGCGCCGTCGCGCACGCGCGCCGCGGACGCGTCGCCGACGCGCTCGCCGCCGCCCGTGGCTTCGACCGAGATGGTTTCCACCACCAGTTCGCGGTTGGGCATCAGGAAGGAATAGCGCAGGCGGTAGGCCGCTTCGAATTCCTTGCGCGCCTGTTCCAGGTCCGTGTACGCCACTTCCAGCGAGGTGTCCGTGCCGCGGTACTTCAGATGCAGGCGGCGCTGCACGCTGATGTCGCTTTCCGCCACGTGCTGGCGGCGCAGTTCGCCGACCGCCTGGCCGGCCAGCTCGTCGAATTCGCCCTTCAATGCCAGCATCAGTTCGGCATCGAGAACCTTCTCGACCGTCTTCTGGCGCATGTCGGTCTGGTCGGCCAGGCCCATGCCGTAGGCCGACAGCACGCCGCCCAGCGGGTGCGCGAACACCGTGGTCATGCCCAGCGCGTCGGCGACCAGGCAGGCATGCTGGCCGCCCGCGCCGCCGAACACGGTCAGCGCGTACTCGGTCACGTCGTGGCCGCGCTGGACCGAGATGCGCTTGATGGCCTCGGCCATGTTGCCCACGGCGATTTCCAGGAAGCCTTCGGCCAGCTGTTCGGGACTCATTTCGCGGCCAGTGGCGGCGCGCACTTCGTCGGACATGGCCGTAAAGCGCGCCACGACCGCATCGCGGTCCAGAGGTTCATTGGCCTCGGGTCCGAAGACCTTGGGGAAAAAGTCGGGCTGGATCTTGCCCAGGAGGACGTTGCAGTCCGTCACCGCCAGCGGGCCGCCGCGGCGGTAGCAGGCGGGCCCCGGGTTGGCGCCGGCTGAATCTGGGCCCACGCGCAGACGCGCGCCGTCGAAATGCAGGATCGAGCCGCCGCCCGCCGCCACGGTGTGGATGCTCATCATGGGTGCGCGCATGCGCACGCCGGCCACCTGGGTTTCGAATTCGCGTTCGAATTCGCCGGCGTAATGCGACACGTCGGTGGAAGTGCCGCCCATGTCGAAGCCGATGACCTTGGGAAAGCCCGCGATCTCGCTGGTGCGCACCATGCCGACGATGCCGCCGGCGGGACCCGACAGAATGGCGTCCTTGCCGCGGAAGCGATGCGCGTCCGTCAGGCCGCCGCTCGATTGCATGAACATGAGGCGGATGCCCGGCAGTTCGCCGGCCACCTGGTCCACATAGCGCTTCAGGATGGGCGACAGATACGCGTCCACCACCGTGGTGTCGCCGCGCGACACGAACTTGATCAGCGGGCTGACCTCGTGCGAGGCCGACACCTGCGGGAAGCCCACTTCACGCGCGATGCGGGCCGCGATGCGTTCGTGCTCGGGCGCATGCCAGGCGTGCATGAAGACGATGGCCACGGCGCGGATGCCGCTGTCGTAGGCGGCCTGCATGGCTGTGCGCAGCGCTTCCTGATCCAGTTCGCGGATCACCTCGCCGTCGGCGGCCACGCGCTCATCCGCTTCCACTACGGACTCGTAGAGCATCTCGGGCAGGACGACATTTCGGTCGAACAGGCGCGGACGGTTCTGGTAGGCAATGCGCAGACCGTCGCGGAACCCCTTCGTCGTGACCAGCAAGGTGCGCTCGCCCTTGCGTTCCAGCAAGGCGTTAGTGGCCACCGTGGTGCCCATCTTCACGCACTCGACCTGATCGGCGGGCACGGGCTGGCCGGGCGCGATACCCAGCAACTTGCGGATGCCGGCCACGGCTGCGTCGCGGTACTGCTCGGGGTTTTCCGAGAGCATCTTGGCCGTGGTGGTCGTGCCGTCGGGGCGACGCGCCACGATGTCGGTAAAGGTACCCCCACGGTCAATCCAGAATTGCCACTTCATAGCTGTCCTTGCAAACAAAGGGTCGCCGCGGCGCCTGCGGCCGCGCACGGGTAAACGGAATCAGAGAGAGGTCGCCGCGCGGGCCGCCTGGTCGTACAGGCCGGACAACGCGCGCAGCGTATGCGCCAGCTGGCGGCTGAAGTCCAGCCCGCCCCCGCCTGGCGCGTCCAGGCCGGCGGTCAGGCATTGCTCGCGGACCTCGGCATAGCGCTTGAGTATGGCCGCGCCTTCCGGGGTCACGCTGTAGAACACTTCCTTGCTGCTGCGCTCGCCCTTGACCACACCCAGGCGGTCGAGTTTCTTCAGCGCGTAGCTGACGATGTGCGTGTCCTCGACATTCAGCGTGAAGCAGATGTCGGCCAGTTTCTTGGGGCGCTCGCGGTGATAGACATGATGAAAGACCATCACGTCGGTGGGCGTCAGGTCGGGCAGCCCGGCCGCCGCCATGCAGCGCACGGTCCAGCGGTCGAAGGCGTGGCTGGCGATCATCAGACCGAATTCCACTTCGGAAAGGTCGGGCGCGCTGCCGCCGGCCAAATGGGCCGACGATGCAATCAAAGTGGGGGTCATGGAAGACGCAAGCCGAGTTTATCTGAACGAAATACTAATAATTTATCTATATTTCATCAATAAAAAATACGAACAAGACGCCGGAAATCCCCTCTTTCAAGGGAATACCCCTACAGGACTACAGCGGAAACAGGCCGTCTTAAGGCGCCGACCAGCCCATGGGCAGGTTCGCCCGGATCAACCACCCCGCGATGGAAATCCGCGGCGCGATATCGGGCATGGGGTCGCCGGGACCGAACCAGCGCGCATCGGCGATCTCGTCTTCCTGCACGCGTATGTCGCCGGACACGTAGTCCGCTGTGAACGCGACCATGAGCGAATGCGGGAACGGCCAGGACTGGCTGCCGAAATACTGCAGGTTGCCGACCTTCAGGCCGACTTCCTCGTGGACCTCGCGGTGGATGGTCTGCTCGATGCTTTCGCCGGGTTCGACGAAGCCGGCCAGCGCGGTATAGCGCGAGGTCGCGGTGGTGGTATGGCGTGCCAGCAGGATGCTGTCGCCCTTGCGGATCAGCACCATCATGGCGGGCGAAATGCGCGGATAGGCCGAAAAACCGCAGGACGGGCAACGCAGACAGAATTCGGTGGGCACCCGCTCCGCCGGCGTACCGCAGACGCCGCAGAACCGGTGCGTGCGCGCCCATTCGGCGATCTGGTAGGCGCGTCCGGCCAGCGCCATGCGCTCGTCATCCAGCACGCCAAAGAGCGAACGCAGCTTCCTGAACGCATAGCCTTGCGGCGGCTCCACGCCCGGATCCACGTGCACGGTGCGGTACGGCGAACCGGGCAGCGTCCAGATCGGCTGCAGGGCCGTGGCCGCCACGCCTATCCGTACACACAATGCAGTGTCCGGCAGGACGGCCGAAGTCTCTTCCACCAACAACTCATCACGACGAAAAACGAAGTTCACACATGCCTCGGCATCACGCTTTCGATAGCGCAATGTTAGAAGAAAAACGGCTGCCGCAATGCGTTTGCGCAAAGATTGAACCCTCAATGATCGGCAGTGCGCACGCCTGTTAGGAATAACCCGTAAAGACGCGATTTCGCGCGCCCCGCCGCCGCATAGCAACATAGAATGGCACGGCTTTTCAGCTGCGCGTCATCGCCGCGGCGCTCTCTTTTTCGCAATGCCTATCGGGCACAACCCGGCTTCACCATTCGCAAAGAAGGACCCACCCATGCACAAGAAAATCTCCCTGCTCGCCGGCAGCATCGTCCTGGCGTTCAGCGCAGGCGCACAGGCCCAAACCAAATGGGATCTGCCCACGGCCTACCCGGCCAGCAACTTTCACGTCGAGAACCTGACCACCTTCGTCAAGGACGTGGACACGCTGTCCGAGGGCAAGCTGAAGATCACGCTGCACAACAACGCCTCGCTGTACAAGGCGCCCGAGATCAAGCGCGCCGTGCAAGGCAACCAGGCGCAGATCGGCGAGATCCTGCTGACCAACTTTGCGAACGAAGACCCGATCTACGAACTGGACGGCCTGCCCTTCCTGGCCACCGGCTATGACGCGTCGTTCAAGCTCTACCAGGCGCAGAAGCCCTTCCTCGAAAAGAAGCTGAACGCGCACGGCATGACGCTGCTGTACGCGGTGGCCTGGCCGCCCCAGGGCATCTTCGCCAACAAGGACATCAAGCAGATCAGCGACATGAAGGGCCTGAAGTGGCGCGCCTACAGCCCGGTGACGGCCAAGATCGCCGAACTGGTCGGCGCGCAGCCCGTCACGGTGCAGCAGGCTGAATTGGCCCAGGCCATGGCCACCGGCGTGATCGATTCTTACATGTCCTCGGCGTCGACCGGCTACGACACCAAGACCTACGAGTACATCAAGAAGTTCTACGACACCCAGGCCTGGCTGCCGAAGAACGCCATCATCGTCAACAAGAAGGCGTTCGACGCGCTCGACCCCGCGGCCCAAGCCGCCTTGAAGAAGGCTGGCGCGCAAGCCGAGGAACGCGGCTGGAAGCTGTCGCAGGAAAAGAACAAGTGGTATCAGGCGGAACTGGCCAAGAACGGCATGGAAACCATCCAGCCCACGGTTGAGCTGAAGGAAGGCCTGTCCGTGATCGGCAAGCGCATGCTGGACGACTGGCTGAAGAAGGCTGGCGCCGACGGCCAGGCCATGATCGACGCCTACAAGAAGCAGTGATATTTCCATGCGCCGCTTTCTAGATGGTCTTTACGGCGCGGCCGGCCTGCTGGCCGGCCTGTGCACGATCGGCGTCCTGGTGTCGGTGCTGGCCGCGATCATCGCGCGCCAGCTCAGCATGAACATACCCGGCACGGACGCCTATGCCGGGTATTTCATGGCCGCCGCCGGGTTTCTCGCCCTTGCCAGTACGTTCAAGCACGGCGAACACATCCGCGTGACGCTGCTGCTCAATTCGCTCAAGCCCGCCGCGGGTCGCAAGCTGGATATCTTCGCCCTGGCGGTCGGCTGCCTGCTGGCGTCCGCCTTCGCGTTCTTCAGCATCAAGCTGACCTACGACTCCTGGCAGTTCAACGACATCTCCACGTCCAACGACGCCACGCCGCTCTGGATCCCCCAGCTCAGCATGGCCGTGGGCACGGTGCTGTTCCTGGTCGCCCTGATCGACGAGCTGATCCGACGCTCACGCGGCCTGGCCGCCGCCACTTCGCAGCAAACCCATGAATGAACTACTCGTCATAACCCTATTGGTCGTCTCGATCTTCGCGCTGCTGGGCTGCGGGGTCTGGGTCGGCCTGACCCTGGCGGGCACCGCCTGGATCGGCATGGAGATCTTCTCCAGCCGGCCCGCGGGCGATGCCATGGCCGTCACCATCTGGGGCGCGTCGTCCAGCTGGACCCTGACCGCCCTGCCGCTGTTTCTGTGGATGGGCGAAATCCTGTTCCGCACTCGGCTGTCGGAAGACCTGTTCAAGGGCCTCGCCCCCTGGCTCAACCGCCTGCCCGGGCGGCTGCTGCACACCAATGTGATCGGCTGCGCCATCTTCGCGGCGGTCTCGGGCTCGTCCGCGGCGACCTGCGCCACGGTCGGCAAGATGACCATCCCGGAACTGACGCGCCGCGGCTACCCCGAGGACAAGATCCTGGGCACGCTGTCGGGCGCCGGCACGCTGGGCCTGCTGATCCCGCCTTCCATCATCATGATCGTGTACGGCGTGGCGGCGGACGTGTCCATCGCAAAGCTGTTCATCGCGGGCATCGTGCCGGGAATCTTGCTGGCCTTGCTGTTCATGGGCTACATCGCCTGGTGGGCGATCCGCAATCCCGGCCAGGTTCCGGCGGCCGACCCCGGCCTGACGTTGCTGGAGAAGCTGTCGCGCTCGCGCCATCTGATCCCCGTGATGCTCCTGATCGGCGCGGTGCTGGGCTCCATCTATACCGGCATCGCCACCGCCACGGAAGCGGCGGCCGTCGGCGTGGTGGGCGCGCTGATCCTCTCGGCGCTGCAGGGATCGCTGAACCGCTCCACCTTCATGCAGTCGCTGCTGGGCGCCACCCGGCTGTACTGCATGATTGCGCTGATCCTGGCGGGCGCGCAGTTCCTGACGCTGGCCATGGGCTATATCGGCCTGCCGCGTGCGCTGGCCGAATGGATCGGAGGCCTGGGCCTGTCGCAGTTCGGGCTGATCATGGCCTTGATGGTGTTCTTCATCGTCCTGGGCTGCTTCCTGGACGGCATCTCCATCGTCGTGCTGACCATGGGCGTGCTGCTGCCCACGGTGCAGGCCGCCGGCATCGACCTGATCTGGTTCGGCATCTTCATCGTGTTCGTTGTAGAAATGGCACAGATCACGCCGCCGGTCGGGTTCAACCTGTTCGTGCTTTCCGGCATGAGCGGCAGGGAGCTGCCCTACATCGCGCGCGCCTCGCTGCCTATGTTCTTCCTGATGATCCTGGCCGTGCTGCTGCTCTATGCCGTGCCTGGCATAGCGACGTGGCTGCCGCTGCACATGACGCTGTAGGACGACGTCACCCGGAAAACCCCGTTTCTGAAACGGGGTTTTTTTTCGCCAGGGCTGGCGCCCTACCCGCTCCCCCTGTTTTGCCGTCCTGTAAACCAGGGAAAACTCCAAAAAACAACAGGTGTTGTTCGTGCCCCAGTTTTTCTAGAATTCCCAGGCGCTGCTACGTTGCAACATTACAGCGTATATGTGCATATGCGGCCATCGCCCGGACCCGCGCTTACCGTAAGCGTCGGTGCGACGGCCCAGCGCCTGACGATCCGCCAGGCGCAAACAGCCGGGCCAAAAGCCCGGCGCCACTAAAAAATAGCGCTACCCAGGAGGAGCCCCCAGCATGAAACGCATTACCCTATCCCTCGCCCTTGCAAGCCTGGGCCTGGCCGCCGGCGCGGCCCAAGCCGAAACCAGCGTCACCCTGTACGGCATCGCCGACGTCAGCATCCGCTACCTGAGCACCAGCGCCGGCAGCGTCGGCCAAGACGGCAGCCGCGTGTCGATGGAGAACGGCGCCATCTCCAACAGCCGTTGGGGCCTGCGCGGCTCCGAAGACCTGGGCGACGGCAACCGCGCCTTCTTCCGCCTGGAAAACGGCTTCAACATGCAGAACGGCCGCGGCTCGGATCCGTCCAAGACGTTCAGCCGCCTGGCCTACATCGGCCTGGACGGCGGCAACATCGGCGCGCTGACCCTGGGTTTGCAGAACACCCCGATGTTCGACCTGCTGGCTGACTACTTCGACCCGCTGACCGTGGGCAATTACGACCAGAACGCCTGGCTGCCCGCCGCCATGTCGCGCGTGCGCACCAACAACATGACCAAGTACTCCAACACCATCGGAGACCTGGCTTTCGTGCTGTCCTGGGCCAACGGCGACGACTACAACGACCACAAGGCCGGCCAGCAGTACGGCGCCAGCCTGCGCTACACGGTCGGCAAGCTGGGCCTGGGCGCTGCCTATCAGCAGACCTACGACGGCACGGATTCCGATCTGCGCCAGCGCGTCTGGAACCTGAACGCCTCCTACCAGTTCGAAGCCGCCAAGGTCTTCGCCGGCTACTACAACGGCCGCGACGAAACCGGCTGGGTCAACGCCGTCATGGGCGGCGAACAGGCGCCCGGCCTAAATCGCAAGGACAACGGCTACTTCGCCGGCGTCACCTGGCAGGCCACGCCGCGCTGGGCCATCACCGGCGCCGCCTACTACGACCAGAGCAAGAACGTGGTCGAAGATGGCGACAAGGGCAAGCGCTACGCGCTGGTCGCCGTGGCCGAGTACTCGCTGTCCAAGCGCTCGCAGATCTACGGCACTGTCGACTGGAACAAGGTCAACGATGCCGCCAGCGGCGAAATCGCCGGCAAGACCAGCCAGCTCGGCGCCGCAGTGGGTTTCCGCCACATCTT
Source organism: Achromobacter sp. ACM01 (assembly GCF_014851745.1). NCBI lineage: Bacteria > Pseudomonadati > Pseudomonadota > Betaproteobacteria > Burkholderiales > Alcaligenaceae > Achromobacter > Achromobacter sp. ACM01. The sequence continues at coordinate 1,035,748 of NZ_JACVAF010000002.1, forward strand.
CTGATGGCAGTCCGCGCCGGACGCCTTGCGCGTCCGGCGCGGTTTCGTCACACCCCCGTCCTCACATCCCCAGATACGCCTTGCGCACCTCGTCCGAGGCTGCCAGTTCCGCCGCTTCGCCCGACAGCGCCACCCTGCCGCTCTGCATCACGTAGGCGCGCGCCGCGACTTCCAGCGCCTGGGCCATGTTCTGCTCCACCAGCAAGACCGACAGGCCGTCGTCGCGGTTCAAGGCGGCCAACGCGTCGAATACCTGTTCCACCAGCAGGGGCGACAGGCCCAGGCTGGGCTCGTCGATCAGGAGCAGTCGCGGCCCGCTCATCAGCGCGCGGCCGATAGCCAGCATCTGCCGCTCGCCGCCCGACATGGTTCCGGCCAGTTGCGTGCGACGCTCCTTCAGGCGCGGGAACAAGGCATAGACCCGCTCCAGGCGTTCCCCGTACACGCGCTCATCGCGCACCGTATAGGCGCCCAGGCGCAGGTTCTGTTCCACGGGTTGGCGCGCGAAGACGCGGGCGCCTTCGGGGATCATGGAAATGCCCTGGGTCACCAGCCTGTCCGGCGGGGTGCCAGTGATGTCCCGGCCTTCGAAAATTACCCGGCCGCTCTTGGGCTTGACCGACCCGACGATCGCCATCAGGGTGCTGGATTTGCCCGCGCCGTTGGCGCCCAGCAGCGCAGCGATTTCGCCCGGCCTGACCTCCAGCGACAAGCCGCGCACCGCCTGCACGCCGCCGTAGGCCACGCTCAGGTCTTCCACTTTCAGCATCGCATCAGGCACGGTGCTTTCTCCCCAGATAGGCTTCGATCACAGCCGGGTCTCGCACGATTTCCTGCGGCGCGCCCTCGGCGATCATCTGGCCGAAGTTCAGCACCAGTACCCGCTGCGCCAGCCGCATGACCACCTCCAGCACATGCTCCACGATGATGAGCGTGACGCCCGACGCGTGGATGCCCCGCAGGATCTCGGACAGGGCGATGGCCTCGGCCGGATTCAGGCCGCCCGCCACTTCGTCCAGCAGCAGCATGCGCGGCTCGGTGGCCAGCGCCCGGGCCAGCTCGACCCGCTTCTGTCCCGCCACATTGAGTTCGGACGCCCTCACGTCGGCGCGCTCGGCCAGGCCCACCAGTTCCAGCACACGGGCCGATTCGCGGCGCGCGTCCTGCAGGCGCGGATGGCGCAACAGCGCGCCGACCATGGCGTTTTCCAACACCGTCATCTGTCCGAAGCTGCGCGGGATCTGATAAGTGCGCACCAGGCCCATGGCAGCCACCTGTTCGGGCCGCCGGCCTATCATCGACTGGCCGTCGAAGGTCACCGAGCCTGAGGTGGGCTCGTGATGTCCCACCAGGCCGTTGAACAAGGTGCTCTTGCCCGCCCCGTTCGGGCCGATGATGGCGACGATCTCGCCCGCCTCGACCGACAGCGAGATGTCCTTGTTCGCGACCAGGCCGCCGAATTGCTTGGTCAGGTTCTTAACGTCCAGCAGAGCCACGGCGCCTCCTCAGTGTGACCAGCCCGCCCGGCAGGAACATGGTGACCAACAAAATAGCCAGGCCGAAAACCAGCAGGTCCAGGCCCATGCCCGAACTGCCCCACAGCACGCGCGTACCCTCGGATAGCGGCAGCAGCACCGCCGCGCCCAGCCACGGGCCGATCAACGTGCCGACCCCGCCCAGGATGGTCACCAGCACGACCTGCACCGACATCGTCAGGTTGAACATGGATTCCGGATCGATGAAGCCCACGTACATGGCGAAGAAGCCGCCCCATACGCCCGTCATGCCCGCCGACATCACGAAAGCCAGCATCTTGTAGCGGTCCGCAGGCACGCCCAGGCTGCGCGAGGCCGCCTCGTCGCCGTTGATGGCGCGCCAATAGAAGCCGGTCTTGGAATGCACCAGGAAGAACGTGGCGCAAAAGGTCAGGAAGGCAAGGCCCACCGCGATCCAGTAGTACGGCACCTTGCTGCGGAACAGCAGCATCCAGGCGGCGTCGCCGATGGGCGCCTCCAGGCCGACCGCGCCGCCCGCCCATTCCCAGTTGATCATCAGCAGCAGGCCGATCTGCAGCAGCGCGATGGTGGCCATGGCGAAGTAGTGGCCGGACAGCCGCAGCGTAGGTCCGCCCACCAGCCAGGCCAGCGCGGCGCTGATCACCCCGCCCAGCGGGATGCCCAAGAGCGGCGTGAGCTTCAGATGGTGCAGGAGCAGCAAGGTGGTGTAGCCCCCTACCCCCACGAACACGCTATGGCCAAACGAGATCCGCCCCAGGAAGCCGCCCACGAGGTTCCAGCACGCGCCCAGCGCGCCGAACATGATGGCCAGCAGCAGCACCTGCAGGGTGAAGGCGTCCTTTACCGCCAGCGGCACCAGGGCCATCAGGATGGCGGCCACGGCCGCGGCCAGGACCGGCCATTTGGGCACGCCGGCGGACGGGGTATCGATGTTGTCTGTCTTGTTCATCTCACCACCGCCCGAACAGGCCGCGCGGCCGATACCAGAGAACCAGGATGAACAGGATGAAGACGCTCACCGTCTTCAAGGCCGGCGCGACGAAGTAACCCGTCATGGCTTCGATGATCCCGATCAGGATGCCCGCGATGAAGGCGCCCGGTAGCGAGCCGAAGCCGCCCATGCACACGGCCACGAAAGCCAGCAGGCCGAACACGGTGCCCACCGAAGGAAACACATAGAAGAAGGTGGTCAGCAAGGCGCCAGCCAGCCCCACCGCCGCGCTGCCCAGCATCCAGACCTGGGCGTTGACCCGGTCCGGCGAAATGCCCACCAGCGCCGCCACCTGGCGGTCTTCCGCCACGGCCTGCAAGGCATGGCCCCAGCGCGTGCGGTACACCAGGATGAACAACGCCACCACCACTACCAGCGCGATCAGGCCCGTGACCACCTGGGGCCTGCCCAGCGAGATGCCGGCAACCGTGACGCTGCCCGACACCAGCGTGTCCGGCAGGCTGCGGTAGTCGGGGCTGAAGGCGATGAAGGCGATCTGACGCAGCACCAGCCCGAGACCGAAGGTGGCCAGGATGACCGCCATCGCCGGCCCCTTTTGCAGGCGGCGGATGATGAGCGCATAGGTCAGGAAGCCGACGAAGGCGAGCAGGACCGCCACCAGCGGCGCCGACAGCGTGGGATCGATGTGGCCCAGCGTGTAGAGCCAATAGGCGGCATACATGCCCAGCATCAGGAACTCGCCATGGGCGAAGTTGATGACGTCGGTGATGCCCCATATCAGCGCCAGCCCCACCGCCACCGCGGCATAGATCAGGCCGTTGAACAGGCCTGCCGAGAGAGCTTCGAACATGGAGTGCTCCTCGCGGCAGGCCCCGCGGCCCGCCGCGTCAGACTATGTTTACTTCCAGGTGAACGGCAGCGTGGGCAGGTTCTTGTCCGTACGGTATTTTTCCGGCCATACGGTCTGGTAGGCGGCGCCCTTGAGCTCCAGGATCAGGCCCGAACCCTTGGTGTTCTGGCCCTTGGCGTCGAACTGCACGCCGGCCCAGGGCATCGCGACCTGCGCCTCGCCCAGATCGGTGGCGGCCAGCGCCTTGCGGATCGCCTCGGGGTCCGTCGAGCCGGCCCGGTTGATCGCGTCGGCCAGCACCAGCACCCCTTGCATCGAACGCGCGTTGTTGCCGTTCAGATCCTTGCCCGTCTTGGCCTTGTACATGTCGTTGATCTTCTTCAGCCCGGCCTTGGATGCGGCCACGTCATTGCCCCAGACGTCGCGCGTCAGCACGCCCTGGACCTGCGGCCCCACTTCCTGCACGAAGCGCGAATCGATGAAACCCGCGTCGTTGGCCAGCAGCACCGGCGGCGCGTACTTGCTTTCGCGCATGGTGCGCACGAACAGCATGGCGTCCGACGTATAGCTGGCGAAGATCGCCACGTCCGGCTTGGCGGCGGCGAGTTTCTGCACTTCCGCCGTCACCGAGGCCGAGCCCGCGCTATAGGCAATGTTGGCGACCAGTTGGCGCTTGTACTGCTTGGCGAACTTTTCGACCGCCTTGTAGGTGTTCACGCCGAAGTCGGTGTTCTCGTACACCACGGCGATCTTGGCGGTCGGCACGGCCTTCACGCCGTCCAGGAACTGCATCATGTTCTCGACGAAGGTATCGTCATTGGGCGAGGTGCGGAAGAACCACTTGTAGCCGCGCTCGGTCAGGTCCGGGCTGCTGGATTCGCCGTTTACATAGGGAATGCCGCGCTGCTCGGCGATGCGGCTGGCGGTCTTGGTCACGGCGGACTGGTAGGCGCCGGTCAGGGCCACGACCTTTTCCTGGTCGATCAGGCGTTGGGCATCGGCCAGGCCCACTTCGGGCTTGCCCTGGGAATCGCCGAACACCACTTCGATCTTGGCGCCTCCCAGCGCCGGCAGCCCGCTGCCCGCGGCCAGCGGTATGCCTTCCAGTTCGGGATGCGGATTGTTGATGATTTCGACCGCCAGTTCGACGGCCGCCTTGATTTCAGACCCCGTCGACGCCAAGGCGCCCGATAGCGGATAGATCGCGCCGATGCGCACGGCCTGTTGCGCCTGCGCGGGAACGGCGCACATCAGCGCCAGGCTCGCGGCGACACCCGCGATGAGCTTCATCTTCATAACTGGACTCCTGGATTGGACCGGCTGGGTATGAAAGCAATGCATGGCCGCGTTCGCGGCGGCACGAGACCGTCCGGCAAGCTGGAAGGCCCCAGATTCAAAGCGGTTGTCGCCATTTCCCCTTGTCCTTTAATGGATCGTTTTGGTGGCACAACTGGTATTGCAGCGCGAGTACGACTTCTAACCGTTACCCGCTTACGCGCTGCTGAGAAAGCGGATCGCAGGCGGTCAGAACACCGCCATCCGGCTATTGATGAGGTCCGTGACCAGCATGTGGCCCGGCGCGTGGGTAATGCAGAACTCCGGCCGCACGGCTGCGACCACCGACTGCGGCGTCACGCCGCAGGCCCAGAACACAGGCATCTCGCCTTCGCGTATCTCCACCGGATCACCATAGTCCGGGCGGTTGACGTCGGCAATCCCGATCAACGCGGGGTCGCCGATATGCACCGGCGCGCCGTGGACCGAGGGAAAACGCGAAGTGACCTGGATGGCGCGGATGGCGTCCGCGGCCTTCAGGGGACGCATGGATACGACCAAGGGGCCGCCGAACACGCCCGCGGCATGGGTCGGGATGCTGGTGCGGTACATGGGCACGTTGCAGCCCTGCTCGATGTGGCGCACGGGCAGGCCGTTGTCCAGCATCGCTTCCTCGAAGGAGAACGAGCAGCCGATCAGGAACGACACCAGATCGTCGCGCCACAGATCGCGCACGTCGGTGGGCTCGGCCACCAGCTCACCGTTCTGCCAGACGCGATAACGCGGGATGTCGCTGCGGATGTCGATGTCCTGGCCCAGTTCCGGCACAGCGGGATCGCCGGGTTCGGACATGGCGAGCAAGGGACAGGGCTTGGGATTGCGTTGACAGAAATGCAGGAAATCCGCCGCCAGCGCGCGCGGCAGGATAGCCAGGTTGGCCTGTACATGGCCGGGCGCCAGGTTGGCGGTGGGGCCGGTGAGCTTGCCGCTGCGCGCATCCAGGCGCGCCTGGCGGGCCAATTCCACGCTAGTGCGCGCGGCAGGGTTCGTATGCATGTCCATCCCTTCAATGACGATTCAAGTATGGGGACATTGCACAGGAACCGCGCAGCAGCGTCCAATCACAAGTTGCGATAGACCCCGATCAAAATTACTTATCAGGGTTATGCCGGATGGCGCAGCGCCTCTTCGCGCGCGATCTGCTGCGCTGCTTCGGCCACCGCGCGCGGTATCTGGCTGTCCGGCCCCTGCATCCAGCAGGCGGTGTAGTGCAGCGGCGGCAAGGCCGGCGCCTTCACGTCCAGGATGCGCAATTCGCCTTGCGCCAGCTCCTTGTGCAGGATGACGGGCGCGATGACCGCGGTGCCGATGCCGTCCTGCGCCATCCGCACGATGACGCTGAGCGCCGAACTGCCGTACATGCGCGGCGCCTCCACGCCGGCCTGCTGCAACAGCTGGCGCACGGCGCGATGCGGGTCGGTGGTGGACGGATAGGTGATGACGGGCCATTCGGCCAGCCGCTTCAAGGGGATGGGCTGGCGCCCCACCTTGAGCTTGGGACTGGCCACCCAGCTCAGCGGGTAGTTGCAGAGATACAGGTTTTCGATGCGCGGCTCTTCCATCGGCCCGAGCAGGAACGCCAAGTCGATCTGGCGCGAAGCGAGCTGCGTCTTCAGCACGGTGGTCGTATCCACCTGGATCTCGACCATCAGCGCCGGATAGACGTCGTGCAGATACTCCATCAGGGTCGGCAGCCAGGTATGGACGATGGTTTCCGACACCCCCAGCCGCAACATGCCGCTCATGACGCTCTTGGCGCGCGCGGCCTCCTGCATGTCGCGCCGCATCTGCAGCATGCGCTCGGCGTGCGACAGCAGTTCGCGTCCCTTGCCCGTCAGCTTGATACCGCGCGCATCGCGGTCGAACAGGCGCACGCCCAGATCGGATTCCAGCGACGCGATGCGCTGGGAAATGGCGGGCTGGGTGGCGTTCAGCTTTTCGGCGGCCGCCCGGAAACCGCCCAGGGTGGCGACCCAGAAGAACGTTTCGATATTGCGCAGATCGATCATGGCGGCGGCATCCGGCTATGCAGCCGCCATCTTAGCGCCCGGGGCGGGCCCGGCGGCTGCCGCCCGCCCCCGCTGCGCGTCACTGGCCGGCGTAGAGCGCTTCCACCGCCAGGCCGATGCTCAGGATGCGGCGGTCGGCGCCGTTGCTGCCCGCGATCATCAGGCCCACCGGCGCCGTGCCTGCGGCATGGCAAGGCAGCGACAGCGCGCAGCCATCCAGGAAATTGATCAGCGTCGGATTGCGCAGGATCAGGCCATTGGCGGCGTAGTAGGCCTCGTCCGAGGCCTGCAGGTCGGCCACCGCCGGCGCCACGATGGGCGTGGTCGGCATGATCAGGGCGTCGTAGCCGGCGATGCGCCGGTCCACCGCCGCGACCCAGGCTTCGCGCGCATCCAGCAGGTCCAGGTAGTCGGCCGCGCTCATGTCCTTGCCACGCATGATGCGCGACACCACGCGCGGGTCATAGCGCTTGCCGGCGCGGGCGATCAAGTCGCGGTGCCAGGCCCAGGCCTCGGCGGCGGTGAAGCCGCCCTTGGCGTTGATGGCGGCCAGTTCGGCGAATTCCGGAATCGCAATCTCTTCGACCAGGGCGCCGGCGGCCTTCAGGCGGCTGACGGCGACTGCAAAGCTGTCGGCGACATGCTTGTCCATGGCGTCCAGCGCCAGCGTGGTCGGGATGGCCAGGCGCAGGCCGTGCAGCACGGCCGCTTCCGGCACCGGGCCGCCGTCCCCGGACAGGATGGCGTCCAGCTCGGCGCAGCAACGCACGCTGGCGGCGATCGGGCCGATGGAGTCCAGGTTGGCCGACAGCGGCAGCACGCCTTCCATGGAGACGCGCCAGGCGCTGGGCTTGAAGCCCGTCAGGCCGCACAGCGCGGCCGGAATGCGCACGGAACCGCCGGTGTCCGAGCCGATGGCCGCGGCCGACATGCCGTCGGCAACCGACACCGCGGCGCCCGAGGACGAGCCGCCCGGGATGCGGCCGGTGGCGCGGTCGTAGGGGTTCAGGGGCGTGCCGTAATGGGGATTGATGCCCAGGCCCGAATAGGCAAATTCGGTCATGTTGGTGCGGCCGATGATGACCGCGCCTGCGGCGATCAGGCGGCGCACGACTTCGGCGTCGGCGTCGGCCGCCGGTTCGCCCTCGCGGGCCACCGAGCCCGCCATCGTGGTTTCGCCTTCGACGTCGAAGAGATCCTTGATGCTGATGGGCAGGCCCTCGATCGCGGAGCGGACGATGCCGGCGGCGCGCAGCGTGTCGGAGGCTTGCGCCTGCGCCAATGCCGATTCGGCGTACAGGCGGGTGAACGCGCGGGCGCCCTCGCCCGCTTCGTCCTGCGCGCGGGCCAGCGCCGCCTGCGTCAGTTCCACGGAGGTGCTGCGGCCCTCTTGCAGGGCCTGGGTCAGATCATTCAAAGTCGGAACCATAGTCATCCTAGTGCCGTCTTGCGGCTTGAGTGCAAACGGGCGCGCCAGCGGGCACGCCTGGCGATCAGCGCCTGGGGCCTGAATCAGGCCACCACGGGGAGCGTCTCGACATGATAGCGGTGGCGCAGGCTGCGCTGGCGCCGCGGATCGTGCAACTCCATGGTGAAGTCGGCCGCGGCGCGGATGCCGCCGATCGCGCCCACCGTGCCGCAGGTCATGCCCGCGCCGGCCGGCAGCACCGTGGCGCCGCCGGTATAGCCTGCGATCAGGTCCTGCGGCGTGCGCAGCGACGCCAGCGGGCCTTCCTGGTACAGCACTTCCACGCCGTTCTCGACGATGTAGGAACGGATGATGAGCTCGTCCCAGTAGTCCGCCACGTCGGCCAGACGCCAGGCGCTCGTGGCCACGGGCTTGACGCAGACCTGCTTGGACATCGCCACGCTATAGGTTTCCAGCTTGCGGTCGGTATGGTCGGACGCGATGCTGACGTACATTTCGCCGTCCACGGAGAACACGAAGGTCTCGACTTCTCCCGACGAATCTTCGCCCAGCGCCTGCACGGTTTCCTTCTGGGTCAGCTGGTTGTCGGCGATGCGGTAGTACAGCGGCACGCTGCTGGGGCGCGGCACGCCGATGGCGGCGAGTTCTTCGATGTGGTGCTCGATCGCGGCCATGTCGCGTCCGGCCCAGCCGGCGACGATCAGGGTGTTGAACTCCACTTCCACCTGGCGGGGTTGCGAGTCTTCGATCTGGAATACGGCTTTCATATCTGTCCTGCTGAGAATAAGGGGATGAAGGACGCGGCGGTTCGCCGCGCCCCGGAATGTCTAGGGAACGAAGGTCAGCCGAACACGCGCGGCAGCCACAGCGCCACGTCCGGCCAGAAGGCCAGCAACGCCAGCATCACGAACATAGCGGCCACGAACGGCAGGCTGCCCATGATGACCGCGCTCATGGAACCGCTCTTGCGCAGGCTCTGCACCACGAACAGGTTCAGGCCCACGGGCGGCGTGATCAAGGCGGCTTCGACCAGGATGATGATGACGATGCCCAGCCAGATGGGGTCGAAACCCAGGCCGATCATGATGGGCGCCACGATGGGGATGGTCGTGATCATCATGGACAGCGTTTCCATGAAGCAGCCCAGCACCAGGTAGAAAATCACCACGATCAGCAGCATCCAGCCGGGCGACAGGCCCAGGCCCGTGATCGACTTGGTCAGCGCATCGGTCAGGCCGGTCGCGGACATGACGAAGTTCAGGAAGCTGGCCGCCACCACGATCAGCATGATCATGGCCGTGGAGCGCATGGTGCCTTCCATGACCTCGCGCAGCATCGACCACGACAGGCGGCGGAACCAGGCCGCCAGGATGAACGCGCCCAGCACGCCCAGCGCGGCCGCCTCGGTCGGCGTGGCCAGGCCGGCGTAGATGGAACCCACCACCAGGAAGAAGATCCCCATGGGCGGCGCCAGATGCACCAGGCTGGCAAAGCGCTGGCCCCAGGTCGCCTGGATCTTCTTGCCGCCCCAGGACGGCTTGGCGACGCAGGCGATGACCACCGTCAGCATGAACAGCGCGGCCATCGCGAAACCCGGGATGATGCCGGCCAGGTAGAGCTTGGGCACCGAGGAATTCGTCAGCACGCCATAGATGACCAGGTTGATCGAAGGCGGGATCAGGATGCCCAGCGTGCCGCCGGCGGCCAGGCTGCCCAGGAAGAGCGGCTCGTTGTAGCCGTACTTGCGGATCTGCGGGATCGCCACGGTGCCGACCGTCGCGGCAGTCGCCACGCTGGAGCCCGAGGTGGCCGAGAACAGCGTCGAGGCGCCGATGTTGGCGTGCATCAGTCCGCCCGGCAGCCACGACAGCCACAGGCTCATCGCGCCATACATGCGTTCGGCGAAGCCCGCACGCAGCAGCACCTCGCCCAGCATGATGAACAGCGGAATCGCCACCAGCAGGAATTCGTTGTTGGTGCTCCAGGAAACTTCGCCGATGGCGCGCGTCAGCGGCAGCATGGAGAACAGCGGGTCCAGGATCAGGCCCAGCACGCCCAGCGCCGCGCCCACCGGAATGGACAGGCCGATCAGCACCAGAAGCAGTATCAATGCGGTGGAAATCATGCGGCCTCTCCCTTCACCATGCGCTCGCCGGCGGCGGCTTCCTCGTCGGCTTCTTCCTGCGCCGAACGCACGCCGCAAATGCTCCTGACCAGTTCGATATCGCCCGTGACCAGCGCGGCGGAAGCGCGCGCCAGCATCAGCGCGACGGTGATGCACATCCAGCCCAGGCCGAGCAGCCACAGGCCCTGCGGAATCCACAACGGCGTGGCCAGCGGCGTATTGGCCGCGGATTTCTGCGCCCAGGAGGTCTGCACCACCTCCGACGCGTAGTAAGTCAGGTACACCATGAAGACCGCCAGGGCCACCATGGAAATCCAGTCCAGCACGGCCGCAACGCGCACCGGCATGTACTGGTAGACCACGTCCACGCGCACATTGGCGCGCTGCAACGTGGCGAACGCCAGCGCCCAGGACGTGCTGATGGCGAAGGCATAACTGGACAGCTCGTCCGCGCCGCCGGTCGTGAAGCCCAGGAATTTGCGGGCCAGCACATCGAACGAGATCAGCAGCACGCTGGCCACCGTCAGCGCGCCGCCGGCCCACACGGCCAAGCGCGAAAAGCTCTCGGCGCGCCGCAATAGCCCGCCCAGCAGGCGGAAGTGTTCAGATTGAGTCATGAGTAAAACCTTTGCAGGGCCAGGCACACATCGCCGCCCCAGCTATGTCGAGAACCGCCCTATCGGGACGCCCCACGGAGCCAGCTCTCCCGATCCATCGCCCCCCTCCCCCGATCGGGATGCCGCGGATCCGGCTCCGCCGGTCCGCAGGCATGCCCCCCTGGGGGGGAAGCGCGGTAGCGCTTCGGGGGGGAGACTACTTCTTCGCCACCACGCCCAGCGTCTTGCCGATGGTGGCGTTGAAGTCCTTCACGCACTGGGCCGAGCAGCGCGCGGCCCACTTCGGCAGCACGGCTTCTTCGGTGACCTTCTTCAGCAGCGCGCGGTCAGCATCCGAGGGCTGGACCAGGACCATCTTGCCCTTGACCGGGAACGGGCAAGCGGCAGCGCCCGTGTTGCAGTCATAGCCTTCCTGCGTCTGGCGCGCGGCGGCGTCCCAGATGTTGTCGACCAGCGTCTTCACATTGGTCTGCAGGAAAGTGCGCACGTTGGGATCCAGCTTGTCCCAGGCCTTCTGGTTCACGGCGTGGATCTGCTGGTTCCAGTTGATCGGCAGCGCGACCAGGTGGGTCGACACTTCGTACCACTTGGCCGAATAGCCGGACAGCGAACCCGTGATGGCGCAATCCACCACCTTGTTCTGCAGCGCCGGCACCACTTCGCCGAAGGCCATGGTCACGCTGGAGCCGCCCAGCGCTTCGACGAACTCGGCGGTGGTACGGCTGCTGGTGCGGACCTTCTTGCCCTTGATGTCGGCCAGGCCCTTGATTTCGGCGTTGCAGAACAGCACCTGCGCGGGATAGGTGGAAATGCCCAGCAGCTTGACGTTGCTGCCCTCGCCATACAGCTTGGCGTAGACCGGTTCGAACGCGTCGGTGACGGCGCGCGCGGTCTTGACGTCGGGCGCCAGGCCGGCCAGGTCGATCGCTTCGTTGATGGGATTGTCACTGGCGAAGTACGCCAGGGTGGCGGTGCCGAATTCGACCACGCCCTGCGACATCAGGCGCAGCAATTCGGGGCCCTTCAAGCCCATTTCGTTGAAGCCCTTGATGTCGGCCGTGACCTGGCCCTTGGACAGCTCGGGGATGGTCTTGGTCCAGAACGGCTTTTCGTAATCGTTGTAGGCGGTCAGGTTGCTCAGGCCGCCCACGACTTTCAACTGGGTCTTGGGGAGGTCCTGGGCCTGGACGGCGCCGGCCAACAAGCTGGCGGCGACGGCGGCGAAAACTAGCGACTTCTTCATGGACAAAACTCCTGGCTGGCGGGATGGTATGCCGCGCGCCGGATCCCGTTATCCTGGCGGCGCGCGGTGGCAATCGAAGAGTCTGGAGATCAGCCGCGCAGCGGCGCGCGTCGCGCCTGCGCGGCATGGCTTGCCGCCCGGTTCCGGGAATGGGACATACGCTGGTTCATGCTTTCCCCCGCTCTATGCATCCAGGCGATCGTTATTGATGTGGCGCCATTGCAGCGTCAGGGGCGCGGAGCGTCCAATCGTATGTTGCGATACGGGGGTATAAATTTTTCTTTGGTCTCGTGCGGCAAGCGCCCCGCGTTTCGCGCAAACGACGCGGTGGCGCGGCTTGGCGGGCAGTTGGGCGCGTCGCAACGTGGCCGCGTCGCACGGCCGCTACGGCCGGCGGCGCAGCCCCTGCTGGGGTAAACACCTAGAGCGGAATCCCGTCCGCAGCCTGCTCGGCCACCTTCTGCGCCATCTGCGCGATGACCCGTACCGCGTGACTATCCGGCCCCTGCACCCAGGTAGCCGTGAAGCTCAGTTCCGGCAAAGGATCCGCCTCCACGCGCAGGATGCGCAATTCGCCGCGCGCCAGCTCCTTGCCCAGGAACACCGGCGCGATGACGCTGGTGCCGATGGCGTCCTGCGTCATCCGCACCACCATCGACATCGACGCACTGCCGTACATGCGCGGCGACGTCACACCGGCGCGAGTCAGCATGTCGCGCACCACGCGGTAAGGCGCGCTGTTGGAGGGATAGGTGATGATGGGCAGCTTGCCTATCCGCTCCAATGTCAGCGGCTCCGGCCCCAGATCCAACAGGGGGCTGGCGACCCAAGCCAGCGGATAGGTGCATAGGGGCAGGTTTTCCACACGCGCCTCGAGCACCGGCCCCATCAGGAAGGCCAGATCGATCTGGCGCGACATCAGGTGCGAGCGCAGCACATGCGTCGTGTCCACCTCTATTTCCAGCACCAGCGCCGGATAGTTCGAATGGATCAGCTCGATCAGCGTGGGCAGCCAGGTCTGCACGATGGTCTCGGCCACGCCGATGCGCACGGTGCCGCTCATGACGTTTTGCTCGCGCGCGGCTTCGAACATGTCGCGCCGCACCTGCAGCATGCGTTCGGCATGCGACAGCAGTTCATGCCCCTTGGCGGTCAGCTTCACGCCGCGCGCCTCGCGCTCGAACAGGAGCACGCCCAGGTCGGCCTCCAGCGAGGCGATGCGCTGCGATACCGCAGGCTGGGTGGTGTTGAGTTTCTCCGACGCGGCGCGAAAACTGCCCAGCGTGGCCACCCAAAAAAAAGTTTCGATGTTGCGTAGTTCTATCATGAGCCTGTTCCCCCGGCGCGATGAGCGTATCATGGCAGCCGCCCGGTACCTGCAAACCGGCGTTTCAGCCAACAAAGGAGTTTGTCGATGACCCCGGCCGATGACGGTCGCACGCGCCGCTCAGCGCCCGCTTCCAGCGGCCCGATGATGGGGGTGCTGTTGCTGGTGCTGTCGATGTGGACGCTGTCGTGCCTGGATGCCAGCGGCAAGTGGGTCATGAATGCGGGCGTGCCGCTGCTGGTGCTGTCGTGGTTCCGCTATGCCGTGCACCTGGCGCTGGTGCTGGCCCTGGTGCTGCCCGCGCGCGGCCTGGGCGTTTTTCGCAGCAAGAAGCCGCGCGAACAGATCCTGCGCGGCGGCTCGATGTTCCTGGCCACGCTGATGTTCTTCACCACGCTGAGCTACATCCCGCAGGCCGAGGCCACCGCCATCAACTTCCTGGCGCCGCTGCTGGTGCTGTCCGCCGCGCCCTGGGTCCTCAAGGAACCCGCCCACCTGTCGCGCTTCGTGGCCGCCGGCATCGCCTTCATCGGCGTGATCATCGTGATCCGCCCGGGCGGCGGCCTGGATCCGGTGGGCACGGTGTTCGGCCTGCTCACGGCCTGTTGCTTCGCCGTGCAGTTCATCGCCACGCGGCGCGTGGCGGGCGACGACCCGTTTACCTCGCTGATCTGGAGCGGCGCCGTCGGCACGCTTTGCCTGACCCTGTCCCTGCCCTTCATCCTGCCGCCTGCCCTGCCCGTGCTCAAGGCCCTGGCGCCGCTGGACTGGGTTGTGCTGATCTCCACCGGCATCACCGGCGGCCTGGGCCATCTGTTCCAGATCGCCGCCTACCGCCGCGCGCCCGCTTCCACCCTGGCGCCCTTCGTCTACCTGCAGATCATCAGCGCCACCTCGGTCGGCTGGCTGGTCTGGGGCCACTTCCCGGACCCGCTGACCTGGCTGGGCATCGCCATCATCTGCGCCAGCGGCATAGGCATCGGCCTGATCGAATGGCGCCGCAGCCGCGCCCAGGCCGCGCCGCTGGCCGGGGCCGACGCACGCTGAGCCGGCAGCGCGCAGGCGCCGCCTCCCGTACAATGCGGGTCGCTTTTTGCGCTTTCGCGCATGGGCGATCCAGGCATTTCCCCGAATCGAGGCTCCCATGATCATCAAGCCCCGCGTGCGCGGTTTCATCTGCGTCACCACCCATCCGGCCGGCTGCGCCGCCAACGTCCGCAACCAGATCGACTACGTCCGCGCCCAGGGGCCGATAGCTGGCGGGCCGAAACGCGTACTGGTGCTGGGCGCATCGACCGGCTATGGCCTGGCGGCGCGGATCAGCGCGGCCTTTGGCTGTGGCGCGCAGACGCTGGGCGTGTTCTTCGAGCGGCCGGGCGACGCCGCCAAGGCCGGCACGCCGGGCTGGTACAACACGGCGGAGTTCCACGAGCAGGCCCACGCCGCCGGACTCTATGCCAAGAGCGTCAACGGCGACGCCTTCTCCGACGAAATCAAGCGCAAGACCATAGACCTCATCAAACAGGATCTGGGCCAGGTCGATCAGGTGATCTACAGCCTGGCCGCGCCGCGCCGCACGCACCCGAAAACCGGCGAAGTCTTCAATTCGACCCTCAAGCCCATCGGCCAGGCGGTCAACCTGCGCGGCCTGGACACCGACCGCGAAGTGGTCAAGGAATCCGTGCTGGAACCCGCCACCCAGGCCGAGATCGACGCGACTGTCGCCGTCATGGGCGGCGAAGACTGGCAGATGTGGATAGACGCGCTGCTGGAAGCCGGCGTGCTGGCCGAAGGCGCCACCACCACGGCCTTCACCTACCTGGGCGAGAAGATCACCCACGACATCTACTGGAATGGCTCGATCGGCGCCGCCAAGAAGGATCTGGACCAGAAGGTGCTGGAGATCCGCGCCAAGCTGGCCGCGCGCGGCGGCGACGCCCGCGTGTCGGTGCTCAAGGCGGTGGTGACGCAGGCCAGCTCGGCGATCCCCATGATGCCGCTCTACCTGTCGCTGCTGTTCAAGACCATGAAGGAGGCCGGCACGCACGAGGGCTGCATCGAACAGGTCTATGGCCTGTACCGCGACAGCCTGTGCGGCAAGACGCCGATCCTGGACCAGGACGGACGCCTGCGCGCCGACTACAAGGAACTGGATCCCGAGGTGCAGGCCCGCGTGCAGGCGCTGTGGGGCCAGGTCACCAACGACAACATCTACCAGCTGACGGACTTCGCGGGCTACAAGCAGGACTTCCTGCGCCTGTTCGGCTTCGAAATCGAAGGCGTCGACTATGAAGCCGACACCGATCCGGCCGTGGAAATCCGCGGGCTGGCTTGAGCCCCGGCGCTAGCGCGCCATCAGCTCCAGCAGGCGGTCCAGGCCGCCTTCGTCGATTGCGACATTGACCTCCTCGCGCACGGCCGGTTTGGCGCGGTAGCCCACCGACAGGCCCGCCGCCCGCATCATCGGCAGGTCGTTGGCGCCGTCGCCCACGGCGATGGCGCGCTCCGGCCCCACGCCCAGCGCCGCGCACACTTCCAGCAGCTTGCGGCGCTTTTCCTCGCCATCGCAGATGTCGCCCCAGGCTTGCGGCAGCAGCCGGCCGGTCAGGCGTCCGTCCACGATTTCCAGCACATTGGCGCGCACGTCGTCCAGCCCCAGTCGCACCCGCAGCCGGTCGGTGAAGCAGGTAAAGCCGCCAGTCACCAGCAGGCAGGTCAGGCCCGCGGCCTTGCACGCCGCGATCAGCGTTTCGGCGCCCGGATTGATGCGCACACGCTGCTCATAGACCTCGTCCAGCGCCGCTTCCGGCATGCCTGCCAGCAGCGCCACGCGCTCGCGCAGGCTCTGCTTGTAGTCCTTGATCTCGCCGCTCATGGCGGCTTCCGTCAGCGCCGCCACCTCGGCCTTCTTGCCCATCAGGTCCGCCATTTCGTCCAGCGTCTCGATCGAGATCAGCGTCGAGTCCATGTCGAAGGCGATGAGTTTGTAGTCCGTGAGCGCAAGCGGAGGCGTAATGCCGCGCCAGGAAAGGCCGGGTGTCGTAGAGGCGGAATGCATGGGGGATCCTTGGTCTATGCAGTATGTGAGGGGTCGCGCCCTTGCTCGCGCAACCACTCGATGAACAATAGCGCCGACGCGGCGGCCGGGCCGTCCTGGCGGTACAGCGCGTGGATGCCGGCGTTCGGCAGCTGCGGGCCGTCGAACAGCGGGCGCAGGCGATCGGCGCGGATGTCGTCTTCCAGCAGGCACCAGGGCGCCAAGGCGATGCCCAGGTCGTTCATGGCGGCCTGCATGCACAGGAACTGGTGGTCGAACACCGGCCCCGGCAATTGCGCAGGCACGTCCACCTTGGCCAGCGCGAACCAGCGCGGCCAGTGGTCCATGCCGCCCGCGATCTTCAGCAGCGGATGCCCCAGGCAATCCGCGGGCGCGGCCAGGCGGTTGCGCTCGATGAAGCGCGGCGATGCCACCGGCACGTGGAAGTCGTCCAGGCAGTGCACGCAGGTCAGGTCCGAATGCGCCATGTAGCCGTGGCGGATCAGCACGTCGCTGCCCGTGTCGCCGCCGCGGTCCAGGAACGACCGCCCTTGCGTGGTGAGCTGCACGTCCACGCCCGGATGCCGGGCCTGGAACGCCGACAGGCGCGGGATCAGCCACTTCATGGTCAGCGACGGCGTGGCGCAGACGCGTAGCACGCCGCCGTAGGCGGGCGATTTCAGCTTGGCGGTCGCGGCCGCGATGCGTTCCAGGCTGGCCTGGATTTCCGGAAAGTAGGCCTGGGCGCAAGGCAGCAGCGCCACGCCGCGCGCCTCCCGCGCGAACAGAGGCTGCCCCACGTACTCTTCGAGTATGCGGATCTGCTGGCTGACCGCGCTATGCGTGATGCTCAGTTCGTCGGCGGCCGCGGTGAAGCTGCGCAGACGCGCCGCGGCTTCGAACACGCGCAAGGCCTTCAGCGGCGGCAGGCTCTGCCCCGCCATCTCAGTTGCGGCCCGCCCGCGCGCCGGCCCGGCGCCGCGCTGTGCTGCTCTTTCCCACGTTTTCCCTTGTCGTCTATTTTTTTGTCGGCGCTGCTTGCGCGCGCCTGTCCTATCCAGCCGCATTCTAGGTGATAGCCCGCGCGCCGACCTCTTAGAAAAACTAACGACTACCCTTAAAAAACACCGCTGGTCGGGCGCCCAGCGCGTTTCTATGATGCCCGCAACCTCAGGCAGGAAGCGAAACATGGCATCAATCACCGTAGACGGCATCGTCAAGACTTTCGGCGGGCAGCAAGTGCTGCGCAATCTGTCGCTGCACATCCCCGACGGCGCGTTCTACACGCTGCTGGGCCCCAGCGGCTGCGGCAAGACCACGCTGCTGCGCTGCATTGCGGGCTTCTATGCTCCCGACGGCGGACGCCTGCTGTTCGACCAGGACGACGTGACCCACGTGTCCGCGCACCGCCGCGATATCGGCATGGTGTTCCAGGACTATGCGCTGTTCCCCGACAAGACCGCGTTCGACAACGTGGCCTACGGCCTGCGCGCCCGCGGCGTGGCGCGCGCCGAGATCACGCGGCGCGTGAACGAGGCGCTGGACAAGGTCGGGCTGCTGACGCTGGCCGAACGCTATCCGGCGCAGATGAGCGGCGGGCAGCGCCAGCGCGTGGCGCTGGCGCGCGCGCTGGTGATCCGGCCGCGCGTGCTGTTGATGGATGAGCCGCTGTCCAACCTGGACGCCAAGATGCGCCTGCAGATGCGCGACGTGATCCTGGACCTGGTGCGCGAGGCCGGCATCACGACCGTGTTCGTCACGCACGACCAGGAAGAAGCGCTGGCGATGTCCGACCGCATCGCCATCATGGACCGCGGCGACATCGCCCAGCTGGGCACGCCGGAAGAACTCTACGGCACGCCGGTAAACGCCTACGTCGCGGACTTCATCGGTTCGGCCAACGTGATCCCCGTGCCCGCCCGCAACGGCCAGGCCGGCGCCCCCGCCGGCCATGTGCGCTACGAGATCTGCGGCCTGGGCTTTGACGGCGTGCAAGGCAGCGACCAGCTGGACGGCAAGGGTGTGCTGATCGCGCGCCCGGAAGAGCTGGCCCTGATGGCGCCCGCTCCCTACGTGCCCAATACCTTGCCGGGCAAGGTGCTGCGACGCCAATACCTGGGCTTCAAGACCGCATACCGCATTGCGCTGGACAACGGCTCCGAGATCCGCGTCGAGCTGCATGCCGGCAACATGGTGGCGCAGTTCCAGCCCGGCGAAGCCGTGCAGGTGCTGATTCCCGCCGACAGCCGCGTCGTCAACGCCTGAGGACGCGCCGACCATGAAAATCAAATGGTGGCCCTGGGGCGTCCTGACGGCAATCAGCCTGGCCCTGCTGCTGTTCTTCGTGCTCTACCCGCTGGCCGTGCTATTCAGCAACAGCGTCACCGGGCAGGATGGCGGTTTCACGCTGGAGGGCTTCAAGGCCCTGCTGGCCGACTCCCAATACGTCGAGGCCTTCGGCAATACCCTGATCCTGGGCCTGGCGGTCACGGCCTGCACGGTGCTGGTGGGCGTGCCCTTCGCCTACATGGTGGCGCGCTTCGACTTTCCGCTGAAGAACCTGGTGGCGATCCTGCCGGTGCTGACCATCGTGATCCCCGAGATCATCGTGGGCCAGTCCTGGCTGCTGATCCTGGGCAATAACGGCATCCTGACCAACCTGCTGGGCGACGCCGGCATTTCGCTGCCCTCGTTCTACGGCTGGACCGGCATGGTGTTCTCCATGACGCTGGTCTACTACACCTACATCTACCTGGGCGTGCTGGCGGCGCTGCGCGGCTTCGACGGCCAGCTGGAAGAAGCGGGCCTGAGCCTGGGCACGCCGCCGTTGCTGACCAAGCTGCGCGTCCTGGTGCCGGTGTTGCTGCCGGCGGTCCTGGTCAACGCGCTGGTGGTGTTCACGCTGGTGGTGGGCAACTTCGCGCTGGCCATGCTGCTGGGCAGCCGCGTGCCGCTGCTGTCGGTCATGACGTACAACACCTTTGTCAGCGAAATGGGCGGTAGCCCGACCCTGCAGAGCGCGATGTCGGTGGTGTCCATTGCCATCGTCGCCATCGTGCTGTTCTTCCAGAAACGCGTGGTCGAACGCAAGGTCTACACCATGACGCAGGGGCGCGCGCCGGCCGCTACCCGCGTGCGCTCCTGGACCGCCCTGCTCTACACCAGCGGTGTCGGCCTGATCATCTTCATTTCGCTGCTGCCGCTGATCGTGGTCTTCATCGCTGCCTTCACCAAGACCAGCGGCCCGGTCATGCAATGGGGACAATGGTCGCTGGCCAGCATGCAGCGCGCGCTGCATGGCGCGCCGGAGCCCATCCTGAACTCGCTCAAGTTCGCCTCGCTGGCCACGGTGCTGGGCGTGGCCTTCGCGGTGCTGGTCAGCTATCTGACGATCAAGAAGCGCAGCGCCTCGACCCAGGTGCTGGACTACATCGTCGTGCTGCCCCTGACCATTTCCGGCACGGTGCTGGGCATCGCACTGGTGCAGACCTTCAACACCGGCTGGCTGGTGCTGGCGGGCACGTCGGGAATCATGGTGCTGTGCTACACGGTGCGGCGCCTGCCCTTCGCGGTGCGCAACGCCTCGTCGGTGCTGTTCAACATCCCCGAGTCGATCGAGGAAGCGTCGATCAGCCTGGGCGTGTCGCCGCTCATGACCTTCTTCAAGGTGATCCTGCCCGCCATGAAGGCGTCCATCATCTCGGCAGCCATCCTGATGTGGCTCACCACCATTTCCGAGCTGTCGGCCTCCATCGTCGCCTACAGCGGCGGCCTGGAGACCATGCCTATCGCCATCTTCCGCCAGGTCGACGGCGGCAGGCTGGGCATGGCGTCGGCCTATGGCGCGGCGCTGGTCACGGTCATCGTGCTGCCCATCATCGTGTCGGTCAAGGCGTTCCGCATCAAGCTGTTCTCCGGTAAATAACCCACTTGCACAGAGGCTAACCATGCAATTCAAGCACCTACTTCAGTACAGCGTCCTGGCCGCCGCCCTGGCTACTGGCGCCGCCCAGGCCCAGAACGTCGTGCTCTATTCGTCCAACAACACGGAGACGATCGAAACCGCGCTGGACGCGGTGAAGCAGAAGTCGCCGAAATTGAACGTGCAGCCCGTCACCGGCGGCACCGGCACGATGATGAAGCGCATCGAGGCCGAGGCGCAGAATCCGCGCGGCGACCTGTTCTGGAGCGGCGGCTTCGGCACGCTGGGCGCCTACCGCCAGCATCTGCAGCCCTACCGCCCGGCCGACCTGGACAAGATCCCAGCCGAGTTCCGCGGTCCGGACGATCTGTGGGTGGGCACCAACGTGCACGTCATGGTGATGATGGTCAACGAGCGCCAGCTCAAGGGCCAGCCCGCGCCGGCCACCTGGTCCGACCTGATGCAGCCGCACTGGAAGAACAAGTTCGCCATCACCGACCCGTCCAAGAGCGGCACGGCCTACATGCTGGTGTATGGCCTCTTCAAGCAATTCGGCCAGGAAGGCCTGGACAAGATCGCCGCCAACGCGGTGGTCACGGCATCGTCCGGCACCACCTACAAGGGCGTGGCCGCGGGAGAGTATGCCGTGGGCATGACGCTGGAGTACGCCGCGCAGGAATACGTAGCCGGCGGCCAGAAGGAAATCAAGCTGGTCTACCCGACCGAGGGCAGCTACCTGGCGCCGGAAGGCATGTTCATCATCAAGGGCGCGAAGAACATGGACGCGGCCAAGGCCTTGTATGACGGCCTGTTGAGCAAGGAGTCGCAGGAAGCGCAACTGGTGAAGAACTTCCGCCGCCCGACGCGCACGGACGTGGCCGTGGCCAGCCTGACCACCCTGCCCGACCTGAAGACCATCAAGATCTTCCCGGTCAGCCAGGATGCCGCGGCGAAGGAGTATGAGGCGGTGGTCGCCGCCTGGAACCAGGCGGTCGCGAAATCCAAGTAAGAGGGTAAGGCCCTCACGCCGCGCCCCTCCGGGGCTCGCAGCCCCCCCGAGGGGCTGGTCCAACTTGGAAGCCCGGCGGTGGGGCCGGCGGCATCAGGCGCCGTTGACCATCCGCCCCGCCGCCAGCACCAGCTGACGCCCGCAACGGGCGGCCAGCTGCGGATCGTGGGTCACCAGCACCAGCGTGGTGCCGTGCTCGCGGTGCAGGTCGAACATCAGGTCGATGACCGTCACCCCTGTGGCGGCGTCCAGGCTGCCGGTGGGCTCGTCCGCGAACAGCAGGTCCGGCTGCACCACGAAGGCGCGCGCCAGCGACACGCGTTGCTGCTCGCCGCCCGACAGGGTGCGCGGGTAGTGATGCAGGCGCTTGCCCAGCCCCACCCGCTCCAACATGGCCTGGGCCGCGTCCCGCGCCGATTGCCCGGCCAGCTCCAACGGCAGCATCACGTTTTCCAGCGCCGTCAGGTTGGGCAGCAGCTGGAATGACTGGAATACGAAACCCACATGATTGGCCCGCAAACGCGCGCGGCCGTCCTCGTCCAGCGAGAACAGGTCCTGCCCGGCCAGACGCACGCTGCCCGCGCTGGGAACATCCAGGCCTGCCAGCAGTCCCAACAAGGTGGACTTGCCCGACCCCGAACTGCCGGTGATGGCCACGGCGCTGCCCGCCTCGACCGTAAAATCTATACCTTCCAGGATGGAGAGCGTGCCGCCGGCATCTGCCACCTGCTTGCCCAGCCCTTTCACCTCGATCGAATTCTTGTTATCCATGCGCCTATTTTCCCGTCTGCTACTCATGACCGCCATGGCGACCGCCGTCGTGGCACCCGCCCACGCTCAGACCGCCGCCGCGGCCCAGGGTTCCGCGCCCCGCACGGTGTTGGTCCTGGGCGACAGCCTGTCGGCCGAATACGGCATCAAGCGCGGCACCGGTTGGGTGCCGCTACTTTCGGCCCGCGTAGCGGAACAATACCCCAAGTACCAGGTCGTCAATGCCAGCATCAGCGGCGACACGACCAGCGGCGGCGTGGCCCGCCTGCCCGCGCTGCTGCGCCAGCATGCGCCGGCCGTGGTGGTGCTGGAGCTGGGCTCGAACGACGCGTTGCGCGGCCTGCCGCTGACCATGACCGAGCAGAACCTGCGCACCATGGCCCAGGCCGCCCGCAAGGCCGAGGCGCAGGTCCTGATCGTCGGCATGCAGATTCCGCCGAATTACGGCCGGGATTACACCCAGCGCTTCGCGCAGGTGTTCCCAACGGTCGCCAAAGACGAAAACGCCCGGCTCGTGCCCTTCCTGATGGAAGGTATCGCAACGAACCGGGCGATGTTCCAGGCTGACGGCATCCATCCGAACGAGGATGCCCAGCCTTTGCTACTGGACAACGTGTGGCCGACGCTGCGACCACTGTTGAACTGATCCTGGGCTGATCAGCCGGCTGCCGGCTGATCGCCGCGGATGACGGCGGCGGCGGCGGGCAGCACCTGCACCTTGTACTCTTCGCGCAGCATGCGCAGCATGGCTTCGTTTTCGGCCTGGCCCCAGGCGCCCGACAGCTGCTGCGCCAGGCGCTCCTTGTCGGTCGGATCGACCGTGCCGGCCTCGACCTTCTCCAGGCGCGCCAGCGTGTAGTCCGAACCCGATTGCACGCCGGCGTAGGCCGGCAGCGTGGCGGCGGGCAGGCGCATGACGGCGTCCAGCACCGGACGCGGCAGATCCTTGGGATCCTGGCGCGACACAACCACCGGCGCGCCAAAGCCTTCCGGCGTTGCGGCGGGGTTAGCCTTGTCGGCAGCCAGCGCGGCTTCGCCGGCCTTCTTGGCGGCTTCGGCCGAACGCTCGTCCAGCAGCTTGGCGCGGATGGTGTCCGAGACCTTGTCCAGCGGCGGCACGTGGGACGGCTCGACAGCGGCCACGCGCAGGGCCAGCATGGTGTCGGGCGAGAGTTCGATCACGCCGGAGTTCTGCTTTTCACGCAGCACGTCGGGCGAGAACAGCACCTGGCGCACGCGCGGGTTGTCCAGCAGCGCGGCATCGGGGCCGGCGGCGGCCGAGCCCGGACCCGCCTTGTCGGCGGGCAACAAGCCTTCGCGGGTCACGCCGGAAGCGGTACGCAGCTTCAGGCCGACGGCGTCGGCGGCGGGCTGCAGGCTGTCGCGCTGGTCATAGACCTGCTTGTTCAACTGGCTGGCCATTTCCGAGAAGCGCACGGCGGCGAGCTGCTTGCGGACTTCGGCGGTGATCTGGTCCTTGACCTCGGCCAGCGGCTTGATGGCGGCGGGCTGGATTTCGGTGACCTTGACCACGTGCAGGCCGGACGGGGTTTCGATCACGCCGGACACCTGGTCCTTGGACTGGCCGAAAATCGCCTTTTCCAGCGGACCGGTCAACATGCCGGGCGCGAGCCAGCCCAGATCGCCGCCATTGGTCGCCGAACCCGCGTCCTGCGAGTTCTTGCGCGCGAGTTCCGCGAACTGCGCCGGATCGGCGGCGGCCTGCTTGGCGAGGTCTTCGGCCTTGGCGCGGGCAGCCTTGCGGGCATCTTCCGACGCGCCGGGAGCCAGGTTGATCATGATGTGGCTGGCACGGCGGCGTTCGGGCTGGCCGAAGCGGTTCTTGTTCTGCTCGTAGTAGGACGCGAGGTCCTCGTCCTTGACCTGCACGCCTTGCGTGGCGGCGGCCTCGTCCAGCACCAGGTACTGGACCTGGACCTGTTCGGGAATCTGCAGCTGCTGCTTGTTGGCGTCGTACCAGGCCTGGATGTCGGCCGGGCTGACGGTGACTTGCGAGCGGTAGTCGGCGGCGGCGAAGCGGCGCAGTTGCACCGTGCGCTGCTGCGTCAGCGCCGTTTCCAGCGCGGTCACGACCTCGCCGGGTGCGCGGGCCGACTGGCCAACGGGTTCCAGCACGCGCGCAACCGCCAGGTCACGGCGCAGGCCGGCTTCGAACGAGGTCGGCGACATGCCTTGCGCGGCCAGCACCTGGCGGTAGCGCTCGGGCGAGAAGCGGCCGTTGTCCTGGACTTCCGGAATCGCGGCGATGGTGTTGCGCAGCGTTTCGTCGGACACCGAGAAACGGTTGTCGACGGCAACGTTGGCCAGCAGACGCTGGTTGATCAACTGATTGAGCAAGCCTTCGCGCAGCGCCGGCGTGTCGATGACGGCCGGATCGAACTGGGCGCCCAGGCGCTGGCGGAACTGCTCCAGCTGGTTGCGGTGCGCCTGATCGAACTCGGCCCGCGACACGGGTTGGCCATTGACCGTGGCCAATTCAGGCTCGGCGCGCATGAAGCTGTCATAGCCTTGAATACCGACCAGGAAGAAGGACGGCACAATCAGAAGCAGCAGGATGAACTGCATCCAGCGCCGATGGCTGCGAATAAATTCGAACATGGAATCCCTGTTGCCGCACCCCGGGCGCAAGCCCAAAGCCGCAAGAAAACGCATAAAAAAAGGCGAACCAGATTCGCCCTGTTCCCATACCGGTCAATACCGGATCAGCGGGCGGATTTTACCATTTCTCATTCGCCGCGCAGCCCAGGAATCTTTCGAATGTCATCCGGGCCTGCCCCCGGGCTCAAACGGCACGAAACCGGGGACCGAGTCAACCCGGGGAACCACCATTTCCAGCCCCTTGCGGCCCTCGTATCGTGGCCTGTCAGGGTAAGCCCGCATTACCCGACGCCGCCCCCGAAGGATGCGGCCCCTTCCACGCACGCTCAGAGGTACACACTGATGCCGTACACATCTCCCCGCCTGCAACTCCTGCGCACCTGCATCGCCCTGGCCTTCGTCGGCGGCGCCCCCGCCGCGCTGGCCGCGCCCGTCGCCGCCGTCCACGAAGCCGCGCAAGCCCAGCAGCAAGGCATGCTGGACACCATGCGCGACCTGGTCGGCATCGAGTCGGGCAGCAAGGACGTCGAGGGCGTGGAGCGCATCGCCGTCCTGATCCGCGACCGGCTCAAGGCGCTGGGCGGAACGGTGGAGATCATCCAGCCCACCGACGTGTTCCGCCTGGACGACACGCCAGAGAAGGTCGGCCCCATGGTCCATGCCGAATTCAAGGGTAAAGGCCAGAAGAAGATCATGCTGATCGCCCACATGGACACCGTCTACCGCAACGGCATGCTCAAGGACCAGCCTTTCCGCATCGACGGCGACAAGGCCTACGGCCTGGGCATCGCCGACGACAAGCATGGCGTGGCCGCCATCATCCACACCCTGACCCTGCTGCAAAAACTGGGCTTCGAGGACTACGGCACCATTACCGTGCTGATCAACGGCGACGAGGAAATCAGCTCGCCCGGCGCGCGCAGCACCATTACCCGCCTGGGCGCCGACCAGGATGCGGTGTTCTCGTTCGAAGGCGGCGGCGCGCAAGCGCGCCTGACGCTGGCCACCAGCGGCATCGGCGCGGCCTACCTGACCGTGCAGGGCAAGACCTCGCATGCGGGCGCGCGGCCCGAAGGCGGCGTCAACGCGCTGTATGAGTTGGCCCACCAGGTGCTGCAGCTGGACAAGCTGTCCAAGCCCGAGGAAGGCTTGAAGCTGAACTGGACCGTGGCCCAGGCCGGCACCAACCGCAACGTCATTCCGGGCCAGGCCACCGCCCAGGCGGACGCGCGCGCCCTGCGCGTCTCCGATTTCGATGCGCTGTCGCGCACGCTGGAAGAACGCATACAGAAGAAGCTGCTGCCCGAATCCAAGGTCAGCGTGAAGTTCGAAGTGCGCCGCCCGCCCTTGGAAGCCACGCCGGCCTCGCGCGCCCTGGCCCAACACGGCGTGCAGATCTACAAAGAGCTGGACTTGCCGATGACGGTCGTGGACCGCGCCAGCGGCGGCGGCACCGACGCCGCTTTTGCCGCCTTGAAGGCGCGCGGCCCGGTAATCGAAGGCATGGGCCTGAGCGGCTTTGGCGCGCATTCCAACGACGCCGAGTACATCCAGATCAACAGCATCGTGCCGCGCCTGTACCTGGCGGCGCGGATGATCATGGACGTGTCGCAGGACAAGGCGCCCATGAAATAGGCCAATGGACATGCCGCGGCGTTTTCCTGCGCCGCGGCATGGGCGGAAACAGCGTGCAGAAGGAGTATCCTTGCAACCCTGACCAAAAGAACCCGAAGCAACACCCCAAATGAGCGCAAAACTCCCCTCCTGGCCCTACTCCCGTTACATCGCGCATCGCGGCGGCGGCCGTCTGGCCCCGGAGAACACCCTGGCCGCCATGCGCGTAGGCGCCGAGCACGGCTTCACGATGTTCGAATACGACGTCAAGCTGAGCAGCGACAACGTGCTGGTGCTGATGCACGACGACGACGTGGACCGCACCTCCAACGGCCGCGGACCCGCCGCTGCCAAGACCTACGCCGAGCTTGCCCAGCTGGATTTCGGCAGCTGGCATTCCGCCGCCTACGCGGGCGAGCCGCTGCCCACCTTCGCTGCCGTCGCCCGCTACACGGTGGCCAACGGCATCGCCAGCAACGTCGAGATCAAGCCCTGCCCGGGCCGCGAGGCCGAGACCGGCCGCGCCGTGGCGCTGGCCGCGCGCCAGCTGTGGCAAGGCGCGGCCGAAGCGCCGCTCCTGTCCTCGTTCGCGGAAGCAGCGCTGCAGGCCGCGCTGGAAACGGCCCCCGAATTGCCGCGCGCGCTGCTGGCGGAGAAGGTACCCGCCGACTGGCGCGAACGCCTGGCCAAGTACGAGTGCGTGGCCCTGAACATCAATCAGAAGGACGCCACCCGTGAGCTGATCGATGCCGTGCATGCCGCCGGCTACCGTATCGCCGCCTGGACCGTCAACGACCCGGAGCGCGCCCGCCTGCTGCTCGACTGGGGCATCGACGGCATTTTCACCGACGAGCTGGCCGCGATCCGGCCCGCCGCCTGAGGCAGAACGCCCGTGTTCAGTTACCGCCACGCCTTTCACGCCGGCAACCACGCCGACGTACTCAAGCACGCCATCCTGATCCACACCCTGGATTACTTCAACAAGAAAGACGCGCCCTACTGGGTCGTCGATACCCACGCCGGCGCCGGGCTCTACAGCCTGGATAGCGATTGGGCCGCCAAGACCTCCGAGTTCGCCGACGGCATCGGCCGCCTGTGGGAAGCCGAGGACCTGCCGCCCATCCTGGCCGACTACGTCGCCCGGATCCGCGGCTACAACACCAACGGCCGCCTCAGGCGCTATCCGGGCTCGCCATGGCTGGCGCTGGACGCGCTGCGTCCGTCCGACCGGCTGCGCCTATTCGAAATGCACCCTACCGAGATCGACACGCTGGTCGGCAACCTGGAACACCAGGGCCGCGCCGCGCAACGCCAGACCACGATCTACGGCGACGACGGTTTTGA
Source organism: Achromobacter sp. ACM01 (assembly GCF_014851745.1). NCBI lineage: Bacteria > Pseudomonadati > Pseudomonadota > Betaproteobacteria > Burkholderiales > Alcaligenaceae > Achromobacter > Achromobacter sp. ACM01. Next base: position 1,063,468 of record NZ_JACVAF010000002.1, read on the forward strand.
AGGCGTCAAGGCGCTGCTGCCGCCGCCCACGCGCCGCGGCATGGTGCTGATCGACCCCTCGTACGAAGACAAGAACGACTATCGCCGCACGCTCAACGCGGTCAAGGAATGCGTCAAGCGCTTCGCCACCGGCACCTACGCCGTCTGGTACCCGCTGGTCCAGCGCCGCGAAGCCAATGAAATGGCGCGCCACCTGGAGAACCTGAAGGTCAAGAGCTGGCTGCACGCGACCTTGACGGTCAAGAAAGCAGCCATCGACGGCTACGGCCTGCACGGCAGCGGCATGTTCCTGATCAATCCGCCCTGGACGTTGCACGACGCCTTGAAGCAAGCCATGCCGTATCTGGCCCGCACGCTGGGACAGGACGAGCGCGCCGGCTTCACGCTGCAGTTCCGCGAGAATCCGTTCCCGGTGCCAAAGAAGCAGTCGGACGATTGATCCGATACGAAAAGCAAAAAGGCCACGATGTTTCGTGGCCTTTTTGCTGGTGTCGCGGATCGCGCTGGCGTTCAAGCCAGTTCATTCTCCGGAGCTTCCCGCCGCAGCGCCTCCTGCGCCCGGGCCAGCTTGGCCGCCGCGTCGCGCAAGGCAGTGCGCAGGCCTTCCTCGATCACGGGGTGATAGAACGGCATTTCCAGCATGCGCGCCACGGTCAGCTCCTGCTGCACGGCCCAGGCCAGCAGGTGGCCGATGTGCTCGGCGCTGGGGCCGACCATCTCGGCGCCCAGGAAACGGCCCGTTTCGATGTCCGCATAGACATGCAGCATGCCGCGGTTCTTCAGCATGACCCGCGAACGGCCCTGGTCGCTGAAGTCCACCTCGCCCGTCACGAAGGTGCCCGGCACCAGCCGTGCGTGGCCCAGCCCGGCCATGGCGATCTGCGGGTCCGAGAACACCACGGCCAACGGCGCGCGGCGCAGGCCCTTGCGCACTTCGGGATAGCGCGCCGCGTTCTCGCCCGCGATGCGGCCTTCGTCGGCGGCTTCGTGCAGCAGCGGCGCGTCGGCGTTGGCATCGCCCGCGATGAAGATGGGCGCATCGCCCGCCTGCATGGTTTCGCGGTCGAACAACGGCACGCCGTGTTTGTCCAATTGCAGCGAGGTGTTTTCCAGCGCCAGCCCGTCCACGTTGGCGCGGCGGCCCGTGGCCACCAGCGCGTAGTCGAAGCGTTCGGTGCGCTCGGTGTTGTCCAGCGTCACGTAGCGCACTTCCACTTCATCGCCTACGCGGGTGGTTTCAAGCACGCGGGCGTCCGGGTCCAGATAGAACTCGCGCTGGAAGATCTTGCGGGCCGTATTGCGTACTTGCGGATCGCTGATGCCGCCCAGGCTGCCGCTGACGCCGAACACGCGCACTTCCACGCCCAGGCGCGCCAGCGCCTGGCCCAGTTCCAGCCCGATCACGCCAGGACCGAACACGGCCACACGGCCAGGCAGATCATCCCAGGCGAACACGTCATCGTTCAGCACCAGACGGTCGCCCAGCGCACGGAACGGCGGCGGCACAGACGGCCGCGAACCGGTGGCGATCACCACGCGGGACGCATGCACTTCGGTGTGCTCGTCCACCTGCAGCACCGTGTCCGACACGAAGCGCGCATAGCCGCGCAGCTTGTCCTCTGCCGGGATGCTTTCCACGCCTTCCAGCACGAAACCGACGAAGCGGTCGCGCTCGCGTTTGACGCGGTCCATCACTTCGGCGCCATCGACCGTGATCTCGCCGCCCACATGCACGCCGAACGGCTCGGTGTGGGCCGCGCTGTGGGCCGCTTCGGCGGCGGCGATCAGCAGCTTTGACGGCATGCAGCCGACGCGGGCGCAGGTCGTGCCGTAGGGACCGCCTTCGATCAGCAGCGCGCGCTGGCCCGCGGCGCGGGCGGCGCGGTAGGCGGCCAGGCCGGCCGTGCCGGCGCCGATGACAGCGATATCGGTATGCAGAGTTTTCATGACTGGGTATCCCCCGATGTGGCGTGGAGCAGGAATTCAAAGGCGGATTCCGCCTTTTTCCGCACCCTATGGACGTGGACAGTCCCGCAGCGCCCGCCGGGGGCCGCGCACAAAGATGCGTAAAAAGGGAAACTCGTGAAGGGTGCAGCAGGCGGCGAACCGCCCTGCTGCCCGGCCCCGGGGCGAACCCGGGACCGGTAGCGTTGCAGACGCTTAGGCGAAGTGCGCCTTCAGGTCTTCCAGGCCGCCGATCAGCGCGCCATTGATGAACACCTGCGGGGCGGTGCCCTTGCCCGAGACAGCGCCGATCACGCGGCCACGGACCTTGTTTTCCAGCGGGATCTCGATCGGGGCGTAGCCCTTGGCATCCAGCAGCGCCTTGGCTTCCACGCAGAACGGGCAGCCCGGCTTGGAGAACACGACCACCTGGTCGGGCTTCTTGGCCGACGGGGCGAAGTGCGCCAGCATGGTGTCGGCGTCCGACACTTCAAACGGGTCGCCTTCCTTTTCCGGCTCGATGAACATCTTCTGGACCACGCCGTCCTTGACCAGCATGGAATAGCGCCAGCTGCGCTTGCCGAAGCCCAGGTCGCTCTTGTCGACCAGCATGCCCATGCCTTCGGTGAACTCGCCGTTGCCGTCGGGCAGCAGCGTGATGTTGGCCGATTCCTGGTCCTTGGCCCATTCGTTCATGACGAAGGTGTCATTGACCGACACGCAGACGATGCTGTCCACGCCAGCGGCGAAGAAGGCGGGAGCCAGTTCGTTGTAACGCGGCAGGTGGGTCGACGAGCAGGTCGGCGTGAAGGCGCCGGGCAGGGAAAAGACCACGACGGTCTTGTTCTTGAACAGGTCGTCGGACGTCACCTTCTTCCAGGTGTTGTCCTCACGGACCGGGAACGTTACGTTCGGAACACGTTGGCCTTCGCGGTTTTGCAGCATTCAAATCTCTCCTTGGGGTAGCGGGGTTGTTTGATTAACCACCATGGAAAGAATGATAAATCCTTACTATCAATTATTCAAATTTAATAAATTCAATGAATCGATAGATTTTAGCAATGAATAAATAACCAGCGCGAGACCGGATCTATCATAGCCCGGCCTCGCGCCTGGAGGAATTACACCGGCTGCGGCTGGTAGCCGGCGTCGCGGATCGCGTCTTCGATCTTGTCGGCGTCATCGGCCCCGGTCACGGTCACGCGGTGCGTGGGCAGATCGATCGTGACAGTCGCGCCCGGAGCCGCCTGGGCCACCGCGGCCGTAATGGTCTTGGCGCAATGGCCGCAGGTCATGTCAGCCACTTGGAACTCGATGCTCATAGTTATCTCCATAGGATTCAAGGGCGATGGACTACGTTTCGTCCACCATGGAAAGCAGCTTAAACCTTCCCATGATGGAAAGGTCAAGCGTAGAATCGCACTCAGGCTACACAGGAGCACAGCAATGAATATCGGCGAGGCATCCAGGAGTTCCGGCATTTCCGCCAAGATGATCCGCTACTACGAAAGCATCGGCCTCATCAGCCCCGCCGGACGCACGGATTCCGGCTACCGCGTGTACAGCGAACACGATCTGCATACGCTGCACTTCGTGCGCCGCGCGCGCGACCTGGGTTTTTCGGTGGAACAGATGAATGAGTTGCTGGCGCTGTGGAAGGACCGCAGCCGCGCCAGCGCCGACGTCAAGCGCATCGCGCTGGAACACGTGCAGGAACTGGAGCGCAAGGCCGAGGCGCTGCGCGACATGGCGGCCACCTTGAAGCATCTGGCCGAACACTGCCAGGGCAATGACAGGCCGGACTGCCCGATACTGGAAGGCCTGGGCTGCAAGCACTGAAACGGCCCAGGCCCTTCCCGCGGCGTCAGTCCTGCGCTTCGGCCGCGACCTTGGCGTGATAGGCGTCGGTGGCGGCCTGCTTGGCGGCCGCCTTCTCGGCGGCGGCCGCGGCCTTGGCTTCTTCCGCGGCTGCCGCTTCGGCCGCCGCCTGAATGGCGCGCTGGCGGGCGCGTTCCCGCACGGCCTGGATACCTTCGGCGTCCAGCGATTCGAACACCGCAATGGACTCCACATGGCCCGTGTGCGGGAACATGTTGATCACGCCCGCGCTCTTCAACACATAGCCGCCTTCATGCACCATGATGGCCGCATCGCGCGCCAGCGTGGCCGGATTACAGGACACGTAGACGATGCGCACGGGGCGCTCGTGCGCCTCCAACAGCGACAGGGCCTGCGCCACGGCATGCGCGCCTTCGCGCGGCGGATCGATCAGCATGCGGTCGAAGTAGCCCAGGCCGCGCAGCCATTCCACATCCACCTCGAACAGGTTCAGGGTGGCGAAGCTGGTGCGATCGCCCAGGCCGTGGCGCGATGCCGCGTCGAAAGCGCGGTCGGTCAGCGCCTTGCTGCCTTCCACGCCCACGGCTTCCCTGCCCTGCGTCGCCAGCGGCAGCGTGAAGTTGCCCAGCCCGCAGAACAGATCCGCCACGCGGTCGGTAGGCTGCACCTCCAGTAGTTTCAGCGCGCGCGACACCATCGCACGGTTGATGGCGTGATTGACCTGCGTGAAATCGGTGGGCCGATACGGCATGCGCAGGCCGAATTCCGGCATGGTGTAGGCCAGCGTGTCGCCGTGCTCGCGCTCCAGCGGGTGCACGGTTTCCGGACCCTTGGACTGCAGCCACCATTGCACGTTGTGCTTGGCGGCGAAGGCGCGCAGGATGGCGATGTCGCCATCGGTCAGCGGCAGCAGATGGCGCAGCACCAGGGCGGTCACGCCCTCGCCCAGCGACACTTCGATCTGCGGCATGCGGTCCGGCGCGGACATGGAACCGATCATTTCGCGCAAAGGGATAAGCAGGTCGCTGACGTGGCGCGGCAGCACATGGCATTCGCGCATGTCGGCCACATAGCTGCTCTTGCGCTCATGGAAACCGACCAGCACGCCGCCCTTCTTGGGCACCACGCGCACCGACAGGCGGGCGCGGTAGCGGTAGCCCCAGGTCGGGCCTTGCAGCGGCGCCAGGATGCGCGCGGGACGCAGCTTGCCGACGTGCCAGAAGGTGTCTTCCAGCGAACGTTGCTTGATGGCGACCTGCGTGCTGGGTTCCAGGTGCTGCATGGCACAGCCGCCACAGACGCCGAAATGCGGGCAGCGCGGCGCCACGCGCTGCGACGAGGGCCGCAGCACCTCGTCCACGCGCGCAATCTCGTAGGACGGCTTGCGGCGCAGCGTAACCGTGGTGACCCGTTCGCCCGGCAAGGCGCCTTCCACGAAGACGACCTTCCCGTCGCGGCGGGCGATACCCCTGGCTTCCAGGTCCAGGGATTCAATACTCAAAACGTCAGACATCTCACGCAGTCCAGAAGAATTACACGCAACCTTCTATTGTAGAAGGACTGCGGCCAATCCTGGAAATGGCGATGTGGGGCCGGAACGGTCTCCCGATGAAAAAAGGGCTTGCCCCGGACGGCGGTCACCGCCAATCGTCGGCAAGCCCGAAAGCCGGCGCTGCCAGGCGCCGCCACGGATATCGGTCAGAAGGAACGCGCCACCGAGAAGACGGCGCCCAGGCGGCCCGAAGGATGGCCGTACTTGGTCGGCAGCCAGTTGTCCTTGGTCGCCCCCACGGCGGCCAGGCCCAGGATCCAGCCCTTCAGGTCCTTGGTCACGCCGAGCTTGTAGTCGACGTAATGGCCGATCGAGTCGCCGTCCATATTGGTCTGGTTCTTGAGCTTCTGGTAGCCCAGGTGGCCGACCAGGCCCCAGCCGTCGCCCAGGTCGAAGTTGGCCGTGCCGTCCAGGTACCAGGTGCCCTTGCTGTCCGGCGTGCTGAAGAAGTCGCTGGGCGTGTAAGAGTACTTGAGGCTGTAGTTGCCGTAGGACGCGCCCAGATAGAGGTCGGTGTTGTTGTAGTTGCCGCCCTTCGGCGAGCTGGAGCCCGGGTAGTAATAATGCAGCACGCCCGCATCCAGCGTGAAGCCGCCGCCCACGTCGCCCTTCCAGCCGCCGTAGAAATCCATTTCCAGGTTGCCGTCGGTGAACACGAAATCGGAAACATTGGAGTTCCAGTTGCCCAGATAGAAGCCGGAACTGTGGGTCAGGTCGAAGCCCAGCTGCACGGCGGGCCGGAAGTCGGTCTGCGAGTAGCCGCGGAAACGGTAGTCGCTGACGATGGCGGCGTTGCCGCTGAGCGAAAATCCGCCGCCCAGGTCGGTGGGTTCGGCCTGCGCCGTCGCGGTGAAACAAGCGGCGAGCGCAAAGGGCACGGCTAGCAACGTCTTCTTCATGGTGCGGAGTCCTGATCGGATTTGTCGAGTAGGTAGATGGCCGAGGCGCATCACTAGGACCGGCGATGCAGCGTTTGAAACCGGTTCCTACTCCACAAAGCAATGTCCGTGCCAGGTCTGCGGCAAGCCGATACGCAGGCGCATCGTCCGCTGACGGCGCCCGCGCCGCACCAGAACAGTGCGGACGCGTGTGCCGGCGCACGCGCTTATGCGTCAAAACGGGGAACCCGCTCCCTATCGGTACGCATGGCGAGCCGCCGCCAGCCGCCATCCCGGACGCCAAATGAAAAACCCCGGCACGCGGTCGCGTGTCCGGGGTTGCTGGCGTGCACCGGCCGGGACGGCCGGCCGCACTGCTTAGTTGGCGGCAGGCTTGGCCGGCGCGGCGGCAGCGGGCGCATCCGCCTTGCCCTTGCCGTGGCGCCCTTCCATGCGGGCGTGGCGCTCCTGCATGCGGTCCTGGCGTTCCTTGACGAACTTGGTCACCTGGCCGCGCTGGGTGTCGTTCAGGCTGTCCCAGACCGCGAGCCATTGGTCGCGCACCTGCTTGGCCTGGGGACCGAAGGCATCACGCGACTTTTCGGACTGTTCGACCAGCGCGCGGGGATCCAGCTTGCCGCTGTCCAGCTGCGCCTTGAGCAGGTCGTGGCGCTTGCCGCCCGAGGCACGCATCGCTTCGTGCAGGCTGCGCTGGCCGTCCTGCGCGGTCTTGAACAAGGCCTGCTGCTTGTCGTCCAGCTTCAGCTCGGCGACCTGCGCCTTGGTCACGGGACCCAGGCCGGGAATGAAGAGGCCGTCGCGCATGCCTTTGTGGAAGCCGCCGCGCTGGCCATCGTGCATGGCGGCGGGGCCGCCGTCAGCGGGAGGAGGAGGCGCAGCCATGACGGAGCCGGCCACCAGGCCGCCCGTCGCGGCGACAAATGCAAGAGCGGCCAAATTGGAGCGGATAGCGAATCGGGACATGTAGGTCTCCTGAAAGTGAAGAAAGCGAGGCCATTGTGCGATTGGCCCGGTTTCATCCAGGTTTCGCTGGCGCAAGCAATGTTTCAGTCGATTGCGCATGATCCAGACGCAAGAACGGGGCCTCGCGGGCCCCGTTCGATCCTGTCCGCCGGAAGACGGATCCTCCGGCCGAGACGCCGCTCAGTTGGCGTCCCAGGCCGCCATGTACTCCTTCCAGTGCGGCGCATCGCTGGCGCTGAGGGTGTCGCGCACCAGCGCGATTTCCGCTTCGTAGGAAGTACGGTCGAGTTCGCCGCGCAGGAAACGGAAACGGCAATACACCAGCCAGGTGTTGACCACGTCCGTTTCGCAATAGGCCCGCACCTCATCGGCGCGGCCCTGGCTCCAGGCTTCCCACACCTTGCTGCCGTCCATGCCCAGCTTGCCGGGAAAGCCGCAAAGCTTGGCCAGTTCGTCCAGCGGCGCGTTGGCGCGGCCGTTGTACTTGGCCAGCAGGTCCATCAGGTCCAGGTGACGCGAGTGGTAGCGCGAAATGTAGTTGTTGAACTTGAAGTCGCGGTCTTCCTCGCCCATGTCCCAGTAGCGCGGCGCGGGCACGCCCTGGATCAGGCTGCGGTAATGCAGCACCGGCAGGTCGAAGCCGGAACCGTTCCAGCTCACGAGCTTGGGCGTGTAGCGCTCGATGGTCTTGAAGAAGCCCGCCAGCAAGGCGGCTTCGGGATCGTCGGGCTGGCCCAGGGTCTTGACGCGAAAGCCCTGGTCGTCGCGGAACACGCAGCCCACCACCGCCACCTTGTGCAGATGCAGCGGCAGGAAATCATGGCCCACGGCCTCGCGGCGCGCGGTCAGCGCGCGCTCGACCACCTCCTGGTCGGAAACATCAGCCCCCCAGCCGTTGAGCTTGCGCAGCCCCTCGGCGTCAGGGATGGTTTCCAGGTCGAAGACGAGAGTGGGCGTCATCGGGCAGGCAGATACTGCATGGGGTCCACCGGCTGGCCTTGGCGGCGGATCTCGAAGTGCAGGCGCGGCGACGTGGTATCGCTTTGGCCGAGTTCGGCGATCTTGGCGCCGCGCTTGACGTTCTGGCCCGTCTTCACCAGCACCGCGCGGTTATGCGCGTAAGCGGTGATGAAGCCGTTCTGGTGTTCGACGATGATCAGGTTGCCCAGGCCGCGCACACCGTTGCCGCTGTACTTGACCAGGCCGTCGGCGGCGGCGGTGACCGGATCGCCCAGCGCGCCGGCGATGTCGATGCCCTTGCTGCTGTTGTTGAAGCCTTGCACGATCTGGCCGTTGGCGGGCCAGGCCCAATTGATGACGGCCGCGTCGGCCGCGCGCGTGGCGGGCTTGGTCTCGACCGGCGCGGTGGGCGGCGGCGTGGTGGTTTCAGTGGTCGGCGGCGGCAGGGTTTCCGGTTGGTCCAGCGGACGCGGCTGCGTCTTGGAGCCCGCGACCGGCGCGGTCTGTGCCCCGCCGCTGGCGCTGCCGGACATCTTCAGGACCTGGCCGACCGAGATCTGGTTGGGGTCGCTGAGGTTGTTCCAACGCTTGACGTTTTCGACATCCACATTGTTGGCGCGGGCGATCTTGTAGAGCGTGTCGCCCGGTTTCACCACATAGGTGCCGCCGGTCTGGGTCGCCGGCGCGGGTTGCCCGCCGGTCATGTCGACCACCGGGGCGCGCGTGCCTTTGGAAGCGCAGCCAGCCAGGATGGACAGGCTGAGAGCCCCCGCGATGAAGAGCGGGCGGCGCAGGCGCGTCATGGACGCGCCCAGGGTGATATCGGTCAGTTGCAACTGCCCGTTGAGCATACGTTTCTCCTGTTTGCTCAAGATTGTATTCCGGCCCGTAGCGGCACAAAGCGCACGGCCTCTAATTCTGTGCGTTTCCAGCTGGCCGCGCCTGTGCGTTCGATGAGAACCAGGCGCTGGTTGGCGCCCCCTTCAGGAGCGATCAGGCGGCCACCCGGTGCGAGCTGCGAGAGCAGCGCCTGCGGGATGGCAAGGCCAGCGGCAGCCACAACGATAGCATCGAACGGCGCCACGCCGGGCAGGCCCAGCATGCCGTCGCCGTAGATCAAGCGGATCCTGGTGGTGAGCCGCAGGGCGCGCAGATGCTCGCGCGCAAGTTCATACAATCCGCGGATGCGTTCGATGGTGTGAACCTCGCGCACGAACTGCGCGAGCACCGCCGCCTGGTAGCCGCAACCCGCGCCGACTTCCAGCACGCGGGTGGGCGTGCGGTCGTCGCAGGCGGCGGCGATCATGCGCGCCACCACCCAGGGTTGGGAGATGGTTTGCGAATGACCGATGGGCAGCGCGGCGTCTTCGTAAGCGCGGCTGGCCAGCGCCTCGTCGACGAACAGATGGCGCGGCACCGCGCCCATGGCGTTGAGCACGCGCTCGTCGGTAATGCCCTGCGCCCGCAGGCGCTCGACCATGGCCTGGCGCAGGCGATCCGAATTCAGCCCCAGATTGCTGCCCGATGCAGGCGTCGGCGCCTGGGTCTGGCGTTGCAGCGTGGCTGCGGAAATGCGGGTGTTGCTGTTGGCGGGCGTGACGCCCGGACTGAGCCGACCCGAGTCGTAGCGCACCGGACCGGTACGCCCGGGCACCGGCTGGGTCACGTCCGGCTGGCTTACACGTTTACGCATAGTGGCTCCGCCCAGGTCCGGATCTCGTCGAGCTGGCTGTGCTGGGTCAGGTCCAGGCGCAGCGGCGTGACCGACACCGTACCCTGCTCGACGGCATGAAAGTCCGTGCCTGGCGTGGCGTCGGCCGCCAAACCCACGGGTCCGATCCAATAGACGGTATCGCCATACGGCGTGGTGGTGCGCACCACCGGCTGCGAGGGATGGCGCTTTCCCAGGCGCGTGACCGCGAAGCCGTGCATGTCTTCGAAGCGGCGGCTGGGGATATTGACGTTCAGGAGCACCGGCGCGGCCAGCGGCTGGGCCAGATGGCGTTCCACCACGAGGCGCGCGGCGCGCGCGGCGGAATCGATGTGCTCCCAGCCCTTCTCGGCCAGCGAGAACGCGATGGCCGGGATGCCGAACAGATAGCCTTCGCTGGCAGCGGCCACGGTGCCCGAATACAGGGTGTCGTCGCCCATGTTGGCGCCGTTGTTGATGCCGGACACGACCAGGTCGGGCCGGGTATCCATAAGGCCGGTGAGCGCCACGTGCACGCAGTCGGACGGGGTGCCGTTGACGGCAATGAAGCCGTTGGAGGCGGTGCGTACCGACAGCGGCCGGTTCAGCGTCAGGGAGTTGGACGCGCCGCTATGGTTGGTTTCAGGCGCGACGACAGTGAGATCGCCCAGGCCCTGCAGCGCGTCAACCAGCGCCTCGAGCCCAGGGGCCGAATAACCATCATCGTTCGAAACCAGAATTCGCATTGTGCATCCGAAAGAAAATAAAACGCGGGTGAACGCGTCGGATTGTACCGTCCGCGGCCGGTATCCGTGCGATCGACTGGCGGACGGGGGCCGCAGCCCCGCTCGATAACCCGTAGCCGGGCCCGGCCCCGGGCGCGGTAGAATCCGCACCCATTACCGCAACAACACAACAACAACGGATCCTATCCATGGCGATAAACGACCCCTCCCTGGTCTTCAGCGCTGCGCTCATCCTGCTGGCCTACCTGATCGGCTCCGTGCCCTTCGCAGTGGTCGTCAGCAAGCTCATGGGCCTGCAAGACCCCCGCAGCTACGGCTCCAAGAATCCCGGCGCCACCAATGTGCTGCGCACCGGGAACAAGACGGCCGCCGCGCTGACGCTGCTGGGCGACGCCGCCAAGGGATGGTTCGCGATCTGGCTGGCCGAAAAACTGGCTCCCGGGATCTCCCCCGTCGCGCTGGCGCTGGTGGCGCTGGCCGCCTTCCTGGGCCATCTGTACCCGATATTCCTGCGCTTCAAGGGCGGCAAGGGCGTGGCCACCGCCTTGGGCGTGCTGGTGGCAATCCAGCCCTGGCTGGCGGTCGCCACGGCGGCCACCTGGCTGATCGTCGCGGTGTTCTTCCGCTATTCGTCCCTGGCTTCACTGGTGGCGGCCTTCTTCGCCCCCGTCTACTACGTGTTCGGTTCCGGCCTGGCCTGGTATGCGCAGCCGTCCATGGGCGTGGCGCTTGCAGTCATCGGCGTGCTGTTGTTCTACCGCCACCGCGCCAACATCACGCGCCTGGTCCAGGGCACGGAAAGCCGCATCGGCGGCGGCAAGAAGAAATAAACGCGCAAGGAATGCGCTTCGGGGCGGCCTGCATGGCCGCCCTTTTCATTTTCAGGCGATGTCGGCCAGGTCCCAGCGCGGCTTCACAGTGAAGCTGTGCGCATCCGGATCCAGCGTCGCCAGGCCAGCCTTGACCCGCTCGGCGGCGGCAAAGGCAATCATGGCGCCGTTGTCGGTGCACAGTTCCAGGGGCGGGAAATAGGCGCGCGCCTTGAGCGGCTTGAGCGCCGCGTCCAGCTTGGCGCGCAGCAGCTGGTTGGCCCCCACTCCCCCGGCCACCACCAGGCGCTTCAGGCCGGTCTGCTTCAGGGCCTTGATGGCCTTGGCCGCCAGCACTTCCACGATGGCGGCCTGCGTGGCCGCGGCCAGGTCGGCGCGGGTCTGTTCGTCCAGTCCGCCCGCGGCTTCGGCAGCCTTGACCCGGGTCAGCACGGCCGTCTTCAGGCCGCTGAAACTGAAATCCAGGTCGCCGCTGTGCAGCATGGGGCGCGGCAGATCGAAACGCGCGGCATCGCCGCTGGCGGCCAGCCGGGACAGCGCCGGTCCGCCGGGATAGCCCAGGCCCATGAGCTTGGCCGACTTGTCGAAGGCCTCGCCCGCCGCGTCGTCCAGCGTTTCGCCCAGCAATTCGTAGCGTCCCACCCCGTCCACGCGCATCAGCTGCGTGTGTCCGCCGGACACCAGCAGCGCCACGAAGGGGAATTCAGGCCGCGGATCCGCCAGCATCGGCGACAGCAGATGGCCTTCCAGGTGATGGATGCCGATGGCGGGCAAATGACGCGACCAGGCGAACGACTGCGCGACGCTGGCGCCCACCAGCAAGGCGCCGGCCAGGCCGGGGCCGGCCGTATAGGCCACGGCGCCGACATCCGACATTTGCAGGCCCGCTTCTTCGAGGACCTGCCGGGTCAGCGGCACGACGCGGCGGATATGGTCGCGCGAGGCGAGTTCCGGCACCACGCCCCCGTATTCCTGGTGCATGGCGATCTGGGTATGCAGCGCGTGCGCTAGCAGGCCCCGTTCCGTACAGACGGCAGCGACGCCGGTTTCGTCGCAGGAGCTTTCAAAGCCGAGAATAATCATGGCGGCAGAGTTTACAACTGATGCGAAAATACGCCCTTTCATGAAAAACCGGCGGGCAACCCAGCCCGCCCACAACAACCCGCAATCCTGCAAACACATTGGGGACTCGAATGCTCGAGAAGCTATTCAAGCTGCGTGAACACGGCACGACAGCGCGCACGGAACTGGTCGCCGGCCTGACGACATTCCTGACGATGTCGTACATCATCTTCGTCAATCCGGACATCCTGTCGTCGACGGGCATGGACCGCGATGCCGTGTTCGTCGCCACCTGCCTGGCCGCCGCGCTGGGCTCGCTGGTGATGGCGCTGATCGCCAACTGGCCGATCGGCATGGCGCCGGGCATGGGCCTGAACGCCTTCTTCGCATTCACCGTGGTCAAGACCATGGGCTACACCTGGGAGCAGGCGCTGGGCGCCGTGTTCATCTCGGGCGTGATCTTCCTGTTCCTGACGTTTTCGGGCATCCGGGTCTGGCTGGTCAAGGGCATTCCCCATTCGCTGCGCAGCGCCATCGCCGCCGGCATCGGGCTGTTCCTTGCCATTATCGCGCTATCCAGCGCCAACATCGTGGTTGCGCATCCCGCCACCAAGGTCACCCTGGGCGACCTGACCCAGCCCGGTCCGCTGTTCGCCATCCTGGGCTTTTTCATCATCGCCGCGCTGGATGCGCTGCGCGTGCGCGGCGCGATCCTGATCGGCATCCTGGTGGTCACGGTGCTGTCGATGGCGCTGGGCTACAACGAATTCAAGGGCATCTTCGCCGCCCCGCCCAGCCTGGCCCCCACGCTGATGAAGCTGGACATCCTGGGCGCGCTGCACAGCGGCTTCGTGCACGTGATCCTGGTGTTCGTGCTGGTTGAAGTGTTCGACGCCACCGGCACGCTGGTCGGCGTGGCCAAGCGCGCGGGCCTGATGCCCGAGAACCGCCCCAACCGCCTGGGCCGCGCACTCTTCGCCGACAGCAGCGCCATCGTGGCCGGTTCGATGCTGGGTACCAGCAGCACCACCGCCTACGTGGAAAGCGCCTCCGGCGTGCAGGCCGGCGGCCGTACCGGCATGACCGCGCTGGTGGTGGCGGTGCTGTTCCTGGCCGCGCTGTTCATTTCGCCGCTGGCCGGCGCCGTGCCGGCCTACGCCACCGCGCCCGCCCTGCTCTACGTGGCCGGCCTGATGATGCGCGAACTGATCGACATCGACTGGAACGACGTCTGCGAGGCCACGCCGGCCGCGCTGACCGCCCTGGTCATGCCGTTCACGTACTCGATCGCCAATGGCATCGCCTTCGGCTTCATCAGCTACGTGGTGCTGAAGACGGCCACCGGCAAGGTCCGCGACGTGCATCCCGCCACCTGGCTGGTCGCGGCGCTGTTCGTGATCCGCTACGCGTTCTTCCCCGGCTAGGCCCAAGCCCCAAGGCCGCTCGCAAGGCGGGCCAATCGCGGCAATAGCGGAAATCAATCAACCCGCCGCGCCATATGGTTGCTGGCGGGTCCGCTTGATTTCACCGATACACTCCCCATGTATAACGGCATATGGAGTCCGCCTTGCGCCTTACCCGCTTTGTTTCCGCCCCGCTGTCCTGTCCCACCGTGTACACGGAGGTTTCCGCATGAGCAGCCTGGCCCGCATCCCTTTCTCCGTACTGGACCTGGCCCCGATAGTGCAAGGTCGCGACGCGGCTGACGCCTTCCGCAACACGGTTGCGGTCGCGCAGCACGTGGAACGCCTGGGCTACAAGCGCTTCTGGCTGGCGGAACACCACAACATCAACGGCGTGGCCAGCAGCGCCACCGCCGTACTGATCGGCCACGTCGCCGCGCACACCAGCACCCTGCGCGTGGGCTCGGGCGGCGTCATGCTGCCCAACCACGCGCCGCTGATCATCGCCGAGCAGTTCGGCACGCTGGAAACGCTTTACCCTGGCCGTATCGACCTGGGCCTGGGCCGCGCGCCCGGTAGCGACGGCGCCACGCAACACGCATTGCGCCGCGGTCCGCGCAGCGGATTGGAGTTCCCGGCGCTGGTGGAAGAATTGCGCGGTTTCCTCGCGCCTTCGCGCCCTGGCCAGCCCGTGCGCGCCATTCCCGGCGAAGGCCTGGACATTCCGATCTGGCTGCTGGGGTCCAGCGATTTCAGCGCGCGGCTTGCCGCGGAGCTGGGCCTGCCCTTCTCCTTCGCGGGACATTTTTCGCCCGAAGGCATGGCGGCCATGCGCCTGTACCGCCATTTGTTCAAGCCGTCGGCAACGCTGGCGCGGCCCTACGCCATGATAGGCGTGCCGGTCGTGGCCGCCGAAACCGATGAAGCCGCCAGGCGCCAGGCCACCACCCAGCAGCTGAAATTCCTGTCGCTGGTGCGCGGCAACCGCCTGCAGCTGCAACCGCCCGTGGACAGCATGGACGGCCTGTGGAACGAATGGGAGCGCGAGGCGGTCCATCAAAGACTGGGCGCGGCCATCGTGGGCGGCCCGGATACCGTCCGGCGCGAACTGGAAGCGCTGGTGGCCGAGACCGAGGCCGACGAAGTCATGATCGTCTCGGATTTCTACGATATCGCCGACCGCCTGCGTTCCTTCGAGATCGTCGCGTCGTTGAAAAACGGCGCCCCGGCAAGCACCGCGGCCTGAGGGCCGCAGCCCGCGCCTCAGGCGCCAACCATTGCGACGCGGCCATTACCCGCTCTACTATCGTTCTTAAAGCACCGAACGCCGCCGCAACGCCCCATCGGGTCCGGGACGGGCATACCCCGGGCCTCTGACACCGCTTTTTACGCCGCTCGCCGGCAAGGATTCAAAATGAGTATTGTTGAACTCACCAAAGACAGCTTCCAGGAAGCCATTACCCCCGACGGTACGCTGATCGTCGATTTCTGGGCGCCCTGGTGCGGCCCCTGCCGCGGTTTCGCGCCGGTATTCGAACAGGCCGCCACCGAGCATCCCGACGTCACCTTCGCCAAGGTCAATACCGACGTGGAACAGGAACTGGCCGGCGCGCTGGGCATCCGTTCCATCCCGACCCTGATGGTGTTCCGCGAGAAGGTCCTGCTGTTCTCGCAACCGGGCGCCTTGTCGGGCGGCCAGCTCAATGAGCTGCTCGCCAAGATCAAGGAAGTGGACATGGAAAAGGTCCATCAGGAAATCGCAGCTGCCCAGAACGGGCAGGACGCCTGAACGCTGCGCGGGCCGTGCGCTCCTGGGATCAGGACTCGACTTCCCAGGCCGCACGCCCGCGCGTGATGTTGGCGGCGGTCACTTCCAGGTCCGCCACCGCTGCGCGCGGCACCGTGAACCGTAGCGCCACCCCTTCCTCGTTGAAGTCTTCCTGCTGGATGGCCGCGCCTGCCTGAGCCAGGCGCGACTTCAGCAACGCCAGTTCGCCAAAACCGCAAGCGCAGGCGACGGTTGCAAGATCCACGATCTCGGTCCGCTCCCCCAGCCGCAGGCAGTTGGCCGCGCAGCCCCCGTAGGCGCGCACCAGTCCGCCTGCGCCGAGCTTGATGCCCCCGTACCAGCGCACTACCAGCACCGCCACGCGATCCATGTCCTGGCCTTCGATGGCTTGCAGGATGGGACGGCCGGCCGTGCCTCCCGGCTCGCCGTCGTCATTGAAGCGGTATTCCTGGCCGATGCGGTAGGCCCAGCAGTTGTGGGTCGCTTCGGCGTCGCTATGTTCGGCAAAGAAGCGCATGGCTTCGTCCACGCCGGACACGGGCGCTGCATACGCGACAAAGCGGCTTTTCTTGATGTCTTCCTGGTAGGTGCAAGGGGCGGTCAGCGTGTGCGTCATGACCGGCATTGTATGTGCCGGCAGTCCCTAGCCGTGGCAGTCGGGCACTTCCTGGTCGAGATAGACATCGAAGGCCACGTCGCGGGCCCACTTCGCGGTCATGGCCTTCCAGGCGCCCGCTCGGTCCCAGGCGCGCATTTCCTGGCTCAGCCAGTTGCGGCTGGCGGAGTCGGAGGCCGGCAGCAGCCACACGCGTTCACGCCGCGCGCCATCGGCCGCCAGCGTCGAGGAGAACTTCTTCCATTCCGGGAAGCGCACCAGCGGCTCCCAGACCGCGTCGTCGACCAGGCCGATATCGCAGCTGCCCTCGCGCACGGCGACCAGCGCATCGGACGGCACGCGGTAGGTGCGCACCACGGCGCCCCAGCTTTCGGCCAGGGCGCGGGAAGCGCTTGCGGCCTCCGCCATGCAGACGCTGCGGCCGCGCACGTCGGCGGGCCTGCGCAGGCTGGTGTCGCTGCGGATCACGGCCTTGGGTCGGGCGGCATAGCCTGTGGCTTGCGTCGCGACCGCGTCCGGTTGGGCCGACGCGCCGTCGGCCAGGACCAGGTCGACCCGCCCCGCCGCCAGCGCGGCAGCGGCCTGTTCCTGTGGCAATTGCACCAGGCGCACCGGCAGTCCCAGGCTTTGCGCCAATCTGTCGGTCATTGCGGCGTCCAGGCCGTCCGGCGTGCGGATCTTGGCGCCGGCCGCGGGCGGCGGCGCCAGGTAAGGCACGCCCACCACCAGCTCGCCGCGCGCCCGCGCCGCCGCGAAGGCGTCGGGCTGCGCCTGCGCGAAGCCCGATGCAACCAGGCAGGCGCCGAGGACAAACAGACGGATGCGGCCAATCATGCGGGACTCCTGTCGCCCTCAGACGTACTGGTAGCGCAGCAGGCGGTGCTTGAGGTTTTCAAGCACGAACTGGTCGATCAGCGCGGCCAGCACGGCAATGACCAGGATGTTGGTCATGACGCCGGTCATGTCGGCGATTTCGCCCGAATAGGCCAGCGAACGGCCCAGCCCCTTGCCGAAGCCGATCAGCATTTCCGCCGAGATCAGCGCGCGCCAGGCATTGCCGAAGGCGAGCTGCGCGCCGGTGATGAGCTCGGGCATCACGGCCGGCAGGTAGACCCGCTTGACCAGTCCCCAGCGCGTGGCGCCCATGACGCGCGCCGCCGACACATGCACGCGCTGCACGGACTCAGTCGCGTTCATCACGCTGAGCGCGGCCGGGAAGAAAGCCGACAATGCCACCACGACGATGATGGGCGTATTGCCGAAGCCCATCACGATGAGGAACAGCGGCACCCAGGCGATCGACGGAATCGACTGCAGGATGACGATGGCGCTGCGCAGCACTTCGCGGAAGAAGAACAGCACAGCCGCCACCAGGCCGAAGCCGATGCCGGCCGCCAGCGCCAGGCCGTAGCCCGCGCCCAGCCGCCCCAGTGTGCCCAGGAGGCTCTGGTGGAAGGACTGCTTGCCCAGGTCTTCGACCAGGCGCTCGACCACGGCCGGCACGCCCGGCATCAGGAAGTCCGGCAGCGCGAACGCCGCCAGTTGCCACAAGGCCAGGATGAACAACACGCCCAGAACGCCCGCGAAATGCTTGCGGGCGCCGGTGACTCGGGTAGATGCGCTCAAAGCTTGCGAGCCTCTTGCCAGGACAGGTCGACGATGCTGGAGACGTCATACGGCTTGCCGTCGCGCGTTTTCAGCGAACCCTGGGCTTGCAGGATGTCGGCGATTTCCTGCATGCGGCGGGTGTCCTTGTCGGTCAGCTTGGGCGTGAAGACCTGCGTGCCGATAGCTTCGGCGATGACGGTCTCGCGCGGCAGTTCGCCACGGGTCAGGGTCTTGAGCGTGGGTTCGGCGATGAAGTAGGACGCGATCAGCTTGGAAGCCTGCGCGGGTTCCTTCTGCAGCAGCTGGATGGCCTGGTTCTGCGCATCCAGCGCCTTCCAGACGTCGTCCTTGCGCTTGGCCAGCGTCTCGCCGGAGGTGATCACCACCATGCACGGGAACGGCCAGGCCTGGCCCACTTCATAGATCTGCTTGACCGGCGCCACCAGTTGCGCGATGCGATCGTAGGGTTCGAACAGGAAGGCCGCGTCCACGCGCTTGCCCACCAGCGACTGGACCGCCACGGCCGGGCTTACGCCCATGACGTTGACGTCGTCCGCAGCCAGGTTGCCCTGCTTGAGCACCACGCCCTTCAGCACCACGTCGGCAGTGCTGCCTTCGGCCTGGGAGGCCAGGGTCTTGCCCTTCAGCCCGGCGATGTCCTTGATGCCGGAGTCTTCGCGCACGATCAGCGAGTGGTAGCCCTGCTGCGCACCGCCCACCACCTTCAGGTCCGCGCCCTTGGAGGCCCAGGCCACCGCGTTGGTGAAGCCCAGCACGCCGATGTCCAGCTGGCCGCCGACGATGGCCTTGATCAGGTCGGTGCCCGACTTGAACTCGATCAGTTCGGAATCCAGGCCGGCCTTTTTGTAGTAGCCGCCCTCTTGCGCGACGATGGCCTGCGCATCGTCCATCACGCGCAGATAGCCCACACGGAATTTCTCGGCCGCCATCGCGGGGGCTGCCGCCAGCAGCGCCGCGGCCAGCGGCAGGGACAGCCATTGCTTCAGTTTCATGGGAAGTGCTCCAAGGTATGCAGGGCCGGCCGACGCGCACGCGCCGCCAGCAAGAATCCAGATCCGGGGGTCAGGCTGCCAGGGCCAGGTCCGCGTGCTCGCCCGAACCGTCCACCGCGATGCCGAGCAGGCGCAGGATCTCGCGCTTCTCGGCGGCCAGGCCGGACAGGTCATGGGTCTTTTCGCGGTGCGCGAGGTTGAACTCGCGCAGCACGCGCGCCGGGCGCGGGCTGAAGACGATGATGCGGTCGGCCAGGAACAAGGCCTCGTCCACGTCGTGCGTCACCAGCAGCACGGTGGGCTTTTCCTGGGCGATGAGCTGGCGCAGGACGTCCTGCAGGCTCAGCCGGGTCAGCGCGTCCAGCGCGCCGAAAGGCTCGTCCATCAGCATGGTCTGCGGCTGGGCGATGAAGGCGCGCGCCAGCGCGGCGCGTTGGCGCATGCCGCCGGAAACCTGGTGGGGGTAATAGTGTTCGAAGCCGGCGAGGCTGACGCGCGCCAGCCACTGGCGCGCGGCTTCGCGGGCGCGGGATTTGGGCGTGTTCTGGAATTCCAGCGCCAGCGCCACGTTGTCTTCCAGCGTCAGCCAGGGGTACAGCGCATGTTCCTGGAACACCAGGGTGCGGCTGGGATGGGGGCCGGCGACCGCCTTGCCGTCGGCCAGGACGCTGCCTTCGGTGGGCTTTTCCAGGCCGGCCGCCAGATGCAGCAAAGTGGACTTGCCGCAGCCCGACGGGCCTACCAGGGCGACCAGTTCACCGGTCTTGATTTCGCTGGTAAAGCCGTCCACCACGGGCAGTTCGCCGAAGTGCTTGTGGACATGGTCGAAGGTCAGATTCATGGAACGTATCGTGGCGGGCCGAAAAATGAGCCTCCAATCTAACAATTCGTTATATGAATCCAAACGATCAATATTGAATGTCTTAACTTCTTTTCGTAATAAAGATCAGGCCTGTGGCGCGCTGGCCGCCTGCCGGACCGAATGGCGCTGCAGGCCGAAGGCAATCGCGCCGCCCGCCAGCACGGACATGGCCGCCGCCAGAAAAATGGCCGGATAGCCGAAACCGCTGGAGATGTAGCCCGCGATTGGACCGGTAATCCCTAGCGCCAGATCCAGGAAGGCCGAATACGCCCCCAGCGCCGCTCCCCGGCTGCCGGCCGGCACCCGCGCCACGGCCTCCACGCCGATGGCCGGGAACACCAGAGCGAAGCCGCAGCCCGTCAGCGCGGCGCCCAAGAGCGCAGCGCCCGGGTTCGGCGCCAGCCACAGCAGCAGCAAGCCAGCCGCCTCGACCAGGAACGAGACCTGGGCGACGCGGAATCCGCCATAGCGGGTAATGGTGCCCGCGAACAACAGGCGCACCCCGATGAAGGCGCAGCCGAACGCGCTCAGCGCGTGCGCGGCGCCATCCCAGGAGAAGCTGGCGTAGTACAAGGCCACGAACGCGGCCAGCGTGCCAAAGCCGACCGAGCCCAGGCCCAGCGCCATGCCGTGGGGAAACACCCGCAGCACCACACTCTTGAACGCCATCCGGTGGCCGCCCACGACGGCCACGGCGGCCCGGGCAACGGCCCGGCCCAAGCCCGCCAGGCCCAGCAACAGCACCGCGCCGCCCAGCGCGCCCATGCTCCATTCAGTTTCCAGGTACACCCCCAGCGGCGCGCCCAGCGCCAGCCCGCCATAGGTGCAGATGCCGTTCCAGGAAATGACCCGTGCCGTGTGCAGGGGCCCCACCCGCGCGATGGCCCAGGTGGCAGACCCGGTGCCCACCCAGCTTTCGCCGAAGCCCAGCGCCAGCCGGCTGAGGATGATCGCGCCCAGGCTGAGCCAGGCGCTGCGCTCAAAGGCATAGGCCAGCAGCAGGAACACTCCGCTGGCGGCGCAGGCGGCCATGCCGATCACCACCGTCTGCTTCGGCCCCACGGTGTCCGCCATGCGCCCGGCATGCGAGCGGCTGAGCAGGGTCGCCGCGTATTGCACGCTGATCGCCAGGCCCGCCAGCACCGAGCCGTAGCCCAGCTTGTCGTGGACATAGCCCGGCAGCACGGCCAGCGGCAGGCCAATGGCCAGATAGCAGATGAAGGTGAAGAAAGCGATGGAAACGATGCGGAACGTCAGCGTGTACGTGCCGATGCGCGCGCCGTCGGGCGCGGGGTGCGATGTGGGGGGCATGAGAGGCGGAGTCGATGCCTGGCCGGACTGGAACCAGGGTTTACCCGCATGATATCGCGGCCAGATTGCAGCCGGCTGAATGTGCCTGGAGCGCGGCTGAATCCCAAAAAAAAAAACGGCGCACCGCCGGGTGCGCCGTTTTCGAGACCGTCGAGGCTTAGCCGTCGATGCCGCGCGAGGTCAGGTAGTCGTCGTAGCCGCCGCGGTAGTCGACGATCTCGCCCGTGGGCAGGATCTCGATCACGCGCGTGGCCAGGCCGGACACGAACTCGCGGTCGTGGGACACGAACACCAGCGTGCCTTCGTACTTTTCCAGCGCGAACTGCAGCGATTCGATCGATTCCATGTCCAGGTGGTTGGTGGGCTCGTCGAGCAGCATGACGTTGTGCCGGCCCAGCATCAGGCGGCCGAAGGTCATGCGGTTCTTTTCGCCGCCGGACAGCACCTTGGGCGCCTTGGGCAGGTCGTCCGCCGAGAACAGCAGGCGGCCCAGCACCGAACGGATCGACTGGTCGTCGTCGCCCGGTTGGCGATGGTCGCCCATCCAGTCCAGCAGGTTGATGTCGGTCTGCAGGAACTGGTCGGACACGTCCTGGGCCATGTAGCCCAAGTCGGCGTTTTCGGACCACTTCACTTCGCCCGAATCGGGCTGCAGGTCGGTGGCCAACAGGCGCAGCAGGGTCGTCTTGCCGACGCCGTTGGCGCCGATGATGGCGATCTTTTCGCCGGCGTCGACCATGGCCGAGAACTTGCGGATGACGGGCGCGTCGTAGGCCTTGGACAGGTTTTCGACGGTGACCGCCAGGCGGTGCATGACCTTGTTCTGCTCGAAGCGGATGTACGGGTTCTGGCGCGACGAGGGCTTGACCACGACCTGGTCGGCCTTGATGCGGTCGATCTGCTTCAGGCGCGAGGTGGCCTGGCGCGACTTGGACTTGTTGGCGGCGAAGCGGCGCACGAAGTCCTGCAGTTCGGCCACGCGTTCCTTGGCCTTGGCGTTGTTGGCCACCAGGCGCTCGCGGGCCTGGGTCGAGGCCAGCATGTAGTCGTCGTAGTTGCCCGGATAAATGCGGATCTCGCCGTAATCCACGTCGGCCATGTGCGTGCACACCTGGTTCAGGAAGTGGCGGTCGTGGCTGATGATGATCATCGTGCTCTGGTAGCTGTTGAGCACGTTTTCCAGCCAACGGATGGTGTTGATGTCCAGGTTGTTGGTCGGTTCGTCCAGCAGCAGCACGTCCGGATTCGAGAACAGGGCCTGCGCCAGCAGCACGCGCAGCTTCCAGCCCGGCGCCACTTCGCGCATCGGCAGGTTGTGCTGGTCGACGGCGATTTCCAGGCCCAGCAGCAGTTCGCCGGCGCGGGCTTCGGCGGTGTAGCCGTCGTACTCGGCGAACTTGGCTTCCAGGTCGGCCGCGCGCATGTAGTCGTCTTCGGTCGCTTCCGGATTGGCGTAGATGGCGTCGCGCTCGGACATGGCGGCCCACATCTCGGTGTGGCCCATCATGACGACGTCCAGCACGCGCAGGTCTTCAAACGCGAACTGATCCTGGCGCAGCTTGCCCAGGCGCACGCCCGGCTCCAGCGACACGTTGCCCGCCGAGGGTTCCAGGTCGCCGCCGATGATCTTCATGAAGGTCGACTTGCCGGAACCATTGGCCCCGATCAGCCCGTAGCGGTTGCCTTCCCCGAACTTGACGCTGACGTTCTCGAAAAGGGGTTTGGGACCGAACTGGATGGTGAGATTGGCGGTGGAGATCACGGTATGTTTGAGTCTTTGGGCGTCCGGGGACGCATGCGGAGAAACCCGATAGTGTACCAAGCATCCGTGAATCGCATCCAGGCCGGGCAAGCTACCTGCTGAAGCATCTGGAAATGCTGCATGGCATTTGATGTCACAACGTAAACATTTGTATTAATTGGGGTACTATTGCGGGCAACTCAGCGCCTATGGCCGCCAGGCCGGTCAGGCGGTTGCAACCCACCTCCCCCGCTACGTGGCAGACGCCAACCACTCCTCCGAGAAAGTCGAGCTTTCCTATGGCCGGTCGCTGATCGTGGCGGCCATCGTCGCGATCGTGATGTTGTGGGCGACGCCCCGGCTCACCCCCAGTTCCGACCTGCTCACCTATGCGGCGGCGCGGCTCCAGGCCCGGCTGGTCGGCGGCCACTACGACATCGCGCACCGCAACGACACCACGGTCGTCCTGATCGACGACGGCTCCCTGGACCAGCAGAAAGGCGCCTGGCCGGTGCCTTACAGGACGCATGCGCGCTGGCTGCGCAACATCGGCCTGATCCACAAGCCCAAGGCCATCTTCCTGGACATCACCTTCGGGCGCGAGCGCGACGATCCGACCCTGCCCGAGCTGGCCGCCGCCCTGTGCGAGCTGCGCGACGCCAACATCCCGGTGTTCCTGGCCGCGCTGCCCGATGCGCAGGGCAACCTGAGCCTGCGTTCGGGCCTGGAAGCGCCCGCGGGCGAGAAGCCATGCTTCACCATGGTCGACGTGCGCTACACCCCCAGCAAGGTGGACCGGCTGGTATGGAGCTATCCCCTCTGGTCGGGCGAGCACGCGCGCAGCGCGGCGCTGGCCATCGCCCAGGACGCGGCGGGGGTGGCCATCACGCGCACGCACGAAGCCATGGCCTTGACCTGGGGCGTCGACAACCTGGACCAGCGCCGCTTCAGCATGGAATGCCGGCAGGCCCGCGGTGGCTACATGGAAATGCTGCCGTCCTACGTCCGCAGCCTGCTGGGCGACCCGGACGCCGCCCAGCCCATCTGCCCGTACACGCGCGCGCTGACCCTGTCCGAACTGCGCGCGCCAGAAGCCGACGGCGCCCGCCTGGCCGACATGCTCACGGGGCGCTACGTCATGATCGGCGCCGCGCTCAGCGGCTTCAACGACACCGTGCTGTCGCCCGTGCATGACGCCATCCCCGGCGTGTTCATGCACGCCATGGCCCTGGACAATCTGCTGACCTACCAGGACGACTACAAGCGCGCCCTCGAATGGGAAATCTGGCCGCCCAATGTTCTGTGGCTGCTGGGCATCCCGGTCGTCATGCTGGCCCATTTCCTGCATTGGCTGGCGCAATGGCTGCGCGGTAATACGCGCTTGGGCGGCCGGCTGCTGGCCCCGCCCGCCGAATGGCGGCTTTTTGCCGATGCACCCGCCCTGCCGCTGCCGCCGGCCGCGCAAGCCGGCGACGGCTGGAAGGCCAAGGCCGGGCGCCTGTCAGCCCTGCTGCGCGACCGCGCCGCGCGCCTGTGGCTGGCGCGCTGGTTGACGTCCAAGCTCTGCGTCGCGGCGTTGCTGCTGCTGCGCAAGGCGGCCGCCATCGTCCTGTCCTCGCTCATCGTGCTGTACATCGTGCTGCTTGCGCAGCGCTGGCTGAACGTGGGCACCCTGCCCATCGTCGACCTGGCAATCATGGCCCTGGCCGCCCACTGGCTCGGCTGGACCAATCGCGCCACCGCCTTTCTTTTTGGCAAACCGGACCGCGCTTCCGCGCCGGCGTCCACGACACCCTCGCGGGAGCCATCCGCTACCCGCCCACAACAGGAGTAGAAACGCATGCCCAAGCCCTCCTCCCTGATTACCGCGCTGGCCGCGGCCGCTCTTGCGCTGGCTGGCGCGAGCGCCTCGGCGGCGGACGCCATCGTCGGCCTGAACATCAAGCCCGTGCCGCTGTATGCCAAGTCGGACGGCGGCGCGCCCGCGGCCAAGTCCGATGGCCAGGGCATGCCCTGGCCCGTGCTCGAAGAGGCCAATGAGTTCTACCACGTCAAGGTCGACGGCAAGGACTATTGGGTGGACAGCATGCACGTGCGCATCGCGCGAGGCTCCGCCGCGCAATGCGGGCCTGTGATCAAGGGCGTGCCGCCGCCCACCGGCTCGACCGCAGGCGCGGGCGAGAACGTCTGCCGCTGAGCCGCCCATGCGATCCGCCCATATCCTGCGCATGGCCGCCGTATCCGGCGCGCTGCTGCTGAGCGCCTGCTCCACGCTTCCCGGAGGCAAGGGTTTTTCGGTCACGGCCGGCCAATTGCCTCCGCCTCCCGCCGACCGGCAATGGCCCGACGCCAACCTGGACGCGCGCAACCAGCGCGCCCAGGGCATGGGCCTGGTCGCCATGCCGGAGATGGAAACCTATCTGAACGGCCTGCTTGCCCGGATCAAGAACGCCGCGGGCGTGCCGGGCTGGCCTGGCGCGGTTCACGTGACCTCTTCATCGGCGCTGGAAGCCTACAGCACCGGCGCGGGCAACATCTACCTGTCCATGGGCTGGCTGGCCTCGGCGGAATCCGAGGACGAGATCGTCGCCATCCTGTCCCATGAGTTCGGCCACGTCTACCTCGACTACCACCAGATGGAATCGGTCAATGCCGCGGGCGACCAGGTCGCATCGTTGGCGGCCGTGGGCGTGGCGCTGGCCCGCAAGGCCGGCAGCGCCACCGGTTGGAGCCCCGTGGACAGCGTGATCGCCTCGTATACGCTGGGCAAGAACATGCTGGTGCCGGCCTGGGGCCGGCAGCAGGAAGAAAACGCCGACCGTTTCGGCGCCACTGTCAGCCTGGAACTGGGCTACTCGTATACGCAAGGCTTCAAGGCGTTCCTGGAACGCCAGGCCACCTGGGAAGCCGAGAACGCCCAGGTACAGGCCGAAGCGCGCCAGCGCATGCTCGAGCAGATCAAACAGGCGGCGGCCGACAACACCCGCAAGCGGGAGGCCGCCAAGGGCAACAGCATCGCCCCCCTGACCGAAATGCAGGCCTCGTTGAATTCCGGCGTGGCCGGCGCCAGCGAAGGTTTGCGCACCGGCCTGGAAGACATCTGGAACAAGCTGACCGTCAGCCATCCCGACACCGGCGCGCGCCTGGCCGCGCTGACCGAACAGGTCATGCCCCTGATGGCGGGCAAGCCGCGACCTGCGGCGGCGACCGCGCCCTGGAACAAGGCCCGCGCGCAACGCCGCACGGCCGCGCTGCTGAAGAACTACAAGACCGCAGCCGAGGCGCAGCAGGCGCTGCAAGCTCAGGACTATCCGCGCGCCCGCAAGCTCGCGGCCCAGGCCGCTTCGGGGCCCAGCGCCGCGCACGCCCTGCCCTTGCTGACCTTGAGCATGGCGCAGGCGGAGTCCGGCGCGCGCGGGTCCGCCTTGCTGGACCGCAACCTCGCGTCCGAGCCCGACCGCGCGTGGCAGGTGTACGTGCTGCGCGCCAATAATCTGCTGGGCGCGGGCCAGTCCGGGCCGGCCTCCAAGATCATGGGCCAGGGCTTCGAGTACTTCCGTGGTTCTGCGCTGGCATGGCCTGAAGCCATCCGCTTCTATGGTCAGACCCAGGGCTGGGATCAGGCGCGCAAGCTGGCGCAGGAATGCGCGTCGCGCTTCGCGAGCTATGCCGGGGAGTGCAGCAAGGCGGCACAGTCGCCCGCCGAGCAGGCCGAGGCCAAGCGACGCAGCGAGCAGAAGGCGCAATCGCTGGTCGACAGGCTGTTCAAGTAGCAATGAGAAGGGGCGCTCGGCGCCCCTTTCCTTTTTTAGTGCGTGTGTTCGTCCAGCACCAGGTGCGCCATGCCTTTCTCGGTGGCCAGGCCTACCTTCTGCCCGATCGGCAGCGTCGCCTTGGTGGCGACATGGCCGTACGGCAGCCCCGTCACCACCGGCACCTTGACCGTCTTGCGCAGCCAGGCCACGACTTCGTGCAGGTCGTAGCCGTTGTCGTGCGGCGCCAGCTTGTAGTCCGAGAAGCGGCCCAGCACGATGGCCTTCTGCTTGCCCAGGATGCCGGCCTGCGCCAGCTGGATCAGCATGCGTTCGATGCGGTAGGGATGCTCGGCCACGTCTTCCAGGAACAGGATGCCGCCCCGCACCTTGGGCATGTAGGGCGTGCCCAGCAAGGACGTCAGCATGGCCAGGTTGCCGCCCCACAGGATGCCGCGGCAGTCCACCGCATCGGCGTCCTGGGTTTCGAAGCTGAGGATTTCCAGTTCGCCGCGCATGATCTCGCCGAACAGCGCTTCGGTCAGGTCATCGACCTTCTTGCCGCCGAAGTCATAGACGGCCGAGGCGCCGGTATAGCTGACCGCGCCGGTCTGTGCCAGCAGGCCCAGGTTGAAGGCAGTGAAGTCGCTCATGCCCACGAATCGCTTGCCGCTGTCGGCCATGGCCTTCCAGTCGATGGCAGGCAGCAGCCGGCCCATGCCGTAACCGCCGCGCGTCACCATGACGATGGGCAGCTTCTGCTTGGCGGCGCGCGTCAGGCTGGCCAGGCGCTGCGCGTCGGTGCCGGAAAAGCGCTGGTGCTGCGCGTACGCAGTGCGGTCCACGGCGGTCTTGAAGCCCTGTTGCTGCAGCCGTTCGCGCGCCAGTTCGACGGCGGCCGGATCGCGCACGGCAGACGACGGCGAGATCAGGTAGATGCCGCGGGCGTCGGGCAGCACGTGGGCGTGGGTGTGGTCATGCCCGCAGTCTTCATCACATTCGTGGCCTGCGTGGCCATGATCGTGGTTGTGGTCATGGTCGTGGGCGGCGGCGGCTTTCGCGCCGCGCGCCTTGGCGCCTTGGGATTTGCTCATGCTGCGGATTCCTTGCTGCGGCGCTCGCGGAAGAACCGGCGCAGCAGCTCGCCGCAAGGTTCCGCCAGCACGCCGCCGGTGACTGAGGTGTGATGATTGAGTTTGGGGACCGAGCCCACGTCCAGCACGCTGCCGCAGGCGCCGGTCTTGGGATCGTAGGCGCCGAACACGACGCGCGCGAGCCGCGCATGCAGCATGGCGCCGATGCACATGACGCAGGGCTCCAGCGTGACGTATACGGTGATGCCCGGCAGCCGGTAATTTTCCAGCGCGCGCGCGGCGCCGCGCAAGGCGACGATCTCGGCGTGGGCGGTGGGGTCGTGGTCGATGATGGTGCGGTTGTAGCCGCGCCCCAGGATGTCGCCCTGGGCCGACACCACCAGCGCGCCTACCGGCACCTCGCCGATGTCGTAGGCTGCTTGCGCCTGTTCCAGCGCCAGTTCCATGAAGCTGGCATCCTGCGCGGTCCAGGCCGGGACCGCCGCCATCGGGACTGCTTCAACCACGGTACACCCGGGACTTCAGTGCGATGCGGCCGGCCAGGCTGGTCACGGCCTCTTCCAGCCATTGGTAGAGTTCGGCGTGCTCGTCGTAGCGGGCCTGGTTCAGGTTCGATACCCGGCCCTCTTCGATGAAGCCCCAGGCCCGGCTGCGCTTGTCGCGATGCTTGGGGTCCCAGACACCGAAGGCGAAGCCGCCGGCGCGGCGGATCAGCGAAAAGCACGGGATGTCGGTGTAGCCGTCGCCGACGAACACCATCTGGTCGAACGGCACGCGCAAGCGGTCCTCGGGCACCTTGCGGTTGACCTCGAAAGGCTTGTTGCGGAAGTCGCGGCCGATGATGCCCTTCTGGATATGGAACAGGTAGCGGGTCTTGTCGGTAAAGCTGACGATGCGTCGCGGAAACGCGATGCCGCCGTCCGCACCGTAGATGAATTCGGACGCCCAGATCTCGGTGAACTCGTGCGCGATGGGCGTAGACCTGACCACGTCGCCGATGCCGCTGGAAATCAGGTAGAACTCCAGCTGCACCTGCGGCTGTTCGGCCCGCACGGCGGCGCGCAGCCGCTGGAACAGCGTGGGCACGCCGTCGTGCAATTCCAGCCGGGCGCCCCAGTCCTTCAGGCGCTGCTGCGTGATGAGGCCGTGCTTGCCCGATTGCGACAGCTGGATCATCTGGTACAGATAGGCGGGCACGGGATCCCAATCCTGCTGCGAGAGCAAGGGATCGACCTCATCCTTCCAGAAGGATGCCGTGTCCACGCCCATGCTTTCCAGGAAGCCGGACGTGCTGTCCGAGGCCAGCGTGTCGTCGAAGTCGAATATCAGGGCGATGACGTCGGACATGTATATGCGTGAAAAAGGGGCGACAGCCGCCATTTTGCCTGAATGTGGCGGCGGCTGCGCCCCTGGAGGCCCAAGGCGGGCGGCCCTGCCGCCCCGGCCCCGACTGTCGCTTACTGGCGCACCGGCGCGGTCATGGGCGCCGCCGCCGGCGCGGGCGCCATGCCCGGCGCGCTAGTCGCGGGCGGCACGGTATCGGCCGGCACCTGGATCACGGTTTCACGCAGCACGCCCCCGCCCTGCACGCTGCCGCGCACATTGGTCGGCGAGGTCATCTGCGTGACGCAGTCCTGGCGCGAGGCGGCCGGCAGGCGGTTGCAGCGGTCCAGCATGTTCTGCTGCAGTTGGTCGTTATTGCCGTCCTTGAGGTTGTTGCGGCCGCTTTCCTGGCGCGCCGCGCCGGCTTCGCGCATGCAGGCGGCCTGGTCCTGGCCGGTGGCGCCGCTCTTGCATGCCGCCACGTCCTGCTGGTACTGGGACTGAGCTGAGCCGCGGCCGGTCGCATCAGCCGCGTGGACCGCTCCCGCGGCCAACATCAGGCCAGCGGCACAAAGCGTCGCCGCGAGGCGTTTGGTATGCATGGGTCGTGTAGTCATGGTCAGCTCCTTGAAGTTGATTGAACCGTTACCCACTATCCCACGATGACGCTTCGGCTACATGTCCAGCGACGTGAAATCGTAAGACTACGTTTCAATTGACGCGACGCAACAAACCCTGCCTTTCCCCTTAACTTGCATCGCGCTCGGCGTCGGTCTTGCTCAGGCGATTACGGTAGGTTGCCGCACGCATGAGCAGCATGGCGGTCACGGGCGAAGACACGATCAGCAGCAGCGTGATGATGACTTCATGAAACACAGGCCGCGAGGACAGTGCCGAAAACACCAGGATGGACGCCGCGAGCACGCAGCCGCAACCCATGGTGTTGCCCAAGGTGGGCGCATGGATGCGGGCATAAAAGGTACGGAAGCGCAGCAGGCCGGCCGAACCGGTCAGCGCAAGCAGGCCGCCGAGCACCAGCAGGATGCTCGCGGGTATGGCGGCCCACAGCGGGATCTGGGCGTCGATCATGGCTCGATCACCTCGCCGCGCAGCAGGAAGCGCGCCATGGCGGTGGAACCGACAAAGCCGAACAAGGCGATCAGCAGCGCAATGTCGAAATACACGGAAGTGCCGGAGCGGATGCCGAACACCAGCATGGTCAGCATGCCGTTGATGTAGAGCGTGTCCAGGGCCAGCACGCGGTCCTGCGCGGTGGGACCGCGCAGCAGCCGGATGGCGGCGAAGACCATGCCCAGCGCGAAGCAGAGCAAGGCGAAGGACGCCGCCCAATAAAGTATGTTGTTCATTCGAAAATCTCCATCAGCGGGCGCTCGTAGCGTTCCTGCACCAGCTTGATCCAGTCGCCTTCGTTCTGCAGGTCCAGCACGTGCAGCTTCAGGCTGTGGTCGTCGGTCAGGTCCACCCAGACGGTGCCCGGCGTGTATGTGACGATGCAAGCCAGCATCGCCAGGCCGTGCGGGTCGCGCATGGTCAGCGGGATCATGATGAACCCGGGCGAAAAGTCATTGCGGCGCGGATTCAGGATCAGCCGCGCCACGGCGATATTGGATTTGATGATGTCCGCGGTCACGTGCAGGAACAGCGGCACCGCCTTCCACAGGCGGCGCGGCTTGGCCCTCAGCGGCCGCAGGCGCGACGCCGCCCAGGTGAACCAGAGCGCCAGCGCGATGCCCAGCGCGATCTGGCCCGCGGACGCGCTCTGGTTGAGCACCAGCCACAGGACGAACAGGTAGACGGGCAGGAACAGGAAGTAGAGGCGGCGCATCAGCTTCCTCCCTTGAGGCCGCGCACGGTCTGCGCGGACATGACGGCGTCGATATAGGACTTGGGCTGGTCCAGCGACCGTGCCGCGTCGTCCAGATAGGCCGACACGGGGCCGGCGCCGGCCGCCAGGCCCACGCACAGCAGCAACAGCACGGCCACCGGCCCGGCTTCGATCAAGCGCAGGCGCGGCGTGCTGCGGTCATCGCTGGCCCAGAACACGCGGATGCCGGTGCGGCCCAGGCCGATAAGGCCCGCCAGCCCCGACAGCAACACCGCGGCCACCAGTATCCAGGCGTCCATGGGCACGGCCGATTCGTTGGCGGCCGACACCGCCGCCGACAGCAGCGACAGCTTGGCGACGAAGCCCGACAGCGGCGGCAGGCCGGTTACCAGCAAGGCGCAGGAAATGAAGGCCAGGCCCAGGAAGGCCATGGCGGCGGGAATGGCCACGCCCACCACGTCGTCGGAACGGTTGACCGAGGCCGGGTCGTCCAGGTCGAATGCGTCCAGGGTGACCGCCAGCACGTTGGCGCCGAAGCTGCGGGTGCGCTCGATCAACTCAGCCAGCAGGAAGAACGCGCCCGTGGTCAGCACGGAGCTGAGCAGGTAGAACAGCGCCGGCCCCGTCAGCGTCACGCCGGGCATGCCCAGTGCGGTCAACAGCGTGCCGGCCGACACGATCACGCAGTAACCCACCATCTTTTCCAGTTGCTGGGTCGCCAGGAGGCCCAGGCCGCCGAACAGCAGCGTGGCCAACCCCGCCGCGAACATCCAATCCAGGCTGAAGGCCGCCGGCGCGCCGGTGGGCAGCAGCAAGGAACCGATGCGCAGCAGCGCGTAGATGCCGACCTTGGTCATGATGGAAAACATGGCCGCGACGGGGGCGCCAGCCGAGCCGTAGCCCTTGACCAGCCAGAAGTTCAGCGGCCAGGCGCCCGCCTTGACCAGGAAGGCCACGCCCAGGATGGCCGCGCCCGCCTCGAACAGCATGCGGTCCGCGCCCGCCAGGTTGCCTGCGCGCACCGCCAGGTCCGCCATGTTCAGCGTGCCGGTGACGCCGTAGATCAGCGCGATGCTGATCAGCAGCAGGAACGAGGCCACCAGGTTGACCGCAATGTACTGCAGGCCGGCGCTCACGCGCGCCACGCCCGAGCCGTGCAGCAACAGGCCATAGGACGCCGCCAGCAGCACCTCGAAGAATACGAAGAGATTGAACAGGTCGCCCGTGAGGAAGGCGCCGTTCAGGCCCATCAGCAGGAACTGGAACAGCGAATGGAAATGCACTCCGGCGCGGTCCCAGCGCGCCAGCGCATAGACCAGCGTCGCCAGCCCCAGCACCGCGGTCAGGGCCAGCATCACCGCAGCCAGGCGGTCGACCACCAGCACGATGCCGAAGGGCGCGGGCCAGTCGCCCACCAGATAGACCCCCACCCCGTCCGGCCAGACGCCAGGCACGCCGCCGCCCGCCACCACCAGCAGCGCGATGGCGGCGGCCAGTTGGCCCAGCGTCGAAACCAGCGCAATGGCGCCACGGGTGTAGCGGCGGGTGTCCGCCAGCAGGAGCATCGCCGCGCCAGCCGCAAGCGGCGTGACGATGGGCAATACGGGCAGGTGTTGCAGCCAAAAATTCAAGATTGGGACTCCCGTCCATCAACGTGGTCGGTACCCGTGAGGCCACGCGAGGCCAGCAGCACAACCAGGAACAGCGCGGTGGTGGCAAAGCCGATCACGATGGCCGTGAGCACCAGCGCCTGCGGCAGCGGATCCGCATACCAGGAAGGATCATGGGCCATTGCCGGATCGACCACGGGCGGACGGCCCGAGGTCAGCCGGCCCATGCCGAAGATGAACAGGTTCACCGCGTAGGAAACCAGCGACAGGCCCATGATGAACTGGAAGGTCCGCGGCCGCAGCAGCAGCCAGACGCCCGAGCCCGCCAAGACACCGATAGCGATGGCGTATATCAATTCCATCAGGCTTCCCCTGTTTGTGCGGCCGCCGCCTGGATTTCGACGGCAGCCTTGCGTTGCGCGCGCAGCGATTGGTGGGCCAGCGCCACCAGCACCAGCACGGTGGATCCCACGACTAGCATGTAGACGCCCAGGTCGAACAGCAGCACGCTGGACAGATGCACGTGGCCGATCAGCGGCAGCGCGACATCCCAGGCCAGCGCCGCCAGGAAAGGCTTGTAGGCGAGCCACGCGCTCACCGCCGCGGTGCCGGCGAACAACAGGCCGATGCCGATCCAGTTCTGCGGGTTGAGGCGGCTGCGCGACTCCACCCAGTACACGCCGCCGACCATGTATTGCAGGATGACGGCGGTGGCGAAGATCAATCCGCCCACGAAACCGCCGCCCGGCTCGTTGTGGCCGCGCAGCAGGAAGTACACGGAAATCAGCGCGGCGGTGGGCAGCAAGAGGCGCACCAGCACGGTCGGCACCATCATCGAACCCGTGGGCACCAGCGACTTGATGTCCGGCGCTGCCGGCACGCCGCCGTCCTGGTCGATCTGCTGGCGCGGCAGGTCCGCGCTTTCGGCGGCCGGACGGAAGCGGCGCAGCAGCGCGTAGACGGTCAGCGCCACGATGCCCAGCACCGTGATTTCGCCGAAGGTATCGAAACCGCGGAAGTCCACGAGGATCACGTTCACCACATTGGTGCCGCCGCCATCGGGCAGCGCACGGTCGACGAAATACGAGGAGATGGTGTCGCCTTGCGGCCGCACCAGCACCGCATAGGCCAGTGCGGCCATGCCGGTGCCCGCGGCGCCTGCCAGCAACAGGTCGCGCAGACGCCGCCCGCGAGCCCGCAGCGTGGCCTTCAGGCTTTCGTCTTCATCCTGTGCAATGCGCCGCGGCAGCCAGCGCAGGCCCAGCAGCAACAGCACCAGGGTCACGACCTCGACCGACAGCTGGGTCAGCGCCAGGTCGGGCGCCGAGAACCAGACGAAGGTCAGGCAGGTGATCAGGCCGGCGCCGCCCGCCAGCGCCAGCGACGCCAGGCGGTGGTACTTGGCCTGGAAGGCGGCGGCCAGCGCGCAGCCCGCGCCCACCAGCCACAGCAGCGCGAAGGCCGGATCGATCGGCGTCATGCGGCCCGAGCCATCCAGCCAGCCGCCCGCGCGCAGCGGCAGCCAGGCCACGAACAGCGTACCCAGCACGATCAGCAGCATCTGCACCTGCAGGCGCGAGGACGCCAGCCAGCGCAGCAGCCAGGCCGCGGCCACGCTGGAGCCGTCCAGCAGCGCCTCGAAGCTGCGGCGGCCGTCCAGGCGGTAGATGAACGGCACCCGGCCCGGATTGGCGCGCTGATGGGCGCGCAGGGCGAGATAAAGCAGAATGCCGGCCGTGGTCGCAACCAGGCTCATGACCAAAGGCAGGTTCAAGCCGTGCCAGACGGCCAGGCTGTACTCCGGCATGTCCTGACCCAGGATGCTCTGGGCCGCGGTCGCCAGGAACGGGCCGACCGTCAGGCCCGGCACCACGCCCACCAGCAGGCAGATCGCCACCAGCAGCGCGCTGGGGAACAGCATCCAGCGCGGCGGCTCGTGCGGGGCGCGCGGCAGGTCGGTGGCCGGGGGGCCGAAGAACACCTGCAGGATGAAGCGCAGCGAATAGGCCACGCTGAACGCGCCCGCAATGGTGGCCACCAGGGGCAGGCCGATCTCGGTGATGCGGTCGCCGCTGACGAAGGTGGTCTCGGCGAAGAACATTTCCTTGGACAGGAAGCCGTTGAGCAGCGGCACCCCCGCCATCGACGCAGCCGCCACCATGGCCAGCGTGGCGGTGATCGGCATGGCCTTGTACAGGCCGGACAATCGGCTCAGGTCGCGCGTGCCGGTCTCGTGGTCCACGATGCCCGCCGCCATGAACAGCGAGGCCTTGAAAGTGGCGTGGTTGATCATGTGGAAGATGGCGGCCACCAGCGCCAGCGTGCTGTTCAGGCCCAGCAGCAGCGTGATCAGCCCCAGGTGGCTGATGGTGGAGTACGCCAGCACCCCTTTCATGTCCTGCTGGAAGATGGCGGCGTAAGCGCCCAGCACCAGCGTGATCAGCCCCGCCCCGCCGATGATCCAGAACCATTCGTCGGTGCCCGACAGCACCGGCCAGAAGCGCGCCAGCAGGAACACCCCGGCCTTCACCATGGTGGCCGAATGCAGGTAGGCGGATACCGGCGTGGGCGCCGCCATGGCGTTGGGCAGCCAGAAATGGAACGGGAACTGCGCGCTCTTGGTCAGCGCGCCCAGCGCCACCAGGATCAGGACGGCCGGATACCAGGGGTCGGCCCGCACCAGATCGCCCGCGGCCAGCACGCGGTCCAGGTCATAGCTGCCGACGATATGGCCCAGGATGAGGACGCCGGCCAAGAGGCACAGCCCGCCGCCGCCCGTGACCGTCAGCGCCATGCGCGCGCCGCGGCGGGCGTCCAGGCGGTGATGCCAGTAGGCGATCAGCATGAAGGACGCCAGGCTGGTCATTTCCCAGAACATGACCAGCTGGATCAGGTTGCCCGACAGCACCACGCCCAACATGGCGGCCATGAAGGCCTGGAAGAAGGAGAAAAAGCGCGGCACCGGATCTTCCGGCGACATGTAGTAGCGCGCATACAGCACCACCAGCGCCCCCATGCCGGAGACGATCAGCGCGAACAGCCAGGCGTAGCCGTCCATGCGCAGGGTGAACTGCAGGCCCAGGGCGGGCGCCCAGGGCATGTCGAAGCGGACCACGCCGCCGTTGGCGACCTCGGGATAGAGGCTGATGACCAGCACCACACAGACCAGTGCGATGAGGCCCGCCAGCCAGGCCTCGGCATTGCGGGCGTTGGATGGCAGAAGCGCGGCGCACAGGCTGCCGGCAAACGGCAGAGCGAGGATCAGGATCAGCGACATGGCGTTCCGAGAGTGTCCGGGCCCCCTCCCGCCAGCGCAAGGCAGCGAAAGACGAACAGACCGGGGATTGAAAAACGGACGGAACCCTGGCCCGGTGCGTCGCTGCACTACACGTTGCCCCGCGGGGGGCATCAACCAACGCCATTGAACGGCGCAGACAGAAACAAACGCAATAGCTTTCTTGCAAGACCGGCCAAGAATCTCATACGAAAAATATCAGATTCTTGTAAGTTATGCAGAGATTTATGTGTTTACGATGCGGATGACAGCAAGATCGATGCGCAATCCTTGCGCAATTGAAATATTCCGGAAGCTGTTCATGTCTTTGTCAGCATTGGATTTTTTCGTCTATTGCCGTCTTCTCCGGGCAACGGCGCCGTAAAAAAATAACCCTGGACAAGCCAGGGTCTATCCGGGTTGACCGACGGATATTTACTGTGTGGAATGGCGCCCACGAAGCATCCACCGCGCCAGCATCCGGGCGCGGCAGGCTTCACCGACGCCGGCCCAAGAAGCCGGCCGGGTCGGAAATTCAAATAATCTGGAGAAGACTCTTGACCATGCTGTCCCAAGCCAAGGCCGTCCTGGCCGCCGCCATCGCCGGCCTCTGCCTCACCACCGCCGCGCAGGCAGCCGACCCCTACCCCAACAAACCCATCCGCCTGATCGTCCCGTTCGCCGCGGGCGGCACCACCGACATCGTCGCGCGCATCGTCGCCGAAGGCCTGACCCGCGAGCTCGGCCAGGCCGTGGTGGTCGAGAACCGAGGCGGCGGCGGCGGCTCGATCGGCGCCGATGCCGTGGCGCGGTCCACGCCCGACGGCTACACCCTGGGCGTGGCCACCGTCAGCACCATGGCCACCAACCCGGCCACCAACCCCAAGAACCCGTACAACCCGTTGAAGGACTTCGTCCCCATCACCAATATGGTGAACGTTCCCAACGTGCTGACGGTGAACCCTGCCGTGCCGGCCAAGACCCTGGCCGAGTTCATTGCCCTGCTGAAGGCCAACCCCGGCAAGTACGCCTACGCGTCCTCGGGCGCGGGCGGCATCGGCCACCTGGACGGCGAGCTCTTCAAGTCGCTGACCAAGACCGACATGGTGCACGTGCCGTACCGCGGTTCGGGTCCGGCCCTCAATGACGTGATCGCCGGCCAGGTCAACGCCCAGTTCGACAACCTGCCCTCGTCCATGCCCCACATCCAGGCCGGCAAGCTGCGCGCCCTGGCCGTGGCCGCGCCCAAGCGCCTGCCCGCGCTGCCGGACGTGCCGACCTTCTCCGAAGGCGGCCTGCCGGAAATGGACAACATGGCCTGGTACGGCCTGGTAGCGCCCGCCGGCACCCCGCAGGCGGTCGTCGACCGCATCCATGACGCCACCGTCAAGGCGCTCAAGGATCCGAAGATCGTGCAGCGCCTGGCCGACGGCGGCTCGCTGGTGGACGGCAACACGCCCGCCGAATACGCCGCCCAGATCAAGCGCGAGCTGGAACTGCGCCAACGCATCGCCAAGGAACGCAACATCCAGTCGACCAACTGATCGTCAGCGGACAGCGCGCCGGCCCGGTCCGGCGCCGCCCCAAGGCCGGCCTGTTTCCCAGGCCGGTTTTTTTTCGCGCCCGCCTTGCGCCCCCAACGTTCCAAGGGCTGCGCTTGACTGCAATCGCCCCGGTGGTAGCATGTGCGACCGTGCGATCCCATCTTTCTCCCCCTCCCTGCGCCGCCTGCGCGCTTTGCGCCCTGCGCTCGACCCTGTTGAGCTCGCAGGAAGTCGCCGCGCGCTCCGCCTACGCGCGCTCCAAGCCCGGCTAATCGCCCGCTTTTCCCCTTTCTGATTCCTGCACCGGCCCGCCGCCGGCTGCCTGCGCACATTCGCGCATCCGGCAGCCTTGCTGCCGGCCGGCGGACGCCCTGCCGCGTGGCCGGGATCCGCGTCTCGTCCCTCGATCCGCAACGCCAACGCAGGCTTGCGGCCAGGCCACGCACCGACCTATTCAAGCGCCATGCAACTCACCAAGAACTTCGTCAAAGCCAAGAACCCCTGCGCGGGCGGCTACAAATGGTTCATCCGCGACCACAACGGCCAGGGAGACTACCAGGCCGTGCTTGACGCCTTGGTCGCTGACGGCCGCGTCAGCGACGCCTGCTGGCTGCTGGACCAGTTCGGCCCCACCGACGCGGTGCTGCGGCTGGATTCGGTCGACGCCAATGCCATCGTGTTCGCCGGCACGCTGGAAGTGCGCATGGGCATCAATGTGGACAGCGTGGTGCGCGCCGGGCGCAGCATCGTCACGGGCGGCGGCATCCGCGCCGGCGAAACCATCCAGGCGGGCGAGAACATCACCGCCAACGCCAACATCGCCAGCGGCGGCAACCTGCGCGCAGGCGGTGACATCAGCGCCGATTGGGGCATCGAAACCGCCACGCGCCTGGACTGCGGCGGCAATGTGCGCGCCAAGTGGGACATCTGCGCCGGCCAGGACCTGGCCGTGACCGGCCACCTGCATGCCGGGCAGGACATCCAGACGCAAGGCGCCATCAAATGCGGCCAGGGCATCAAGGCCGGCGGCGACGTGCGCGCCGAAAAGGAAATCGACGCCGCCTGCGGCATCCAGGCCGGGGGCTCCATCCAGTGCGGCGAGCACCTCGCTTCCGGCTGGGGCCTGATCGCCGGCGAGGACATCCGCGCCGAAGGCGCGATCCGGGCAGGCGAAGGCGTGCAGGCCGAAGGCGTGATCGAGGCCGGCGCGGGCCACGGCATCTACGCCGGCCTGAGCGTCCGCCTGGACGCCTGGGCCGCCTGCGCGCGGGTGGTGGCGCAGAGCCGGCCCGAGCAATTGGTCAGCGGGCACTGGGACGGCCAGGACAGCGCCGCCTACGCATAACCGCAGCCCCGGCGCAGCCGGGGCGCAAAGCCGCCTACTCCGGCTTGATGTTCGCTTCCTGCATGCGGCGGCCCCAGGTGCCCAGTTGCGCCTCCACGAAAGCCTGCTGTTGCGCCTGCGTGTTCGGCGCGGCCGTCATGCCCAGGGCGGCGAACTTCTGCTGCACCTCGGGACGCGCCAGCGCGTCGTTCACCGCCTTGTTCAAGCGCTCCAGGATAGGCTGGGGGATGCCGGCGGGACCGGCCAGGCCTACCCATACCACCAGGTCGAAGTCCTTATATTCCGTTTCGGCAAAGGTTGGCACATCCGGCAGGTCCGGCAAGCGGCGCTCGGTGCTGATGGCAAGCGCCCGCAGCTTGCCGCCGCGCAGCAGCGGCGTGGCGACCGACAGGTCCGCCATCACGTAATCGACCTGCCCGCCTGCCAGGTCCGTCAGCGCCGGAGGCTGGCTCTTGTACGGCACGCCTTCCGCGCGCACGCCGGCAATGCGGTTGAACGCCGCCGCGCCGACCTGCCCGCCCGGCGAGCCGTAGCCGTAGTTCAAGGAACCCGAGGCCGCCTTCTTCACGAACGTGGCCAAGTCCTTGTACGGACCGTCCGCGCGCACCAGCAGCAGCATGGGCATGGTGGTCAGGCGCGACACGTGGCTGAAGTCCTTCTGCGCATCGTAGGGAAGCTTCTTGAACAGCCCCGGATTGATGGAGTTCAGCGAACTGCTGGAGATCGTCAGCGTGTAGCCGTCGCCCGGCGAACGCACCGCATACTCGGTGCCTATCAGGCCTTGGGCGCCGGGCTTGTTCTCGACGATCACGTTGGCGTTCAGGTCCTTACGCAGTTCTTCCGCGATGATGCGGGCGCTGGTGTCGGTCGCGCTTCCTGGCGAAAAAGCCGCGACGATCTTGATGGGCTTGTCGCCCGGATAGGTCTCGGCCTGCGCCGCGCCTTGCGCGGACAGGTTCAGCAGCGCGCATGCCAACAGCGCGAATCGAATCGTTTTCATGGTCTAGTCTCCTGGTTTTATGGGTACTGCCTGGTTCGCCTTACCGCTCTGACGGCGGTGTTGCGGCGTTCATTTCGCCCAAGCGCGGCGGGCCCCGGCGTATGGCCGCCGGCGTGCCGGACAGTTTTATCGGTATGCCCGGGCCGTGGTAGTCGTCGCGCCGGACCACCATCTGGCGATGCTCGGTATGGGCGGCTGCGGCCACCGATGCCATGTCCAGGATCGGCGCGGCCGGTACGTTCTGCGCCAGCAACTGCTTGCGGAACGCCTCGCCATCGACCTGCGCGAACGCCTGGGCCAGCGCCGCATCCACGGCTTCGCGGTTGACCACTCTTTGCCCGTTGGACTTGTAGCGTTCGTCCTGCGCCATGTCGGCAATGCCCAACTGCGTACACAGCTTGGTGAAGAGGCGATCGTTGGCGACCGCGATGAACAAGGGGCAGGTCCGGGTCTGGTAGACGTTGTAGGGCACGATGTTGGGATGCCCGTTGCCGCTGGGGCGCGGCGTATTGCCCGACGCCAGGTAATTGGCCAGGAACGGATGCGCCACCGACACCGCGGAATCGTAGAGGCACACGTCCGCCATCTGGCCGCGCCCCGTGCGGTGCCGGGCCTGCAGGGCCAGCAGCACGGCGATCGCGGCGTTCATGCCGGTGGTGAGGTCCACCACCGGCACGCCCAGCCTCAAGGGTTCGCCACCCGCCTCGCCGTTGATGCTGAGCAGGCCGGCCATGGATTGCACCGCGGCGTCGTAGCCGGGCAATTCGCCCAGCGGGCCATCGTCGCCGAAGCCCGTGATGCGGCAATGGACCAGTCGCGGAAAGCGCTCGGTGATGGCGGACGGTTCGGCCACGCCCCAAGCGCGCAGCGTGCTGGCCTTGAAGTTCTCGATCAGCACGTCGGCCGTTTCCAGCAATTGCCAGAACGTCTCGCGGCCGGCTTCGCTGTTCAGGTCCAGCACCATGCTGCGCTTGTTGCGGTTCACGGCGCGGAAATAGGCCGAACTGCCGTCCACGAACGGGGGACCGAAACCGCGGCATTCATCGCCTTCCGGCGATTCGATCTTGATTACGTCGGCGCCATGGTCGCCCAGCATCTGGCCGCAGAATGGCCCTGCCAGGACGCGCGACGCGTCGATGACGCGCAGGCCGGCGAGCGCGCCGCCGGTATCGCTGCTATGCATAGTCTGTCTCCTTCGATTTCAGGCTCAGGCCGAAGCGCGGGCGATCAGCCAGCTGAATTCCCTGCCCTGCGCGCCCGCCTGCGTGTTCATGCGCAGCGCAAGCCGGTGATTGTGCGCATCCAGCGCGCCTTCCAGCAGGCCGTTCCAGGCTTGCGCCACGCAGGGGTGTGCATCGGCCACAGCGTCCATCAGGTTCCAGCCGTGTTGCGTCACGCGCACGCCTTCCGCCGTTTCGCTCAACTCGCACGTGTCGCCCTGTGCTTGCGCCAGCGCCACCATGAAGCGCCCGAACTGCAGCGCGGAACTATCCTGCCCCACGCCCAGCGCCCGCGCCGTCTCGTGATAGAACTGCATGCCTATCATTCTTCCCGTCAGGTGCAGCAGCGCGGTCGCTTCCTCCGCCCCCCACAAATTCACCGCCACCGGCAAGGCGCTGCGCACGTACTCCATGGCGTAGTTGCGGCTGGCCTTGGCCAGGCGCGTCGCGGGCCAATCCACGGTGGGCAGCGTCGGTGCGGCAGCGGCGTCGAAATCGGGCGCGTCCTCATTGCGGCTGAAGCGCAGGCGTTCATGCGGCTGCAGGTCGCGGTCGTACTCGTAGTAGTAGCCCTCCAGCCCAGACTGGCCGTCGACAGCCTGCTTGGTGCATACGAAACCCAGCCGCGGATTGTTGAGCGACACGCCGTTCTGCGCATGCCAGCC
Organism: Achromobacter sp. ACM01; assembly: GCF_014851745.1. Lineage (NCBI taxonomy): Bacteria > Pseudomonadati > Pseudomonadota > Betaproteobacteria > Burkholderiales > Alcaligenaceae > Achromobacter > Achromobacter sp. ACM01. The sequence goes on from NZ_JACVAF010000002.1 coordinate 1,104,969, forward strand.
CGCCAGCATGGCGCGCGACACCTCCGACGGTATCGCGCACAGCGCGGTGCCCGACCAGATCCAGCGCGGCGCGGAATAGCGTATCCAGGCCTTGCGGTCGGACTCGTACATGTACTGCACCGCCACGCCGCCGATATGGTTGGACAGGTAGTGGTACTGCGCCGCCGCCACCGCGGGCGGCAGATGCGCGATGCCCAGCTTCTTCAGGCCCGGCAGGAAGCGCTCGTTGCGCTGGCGGCAGAAGATTTCGTAGACCAGTTCGGCCGCGCGCGCCGTGCCGCGGCGCGTCACGGCCGACAGGACGATGCCGGTGAAGAATGCGTGATACCACTCGGAAACCGCGCGCCAGCCGCGTTCCTCGGATTGCATGTCATGCATGGCCATTCACTCCAGTGGGAACCGCCACGGAACCGGGCAGCAGGGATTGCATGGACGCGACAGCGAAATCCGCGATGTCGCGCGCGATGGCTTCGCGATCCGCTTCGGATTCGCCGGCCCTGGGGCGATACCACATGGTGGTCCAGTTCAAGGCGCCCAATAGCGGCTTGACCTGCAAGGCCGGCGGACCGCGCCGGAAGTCTCCGGTCGCCATGCCCGCCTCGACCACGCTGCGGAACAGCGACTCGTAGCGGTCGCGCTGCCGCACCAGTTCTTCCAGCTCGGCACGCTGGTTGGCCGTGGTGCGTCCGGCCAGGTGCAGTTCGACGCCCTGCACGGTGACGCGCTGGTACGGCAGGTGCGCCATCATCAGATGCGTGTGGGCATGGGCCATGTTCCAGAGCCGCTGAGGCGGCGACGCGGCCTCGTCCTCCGCCAGCGGCGTCACCGTGTCCAGGTTCAACTGCATGGCGCGCCGGTGCACGGCGAAGAACAGGTCGGTCTTGCTGCGGTAGTAGTAATAGACGCTGCCTTTCGTGACGCCGATCAGGTCGGCGACCGAATCGATCGTGGTCGCCGCGAATCCCATTTCGGTGAAGGCATGCGCGGCCGCGTCCAGCAGCTCCACTTGCCGCAGGGGCATCTCGTCATAAGGAATGGCAGTCTTGGCTTTCATGCGAACTCCCCGCGCTGCGCCGCAGCGCCTGCGCTTTTCTTGATGGCGCGGGCCAGGACCACGCGCTGGATTTCGGAGGTGCCTTCGTAGATTTCGGTGATGCGCTGGTCCCGGTAGCAGCGTTCCACCGCGCTGGGCTTCACATAGCCGCGTCCGGCGAGAATCTGCATCGCGTCGTCCACCACGCTGTGCGAGGTTTCGCTGGCCAGCAGCTTGGCCATCGCGCCCAGCGTGCCGATGTCCTGCCCGGCGTCGTAGGCGCGCGCGGCTTCGTAGGTCATCATCCGCGAGGACGACAGCGCGGTGGCGGCGTCGGCCAGCTTGAAGCCCACGCCCTGGTGGTCGATGATGCTGCGCCCGAAGGTCTGGCGCTGCACCGCGAAGTCTCGCGCCTCGGCATAGCTGCACAAGGCGATACCGTTGGCCTGGGCCGCCACCACCACGCGGCCGATGCTCAAGGTCGCCAAGGCGAGCTTCAGCCCTTCTCCCAGCGTCCCGACCACGCTTTCAGCGCCGACCCAGGTGTCCAGTTTCAGGTTCGTGGTGGTGGTGCCGCGTATGCCCATCTTGTCTTCGTAGTGGTCTACCACCACGCCGCTTGCGTCGCGGTCGACCACGAATGCGCTGATGTTGTTGCGCGCCCCCGGCTCGCCCGTGCGGGCGAACACGATGAAATGGCGCGAATGCCCGCCGTTGCCCAGCCAGCATTTTTCGCCCCGGATGCGCCATCCGTCGCCCTCGGGCACGGCCGTGGTCAACAGGGCCGCCGCATCCGAACCGGCGCCGCGCTCGCTCAGGGCGAAGTTGACCGCGTGGCCGTCGCGCGCCAGGCCGCCCAGCAGCACCATCTTCTGTTCGGCGGTACCTCCCAGGATGACCGGAAACGCGCCCAGCGACAGCGCCGCCAGGATGGCGGCCGTGGAGGCGCAGCCCTGGGCCACGGTTTCCACCACCGCCACCAGCGAGGTCAGCGATGCGCCCGCGCCACCGTACTCGGCCGGAATGAAGAGTCCCGAGATCCCGCTTTCCCGCAACGGCACCAGGTGCTCCACGGGATAGCGTTGTTCCCGGTCTATGGCGGCGGCCGCCGGCGCGAACGCCCGCGCGGTCAGGTCGGCGGCCTTGTCGCGCCAGGCGCTTGCCTGCGGGTCGAGCGGGGGATTCCAGATCACGGACATCGTTGTCTCCAGCAACATACTAACGAGTATTTAATTGGCTGGATGAGAACATACTACTTGGTATTTTTCTTCGATACCTGGGGAAAACCCGCGACCCAATGAGTTGCCCCGCGGGCGCACTCAAATCCGCTCGCGGGGTCATGCCTCAACTGGCAACGGTCAGGTCCGCACCGCTTTCGCCGCTGGCGCCGGACTGCGCAACACCAGCATCAGGCCCAGCAGGATCGCCGCCATCCCGCCCAGACTCAACGCCGACAACCGGTTGCCCAGGATGAGGTAATCCAGGGCCGCCGTGCCGGCCGGGACCAGATAGAACAGGCTGGTGACGTTGACCAGGTTGCCAGCCTGGATCATGCGGTAGAACAGCAGGGTCGCGCCCACCGAGATCACCAGGCCCATCCATATCAGCGGCAGGATGAAACCGATCACCCACTCCACGCGGATCGGTTGGAATGGCACGAACAGCAGGCACAACGCCAGACTGACGAAGTACTGCAACGGCATGACGTCCATGGGCGCCTGGCGCACGCGTTTCTGCAGCATCGCGCCGCTGGTCATGCAAAGCAGCGCGGCCAGCGCGTAGGCCATGCCGGCCGCGGAAAAGCGCGCCATGCCTATGCTCTGGTAGACCACCATCACCAGCCCGCACAAGGCAAGGCCGAGGCCCGCCACGCGCGGCAATGAGTAACGCCTTTCCATCACCGCCAACGTCAGAATGGGCTGAGCACCCAGCAGCGTGGCCAGCACGCCCGGCGTGATGCCGTGGTCCAGCGCCAGCAGGTAGCAGATGGAATAGCCGCCGATGAGCAGCAGGCCAGTGGCCGCGACCGTCAGACGCGTGCCAGGCTCTGGCAGCCAGCGCCGCCGCCACGCGCACAACAGCATCAGTGCAGCCAGCGCCAGGATGAAGCGCAACAGCAGGAAGCCGAAGGCGGAGGCGTGGGACAGCCCCCACTTGGCGAAAATCGCGCCGCCGCTCCACAGCAGCACGAACAAGGAAGTGGAGCCATAGGAGGTCCACGCAGATCTATCGAAAGACATGAGGTTTCTACCTGTCGGGGTATGAACAGGCTCCAGCCCCGCCCGCGCAAGCGGGCATAAGCATGCGCTAGACGGATGCAATATGCATCAGGACGTCTGACGAAGCTTTTTTGAAGAAAGGCTGGAGTCGCGTTGCGGACGGCGTCAGCCGACGACGACCGCGCTAGGCGGGTAAGCACCCGAGACCACGCCGCAAGGCGGCGCGACCGGCGGCGATACCACCGTGGACACGACAGGAGAAAAACCGGGGGAAACTGCGGAGCGCCGGGACAGCACACGCGCACGCGTATCCGCTGCGCGGGCAGCGGATGCGGAATCGGCGAGGAGCGTGTGGTCAGGCATGGGGCGTAGCCTACCGGCTGCGCGCGCCGCGGTCAAGCGATGCGCCGCTGCTCCACCCCCATGTCGCGCCAGGCTTCGCCATGGCAGGTGAACATGAGGATCTGATGCCGCGTGGCCGCGTCGAACAACGCGCGCTTCATGAAGTCGCGCCGCGCGTCGTCCGTGTGGACCAGCGCGTCATCGAGCAGCAGCAGCGTCGGCCGCCCTGCTTCGCGCAGCAGATCGGCGTAGGCGAAGCGTGCCAGGATGCCCAGTTGTTCGCGCGTGCCGAAGCTGAGCGCGGACAGCTGGTCCTCGCCGCCCGCGCGGCGCAGCGCGGCGGGCAGCAAGGCATCGTCCAGTCGCAGGTCGGCTTCCGGAAACAGCAGCGCCAGGTAGTGGTTCAGCCGGCGCGCCAGCGGCGCTTGCAGGCGTTGCGTCGCCGCCGCGCGCTTGTCTGCCAGCAGCTTTTGCAGGAGTTCCAGCGCAGCGGCGCGGCGGGCGAAGTCGTCGCGCCGCCGTTCCAGGCGTTCGCAGGCGGCCTCTGCTTCAGACAGGCGTTCGCCCAGCCCTTGGGCGCCCGCCTGGTCCAGCTTGCCTTGCAACTGCAGGATTTCGCCGTGGCGCTTGTGCTGCGCCTCGCGCTCGATCGCGGCGGACTTCTCGTAGCGCTGCACATCCTGTTCGACCAGCTCGGGACGGTGGCCAGCCAATGCCGCCTGCGCCTCGCGCACGCGGCGCTCCAGTTCGTCGTGGCTGCTGCGGACCTCGGCGAGCCTGCCTGCGCGGGCCTGCCGCTGCGTCGCGCGCTCGGGCGATTGGAGCTCGGCGCTGCGCGCCGCCGTCTGGTTTTCCAGCAATTGGGCGCGCGCGCCGTCGGTGTCCATGGTGCGCTGTGCGGCGGCCAGCGCGGTCTCGGCCTGCGCCGAAACCGCCTCGGCCTCGCGCAGGGCCTGGAGCGCCCCGGGCAGATCGCCGCCGCCGTCCGCCTGCGGCGCAGCTGGCAGCTTGTCCAAACGTTCCTGCAATTGCACGCGACGTGCCAACGCGTCGTCGCGCTGGCCACGCAGAACGTCCACGCCCTTGGGCGCATGGATGCCCAGCGTCTTGCGCATGCCGTCCAGCTCGCGCAGCAAGGCGCCATGGCGGGCGTAGCGTTGCTCGGCCTGCGCCAGGCTCTCGACGTCCAGGCGCTGCAGCAAGGCCGCGCTGGCCGCCCGAGCCGCGTCGATTTCGCGCTTGAGCGCGGGCAAGTCCTTGCCGCCCGGCTCGATGCGCAAGCGCCCCACGCCCGGCAGCTCCAGTTCGGCGGCCGCCGTCAGCAGGACCTCGTCCGCGCCGCTCAGCATCCGGCCGTCCAGCAGCGCCCGGCCGCCCGCTTCCAGCTGATAGGACAGGCGCGTGGCGCTGGCCTGCTGCTGCAATTGCAGGTTGGCCAGTTCGCGTTCGCTCTTGCGCAGGGCTTCGATGTCGGCGTCGGCGATTTCGATCCGCATGGTCTCGGCCTTGAGCGCGGAGCCCTGCTCGATCAATGCGGTGACTTCCTTCAATGCGCCGTCCAGGCGTTCGATCTCCACGCCCAGCTGGAGCAGTTGATGCTCCAGGTCGCGCCGGTCGGCCACGGCCTGCACCGAAGTAACGCGCTGGCGCGCCGCGTCCACCGCGGCCGCATGCGCCTGGCGCTGCTGTTGGGCGCGCGCCAGCGGTTCGCGCGCGGCCTCGACCCGGGCGCGCGCGGCGCGAGCCTCGCTGGCCAGCGACTGGAGTTCGGCCTCGTCCTGCTGGTCGCGCCGGACCTGGTCCTGCAACAGCGCCAGCGTTTGCGCGGCTTGCGCCTGTTCGCGGCGCAGCCCTTCGAAGGCTTCGCGCTCCTTGGCCAGGGCCGCCAGGCGCGCACGCGCCTCGGCCGCCTTGGCTTCGAAGTCCTTCCAGGGCTCGCCGGCCTGGGCGCGCTCGTGGTCGCGGCGCAATTCGGCCAGGCGGTCCACGTCGGCGTTCAGCTGCGCCATGGCCTGCGCGCACTCGTCGCGTTCGGCCGCGGCGCGCGTCAGCGCATCTTCGGCTTCCTTGTAGACGCCCTTGGGGCGGCCATTGCGTGCGTCCAGCAGCGCGCCGCGTTCGGCGGCCACGCGCTCGTACAGGCGGTCGCCATCGCCCGAAGCCAGCTCGCCGGACAGCTGCGTCAAGGCCTCACGCAGATGCGCGCCCGCATGGCCGGCCGCTTCCTGCAGATTCTGGCCGTCGCCCTGCTGGATCCACAACAGGCCCGGTATGCCCGCCAGGTCCGGCTTGCTCTGGCCGCGTCCCGGCAGTTCAAAGCCCAGCAATGCGGCCAGCGCGTTCTCGGCCTCTTCGCCGTCCAGCCGTTGCGCGCCGCCATCGATCAACAGTTCGCAGCGGGCGCGCGACAGGAATTGCTTCTTCAGCACATAGCTGTGTCCGGCATGCGTGAATTCCAGTTCCACGCTGGGTCGCGCGCCGGACTCGCCGTGCGGCGCCAGGTCAGCGACCTTGCTGGTGCTGTAGCGTTCAAGAAAGGCGGAACGGATGGCCGCGGCCACGGTGCTCTTGCCGGCTTCGTTCGGGCCCACGAACAGGTTCAGGCCGTCCTGCAGCCCTTCCAGCGCCATGGGCTGGCGGAACTTGCGGAATTCTTCCAGGGCGATGCGCGAGAGCTTCATTTGGCGGCTCCCGGCGCGGCGCTTTCGCGCTGGAACCGCAGCAGCAGCCGCAATGCCTCGCTCGCAACCGCAGATTGTTCCGGGTCGGCCTGCAATGCCTGCAATTGCGCCGCAACTTCGCCCACGTAGCCGCTGGCGCGCAGTTCGGCCAGGTCGGCTTCGTCCGGTTCCAGCATGAGGCCGGACAGGTCCGGCAACAGCGCGCGCACCTGCGCCGCGGCCTGGTCCACGGCGCGTTGCAGCGCTTCCCAGGTTTCCATGTTGACGTGCCCTTGCAGGTCCAGCCGCAGCACATCCTCGGCGCGCAGCTCGGCCATGCGCGCGGCCAGCGCCTGCGCGTCCGAGGGCAGGCTCAGCGTTTCCGACCAGGCCGACCAGCGGTACTTGCCCGTAGCCAGCCGCTCGACGGCGGGCGTGGCGCCCGGCGCCTCGATGCGCACATGCAGCGCGTACCCCGGTTCGTTGCCGCGGAAGCGGTCCTGCTCCGGCGTGCCGGCGTACCACGTGCGCTCGTCGATGGACAGACAGCCGTGCCAGTCGCCCAGCGCCAGATAGTCCAGCCGCGCGCGAACCGCGCGGTCCGGGGCGATGGGATTGGTGGCATCGATGGTGTCCGGCAGGCGGCCCGCCACGCTGCCGTGCGCCAGGCCCACGCGGATGCGGCCGGCTTCGGTTTCCAGCGCGTCGAAGGCCTGGGTCACGTCGTCGTAGGTATGGCGTTGCGTCAGGGGCGCGGCCAGCACGGCGAGATTGATCGCCGCCAGATCGACCACGCCGGTGCGCAGCGGAACATGCACGTTGGAAGGGATGCAGCCCAACTGCATCGCCCGGCTCCAGACGCTGTCGGCCAGCGCGGCGTCGTGGTTGCCGGCGATCATGACCCAGGGGCCGGTGTAAGCGGCCATGGCCGCGAACAGGCGGCGTATCGTGCGGTCCGACACGCCCTGCGTGTCGAACACATCGCCCGCCACCAGCACGGCGTCCACGCCGCGCTCCGCGGCCAGCGCAGCGATGCGGGCGACGACGTCGAAGCGGGCCTCGGCCAGCATGGCGGCATCGTCGGTTTCAAACTGGCCGTATTGTCGGCCGATCTGCCAGTCGGCGGTGTGCAGGAAATGGATCATGCGGGCCATTGTAGATGGCCCATGCGCAGTCCCGGCGGCGATATCCGGAAGAATCGCCGCCGGCTTGCCGCAAGCGGAATCAGGCGCTCTTGCCGTCCAGCACCAGCGACTGGCTGGACGCCGCCTTGCGGTCATAGCGCGACAGGCCCAGGCCGTCGGTGCGGATGGCGGGACGCTGGCCCATGACCAGATCGGCCACCAGCTTGCCCGAGCCGCAGGCCATGGTCCAGCCCAGCGTGCCGTGGCCGGTGTTCAGGTACAGGTTGCCGTAGCGGGTCGCGCCGACCACCGGCGTGCCGTCCGGCGTCATGGGACGCAGGCCGGTCCAGAACTCGGCCTGGGCCACGTGGCCGCTGCCCGGGAACAGGTCGTTGACGACCAGTTCCAGCGTCTTGCGGCGGGCCTCCTTCAGGCGCAGGTCGAAGCCCGCGATCTCGGCCATGCCGCCCACGCGGATGCGCTGGTCGAAACGCGTGACGGCGATCTTGTAGGTTTCGTCCAGGATGGTAGAAACCGGCGCGGCCGATTCGTCCGCCATGGGGATGGTCAGCGAGTAGCCCTTGAGCGGATACACCGGCAGGTCCAGATCCAGCGGCTTGAGGAAGTCGCGCGTGTAGCTGCCGAAGGCGGCGACATAGCGATCGGCGGTCAGGACTTCATTGCCCACGCGCACGCCGGTGATCTGGCCGCCGGCCGTGTTCAGGCCCGACACCGTCTGGCCGTAACGGAATTCCACGCCCAGGCCCTTGGCCATTTCGGCCAGACGCGTCGTGAACAGTTGGCAGTCGCCGGTTTCGTCGTTGGGCAGGCGCAGGCCGCCGCTCAGCTTGTGCAGCGAGCGCGCCAGGGCGGGCTCGGCCGTCACCAGGCGGTTGCGGTCCAGCAGTTCGTAGGGTACGCCCACTTCTTCCAGCACCGCGATGTCGCGGCGCGCGGCTTCCAGCTGGGCCTCGGTGCGGAACAGCTGCAAGGTGCCGCGGGTGCGTTCTTCGTAGTGGATGCCGGTGGACTGGCGCAGTTCGCGCAGGCAATCGCGGCTGTACTCGGACAGGCGCAGCATGCGCTCCTTGTTCACCGAGTATCGTTCGGCAGAACAGTTGGCCAGCATGGACGCCATCCATTTCAGCTGGAACAGGCTGCCGTCCAGGCGTATGGCCAGCGGAGCGTGTTTCTGGAACAGCCACTTGATGGCCTTCAGCGGAATGCCGGGCGCGGCCCACGGCGTGGAATAGCCCGGCGAAACCTGTCCGGCGTTGGCGTAGCTGGTCTCTTGCGCCGCCGAAGGCTGGCGGTCCAGCACCGTGACTTTGGCGCCTTGACGGGCCAGATAGTAGGCGGTGGTGGTGCCGATGACGCCGCTGCCGAGGACGATGACGTGCATGATTCTTTCCGGTGATTGGTTTTGTTCAGGAATTTCGGTAGTCTATGGGCCTCTCAGCAGTGAAAAGCACTGAAGATTTTGCTTTGCCAGTGCTTTTTCCCGGCCACCTCCTGTTTTTCGATCGCCAAAAGTGAAATGCGCGAGCTAGACCGTATCGACCTGAAAATCCTGGATATCCTGCAGCGGGAAGGCCGTATTTCCGTGACCGAACTGGCCGACCGGATCAGTCTGTCCGCCACCCCCTGCTCCGACCGCGTCAAGCGCATGGAGCGCGAAGGCGTCATCACGGGTTACCATGCGCGCGTCAATCCGGCGGCGCTGGGCAAGAACCTGCTCGTCTTCCTGGAGATCAAGCTGTCGGCCAAATCCGGCGACGTGTTCGACAAGGTCAAGAAAGAGCTGCTGTACGTGCCCGAAGTCATGGAATGCCATCTGGTGTCCGGCGACTTCGACTACCTGGTCAAGGCCCGCCTGACCGAAATGAACGAATACCGCCGTCTCCTCGGCGAAATCCTCAAGCGCCTGCCCGCGTCCGCCGAATCGCGCAGCTACGTGGTCATGGAGGAGATCAAGGAGACCCTGTACCTGCCCGTGGACCGCTAGGCGCGCGCCGCTTCCGCTGATCGCACGCCGATTGTTACCGGTCGGGCCCGCGCCGGCTGCTATGCTGGCGGCCCTTCGGCGCGTGCCTTTGCCGCGTAATCCGACCCTGATTTATTTGCCTATGTCTATGACTCGCCTCTATAAATACTTCTTCCGCGGCCTGATCACCGTCCTGCCGCTGGCCCTGACGATCTACCTGCTCTATATCTTCCTGGCGTGGACCGAAGCCGTGGCGCTGACCTTCCTGCGCCCCTTCATCGGCGGGTTCTATGTGCCGGGCATGGGCCTGGCGCTGGGCATCCTCGGCATCCTGGCCATCGGCTACCTGGTGTCCAAGGAACGCGTGCAGCGCGTGCTGGTGCTGCTGGAAATGCCGTTCACCAACCTGCCGGTGGTCAAGAGCATCTATTCGTCGCTGAAGAGCTTCGCGGACTATTTTTCGCCCAGTTCCAAGAACACCGCCCAGCAGGTCGTGATCCTGCGAGTGCCGGGCCAGCAGCTGGAACTGGTCGGCCTGGTCACCCGCCGCAACATGGAAGGCTTGCCCGAAGGCTTCACCCAGGGCGAGCGCGTGGCCGTGTACCTGCCGATGGGCTACATGATCGGCGGCTATACCGTGTTCGTGCCGCAGGAATGGGTCCAGCCCATCCAGATGTCGGTCGAGGAAGCCATGCGTTCGTCCCTGATCGCCTGGATGGCCCGCGCCGAGACCAACAACAACCGTCCCGCCGCGCAGGAGCCTCCCGCCCCCGCGCAGGACGGCGCCAACGGCGGCGGCCAGGCCTGAGCGCCCCGCCCTCACCTCTACGACATTCTCGCTATGCCCATCATCGAATTCACGCTGGCCGAAGGCAGCCCCTATATTGAAGTGAACCAGCTGCTCAAGGCCACCGGCGTGTGCGACAGCGGCGGCGCGGGCAAGATGCTGGTGGCCGAAGGCCACGTCAGCGTGGGCGGCGTGGTCGAAAGCCGCAAGACGGCCAAGATCCGCGCCGGCCAGATCGTGACCTGCGGCGACGTGCGCATCGTCGTGCGCGGCCCCGACGCCGGCGACGCAGACGCCTGAAGCCCTCCACACCACGCATCACCGCGAGCCGCCATGAAACTCAAGATGTCCCAGAACTCCATTTTTGCGGTGCTGCTGCGCTCGCCCTGGTGGATGAGCGCCGGCGTGGCCGTGCTGCTGTCGGCCGCCGGCTTTGCCGCGCTGCCGCTGGAGTACGCCGCGATGGGCGTGTTCGCCGCGGTGCCGTTCGCGGTCATCGCCATCATGGCGGCCTACAAGCAATTGCGCGCGCCCTCGGGCGCGCGGGTGCAGGCCGTGGCCGAAGCCGCCGCCGGCATGTCCTGGGCGGAATTTTCCAAAACCGTCGAAGCGGGCTTTCGCCGCGACGGCTGTGAAGTGCAGCGCCTGCAATTGCCCGGCGCCGATTTCGCGCTGAGCAAGGACGGCCATGTCGCCATGGTCAGCGCCAAGCGCTGGAAGGCCGCCCGCGTCGGCGTCGAACCCTTGCGCGAACTGCAGGCAGCGCGCGAGAAGCGCGGCGCGCGCGAAGCCATCTACATTGCGCTGGGCGAGGTCTCGGACAACGCCCTGCAATACGCCAAGTCGCAAGGCGTGTCGCTGATGACCGCGCCTGAACTGGCCAAGCTGCTGCGGGACCTCAAGCCCTGAGGCGGACACGGCCATGAGCTATCGACTGCTCGCCGACCTGGTGCTCATCGTGCACGGCCTCTTCGTTGCCTTCGTCGTATTGGGCGGCCTGCTGGCGTTGTGGAAGCGCTGGATCGCCTACCTGCACCTGCCCGCGCTGGCCTGGGGCGCGCTGGTGATAGGCATGGGCTGGATCTGCCCGCTGACGCCGCTGGAGATTTCGCTGCGCCAGCAGGCCGGCCAGCAAGGCTATGGCGGCGGCTTCATCGAACACTACATACTGGCGCTTATCTACCCCGAAGGCATCACCCGCGGCACGCAGATCGTACTGGCGGCCTTGCTGATCGTGGGCAACATCGTCGTCTACACGCTGTGGGCGCGGCGCGGCCGGCGCCTGCCGGCCTAGCCTTTCGTTCACAGGGCCCGGGCGATCACCAGGCGCTGGATGTCGCTGGTGCCTTCATAGATCTGGCAGACGCGCACGTCGCGATAGATGCGTTCCACCGGAAAGTCCTTCAGATAGCCGTAGCCGCCCAGGGTCTGGATGGCGGCGGAGCAGACCTTCTCGGCCATCTCGGAGGCGAACAGCTTGGCCATGGACGCTTCCGTCAGCGCCGGCCTGCCGGCCTCGCGCAAGGCTGCCGCATGCAGCACCATCTGGCGCGCCGCATGGATCTGCGTGGCCATGTCGGCCAGCCGGAACGCGACCGCCTGATGCTCCATGATGGGTTTGCCGAAGGCCTGCCGGTCGCGCGCATAGTCGCGCGCGCACTCGTAGGCCGCGCGCGCCATGCCCACCGACTGGGACGCGATGCCGATGCGCCCGCCCTCCAGGTTGGACAGGGCGATCTTGTAGCCTTCGCCCTCCGCGCCCAGCCGGTAAGCCGCCGGAATGCGCATGTCCTCGAACGCGATCTGGCAGGTGTCGGACGCATGCTGGCCGAGCTTTTCTTCCACCCGCAACACCTTGTAGCCCGGGGTGTCGGTGGGCACGATGAAGGCCGAGATGCCGCGCTTGCCGGCATCCGGGTCGGTCACGGCGAATACAATCACGACCTGGCCGCTGCGCCCCGACGTGATGAACTGCTTGGCGCCATTCAGGATGTAGTCGTCGCCATCGCGGCGCGCCCGGGTGTGCAGGCTGCTGGCGTCCGACCCCGCCTGCGGCTCGGTCAGCGCGAAGGCGCCGATATGCTCGCCTGTTGCCAGCGGACGCAGGAACTGTTCTTTCTGCGCGTCGGTACCGAACTTCAGGATGGGCATGCAGGCCACCGAATTGTGCACGCTCATGATGGTGGAGCAGGCGCCATTGCCGGCCGCGATTTCCTCCAGCGCGACCGCATACGAGATATAGCCGCTGTCATTGCCGTCCCAGGCTTCGGGCACCAGCATGCCGAAAAAGCCCAGTTGCGCCATTTCGGCGATGGCGTCGGCGGGATAGTGATGGTCGCGGTCCCAGCGTTCCGAGTTGGGCGCCAGGCGCTCCTGCGCGAAGCGGCGCGCCATTTCCTGGACGCTGAGCTGTTCGTCGGTCAAAAGCATGCTTGTCTCTCCTGGATGCGGTGGCGGCCGATGCGCGGCCTGCTCTGTTCTGCGGTTCGGCGCCCGACTTGGGGCGGCCGTCAGATCGCCAGAATACACCGCGCCGGCAGGCGCTGGACGCCGCCGCGCGGCCTATTCCCGCGGCGCGTCCTGCTCGCTGCGCTGACGCGCCGGGCCGCTCGCCCGGCTCAGGTTGTAGGCGGTATTGACCAGCCCGATATGCGAGAACCCCTGCGGGAAATTGCCCACCAGGCGGCGCCGGCCTACGTCGTATTCCTCGGCCAGCAGGCCCAGGTCGTTGCGCAGCGCCAGCAGCCGCTCGAACAGGCGTTCGGCGTCATCGATGCGCCCCTGCATGACGTAGGCGTCGGCCAGCCAGAAGCTGCAGGCCAGGAACACGCCTTCGTCGCCCGGCAGGCCGTCGCTGGCATGCTGATTGGAGTAGCGCAGCAGCAAGCCATCGCGCAGCAGTTCGCGCTCGATGGCGCGCACCGTCCCCGCCACCCGCGGATCGTCCGCGGGCAGAAAACCCACCTGGGGGATGAGCAGCAGGCTGGCATCCAGCTCATCAGATCCATAGCTCTGCACGAAGCTGCCGCGCGCCTGGTTGTAGCCGTGCTTGCAGATGTCCGCCCGGATGCGGTCGGCAAGCCGCTGCCATTCATCGCGCGGCCCGCGCAGGCCGAAGCGATCACAGGACTGCACCGCGCGGTCGAAGGCCACCCAGCACATCAGGCGCGAATGGGTGAAGGCGCGGCGCTCGCCGCGAACTTCCCAGATGCCGTGGTCCAGGTCCTGCCAACGGCGCTTCAATGGCTCCAGCAGCACGTTCTGCAGGCGCCAGGCCTCGGCCAGCGGCGCCAGATCCGCGGCGCGCGCCGCATACAGGGTTTCGATAAGTTCACCATAGACGTCCAGCTGGCTCTGGCCGGCGGCGCCGTTGCCCCGGCGCACCGGCAGGCTGCCCTCATAGCCCGGCAGCCAGGGGATTTCCAGTTCGGGCAGCCAGCGTTCGCCCGCGATGCCGTACATGATCTGCAACTGGTCGGGATGCCCGGCCACCGCGCGCAACAGCCATTGGCGCCAGGCCTCGGCCTCCTCGCGGTAGCCGGCATTGAGCAAGGCGTAGAGGGTCAGCGCCGAATCGCGCAGCCAGCAATGCCGGTAGTCCCAGTTGCGGCTGCCGCCCAGGGCCTCCGGCAGCGAGGTGGTAGGCGCGGCAATGATGCCGCCGGTGGGCTGGAAGGTCAGCAGCTTCAAGGTAATCAGCGAGCGCACCACGGCCTCGCGCCCTTCTTCGCTGCCCTCCCAGCGGCAGCGCTTGGCCCATTCCTGCCACCAGGAAATGGTGCGGTCCATGCTTTCCACGCGATCCGGCACGAAGTGCGGCGTGCGGTGCGAACGGTGGTAGGACAGCGTAAACGGCACCACCCGGCCCGGATGCACGGTGAAGCGCGCCGTGGTGGTGAGTTCGTGCCCCGCCAGGTCCACCGGCGTGTGCAGTTCGACCGCGTCGGGGCCCGCGATGGCGCTCAGGCCATAGTCGCGCCGGCGCACCCAGGGAACGGCCTGCCCATAGTTGAAGCGCAGCGCCATCTCCATGTCCATCTGCACGTGTCCGGATTCGCCGCGCACGATGCGCACCACGTCGGCGCGCTCGTCGTCGTCGCTCAAGGGCATGAAGTCGTACAGCAGCGCCGTCCCCGAGCCGGTTTCGTAGCGCGTTTCCAGCACCGCGGTATCCGGCACATAACGGCGCGACACCGTGCAGCGCTGCGCGTGCGGCGCAATGCGCCAGCGCCCGTGCCGTTCATCGCCCAGCAACGCCGCGAAGCAGGCGGGGGAATCGAAGTGCGGCAGGCACAGCCAGTCGATGGAGCCGTCGCGCGCCACCAGCGCAGCCGACAGCATGTTGCCGATCAAGCCATAGTCTTCCAGGGGCTTGGACATGGCCTAGCCCGCGCCCCGGAATTCGGGATACAGCGTCATGCCGCCGTCGACGAACAAGGTCGTGCCGGTGACGTAATCCGAGGCGTCGCTGGCGAGCCAGACGGCGGCCCGCGCCACGTCTTCGGGTTCGCCGATGCGGCCGTAGGGAATCAGCTGCATCAGCCTGGCCAGGCTTTCCGGCGTATCCCAGGCCGGCTGGTTGATAGCCGTGCGTATGGCGCCCGGCGCAATCGAATTGACGCGTATCCGGGCCGGCGCCAGCTCCTGCGCCAGGGATTTCATCAGCATCGATACGCCGCCCTTGGACGCCGCGTAATTCACCTGGAAGGCCCAGGGTATGACCTCGTGCACGGAACTGATGAAGAGGATGTTGCCCGCCGCCAATCCCTGCCGCGCCGGGTCGACCGGCTGTGACTGGAACTGCTGCGCAGCGGCGCGCGCGCACAGGAACTGCCCCGTCAGGTTCACGTCGATGACGCGCTGCCAGTCGGCCAGCGTCATGTCCGCAATCGGCGCGGGATGCTCTATGCCCGCGTTGTTGACCAGGATGTCCAGGCGCCCGTAATGCTGCAGCGCCTGCGCAAACAGGTGCTCCACCTCGGGCTCCTTGCTGATGTCGGCGGCCGCGGTGACGGCCGAACCGCCCTGCCGCTGGATCGCTTCGGCGACGGCGGCGGCCCGCCCCTGAGAATCACCGCCCGCGCGATGATTCACCACCACCTGCGCGCCAGCGGCCGCCAGCCCGATCGCGATGGCCCGGCCTATGCCGGAAGATGCGCCTGTCACCACGGCCACCCGGCCGCGCAGTTCGCTCGCGTGATGCATGCCTGCCTCCCTGGCGGCCGCTACGCATCGAGCCCGGCCGCCGCGTGTAGAACGTCCAGCGTAGTCCCGCGAGCGGGTTACATGCAACCCGCGGCACAGCGTGCATAATGGCGGACATGCGCGGCCCGCGCTCCTCACGGAGCGTCGGGCCGCAGGTTCATATGCCCACCCGTATGCCCATGCTTCCTGGAGACGCCGTGCTGGATCCAATACTTGCAGAACTGTCGACCACCCTGCCCGAGGCCAAGTCGGTCGAACAGCTGACGCGCCCGCTGCTGGACATGCTGGGCGCGGTGACCGGACTGGAATCCACCTATCTCACGTCCATCGACCTGAAGGCCGATCTCCAGAGCATCCGCTACGCGCGCAACGCCGGCACACTGCAAATCCCCGAAGGCCTGTCCGTGCCCTGGGACGACACCCTGTGCAAACGCGCGCTGGACGAAGGCCGCATGTGCACCAGCGATGTCTCCAGCTGCTGGCCGGATTCCGACGCGGCCCGGCAACTGGGCATACAAACCTATCTGAGCGCCCCGGTGCGCACCGATGACGGCGTGCTGTTCGGCACCCTGTGCGCCGCCAGCGCCACGCGACACCAGATCGAACCGCAGGCCGAATCGGTGCTGAAACTGTTCTCCAGCGTGATCGCCCGCTTCCTGGAACGCGAAATGCTGATGGAGCAGCTGCACGCGGCCAACGTCCAGCTCATGTCATATGCGCTGACCGACACCCTGACCGGCCTGCCCAACCGCCGCGCGCTTTACGAGGCGCTCGACCGCTTGCAGGCGCGCGCCATCCGCGAAGGCGGCAGCGTGCTGGTCGGCGTGATCGACCTGGACGGTTTCAAGGGCATCAACGACGTCTACGGCCACCAGCAAGGCGACGTGTTCCTGCAGGAGGTATCGCGCCGGATCTCCGCGGCCCTGCGCGGCTCTGACATGCTGGGCCGCATAGGCGGCGACGAATTCGTGCTGATCGGCCCCGGCCCTGCCTTGGTAGCGGGGGACGGCCCCCATGGCGTGCACGCGCCGCGCGGCGACGCCGAAGAAGCCGCCCGCTCCCTGGAAGAGCGCGCCACCGCCGCCACCGTGGGCCGCTACCAGCTCGGCGAGGCGACCGTCCCGTATGAAGGCGCCAGCGTCGGCGTGGTGGCGCTGGATCCGCGCGGCCTGGACGCTGAAGCGGCGGTACGCCTGGCCGATGCCCGCATGTATGAAGTCAAGCGCGCGCGCAAGGCGGCGCGCGTCATACACTGACGGGCAAAAAAAGGACCCGGCGCGATGCCGGGTCCAGGCCGTGCGCAGCGTTCGGCCGGCTTACCTCACCTTGCCCTGCTTCCACGCATCCAGCAGCTTCTCATAGGCGATCGTCTCGCCCTTGGGCTTTTCGTTGGCCAGCTTCTTCCACGGCGCATGCTGGTCCGACAGCCACTTGCTGGGGTCGCTCTTGGGGTTGAGCTTGGGCGCGCACTGCGCCATGCCGGCGCGCTCCAGACGCGCCATGACCTGATCCATTTCATTGGCCAGGTTGTCCATGGCGGCCTGCGGAGTCTTTTCGCCCGTGACCGCGGTGGCGACGTTCTTCCACCACAGCTGCGCCAGCTTGGGATAGTCAGGCACGTTGTTGCCGGTGGGCGTCCACGCCACGCGCGCCGGGCTGCGGTAGAACTCGATCAGGCCGCCGTAGTTCGCCGCGTTCTTGGTGAAGAACTCGCTGTTGATGTCGCTGTCGCGGATGAAGGTCAGGCCGGTGATGGACTTCTTCAGCGACACCGACTTGGACGTGACGAACTGCGCATACAGCCAGGCCGCGGCCATCTTGTCGGGGTTGGTGGACTTGAAGAAGGTCCACGAGCCCACGTCCTGGTAGCCGTTCTGCATGCCGTCCTTCCAGTACGGGCCGTAGGGCGACGGGGCCATGCGCCACTTCGGCGTGCCGTCGTCGTTGACCACCGGCAGGCCCTTCTTGGTCATGTCGGCGGTGAACGCCGTGTACCAGAAGATCTGCTGGGCGATCTGGCCCTGGGCCGGCACCGGGCCGGATTCTGAGAAGGTCATGCCCATGGCCTGCTGGGGCGCGTACTTCTTCATCCAGTCCACGTACTTGGTCAGGGCATAGACCGCAGCCGGACTGTTGGTGGCGCCGCCGCGCGCGACCGACGCGCCGACCGGGGTGCACTTGTCGTCCGCCACGCGGATGCCCCACTCGTCCACCGGCATGCCGTTGGGCAGGCCCTTGTCCGCCGCGCCGGCCATCGACAGCCACGCGTCGGTGAAGCGCCAGCCCAAGGACGGGTCCTTCTTGCCGTAGTCCATGTGGCCATAGACCTTCTTGCCGTCCAGTTCCTTGACGTCGTTGGAGAAGAAGTCGGCGATGTCCTCATAGGCGGACCAGTTGGTGGGCACCCCCAGCTCGTAGCCATACTTGGCCTTGAACTTGTCCTTCAGGTCCTGGCGCGCGAACCAGTCGGCCCGGAACCAGTAGACGTTGGCGAACTGCTGGTCGGGCAGCTGATAGAGCTTGCCGTCCGGAGCGGTGGTGAACTTGGTGCCGATGAAGTCCTTCAGGTCCAGGTTGGGGTTGGTCCATTCCTTGCCCGCGCCCGCCATGTAGTCGGACAGCGGCAGGATGGCGCCGTAGCGGTAGTGCGTGCCGATCAGGTCGGAATCGGAGATCCAGCCGTCGTAGATGGACTTGCCCGACTGCATCGAGGTCTGCAGCTTCTCGACCACGTCGCCTTCCTGGATCAGGTCGTGGTTGACCTTGATGCCGGTGATCTCGGAAAAAGCCTTGGCGAGCGTCTTGGACTCGTATTCGTGCGTGGTGATGGTTTCGGACACCACGCTGATTTCATTCACTCCCTTAGCCTTGAGCTTGGCGGCGGCCTCGATGAACCACTTCATCTCGGCCATTTGCTGGTCCTTGGACAGCGATGAAGGCTGGAACTCCGAATCGACCCACTTCTTCGCTTCCGGTTCGCCAGCCCAGGCCGCCGACGTCCCGATCAGGGCGATGGCGGCTGCCATGGCGTGCATGCGCAATTTCATGACCTGTCTCCTCGATAAGTCTTCCCCATCGTTTGCTGCGGACCGCTGGCCGGGGAAGACGCTGGCCGATAGTCCTTACCAACCGCTTGAATACGCGAGGGGTCTGGCGCCCCTCTTCAACCTTTCCTCATGACGAAAGCCAGCAGCAGCATGGACGCGATGAAGCTGATCCACACCGATGGCGGCTCGTCCAGCGAAAACCATTCCGCTGCCTTCTGGCCGAACCCCAGGAACGCCAGGTTGAGCCAGGCCGCAGCCATCAGGCCGATGAAGAGGCGGTCGCCGCGCGTGGTGCGCAGGGGCAGGAAGCCCTTGCGCTCGGCCGTGGGCGATTTCAGTTCCCATACCGTCATGCCTACCAGCATCAGCACGATGCAGGAAAAGAACACGGCGACGGGAGTGGTCCATACCATCCAGCTGAACATGAGCGCGCCCTCCTTGCCTCTACACCCGGCCCATCGCGAAGCCCTTCGCGATGTAATGCCGCACGAACCAGATGACGATGCCGCCCGGCACGATGGTCAGCACCCCCGCCGCAGCAAGCACGCCCCAGTCCATGCCGGAGGCCGATACGGTACGGGTCATGGTGGCGACGATGGGCTTGGCGTTGACCGAGGTCAGCGTGCGCGCCAGCAGCAGCTCCACCCAGCTGAACATGAAGCAGAAGAACGCCGCCACGCCCACGCCCGATTTGATCAACGGCAGGAAGATCGTCAGAAAAAAGCGCGGGAAGGAATAACCGTCGACGTAGGCGGTCTCGTCGATCTCGCGCGGCACGCCGGACATGAAGCCCTCCAGGATCCAGACCGCCAGCGGCACGTTGAACACCAGGTGCGCAAGCGCCACGGCCAGGTGCGTGTCCATCAGGCCGAAGGAGCTATAGAGCTGGAAGAACGGCAGCAGGAACACCGCGGGCGGCGTCATGCGATTGGTCAGCAGCCAGAAGAACACATGCTTGTCGCCAATGAAGCGGTAGCGCGAAAAGGCGTAGGCGGCCGGCAGCGCCACGGCCAGCGAGATCACCGTGTTGATGACCACGTAGATCAGCGAGTTGATGTAGCCCGAGTACCAGGCCGGGTCGGTGAAGATGGTGCGGTAGTGCTCGAAGGTGAAGTCGCGCGGCCACAGCGTCAGGGTGCTGACGATTTCGGTATTGGTCTTGAACGACATGTTCAGCATCCAATACAGCGGCAGGATGGCGAAGACCAGGTACAGGGTCAGGAAGACGCCGCGCCAGCGGGAATTTTTCTCACGCATTTGAGCGCTCCTCGTCAAAGCCGCCGGTGGTGCCGGCGCGTTGCATCCAGTTGTAGAGGATGAAGCACAAGAGCAGGATGATGAGGAAATAGATGATGGAGAACGCGGCCGCCGGCCCCAGGTCGAACTGGCCCACCGCCTTCTGCGTCAGGTACTGCGACAGGAAGGTGGTGGCGTTGCCCGGCCCGCCGCCCGTCAGCACGAACGGCTCGGTGTAGATCATGAAGCTGTCCATGAAGCGCAGCAGCACCGCGATCATGAGCACGCCCCGCATCTTGGGCAGCTGGATGTAGCGGAACACCGCCAGGCGCGACGCGCCATCGATGCGGGCGGCCTGGTAGTAGGCGTCGGGTATCGCGCGCAAGCCCGCGTAGCACAGCAGCGCCACCAGCGGCGTCCAGTGCCACACGTCCATGACCAGCACCGTGACCCAGGCATCGACGTCGTTGCCGGTGTAGTTGTAGTCCACGCCCAGCCAGGACAGCGTCGCGCCCAGCAGGCCGATGTCGGTGCGCCCGAACACCTGCCAGATGGTGCCCACCACGTTCCAGGGAATCAGCAGCGACAGCGCGATGATGACCAGCACCGCGGAAGCGCGCCAGCCGCTGGCCGGCATGGACAGGGCCAGCAGGATGCCCAGCGGGATCTCGATGGCCAGCACGGCCAGCGAAAAGCCGATCTGGCGGAACAGCGCGCCATGCAGTTCTTCATCCTGCAGCACGGCGGCGTACCACTCGGTGCCGACGAAGACGCGGCGCTCGGGCGAGATGATGTCCTGCACCGAATAGTTGACGATGGTCATCAGCGGCAGGATGGCCGAGAACGCCACGCACAGCACCACGGGCAGGACCAGGAACCAGGCCCGGTGATCTATGGGTTTCATCGGATCAGCTCCTCGTCGCGGTAAAAGCAGGTGTGCGGATTCAGCGCCGACAACCAGACCGTGCCGCCAGCCGCGGCCGGGACGATGTTGCTGGCCAGCCGGGCGCGCACCGGCGTGCCTTCGAAGTCCGCCACCAGCAGCGTGTAGGTGCCCACGTCCTGCACCCGCTCCACGCGCATGGCCAGGGCGCCGGGCGCGCCCGGCTCGGTAATGCGCAAGTACTCCGGACGCACGCCCAGCTTCACGGGGCCCGCGCCGTCCAGCTTTGCCGCCATCTCCGCCGGCACCCCGGCGACGCGGCTCTTGCCCACCTCCAGGCCGCCGTCGCGCCATTGCGCCGGCAGGAAGTTCATGCCCGGCGAGCCGATGAAATGGCCCACGAAGGTATGTGCCGGCCGCTGGAACAGGTCATCCGCGGTCCCGACCTGCACCGCCCTGCCGCGCGCCATCACCATGACCTCGTCGGCAAAGGTCAGCGCCTCGGTCTGGTCGTGCGTCACGTAGATCAGCGTCAGCTTGAACTCGTGGTGGATTTCCTTGAGCTTGCGGCGCAGCTCCCATTTGAGCTGCGGATCAATCACGGTCAGCGGCTCGTCGAACAGGATGGCCGACACGTCGCTGCGTACCAGTCCGCGCCCCAGCGAAATCTTCTGCTTGGCGTCGGCGGTCAGGCCGCTGGCGCGCCGGTCCAGCACATGCGACATCTCCAGCATCTCGGCGATGCGCCCGACGCGCTCGCCGATGAGCTTGGGCGCCATGCCGCGGTTGCGCAGCGGAAACGCCAGGTTCTCGGCCACGGTCATGGTGTCGTACACCACCGGGAACTGGAACACCTGGGCGATGTTGCGCGCCTGCGGCGTCTTGTCCGTGACGTCCTGGCCGTCGAACAGGATGCGCCCGTGCGACGGCCGCAGCAGGCCCGACACGCAATTGAGCAGCGTGGTCTTGCCGCAGCCGGACGGACCCAGCAAGGCGTAGGCCCCGCCGTCCTTGAAGGTGAACGAAAGCGGCAGCAGTGCGTAGTCCTCGTCGGTCTTGGGGTCCGCCACGTAGGAATGGGACAGGTCCAGCTCGATCTGCGCCATCAGGCCGTCTCCCCAGCGCCCGCCGGCTGCCGCGGCGCCGCCAGCAGCGCGCCGCCCGCGCCGAAGGCGTAGGTCTGCGCCGGGTCGAAATAGAACTGTACGCGGTGGTCCAGCGTGTAGCGGTGGACCCCGGGCAGTTGCGCCACCACGTCGCCCGCCGCCGTCTGCGCATGCACGAAGGTGTCGGATCCGGAGATCTCGGCCAGCTTCACCACCCCGGGCAGCGCGATGTGGCCGGGTCGCGGCTCGACATCGAGAGCGCCGGCGCGCAGGCCGGCGGTGATCTCCGCATCGGCGCCTTGCGGCAGCGCCCGCTCCACCGCCAGGTCTCCCTGCAGCACGAAGCCCGACCCCGTACGGCGCGCGGAGAACAGATTCATGGGCGGGTCGCTGAAGGCGCGGGCCACGCGGATGGAATTGGGGCGATGGAAGACCTCGGCCGTGGGGCCGTATTGCAGCAATTCGCCCGCATCCAGCACCGCGGTGTGGCCACCCAGCAACAGGGCCTCGCCCGGCTCGGTCGTGGCATAGACCACCGTGGAGCGCCCTTCGGCGAACAATTCGGAAAGTTCGTCGCGCAGTTCCTCGCGCAGCTTGTAGTCCAGGTTGACCAGGGGCTCGTCCAGCAGGATCAGCGGCGCGTCCTTGGCCAGCGCCCGGGCCAGCGCCACTCGCTGCTGCTGCCCGCCGGACAGCTCCGAGGGGTAGCGCTCCAGCAGGTGGTCGATGTGCAGCCGCGCCGCCATGGCGCGGACTTTTTCGCTGATGTCCGCCGCCCCGCGCAGCTTGAGCGGCGAAGCGATGTTGTCGTAGACCGACATGGACGGGTAATTGATGAACTGCTGGTAGACCATGGCGACGTTGCGCTGGCGCACCGGCACGCCGGTCACGTCGGCGCCGTCGACCAGTACGCGGCCCTCGGTGGGCCGGTCCAGCCCGGCCATGATGCGCATCAGCGAGGTCTTGCCCGCCAGGGTGGCCCCCAGCAATACCGTCATGGCGCCCTCGACGGGGGCCAGGCTCATGGGATACAGGTGCGTCTGCGAGCCGGCCCGCAAACCTACCCTGTCCAAGTTCAGCTGCATCTGGTCTCCTCTACCTACTTATACGTCCCTGTTTTTACGGCGGACTTCGGTATTCGGTACAGCGGTCTCGGCCTGCATTCAAGCGAACAACAGGATGAGCATACTCTTTCAGATAGCTTTCGTTTATTGTGCGTTTTACTCAAGAAGCGAACAAAAAACAATCTTGCGGCGCGTCATTATTTTTCGCTTTTGTTGTTTTACTATACGAACATGACACTGAATCCCAGACAGAGCGCCCTGATCGAAATGGTGCGGGCCCAAGGCTCGGCCTCGATCGAGGAACTCGCCAAACGCTTTGACGTCACGCTGCAGACCGTGCGGCGCGACGTCAATATTCTTTCCGAAGCGGGCCTGCTGTCGCGCTTCCATGGCGGCGTGCGCATCGAAGCGTCCACCATCGAGAACATCGCCTACCGCAAGCGCCAGGGCCTGCACGCCGCCGGCAAGCAGCGCATCGCCGAGGCCGTGGCCCGCGCCGTGCCCGACGGCTGTTCGCTGATCCTGAACATCGGCACCACCACCGAAGCCATTGCGCGCGCCCTGCTGCGCCATCGCGGCCTGCGCGTCATCACCAACAACCTGCACGTGGCCGACATTCTCTCGGACAACCCGGACTGCGAAGTCATCGTGGCCGGCGGCGTGGTGCGTTCGCGCGACCGCGGCATCGTCGGCGAAGCCACCATGGACTTCATCCGCCAGTTCAAGGTCGACATCGGCCTGATCGGCATCTCCGGCATCGAGGCCGACGGCACGCTGCGCGATTACGACTTCCGCGAAGTGCGCGTGGCGCGGACCATCATCGAACAGTCGCGCGAAGTCTGGCTCGCCGCCGACAGCAGCAAATTCAAGCGCCAGGCCATGGTGGAACTGGCGCACATCTCGCAAATCGACCGCTTCTTCACCGACGCGCATCCGCAAGAGCCGCTGGCGCAAGTCCTGCTGGACGCCGGCGTGCGCTGCGACGTGGCGGCCGCCCCGAATACCTTGAAGCAAACACCTTGAATCCCATGAACCAACCCCTAGCCTCCGTCGCCCCGCCCGACCGCAACCGCCTCCTGAACACGCTGGACAACACGCACTCCTGGGACGTGATCGTCATCGGCGGCGGCGCCACCGGCCTGGGCACGGCGGTCGATGCCGCTTCGCGCGGCTATCGCACCCTGCTGATCGAAGGCGCGGACTTCGCCAAGGGCACGTCCAGCAAGGCCACCAAGCTGGTGCACGGCGGCGTGCGCTATCTGGCGCAGGGCAACGTCAGCCTGGTGCGCGAAGCGCTGCATGAACGCGGCCTGCTCAACCGCAACGCGCCGCACCTGGTGTGGCCGCTGGGCTTCGTGGTGCCAGCCTACAACCTGTTCGACCAGCCCTTCTACGGCATCGGCCTGAAGATGTACGACATGCTGGCCGGCAAGCTGAACCTGTCGCCCAGCCGCTGGCTGTCGCGCCGCGACACGCTGGCCAATGCGCCGACGCTGGCCGAGAACGTGCAGGGCAAGAATCTCAAGGGCGGCGTGCTGTACTACGACGGCCAGTTCGACGACGCCCGCCTGGCCGTAAGCCTGATGCGCACGCTGTTCGACCTGGGCGGCACCGCGGTGAACTACATGCGCGCCACCGGCCTGACCATGACGGGCGGCAAGGTCGACGGCGTAACGGTGCAGGACGCGATCGGCGGCGCCAGCTTCACGTTGCGCGCGCGCTGCGTGGTCAATGCCACCGGCGTGTGGGTGGACGCGGTACGGCGCATGGAAGACAAGAACGCGCAGACCATGGTGGCGCCCAGCCAGGGTGTGCACCTGACCTTGCCGCAGGATTTCCTGCCGGGCAAGCGCGCCATCCTGATCCCCAAGACCGACGACGGCCGCGTGCTGTTCGTGGTGCCATGGAACGGCCACACCATCGTCGGCACCACCGATACGCCGCGCGACGATCTGCCGCTGGATCCGCAGGCGGGCGCGCAGGATGTGGATTTCATCCTCAGCACCGCGGCGCGCTATCTCAGCCGCAAGCCCACGCGCGACGACGTCACCAGCGTCTGGGCCGGGCTGCGTCCGCTGGTCAAGGCCACGGGCGAAGCCTCCACCAAGTCCTTGTCGCGCGAGCACACCATCCTGGTGTCCAAGGCCGGGCTGGTGACCGTCACCGGCGGCAAGTGGACCACCTACCGCCGCATGGCGCAGGACGTGGTCGACACGGCCATCCAGCACCAGCTGCTGACGCAGGCCACCTGCCGCACGGAATCGCTGCCGCTGCATGGCGCGGCGGGCCTGGCGCCGTCGCAGGAGCATGCCGGCACGCCGGACAGCTACTACGGCAGCGACCTGCCGGCCCTGAAGGCGCTGCCCGGCGCGGACCGCATGCTGGTCAGGAGCAGCGGCTTGTCGGAGGCGCACGTGCGTTTCGCCGCACGGTACGAACTCGCGCGCAGCGCCGAGGACGTGCTGGCGCGGCGCAACCGCGCCTTGTTCCTGGACAGCGAGGCCGCGATGCTGGCGGCGCCCGAAGTGGCTCGCATCCTGGCCGAAGAGCTGGGGCATGATGCCGCGTGGCAGCAGCGCACGCTGCAGGAATTGGCGGTGGTGGCAGCGAATTACCGCTTGAAGTGACCGCCCATCCGGAGTGCCCGACCCGTCGGCGATGCTGACGGGATCTGCGCTACGGAACCCTTAGGGGGCTCTTCGCGATCATCGCTTCGAACGTGCGCAACAGGGCCGGGTCGCATTTGGCGCCGGCTTCCTCGTTCAGGATGCGCATGATCTCCGCATGCGTGCGCGCAGGATGGTAGGGACGCGCATCGCCCAGGGCGTCGTAGGAATCTGCCAGCGAAATGATGCGCGAATGCAGCGGAATGTCCTCGCCCGCCAGTCCTGCGGGATAGCCCGAACCGTCGAAGTGTTCGTGATGATGGCGCACCGCCCGCGCGATCAGCTCGCGTTGCGGAATGTCGCTGTGCATGATGATGTCGGCGCCCACTGCGGCGTGCGCCTTCATGATTTCCCAATCGTCCTTGTCCAGCCGCTTCGGCGAATACAGCACACGATCCGGCGTGCCGATCTTGCCGATGTCATGCAGGCGGGCAGCGACCGCGACCGCCTCCTGTTCGGATTCCGGCAGGCCGCAGGCCCGGGCCAGCGCCACGCTCAGCGCAACAACTCTTTCGGAATGGCGGCCGGTGGCCGGGTCGCGCGCCCGCATGGCGGCAAACAAGGCCGCCACGCAGGAGCCAGCGGGATATTCGGGTACGTCTGGAGGCATCGGTCATCGCGCGCAATGGGCTCTTGCCGCTTTGCGCTGTAGCAAAAGGTCGCGATTCTGACACATTGCGCAGCAATCCTTGCCGATCAGATGCCGCGCGCCAGGGCAAAGCAGAGCCGGACCCGCCCCCGCATCCCGCGGGAACCGGGTCCGGCCCGCCAGCGCTCAATCCTTCAACCTGTCCAGCAGCGCCTGCGCCACGCCGACGGAAGATGCAGGATTCTGGCCCGTGACCAGCAAGCCATCGCCGACCACGTGCGGCTGCCAGTCCGGGCCGCTGCTGTACTGCCCGCCCAACTGCTTCAGCTCGTCCTCGACCAGGAAAGGCACCACGTCGCTCAACTGCACGGCCGCCTCTTCGGCATTGGAAAAGCCGGTGACCTGCCTGCCCTGCACCAGCGGCTTGCCGTCGGCCGTCTTGGCGTGGCGCAGCACGCCGGGCGCATGGCATACGGCCGCAACGGGCTTGCCCGCCGCCAGCATGGTCTCGATCAGCGAGACCGAATTGGGATCTTCCGCCAGATCCCACAAGGGGCCGTGGCCGCCCGGGTAGAACACGGCGTCGTAGTCGGCCGCCTGCACCTGCGCCAGCCGCAAGGTGGCGGCCAGTTGCCGCTGCGCGTCCTTGTCCTGGCGAAAGCGCCGCGTGTCGTCGGTCTGGGCGTCGGGGTCGTCGCTCTTGGGGTCCAGCGGCGGCTGGCCGCCTGCGGGCGAAGCCAGCGTGACCTTGGCGCCCGCGTCGACGAAGGCGTAGTACGGCGCAGCGAATTCTTCCAGCCAGAATCCGGTCTTGCGGCCGGTGTTGCCCAGCGTGTCGTGGGAAGTCAGCACGATCAGGATGTTCATGTGGCGCTCCTTTCGTCCGGGCCGACGCGCACAATGCGCTTGCCGGCGTTTTCACCCCTGAGCAGCCCGATCAGGCCGCGCGGCGCGTTCTCCAGTCCATCGACCACGTCCTCGCGATACTTGATGCGGCCTTGCTTGATCAAGCCTTCCATCGCCTCGCGGAATTCGCCGTAGCGGTGCGCGTATTCGTTGAAGATGATGAAGCCCTGCATCTTGAGGCGCTTGGTGAGGATGGTGCGCATCAGCAGGCCCAGGCGGTCCGGCCCTTGCGGCTGGCTGGTGGCGTTGTAGGCCGAAATCAGGCCGCAGACCGGTATCCGCGCGCGCGGGTTCAAGAGCGGCAGCACCGCGTCGAAGACCGCGCCGCCGACGTTCTCGAAATACACGTCGATGCCCTGCGGCACGGCGCGCGCGAGGCGGCCCGGCAGGTCGGGCGCCTTGTGGTCCAGGCAGTCGTCAAAGCCCAGCTCCTGGACTGCGTAGCGGCACTTGTCCGCGCCGCCCGCGATGCCGACCACCTTGCAGCCATGGATCTTGGCGATCTGGCCGACCACCGCCCCCACCGCGCCGCTGGCCGCGGCCACCACCACGGTCTCGCCCGCCTTGGGCTGGCCGATGTCCAGCAAGCCCATGTAGCCGGTGAAGCCGGGCATGCCCAGCACGCCCAGCGAATAGGACGGGTGTTCGGGATTGGGACCCAGCCGCAGCAGGCCGGCGCCATCGGACAGGGCGTAGTCTTGCCAGCCGGATTGCGCCAGCACCCACTCACCTGGGCGGTAGTCGGGATGGTTGGAGGCTTCGACCCGCGTCACCGTGCCGCCTACCATGACGCCGCCGACCTGCACCGGTTCGGCATAGGACGGCGCGTCGCTCATGCGGCCGCGCATATAGGGATCGAGCGACAGGTACACGGTGCGCAACAGCACCTGGCCGGGGCCGGGCTGCGGCACCTCGCCGGTTTCCAGGCGGAAATCGCGGTCTGCCGGCTCGCCTTGCGGGCGCGCGGCAAGCACGATGCGGCGGTTGATGGAAGACGATTGGGGCATGACGGTCCAGCCTCCTGCAAGAAAGCCGCCCGGGCCTGGCGCACACAACCCGGATGGCGGGATGGGGTACCGGCCCATTACACCATCTAAGCCCGCGCATCCGGCGTGTAACCCTGAAGCGCGCCCCTCTTTTAATTAATTAATAATTTAATTAACATACGCGGCATGCGTTCCGCTCCCTCTACCCCCTCCCGCCGGCCGGGCCGCCCGCCGCGACCCGACAATGCCGCCGCCCGCGCCAACCTGCTGGACACCGCCACCGGCCTGTTCGCGGCCCAGGGCGTGGCGGCCACCACGCTCACGCACATTGCGCAACGCGCCGGCGTCACCACGGCGATGGTGCATTACTACTTCAAGAGCCGCGACCAGTTGATCGACGCGGTCGTGCAGGAGCGGATCGTGCCGGTCATCGGCTACGTCTGGTCGCCGTTGCCACAACCTCAGATTCCCGCAGCGGACCCCGCCGCTGCCGCGCGCGCCTTCATCGCCGAGGTCGTGGGCCGGCTGGTGCAAAGCGCGGTCGAACGGCCCTGGCTGCCGGCCCTGTGGCTGCACGAGGTCGTGAATGAAGGCGGCCAGCTGCGCGAACGCGTGCTGCGCCATCTGCCCGTCGAGCGCCTGCAGGCCTTCATCGGCCTCATCGCCGAATGCCAGCGCGCGGGCGCCATCACCCCGGACGTGGAGCCGCGGCTGGTCTTTCTGTCCGTCCTGGGCCTGACCCTGCTCCCGCTGGCCACCTCCGGCCTGTGGCGGCGCGTCCTGCTGGACGCTGCGCAACCGCAGGCCATAGACACCCGCGCGATCGCGGCCCACGCCATCGCCATGCTCACCGGCGGCCTGTTCTCGCCGTCCGCCCCGACTCCCGACACTCCAGGACGCTGACCATGCGCATCCCTCCCGCCTTGCGCCGCCCCCTGCCCGCCTCTGCGCTGGCCTTGCTTGCCCTGGGCGGTTGCGGCAAGGACAACGGCGCCTTCTTCCAGGGCTACGCCGAAGGCGAATATGTCTACGTGGCGTCGTCCGAGGCCGGCCGGCTGGCCGAGCTGCCGGTGCGGCGCGGCCAGCAGGTGCAAGCCGACGCGCCGCTCTTCGCGCTGGAAGCCACGCGCGAAGCCGCGGCGCGCGACCAGGCCAGCGCGCAATTGGCCGCCGCCGTGGCCCAGGAAGAAGACATCGCCACCGGCAAGCGTCCGCCCGAAGTGGACGTCAGCCGCGCCCAGCTGGCGCAGGCCGAGGCGGCCAGCCGCCGCTCGGCGGCGCAACTGCGGCGCGATACCGACCAGTTCCGCATCGGCGGCATCGCGCGCGCGCAGTTGGACGACAGCCGCGAACAGGCGCAATCGGACGCGGCGCGCGTGCGCGAGTTGCAGGCCCAGCTGGAAGTGGCCCGCCTGCCTGGCCGCGACGACCAGCGCCGCGCCCAGGCCGCCCAAGTCGATGCGGCCCGCGCCGCGCTGGCCCAGGCGGAGTGGACGCTGGCGCAAAAGCGCCTGGCGGCGCCGGCCGCGGGGCTGGTGTTCGACACGCTCTACCGCGTGGGCGAATGGGTGCCTGCCGGCAGTCCGGTCGTCAGCCTGCTGCCGCCGGGCAACATCAAGGTGCGCTTCTTCGTTCCGGAAACGGCGTTGGGCGCGCTGAAGGTGGGGCAACAGGCGACGGTGCGCTGCGATGGCTGCGGCGATCCCATCCCCGCGCGCATCGACTACATATCGACCCAGGCCGAGTACACGCCGCCCGTGATCTACAGCCGCGAAAGCCGCAGCAAGCTGGTCTACATGGTGCAGGCGCGGCCAGCGCCCGAAGCCGCCACGCGGCTGCATCCGGGCCAGCCGGTGGAAGCGGTGCTGCAATGAGCGCGCCCCCCGCCACGCAGGAAGCGTCCGCCGGGCAATACGTCATCGACGTGCACGGCCTGAACAAGCGCTTCGGCAGCAAGCACGTCGTCAACGACGTGTCGCTCCAAGTGCGCGAAGGCGAGATCTTCGGCTTCCTGGGCCCCAACGGCAGCGGCAAGACGACCAGCATCCGGCTGATGTGCGGTTTGTTGACGCCGGATTCGGGCAGCGGCACCTGCCTGGGCTACGACATTCTGCGCGACAGCGCGCAGATCAAGCGGCACGTCGGCTACATGACGCAGAAGTTCTCCTACTGGGACGACCTGACCATCCGCGAGAACCTGGATTTCGTGGCGCGCATGTACGGCATGCCCGAACGGCGCGCGGCGGTGGACCGCGCGCTGGAAGACCTGGGCCTGCAAAGCCGCGCCGGCCAGTTGACGGGTTCCTTGTCCGGCGGCTGGAAGCAGCGCCTGGCGCTGGCAGCCTGCCTGCTGCATCAGCCGAAGCTGCTGCTGCTGGACGAACCCACTGCGGGCGTGGACCCGACCGCAAGGCGCGACTTCTGGGAGCAGCTGCATGAACTGGCGGCGCGCGGCATCTCGGTGCTGGTCAGCACGCACTACATGGACGAGGCCGAACGCTGCCACAAGCTGGCCTACATCTCCTACGGCCGGTTGCTGACGCAAGGCACGGCCGAGGACGTCATCGCCGAGCAGGGCCTGACCACCTGGGCCATCCACGGCCACAACCTGGTGCCGCTGGCGCAGCGCCTGCGCGACGCGCCGGGCGTGGACCAGACCGTGGCCTTCGGTTCCGCGCTGCACATCAGCGGCCGCGACGCAGCACAACTGGAACGCACGCTCAGGGACGCCATCGCTGGCCAGGACCTGACCCTGGAACCCATAGCCACCAGCCTGGAGGATGTCTTCATCTACCTGATGAAACGCTCCACCGACAACTTCGCGAGCCCGCCATGATGCGCCATCTGCAAGGCTTTTCCTGGTCGCGCTGGTGGAGCATGGTGCTCAAGGAGTTCCTGCAGCTGCGCCGCGACCGTATCACCTTCGGCATGATCGTGGGCCTGCCCATCATGCAGCTGGCGCTGTTCGGCTACGCCATCAACACGGATCCCAAGCAGATGCCGACGGCGGTCATCGCCGCCGACCACAGCCCGTTCACGCGCAGCTTCGTCGCGGCGATGAAATCGTCCGACTACTTCCACATCATCGAAGAACTGGACAATGAAGAAGCGGGCCGCGCGGCCTTGGCGCAAGGGCGCGTCCTGTTCGTCCTGACCATTCCGCCGGACTTCAGCCGCAAGCTGCTGCGCGGCGAGCGCCCCGCGCTGCTGATCGAGGCCGACGCCACCGACCCCATGGCGACCGGACTGGCCATCGGCGCGGCCACGCAGTTGTCGCAGGCCGTGGCGACCAAGGACCTGACCGGACCGCTGGCCAGCCTGGCCGGCGGCCAGCCGCCCTTCGACGTGCTGGTGCACCAGCTCTACAACGAAGAGCAGATCTCGCAATACAACACCGTGCCGGGCCTGATGGGCGTGATCCTGACCATGACGCTGGTGATGATGACCGGCCTGGCCATGACGCGCGAGCGCGAACGCGGCACGATGGAAAACCTGCTGGCGATGCCGGTGCTGCCCATCGAAGTGATGACGGGCAAGATAGTGCCGTACATCGCGATAGGCCTGATCCAGTCCAGCATCATCCTGCTGGCCGCGCACTTCGTCTTCCACGTGCCGTTCCAGGGTTCGCTGTTGGCCGTGTACCTGTCTGCGCTGGTGTTCGTGGCCGCCAACCTGACCGTGGGCATCACCCTGTCGTCGCTGGCGCAGAACCAGTTGCAGGCCATGCAGCTGACCATGTTCTATTTCCTGCCCAACATGCTGCTGTCCGGTTTCATGTTCCCGTTCCAGGGCATGCCGATGTGGGCGCAATACCTGGGCAACCTGCTGCCGCTGACCCACTTCAACCGCCTGATCCGCGGCATCCTGCTCAAAGGCAACGGCTGGTGGGACTTGTGGCCCAGCATCTGGCCGCTGCTGGTGTTTACCGTGGTCGTCATGACCGCCGCCGTGAAGTTCTACCGCCGCACCCTGGATTGAACCGCCATGTCCCGCTCCACGCCCTTGCCCTTCCCGTCCGCCGCCGCGCCTTTGCGCCTGGCTGCGCCGGTCCTGTGCGCGCTGCTCGCGGGCTGCGCCGTGGGGCCGGACTTCGAGCGCCCGGCGCCGCCGCGGGTCGACGCCTACACCGCGCCTCGCAATGCCTCAGCCGCCAGCGGCGAGCAACGCCTGCAGGACGGCGTCGACATCCCCGCGCAGTGGTGGCAGCTGTTTCGCTCCGAAGCGCTCGACCAGCTGGTCCGGCAGGCCTTGCAGGCCAGCCCCACGCTGGAGCAGGCGCGCGCCCGCTTGCGCCAGGCCAATGAAGACCTGAACGCCGAAACCGGCGGCCGCATGCTGCCGCAGGTCGACGGCAACCTGTCGGTGACGCGGCAGAAGGTGGACCCAGCAGCCTTCGGCGTGCCGGTGGCCGAGCAGCCCCCGCCCTTCACGCTCTACAACGCGTCCATCGACGTGTCCTACACGCTGGACGTGTTCGGCGGCAATCGCCGCGCGCTGGAAGGCCTGGGCGCGCAGGTGAACTACCAGGCGCATGAGCTGCAGGCTGCGCGCATGTCGCTGGCCGCCAACGTGGTCACTGCCGCCATCCGCCAGGCCGACCTGAACGAACGCCTGGCCGACACGCGGGCATTGCTTGCGGCGCAGGAGCGGCAGCAGGACATCATGCGCCAGCGCCAGCAGGCGGGCGGCGTGTCCGAGGCCGATCTGCGCAACCAGGAGCTGCTGGTCGCGCAGACCCGGGCCACGCTGCCGCCGCTGGAATACCAGCTGGCGCAGGCCACGCACCAGCTGGCCGCCTACCTCGGGCTGGCGCCGGCCGAGCTGCGGTCCGCGCCCTTGCGGCTGGCCGACCTGACGCTGCCCGCCGACGTGCCCACCGGCGTGCCCTCGGCCCTGACCCGCCAGCGGCCCGACATCCTGGCCGCCGAAGCGCTCTGGCATCAGGCCTCGGCCAATGTCGGCGTGGCCGTCGCCAACCAGTATCCGCAATTCACCCTGACAGCCAGCTTCGGCTCGCAACGCACCCGCGCGGGCGACCTGTCCGATGGCCTGAACGTCTGGAGCCTGGGCCTGGGCCTGGTCCAGCCGCTGTTCCATGGTGGCGAGCTGCGCGCGCGCACGCGCTCGGCCGAGGCCGCCTACGACGCGGCCGCGGCCGGTT
Organism: Achromobacter sp. ACM01; assembly: GCF_014851745.1. Classification (NCBI taxonomy): domain Bacteria; kingdom Pseudomonadati; phylum Pseudomonadota; class Betaproteobacteria; order Burkholderiales; family Alcaligenaceae; genus Achromobacter; species Achromobacter sp. ACM01. The sequence continues at coordinate 1,137,967 of NZ_JACVAF010000002.1, forward strand.
ACCGTCAAACAGTGTTAGAGGGCTTCCGGCAGGTCGCCGACGCCTTGCGCGCGGTGCAGACCGACGGCGACGCCTACCTGGCCAGCGACGAGGCCTGGCGCCGCGCCGACCAGGCCGAGCGCATCGCGCAAGGGCGCTACCAGGCCGGCGGCATCAGCCATCTGAGCCTGCTGGACAGCCAGCGCCAACTGCTTCAGACACGCATTGCGCGCACCGCCGCGGACGCGGCGCGCCACGCCGACACCGCCGCCCTGTTGCAGGCGTTGGGCGGCGGTTGGTGGAATGAAACGTCCGCCGACGCACCATAACGGTGCCGCGACGCGCCTTGCGTAACCTTGCCCGAGAATTCGGGTAATAAAGTGGCGTTGTGCGGGGTTTAGGAAATCGCTGTATCCGATGCATCATGCATGCGCTCATGCTGCACAGATCACAACGATTCATGAATGACCTACTAGACCTGATCGTCTTCTCTCCCGATCCCGGAGTGCGCGCGCACCGCGGCGCGGCGCTGGCGGAAATGGGCTTCTCGCCCCGGTTGTGCGAAGACTCCAATAACTTGTTCCGCCTGTTTCAGGCCCGCCGCACCCCATTGCTGGTGATGGAAGCCGAGCTGTCCGATCTCTGCATGGCCGTGGCTGGCCTGCGCGCCCTGGACACCACCGCGGGCATCGTCGCCATCTCCACCTTCGACTCGCCCGAAAATCGCATACTCGGCCTGCACTGCGGCGCAGACGTCTGCCTGCCCTCTGACGCGGGCGCAACGGAAATCGCGGCCGCGTTGCAGGCGCTGGTGCGGCGCATCCCCGCGCCTGGCCGGCGCGCCGTCGACGCCGAGCCGCGCCCGGCGCAGCCGGCGCCAGGCGACGCGGCAGGCAAATGGCAATTCCATGATGCGGCCTGGACGCTGGTCAGCCCGCAAGGCAAGCGCCTGGCCCTGACGCTGGCCGAGCGCGAGTTCCTGCTCAAGCTGACGGCTTCCGCCGACAAGCGCCTGCCGCGCGCCGACGCAGCCATCACCGATTCGCATGGCGGCCACGAATCGATGCGCCGCACCGACGTGCTGGTCAGCCGCCTGCGCCGCAAGGCCCAGGACCTGAACCTGGAATTGCCGATCCGCACCGTCTGGGGCTGGGGTTACGCCTTTACCGGAGAAATCTGAGGAGGCTGGCCCGGATCAGCGTACGCGCCGCCGCGGCGCCGCGCGGCGGGCGTATCATGCGGCGTACGAGGCCGACTCCCGGCCTGCGCCCCGCCACATCCCGATCTACGCGCCCCGACATGGAAGTCTACGAACGTCTGCAAGCCTTGCTTGCCCAGAACCAGGCCCGCTACCGCCTGATTGAACACGCCGCGGCTGGCCGCTCCGTCGAAGTCGCCGCGATCCGCAGCACCGAGGTCAGCCAGGGCGCCAAGGCGCTGGTCTGCCGCGTCAAGATATCCTCCAACCAGCGCCGCAACGTGCTGGCGGTGTTCCCGGCCGACAAGCAGGCCGACCTGGACGCCATCGCCCGCGCGGCCGGCGGCAAGAAGGCCTCGCTGGCGTCGCAGGACCTGGCGCGAGAACTCACCGGCTGCGAGATCGGGGCCATTCCGCCCTTCACTTTCAATCCGGACCTGCACCTGCTGGTGGACCCAAGCCTGCGCGAACGCCATGGTGAAATCGTATTCAACGCCGGCCGCCTGGACGCCTCCATCCTCCTGAATACGGAAGACTACTTCCGGCTGGCCGCGCCCGACGAGGCGCCGCTGATCAAGGCCTGATCCCCAGGCCGCGCCACGAGGCCGCCGTGTTCCGTTCCTCGCTGAAACATGCCGCGCGCAACGCCAACATGCGTTGGCTGATGAGCCTGGCGCACATGGAGCCTTCGCCCGTCAGTCGCTGGGTGGCGCTGCGCGCCGCGCTGGCCATCGGCCTGCCTTCGGCGGTCGGACTCGCGCTGGACCAAAGCGCGGCGGCGGCCCTGGTTGCGCTAGGCGCGCTGCCCGCCATCACCGGGGACAACGGCGGCCCATACCGCAACCGCGCCCTGTCCATTGGCGCCACCGTGTTCGGCGGCGCGCTGGGATATTTCCTCGGCACCCTGATTGCAGGGCACGGACTGGGGACGTCCGCCGCCATGACGCTGCTGGTGCTGGCAGCCAGCCTGGTCGGCACCTTCAACAACATCGCCGCCGTCTCCACGCTGCAATTCGCCGCCTATGTCATCGTCGGCGCCAGCCTGACGTCCACCCTGCCGCCCTGGCTGCCTTCGGTGCTGGTGGGAGCCGGCGGCCTGTTCGGCCTGGCGCTGACCCTGACGGGCTGGGTGGTCCATCCGACGGCGCCCGAGCGCGCCGCCGTCGCCATGGCCTACCGCAAGCTGGCGGCCATGTTCGCCGCCATCGGCACCTCGCACACCATGAGCGCGCGGCGCGACATGGAAGCGGCCATGACGACCGCCTACGACACCGTGCTGGCCGCGCGCCGCAGCGCGGCCGGCCCCTCCCCGCGACTGGCCCGGCTGGCGGCCCAGTTGCAAGCCTGTACGCCTCTCACCAACACCGCCCTGGAGCTGGCCCGCGCCGGACGCGTGCTGCCGCGCGACTGCGCGCGGGTCATGAACCGGCTCGCAGACCGCGTGGAAAACGACGCAACGCCGGACCCGCGCGAGGACATCGCGGCCTTGCGCCACGTGGACATGGCCCCCTTGGCCGACGCGCTGGCCCAAGTGCAGCCCCTGCTGGACGGCGGCGCGCTGTCCGAAGCCGACGCCTTTGCCGGCCTGCCGCCGGCGCGGCCGCGCACGCCCTGGCGCGTGCTGGCGCGCACTTACCGGCCGGGGCCGACCACCTTGCGCTACCTGGTGCGGCTGGGCCTGTGCCTGATCGCCGCCGAGGCCGTGGCGCTGGCGGCCTCGCTGCCGCGTTCCTACTGGGTGCCGCTGATCGTGGTGGTGGTGTTCAAGCCCAACTTCGGCTCGGTGTTCGCGCGGGCGCTGCAAAGCTGCGCGGGCAGCGTGGTGGGCGTGGCGATCAGCGCGACCGTGCTGGCGCTGGACCGCAACGGCATCGTCAGCCTGCTCACGGTGGCGGGGCTGGCGTCCCTGCTGCCTTGGTCGGTGCGGCGCAACTACGGCTTGTTTTCCGCCATCCTGCTGCCCATCCTGATGCTGCTGATCGGCGCGCTGCAACCAGGCAGCTGGCCCATCGCGCTGGCGCGCCTGATCGATGTGGCCGTGGCCGCCGGCATCGTGCTGCTGGTGGGCTACCTGCCATGGATACGGATAGAACGCGGCAACCTGGACAACGCGGTCGCCGCCGCCATGGACACGCTGGCCGCCTACCTGAACACGGTGTTCCAGGCCGATCCCACCAGCCGCCACGACCTGCGCGCCAGCGCCTACGCACGCCTGTCCGATCTGCGCATCGCCTTGCAGCGCGGGCTGTCCGAGCCGCGCCTGGTCAGCCGCCGCGCACTGGCCTGGTGGCCGGTGGAGGTCGCGCTGGAACGCGTGGCCAACGCCATTTCCGACACGGCCTGGTCGCTGCCCGCCGACCAGGCTGCGCCTAGCGCCGCGGAGCTGGCGCAACTGGCGGCCAGCCTGCACCAAATGAGCGCCGCCGTTGCGCAAGGCGCGGCCATGCCGGCCGCCGCCATCGCCTCGACCGCCCCCGCGCTGCGCGACGTGGCCGCCCAGATCGAAGCCTTGCGCGCCGCGCTGGCCGGCCCGGATTTCGCGGCCGCGCCAGGCAAAGCCATCCCCGACAAACCCGCCAACCAGGTCTGAACCATGTGTCTTGCCGTACTGGCCCTGCATGCCCTGCCGGGCATCCCCGTCCTGATCGCCGCCAACCGCGACGAATTCCATCAACGCCCCACCTTGCCCGCCGCGCAATGGCCTGACGCCCCCGAGGTCTACGCCGGCCGCGACGGCCTGGCCGGCGGCAGCTGGATGGGCGCGACGACCGGCGGACGCCATGCGCTAGTGACCAACTTTCGCGAGCCGGGCAGGATGATCGAGAACGCGCCTTCGCGCGGCGCGCTGGTCGAAGACTATCTGCGCGGCACGGTCTCCCCGGCCGACTACCTGGCGCAAGTGCATGCCGCCGGCCAGGCCTACAACGGCTTCAACCTGATCGTGGGCGATGCGCGCGAAGCCTGGTATCTCAGCAACCGCGACGGCGGCCCGCGGCGCCTGGCTCCGGGCGTCTATGCCCTGTCCAACCATCTGCTGGACACGCCCTGGCCCAAGCTGGCGCGCACCAAGGCGGCTTTCGAGGCCGTGCTGCGCAGCGGGCCGCAGCCCGACCTGCCCGCGCTGATGGCCGCCCTGGCCGACCGCCAGCCCGCCGACGACGCCGACCTGCCCGCCACCGGCCTGCCGCTGGATCGCGAAAGGCTATTGAGCAGCCCGTTCATCGTCAGTCCGAACTATGGCACGCGCAGTTCCAGCGTACTGGCGCTGCGCGATGATGGCGCCGGACAGCTGGATGAAAGGCGCTTCGCCCCGGACGGCTCGGTCAGCGGCGAAAGCCGGCTGACATTTTCCTGGAGCGCGGCACGCGGTACGCTTACCTAGGCTGCGGAAACAATCGGTTGATATCGGAGACCCGCGGGTGCGAACTCCGCGCCGGCATGCGGGTCGAAATGTTCATGCGCGCACGACACCGCGCAGATCGTCCTATCCAGGAGAGTCTCATGAACAAGCGTTTAGAACGCTGCACCATGGCCGCCGCGATGGCGCTGGGCAGCATGGCCTTTGCCGGCGTCCTGTCCACCGCCCAGGCAGGCATGCCGGCAGTGCAGCAGCAGGGTTCGGTGCAATACGTCAGCGGCGGCATCGGCCTGGACGAATCCGAAGCCATGAAGGCTGCAGCCAAGGACTATCCGCTGGCGCTGACGTTCGCGGCGCAACGCGGCGGCCAGGCGGACTACGTCGCCAATGTCGCCGTCACCATCAGCGATGCGCAGGGCAAGTCCGTGCTGCAAACCACTGCCGAAGGCCCGTACATGCTGGTCAAGCTGCCGGCCGGCAACTACAGGATTTCAGCGACCTACAACGGCCAGGCCCAACAGCGCGAAGTCTCGGTGCAGAACTCTGGCACCGCGCGCGCCGTGTTCGAATGGAAGTAGCGGCTTTCATGGCCCGCGCCTGAAAGCGCGCGCCACGGCTTCGATTTCGTTGGTCCAGATCCCGCCCGCGTATTCCGCCGGCACGCGGCGTATGTCCTCGGGGGTGTCGATACCCGTGGAATGGCCCTCGCCGGCGTAAGGACCGAGCAGGAACACGCTGCTGCCCGCCGTCTCCATGCGGTCCAGGAAGCGGCCGGGCCAGCCCCACAACCAGGGCGCGACGTTCACCGGCACCGTCAGCGCCATGCCGCGGCAGACCTGCGGAACGTGGCCGGTCCAGCCCGCGGCCGCATAGCGCAACAGGCAGGACTTCAGGTCCGAGCGCGTCAGCGTGCGCACGCCCGGCGCCAACTGGCGCAACCGGCCTACCGGCTCCTCGCCCCCATACACCATGAAGTCTGCCCGCCTGGCCGGCGGCATGCCGTTGAGCACCGCCGCCAACGCCGCGCCCTCCTCCGCATCGCGGCTCTTGACGTTGATGAGAAAGCGCTGGCGCGGAAACGCCTCCAGCACTTCGGACAGCGTCGGCATCAGGCCCACGCCGCGCCCGCGGAACGGAAAGGTCTTGCCGCCATCGGCGGTATAGCCGTAGCCGACGTCCAGCGCCTTGAGTTCGGCCATTGTGTGCTCGCGCGTCGCGCCGCGGCCCTCGGTGCGGCAATCGACCGTCCAGTCGTGGAACACGGCGAACTGGCCATCGGTGGTGGGATGGACGTCGATCTCGACGATGTCCGCGCCGGCCTCGAAGCTCGCGCGCATGGACGCGATGGTGTTTTCCAGATAGCCGTGGGTGGGTTCGACGATGCGGGTCGCGGTGCAGGTGTCCCGCTCCAGGCCCGCCGCGTCGTAGCGTTGCGCGATGCCGCGATGCGCGAGCAGCGTCACCCGCGCACCGGGATCGGGCGCCGCCCAGTCAGCGTTGTTGATGTAGATGAAGCCTAGCAGCGCGATGGCCGCCAGTGCCGCGACACGCCGCTTGCGCATGGCGCCGTCCGTCAGACACCCGCGAACAGGATCGCGATGATGAAGCCCACGCTGATGGCCCACACCAGCGAACGCAGCGCGCCCCAGCCCGCCAGGTACATGGCCAGATAGCCCAGCCGCACGCCCAGCCAGCAGGCCATCAGCGTGGCCACGTGCGCGGGCGGCGCCTGGGTATACAGCGCGAACAGTACCGCCGCGTAGAAGAACGGCAGCGATTCAAAGGTATTGGTCTGCGCCGCATTGGCACGCGCGCGCCAACCATCCTGGCGTGCCAGCCAGGCGCGCGGATCATTGTTGTCGAACTTCTTTCCGCCCGCCTTGGCCACGATGGCCGACACGAAAGGCAGCACTGCCGCCGCCAACATCAACCACGCGATCATCTTCATAGTCTGGCTCCCAGGTATCCGGCAGGCGCCAGGATACCTGGGTTCGCGGCGCGGCGTCAGCACACGCGCTCAGCGGTCCGGCGCGCATGCCGTGCGGCCCGCAAAGAGCCGCGCGTTTACACTCAGCCCTTTCAACGCCCGTCCACGCCCGTGTCCGCGCTAAGCCCCTGGTCCGCACTGTTCATCGCCGCCGCCATGTTGTGGCCACCCGCCACCCGCCGCTGGGCGCTGGCGCCGCTCGCCGCCGCCTACGCCTGGGCCTGGAGCGATGGCACGATAGACGCCGTGGCGCTGGCCTGGCCTGCGTTGCTGATCCTGGCCGCCGTGCTGGTCCGGCCCGCATCGGGCGCGCTGGCGCGCACCGCCGGCCATGCGCTCTTCATCGCGCTGGCCGCGCTGCTGTTCCTGCACCTGCTGCCGGGCTTTCACAACCCGCAGGTCATCGCGCCAGCGCCACTGAGTCCGGACGCCGTGCCTTTCGGCATGTACCTGAACCTGGACAAGCCGCTGGTGGCGTTCTGGGTCGTGCTGGCGCTGACGCCGCCGATGGCGGGACTGACTCCGCGCGCCACGCTGTCGTCCGCGTTCCTGGCTTGCGCGGGCGCCGTCGCCATCTGCCTGGGCTGCGCGCTGGCGCTGGGTGTGGTCGGCTGGGCGCCCAAGTGGCCGCAATCGGGCTGGATCTGGCTGATCAACAACGCCTTGCTGGTGACCTTGGCCGAGGAGGCGCTGTTCCGCGGTTATCTGCAACAGCGGCTGACGGACTTGTGGCGCGGCCGCGCCTGGGGGTCGTGGGCGGCGTTGATCATCGCGGCCGTGCTGTTCGGCCTGGCGCATTACGCAGGCGGCTGGCAATGGATGCTGCTGGCCAGCCTGGCGGGCGCGGCCTACGGGCTGGCCTACAAATACGGCGGCTTGGCCGCTGCGGTGCTGGCGCACCTGGGCCTGAACGCGGCGCACTTCGGCTTGTTCACCTATCCGATGCGCGCCGTGTTCTGAATGCCGGACCCGCCGGTCAGGCCAGGGCCGGATAGTCGGTGTAGCCGCCCGGGCCCGGCGCATAGAACGTGGCCGGGTTGGGCCGGTTCAGCGGCGCCTTGAGTTCGAAGCGGCGCGCCAGGTCCGGATTGGCGATGTACTGCACGCCAAAAGCCACGGCATCGGCGCGGCCCGCGGCAATGGCGGCCTCGGCGGACTCGCGGCCGAATCCTTCGTTGGCGATGTACGTGCCGCCGAATTCGGCCTTGAGCATCGGGCCCAGGCTGTCGGCGGCTTCGTATTCGCGCACGCACAGGAAGGCGATGCCGCGCTTGCCCAGTTCACGCGCCACATAGCCGAAGGTGGCGGCCGGGTTGGAATCGCCCATGGTGTGGATTTCCCCGCGCGGCGACAGATGCACGCCCACGCGGCCCGCGCCCCACACCGATATACAGGCATCCACCGCTTCCAGCAGCAGCCGCGCGCGGTTTTCCAGCGAGCCGCCATAGGCGTCAGTGCGATGGTTGGTGCTGTCCTGCAGGAACTGGTCCAGCAGATAGCCGTTGGCGGCATGCACTTCCACGCCGTCGAAACCGGCCTCCATGGCCATCTTCGCGCCGTGGCGGTAGGCCTCGACCACGCCCGGAATCTCGGCCGTTTCCAGCGCGCGCGGCGTGACGTAGGCGCGCTCCGGACGCACGTGGCTGACGTGGCCGCGGGCGGCAATGGCGCTGGGCGCCACGGGCAGTTCGCCATCCAGGAACATGGGGTCGGAGATCCGGCCCACGTGCCAGAGCTGCGCCACGATCAGGCCGCCGGCCCGGTGCACCGCGGACGTGACCTTGCGCCAGCCCTGGACCTGTTCGGGGGTCCACAGGCCCGGCGTATCGGCATAGCCCACGCCTTGCGGGGTGACGGCCGTGGCTTCTGTCAGGATCATGCCGGCGCCGGCGCGCTGGGTGTAGTACTCGACCATCAGGTCGTTGGGCACGCGGCCCGGACTGGCGTGCATGCGCGTCAAAGGCGCCATGACGATACGGTTGCGCAGCGTCAGATCGCCTGCGCGCAGGGGTTCGAAAAGTTGGCTCATGCGTAAATCCTTGGCCCCGGATCAGGGGCCGCTGGCGGCGTAGCAGGGCTACATATCCTGGTTCAATTGCCGCAGGAACGCGGCAATGGCGGCTTCGTTGCGACGGTAGAAAATCCACTGCCCCACCTTGGTCGCCGAGATCAGGCCCGCGCGCTGCAGAACGGCCAGGTGCGAGGACACGGTGGACTGGGACAGTCCGCAGCGTTCGTCGATGTGGCCCGCGCATACGCCATGCTCGAAAGTATGGCCCGGGCGTTCCTCGAAGTACGCGTGCGGCGTCTTCAGCCAGGCAAGGATGTCGCGCCGCACCGGATTGGCCAACGCCTTGAGGATGGCGTCGGCGTCAATGGCCGGTAACGAGGCGGCTGGGTCGGAGCTGGAAGTGGAGACCGTCATATTGAAGTATCGCAATTTATCGAATCTTATATCGGAAGTATTCAATATATAGTCATGCCCCTGCGGCGGACAGGGCTTTATGGCCCCGGCATCCGCGCCCGGCCATCCGCCACGGATGCCTCCATAGCCGCCCTTCCCCTTCCTTCCGCGCCGCTCAGGCCACGAGCCTATCCAGCACCGACCACCCCGCCCGCGCCTCGATGGCTTCGCCCGCGGCCAGGCACAGGTCTTCGCGGAACCGCCCCGCCACCAGATGGACACCCATCGGCACACCGTCCGCCAGGCCGACAGGGACCGACAGGCCAGGCAAGCCCAGTATCGCGGTCGAGACCAGCGGGCTCTGCGCGCGCAGTATGTCGCCCATGGCCGCGTCGCCTTGCTGGTCCTGGTCGATCGGGAATGGACGCTCGAACGACACCGGCATGAGCAGGACGGGATAGCGGTCGAAGAATGCGCCCCACTCCCGCAGTATCGTGGTGCGCAGCGCCAGCGCCTGGATAAAGCCGTCCTTGTCCAGCGGCGAGGTGTGCGCAAGCATGCTGCGGTAGGCGCGCTGTATCGCCGCGTCGCCTGCACGCTCGATTTCGCGGCCCATGGAGCCGGACGCTTCGTTCATCAGCACGCTGCGCCATAGCTCGGCCGCTTCCTCGAACCTGGGCGGCGTTGCTGTTTCGACGATGTAGCCCGCGTCTTCCAGGTACTTTGCGGCGCGCAGCAAGGCATCCAGCACAGCGGGATCGGATTTCAGGGCCGAGGTGCCGCAGAACAGCGCCACCCGCCGGCTATCTCCAGGCTGGCGCAGGTCCAGCGGCGCGGGCACCCACCACGGATCGCGGGAATCGCCCGCCGACATGGCCTCCAGCCCCAGTCTCAGGTCGGCAATGTTCCGCGCCAAGGGGCCCTGGGTCGCGGCCAGTTGGGAAGCCACCGGACGCTCCGATTTCTGGCTGGCGTTGTAGGCCGGCACCCGGCCTTGCGAGGGCCGCAGCCCCGCCACGCCGCAGGCATAGGCCGGATACCGGATCGATCCACCCTGGTCGCTGCCGTGCGCCAGCGGCCCCATGCCCAGGGCGGCGGCGACGGACGCGCCGCCGCTGGAGCCGCCCGGCGTGCGCGCGGCGTCGAACGGGTTGACGGTGCGGCCATGCAGGTCGTTGTCCGAAAACCAGCGCCAGGAGAATGCCGGAACGTTGCTGCGGCCGATCACGACCGCGCCGGCCTTGAGCCAGTTGTCGACGGCGGGATTGTTCTCGCTGGCAATGAGGTCCCGGTACGCGACGACGCCATTGGTCGTGGCCGACCCTGCCAGATCGGCGTTGGCCTTGATGGTGACCGGCACGCCGTGCAGGAGGCCCAGCGGCGCGCCCCCGCGCACCGCGGCGTCGGCGGCATCGGCCGCCTTCAGTGCCTGGTCGGCGCAGATCTCGGTAAGCGGATTGAAGACCGGATTTAGCTGTGCCGCCCGCTGCAGGCAGCTCTGCACGGCCTCCCGGCTGGAAACTTCCCGCTGGCGGATGGCCTGGGCCAGATCGACGGCGCTCCAGCGCCAGAGTTCGTTCGTCATGATGGCTCCCTGTGGGGTTGAACGCAGTCAGTCGGCCGACGCGCCGGAGCGCTTGACCATCTCGCCCCACCGCGGGATCTCGCTGGCGATGAGGCTGGCGAACTGTTCGGGCGTGGACGGCGTCGCATCGACGGACAGCGTTTCGTTGAGCTTGAGCACCGCGGGGTCCTGCAGCGCCTTGGCGATGGCGCGATTGAGCTTGTCGATGATGGGCTTGGGCGTACCGGCGGGCGCGACGATGCCGCCCCAGGACACCACCTCAAATCCCTTCAAGCCGGATTCGTCGAGGGTGGGCACGTCCGAGAGGACAGGCACGCGCGTGAGGCTGGTCGCCCCCAGCACCTTTACCTGTCCGGAGCGGATGAAGGGCAGCACGCCCGCGACGTTGTCGATCATCACGTCGAGCTGCCCGCCCACGATGTCGCCCACCGCCTGCTGGCCGCTCTTGTATGGGACGTGCAGCATGGTCGTGCCCGTCTCGCTCTTGAGCATTTCCCCGGCCAGATGGGCGCTCGATCCCACCCCCAACGAGCCGACGCTGACCTTGCCCGGATGCTGCCTGGCATAGCTGACCAGGCCCTGCACATCGCTTGCCGGGAAGTCGTTGCGGGCGATCAGCACCAGGGCATTGCTGATGGCCAGGCTGATGGGCGCAAGGCTGCGTTGCGGGTCGTAAGGCAGCTTCGAGTACATGCTCTTGTTGATTGCCAGCGTGACCAGGTTGCCGAAGCCTATCGTGTAGCCGTCCGGCGCCGCCGCGGCCAGCGCCTGCGTGCCGACAATACCGCCCGCCCCTCCCCGGTTGTCGACGATCACCGGTTGGCCGAGTTCGCGCCCCAGGGCGTCCGCGATCGGGCGTAGCACCACGTCGGGACCGGACCCCGCCACATACGGCACGATGAGCTTGACTGGCCGTTGGGGCCAATCAGCCTGCGCCGCGCCGGCGCCTGCCGCTCCCAGCAAGGCAAAACACAATGAAATGGCCTGACCTACACGACGGGGAAAGATCTGCATGGCTTGCTCCTGAAGTACGGGACTGCATGGTCTTGTCGTCGTGAAGCTTAGAGATCGCCCGCGCTGCGCATAAGGCTATTTCTTTGTTAAGGTGACAACTACAGGTTGTCGCTATCGAGAGGCACATGAAAGACCACCATCTCCGGGCCTGGCTGAAGGTCGCCGAGTTACGCAGCATCCGCGCCGCGGCGCGCAGCCTGCACTTGAGCCAGGCGGCGGTGACCAAGGCCATCAAGGAACTGGAAACGGAGCTCGAAGCGCCGCTGCTCACGCGCAGCCCCCAGGGCATCGAGGTCACCGAATGCGGCGAACACCTGACGGTGCGGGCGCAGCTTGCCCAGGCCCAGTTGTCCCTGGCGCGCCAGGACATCCGCCAATTGCTCAGCGGTGCGCAGGCGCGGGTGGCAGTGGGCGTGACGCCCATGGTGATGCTGAGCGTGCTGCCTGACGTGCTGAACGATTTCAGGCAGAGCATGCCCGCGGCCAAGCTCAAGGTTTCGGAAGGCCTGCTGGCCGCTGTCCTGCCGGCTTTGCGCAACGGCTCGCTGGATTTCGCGTTGGCGTCCGGCATGGCGGACAACCATGGCGGGCAGGAGTTCGATTTCGAGGAACTGCGGCCGCTGGAATTCATGGTTGCCTGCCGCCGCGGACATCCGCTGGCGGACGCCACGCGGTGGCAAGACATCGCGGGCTGCGAATGGCTGCTCAACACCTCGGGCGGCAGCCACACCGACGCCTTTCTGCAAGGCCTGCGCGCAAACGGCCTGCAGCCGCCCGAACGCGTCATCGACTGCGATACGTTCGGCGTGATGTGGAACCTGATGGTCCGCAGCGACGCATTGATCGTCTGCCCGGCGGGCATGCTAGAGATCCCGCCTTACGGCGCCGAAGCCAGCCAGATCCGCACCGAAGCGCCCATGCCGGTCGCCAGCATAGGCATCATGACGCTGCGGGGAACGCCGCTGTCGCTGGCGGCGTCCACCATGGCGGACCTGTTCCGCCGACGCATCCAGCGGCTAGCCCAGGCGGGTGCCGTGGCTACACGCCAGGCTGGCGGCGCGGCTTGAGGCTGTCGGCCCAGTCGCGCGCCAGGTCGCGGCGGGCGCGGCGGTTGACCAGGGCGGTGATGGCCATCGCGATGACGGCGCCCCCGGCCGCCAGCGCCATGTCCTTCTGTGCGTCCCAGATATCGCCCTGCGTGCCCAGATAGGCCGCGCCCAGGTCGCCGCCCACGGTGGCGGCGGCGCCCCACTCCAGCAGTTCGTAGAGCGCCGAGGTCGACAGCGTGACGTCCATGGGCAGGAAATACGCCCAGAAGCCGCGCACCTCGACCACGCGCAGAAAGATCTCGCGGATGGGATACGCCAGCAGCAGGCCGTAGGAAAAATGCACCACGCGGTCGAAATTGTTGCGCTCCCAGCCGACCATGCTGTTGAAACTGTGTCCCGTCAGCGCCCGCCACCAGTCGTCGTAAGGCACGAGCGAATAGGTGTAGTGCGCGCCGACGGCATGCAGGCACAGGTAAAGAAAGATCAGCGTGTACGAGGTGCGCGAAAACACGAACCAGCGCCGCGTAAAGAGCAGCGCCGCGCCGAAGGCCAGCACCAGCGCGTTCTCCAGCGCCCAGTCGGCGCGGTCATGCGGCGCAATCGCCAGCGCCGTCCATATCACGGCGAACAGCGCGCCCAGCGTGTACAGGTAGCGCCGGCGCGCGTCGGCCATGGTCAGTCTCCCTGGACCCGGCCGCGCAGGCGCTTGACTTCGCCGTGCAGCACCTTGCGCTGCACACGGCGGCGCTGCGAGGCGCGGGTGGGCTTGGTCGGACGGCGCGGTTTGTCGGTGCGCGCCGCTGCGCGCACCATGGCGATCAGGCGTTCGATGGCTTCGGCGCGGTTCTTTTCCTGGCTGCGGAACGCCTGCGACTTGATGACGATGACCCCGTCCTTGGAGACGCGGTGGTCGCTCAGCGCGCACAGCGCTTCCTTGATTTCTTCGGGCAGGCTGGAGGCGCGCACGTCGAAACGCAGGTGCACGGCGCTGGACACCTTGTTGACGTTCTGGCCGCCCGCGCCCTGGGCGCGGATCATGGTGAACGCCAGGTCGCGTTCATCCAGGTAGATGGAATCTTGGACGTGAAACATAGCCCGCAAGTATAGATGCGCCGCGCAAAGTAAAATAATGCGCTTTTGCCTGATTTATCCGGGGTCCGGCCTTATCCGGCCGCCGGCACCACCATGACTTACTCCGCCAAAGAAATCTTCAAGACGCTGCAGGGCGAAGGCGCCCACGCAGGCCGCGCGGCGGTCTTCTGCCGCTTTGCCGGCTGCAACCTCTGGACCGGCCGCGAAAGCGACCGCGCCAGCGCCGCCTGCACCTTCTGCGACACCGACTTCATCGGCACCGACGGCGACGGCGGCGGCAAGTTCGCCACGCCCGAACTGCTGGCCGACGCCATCGCCGCGGCCTGGGGCCCGGGCGCCAATGACCGCTACGTGGTCTTCACTGGCGGCGAACCGCTGCTGCAGCTGGACGCGCCGCTCTTGACCGCGGTGCACGCGCGCGGCTTCACGGTGGCCATCGAAACCAACGGCACCATCAAGCCGCCCGCCGGCATCGACTGGATCTGCGTCAGCCCCAAGGGCACGGCGCCCGTGGTGCTGGAACGCGGCGACGAGCTCAAGCTGGTCTATCCGCAGGCCAATGCGCAGCCCGAAGCCTTCGCGCACCTGGACTTCGAGCACTTCTTCCTGCAACCCATGGACGGCCCCGCGCGCGTGGCCAATACCGAACAGGCCGTCCAGTACTGTATGCAGCATCCGCAATGGCGGCTCAGCCTGCAGACCCACAAATACATAGGCATTCCATGATTCACCCTAGCCCCCTGCGGAGCGCGCCATGATTTCCGTGACCCGCAGGCTGGAATTCGACGCCGGCCACCGCATTCCCGACCACCGCAGCCAGTGCCGCAACCTGCATGGCCACCGCTACGTGCTGGAAATCACCCTGACCGGCGACGTGGTGCAGGCGCCCGGCGAGTCCGACAACGGCATGCTGATGGATTTCTCCGAGATCAAGCACATCGCCAAGACCCACATCGTGGACGTCTGGGACCATGCTTTCCTGGTGTATGAAGGCGACGCCGCCGTGCGCGGCTTCCTGGACAGCCTGCCCGGCCACAAGACCGTGGTGCTGGACCGCATCCCCACGGCCGAAAACCTGGCCGCCATCGTCTTCCAGACCCTGGCGCCGCACTATCACGGCCACTATGGCGCCGAACTGCGCCTGACCCGCGTGCGCCTGTACGAAACCCCCAACTGCTGGGCGGACTGCAACGGCTGAACGCCGGGGCGCGGCGGCCGCTGCCGCGCCCGTCCTTGCCGCGACACGCCCCCCCCCCCGGCTGCCGGTTTTCCATAGACGGAAAACCCGCCCCCTATTTTCCCGATTGAGAAAATCCATGGAGATAATCGCCATTTTCAATTATTAGTAAGCTAATAGATAGGATACAATCTATTCCATGAACACGCCCACCGACTCCCAGCTCATGGCCACCACCTCCGCCCTGATGGTCCTGTCGCGCGCCTATCGCGGCGCCGCCGACAAGGCCCTGGCCGATTACGGCCTCTCCCAGGCCACCGCCTGGCCCGTGATCCTGGCCGGCCGCCTGGGAGACGGCGTACGCCAGGGCGCGCTGGCCGAGGCGCTGGGCGTGGAAGGCCCCTCGCTGGTGCGCGTGCTGGATCACCTGGTCGCCGCCGGCCTGATGGAACGCCGCGAAGACCCGCACGACCGCCGCGCCAGGACCCTGCACCTGACCGACGCCGGGCAGGCGCTGCGCGCCAAGGTCGAGGACGTCCTGGTCGACCTGCGCCGCCACCTGTTCCGGGACGTAAGCGAAGCCGACCTGCAAGCCTGCCTGCGGGTCTTCGACAGCCTGAAAGTCACCCTGGGCCGCGGCGGCGCCGGCACCCAGCCACAGGACGAACAAGCGTGAAACTCCCCAACGTCCGCGAAGCCATCTTCTCGCTCAAGAGCTACCTGAGCGCCATCATGGCGCTCTACCTAGCCTACAGCATGGGATTGCCGCGTCCGTTCTGGGCCATGACCACGGCCTATGTCGTGGCCCAACCCTGGTCGGGCGCGGTGCGCTCCAAGGCGCTGTACCGCCTGGCCGGCACCTTCTTCGGTTCGGCGGCCACCGTCTACCTGGTGCCGCGGCTGTCGAATTCCCCGGTGGTCATGACCGCCGCCATGGTGCTGTGGGTGGGCGCCTGCCTGTACCTGTCGGTGCTGGACCGCACCCCGCGTTCGTACCTCTTCATGCTGGCGGGCTATACCGCCGCGATGATCGGCTTTCCCAGCGTGACGGCCCCCGCCCAGGTGTTCGACACCGCGCTCGCCCGCGTCGAGGAAATCAGCCTGGGCATCGTCTGCGCCACGCTGATCCACAGCATCGTGCTGCCGCGCGGCCTGGCCCCTGCCCTGACGCTGATGCTGGACAAGGCCGTGCGCGACGCCCGCAACTGGATGCACGACACGCTCAGCGGCCAGGCCACCGAGCAGAAGGACCGCGACCGCCGCGTACTGGCCAACGACATCACGCAGCTGCGCCTGATGTCCACCCACGTGCCGTTCGACACCAGCAACCTGCGCTGGACCTCGGGCGCGGTGCGCGCCATGCAGGACCAGATCGCAGCGCTGACGCCCACCGTGTCCGCCGTGGAAGACCGCATGCGCGCCCTGCAGGCCGGCGGCCAGCCGCTGCCGGAGCCCGTCACGGCCCTGCTCGCCGACATCTCCGAATGGATCAACGCCGGCGCGCAGGCCACCCACGAGACCGCGGTGCAGCTGCGCGCCGCCGCCACCCGCCTCACGCCTGAAATCGACAGCCGCTCCAACTGGCGCGACGTGCTGCTGGCCAGCCTGATGACGCGGCTGCGCGAGCTGGTCGACACCTATGACGAATGCCTGGCGCTGCGCCGCGAGATCCGCGCGGGCCTGGCCGGCGCGCCGCTGCGCGCCCCGCGCTCCAAGCCCGCGCCCAACGCCGCGCTGCACCGCGACCGCGGCATGGCGCTGCTGTCGGCCCTGGCCGCGGGCGTGGCCATTTCGGTCTGCTGCGCCTTCTGGATCGGCACCGCCTGGAGCAACGGCGCCACCGCCGCGCTCATGGCCGCCATCTTCAGCTGCTTCTTCGCGTCGCAGGACAATCCAGTGCCCGGCATCATGCAGTTCCTGACCTACACGGTGTATTCGATTCCGCTGTCGGCGCTGTACCTGCTGGGCATCATGCCCGCCATCCATTCGTTCGAGATGCTGGCCCTGGCCATGCTGCCCACGGCCTTCGTGCTGGGCATCTTCATTGCCCGGCCCGCCACCGCCGGCAAGGCCATGGCGATGCTGTTCGGCTTCCTGGGCACGATGGCGCTGCAGGATACCAACACCGCCGACATCGTGTCCTTCATCGACACGCAGGTCGCGCAATGCATGGGCGTGGCCACCGCGGCCATCATCGCCGCCATCTTCCGCACCGTCAGCGCCGACTGGAGCGCGCGCCGCATCCAGGCCGCCAACTGGAAGGAACTGGAAACCCTGGCAAGCTCGCCGCGCGCGCCTTCGCGCCACACCTACGCCGCCCGCATGCTGGACCGCATCGGCCTCCTGCAGCCGCGCCTGGCGCTGGCCCAGCGTCCGGACGACCTGGTCGCCGCCGACGCGCTGAAGGATCTGCGCGTGGGCCGCGACATCACCGAACTGCAGCGCGCCCGGCGTCACCTGCCCATGGCCGAACCGGCCATCCAGCCGGTGCTGGACGGGCTGGCGAAGTTCTTCCACGCGCGCTCGGCCTGGCAGGTCGGCGAGAAAACGCCCGAATTCCTGGCGCAGATCGATCGCGCGTTGGCCAGCGTGACGGCCACGCCCCCGGGCGCCGCGGCCCGCGACCGGGCAGTCGTCGCGCTGGTGGGCCTGCGCCGCGCCTTCTTCCCCGACGCGCCCGACTACCAACC
The DNA here is from genome assembly GCF_014851745.1 of Achromobacter sp. ACM01. Classification (NCBI taxonomy): domain Bacteria; kingdom Pseudomonadati; phylum Pseudomonadota; class Betaproteobacteria; order Burkholderiales; family Alcaligenaceae; genus Achromobacter; species Achromobacter sp. ACM01. The sequence continues at coordinate 1,155,500 of NZ_JACVAF010000002.1, forward strand.
CGCCCATCCCACCCTGGAGGGCCAAGCATCATGATCGGCGAATTCAATCTTTATGGCGTCTATTTTCCCTGGCTGCTGGTGCTGGGCGTGGTGACCCTGGGCGTGGCCTGGGCGGTGCGCCGCGTGCTGGCCCGCGCCGGGCTGTACCGCCTGGTGTGGCACCCCGCGCTGTTCGACCTGGCGCTGTTCGTGGTGCTGCTGTACGGCGTATCCCTCATTTCCCCCTATTTACTCCAGAGATAAGCATGAAACTCCCCAATGCCCTGCGCCCCGCAGCCATCGGCAAGTTCGCGGTGACCGCCGTCGTCGTCGCCGCGGCCGCCTACGCCGGCTGGCAGCTCTGGGTGCACTATGAAGTCGAACCCTGGACCCGCGACGGCCGCGTCAAGGCCTACGTGGTGCAGGTCGCGCCGGATGTCTCCGGCCTGGTGACCAGCGTGCCGGTGCACGACAACCAGGACGTGAAGGCCGGCGACGTGCTGTTCGAGATCGACCGCGCGCGCTTCCAGCTGGCCTACGACCAGGCCCAGGCCTCGGTGCGTTCCGCGCAAGTGGCGCGCGACCAGGCGGTGCGAGACGCCAAGCGCAACCGCTCGCTGGGCCAACTGGTGGCCGCCGAGGCGCTGGAACAAAGCCAGACCAAGCTGCAGCAGACCGAAGCCGCGCTGGCCCAGGCCGAAGTGCAGCTCAACACCGCGCGCCTGAACCTGGAACGCAGCCGGGTGCTGGCGGTGAACGACGGCCGCATTACCAACCTGGACCTGCGCGCCGGCTCCTACGCCACCGCGGGCCGCGGCGTGATGGCGCTGGTGGATTCCGGCTCGTTCTACGTCGAAGGCTACTTCGAGGAAACCAAGCTGCCCGGCATCCATGAAGGTGATCCCGTCACCGTGACGCTGATGGGCGACTCGCACCATATCCGCGGCCACGTCGAAAGCATTGCCATGGGCATTGCCGACCGCGACCGCAGCACCGGCGCCAACCTGCTGCCCAACGTCAATCCCACGTTCAACTGGGTCCGCCTGGCGCAGCGCATCCCGGTGCGCGTGAAGATCGACGACGTGCCCGAAGGCGTGCGCCTGGTGGCCGGCCAGACCGCCACCGTATCGGTGGATTCCGGCCCTGCCCACTCGCAGACCGAGGCGCACCAGCCGTCCTGATCACCACTTTTTCAACCCCTTACCCCTAATCGACGCACAGCCGTAACCGCCATGAACACCAGATACCTCCTGCCTCTTACGCTGGCCCTTGCGCTGGCCGGATGCGCCGCCGTGGGCCCGGACTACCAGGTGCCCCCCGGATCGGTGGCCGAGCGGCAGAGCGCGCAGGCGCCCTTCACGCAGGCGCGCGAGGCGGCGTTCCGGCAGGATGCGGTGCCTGGCCGCTGGTGGCGCCTGTACGACGACCCCGTGCTGGATGGCCTGGTGGAGAAAGCCCTGGCCGCCAACACCGACCTGCGCGTGGCCAGCGCCAACCTGGAACGGGCCCAGGCCGCCGTGCGTGAAGCGCAGGCGCAGCAGCAGCCGTCCATCGGTGTCAATGCCTCGCCCACTTTCGGCCACGTGTCCGGCCTGCAGGAACTGCAGCCCGGCATCGATCCGCCCAACCGCTGGTCCTATTCCATGGGCGCCAGCGTGTCGTACCAGCTGGACCTGTTCGGCCAGATCCGCCGCGCCGTGGAAGCGGCCAGCGGCGACGAGCAGGCCGCGCAGGCCGCCTATGACGCCACCCGCGTCACCGTCGCCGCCGAGACCGCCCGGGCCTACGCCAATATGTGCGCGGCCGGCATGCAGCTGGCCTCCGCCCAGCATTCGGTACAGGTGCAGAAGCAATCGCTGGACGCGGTGGACCGGCTGCAACGCGCCGGCCGCGGCACCACGCTGGACGTGACCCGCGCCCGCAGCCAGCTTGAACAGCTGCAGGCCAACCTGCCGCCATTCCAGGCCCAGCAGCGCACCGCGCTGTACCGCCTGGCGGCGCTGACCGGCCAGACGCCGGGCCAGATCCCGCCCGCGCTGCTGCAATGCGCCCAGGCCCCGCGCCTGACCGAGACCATCCCCGTGGGCGACGGCGCCGAACTGCTGCGCCGCCGTCCGGACATCCGCCAGGCCGAACGCACGCTGGCCGCGGCCACCGCGCGCATCGGCGTGGCTACCGCGGACCTGTATCCGAAGATCTCTCTGGGCTTGTCGGCGGCCTCGGGCGGTCCGGCCGCCATGTTCGGCGACCGCGGCACCTTCAGCTGGAGCGTCGGTCCGCTGATCTCCTGGACCATCCCCAACACTGGCGCCGCGCAGGCCCGCATCGCCGAGGCCCAGGCCAGCACCAAGGCCGCGGCGGCGCGCTTTGACGCCACCGTGCTGAACGCCCTGCGGGAAACGGAAAGCGCGCTGGTGGTCTACGCGCGTCAGCTGGATCGCGACGCCGCCCTGCGCGCCGCGCGCGACCAGAGCGCCGAGGCCGCCTCGCAGGCCAGCCGCCTGTTCCAGTACGGCAAGACCGACTACCTGACCGTGCTGGACGCCGAGCGCACGCTGGCTAGCAATGAAAGCGCGCTGGCCGCCTCGCAGGCCGACCTCAGCAGCGACCAGATCGCGCTGTTCCTGGCGCTGGGCGGCGGCTGGGAAAAATGATCAATGCACCGGGGTGCCGTCGGGCGGCGTCTGGTTAAGACCCAGCGCGGCCTCCCAGCTGCGCAACGGCACGCAGGTCTTCAAGCGCACGATGGCGCGCTCGATCAGCGCCGGATGCAACGCGTGCCCCACCTGGGTGGCGATGTCGATGGTCGAGTCGCCGTGCAGCTCGGTCAGGCGCGCCTGGGCGGCCTGGATGAGCTCCACGTTCATGATCGGATCGGCGGCGCCGTGCAGCAGGTGCAACGTGGTGAACTGCGGCGCGCTCTTGGGCATCTGGGCATAGCGGCCCGAGAACGCGATGACGCGACCGGCGATGCCGTCGTGCGCCTGCACCAGTTCCAGCGCCATGATCGCGCCCTGCGAAAAGCCCGCCAGCGCCGTGTCCGACTGCAGCAGGCCGAAACGGGCCTGCGCCTCGCGCACATAGGTCTCCAGGGGCGGCAAGGCCTGCGCCACGCGTTCCGGGCGGTTTTCCTCGGTCACGCCGCGTACCGAGAACCACTGCCGGCCGTCGCCGCCGCCGTCGTAGGGCTCGAACCCCTGGGGCGCCAGCACCGCCGCGCTCGGGAACGCCGCGCGCACGGCTTTTGCCAGCGGCTCCATGTCGTCGGGGCTGCCGCCCACGCCGTGCAGCAGGATGAACAGCTGGCGCACGTCGACGCCGGCGTTGGGAAGAAATTCGATAGAAGTGGAAGACGCCATGAAACTGCTCCGTGCTGGCTGGGGCCGCCGAACGGCCCCGGAATAGCCGCATTGTAAAATGCGCGCCTTGAAGCAACCTTTGCCGCACCGCCACGGACCGGCTGGCTTGCGCGGCATTGCCTGGCGGGCAGGCCCGCGCGCCCGTGCCTGATGGTCCGCCGCCGCGGCAACCTCCTACCCCAGTAATGCAAACTCCGACGACAGAATCCGGCGCCACGCCTGCCGGCCAGAACCAGCTGCATCGCGTGCTCAAGGCGCGCCACCTCACGATGATAGCGTTGGGCGGAGCCATCGGCACCGGCCTGTTCGTGGCTTCCGGCGCCGCCATCGCCCAGGCCGGCCCGGGCGGCGCGCTGCTGGTCTACCTGGCCATCGGCCTGATGGTCTACTTCATCATGACCAGCCTGGGCGAACTGGCCACCTTCATGCCGGTATCGGGTTCCTTCTGCACCTATGCCTCGCGCTATGTGGACGGCGGCTTCGGTTTCGCGCTGGGCTGGAACTTCTGGATCAGCTGGGCCACGGTGGTGGCGGTGGACGTGGTGGCCGCGCAGCTGGTCATGGCCTACTGGTTCCCCGATACGCCCGGCTGGATATGGAGCGTGGCCTTCCTGGCCCTGACCTTCGGCCTGAACGCCTTTTCGGCGCGCAGCTTCGGCGAAGCCGAATACTGGTTCGCCATCATCAAGGTCGTGGCCGTGCTGTGCTTCATCGGCGTCGGGCTGGCGATGCTGGTGGGCATCATCCACAGCGGCACGCCCGTGGGACTGGCCAACTGGTCGGTCGGCGACGCGCCCTTCGTGGGCAATGTGGCCACCTGGGTCGGCGTGGCGATGGTGGTGGCCTATTCGTTCCAGGGCACCGAACTGGTGGCCGTGGCCGCCGGCGAATCCGAAAATCCCCGCCGCAACGTGCCACGCGCGATCAACCATGTGTTCTGGCGCATCCTGCTGTTCTACGTGCTGGCCATCCTGATCATCGGCCTGCTGCTGCCCTATACCGACCCGCAACTGCTGCGCAACGAAGTGGAAGACATCGCGGTCAGCCCCTTCACGCTGGTGTTCCAGCACGCCGGGCTGCTGTCGGCGGCCACCGTGATGAACGCCGTGATCCTGACCTCGGTGCTGTCGGCCGGCAATTCCGGCATGTACGCGGCGACGCGGATGCTGTTCAACATGGCGGTGGAAGGCCAGGCGCCCGCCCTGTTCCGGCGCGTGACGCGCAGCGGCGTGCCGCTGTATGCGCTGATGGCCACCGCGCTGCTGGCCTGCCTGTGCCTGTTCAGCCTGGTGTACAGCCCCAAGGCCGTCTACATCTGGCTGCTGAACTTCGCCGGCATGACCGAATTCATCGTCTGGCTGAGCATCGCCGTCAGCCATTACCGCTTCCGCCAGGGCTATGTGAAGCATGGCTACGACACCGCCGACCTGCCCTACAAGGCCGGCTTGTTCCCCTTCGGTCCGCTACTGGCCTTCGTCCTGTGCCTGGTGGTCACGCTGGGCCAGAACTACCAGGCCTTCCTGCAAGACCGCATCGACTGGATCGGCGTGATCTCCACCTACCTGGCGATCCCGCTGTTCCTGGCCTTGTGGATCGGCCACCGGCTGGTGCGCAAATCGCACTGGATCCGGTACGAGGATATGCGGTTTTATGGCTTGGACCTGGATCGCGCGGCGGGTGTGGCGGCCTCGGCAGCTACTAGTGAGAACGCCCGCGCTTAGTTGCGATCCGCCTGCCTGAAGCAACTAAAATCGTATCCAACACGGCCCACCCCTCTGCATCGAAAGGTGTACGGGTGGGTTTTCTTTTAGTTCGCGGCATGCTCCGCCCCCTTTAAATACTGTACATATATACAGTTATAATGACTCATCGGCCACTTCCACCGGGTTCCTATCTCCCGGCAACCGATTTGCCATGCAGTCCCCAGAACGTATCCATCCCGCGTTGTGGCGCGCCACCCAGTTGGCTCAAGGCGCCGCCCGCACCCTGCCCACCGGGCATGCCGCGCTTTCGGCCGAGCTGCCAGACGGCGGCTGGCCGCTGGGTTCCCTGAACGAATTGCTGGTCCCGCACCCCGGCATCGGCGAAATCCGCCTGCTGCGTCCGGCGCTGGCCCAACTGGAAACGCGCCGCGCCATTGCGCTGGTGCAGCCGCCGCACGCGCCCCACATCGCCAGCTGGATGAGCTGGCGGCTGGATCCCCGTCAATTGCTCTGGGTGGCGCCGGAAAAACCCGTGGACGCGCTCTGGGCCGCCGAACAGATCCTGAAGAACGGCAGTTGCGGAGCCCTGATCTGCTGGCTGCCTCATGTGCGCCCCGAATCCCTGCGCCGCCTGCACCTGGCCGCCCAGGCCAGCGACCTGCTGTTCATCGCGGTGCGCCCCAGCAGCGCGGCGCAGAACGCCACGCCCGCGCCCTTGCGGCTGGCGCTGGCGCCGGCCGCGGGCGGCCTGTCCGTCCATATCCTGAAGCGCCGCGGACCCGCCTGCGACACGCCGCTGTACGTGGGCCTGGACACCGGCGCCACCATTCCTGTTTCTCCCCGCCATGCGCCTCTGGATCGCCGCCTTCCTGCGCTGCCTGCCGCTGGACGCACTGCGCCCGCACTGGCCGCTTGAGGGGCAGGCGTTCGCGGTCCTGGAACAGGAACGCGTCGCCGCCCTGACGCCCGCCGCCCGCCGCGCCGGCGTCAAGCCGGGCATGCGCCGCGCGGGCGCGGCCGCCATCGCTCCCGAGGTCGAGCTGCTGCCCCGCGATGCCCAGGCCGAGTCCGAAGCCTTGCAGGGCGCGGCGCTGGCACTGCTGCAATACACGCCCGAAATCGCCCTGGCCGACGGCGACACGCTGCTCCTGAACGTGAGCGCCAGCCTGATGCTCTTCCGCGGCCCCAAGGCGCTGCACCGGCGGGTCGCCGCCACCTTGCGCGCCCTGGACCTGCGCGTGTCGCTAGGCATGGCGCCGACCGCCGCCGGCGCCTGGCTGCTGGCGCGCAGCCCCGGCCGGCGCGCGCCCCGCCGTACCCTCACGCTGCCCACGCTGACCCGGCGGCTGGACGCCCTGCCGCTAGCCCTGCTGCCGCAGGCGCAGGCCCGCCGCGACTGGCTCGACGGCATCGGCTGCCATACCCTGGCGGACCTGCGCGCCCTGCCGCGCGCGGGGCTGCAGCGGCGCAGCGCCCCCGAACTGCTGCAGGCCCTGGACGCCGCCTACGGCCTGGCGCCCGAGCTCCACCGCTGGGTCGAACCGCCACACCAGTTCTCGCGCCGCATCGAACTCACCGACTACGTCGAGCACACCGACGCGGTGCTCGCGGTGGCGCGCCGCCTGGCCGAACAGCTGGGCGGCTGGCTCAGCGCCCGGCAACTGGCGGTACGCCGCGTGGTGCTCAGCATGGAACACGAACGCGGCCGCCACGCCCGGCCGCCCACCGAACTGGAGCTGGCCCTGGCCCAGCCGGTCTGGCAGGCGCCGCAGATCCTCCACCTGCTGCGGGAAAAGCTGGCGCGCTTCACGCTGGAAGCGCCCGTGATCGCCGTGGCGCTGCTGGCGCCCGACACGGTCGAGCAGCCCGCCGCCAGCACCACCCTGTTCCCCGAGCCCGGCGGCACGCCTGCCGACCATGCCCGGCTGCTGGACCTGCTGGTGGCGCGGCTGGGCCGCGACCAGGTGCGCCACGCCCACCCGGTACCCGACCACCGCCCCGAGGCCGCCAACGCCTGGGGCGACGCGCTGTCGCCGCCCCAACGCCCCGCGCCCCTGCCCGCCCTGCTGGACCGCCCCTTCTGGCTGCTGGACCCGCCGCTGCCCTTGAAGCTGTCCGGCCACCGGCCGCAATACGGCGGCCAGGCGCTGCGCCTGATGCGCGGCCCCGAACGCATCGAAAGCGGCTGGTGGGACCCGGCCCTGACCGTGCGCGACTACTTCGTCGCCGAGGACGCCGCCGCCGCGCGCTACTGGATCTACCGCGAGCGCGACGACGAGCACGCCCGCTGGTTCCTGCATGGGCTCTACGCCTGAAACGCCATGCGCCTGGACGACGACGACACCCCCGGCATCCTGGCGCAGTTGCCCGGCTACGCCGAGCTGCAATGCCAGTCCAACTTCTCTTTCCTGCAGGGCGCTTCGCACCCCGAGGAACTGGTCGAACGCGCCGCCGAACTGGGCTACGCCGCGCTCGCCATCACCGATGAATGTTCGCTGGCGGGCGTGGTCCGCGCCCACGTGGAGGCCAAGGCCCGCAAGCTGCCGCTCATCATCGGCGCCACCTTCCAGCTGCGCGCCGCGCCCGACGCCGCGCCACTGGGCCTGACCCTGCTGGCGCAGACGCGCGAGGGCTACGGCAACCTGTCCGAACTGATCACCCTGGCCCGCACCCGCGCGCCCAAGGGCGAATACCAGCTGGCGCCCGAAGACCTTACCCATCCTCCCAGCGGCCACGCCCATCTGCGCCACCTGCCCGAATGCCTGGCCATCCTGAGCCCCGCCTACGGCACCGACGCCGACCGCATGGCCGAGCAGGCGCGCTGGCTGGCACGCGTCTTCCCCCACCGCGCCTGGGTGGGGCTGACCTTGCTGCACCGCTCGCGCGACGACCTGCACCGCGCCGCGGTCGAGCACGCCGCGCAGGCCGCGGACCTGCCCATCGTGGCGCTGGGCCAGGTGCAGATGCATCTGCGTTCGCGCAAGCCGCTGCACGACACGCTGACCGGCATCCGCACTCGCCAACCGGTATCGCAATGCGGCTATGAACTGTCCGGCAACGCCGAACAGCACCTGCGTACTCGCATGCGCCTGGCCAACCTGTACCCGCCGCAAGCGCTGGCCCAGACGCTGGCCGTGGCCCGCCGCTGCGCCTTCTCATTGGACGAGCTGCGCTACGAATACCCGGACGAAATCATTCCGCGCGGCCACACGCCGGCCACCTATCTGCGCCAGGAAACCCTGGCCGGGGCCGCCCGCCGCTTTCCTTCAGGCACGCCGGACAGCGTCACCGCGCAGATCGAAAAAGAGCTGGCCCTGATCACGGACCTGCACTACGAAGCCTATTTCCTCACGGTCTACGACATCGTCCAGTACGCCCGCGGCGAGGGCATCCTGTGCCAGGGCCGCGGGTCCGCCGCCAACTCCGCGGTCTGCTACTGCCTGGGCATCACCGAAGTGGATCCGGTGCGCGGCAACAACCTGTTCGAACGCTTCATCAGCAAGGAACGCAACGAGCCGCCCGACATCGACGTGGACTTCGAGCACCAGCGCCGCGAAGAGGTCATCCAGTACATCTACCGCAAGTACGGCCGCGAACGCGCCGCGCTCACCGCCGTGGTCATTTCCTACCGGCCGCGCAGCGTGCTGCGCGATACCGGTTGCGCGCTGGGCGTGGACGCAGGCGTCATCGACGCCGTGGCGCGCGCCCACCAATGGTGGGACGGCAAGAAGGAAATGCTGCGCACCCTGGGCGCCTGCGGCCTGGACCCGGAATCGCAGGTGGCGCGCCAGTGGGCGGCGCTGGCGCAGACCCTGATGGGCTTTCCGCGTCACCTGTCGCAGCACCCCGGCGGCTTCGTGATTTCACGCGGCAAGCTGTCGCGCCTGGTGCCCATCGAAAACGCCGCCATGGCAGACCGCAGCGTCGTGCAATGGGACAAGGACGACCTGGATGCGCTGGGCCTGCTGAAAGTGGACGTGCTGGCGCTGGGCATGCTGTCGGCCCTGCGCCGCACGCTGGAGCTGGCTGGCCAGCGCCGCGGCCAACCCTTGCGGCTGCAGGACATCCCCGCCAGCGACACGCCCACCTACGACATGATCTGCGACGCCGACACCATAGGCGTGTTCCAGATCGAATCCCGCGCCCAGATGACCATGCTGCCGCGGCTGCGTCCGCGCGAATACTACGACCTGGTGGTGCAGGTGGCCATCGTGCGCCCAGGCCCGATCCAGGGCGGCATGGTCCATCCCTACCTGCGCCGCCGCCAGGGCAAGGAACCCGAAACCTATCCCAGCGAAAAAGTGCGCGGCGTGCTCAGCCGCACCATGGGCGTACCCATCTTCCAGGAACAGGTCATGCAGATCGCCGTGGTGGCCGCCGGCTTCACGCCGGGCGAATCCGACCAGTTGCGCCGCTCCATGGCGGCCTGGAAGCGCAAGGGCGGCGTGGACAAGTATCGGACCAAGCTGGTCGGCGGCCTGCTGGCCCATGGCTACAAACTGGATTTCGCCGAGGCGCTGTTCCGGCAGATCGAAGGCTTCGGCGAATACGGCTTCCCCGAAAGCCACGCCGCCAGCTTCGCCCTGCTGGCCTATGCCAGTTCTTGGCTCAAGCGGCACGAGCCCGAAGCCTTCCTGGCCGCCCTGCTCAACTCCCAGCCCATGGGCTTCTACGCCCCCGCGCAACTGGTGCAGGACGCCCGCCGCCACGGCGTCTGCGTGCTGCCGGCGGACGTCACGGTCAGCGGCTGGGACTCGGCCCTGGAGACCCTGCCCGACGGTCATCCTGGCGCCCGCCGGCCCCCCCATCCGCACGCGCCCGCCGCCGACGGCACCCGTCCCGCCGTCAGGCTGGGACTGAGCCTGATCCAGGGCATGCGCGAAGACGCCGCCCGGCGCATCGAAGACGCGCGCGCTGCCGCCCCTTTTACCGACACCGGCGACCTGGCCCGCCGCGCCGCGCTCACCCGCCATGACCTCAACGCGCTGGCCGCTGGCGACGCCCTGCGCACGCTGGCCGGCCATCGCCGCCAGGCCAGCTGGGAAGCCGCCGCCAGCGTGCAGAGCCGCGACCTGCTGCGCGACGCCGCCATCCAGGAAACCCAGGCGCCACAGCTGGCCGCCCCGTCCGAGGGCCAGGCCGTGGCGGCCGACTACCGCAGCGTGGGCCTGACGCTGCGCAGCCACCCGGTGGCCTTGCTGCGCCCCCAGCTCGCGGCGCGCAACTTCCAGCCCGCCTCGGTGCTGAACAGCTACCCCGACAAGCGCGTGGCCCGCGCCTGCGGCATCGTCACCGTGCGCCAACGTCCCCAAACCTCCAAGGGCGTGATCTTCGTCACGCTGGAAGACGAGACCGGCCCCGTCAACGTGGTCGTGCGCCCGGAACTCATAGAACGCCAACGCCGCGAATTGCTGGGGGCCTCGCTGCTGGGCGTCTACGGATCCTGGCAAAGCGTGGACGGCGTGCGCCACCTGATCGCGCAGCGGCTGGTGGATCTGTCCGACCTGCTGGGCGGGTTGAACACCCAGAGCCGGAATTTCCACTGACCGCTGCGGCCGCGGTTCAATCGCCGAACAGCGTGGCCATGTCCAATGCCTGCGCCATGGCCTGGTAGCCGGCATCGTTGGGATGCAGGCTATCGCCCGAGTCATACGCGGGCAGCAGCCGCGCCGGATGCGCCGGATCGCGCAGCACCGCGTCAAAATCCACCACCGCGTCGAACACGCCGCTTTCGCGGATCCAGCGGTTCACCTCCCGCCGCACCGCGTCCTTGGCCGGGTTGTAGTGGCCCGACAGCGGCGTGCCGTGCAAAGAGCCTTCATACGGCGCAATGGTGCCGCCGACGATGCGCACGCCGCGCAGGCGCGCCGCCTCTGCCAATTGCCGGTAGCCCTCGGTCAATCTGGCCGCCGTCATGGGCGCGTCGTCCGGCGCGAAGCCGCTGTCCGGCCAGCCGATGTCATTGATGCCCAGCATCATCACCACCGTGCGCACGCCCGGCTGCGACAGCACGTCGGCGTCAAACCGGGCCATCGCGTTCACCCCCATCTTGTCGCCCCAGACCCGCGCGCCCGAAATGCCCGCGTTCGCCACGCCCATGCCTTGCGGCGCCAGGCGGCGCGCCAGGAAGTCCGGCCAGCGGCGGTTGGCGCCCGGCGTCGAGCCGTTGCCATCGGTCAGGGAATCCCCAAAGGCCACCACCACCGGCACGCGCTTCGGGCTTTCCACCCAGATCCCCGCCAGGAATGCCCGGCCTTGCAGCGCCTGCGCCTCTGGCAGCTCCGCCGCCGCAGTGGCATTGCCCCGGACCAGGGCGCCGGTCTGCTGCGCGCCCCAATGGAAGGTCGTCACCGGCGTCGCCTGCGGGAAGTAAAGGCTGACGGCCAGTTCGGCCAGCGCGGATACCGGCAGGTCCACCGGATCGCTGACCGCCTGCGCCCCCGGCGCCACCGTCACGCTTGGCCGACCGCCAAAGGCCAGCCCGCGGCTGGACGCCGGACGGATCCTGGACTGGCCCGAGGCCAGCGCCACGCTGGCCGCCCCAATCTCCAGCGGCTGAGTCCCATAGCGGTTGGACAACACCACCCGCAAGCGCGGTCCGCCCACGCTGAGCATCAGGGTCTGGCGCAGAGTCTGGCCGCGCAATTCGGCCGGCATTTCCGTGGGCAGCACGAAGGAATCCGCCCACAGCGGTTGCGGACTGGCGAACCAGGAGCTGACCCAGCTGGAACGCGCGGCATCGGACTGAACAGGCGGCTGCGCGGCGGCGGCCACGGACGGCCCCAGGACCGCAAGGCCCGCGGCCAGGGTAGCGGCAGAAACCAGGGAAAAAGGATTGAAGCGGTTCATGACGACTCCAGAAAAAGAGAAAGTGACGTCACGATAGGTTCTTCCCAATTCCACCGGTAGAACCCTAAACTGCATACCTCTTCTTCCAAAAAGGAATGACCTTGGACACCCTGCGCGCAATGCGGGCCTTCGTCCGCGCCGTGGAGCTGGGCACCCTGTCCGCCGTCGCCCGCGAACAGGCCCTAAGCCAGCCCGCCCTGAGCAAGATCGTCGCCGCGCTGGAAAAGGACCTGAACGTGCGGCTGCTGGAACGCAGCACCACCCGCGTCGTGCCCACCGAACAAGGCAAGCGCTTCTACGAACGCGCCACGCGGGTGCTGGAGGAATACTCCGAAGCCGTCGCCGACGCCCGCGGCCAGACCGAAAAGCCCGCCGGCTTCCTGCGCATCAACGCGCCCGTGGCGCTGGGCCAGTTCCGCCTGAACGCGCTGGTGCGCGAATTCCTGGACGAATACCCCGACATCCAGGTCGAACTGATCCTGAACGACCGGTTCGTGGACCTGGTGGAAGAAGGCGTGGACGTGGCGCTGCGGCTGGGCGGCAATCTGCCGCCCAACGCCATCGCCCGCAAGGCAGCCCTATCGCCGCGCTACCTGGTGGCCGCCCCCTCCTACCTGGCGCAGCGCGGCAAGCCCCGCGCGCCCCGCGATCTGGCCGCGCACGAATACGTGCGCTTTGCCTGGCTGGCTGCCGGCGACACCCTGGAACTGCACCAGGGCGCGACCCTAGCCACCGTCCAGACCCAGGGGCGCTTTCGCGTCAACAACGCCCTGGCCATCCGCGAGAGCCTGGCCATGGGCGCCGGCATCGGACTATGCCCCGCGTGGCTGGTGCAGGACCTGATCGCCAGCGGCGAACTGCTGCGCGTGCTGCCGAAATGGAGCGCCACGCCGCAAGAGGCCTTCCTCATCTATCCGTCGCGCCGCTACCAGTCGTTGCGGGCGCGGCTGCTGATCGACTTCCTGAATGACCGGCTGGCCAGCCTGCCCGGCATGCAAACACCTTAGCCGCAGACGGCGCGCACCAGATTCCGGTAGATATCGCGCGCGCCTTCCAGCTGCTCCAGCGCGATGGATTCGTCGATCGTGTGGGCGTCCTCTTCGTTGCCCGGCCCCAACCCTATCGTCGGAATGCCGCGGCGTCCGGCCGATTCCGAGCCGTTGGTGCAGAACGCCCAACTGCCCACCACCGGGTCCCGGCCGCTGGCGCTGACCGCCGCGCGCGCAGCCTGCAACAAGCCGGCCTGCGCGTCGCAACGCCAACCCGGCAACCAGCGCGGCGGCGTGGCGTGCTGGCCGGTATAGGTCGCCACTTGATCCTCGCTGACCCGCAAGGTGAAGTCGGACAGGCCGTGCGTCGCCAGATGCCCGCGGATCTGCGCCAGTACATCCTCCAGGCGTTCGCCCGACACGGTGCGCCGGTCAAAGCGTATCGTCGTCGAGATCGGAATCATGGAGATCGACGGATAGGGATGCGACACGATGTCCGTCGGCACCAGCAGCGCCTGGCCCAGCACCTCGTCGTGCGGCAGCGGCAGGCTCTCCAGCGCGGCCAGCGCCCGGGCCGCCGCATGCAGGGGATTGACGCCGATGTGCGGCGTCGCCGCGTGCGCCGGCTTGCCGTGGAAGGTCAGCAGCAGTTCCACCCGCCCCTTCTGGCCTGCCTTGATCTGCAATTTTGACGGCTCGCAGATGACCACCGCCTGCGGCGTGCAGAGGTCCAGCACCGAAGCCAGCGCATGCCCTTCGATGACTTCCTCCAGCACGCTGGCCGACACCGCCACGCGGTGCTTCAAGCCATCCCGCGCCGCCTCCGCCACGCCGCAAATCGCCGCAGCAATGCCGCCCTTCATGTCGGTGCTACCGCGCCCATACAGCCGCCCATCCCGGATTTCGGCGCCGAACGGATCGAAGCGCCAGTCGCCCGCCACCGGCACCACGTCCATGTGCCCGTCGAACAACAAGGCCACGTCCGCATCCTCGGGGCCGATCAGCCCCAGCACCGAGCCATTGCCATCGGTCGTCACCGAACTGAACCCCGCCTCGCGCATCGTCGCGGCCATCAGCGCCGCCATCTCGCCTTCCTTGCCGGAAAGGCTGGGAATGCGCACCATCGCCTGGGTCAACGCAACTACGTCCAGAGTCATCATCATTCCTGTCTGAAAGTGGCGGGCGCGGCGCGCCCGCCGATGTAGAGAAGCCGCCTACCGGGCCTACCGGTTGACCAGGCTCTTCGGCACGCGGTACACCAGCACCGCCCCGATCAGCGTGAAGCTGGCCAGGAAGTACATGCCCCAATCCGTCGAACCGGTCAGATCCTTGATCCAGCCGATCGCATAGGGGCTGACAAAGGCCGCCAAGCCGGCGAAGGAATTGATCCCGGCGATGCCCGCCGCCGCGCTCTTGCCTTCCAGGAACGCCGTCGGCAGGCTCCAGAACAAGGGCGAGCACACCATGCAGCCGGCGGCCGCCACCGACAGCATGGCCACGGCCAGCATCGGGTTATGGCTGAACAGCGTGCTCAGCGCCAAGCCCGTCCCGCCCACCAGAAACGGCACGATCATGTGCCAGCGGCGCTCGCGCACTGCATCCGAATGGCGGCACACCAGCACCATCGAGATCACCGCGCAGACGTTCGGCACCGCCGTCAGCAGGCCGATGTCCAGCAGCGACACCACGCCGGTCGAACGGATCACCGACGGAATCCAGAACGCCAGGCCCGACAGGCTGGATACCGTGCAATAGCAGATCAGCGCCATATGCACGACGCGCCGGTCCTTGAGCAAGGTCAGCATCGATACGTGTTCGGTCTTGGCGGTCTTCTCGCTCTGCAGGTTATGGCCCAGCCGCGACTTCTCCGAAGGCGACAGCCAGCGCGCGTCGTCGATGCGGTCATCCAGGTACCAGAACACCGCCAGGCCCAGCAGCACCGAAGGGATGGCCTCGATGATGAACATCCACTGCCAGCCGGCCATGCCGTGCGTGTCATGGAAAGCCTCCATCACCCAGCCCGACAGCGGCCCGCCCAGGATGCCCGCGAACGGCACCGCCGTCATGAACACCGCCACGATCTGGCCGCGCCGGTTCGACGGAAACCAATAGGTCAGGTACAGGATGATCCCGGGATAGAACCCGGCCTCGGCCGCCCCCAGCAGGAAGCGCAGGATGTAGAACTGCGTCGGCGTCTGCGTCAGGGCCATGGCGGCCGAGATGATGCCCCACAGGATCATGATGCGCGCCAGGGTCTTCTTCGCGCCGATGCGGTGCATCAGCACATTGCTCGGCACCTCGAACAGGAAATAGCCGATGAAGAAAATGCCCGCGCCCAGGCCATACACCGTTTCGCTGAATTTCAGGTCATCCAGCATCTGCAACTTGGCAAAGCCGACGTTCACCCGGTCCAGGAACGCCGCGATGTAGCACACCATCAAGAACGGCAGCAGCCGCCACGCCACCTTCCGATACAGCGCATCATCCCGCGCCGCCAGGGGATCCTTGTCTGCGGCAACCGGAGGCGCCGCAATGCTCTCGACTGACTGGTCCATATTTTCACCTTGGGGTCTGTATTTTTTTAGGCCGAACGTTCCCCTGCAGGCGCTCGGGGCGCCCGCATGCTGTTTTTTATGGGAAGGGAACGTCCGGGCCGGTTATGCGGACGGTCTATCGACAGTCCGCGCTGGCCGCGCCGCAGGTCAGGCGGTTACCGCCACCTCCGGCGCAGGTTCCACCGCGCCTCTGCGTTCCGTGATCAGGCCGTAAGCCTCGGGACGCCGGTGGCGGTCGAAATTGAAAGTCGTGCTCTTGTAGGACAGGCACAGGTCCAGGTCGCAGCGCGCGATCGCCAGCTCATCGCCCTTGGTCGAGCAGGCGGCAACGATCTCGCCCGACGGCGCGATGATGCAGCTGCCGCCGATCATCTCGCAGCCCTCTTCCTTGCCGGCCTTGGCCACGCCCACCACCCAGGTGCCGTTCTGATAGGCGCCCGCCTGCATCACCAGATGGTTGTGGAACATGGACAGGTCGTCATGCTCCGGCGCCGGCGGGTTGTGCACCGGCGTGTTGTAGCCGAGCAGGATCATTTCCGCGCCTTGCAAGCCCATGACCCGATAGGTCTCGGACCAGCGACGGTCGTTGCACAAGGCCATGCCCATCACGCCGCCAAAGCCGCGCCAGACATCGAACGATGCACCCGGCTCGAAATAGTGCTTCTCCAGATGCTGGAAAGCGCGCCACGGCTCGTGTTCGGCATGCCCGGGCAAATGCACCTTGCGGTACTTGCCGATGATGTCGCCGTTCTGGTTCACCAGGATAGACGTATTGAAGCGGCGCTTGACGCCCTGCTCCACCGCCAGCTCCGCATAGCCCAGGTAAAAGCCTATGCCCAGCTTGCGCGCGGTCTCGAACAGTACCCGGGTCTGCGGACCCGGCATCTCGCTTTCATAGAACGCGTCGATCTCGGCCGGATCTTCCATGTACCAGCGCGGGAAGAAAGTCGTCAGCGCCAGCTCCGGAAAAACCACCAGTTGGCAACCCATGGCATGGGCCTGGCGCAGATGCGCGAGCAGGCGCTCGACGACGTCGCGACGCGAGTCGCTGCGCTGGATCGGCCCCAGCTGCGCGGCCGCGACATTGATGATGCGTGACATGTTCAGTCTCCTACGGTTTCATTGTTCTGCGAGTTCGAGCATCAGTTCCAGCAACACGCCGGCGCCCGCCTCGATATCCTGGTCCTGCGTGAATTCAGCGACGTTGTGCGACAGCCCGCCCACGCTGGGAACGAACACCATGCCCGTGGGGCACATGCGCGCCAGCATCTGGGCATCGTGTCCGGCGCCGCTGGGCAGCCGCCGCACGCGGTGCCCGCGGCTGCGCGCGATGTCCTCGACCCGGCCGACGATGGCCTCGTCGAACGCCACCGGCGCGAAATCGGCCAGCACCCGATGGCTCAGTTCCACCCCCTCAGCCGCCGCAGCCTGCGCCGCGTACGTCATGCAGCGCGCAATCGCCTCCTGCAAGGCCGCACCGTCGGTGTTGCGCAGGTCCAGCGTGAAGGTCGCGCGGTTGGGAATGACATTGATCAGGTTGGGAAACAGATTCACCTGCCCCACGGTCGCCAACTGGCCCGCCCCCAACTCGACGGTCAGATCCCGCGCAAAGCACGCGATGCGCGCCGCCACGATGCCGGCGTCATGGCGCAACCCCATCGGCGTGGTGCCGGCATGGTTGGACACGCCGCGCACGGTGAACTCGATCCAGTGGATGCCCTGCACGCCCGTCACCGCGCCGATGGTGTAGCCCTCGTGCTCCAGCACCGGTCCCTGTTCCACGTGCAGTTCGACAAAGGCGTGCACCTGGTTATTGCCTACCGGGGCCGTCCCGGCATAGCCGATGCGGGCCAGGTTCTCGCCCACCGTGGTGCCGTCTATGCCGACCGTGGCCAGCGCGTCCTCCAGCGCCAGGTCACCCTGGAACACCAGGCTGCCCATCATGTCGGGCGCAAAGCGCGCGCCTTCCTCGTTGGTGAAGAACGCCACCGCTATCGGTCTTTCAGTGACCACGCCTGCGTCGTTCAAGGCCGCGACCACTTCCAGCCCGGCCAGCACCCCCAGGTTGCCGTCATAGCGGCCGCCGGTGCGCACCGTGTCGATGTGCGACCCCGTCATCACGGGCGGACCGGCCTTGCGCCCGGCCCGCAGGCCAACCACATTGCCGATGCCGTCCACCGTCACGGCCAGGCCCAGTTCGCGCATCCACCGCACCACCAGATCGCGTCCCTGCCGGTCAGCGTCCGTCAGCGCCAGGCGGCAAACGCCGCCGCCCTCGATGGCGCCGACCTGCGCCAGGTCCGCAATGCGGCGCAACAGCCGGGCGCCGTCGACCCGCACGGCCTGCCGGCCTGCCTCAAGCGCGGCGCCAGTCATGCCACGGCCTCGGCTTCGACCTCGGCAGCGCTCTTGCCGACGATGCGTTGATACAGTTCCGGGTCGGTCGCCCCTTCGCTGCCGAACACCAGCACACGGCTGCCAGCGTCCAGGCCCAGCGCATCGCGTACCGCCGGATCGGCCAGCGCCGCCAGGCAGCCGGTCAGTCCCGCCACCGCCGACTCGCCGGCGACGATGGGCGCATCGCCATACTTGCCGCTCGCCAACAGACGCACCGTCTCCAGCGCCGCCTCGTCGTCAACCGTCAGGAAAGCCTGCGCGCCGGGATGCAGCACCTCCCACGCCAGCAGCGATACTTCACCGCAGGCCAGCCCGGCCATCACGGTATCCAGATCGCCGTGCACCGCCACCGGCTTGCCGGCGCGGGCGCTCTCGTACAGGCAGGCCGCCTTGTCCGGCTCCACCACGATGAAACGCGGACGGCGCTCGCCCAGCTGCTCCCAGAAATGCGCGCACACCGCGGCCGCCAGCCCGCCCACGCCGCCTTGCAGGAACACGTGCGTCGGCAGCTCGCCATCGCCCGCCTCGCGCAGCTGGCGCAGTGCCTCGTCGGCCATCACTGCGTATCCCTGCATCACGTCCTTGGGCACCTCCATATAGCCGGGATAAGAAGTATCCGAGACCACATAGCGCCCAAGCCGCGCCGCGTCTTGCGCCGCCTGGCGCACCGAGTCGTCGTAGTTCCCCGGCGTGCGCACGACCTGCGCGCCGTATTGCTCGATCGCCCGCTTGCGCCCTTCGCTGACCGTCGCGTGGATGTAGATCACGCACTGGCAACCGAAGCGTTGCGCGCCCCAGGCCACCGACCGGCCATGGTTACCGTCCGTCGCGCAGGTCACCGTCATGGCCTGCGTCAGCTCCCGGTAGCGGCCGGACAGCAAGTCGTCCACCGACAGATCGTCGCGCCCCAGCTTGACCGCCAATTCCCGCAGCAATTGGCGGCTGACGGCATAGGCGCCGCCCAGGGCCTTGAAGCTGCCCAGCCCGAAGCGGCCGCCCTCGTCCTTGTACCGGATGCCCGCCACGCCTACGGCATGGGCCAGACCCGACAGATCGCGCAACGGCGTAGGCTGATAGCCCGGCCAGCGCCGGATCTGCGCCTCCGCCTGCGCATAGGCCTGGCCGCCCAGCACCTCCAGCTGCCGTTGGCCGTAAGGCGCGGCGGGTTCGAAGGCCGGATTGGGCGCGTACTGCAGCCGGACGTTCGGAATGGGATGGTTCAAGTCAGTCTCCTCTTGGAAATCAGCGATGCAAGTCGCCGTAGTGTTCGTGCAGGCGTTCTATGTTCTGCAGACGTTCGCGCGCGGCCGCCCCAAGCTTGCGGGCCAGGGCCGAGCACAAATGATTGATGACGCTGGTGGCCGCGACGTAGGAATCGAACACGGCCGCGCCGCTGTTCACGCATCGCAACACCAGGTCCGAGCGCGCGGGCAATTCGGTGGCGGTGGGATCGGTCAGCACCACGACCTTCGCGCCCACCCGGTTCGCATGTTCGACAATCGGCTTGAGCAGCGTGACGCGACGCCGGAAATCCATCACCAGCAACACGTCGTCAGGCCCCAGGTCAGCCAGATCCTCGGCCAGGTTCAAACCCGCGCCCGGCACCAGCGCAACGCCGTCGCGCAGTTGCGTCAGCAAGGCCCAGGCGTACTGCGCCAGCACCCGTCCATTGCGAAAGCCCGCAATGCAGATACGGCGAGCGCCGGCAAACAGTTCGATGGCCCGCTCCACGTCGCGGCTGTCCAGGCGCTCGAAGGTCTGCGCCAGGTTCTGCAAATCGGTGGCCAGATGCTCCGCCAGCGCATCCCCCGTCGCGTCCGGCGGACGCACGCCCGCCATCTCGTACAGCGGCGACCCACGGTCGGCCTCATCGCGCGCCTGCGCCCGCACTTCGTTGAAGTTCTCGTACCCCAGACGCCGGAAAAACCGCCCCGCGGTCGCCTTGGACACGCCCGCCTTCTGCGCCAGCTCGGCGCCCGAATAGGCCGCGATATTGCCCAGGCACTCCAGGGTCACGCTGGCCAACCGCTGCTCGCTGTCCGTGAAGCTGTCCTGCAGCGCGAGGATGCGCTCCTGCAACACCGAAGTCATGATGATCCCGCCTATGAAACTATGGTTTCAGAAATATATTCTTATGAAACTTTAGTGTCAATGCAAAATTTGGATCATCGAAGCCGCGCTCACGAATGCCGCTAGCGGCCCTGCCCGGCCCAGGTCACAGCGCGCCCGCGCTGGTCTATCATGGCTTTTTTCAGACGTGTTGTTGTAAGGAGCGTTACATGATCCGAAAGCTGATCCCTTTCCTGCTGGTCGCCAGCCTGACCGCGTGCGCCAACACCGGCGCCCCGCGCTCATCCAGCTCGCCGGCGGCCTCCAGCTCCTCCGGCACCTCGTCTTCCGCTGATGCGGGGACCAGCTATGGCGGGTCTTCATACGGCGGGTCGTCCATGGGCGGCGGCAAGACCTGCGACGCCGCAGCCCTGCAATCCCAGATCGGCCAGAAAGCGACTGCTTCCGTCATGGAAGACCTGCGTACCCGCAGCGGAAGCGCCACCGCACGCATGCTGCGCCCGGGCCAACTGGTCACGATGGAGTACAACGCCACGCGCTTGAATTTGATCGTGGATGACAAGGACGTCATGACTGCGATTCGCTGCGGTTGATCGCAGGTCTGGCTGGCGCGAAAGACTAGCGGTGGAGTCCGCAACCCCCGGCAGACCCCGCTCCTATCCGCTTGCGCGCAGACTGAAACGAGTCGTGGCCATCATCCTGATACGGCTGGACGAATTGACGGATGGGGTGTGCAGCACGCGCATGTCCATCAAAAACACATCGCCAGCCCGTCCCGACATCTCGATGATCTTGGTGTCGGATGCGCTGAGAACAGCTTCGAGATCACCCGGCGTTTTCAACGATCCACGAAGCCTCCCAGCCGCTACACCCGCCACGCGATGAGAACGGGCCAGCGCCAAAGTCGCGCCCCCGTGCTCAATAACGTCGTCGATCAGATAGAACACCTGGATGCCGGGGACCTCGGCGCCGGATTTCGCAGCCAGGTCAACGTGCCAGTTCAGGCTGCGCAGAGACCATGGCCCCTGATGAGGCAAAGACAGCAAGGGCTGCGTGCCTTGGCCGGGTTGCGGGGCTCTGCCGGTCAGGCCAGCGATTGCGTTGCGAATTTCCGCCGTGTTCAGCGTTTCATCCAGATCCGCAATCTTCACCATCGAGGATAGCTTTGCGATCTGCTGAAACGGCGCCAAATTGTTCAGCGAACTGCCCAGACTTTTTCCGCCGGCCCAGACCTTGAGCCGCGATAGCTCTCGCAGAATGCGCTCCCGAAGCGGCGTAAGACAGCGCTTGGAATGTGCGCCGCTCAATCGCAAGTACCCTTCGCTATGGAAGAAGTCGAGCTCTGATTGATTGAGAGTTCTGCCTGTCATGTTCGAGACTTTCGTGGAACGGCTTCTGTCCAGAGGGTCGTAAACGTCATTTCCAAACTCGATTTCGGGAGCCATCGTGGCGACTGACACTGAGCAACGTAAAATGTCAGGTCTCCAGCCTCCACTTGCTTTCCTTATGAACCTTGAACGACTACGCCGCGAATTTCCCGACTTCGACATAGCCACCCTGCCGCCCCTGCCCGAAGGGTATTTCGATACGTCGAGCTACATCGATGCCGCTCCCTCATTCGAGAACGAAGAGCGCAGCCTGAAAGTGTATGTCGACTACGCCAACTACGCCGACCGCGAATCCGGCAGAAGCCAGCGCTTCTGCGTTTCGCGCTACGACGAGGAAGCTGGCGACTACGAGGACGTCGCCCTGTCGACTAACGATTGGGCCGAAGTCTTGCGCTTTCTGAGCGCCTGAACACTTGCGACAGGGGTGATCGGATTCCACTCCGATTATCGGATGGTCGCCCCCGCGACCTCTTGCGTTCCCGTGGTCTTTCTTGATCAGCTCTTAGGTAGCGAACTGTAGGCTGACACCTTTTCTCGAAGCCCTAACGCTTCAGTTTTGTGAGGCAGGGTTCTTGAGTCGCCGGCGCCCGGCCTGCGGGATTCCGATGCTCGCCCCGGTGGGGCTGCGCTTCGGATCCCTCCGCCCGGACACCGGCTCACGGCATCTGCCCATGAACGGTATCCAAAGCCAATGCATTAGGCGACTGCCAGCCGAGGACTCCAGAGTCATCCGAAGCGCAGCCCCGCCGGGGCGAGCATCGGAATGACGCAGGGCAGCCTCGGCGGCTAAAGAACCCTGGCTGTAGGAGGCTTCTGGCCGAGAGCCGCCGGATCCGCTGCTATGCGCCTCTTCTTCATCGGCATATCCATGATCTTTAGTCCTCATGATATGCCTCACACACTAAATCACGGATAGGCCCGGGCGCTTACCATCAACCGCCATAGCATTGCGCGTAAGTAAAGTCGACCAGGCGCTTGTCTGAGGCATCCTGTGGCGTGGACGGCTCTACTTGGAAATGCCCGAACATATCGTCGTTGCAGATCCTCACGTTCTTGCGCTGCGTACCTTCCTGCAATACGCAGGAGCCGCCAAAACTGTGATTACTCCCGGCGACGCCAACCGGTAGGTCAATCAGCCGGCTACAACCGATGATTCGGCCGTTTTGCTTCTGATACGACAACGATTGGTTGAACGATTCAACACGGGAGTTGGGATCACGAATCGACACTACATTAACGCACTCGCCACTAACGGCTTGGTTGCCCGGCAGCTTGCAGTCCGAGTACACCTCGCCATTGGCAATATGTTCCTCATTACGAGCCAGCATGGCGATGCGGGTCATGTATGTTTGCTGCAGGCAGGCGCTGTCTTGACAAATATCACGAGCGTATTTAATCCAGTTGCGCTGTTCTTTCGCCAACTCTTTCTTGCCATAGGCATCGGTTGCGGCTAGTGCTGTTTCATAGGCCCCATGCAATTTTCCATCCAGCGCGGATGTCTCGGCATCGCTACAGATCAACCTTTCCGTAGCGCTCACGGCCTTGTTGCAATCAAAACTTGCAGCTTGGGAGCCAGTCCATAGAGTTGCAAGGCCCAACGTAAAGAGAAGCTTTATCGCAGGTGCATACAGCATCTTCAGTGCGTAAGCGGGTGGGCGTGTTGAATGCGGCTGGGTCATGATCCCTTCTTCTCAAGTTGTATGTCGATGATGTCTTGCGTACAGCACAACACATCTCCCTCGTGACACGCCAAATCAGCTTAACCGAGCTAATGCACATCTCTGGTCTTGCAATCTTGTCGCTGAAAAAAAGGTGTCAGACTACAATTTTGCAGCATCTGGCTAGCGTATTTGTAGTCTGACACCTTTATTCAAGGTAGGGTTCTTGAGCCGCCGGCGCCCGGACTGCGGGATTCCGATGCTCGCCCCGGTGGGGCTGCGCTTCGGATCCCTCTGCCCGGACACCCGCTCACGGCATCTGCCCATGAACGGTATCCAAAGCCAATGCATTAGGCGACTGCCAGCCGAGGACCCCGGAGTCATCCGAAGCGCAGCCCCGCCGGGGCGAGCATCGGAATGACGCAGGGCAGCCTCGGCGACTAAAGAACCCTGGCTGTATGAGTTCAATGAAGATGCAAGTTTGCTCAATGGACTTGAAAGGTAACAAATGTGTATAGGCTTGCCCCGCGCTCATCTCGCGTTGCGGCACTGTGCTGCTCGGGGACCCTGATGACTGTCGGCTTCTGGCCGAGAGCCGCCGGATCCGAATGACCTTTCTCGACCCATTGCTGTCAGTCAAATATCTCCATGCCAGCATAGGGATACTCACGGCACTGCTTCAGCTCTTTTATCGCCTAGGGTGAGACACAGCCATAACTGTCCAAGCTCAAGGTAAGCGCCCTTTCTCCATTTTCCGGGCGCAAGGTAAAATCCGCCCCCCATGCGCTATTCCGACTTCGACCAACGCCTCGCCGCTCTTGGCGCCTTGCCCGTCCATCGCGGCCGGCTCCTGCGCGTCTGGCTGCAAGGGCAAGCGCTCGACACCGGCACGCGACGTCGGAGCGCCGAACACTTCCTGCCTCTCGCGCTACGCAACGCCGTCCCCGCCTTGACGGCGGAACTGGACGCCCTTGCCCGCGTCCGCTCCGAACACGCCGGCAACGACGGCTCGCGCTTGCTGGTCGAACTCGCCGACGGGCAGATGGTGGAAAGCGTGCTGTTGCCGCGCGACGGGCTCTGCGTCTCCACCCAGGTCGGCTGCGCGGTCGGCTGCCGCTTCTGTATGACCGGCAAGAGCGGCCTGATCCGCCAGGTCACGAGCATGGAAATCCTCGCCCAGGTCGTGCTGGCGCGGCGTCAGCGCGCGGTGAAGAAAGTCGTCTTCATGGGCATGGGTGAACCGGCGCACAACCTCGACAACGTGCTTGAAGCAATCGACCTGCTCGGCACCGAAGGCAATATCGGCCACAAGAATCTGGTGTTCTCCACCGTGGGCGACTTGCGCGTATTCGAGGCCCTGCCGCAGCAACGCGTCAAGCCCGCGCTGGCGTTGTCGCTGCACACAACCAAGGCCGATCTGCGTGTGCACCTTCTGCCACGCGCACCGAAAATTGCGCCTGAGGAACTGATAGAACTGGGCGAGAAATACGCTCGCGACACCGATTATCCGATCCAGTATCAGTGGACGCTGCTCAAGGGCATCAACGACGGCGACGACGAGCTCGATGCGGTCGTGCGTCTGCTGAAGGGCAAGTATGGGGTGCTCAACGTCATTCCCTTCAATAGTCTCGAAGGGGATGATTACCAGCGCCCCGATACCGAGCGCATCCGCGAGATCGTCCGTAATCTGCAAAGCCGTGGCGTGCTGACCAAGGTCAGGAATAGCGCCGGGCAGGATGTGGATGGGGGCTGTGGGCAGTTGCGCGCTCGGGCCGTTGGCGCGGCGCAGGTGGTCGAATTGCGCAGAAAGCGCAGTGCAAAGGCAGAAATAGCCTAGCTCAGGACTATCCGCCGCTGGCGTGGGCAACCTTTTCGAGAAAGTTGATCTCGGCCCGCCGCGGACTTCTACGTTGTCGAGTTTGCCGCGAAAGCGGCAATGTGCAGCCAGACCCCCCATAGCGACAAAAAAATAGAGAACGTGGTCCTTGCGACGCTCCATTTGCGTGCGTTCGCGCGCGAGCCCCGGGTGGCGAAGCCGCCGGCTTGGAACGAGCCCCCGCACCCGTCCGATGGCCGGGTTGCCGAATTGATTAGCTGTCTATGTATAATGCGATCAATTCTCATTTGATTCGTTTGCTTCCACATTCGATTCGTTTGCTTCCACATTCCGTCCTCATGCCAGCCCAGGATCTACCTATAACCGATGATTTGGCGGGACTGTATGTCGAGCACGGCAAGTGGCTTCAGGGATGGCTGCGCAAGCGCGTCGGCGACACTTTCGCGGCAGCCGACCTGGCGCAGGACACTTTTCTAAGCCTGCTGGACCGCAAGACCGCGGCTATCGAGATCCGGGAGCCGCGTCCGTTTCTGGCGACGGTT
The DNA here is from genome assembly GCF_014851745.1 of Achromobacter sp. ACM01. NCBI lineage: Bacteria > Pseudomonadati > Pseudomonadota > Betaproteobacteria > Burkholderiales > Alcaligenaceae > Achromobacter > Achromobacter sp. ACM01. The sequence continues at coordinate 1,180,826 of NZ_JACVAF010000002.1, forward strand.
GCCCGGCGGCTCCTCGCACACCGCCACCGCCGGCAGTTGCTTGAAACCGCGTATCTCGAGGCTCTCGCCTGCCTGCCGGAAGAAGTCGCTCCCTCGCCGGAAGCACAGTTGATGGCCGTCGAGAGCCTGCAGCAGATCGACCGCGTGCTCGATGGCCTGCCTCCCAAGGTTCGAGAAGCCTTTCTGTTGGCGCACCTGGTCGAACTGAGCTACGCCGAAATCGCCGAACGGTTGGGGACTTCGACCAGTTCAGTCAAGCAGTATCTGACCAGGGCCAACCGCGAATGCATGTTCGCGCTGGCGACCTGAATTCATGGCCTCTCATAGAGACACGCTAACCCTGCCTGGCGGCCGCGTCATCAGCCGGGCCACTGCGAACGCTGCGGCGGACTGGCTCACGCTGCTGATGTCCGGGGAGGCTGGCGATGAACAGCAACGCCAATGGCGCCAATGGCGCCAGGCACATGTCGATCATGAGGCCGCTTGGCAACATGTCGAATCTGTCACGGGCCGGATGAAATCACTGGAGCGTGCTCCGGCTTACGCGGCCCTGTCGTCGTACGCCACGACCGATCAGCCCTCCTCCGCCGCCCGCCGGCGGGTCACCCGAATGCTCCTGTGGGGGGGAATGGCCACCAGCGCCGGGCTGCTCGCTTCGCGCACTGACACCTGGCAGGCCCGCACGGCCGACTACCGCAGCAACACGGGTGAGCAACGCGAAGTCACGCTGGACGACGGCACCCGGCTGACGCTGAACACGGATAGCGCGGCAAATGTGCGCTTTGATGCGGACCAGCGCCGAATCTTGCTGGTGGCGGGCGAGATTATGGTTGCGACTCGCCACGGGCCGGGGCTGGCCGATCCGCGGCCACTTTCGGTAGTGACCGCCGAGGGCAGCATCCGTTCGCTGGGTACACGATTCACTGTACGGCAGCGCTCTGGACAGACCGGTGTGGCGGTTCTGGAAAGCGCTGTGGAAGTCTCTCCCCGCGCCGGCTCCGGCGCGAGTGTGCTGCACGCCGGCCAGCAGACACAGTTCAGCCGCGATGCTGTTGGGGCGCCGCGCGCGATCAATGAGCAGGCGGATGCATGGGCGCGGGGTCAGTTGGTGGCGGACGAGCAGCGGCTGGGCGACTTCGCTGCCGAACTGGATCGCTATCGGCGGGGCGTACTGCGCGTCGATCCGCAAATCGCGAATCTGCGGCTTTCGGGTGTCTTTCCATTGGCGGACACGGACAGGATCCTGGCTACGCTGCCCAGCGTGCTGCCGGTACGCGTGCAATGGCGCACCCGTTACTGGGCGACGATCGTACCGGCCGATTGAGGCCCGAAAAAAATTTTTCGAATTGACTGCCCGATTGGCATGTTCGCGGCACCTACCTAGGAAGGACCGGGATTTTCGGAGGTCCAATCCAGAGGAAGAACATGCCGAACCTGCACCGCGCCCACGATTCGGAGCGCCCTTACCCATCGTCTACTGCGCTTGCCGCCCTGACGCTGACCGCCGCCCTCGCGGCCGGCGTTCCGGCCGCCGTGCTGGCGCAAGGCGCCGCGCCTCCCGCAGCAGGGACCGCCGCGGTCGAATTCAGGATTGCCGCCGGGCCGCTGGCGCCCGCTTTGCGTCAGTTGGCCAGCACGGCCAACATCATGTTGACCTTTACCGCCGAGCAAACCCAGGGCAAGCGCACGGCCGGCGTGAATGGCCGCCATCCCGCCGCGGGCGCGCTGAGCCTTCTGCTTGCCGGCAGCGGCCTGCGGGCCGTGCAACTGGACAATGGCGCCTACGTGCTGCAAGTCGACGAGACGCTCTCGTCCGCTGCGTCCGACGCCGCCACGCTGCCCATGGTTACAGTAACCGGAACATCGGTAGCGGACGGCACTACCGAGGGCACGGACTCGTACACCACCAGCAGCATGGCCACGGCCACCCGGCTCAACCTGTCCATGCGCGAGACACCGCAGTCGGTCACCGTCATTACCAACGAACGCATCAAGGATCAGAACCTGCAGACGATCAACGATGTGGTGCAGGCTGCCCCCGGTCTGACGTACCGGCGCTTCGGCCCGGAGCGCGCCTCCTTTTATGCGCGCGGCATGTATGTGGACAACATCATGTTCGACGGTCTGCCCGTGAGCCTGGACAGCTCCAACCTGTCGCAGGACCTGCTGTCCACCGACATGGCTATTTATGACCGCGTGGAGATCGTGCGTGGCGCCACCGGGCTGGTGCAGGGTGCAGGGAATCCGTCGGCTGCAATCAATCTGGTACGCAAGCGGCCGACCGATGTGCCGCAGGTATCCGCCGACGTGAGCGCCGGCAGTTGGGACCACTATAGAGCCCAGCTGGACGCCTCTGGTCCGCTATCGGAGGACGGCAGTCTACGCGGCCGCGCCGTGATCGCCACTCAGGACTACGGAAGCTACAAGCGTGGCGAAAACAGCAGCGGCCAGACGTTTTACGGGATCCTGGAAAAGGACTTGACTGCGTCCACTACGCTCACGCTCAGCGCGTTGCACCAAGAGAACAGGTTGCATGGCAATGGCTTTACCGGCTTGCCCGTGGCCCGCGACGGTAGCGATCTGGATCTGCCTCGATCCACCTCATATGCCAATGACTGGGAACATTGGAACAAGAACACCACTTCGGCGTTCGTGGGACTCGACCACCGATTCGAAAATGGCTGGCGTACGCATCTTTCGGCCTACTACGCGCAGGCCGAGGTCGACATGCTGGGCCATTACCTCAATTACAACTTCACCACTGCAAAATACCGCCAACTAGGCGCACGCAACGCCCATACGGAAAAGCAGAGCAGCGTGGACCTGTATGCCAACGGTCCCTTTCAATTGCTTGGCCGCACGCATGAACTGGTACTGGGCGCCAGCTACCGCAACATCGATTTCGACGGCAACAGCCGTCAAGGCGTGGTTCTCTACGACAACCTCGATCTCTACGACTTCGATCCGAGTGCCGTCGCCAATCCCAATATCCCGCTGCGCGACTGGATGGACGCCGACATCACCCAGCAAAGCTTATACGCCACGACCCGCCTGAACCTGGCCGATCGGCTGAAACTGATACTGGGCGGACGGTTGGACTGGTTCGACTACAACGACACCGTCAACACGTATCCCAGCTTTACCGCCAACACGCCATCCGTCAGCGCGCATAACCGATACCGCATCAATAACCAACTGACAAAGTACGCCGGCATCGTCTACGACTTGAACGACCAGCACTCCGTCTACGCCAGCTACACGGACATCTTCAAGCCTCAGAATTACATGGACGCCAGCAACAATCTGCTGGATCCGGTGATCGGGCAAAACTATGAAATCGGTATCAAAGGCGAATACTTCAATGGCGCGCTGAATGCCTCGGCAGCATTGTTCCGCATGGACCAGAAAAACCGCGCCTTCCGCAGCACCGATCAGACCCAATGCGCCGGTTACCCGACTGTCGCCTGCTATTCGGCCGCCGGCGAAGTACGCAGCCAGGGCGTGGAATTCGAATTGCAGGGCGCCATCACCCCCAACTGGCAAGTGAGCCTGGGCTACACGGTGGCCATCGCGCGTTATCGCAAGGATGCGAACCCCGACAATGTGGGCGAGCTGTTCGACACCGACACGCCGCGACACCTGTTCAAGCTGTCGACCATGTACCGGCTGTCTGGCGCTTTGCAAGGCTGGCGCATCGGCGGCTCGGTCTACCGCCAGGGCTCCATCTACAACCAGGGCACCACGAGCGGCGTTCCCTTCCGTATCAGCCAGGACGCCTACACCCTGGCCGACCTGGTAGTGGGCTGGCAGGCGACGCCGAAACTGGATGTACAGCTCAACATCAATAATGTCTTTGACAAGAAGTACTACAACGCGCTGTCCGGCAATGTGGGCTTTCCGAGCAATGTCTATGGCGAGCCGCGCAGTGTGACGCTGTCGGCACGCTACCAATTCTGATGCGCGGCGGCATGCGTGGCGCGATGGTGTTGCTGCATCGCTGGTGCGGCCTGTTCATCGCGGGTTTCCTGTTCGTCGCCGGCTTGACCGGCGCGCTGATCGCATGGAATCACGAACTCGACGAGTGGGCTAACCCCAAACTGTACGTGGCCGCCTCCGGTGCGACAGCTAACGCACTAGCTCCCTTGGAGTTGGCGCGCCGGGTCGAGGCGGCTGACCCGCGCCTGCGAGTCAGCTTTGTCCCGCTGACGCTGGAGCCTGGCCACACTGCGATGCTGGGTGTCGCCGCGCGCATCGATCCCGCTACCGCAGCGCCCTACGTCCTCGGCTTCAATCAACTGGCCGTGGATCCTGCCACCGGCCAGGTCCAGGGGCAGCGGCAGTGGGGCCAGATATCGCTGTCGCGCGAGAACTTGCTGCCCTTTCTCTACAAGCTGCACTACACCCTGCACATCCCCAAAGGCTGGGGAATCGAATTCGGGGTGTGGCTGATGGGCGTGGTGTCGGCGGTCTGGATCATCGACAGTTTCCTGGCTCTCTGTATCTCATTTCCCAATGTGCGCAGTTGGCGCAAGTCGCTGAGCTTCCGGCTGCGCCAGGGCGGCGTCAAACTCAATTTCGACGTGCATCGCTCGGGTGGCGTATGGGTATGGGGCCTGCTGCTGATGCTGGCCGTGACCTCGGTGTCGCTGAACCTGGGAACGCAAGTGATGCAGCCGCTCGTGTCGGTTTTCTCACCGATCACGCCCTCGCCATTTCAGTCACGCCAGGGCAGTCGCGAGCGGGAACTGACCGACCCGCTGTTGCGTCGAGAGCAGGCTATCGCCGTAGCCGAGGCCGAAGGCAGCCGTCGAGGCTGGACTGCCCCCGCCGGGTCTCTTTTCTATGCGCAGCGCTTCGGCATTTATGGCGTGACGTTCTACACGCCGGAAGACGACCGGGATGAGAACGGCATGGGGAACAACGTGCTTTACCTGGACGGCGACACCGGTACGATCGTCGGCGAAAGAGTGCCGGGCCAAGGCACCTGGGGCGATGTGTTCATGCAGGCGCAATTGCCGCTGCACTCCGGCCGGCTGCTGGGCATGCCGGGGCGCGTGTTGATTTCGTTCATGGGGATTTTTGTTGCGACGCTGAGCGTGACTGGATTGGTGATCTGGGTGCGCAAACGGCGGGGAAAAGGTGCCAGACTGCAATTCCGCAAAGGAAATTCCCTCCCCTCACCATGAGCGCCCATGGTCAGCGGCGAAATACCAGCCAGATCAGCTATCGACTCGCGCGCGAAGCTCTTCCAGCAACTTTTCGATCGAATCAGACTTGATAATGGAACTGAAATTCGAATGATAGACCTGCTGAACGGACATCCCGCTCACATGCATGTCGACCACCTGCCACCTACCATCAATATAAAGAAGTTGAAACGCCATGGTGAACTCGTTGGCCTTCGATTTCGCCGAATAGTAAATGCAGTCTGCTGTTTTCAGCGTGAGGCAGGTGATCTGATACACAGTAGCCGAGCCGGGCTTACTTCGGAACCTCTCCCCATCCTCCAACTCAAACTGCGAGGGCAACGGGTTTTCGAAGGCGCCTTGGAGGGTCCTCATCAGGAACCGGCTATAAAGATCGACGGCTTCTGCCTGCCTTGACGCTGACATTGATCCCCACGCTGGTCCCAATACAACTCGCGTCATGGTCTCGGTTGCTACCAGGCGCTTGAAGGTAGGGCCAACACGCTGAGCGAACGCTTGCCTGGTCTCCTTCTGCGGGCTCGCTGTAGCTAGAAGTGCCGCTGCAACCTTCTTGGCATCGGCATCCGTTTTCTGAGAGGGCTGCGCGGTTGCACTTCCAGAGGATCCCATCAAGAGAAAGCTCAGCAGCAGAAGTTTCGGAAGCATGTTTTGCATCTTTTTTCATCCATCAGCCGTGGAGAATGCAAGCGTCCTACGCGAGACGCCCGTACTCGATGAAAAAACTGCGGGTCGTGGGACGCGACTGTTTGGCGTTTGCGGCATCCCGGCAGGGTTTTGCAGCGTCGCTGTCAGCCTTCAACTTCGCGCGCTCCGCGATGTAGTCAAGTGCCAGCGTCACTTTCTCGTGATCGCCCTTCATTCATTTTTTAACGAATAGGTTATTCGTGATCGCTGTGCAAGTAACTAGCCCGGAAGGAGCAATCCAATCCTTCCGGGCGATACAGCGGCGCAACCGTAAGCCGAACCGACTTAGCGGCTGGCGCGACTAATCACAGCGACGACGGAAGCTGGCTTTAGGCTGAGCAACGCAAAGCCCACGCTTGGCAAGCCGTTCAGCCTTTCCCAACCAGGCCTTTAGTCATCCCCTCCCCCCGACGCATTCCTCGCCTCCGCCAACGCCACCGTCAAATGCATCACCTTCTTCTTCAACTGATCCCTTTCATCCGTCAGCCGAGTCAGCAACTCCCGTAACCGCGCCACCTCCGCCGGCAAATCCGCAATGTTCTCAATAGGAATATCCGGCACAGCCTCACGCGGTGGCGGCGCTTTAGCCTGGCGGACCTCACGAGCCGCCTGCTGCAATTCCTTCCTGCCGCCAGCCACAGCAGCAGCCTGCCGCTCAGGCGGCAACGTCGCCACAGCCGCCGCGGCATTGATGGAGATAGCCCCATCCTTCACCGCCCGCACCAGTTCCGGCGCCGCAGCCTTCTGTATCTTCTCGATCTGCCCCAAGGTATTGCTGCTGATACGCGCAGCCCGAGCCAGAGCCTGCCGGCTCAGCGCCTGCGACACGACTGCGGCCGGCAGCGGCGGCGGTTCGCCGGAGTCTTCGTCCCAGGGCGGATCGTCGGGCGCGGGCGCAGCCGCGGTGCGCGCCTGCAGGATTTCCTTCTTGCGCAGCGCCAGCACCCCACGCTGGAAATCCGACACGCTGCGCCGGCCCAGGTGGTTTTCGATCATCCAGAGGTGCACGTCCTCGATGGATTTGAACGAGGTGTTCTGGCGGGTTTCGAAGGGGATGCCGTGCTTCATGCACAGGGCATGGCGGTTGTGGCCGTCGACCAGCAGGTCGCCCCATAGCACCAGGGCGTCGCGGCAGCCTTCGGCGAGCAGGCTGCGTTCCAGCGCCTCGCGCTCGTCGTCGGTCAAGGGGTCTATGTAGGCGCGCAGGCCCTCGTCTATCCTGATTTCCATGGTGTCCAAATACGGTTACGCCCAGCCTGGTATCTATACGAGGCCCTGGCATCTTTCCTAAGCCAGCCCCTGCCCCCGCAGCACGTCCTGGATCGCCGCCAGGCGCGCCACCGGGTCGGTCATGGCGAGCAAGGCGGCCTTGTCGTCGGGCGGCAGGGGCAGCAGTTCGCACCAACGGTCGGCGACCCAGCCGCTGTCATCCAGCCGGAACGGCGAGCCCAGGGGCATTCTTTCGGGGGACACGCCATCTTGCTGCCATTGGGCCACCAGGCGTCCCAGCGCGTCGGCGCTGGGCTGCATGGCTGCCGGCACCGGTGCGGGCGGGTCATCGGGGATGGGCTCGGCCTGGCCCATCCAAAGGCCGTATTTTGCCACCTCGCTGGAAAGCAGCCGGAAGCGGCTGGTGCCGACGCAGCGCAGTTCCAGCAGGGCCGGCATGGGCGCGTCCCAGGCGTCGATGCGCGCCATGGTGCCGACGGGGGCCAGGGTCTCCGTGCCTTCCGGCGTGCGGACCTCCTGGCCCGACAAGAGGCCGACCACGCCGAATTCGCTGCCGTCCGCGATGCAGCGGCGGATCATGTCCAGGTAGCGCACCTCGAAGATGCGCAGGTGCAGCACGCCTGCGGGGAACAGCGCGTTGGATAGCGGAAACAGCGGGATCAGAGACATGGCGGCCTCCTATTTCACGATGAATTCCTCGTCGACGGGCACCTGCATGGCGGTGACCATGGCATTGGTCTGCGCGGCCATGCCTATTACGCCCAGCAATTCGGCATGCTGGCCGTCGGTCATGCCCTTCGCGCGGGCGGCGGCGGTGTGGGAATGGATGCAGTAGGTGCAGCCGTTGGCGGTGGACACGGCGATGTAGATCATTTCGCGCATCAGGGGAGAGAGTTCGCCGTCCGCCATCATGACCTGCTTGAGCTGGCCCCAGACCCGCTCCAGCTGCGGCGGATCGTTAGCCAGGGCGCGCCAGAAGTTATTGACGAAATCCGACTTGCGCGTGGCGCGGATGTCTTCGAACACGGCCCAGGCTTGGGGGCTTTGGCGGACGTCGTCGTCGGACAGCAGTTTTACGGTACTCATGCGGCGCTTCCCTGAAAACTCGTTCAATTCGATGAAAAGACATGTCACGCGCTCGCCATATCGCGCGGCGCGCGCTTGCCCTATGATGTAGCGCGGTTCGCGGCGCTCAGACGCTGCGGCCGTCGTACGGGATGCGGGGCCAGGCGTTCAGATCCACGTTTTCCAGGCAGCGCACGTTTATCGCTGCTGTCTCTTCGCCCTTGGCACCCACGCCGAAGCCGAATGGCGCGCAGCCGCAATTGGCGCAGAAGTGGTGTGAAATCACGTGCTTGTTGAACCGGTAGGTCGACATGGCGCTGGCGGGCGTGGCAAGGCGCACGCTGGCGCGGGGCACGAACCACAGCAGATAGCCTTTGCGGCTGCAGTGCGAACAATTGCATTCCAGTACCTGGGACGGTTCGCCATCGACTTCGAACGCGATCTGTCCGCAATGGCAGCTTCCTTTCAGCATGGCCGGGCTCCTTTGTACGTGGGGTCAGGCTTCCATCATAGAGCGGCGCCGCCCTCCTGGCACCGTCCGTTCGTCACCCTGGAGACATCATGCCCCAACTATCCGCCTACCTCAGCTTTGACGGCAATTGCGCCGAGGCCATGCACTTCTACGAGCGCGTGCTGGGCGGGCGGATGGAGGCCATGATCCGCTATGCGGACGCCCCGCCCGACGCCGCCATGCCGGTCTTGTCGGACGAAGACGCCGGCCGTATCATGCACGCCCGCCTGGGCCTGGACGAGCAGACCCTGATGGGCAGCGACGCGACCGCCGGGCATCCCTATCCCGGCAAGCAGGGCGTGGCGCTGGCGCTGGCCTATCCCACGGTTTCGGACGCGCAACGCGTCTTCGACCTGCTGGCCGACGGCGGCAGCATCACCATGCCCTTGCAGAAGACCTTCTGGGCCGAGGCCCATGGCTCGCTGATAGACCGCTACGGCACGCGCTGGATGGTCAGTGGCGGGCGCGTTTCCCACTAGAAAAGCAACGCGGCGGATCGAACCGCCATCCACGGAGCAACAACTGATGACGCATGGAATACATGGCAAGCAACGCTGGTGGGCGCTGATGGTGCTTTGCCTGGGCGTGTTGATGATCGTGCTGGACACCACCATCGTGAACGTCGCCCTGCCCTCCATCCGCGAAGACCTGCATTTCACCGAGACCTCGCTGGTGTGGGTGGTGAACGCCTACATGCTGACCTTCGGCGGCTTCCTGCTGCTGGGCGGACGGTTGGGCGACTTGTTCGGCCACCGCCGCATGTTCCTGGCGGGCCTGGTGGTCTTCACTGTGGCATCGCTGGCCTGTGGCCTGGCCCAAAGCCAGACCCTGCTGATCGGCGCGCGCGCGGCGCAGGGCCTGGGTGGCGCGGTGGTGTCGGCGGTGTCGCTGTCGCTCATCATGAATCTGTTCACCGAAACCGGGGAACGGGCGCGCGCCATGGGCGTGTATGGCTTTGTCTGCGCGGGCGGAGGCAGCATCGGAGTGCTGCTGGGCGGGCTGCTGACCAGCGCGCTGTCCTGGCACTGGATCTTCCTGGTGAACCTGCCCATCGGCGTGGTGGTCTATGCGCTGTGCCTGCGGCTGATTCCAGCCGCACCGCCTGCCGCCGCCGGCGCCCGGCTGGACGTGGCCGGCGCGCTGAGCGTCACCGCCTCGCTGATGCTGGCGGTGTATGCGGTGGTCAACGGCAACGAGGCCGGCTGGACCTCGACGCAGTCGTTGACCCTGTTGGGCGCGGCAGCCGCGCTGATGGCGCTGTTCCTGACGATCGAAGCGCGGGTGGAATCCCCGCTGATGCCGCTGGGGCTGTTCCGCCTGCGCAACGTGGCCACGGCCAACGTCGTCGGCGTGCTGTGGGCCGCGGCCATGTTCGCGTGGTTCTTCGTGTCGGCGCTGTACATGCAGCTGGTGCTGGGCTACAGCCCCATGGAGGTCGGCCTGGCCTTTCTGCCGGCCAATCTCATCATGGCGGCGTTCTCGCTGGGGCTGTCGGCCAAGCTGGTGATGCGCTTTGGTATCCGCGGGCCGTTGGCCACGGGTTTGTTCATTGCCGCGCTGGGGCTGGCCTTGTTCGCGCGCGCGCCGGCGGACGGCAGCTTCGCCGTCGATGTCCTGCCAGCCATGCTGCTGCTGGGCCTGGGCGCGGGCGTGGCCTTCAACCCGATGCTGCTGGCCGCGATGAGCGATGTGGAGCCCAGCCAGTCCGGCCTGGCGTCCGGCGTAGTCAACACAGCTTTCATGATGGGCGGCGCGCTAGGTCTGGCGGTGCTGGCCAGCCTGGCCGCAGCGCGTACCGCGGGGTTGGCAGCGGCTGGCGCGGCGCCGACCCTGGCGCTGAATGGCGGCTATCAGCTGACCTTCCTGGCGGGCGCCCTGATTGCAGGGCTGGCCGCTGCGCTCAGCGCGCTGCTGGTGCGCACGCGTAACCACGAACTGTCGGTCCAGGCCGGTTCGTCGCACTGACGCGGGATAGTCGCGGCGCGCGGGCGCCAGGCGCTGTCCTGTCCGCCCGCGCCGCCATTGCCGCTACTTGCGCGGCATCCAGTTCTCAGCCAGCTTCACGAAGGCGCTCGCGCCGATCGGCAGCAATGCGTCGTTGAAGTCATAGCTGGTGTTGTGGACCAGGCACGGGCCTTCGCCGTGGCCGGGTTCACGGTGATCGCCCTCGCCGTTGCCGATGAAGCAATAGCTGCCGGGCACCTCTTCCAGCATGAAGGAAAAGTCCTCGGCCGCCATGATGGGCGCCTGCACCAGCACGCGCTCCTGGCCCACCACCTGGGTCAGCGCGTTGCGCATGAAGGCGGTCTCGGCTTCGTGGTTGATGGTCGACGGATAGTGCCGCGTGAAGACGAATTCACATTGCGCGCCGAACATGCCGGCCACGTGCTGCGCGACCTCGCCCATGCGGCGCTCGATCAGGTCCAGGGTTTCGCGGGTATAGGCGCGCACGGTGCCGCGCAGTTCGCAGGTGTCGGGGATGACGTTGACCACGCCGCCCGCCTGCACCGTCGTCACCGAGATGACCGCCGTCTCCAGCGGCTTCTTGTTGCGGCTGATGATGGTCTGGAAGGCCTCGATCATCTGCGCCGCCGCAGGAATGGGATCAATGGACAGGTGCGGCATGGCCGCGTGGCCGCCCTTGCCGCGCACGGTCACGTGGAATTCGCTGTTGGACGCCAGCACCGGGCCCGCGGACGAGGCGAAGCAACCCACCGGAATGCCGGGCATGTTGTGCATGCCGAAGACCGCTTCCATGGGGAATTTCTCGAACAGGCCGTCGCGCATCATCTCGCGCGCGCCGCCGCCGCGCTCTTCGGCGGGCTGGAAGATCAGGTACACGGTCCCATCGAAGTTGCGATGGTGCGCCAGATGCTGGGCCGCGCCCAGCAGCATGGCGGTATGGCCGTCATGGCCGCAGGCGTGCATCACGCCGGGATGCTTGCTGGCGTGGCTGAACTGGTTGACCTCGTGCATGGGCAACGCGTCCATGTCGGCGCGCAGGCCCAGCGTACGCCCGGAGTCGCCATTGCGGATCACGCCCACCAGCCCGGTCTTGCCGAAGCCGCGATGCACCGGGATGCCCCAGCTTTCCAGCAGCCGGGCCACCAGGTCGGAAGTGCGGTTCTCTTCGAACGCCAGCTCCGGATGCGCATGGATGTCCCTGCGGATGTCGCGGATGGACGGGGAGTTTTCAACAATCTCTTCGATCAGGTTCATAAGCTGCTGCGGGCCCCGCAAGCGGAGCCCCGAATACCAGGGTTGGAAGTAGGAAGTTCAATCGGGCTTGATGCCCAGCTTGCGCAGCACGGGACCGGAAGTGTCCCGCTCGGTTGCAACGCGCTGGGCGAAGGCCGCCGCCGCCAGATGGTACGGCAAGGAGCCGTGGCTGGCGTACATCTGCTTGAGCGCGCCGTCCTGCTGCGCGCGGCCGATTTCTTCGTTGAGCCGCTGCACGATGGCGTCCGGCGTGCCGGCGCGCGCGGCCACGCCCAGCCACACCGCGCCCTCGAAGCCGCGGAAGTTGCTGGCGGCCAGCGTGGGCGTCTTGCCGAAGGCAGCGTCGGGCACGGTCTCGCTCATTGCCAGCGCGCGCAGGCGGCCGTCCTTGACCATGGGCTCGACCAGCGCGGTGCCGGCGAAATAGATTTCGGTATCGCCCGCCAGCACCGAATTCAGCGCGGCAGTGCCGGTTTTGAATGGGACGTGCAGGATGTCCACGCCTGCCTGTTCACGCAGCATTTCGAACAGCACGTGGGGCGGGCTGCCGTTGCCCGAGGACGCGTAGTTCAGGCGGCCAGGCTTCTGGCGCGCCAGCGCCAGCAGTTGATCCAGGGATTTGGCCTCCAATTTGTCGTTGACGGTCAATGCCATGGGGATGACCGCCAGCGGGCTGACCGGCTGCAGGTCGCGCGCCGGATCGTAGGTCAGGGCCGGAAAAATGTAGGGGTTCCACACCAGGTGCGCGTTGGTGACCAGGGCCAGCGTGTGGCCGTCGGCCGGCGCGGACTTGAGCTGCTGCATGGCCAGCATGCCGCCGGCGCCGGGTTTGTTTTCGACCACGACGGGCTGGCCCAGGGCGCGGTGCAGGCGTTCGGCCAAGGGCCGCGCGAACAGGTCCGGCAGGCTGCCAGGACCGCCATTGACCAGCAGGGTCACCGGCCGCGACGGCCAGCTTTCCGCGCTGGCTGCAGGGCCGGCAACCAGTGCGGCCACCGCCGCCACGCAGGCCGCAACATGACGCAGAACCGGGCGCAACAAGGGCCGCCGGGCGGATGTTTCGGGCAGGTTGCGGGTGCGCGGGCCGGTGCGCCGGACGTCGTGTAGCCGTATCACTGTGCTTGTCTCCTGGGCGCGCCAGCCGCCGGCTGATTACCGGTCGTGGTCTCGACGCTTTTTTCTACGATAAGCAGCATAAATCTCGGCGTCAATAATTTTTATCGAGATTTTTTAAGGCCAGTGATAAAGTAGCTCCCATGTCAGACGGCGCCACCCTCCCCCCGCTTGCCCATTCCGCCTCGGCCAACACCCTGGTCGGCGCGGCCTATGTCAACCTGCGCCGCGACATCATCCAGGGCGTGCATCCGCCGGGCTCGCGCCTGCGGGTCGAACACCTGAAGGACGATTACGGCGTGGGCGCGGGCACGTTGCGCGAAGCGCTGGCGCTGCTGGTGTCGGACGCGCTGGTCATCGCGCAAGGACAGCGCGGCTTTCACGTCACGCCGATTTCGCTGGAAGACTTCCGCGACATCACCGAGAACCGCGTGCTGCTGGAGACCCAGGCCCTGCGCCAGTCCATCGCCCTGGGCGATGACGACTGGGAAAGCGCGGTGCTGGCCGCCTTCCACCGTCTGAGCAAGGCCGAACAGCGCCTGGCCGCCGACCCCGACACCCGTTTTGAAGAGTGGGAACAGCGCAACCGCGAGTTCCACCGCGAACTGATCCGCGCCTGTCCGTCGCGCTGGCTGCATCATTTCCTGGGCATCCTGTACCAGCAGGCCGAACGCTACCGCCGCCTGACCGTCACGCGCAAGCCCATCGCGCGCGACCTGGACGACGAACACAAAGGCATCCTGGACGCCACGCTGGCGCGCGATGCGGACCGCGCCTGTGAACTGCTGGCCGCCCACATCCGCCTGACCTACGAGGCCGTGGCGCGCCTGCCGCCAGACCTGTTCACGCCCGATTGAAAACCCGCAGGCCGGGCCGCTACGTCGCGCCAGTTCGGTGCTGCGCCAGCACGTCGTGCATGGCCCGCGCGGCGCGCTCCAGCACCGGCACCGCGCGCAGCAGCTCGTCCAGCATGACGCGCGCCGTCGGCGCATGGCAGGCCACGGCCGCCACCACGCGGTCGTCCGCGTCGCGCACCGGCACTGCCACGGCGCTCATGCCGCGCACGAATTCCTCGTTGTCGATGCCAATGCCGCGCGCAGCCAGCCGTTCGAGTTCTTCTTCCAGCCTGGCCGGGTCTGTCAGCGTGCGCGGCGTGTTGCGCGTGAGCGGCAGGCGCGCCAGCACCCGCCCGCGCTCCAGCCGATTCATGGACGCCAGGAACAACTTGCCGCTGGCGGTGCAGTGCATGGGCACGTGGCTGCCCACCGCGAAGAACAGGCGCAGCGGTTCCTCCGTTTCCACGCGTTCCATGTAGATCACGCGATCGCCGTCGGGTGCGGTCAGGTTGCAGGTTTCGCCCAGGGTGCCGACCAGTTGGGCGAGCACGGCGCGGCAGGCGCGCGTGAAGGCCGAGGCGCGAAGAGTTGCCAGGGCCAGGGTCGCTGCCTGCGGTCCCGGCACGAAGCCGTTCTCGGTGGGCGTGGCGGCCACGAAGCCGGCACGCTGCATGGCCGCCAGCAGGCGCATCAAGGTGGTCTTGGGCATGTCCAGCCGTTGCGCCAGTTGCGCCAGCGTGGGTGGATGCTGGGCGCGCGCCAGGTGATCCAGCACCACCAGCGCCCGCAGCGAACGCGCGGCCTCTTGATGGGTGGCGGCGTCGTCGGCCTGCTGCGCCGATGCTGCACCGCGATTTTGAAACTGAATCTGCATATTCTGTTCCACTTTTCCGCCCCCGCGCCTGTTGTGCTTTGCTCTGCGCGCGCGCTTCCTAGAATCGCCTCAAATGCCGCAGCGCTCAGGCGCCGGCATCGATCCAGTATATAAGTGCGCCCCACAACGACAAGCAGGGTTAACGCGCCGTAGGCTTGGCGCCGCGCCCTGCTGCAGGGAGAGCTTGCGGACATGTCCGATACCGTGGATTACATCGTGGTTGGCGCCGGCTCGGCCGGATGCGTGATGGCCAACCGGCTGAGCGCCAGCGGCGCGCACAGCGTCTGCCTGCTGGAAGCCGGCCCCAAGGACAGCAACCCGTGGATACACATCCCCATCGGCTACGGCAAGACGATGTTCCACAAGGTCTTGAACTGGGGCTACTACACCGACCCCGATCCCGGCATGCTGGACCGGCGCATCTATTGGCCGCGCGGGCGCACGCTGGGCGGCTCCAGCTCCATCAACGGCCTGATCTACATCCGCGGCCAGCGGCAGGACTACGACGCCTGGGCCGCCGCCGGCAATCCCGGCTGGAGCTGGGACGAATGCCTGCCCTACTTCCGCAAGCTCGAGAACAATGACCTCGGCCCCGGCCCCACGCGCGGCACCGAGGGCATGCTCAACGCCACCTCGATCAAGACGGCGCATCCGCTGGTGGAAGCGTTGATAGGCGCCGCGCAAAAGCTGGGCCTGCCGCATGTGCAGGACTTCAATACCGGCGACCAGGAAGGCGTGGGCTACTACCAGCTCACCACACGCAACGGCCGCCGTTGCTCAACCGCCGTGGCCTACCTGCGTCCCGCGCAGGACCGCAGCAATCTGCGCGTGGAAACCGACGCACACGCCATGGCCGTACTGTTCGAAGGCACGCGCGCCTGCGGCGTGCGCTACCGGCGCGACGGCCAGGTGCATACCGTTCGCGCCCGCCGCGAAGTGGTGCTGTGCGCCGGCGCCCTGCAATCGCCGCAGCTGCTGCAGCTGTCCGGCGTCGGACCCGCAGCCCTGCTGCGCCGGTTCGGCATCGGCGTGGTGCGCGACCTGCCGGGCGTGGGCGAAAACCTGCAGGACCATCTGCAGATCCGCCTGATCTACGAGACCACCCGCCCCATCACCACCAACGACCAGTTGCGCAGCCTGACTGGCCGCGCCCGCATGGGCCTGGAATGGCTGCTGTTCCGCGGCGGGCCGCTGGCGGTCGGCATCAACCAGGGCGGCGTGTTCTGCCGGGTAGACCCGGCCAGCCGCACGCCCGACACGCAGTTCCATTTCGCCACGTTGTCGGCGGACATGGCGGGCGGCAAGGTGCATCCGTTCTCGGGCTGCACCTATTCGGTGTGCCAGCTGCGGCCCACGTCGCGCGGCCGGGTCCAGCTGCGCAGCGCGGATCCCTTCGAGGCGCCGTCCATGCAGCCGAACTACCTGTCCACCGAACTGGACCGCCACATGGCCGTGGCGGCGGTGAAGTATGCGCGCAGGCTCGCCGCCACCGAACCGCTGGCAGGCCTGATGAAGCGCGAATTCCGCCCCGGGCCGGACGTGCGCACGGACGACGAGATCCTGCACTTCTGCCGTGAATACGGCGCCACGATCTTCCACCCGTCCGGCACCGCCAGGATGGGGCCGTCCAGCGACCCGATGGCCGTGGTGGACGAACGCCTGCGCGTACACGGCGTGGCGGGGCTGCGCGTGGTGGACTGCTCGATCATGCCGACGCTGGTGTCGGGCAACACCAACGTCCCCGTGGTGATGCTGGCCGAACGCGCGGCCGAATTCATGTTGCAGGACCTCAGGCAAGCGCAGCCGCAGGCGCTGCGCGTCGCCGCCTGAATCGGAGATGACGGACCCCGGATAGCAGAACCCCAAGGCGCAGGACAACGCAGATTGCCCCACCGCCCCACCAAAGGAGACTAGACATGGCCAAGCAAAACGAAGCCGCGGTGCGCAAAGTCGTCGCCGCGTCGCTGATCGGCGCCACCATCGAGTGGTACGACTTTTTCCTGTACGGCGTCGTCGCGGGCATCGTGTTCAACAAGCTGTACTTCCCTACCGGCGACCCGCTGGTCTCGACCATGCTGGCCTATACCACCTTTGCCGTCGGCTTCGTCACGCGACCGCTGGGCGGGCTGATCTTCGGCCACTTCGGCGACCGCATCGGCAGAAAGAGCATGCTGGTGATGACGCTGATGATCATGGGGATCGCCACCTTCCTGATCGGCCTGGTGCCCACCTACGACAGCATCGGCATCTGGGCGCCGATCCTGTTGCTCTTGCTGCGGGTGTTCCAGGGCATAGGCCTGGGCGGCGAATGGGGCGGCGCGGTGCTTATGGCCTACGAATACGCGCCGCCGGGCAAAAAAGGCTTTTATGCCTCGCTGCCGCAGATCGGCCTGGCCATCGGCCTGTGCCTGGCCTCGGGCACGGTGGCGCTGCTGTCCACCCTGCTGACGGACGCGCAATTCATGGCCTGGGGCTGGCGCATCGCCTTCCTGGCGTCCGCCGCCATGGTGCTGGTGGGCATGTACATCCGCCTGAACATCAAGGAGACGCCCGAGTTCGCGGCGGTCAAGGCCAACAACGCCGAGAGCCTCATTCCGTTCTTCGACATGCTCAAGCGCTATCCGGGCAATGTCTTCAAGGGCATGGGCGCGCGCTACATCGACGGCGTGTTCTTCAATGTATTCGGCGTGTTCTCGATCTCGTACCTGACGCAGACGGTGCAGATCAGCCGGACCGAAGCGCTGATCGGCGTGATGGCCGCAGCCCTGGTGATGTGCTTTTTCATCCCCTTCTTCGGCCGGCTGTCCGACAAAATCGGCCGCACGCGAGTCTACTTCTGGGGATCGCTGATCACCGCCGCGGCATCCTTCCCCGGCTTCTGGCTGATGCTCAATAGTCAGGGCAGCGTGATGCTGATCTGGTTGGCCATCATCATTCCGTTCGGTATCCTGTACGCCGCCGTGTACGGACCGGAAGCAGCGCTGTTCTGCGAGCTGTTCGATGCCAAGGTGCGCTACACGGGGATTTCCTTCGTCTACCAGTTCTCGGGCATCTTCGCCTCGGGCATCACGCCCATCATTGCGACGGCGCTATTGAAGACTGGCGGCGGCCAGCCCTGGCTGATCTGCCTGTACGTGTTGTTCGCTGGGGTCGTGTCGGCGGTGTGCGCGATGCTGATCGGGCGCGGCGCGCAGCCGGCGGAACTGGAGGCGGCGGCAAATGCCATACCGCGCGGGGGATTGGGCAAGGCCTGAATGTGAAGGCGCCGGCCATATGGGCCGGCGCGTTCCTACCTGAGTTGTGCCTCAGGCCGCTGCTACCGGGCGGCCGTAGAACGGATAGTTGGGATCGTTGTAGCCGTGGCTCGACGCGTGCCCAGGCGTGACCCAGCCGTTGACGACGGCCTCGTCCTCGGCCGTGATCTTCACGTCCAGCGCCGCGTAGTAGTCCTCCATCTGCGCCAGGGTGCGCGGGCCGGCGATGACGGCGGTGATGACGGGATTGGCCAGCACCCAGGCAGTGGCGAAATGCCCCGCCTGCGTGCCGCGGACTGCGGCGTGCGCCACCAGCTTTTGCGCGATTTCCAGGGACTCTTCGCGGAACTCGGTCGCCAGGATACGGCGGTCGCCGCGTCCGGCGCGGGTGTCGGCCGCGGGCGCCTGGCCCGGCAGGTACTTGCCGGTGAGCACGCCGCGCGCGATCGGGCTGTAGGGCACGACGCCCAGTCCATAGTGCTTGCAGGCGGGCAGGATCTCGACTTCGGGACCGCGGTTGAGCATGTTGTAGTAAGGCTGGCACACGACGGGTTGCGGCACGCCCATTTTTTCGCACAGGCGCATGACCTCGGCGATGCGCCAGCCACGGAAGTTGGACAGGCCGAAGCTGCGCAGCTTGCCGGCGCGGATCAGGTCGCCCAGCGCCCACAGGGCTTCTTCGAGGTTTTCCTCATGGTAGTCGCGGTGCAGGTAGAGGATGTCCATGAAGTCGGTGCCCAGGCGCGCGAGGCTTTCCTCCACGCCGCGCATGAGCCACTGGCGCGAATAGTGGGCCTGGTTTGGGCCGGTTCCGACGGCGTTGCCGATCTTGCTGGCAAGCACCCAATCGTGGCGCTGGCCTTTCAGTAGCTTGCCGACCACCTCTTCGGAGCGGCCGCCGTTATAGACGTCGGCGGTGTCGATGAAGTTCAACCCATGGTCACGCGCGGACGCGACGATGCGGGCGGCTTCGTCGTCGGGGGTCTGCTCGCCGAACATCATGGTGCCCAGGCAGAGCGGAGAGACGCGGAGATTGCTGCGGCCGAGGCGGCGGTAGTTCATGGTTGGCTTCCTCTCGTTCACGGAAATGGATTAGGCGGGAGCATGCAACGGCAGGCCCGCGCGAGTCAAATTCGCATCTTGGGCATTCTGGGATGGATTGTTGACGTTTGGTGTTGTGAGGCTGGGGTTCTTGAGTCGCCGGCGTCCGGACTGCGGGATTCCGATGCTCGCCCCGGTGGGGCTGCGCTTCGGATCCCTCCGCCCGGCCACCGGCTCAAGGCATCTACCCATGAACGGGCCTGAAACCAATGCATTGGGCTGCTGTCAGCCGAGGCGGCCCGGAGCCATCCGAAGCGCAGCCCCACCGGGGTGAGCATCGGAATGGCGCAGGGCTGCCTCGGCGGCTAAAGAACCCTGACGCCCGCAAGCTCGAAGCCCTGCCGCTTCGGTTTTGTGAGACAGGGTTCTTGAGTCGCCGGCGTCCGGACTGCGGGATTCCGATGCTCGCCCCGGTGGGGCTGCGCTTCGGATCCCTCCGCCCGGACACCGGCTCACGGCATCTACCCATGAACGGACCTAAGACCAGTGCATTCAGCTGCTGTCAGCCGAGGCGGCCCGGAGCCATCCGAAGCGCAGCCCCACCGGGGCGAGCATCGGAATGGCGCAGGGCAGCCTCGGCGGTTCAGAACCCCGACATCCGCATACTCGAAGCCGCCTACAGCCGCCACATCAAATACCTAGCCAAAAACGATCTAGACCCCAGCGTCCACCGCCTCCAGGATCTTGCCGAACAGCGCGTCGGCGTGGGCCGAGTTCAGCCAGCGCACAATCACCACCATCTGCCGCTCCGGTTCCACCCACGTAAACGAGCTACCCGCCCCCACGCCAAAGAAGCTGGAAGCCGGCACGCTAGGAAACACGCGGCCTTCATGATTCAGCCAGATCAGATAGCCGTAATACGGCGCAATCGCACATGGCGTGCGCATGTCCCTGATCCACTCGCTGGACAGGATGCGACGGCCGTTGGCCATGCCGTCGTTCAGCAGCATCTGACCGATCAGCGCCTGGTCGCGAGCGCTGATGGACATGCCGCCGCCCCAGTGCGAACCGCCCGGCACCGACGGCATGCGCTGGCCGTCGATCTCGACCCAGGCGTTGTCGTAGCCGACCCACTGCCAGTCTTCGCTGGCGCCGATGGGCCGCGTAACCGCCTCGCGGAAGACTTCGGGCAAGGGCTTGCGGAACAGATGCAGCAGCGCATACGACAGCTGATTGATACGCACGTCGTTGTATTCCCAGTACGTGCCGGGACGTTGCAACGGCCGCGCTTCGCCCTTCTTGCCGTCCGGCGGCACGCCGAAGGTGACGGCGCGATAGCGATCGGCCTGGTCGGATACGCCAAAGCGTTCGCCTTCCCATTCGCTGGTCTGCTGCAGCAGATGACGCCAGGTGATGTCGGCGTTCTGCCCTTCGTCGAAGCCGATGCCGGGCACGCGCTTGCCCACGGGCTCGTCCACGTCCGGCAGCAGGCCGCGGTCATGGGCCACGCCGGCCAGGATTGCCAGGTACAGCTTGGCCACGCTGAAGGTCAGGTCGGCGCGCTCGGGCTCGCCCCAGGACGCGACGGTCTCGCCGCGCACGGTCACCACGCCCGACACCGGGCCGCGGTCGTGGATGGGACCCAGCAGGCGGTTCCAGGGCGGCGGATCGTTCAGGTGCACGCCAAAGTTGCCCTTGACGCTGCGGTCCCAGGCGGATTCGTGGTCGTTGGCGAACTGGATCGCCTGCTGCATGAGTGTGTTCATCGTTTCCCTCGTTATGTGTGTGTCTCAGGCCGCTACGCTTGCGCGCGAGCCGGCCAGGAATTCCATTGCCGCCTGCACGCCGCCCGCCCTATGCGGCACGGCTGCCGCGGCCAGGCCCATTTCCACGCCGGCCAGCGTGCCGCACAGCGTCAGGTCGTTGAAGTGGCCCAAGTGGCCGATGCGGAACACGCGGTCGGTGAGCTTGCCCAGGCCCTGCCCCAGCGACATGTCGAAACGTTCCAGCACCAGCTTGCGGAAGGCGTCGGCGCCATGGCCTTGGGGCATGACCACCGCAGTGAGCGCCGGGCTGTGCGCGGCCGGATCCAGGCTCAGCAGCTCCAGCCCCCACCCGGCCAGAGCCAGGCGCGTGGCCTGGGCATGGCGCTGGTGGCGCGCGAAGACTTGCGGCAAGCCTTCTTCGCGCAGCATGGCCAGGGCTTCGTGCAGGCCGTAAAGCAGGTTGGTCGAAGGCGTGTACGGAAAGTAGCCGCGGGCGTTGGCGGCGAGCATCTCGCGCCAGTCCCAGTACGAGCGCGGCAGCCGCGCCTCGTCGGCCGCGGCCAGGGCGCGTGCGCTGACGGCGTTGAAGGCCAGGCCGGGCGGCAGCATCAGGCCCTTCTGCGAACCGGCCACGGTCACGTCCACGCCCCATTCGTCGTGGCGGTAGTCGATGGAGCCCAGCGACGAAATCGTGTCCACCATCAGCAGCGCCGGGTGCGCGGCGCCGTCGATCGCGGCGCGCACGGCCGGGATGTCGCTGGTCACGCCGGTGGAGGTTTCGTTGTGCACCACGCACACGGCCTTGATCTTGCGCCCCTGGTCTTCGGCGAGGCGGGCGGCGATGGCTGCCGCGTCCACCGGGTGGCGCCAATCGCCTTCCAGGAAGTCCACCTCCAGGCCCAGCCGCCCCGCCAGCTTGCGCCACAGGCTGGCGAAATGGCCGGTCTCGACCATCAGCACGCGGTCGCCGGGCGACAGGGTGTTGACCAGCGCGGCCTCCCAGGCGCCGGTGCCGGACGACGGGAAGATCACCACCGGGGACTGCGTCTGGAACACCTGCTTGACGCCTTCCAGCACCGCCAGGCCCAACGCGCCGAACTCGGGTCCGCGATGGTCGATGGTGGGCTGGTCGATCGCGCGCAGCACGCGGTCGGGCACGTTGGTGGGCCCCGGAATCTGCAGGAAATGCCGGCCGGACGGATGACTGTTCAGGGTAAGCATGCGTAGTCCCAAAGTGGAATATTTTTGTATACCAACGAAAGGCGCAGGGCAGACAAGCAGGACTTTCCCCGCGCGCGGACTTGCGGCATGCGTCACTCTATCCCATTGTTTTTGCGTTAATAACCTAGGGTATACACCCATCTGGCGATACGGAAAGACAGGTTTATAGTTTCGCAAAACACGGGGAATTTTTGTATACCAATGAGCAGCGTTTCCAGCCTGATGCCTGATTCCGGCGCCACCAGCGTGGCCGCCGAAACCGCGCCGCCGCCTGCGGCGCGCGGCATGGGCAACGGCCGCACGCTGCCGGCCACGGTGGCCGGGCAACTGCGCGAACGCATCATCCAGGGCGAATTCCCGCCCGGCTCGCGGCTGAACGAGCGCACCCTGTGCGACCTGCTCGGCGTGTCCCGCACCCCCTTGCGCGAAGCCTTCCGCGTGCTGGCCGCCGAAGGCCTGGTGCAGATCGAACCGAACCGCGGGGCGCAGGTAGTGGCGCTGTCGGAAGCGAACATCCGCGAAGCCTTCGAGGTCATCGGCGGGCTGGAGGCCATGTCCTGCCGACTGGCCTGCGAACGGGCCACGGACCAGGAAATCGCCGAGATCCGCGCGCTGACCTACGAAATGATGGCCAGCCACGCGCGCCACGACCTCCCCACCTATTTCCGCACCAATCGCGAAATCCACGAACGCATCAGCCTGGCCGCGCACAACAGCCTGCTCAAGCAGCTGTATGACGCCCAGAACGCGCGCATCCAGAACCTGCGCTTCGTCTCGAACGAGAACCGCCAGAAATGGGATCTGGCGATGCGCGAGCACATCGAGATGGCCGAGGCCCTGGACGCGCGCGACGCGGACCGGCTGGCCGGCATCATGCGCCAGCACTTGCAGCGCAAGTGCGAGGCCGCGTTGAAGACCCTTACCCAGCCGCCCGCGGCGGCGGCCGATTCCGGCTGACCCGCCGCAGGCAGCACAGCGGGCCGCGCCGCCCGCGACAAGATGGCAGATAAGCAGTACGTGCAGTGACTTCCACAGGAGCCTCACCATGACTGATTTCCGCATCACCCCCGCAGCATCCGCGCCGACCTGGCGCAGCCCCCTCCCCCTCAAGGCCCTGGCTGCCGCCCTGTTGGCCTGCGCCACGCTGGCGGCCCAGCCAGCGCTGGCCGGCAAGAAGGACGACACCGTGCGCATGGCCTACGACCAGGCGCCGGAAAGCGTGGATCCCTACTACAACAACGTGCGGATCGGCGTCATCATCGCCGCCAACGTCTGGGACACCCTGCTCTACCGCGACCCGGTCACCAACGAGTACAAGGGGCAGCTCGCCAAGAGCTGGAAGCAGGTCGACGACAAGACCATGGAATTCGAGCTGCGTGAAGGCGTCAAATTCCATAACGGCGAGGAGTTCGACGCGGATTCGGTGGTGTACACGCTGAACTACGTGGCGGACCCGAAGAACAAGGCCGTCACGCAGCAGAACGTGGCCTGGATCGACAAGGTCGAGAAGATCGACAAGTACAAGGTGCGCCTGACCACCAAGGAGCCCTTCCCCGGCGCCAAGGAATACCTGTCCACCACCGCCGCCATACATCCGGCCAAGTACTACCAGGAAGTCGGGCCCAAGGGCATGAACGCCAAGCCGGTGGGCTCCGGTCCCTACAAGGTGGTGGACTACCAGCCGGGCAAGTCCATCACGCTGGAACGCAATGCCGATTACTTCAAGGATTCGCCCAAGGCCCAGCCGAAGATCGGCAAGGTGGTGATCCGCTTCATCCCCGACCGCCAGACGCAGATGGCCGAGGTCATCTCGGGCGGCGAGGACCTGATCATGAGCGTGCCCAAGGACCAGGCCGAGCAGCTGGGCGGCATGCCCTCGCTGCAGATGGTCACGGGCGACACCATGCGCATCGTGTTCATGCAGATGAACATCCAGGAAGGCACGCCCGCGCCGCAGCTCAAGGACGAACGCGTGCGGCGCGCCATCATCCACGCCATCGACCGCGAAGCCATGTTGAAGAACATCGTGGGCGAAGGCGGCGGTCTCATCAACACCATCTGCACGCCTTCGCAGACGGGCTGCACCCAGGAAGGCGCGCCGGTCTACAAGTACGATCCCGCCCAGGCCAAGAAACTGCTGGCGGAAGCGGGCTACCCCAACGGCTTCGACATCGACCTGGTGGCGTATCGCGAGCGCAACCAGACCGAAGCCATCATCAACTACCTGCAGGCGGTGGGCATCCGCGCCAAGCTCAACTTCCTGCAGTACGCCGCCATGCGCGACATGATCCGCGCCAACAAGGCCTCGCTCACGCACCAGACCTGGGCGTCCAACCTGGTCAACGACGTGTCCGCGTCCACGCCTGTGTACTTCGCCTTCGGCAACGACGACATCACCCGCGACCCGCAGGTGCGCGACCTGCTCAACAAGGGCGACCACACCATCGAGAGCGGCGCGCGCAAGGCCGCCTACAAGCAGGCGCTGGACCTGATTGCACAGAAGGCCTATGCGGTGCCGCTGTGGACCCTGCCCGCCTACTACGTGACCACCAAGGACCTGAACTTCAAGCCCTATTCGGATGAACTGGTGCGCTTCTGGGACATGAGCTGGAAGTAAGGCGCGGCCCCGCGCCGGCCTGGCATCGCGCCGGGCCGGCGTGAGTCCAACGAAGAGGAAGCCCTATGCTGTATTTCACGATCAGGCGCCTGGGCCTGGCGGTGCTGGTGGCGCTGACGGTCTCGATCCTGGCGTTCCTGCTGCTGCACCTGTCCGGCGACCCGGCGCTGGCGCTGGCCGGCGAAGGCGCGCGCCAGGCCGACATCGACATGATCCGCAAGACCTACGGTCTGGACCGGCCGCTGGCCGTGCAGTACGCGGACTGGCTCTGGCACATCCTGCAGGGCGATTTCGGCACCTCGGTGTATTTCAAGACCGAGGCGGGACCGCTGATCCTCTCCAAGCTCAAGACCACCCTGCTGCTGGGCCTGGGCGCGCTGGCCTTCGCGCTTCTGATCTCGATTCCGCTGGGCGTGCTGGCCGCGCTGTACAAGGGCAGCCTGATCGACCGCATATGCCTGGCCATCGCCGTGCTGGGTCAGGCGCTGCCCAACTTCTTCTTCGCGCTGATCCTGATCATGCTGTTCTCGATATCGCTGCGCATCCTGCCGGTGTCAGGCAGCGGCAGCTGGCAGCATTTCGTGATGCCGGCGATCGCGCTGGGCTATTACGTGGCCCCCGCCTTCATGCGCCTGATCCGCGCCGGCATGATCGAAGTCCTGGCCGCCGACTACATCCGCACCGCGCGCGCCAAGGGACTGCCGGCACGCAAGATCGTCTTCAAGCACGCGCTGCGCAACGCCATCGTGCCGGTGGTGGCGCTGGCCGCGGTACAGCTGGGCTACCTGCTGGGCGGCTCGGTCGTCATCGAAACCATCTTCGCGCTGGACGGCCTGGGCTACCTGGCCTACCAGAGCATCACCTACAAGGACTATCCCGTGATGCAGCTGATCGTGCTGCTGCTGTCGGTGCTCTACGTGCTGCTGACCCTGGCCGCCGATATCGCCAACGCGTGGCTGGACCCGCGCATCCGGGTGTCCTGACATGAACACGCCTACCCTGACCCCGTCCGCTTCCGGCGCCCCGGCACCGCTGGAGCTGTCCGCGTCCGCCCTGCGCTGGCGGCGGCTGCGCCGCAACAAGGCGCTGCTGGCCGGCGGCGGCATCCTGCTCCTCATCGTGCTGATCGCGCTGTTCGCGCCCTGGATCTCGCCGCACGATCCCTACTACCAGGACCTGGCCTACCGCACGGCGCCGCCGGTCTGGTACGCCAAGGGCACCTGGCTGCACCCGCTGGGCACCGACCAGCTGGGCCGCGACTACATGTCGCGCCTGTTCTACGGCGCGCGCATCTCGCTTCTGATCGGCATCAGCGTGGCGCTGATCTCGGGCCTGATCGGCACGGCCATGGGCATGGCGGCCGGCTACTTCGGCGGCAAGGTCGACATGGCGGTGTCGTTTCTCATCACCACCCGCTTGTCCATGCCCGTGATCCTGGTGGCGCTGGCCACCGTCGCCATCGTCGGCGGCTCGCTGTGGGTCGTGATCCTGGTGCTGGGGCTGCTCAAGTGGGACCGCTATGCGGTGGTGATGCGCAGCGCCACCCAGCAGGTGCGCTCGCTGGAATATGTGGCCGCGGCGCAGGCCGCGGGCGCGTCCACCTGGCGCATCGTCTGGGGCGAAGTGCTGCCCAATGTGGTGCCGCAACTGATCGTGATCGCCACGCTGGAAGCCGCCAGCGCGATCCTGCTGGAAGCTTCGCTGTCCTTCCTGGGCCTGGGCGTGCAGCCGCCGCTGCCGTCGTGGGGCCTGATGATCTCGGAGGCCAAGGCCTACATGTTCTTCTCGTTCTGGCTGATCGCCATACCGGGGTCGGCGCTGGCGCTGCTGATCTTCGCGATCAACCTGGCCGGCGACGGGCTGCATCAACTCCTGACGCCTGAAGAGAGGGCCTGAGCATGAGCGACACCGACATCGTGCTGGACGTGCAGGGTCTCACCGTCGACATCGCCACGCCGCGCGGCCCGCTGCACGCGGTACGCGACGTGTCCTTCCAGGTCCGGCGCGGCGAAACGCTGTGCCTGGTGGGGGAATCGGGCTGCGGCAAGTCCATGACCTCCCTGGCCATCATGGGTCTCTTGCCCAAGGCCGCCCGGCGCAGCACGCGGCGGCTGGCGGTGCTGGGCGAAGACCTGT
Organism: Achromobacter sp. ACM01; assembly: GCF_014851745.1. Lineage (NCBI taxonomy): Bacteria > Pseudomonadati > Pseudomonadota > Betaproteobacteria > Burkholderiales > Alcaligenaceae > Achromobacter > Achromobacter sp. ACM01. The sequence goes on from NZ_JACVAF010000002.1 coordinate 1,207,600, forward strand.
CCGCCGCGCGCGGCGGGCGCATCAACGCGCTGCGCGGCAGCAAGATGGCCATGATCTTCCAGGAGCCGATGACGGCGCTGAACCCCGCCTACGCCATCGGCGAACAGCTGACCGAGCACTACATCCACCATTGCAAGGCCGGCGCGCGGCAGGCCCGCGACCGCGCGGTGGAGCTGCTGGAGAAAGTCGGCATCGCGTCGGCCGGGCAGCGGTTATCCCAATATCCGCACCAGCTTTCCGGCGGCCTGCGTCAGCGCGTGATGATCGCCATGGCGCTGATGTGCGGCCCGGAGCTGCTGATCGCCGACGAGCCCAGCACCGCGCTGGACGTGACCATCCAGGCGCAGATCCTGCGTCTGCTGGCAGACCTGCAGGCCGAGCTGGGCATCGCCATGGTGCTGATCACCCACGACCTGGGCGTGGTCGCGCGCATCGCGCGCCAGGTCGCGGTGATGTACGCGGGCCAGATCGTGGAAGAAGGACCCGTGGCGGAACTGTTCGCTTCGCCGCGCCATCCCTACACTCAGGGGCTCCTGGGCTGTATCCCCGTGCCTGGGCGCACGCCGCCCGGCGAGGCGCTGGGCACCATCCCGGGCGTCGTGCCCGCGCTGGTGGGCGAACTGCAGGGCTGCGCCTTCCGCGACCGCTGCCCGCACGCCCAGCCGCAATGCCGCCATGAGGTACCCGTACACGGCGCCGCATCCGGCCAGCAATGGCGCTGCATCCTCGAATCCGAAGGAGTCCTGGCATGAGCCCCTTGCTGCAAGCCGAGGCCGTCAGCAGGCAGTTCTCGATCCGGTCGGGCATGTTCCGGCCACGCAGCACGCTGCACGCCGTCAACGGCGTGGACCTGGCCGTGGAACGCGGCGCGGTGCTGGGCATCGTGGGCGAATCCGGCTGCGGCAAATCCACGCTTGCCCGCATGCTGCTGGGACTGACGCCGCCCACCGAGGGGGCGATCCGGCTCGACGGCCAGGACATCCGCAACCTGGGCCGGCGTGCGCTCGCCCGCCGCGTCCAGCCCATCTTCCAGGATCCATATTCGTCGCTGAATCCGCGGCGCTCCATCGCCTCCATCGTCTCGCTGCCGCTGGAAGTGCACGGCATTCCCAATCCGAAACAGCACAAGGCCATCGAGATGCTGGAGCGCGTGGGCCTGCCGCCCCGGCTGGCCCACAACACGCCAGGCCAGCTGTCCGGCGGCCAGCGCCAGCGCGTGGCGATTGCGCGCGCGCTGGTGATGCATCCCGAGATCGTTATCTGCGATGAGCCGACCTCGGCGCTGGACGTGTCGGTGCAGGCGCAGATCATGAACCTGCTGATGGACCTGCGGCGCGAATTCAACCTGACCTATGTCTTTATCAGTCACAACCTGGCGGTGGTGGAGCACATCGCCACCCACGTGGCGGTGATGTACCTGGGCCGGGTGGTGGAATCCGCGGCCACGGCGCAACTATTCCATGATCCGCGCCATCCCTACACACAGGCGCTGCTGGCCTCGGTGCTGACGCCCGAACCCGGACTGGGCATACCCGACATGGGCCTGGGCCTGTCATTCCCGGATCCGCTGCGTCCGCCCTCGGGTTGCCCCTTCCACCCGCGCTGTCAGCAGGCCATGGCGCAATGCAAGACCGAACGCCCGGCATTGGTCCGGCGCGAGCAATCCGTGGTGGCCTGCCACCTCTATCCCCCTACCTCCAACGGAGTCCAGCCATCATGACCCGCGCACAAGCCATCGCCCAGGCGGAACAGTGTTTTGATTCCGGCGCCTTCCGCGCGCTATTGGCTCGCCGCCTGGCCCAGCCCACCGAAAGCCAGAACCCGGCGCGCGCGCCCGAACTCGCGGCCTACCTGGAAGCCGAGATCCGGCCCGCCTTCGAAGCGCTGGGCTTCACCTGCCGCACGCTGACGCACCCGAAGGCGCTCGCGCCGTTCCTGTATGCCGAGCGCATCGAGGATCCGGCCCTGCCCACCGTGCTGGGCTACGGCCATGGCGACGTCATCCGCGGCCTGGAAAAGGAATGGAAGGAAGGCCTGTCGCCCTGGGCGCTGACCGAAGCCGAGGGCCGCTGGTATGGCCGCGGCATCGCCGACAACAAAGGCCAGCACAGCATCAACATGGAAGCGCTGCGACTGGTGCTGGAGACGCGCGGCAAGCTGGGCTTCAACGCCAAGTACCTGATCGAGATGGGCGAGGAAACCGGCTCCATGGGCCTGCGCGACCTGTGCGAGGAACACCGGGCGCTGCTGGCGGCGGACCTGCTCATCGCCTCCGACGGCCCGCGCCTGAGCGCGGAACGCCCCACCATCTTCCTGGGCGCGCGCGGCAGCCTGAACTTCGACTTGAGCATCGAGGCCCGCGCGGGCGGCCACCACTCGGGCAACTGGGGCGGCCTGATCTCAAATCCCGGCATCCAGCTGGCCCACGCCATCTCCACATTGGTTTCGCCCACCGGCCAGATCCGCATCCCCGAATGGGTGCCGCGCGAACTGCCCGCCGCGGTGCGGCGCGCCCTTGCCGATTGCCAGGTGGACGGTGGCGCCGATGGTCCCGAGATCGAACCCTGGTGGGGCGAGCCGGGGCTGTCGCCGGCAGAGCGCGTGTTCGGCTGGTGCTCGTTCGAGGTGCTGGCCTACAAGACCGGCAATCCCGACACGCCCGTCAACGCCATTCCGCCGCGCGCCTGGGCCCGCTGCCAGCTGCGCTTCGTGGTGGGCGTAGATCCGGACGACCTGGTCCCCGCCCTGCGCCGCCATCTGGACCGCCAGGGCTTCCCCATGGTCCAGATCACGCTGACGCGCGAGAACATGTTCCGCGCCACCCGCATCGACCCTGACGACGCCTGGGTGCGCTGGGCGGTGGATTCGCTGGAACGCACCTCCGGCGCCAAGACCGCCGTGCTGCCCAACCTGGGCGGCTCTCTGCCCAACGACATCTTCACCGACGTGCTGGGCCTGCGCACGATCTGGGTGCCGCACTCCTATCCAGGCTGTTCCCAGCACGCGCCGAACGAACACTTGCCGCCGGCCTTGCTGCGGCAGGCGTTGAGCCTGATGACAGGACTGTATTGGGATCTGGGCGCGGGCGGCACGCCGGCATTGGAGCGCTGAGACGCGAGGCCCCAGCATGTTCGCATGCAAAGGACCATGCGCCGCCCCTAAGGCTTGCCGGACGGCACCAGCCGCTCCCGCAGGAAATCGATGAAGCGCCGGACCTTGGCGCTGACGTGGCGGGTGTCGGGATACACGGCGTAGACCTCCAGGCGCGGCAGCGCATACGAAGGCAGCAGGCGTTGCAATGTGCCGCGCGCCAAAGGCTCTTCCAGCAGCCACTCCGGCAGCGCGGCCACGCCGCATCCGGCCTCGGCAAATGCCATCAGCGCCGAGGCCGTATCGGCCTGCGCCACCGGCGCCACGCGCAGCTCGTGCTCGCGCCCCTTGCTGTCGGTCAACCGCCAACGGTCGCTGCGGCCGGGCCGGTTGGCCAGCCAGGGCAGCGCCGCCAGCGCCTGCGGCGTGCGCGGCGCGCCGTGCTGCGCCAACAGGTCCGGACTGCCCACGATCCATAGCCTGAACTGGCCGATGCGCGTGGCCCGGTAGCTGGAATCCTCCAGCGCCCCCACCCGTATGGCCAGGTCCAGCCGTTCGGCGATCAGGTCCGCATGCGCGGACCCGGCGCGGTAGCCCACCCGCAAGGCGGGATGCGCGCGCGCGAATGCCGCCAGCGCCGGCGCCACCACCCGGTTGCCGTAGTCCACCGACGCCGTCACGCGCAGGCTGCCCGACAGCGCCGTCTGGCCGGAACGCGCCTCGTCCACCGCGGCCTCGGCTTCGCGCAGCAGCCGCGCGCAGTGGCCGTAAAAGCCTTCCCCCGCCTCGGTCAGCGCCAACCGCCGAGTGCTGCGCGTGAGCAGCGCCACGCCCAGCTCCTGTTCCAACTGCTTGATGTTGAAGCTGACCACCGCCTTGGTCGTGCCCAGCGCATCGGCCGCCGCGGTAAAAGAGCCGGCCTCGGCCACCGCCGCATACATCGCCAGACGATTCAGATTGATCATGGAAGGCCTGGATTAATTGTCAAAAAAACACGAACAGTATATCCATCGATAGGTCGTTTTTCGGGAACAACCTGGCTCCTAGAATGGCGCTCCCTTTCCAGGAATCCCACCCATGTCCGACCTTTCATCCCATTGCCTGCGCCTGGCTGTCGACGTCCATGCCCGTATCGAAGGCTGGATCGGCTCGCCCGATGCCCCGGATACACAGCTGACCGCCCTGCTCAAGGATTTTGCGCCCGGCTTCAGCATGATCGCCGCCGACGGTCAGCGTCTGCCCGCGGAGGCTTTGCCGGCCTTGTTCGGCAGATTGCGCGGCTCCCGCCCCGGCTTGAAGATCGACATCGACGAGCTGGCCGTGCTGCACGCCGGCGCGGATTCGGTCTTGCTGAGCTACCGTGAACGCCACGCCTGGAGCGCGGGCGCGACCCAGCGCCGGGCGACAGCGCTGTTTGTCGTCCAGCCCGGCGGCCAGCCGCAATGGATGTATCTGCAAGAAACCTGGGCTTGACGGCCCGGCGAGCGCAATTGCCCCTCAGGACAACAACTCTTCCGCGCGGCACTTCACCATCGCTGCGCCGTACGCCTCTTTCAGATCTTTGAATTGGCGCTCGTACTACTCCAAAACATCCATTCGCAGCGTACGGTCCTGTTGAACCGCTCGACATAGGCGCTATAGCGAAGGGGACTTAAACGTAGCGCCGCATGACACGCCACCGAAAATGCCCACGCCGACGGAGACGCCGATGGAAAGAGAAAGATCGTAGGGAAGCCCGTTGCCAAACTGTGTTTCCGATACTTGCAGGCTCACAAAAGGAAGCGCCACCATGACGGAGCGAACACAACCGGTATTGATCTCCGCAATATTTGAGCTGCGGGGGTACAACTGAACATTAAGAGTCACACTGGGAATCGGGCTGGGTGGTGCGATAAACCCACCCATGCCAAATATACCCAGGAATCCGCCTGCCCCCAGTTCAGTTTCTCTTTTCCCTGCAGATCCGTAGTATTGGAATGTCGCAGAAGGTCCGAGGAAAAAGGCATAGCCGAAGCCCCATCCAATCCCATTCGAAACTTGCACAGAGTATTTCGCGTTGGACCAAGGGAGCATCTCCGGGTTGGACGTTGAAGATATTGTGCTAGGAGCCGAGCTGATCGTGGACTGTCCGGCATGTGGAGATGCTCCCGGCATATCCCCTCTTTCTGGTGCTTCATGCGGGCCTTCCCATTCATCTAACGAGTCTTCATCGGTTGCGGGCGCTGAGCCAAGGCTCAAGGTGTTGGAGGTAACCCCGCTTTCGTAATAGTAGTCACCGACCGATTCATATCGTTCGTAATCGGCATCAGAAATGTCCTCGTCGGACGTATATTCGCCTGGATAGTCGCTGCCGGGATAATCATCTCCCGGATAAGGAGATTCGGACGCGTCATCGTCTGGGGACTCATTATCCCATCCTCCATCATCTCCCGCGTCATCGTCGAGAGGGTGAATTCGCAGCATGCTAGTAGGGAACAAGGCCGGTTACGACAACTTCTACGACTACGTCTTCGAGCTCGTAAGCATGCTTTCCAAGAACCGAAAAGGCGGCAATTTCCAGCGTCCACGTCGATGCAGCGTCGGGTTTGGTTAGATCAGACGTGGGGCAACAATTACGGAAGATGGTGCCGACAGAATCAGGCTGACGAGGGTTCGCTCGCGACAGAATCCTCCCCACCCCAGCGGCAAAGGGATCATTTTGAGAGATTGAGTGACGGTTTCCATGCAGATCGATGGAGACAGCGGAAATTGGCGGCCGAATCCTACCGTGCCAACTATCCGAGTAATCTGACACCTTCTCTATGGTTGAAATGCTAACTGCGCGAACTCTCGCGCCGCGAAGATCGCCAATCCGTTGAGAAGGAATTTTGAAGCCGACTAAAAGGCTAGGGCTCTTCCCTGTCTTCAATGCAACCTTTGCCGCTTCGAATTCTTTCAAAGCGCTATTCCTCATCGAAATGGCAACAATCAGAGCAGACTCTCGCTCTTGCATTCGTGAAAGAGCCGTGTCCAGATCTGCGTACCAAGCCTGTAGCGCAGCGAGGTAACTCCCGGCGGCATCGTCCCAACCGTCAATTTTGGGTGGCGGGAGGGACCATACCACGCCATAGAGGGATTGGAGCGTGGATGCGATCACCTCCGCACGTGCGACGGTTTCGGCAAGCAGATCGATGAACCTTTTCCTGATAGTCAGGCACTTTTCCGTCAAATTTAATGGGCCTCCCCACGAATCAATCGCTTGTCGTCTAAGCTCGCGAAGCTCTATTTGGACTTTTGCTCTATCTCGTCGGAAGCTTATGTCATCCGCGGCCCAGTTCGCTGCCCGCGCCTTAGCTTCGAAAGATGCCTTCGCTGCCTTAGCGCCGGCTTCCGCTAGAAGGCGGCCACCGGTCACGCTGACCGCGGCCGCCGAGATTTCACAGACGGCGGATTTCCGCGTAGCGTAGTACACAAGTGTAGGCGTGTCGGTAGGGGAATCTCCAACATTTCCCTTAGGTAGAGGAGTAGGCACATCGGGAGTGTTCCAACCATGCGCCCACCTGACCATTTGTCCTTTAGAAAACTGGTCATGCAGGTCCTGATACGGAGAGTAGACAAGCGCCGTTGCGGAAACTGCGCGGAGTTGTGCGGCTCGCTGCGGGTCAGTAAATGCTTCGACGGCCTCGGGGTTCTGAAACAGTTTTGAATATTCTGCACTGGCCGCCTCGTACCCCGCCTTTTGCTCCCCAGCAGCCTCAAACTCAGATTTTGAAATTTCTGATGCTACGGTGTAGTAGCCAGCGGCGATCTCGTCATTGTGAATGCGCAGAGCGTCATCTAACGCCTTTAAGTCCAACACTTGGTTGGTAAGTCTAAAGCGTAGGTCGTCAAAATATCGCAGGTCAGATTCCAGGCCGCCCAGTGCGGCGCGAACGTCCTGAACGTACATTTCAGTCCACCGCGGATTTAACGTGGCAATGCGCTTCGAAATCTCAGCAGAACTAAGGGAAGCCTCCGAGGCCAAATCGGCGTCGAGGCGAGCAGCCCAGCCCGATGAAGTTACCGGAAGACCAAAGGCTGAAAACAGTTCCTTCGCCGTTGCCGACAGCTCATCGTCACTGGGCCGGCGCAAAGGTCGCTTTGAGGGTGGTTCCACTTCCGCGACAATTCTGACATGCCGAAAGGAACATCGACTTCCCGTGGGCAGCTTCTTATCCTCTTTGCTTAGCAAGTGTTCCACATCGGACAAAGTGGTGTCACAAGAACTCTGCGGATCAGCATGGAATGCAATCGAGGCGGGGTCGAGGTGGAAGGACCAGCCTGGATTATAGAAAGCGGGGGTCGCAAAGATTATCCCGTGCAATTGTATTGCGGCATTGGATGCTTCCCGCAATTGATCCCGTGCAAGCGTCAAGAGCTTTGCGCCACGAATCAGGACGATGAACGCATCTTTAGAACTGCCATCGGCGATTGAAAAATATGACTCTATCAATGTTATTTCCCAGGCGTGTAGTTTTCAGCGCAGATTAATCTCTACAAGGGAGGCTCACACGATCTGTTCGGAATCGAGGTCAGCTGAGCCACGGTCGTGTGTACAGAAAAAGGTAGGGCAAGCGGGCGACGTGATCCATACCCAAAATGGAGGATGACAAGCAGTACACAGCGGTCCGTTTGTTGTACTCCTGTGATCTGATGAAAGACCCCTGGTAGAAGAGCATTGGAAGAGAGGAATAAGGCCGGCCTTGATCCCCGTCTCGCGCAGCACATGATGCAGCTTGCGCGCCCCCAGTCTTGGTGGCCGCATGCGCAGTGCCGTCACCATCGATACCGCTTGGCACGCCTGCTGCTGGCGCTCGCGCTGTGCCTGCTCTTCTAGTACGCCTGGCGGCTGCGGCCCATGTACCGGCAGGCAATCCCTTGCCTGCTCGACCACCGACAGTCTAAAAGCCAGACGGTAGTCGCGCTGGGTACGCTTGATCCCTGATTCCAATTGACTCTCCTTTTTTCTCTCAAAAAGGTGTCAACCATTTCCAGGACGGGTCACAGGCCAAAAAAAAGCCTCCGGCTAGGAGGCTTGTCGGAGCGGTTTTCGTATCCCGTCCAGCAACAGGCTGGTGACGACTTCCGCCAGGGCTTGCTGCCTGGCCGCATCCGGCTCCTGCCGCGTGAACCGTTCGATGATGCCCATCATGGATTGGGCGTACCAGTCGGCCGGAATGTCCTCGCGGAGCAGTCCCACCTTTTGCTCGGCCCTCACGTTGTCGGCGATCATCGCGGTCAGCTCGTTCTTGAGCGCCTCGGCCTCGGCGGCTTGGAAGAAGCCGATGCGCGTCAGGTTCGGATCCTCTTGCAGAATGGCGAGCAGGCCGCTCACGCCCAGGCGGACGCGACTGTCCAATCCGGCGTCTTGCAGGCCGTCCGGCATGCGCGCCTGGCCGATGGCCTGGCGCAAGCGCTGCGCGAACAGGCCCACCAGTTCATCGTAGGCTGCCTGTTTGCCGGCGAAGTATTGATAGAAGACAGGTTGGGTCACGCCGGCGCGGGCGACGATGTCGCTGATCCGGGTATGCTGGAATCCGCGTTCCGCGAATTCCGCTGCCGCGACCTCCAGAAGTTGAGCCCGTGTGCGTTCACCCTTGGTGAGACGCTTGTCTTGCGGTAAAGAAGAAGGTCGTGCCGTAATCATCGCGAGAAAATACTACCCTTCCGCGCTTTTAGCCACTGGTTTTACCCTCGGTTCCCACAACGGATACAACCATTGCAATGTCCTTCCCAAAGTGCTTGCCGACCATTGCCACCCTGGCGCTCGCCAGCCTGCTATCGGGTTGCGTGCCCTACCCCGTGTACAAGACCATGCAGCCTGACGCCCGCGCCACTGTGCTGGACGAAAATTCCCAGCCCCTGGCCGATGCGCGGGTGGTGTTGATCAGCAGCACGTTTCCCTATGGGCGGGAACAATTCCGCAATGAAACCCGCAGCGCGTCCGACGGCAGCGCCGCGTTCGGGGCCCTGAAGGAATGGCGCGCCGAATCGATGATGATCCACGGGGCGCAGGTGTACTTCTGGAACTGGTGCGTGGAGAAAACGGGCTACGAAACCTACATGACGCTGGACCGCGACGCCGCGTATTTCAACGATAAGCCGCAGATCACGTTGCGCCCCGGCGAGTCGCGTTCCTGCAACAACTGGCCCGACCGCCGGGACCCGTCCGCCTCCCGCTGAAATCAGTTGAAATCTCCGTAGCGCTTGAGACACTTTATGGGAGCGGCCAGGCGGTAAAGTGGCAATATCGGTCCGGGTCCCGCGTCACGCTGGGCCCCGGGGCGGATCAGGAGCAAGATCATGAAGCGGTTTTCTGGCCGTATGGCCATCGTCGCGGCACTGGCGTTGGCCGTGGCAAGCGCGCCTGCCATGGCTGGCGGGCGTGGCGGCGGTTATTGGGGCGGCGGCCACGGCGGCGGATACCACGGTGGCGGATACCACGGCGGGTACCACAATTACCATGGCGGCAGCAGCAGTTCCGACGGTTGGTGGATAGGCGGCGCCTTCGCGCTGGCCACCATAGGCCTGCTGTTGGCGGCTGATTCCGGGCCCTCCTACACCCAGGCGGGCGTCTATTCGTCGGGCGTGGGCTACACCAGCCCGCCGGTCTACGCGGCCCCCGTCTACAACGCGCCAGTGTACGAGGCGCAGCCCGTGTACAGCGCGCCCCAGCCTCAGTACGAGCCGGTGCAATACGAGTCCACCGCGCCCGTCAACAGCGCCCAGGCCAGCGCCACCATGGACTGCCAGCGTTGGGCCATGAACCAGAGCGGCTACGACCCGGCCACCATCACGCAATGGACCACCCAGGTCATGGTGGACTCCTACAACCGGGCGCTGGATTCCTGCATGACCAGCCGCGGCTACCGCGCGCACTGAAGCGCCATTCCGGGTATTCCCGCTTGCCCTGCCGCGCCGGCCTGCACACACTGCATGCCGGCGCGCCTCTTTGCAGGGCCGTTGCCGCGTCCCGACGGACAGGCCGTCGGGCATAGACAAGGGGAAAGCATGTTGAATTTCAAGCGGATCGCCGGGCTGTGCGCAATCAGCGCAACCTGCGCGTTCTCTGCCGCCGCGCAAGCGCAAGCCGACGCCAAGGCCATGACCATCGTCGTGCCCTATGGTGCGGGCGGCATCGTCGACAACACGGCGCGCGCGTTCGCGCAGAAACTGGCGGCGGAACTGGGCCGGCCCGTTGTGGTCGAGAACCGCGGCGGCGCGGGCGGCATGATTGGCATGAACACGGTGGCGCGGGCTCACGACGAGAACACCCTGGCCTTTACCGCCGTCAGCCCCGTCACGCTATCGCCGCATGTGATGAAGACGCTGTACGACCCCTTGAAGGATCTGGCGCCGGTGGCCTCCGTGATGTATTCGCCGGTGTATCTGGTGGGCGGCCCGAAGTTCACGGGCAAAACCTTCCAGGACATGCTGGCCCAGGCCAAGGCCGATCCCGGCGGCCTGTCGCTGGCGACGGCCGGCGTGGGGTCGCTGGGGCATTTGATGCTGGAGCAGATCAATGGCCAGGCGGACGTGCGCATCACCCACGTGCCGTACAAGGGCATGGCGCAGATGGTGCCCGATGCCCTCGGTGGACAATTTACGCTGATGCTGGTGAACGCCTCCGGTCCGGTCAATGCGCTGATCGACGAAGGCAAGCTCACGCTGCTGGCGGTGGGTTCCCCCGCCCGGCTGCCCGGACGGCCCGGCACGCCCACGCTGGCCGAACTGGGCTATCCCAGGGCAAACATGACATCCACTTTCGGGTTTTTCGCTCCCGCCAGCACCAGTCCGGATTTCCGCCAGCGCATGAACGGCCTCATCAACCGCATCGCCGCCATGCCGGACATCAGCAAACCGCTGACGGACGCGCTGAACATCATGTCGCCCGGGACGGTGGAGCAGTTCACGGCCCAGGTGCAGAAGGAATACGCCGATAACGGCCGGATCGTGAAGCAGGCCAACATCCGCAGCGAATGACCGCGCGAGGCAGTAAGCGGCTGGCGGCTCAGCGGCGCCAGCCCCGCCAGCCGCAGAGCAGGCCGACGGCCAGCATGACGCTGGCGGGCAGGATCCAGACGAATCCTGAATCCGTGTAGACCACCTGGTCGACCGGATCGTAGTAACGGCCCAGCTCGTTGAAGTTCCACTTCAGGTATTGCGCGTACCAGGCGTAGAAAAAGAAGCCGGACAGGGCCAGGCAGAGGCCGGCGGCCAGGCGCAGGAGGCCCTTGCTGCGGCCGGTGCGCACTGCGGCCTTCCAGGCCAGGACCGCGCAACCGGCCACTCCCAGCAGCACCAGCAGGTCGCCCACATCAACGCCCATCGGCCGCCTCCAGGCCGGCCAGACAGGCCTGGGCCTCATCCCACTGTTTCTCGCTGAAGACGCGCAGGCCGGCCCGGGCCAGCAGTTCGGCCGTCACGCCCACGCCGGGCTGCTTGCGGCCGGCGAAATGGCCGTCGTACACGTAGCCGCTGCCACAGGAAGGGCTACCCTCCTTCAGCACTGCGATGCCGATGCCGTGCTTGCGCGCGGCTTCCAGCGCTGCTTGCGCGCCATGCACGAAGGGCGCGGTGACATCCTCGCCCGACACCGCCATGACGCGAGCGCGGCCGGCCAGCACGGCGGCGGCGTCCGAGTCCGGCTCGATCTCGGCGGGCGGACGCGGAACCGGCATGCCGCCCGCCATTTCCGGACAGACCGCCACCACCCGGCCTTCGTCCCGCCAGCGCGTCAGCACGGCGTGGTCATGGGAGGCGCCGCGTCCGTCGTAGCGTACGGGGTTGCCCAGCAGACAGGAACTGACCAGAACGTATTGCATGCGTAATCCGAGGCGATGGACCGCAACACGGCGCGCGGCCCTTATTCAAAGCATGCATGATAGAGCACCGGGCTTGGCGCGCGGACGCCTGTGTGGCCAGGGCTCAGCTTGCGGCCGCGCCCATTTCGCGCATCCAGGCGCGCAGCGCGGGATCCCGTACCTGCAGCACGTCGAACAGCCCCAGCGCATTGAGCGCCGGCAAGGCATCCCGGATGTCCGTACGCGCATCGGCCACGGCCTGGGCCGACGCCTGTGGGTCGAGGCAGACGCGGGCGTTGGCGAGAAACGCCCCCACCGTACCCTTGCGCACCGCCACGCCGTTGAACTCCCCCAGATCCCTGCCGTCGGGCAGGATATCGCTTGCTTTCATGTTGTGCTCCTGTAGCTGCTCAAGACAGGAGTTACGATAGACGGGCCCGCGTGGCAAGTCTGCGCGGTTCTGGCCATTCAATACGGTATTTCTGCCAATGGCACTGCCTGCTCTCACCCCTCCCTTGCTCGATCCTGGACGCGCCCGCGACCGCGGCGGTCCCAGGCTGATCGCCGTACGCAGCCAGGATGGCGCGCTACGCCATACCGCCATGCATCAGCATGCGCGGGGGCAGCTATTGGGCGCCTATCAAGGCTTGCTGACGGTCTATGCGGGAGACCATCAATGGGTGGTGGCATCCCGCCAGACGGTGTGGATACCCCCCGACGTACCGCACGGACTGTACTCGCATGGTCCGTATGCCGGCTATAGCGCGTACTTGAGCCCGGCGGCTTGCGCGGGGCTGCCTGCCGGTCCTTGCGTGCTGCACGCCTCCGATCTGCTGCTGGCCGCCGTGGGCCGCGCCGCGTCCTGGAGCGACGACGCAATCGACCCGGCGCGCAGCCGCCTGATCGAGGTGATCCGGGATGAAATCAGAACCCTGCCGCATGCCGGCCAGCCCCTGCTCCTGCCGCGAGACGCGCGTCTGCAGCGGCTGGCGCTGGCGCTGTCGAACCAGCCCTCGGACACCCGGACACAAGAAGAATGGGCCGCCGCCATCGGCATGTCGCCGCGCACGCTGGCGCGCCGCTACCTGGCGGAAACCGGCCTGACCCTGGGCGCCTGGCGGCAGCGCGCCCGCCTGATGCGGGCGCAGGAAATGCTGGCCGAAGGCGCGGCCGTGACCACAGTGGCCTTGGAGCTGGGCTATGACAACGTCAGCGCCTTCATTGCCATGTTCAAGCGCGAGCTGGGCGCCACGCCGGGCCGCTACGGCGGCCCGGGCGGTTAAGCGCTGTCAGCCCTGAAGCCGGGGCTTCAGGATTCCCCGGCCGTCTTGCTGGCCCGGCGCGCGCGGGGAGCCGCCTTGCTGGCGGTCTTGGCGGCGCTCTTGCGGGCAGGCTTGGCGGGCGCTTCGGATACCGCCGCAGCCGCTGGCTCGGCCGGCGCCACGGGTGCGGTCTTGGCGGCGGTCTTCTTGGCAGCGGGACGGCTGCGGGTCGCGGCCCGTTTCGATGCGGGCTTGTCGGCTGCGGGCTCTGCAGCCGCATGCGTGTCCGCCACGGGCTGGACGGCCTTGGCCTCGTCCCTTGCGGCAATCCTGGCCATGCCGCCCTCGAACGGGTCGGACATCTTGGCAGGCGTTTTGCTCGCGGGCTGGCTGCGGCTTTCCGCGGCAGGTTGGGCAAAGGTCCATTCAGCGATGTTCACCGCCGGCAACGGCTGGCGCGCTTGCGGCAGGGGCTTGGGCATGGGCGGCAGACGCGAGGGTTGGACCGGTTTCGATTCCTGCGCTCGAGCCAGGGCGTCGGCCCGCATGGCGTCCAGCTTGGCGGCATCCGCTTGTTCGTCGGCCTGCCTGGCGGCATCGACCTGCGCGGTCGCCGGCGCTATGGCGGCGGATTGCGCGGCTGCCTCAGTCGGGGCCGGCGCCTTGGTTGCGGGTTGGACGGAAGACGCCGCGGACGAAGCTTCGGACGGCGCGGCAGCGCTCTCGCCAGCGGTTTCCTGCTCGGCAGTCTGGTTGGCTCCCCTGCCCTCGCCGCCCGACTTGCGCCCGCCACGCGATTTGCGGCCGGAGCGGGAACGGGATTCTTCCTGAGCCGCGCCGGCGGACGCGTCGCCGGTCTCGGCCGCTGCCGGTTGACGGGCCGAGGCTGAACGGGATCCGCCATCGGCTGCGGCGCGATTCGCGGCTGCAGCCCCGTCCGCGCTGTCGCGGTATACGTAGGTGCCGGCGTTTTCCTCGCGCCCGACTTCCAGCAGGCCGCGCGACTGCGCCTCGTCCAGCAGGTTGCCGAAGGCGCGGAAGCCGTAGTAGGACTCGTTGAAATCCGGCCGGCGGCGCTTGAGCGCATCCTTCAGGGCGGACGCCCAGATCTTGCCGCTGTCGCCGCGTTCGGCCATGAGGGCTTCGAAGGTCTCGGCGACCATTTCCACGGCCTGGGTCTTGCGGGCCTCAAGCTCTTCCTTGCGGCGGCGTTCCTCGTCGGGCGTGCGGCGCTGCTGGCCCGCGGCGGCGCCGCCACGGTTGTCGCGGCGCGCGTCGGCTGCGCGCTGGCCTTCGCGGGCCAGGTCGTCATAGAAAATGAATTCATCGCAGTTGGCGATGAGCAGGTCCGAGGTGGACTGCTTCACGCCCACGCCGATCACTTTCTTGTTGTTCTCGCGCAGCTTGGACACCAGGGGCGAAAAATCGGAATCGCCGCTGATGATCACGAAGGTATTGACGTGGGACTTGGTGTAGCAAAAGTCCAGCGCGTCCACGACCAGCCGGATGTCGGCGGAATTCTTGCCGGACTGGCGCACGTGCGGGATCTCGATCAGTTCGAAATTGGCCTCGTGCATGGGGGCCTTGAATTCCTTGTACCGCTCCCAGTCGCAATAGGCCTTCTTGACCACGATGCTGCCCTTGAGCAGCAGCCGTTCCAGCACCGGCCGGATGTCGAACTTCTGGTACTTGGTGTCGCGTACGCCCAGCGCCACGTTCTCGAAATCACAGAAAAGCGCCATGCTGACGTTTTCGTTGGGGGTATTCATGTTTTTGCTCCAATGCTGCCGCGGCGCCGGGCGAGACGCCGCCAGATGACGCTCATGATATACATATCTGCCGCCGGTACGCGGCGCCCGCCCCCAGCAGCCATGCCTGAAGCTCCTTTGTTCCCGCCTCTTGCCACCGACCGCCTGATCCTGCAGCCCTTGGAAATCGGCGACGCCGAAGCCATCCAGCGACTGTTCCCGCAGTGGGAAGTGGTGCGCTACCTGGTCGACCAGGTGCCATGGCCCTACCCGCCCGACGGGGCGCGCAGCTATCTGGAACAAGTGGCGATCCCTGCGATGCGGCGCGGCAAGGAGTGGCACTGGTCCATCCGCACCCGTCAGGCGCCCGCCAGCCTGATAGGCATCGTCAGCCTGATGGACGACGATTCCTGGAACAACCGCGGTTTCTGGCTGGACCCCGCCCATCACGGCCGGGGCTACATGACCGAGGCCAGCGAAGCCGCCACCGCCTACTGGTTCGAGGTCCTGGGCAAGCCTTTGCTGCGGGCGCCCAAGGCCGCCACCAACACCGCCTCGCGCCGGATTTCGGAGCGAGGCGGCATGCGCCTGGTCGCCACCGAGGAGCGCGGCTACGTCAGCGGACGGCTGCCCACGGAAATCTGGGAGATCACGCGCGAGGAATGGTTCGCCCGCCAGGATCGCCAGGGCCGATAGGGCCGACGCGGGATCGACGAGGAGCCGATGCGGGGCTCGCGGCTTGCCGGCATATGCACCGGCCGATCCTGCGTCTTATCCGACCCTTTTATTTCCGGACCGACCTGCGCCCCGCCGACCGCTTCAAGCCGCCGCTTACCGCCCTTTTCGCCCCGTTTTCCGGTCGATTGACTCAGACCTGCCCTGGCTAGAATTCCCCGAAATCCGGCATTCCGCGTACGGGGATGCCTATGTTTATCGGGCAAGATCCATGAATCCGTCTACCGTCATCGGCGCCGCCGTCGGCCTGCTTACCCTGGTTATCGTTGTGGCCCTGGCCGCCACCGACCCCGGCATGTACATCAACCTGCCGGGGCTGGCCATCGTGCTGGGCGGCACCGCGGCCGCCGTGTTCATCGCCTACCCGCTGTCGGAAGTGCTGCGCGTCTTCAAGCTGGTGCGCACCGTCTTTCGCAACGACCAGCACGACCAGCAGCGGGACATCGAGGAACTGGTGTCCATGGCCCAGCTGTGGATGAACACCGACGTCCGCAAGGTCGAGCAGGAACTCAAGAAGGTCAGCAACCCCTTCCTGCGCACCGGCGTGCAGTTGATCATCGACAACACGCCCGAAGACCAGATCATCGAATTGCTGCAATGGCGCGTGGCGCGCCTGCGCGCGCGTGAACAGGCCGAGGCCCAGATGTTCCGCGTCATGGCCACCTTTGCCCCGGCCTTCGGCATGCTGGGCACGCTGGTGGGCCTGATCAACCTGATGTCGGTACTGGGCGACGGCAGCATGCAGATGATCGGCCAGCAGCTGGCCATTGGCCTGATGACCACCTTCTACGGCATCCTGCTGGCCAATCTGGTCTGCAAGCCCATCGCGCTCAAGCTGGAACGCCGTACCGCAAGGCGCGTCGAATCCATGAACATGGTGCTGCAGGGCATCGCCATGATGTGCGAGAAGCGCGGCCCCGCGGTGGTGCGCGAAACGCTGAATTCCTTCGTCATGCACGTTGAAGACGAAATCTACGACGGCGGCGCGGACGCCAAGCCCCAGGCCGCGCAAGCCAAGGCGGAAGGTCAGATCAAACCCGCGGCCAAACCTGGCGCGGCCCAGCCCGTCTCCATCGCCCGTCCTGCCGCCGCGCGCCAATGAGCCTGATTTCTCCCACCCTGGCGCAGCGGATCGAGCAGGCCCGCCAGGCCCAGCTACGCGCCGAGAAAGCGGCGGCCAATAGCGGCTGGCGTCCCAGCAAGGGCGACCGCAAGGACCGCTATGCCCGCTGGCACGTCGAGGAAACCGCCGAACAGGACTCCGAGAACTGGCTGCTCAGCTACCTGGACCTGATCACCCTGCTGCTGGCCATGCTGGTCGTGCTGCTGGCGCTCACGCGGCTGCACGGCGGCGCCTTCGGCCAATCGGAACAACCCGTGGAGCTGGTCGGCACACTGGCCGCCAGCGGC
The DNA here is from genome assembly GCF_014851745.1 of Achromobacter sp. ACM01. NCBI lineage: Bacteria > Pseudomonadati > Pseudomonadota > Betaproteobacteria > Burkholderiales > Alcaligenaceae > Achromobacter > Achromobacter sp. ACM01. The sequence continues at coordinate 1,224,667 of NZ_JACVAF010000002.1, forward strand.
CTGCCCGACTACGACGGCGAATACTCCGAATTCGACGCGGTCCAGATTCCGGCAAGCTGGGCGCAGGCCGAAGCCCCGGCCGTTGCCGTGGCCGCAGCCACGGCCCAGCCCGCCCAGGAAGGCGAGGTCGTCGCCGACGCCGCCCCGCCGCTGCGCGCGCCCTCCAAGGAATCGCTGGGCCTGGCCGACCTGGGCAAATCGGTGGACGTGATCATCAACGAGCAGTCGGTGAGCTTTCGCATCAGCAATGAACTGCTGTTCCCGTCCGGCCAGGCCACCCTCAGCCCCACCGGCCTGGACGTGATCAAGCGCCTGGCCGCCATCCTCAACAAGAACGAATACCAGGTCTCGGTCGAGGGCCACAGCGACCCCGTGCCCATCCAGACCCGGCAATTCGCGTCCAACTGGGAACTGTCCAGCAGCCGCGCCACCAGCGTGCTGCGCGAGCTGGTCCGCGACGGCGTATCGGCCCAGCGCCTGCGCGCCGTCGGCTACGCCGAGACCCGCCCCATCGAGTCCAATGACACCCCGGCAGGCCGCGCGGCCAACCGGCGCGTGGAACTGATCATGGACATCGCGCCCTCGCAGAAGACGGCGCAGGGCGCGACGCCTGGGGCCGCCGCGGCCGCCCCCGCCCCCGCCGCGAAATCCTGATCCGGGCCCAGGTCGCGCGCAGCCGCGCGGCCTGGCTCTCCGCCCGCCTCAGAGCGGCACAGGCCGGTTCCTCAGCACGTTCTTCATCACTAGCGTCGACCGCAAACGCAGCACGCTCGGCAGCGCCGACAACACCCGGTCATAGAGCGCCTGGAACGCGGGCAGGTCCTGGGTGACGACGTGCAGCATGTAGTCCGGGTCGCCGAACAACCGCTGCGCCTGCACCACCTCGGGAATATCGGCCAGGGCTGTCTCGAACGCCGACACCCGGTCGCTGCTGCCTTCGCGCATGGTGACGAAGACGATGGCCGAAAAATTCAGCCCGACCGCGGCCAGATTGATGTTTGCGCCGTAGCCGCTGATGACGCCCGCCTCTTCCAGCGCCCGCAGCCGCCGGTGGCACGGAGACAGGCTCAGGCCAACCCGTTCCGCCAGGTCCGTGATGGAAATGCGGCCGTCTTCCTGTAGCTGCGCAAGAATTTTTCTATCCAAGTCATCCATGGGGAAGATTCTACCCACAACTATGTATTTTCAGGTAGATAGCAGGAGCACTTCCCCTTGCTTCGCCGATAACATTCCCCGCCTGAGATTCATTTGGGGTATGCAGTTGGAAACCGGCAATCTGGTGGCGTTTTGGCTTGTTTCGCTTTCTTTGGTTGTCGTCCCGGGCGCGGATTGGGCGTATGCCATATCCGCCGGCTTACGGGACAAGGCCGTCCTTCCGGCCGTCGCGGGCATGTTGACCGGCTATCTGATGATCACCATGGTGGTCGCGGCGGGCATAGGGGCGCTGGTTGCGAGCGAACCCGCCATCCTCACCGTGCTGACGCTGGTCGGCGCGGCGTATCTGCTCTGGCTGGGGGCCAACGTGCTGGCGCATCCGTCGGAGCCCATAGCGGGTGACGCGCGGGCCGCGGGGCATTGGCTGGGCTGGGCCGCAAGAGGTTTCGCCGTCAGCGGCGTGAACCCCAAGGCCATCCTGCTGTTCCTGGCCTTGCTGCCGCAATTCACCAGCCGCGAAGGGGCCTGGCCGATCTCCACGCAGATCACGGCGTTGGGGATCCTGCAGATCCTCAATTGCGCCGTCATCTACACCCTGGTGGGCCTGGGGTCGAAGGCGGTGCTGCAATCGCGCCCGGTGGCCGCGCGCAGGGTCAGCCAGTTCTCGGGCCTGGCCATGATTGTCATTGCGCTGATCCTGTTCGGCGAACAGGTCGCCGTGTTGATGGCCTGACCCAGGCGAGGCGGGCCTCAATCTCCAGGATGCCCGCCGCCCCCGCTCTCCAGGTAACTGTCCACCGCGCTGCCCACCGTGGGATGGAAGCGGTCGTCGCCAAAAATCTCGGTCAGTTCGAAGCGCTTGAGCTTGTCGCGCACGGGGTCCTTCATTTCCGCGAAATGCAGCGCCGCGCCTTGCTGGGCCAGGCTGCGGCTGAGTTCGCGCAACATGTCCGCCGACGTGACGTCCACACTGGTGACCGGCTCGGCAGCCACCACCACCCGGCGCACCGGCGTGGGCGAGGCCTCCACGGCTTCCATCAGGCGTTGCTGGAAGAGTTCGGCATTGGCGAAGAACAGCGGCGCGTCCCAGCGGAACAGCACCAGGCCGTCGATCAGTGCAGCATTCGGATAGCGTTTCAGGTCGTGGTAGCCGCGCAGGTTGGGCACGCGGCCCAGCACGGCGAAGTGCGGACGCCAGCCGTCCCACAGGAATTCGATCACGGCGATCAGCACGGCCAGGCAGATGCCGGGAATGGCGCCGAACACGGCCACGCCGGCAAAGCACGCCATCGACAGCCAGAACTCCCATTGCTGGATACGGTAGATGCGGCGCAGGTCCTTGAATTCAAAGAGGCCGATGGCCGCCGCGATCACCACCGCGGCCAGCGCGCTGTTCGGCAGGTAGCGCAGCAGATTGGGCGCTGCGACCAGCAGCCCCGCGACGGCAAGCGCGCCCACCACGCCCGTGAGCTGCGTGCGCGAACCCGCCGCCTCGGCCACCGGCGTGCGCGAAGCGCTGCTGCTGATCGGAAAGCCCTGGAAGAAGCCGGCCGCCAGGTTGGCCACGCCCAGGCCCACCATTTCCTGGTTCGGATCGACCTGCGTGTTCGTGCGCGCGGCATAGGTGCGCGACAGCACGCTGGTGTCGGCGAAGGCGATCAGCGCCACCGCGCAGCCGCCCAGCGCGATCTTGACCAGGTCCGCGTTGCTGAGCCAGGGCAAGACGAACTTGGGCAGCCCCTGCGGGATTTCGCCCAGCACTTTCACGCCCTGCGAGTCCAGGTGGAACAGGCTGACGGCCAGCGTCGCCAGGATCACCGCGATCAGGATGCCCGGCACGCGCTCGTAGCGTTTGAGCAGCAGGATCACCGCCAAAGTCGCCGCCCCTACCCCGAAGCTGTACCAGTTGGTCTGCCCCTGGTAAACGGCCTGGCCCAGCTGCACCAGTTCGCGCAGCGGGCCGGCGTCTTCGATGGAGATGGCAAACAGCTTGGGCAACTGGCTGACCAGCACCGTCAGCGCAATGCCGTTCATGTAGCCATAGCGGATCGGCTTGGACAGCAGCTCGGTGATGAAACCCAGCCGCAGCAATCCCATCACGATGCAGAACAGCCCGGCGACCAGCGCCATCAGGCTGGCCGCGGCCACCGCGCGCATCGGATCGCCTTCGGAAACGCTGAGCACCACCGCCAGGATGGGCGCTGCCAAAGCGGAGTCCGGTCCCAGCACCAGGATCCGGCTGGGGCCGAACAGCGCATAGGCCAATAGTGGAATGATGGTGGCATAAAGGCCATAAACGCCCGGGACGCCGGACGCTTCGGCATAGGCAATGCCGACCGGCACCAGCATGGTCGTCAGCACCAGGCCGGCGGCCACGTCCTTGGGCAGCCAGGCGGCCTGGTATGACCGGAGCACCGCCAATCCGGGCAGCCAGCGCAGCCAGCCGGCGGCGGTCACATCCTTGGAGGCGGAAGTATGGGATGCCATGGGACCTTCGCAGTGTGGACGGGCGTGCCGGCAGAGCATGTCAGGCTGCAAATCCGGTAGCGCCGATTCCGTAGTCTGACGCATTATTCATGCTTGCGGGTAGCCATGACGGCGCATGGCGCGACGCCTATCCTTATACAGACACGGGCAAGAATCCACATGACGCAGATGCGCAATCCCGAAGACATCCCAGGCGCGTTCCAGGCCGCCTGGAACGACCACGACATGCAGGCGCTGGGCACGCTGTTCCATGAGGACGCGACGTTCGTGAACCGGTTCGGCCACTATGTGCGCGGCGTCGAGGAAATCGTCAAGATGCATGCTCCCATCCACGCCAGCATCTACAGCGATTCCACGCTGGCGAACGAACTCGTTGACGTGACGCCGGTCGGCGCCGACGCAGCGATCGTGCACTTCTGGAGTCGTCTGGCGGCCGGCGCGGCGCATCCAGCGGGCGCCCATGCCGTCGACACCATGATTCTTGCCGTGCTGACGCGGCAGGCCGGCGCCTGGCGTATCCAGGCGCTGGAGAACGTCACGCTGGTGAATCCCCGGACGGGAGTGGCAGTGTTGCGGGACGGTAGCTGAGTCCGCCGCCTACCTCTGCTTACAAAGAACGCCGGGCGACGTATTGCAGGATGGCACCGGCGCAACAAATAGCGGTAATCTGGCGAACCTTATCGGCAGTCCGAACTGGAAGATCCCATGTCCTATCTGCTTTTCATCGTCGAACCGGTGGGCCAGCGCGCCCAGCGCACGCCCGAAGAGGGCCGCGAAGCCTACGCGCAGATGCTGCGCTATGCGGAAGACCTGAGTTCGCGCGGCCTGTTGGCGCGCGCGGAATCCCTGAAGTCCGAATCGGAAGCCGTGCGCCTGCGGATCCGCGACGGCGAACGTTCCCTGGTGGACGGCCCCTATGCCGAGGCCAAGGAAATGATAGGCGGCTTCTTCCTGCTGAACTGCGATACCCGGGAAGAGGCGCTGGCGCTGGCTGCCGAGTGTCCGGCCGCCCAGTGGGCCACGGTTGAGGTCCGCGAACTGGGTCCCTGCTTCATGTAGGCACGCGGCCCATGCTGGACCTGCGGCTGGCGCGCGCGCCAGCCGCAAGATTCAACAGTTTCCTTTCTTGGCCTGGCCCGGCGGACAGAAACCGCCACGGCCGCCGCCGTCATGAGGATCGACGATGACCGCGCCACTGGGGGTATAGACGGCACAGCCCGTCAGCAAGGAAGCCAGCAAGGCAAGACTGCACAGGATTTTCATATTGGTGTTCAAAGTTGTGGACGCTGCGAGTGTATGGAGGCGCGCTGCAACCAGGGCTGTGCCTTTGTAACGGTGTGCAGGATCAGGCCGGTCCGCCCGCTTTCTTGGTAGTTACCCTAGGTTCATCATTTTTCTGTCGATTCCGCGTCTTGCCGTTCGTCGTGCCAGTACAAGCCCCCCTCGGGCCTTGTAGTCAGAATCGAGGAGTCCCAGGAATGCGATACATGATCATCGTCCGCGCCACGCCGGACAGCGAAGCCGGCGTGATGCCCCAGGAAAGCCTGCTGGCCGCCATGGCGACCTATCACGAGGCGCTGGCCAAGGCCGGCGTGCTGCTGGACGCCAATGGCTTGCACCCCTCTTCCAAGGGCTGGCGGGTGCAGTACGACAAGGACCAGCGCACGGTGGTCGACGGCCCGTTCGCCGAGACCAAGGAATTGATCGCCGGCTACACCATGATCCAGGTCCGCTCGCGCGAGGAGGCCATGCAATGGGCGCTGCGCTTTCCCCAGCCCTTCCCCGGCCAGTTCTGCGCCGTCGAAGTGCGGCAGGTCTTCGAACTGGACGAATTCGGCCCCAGCGAGGGAGTCGAACGCTACCGGCGGATATCCGGCAATGGCCAATGAGCGGCTGAACCACGCCGCCAAACCGGTGCATCTCTTTTGCAACATGGACAGCATGGTCGGGAAGGATTTCGAAGACGGGCTGGCCAACCTCAGGACCCTGGCGGAAAGGCGCCAGGACACACACTAAAAAGGAAGCGGGAACATCATGCACAACCAGATCTTCGTCAATCTCCCCATCGCTGACATGCAGAAATCGCAGGCTTTCTTCAAGAGCCTGGGCTTCAGCTTCAATCCGCAGTTCACCAACGACCAGGGCGCCTGCATGGTCGTGAGCGACAGCATCTACGTCATGCTGCTGGTGAAGGACTTTTTCCAGACCTTCACCGGCAAGCCGGTAGCCGATGCCACCAAGACCACCGAGGTGCTGATCGCGCTGTCCTGCGACAGCCGCGCCGAAGTGGACGAGCAGGTGAAGCGCGCCCTCGCCGCCGGCGGCACCGCTCCGCGCCAGCCCCAGGACCACGGTTTCATGTACGCGCATGGCTTCGAGGATCTGGACGGCCACGTCTGGGAGCTGGTGTACATGGCCCCCGGCGAAGTGCCCAGCGCATGACGCGGGAGACCGTGCATCGCGCCATCGAGGCGGTCTGGCGGATCGAAGCCGCCAGCGTCATCGCCGGCGTCGCGCGCCTGGTGCGCGACGTCGGGCTGGCTGAAGAGCTGGCGCAGGATGCCTTGGTCGCCGCCCTGGAACGCTGGCCCGAAACCGGCGTGCCGGACAACCCGGGAGCGTGGCTGATGACTACCGCCAAGAATCGCGCGCGCGACCGCCTGCGGCTGGACGCGCTGCATACGCGCAAGCACGAGCAGATCGGACACGAGCTGGAAGCCCTGCAGGCCGACGTCGAGCCCGACTTCGTCGACGCGCTGGACGCCGCGCGCCAGGACGACATCGGCGACGACCTGCTGCGGCTGGTGTTCACCGCCTGCCATCCGCTGTTGTCCACCGAGGCGCGCGTGGCGCTCACCCTGCGCCTTTTGGGCGGGCTGACCACCGCCGAGATCGCGCGCGCTTTCCTGGCCTCGGAATCCACCATCGCGCAGCGCATCGTGCGCGCCAAGCGCAGCCTGTCCGCGGCCAACGTGCCGTTTGAAGTCCCCCGGGCCGAGGAGCGCGCGCCGCGCCTGGCGTCGGTACTGGAAGTGATCTACCTGATTTTCAATGAGGGCTATTCCGCGACGTCCGGTGATGACTGGATGCGTCCCGCGCTGTGCGACGAGGCGCTGCGCCTGGGCCGCATCCTGGCCCAGCTGGCGCCGGGCGAAAGCGAGGTCCACGGACTGGCGGCGCTGATGGAATTGCAAGCGTCGCGCCTGCATGCCCGCACCGACGCGCAGGGCCGTCCCGTCCTGCTGATGGAGCAGGACCGCAACCGTTGGGACCCCCTGCTGATCCGCCGCGGATTGGCGGCGCTGGCGCTGTCGGACAGTCTGGGAGCCCCGCGCGGCCCTTACGCCTTGCAGGCCGAACTGGCCGCCTGCCACGCCCGGGCGCGCACGCCCGAGGAAACCGATTGGCCGCGCATCGTGGCGCTGTACGACGCGTTGGCCCAGGCCGCGCCCTCGCCAGTCGTGGAGCTGAACCGCGCCGTCGCCGTCGGCATGGCATTCGGCCCCCAGGCCGGGCTGGACCTGGCCGACCATTTGGCACAGGAACCGGCGCTGGCCAACTACCACTGGCTGCCCAGCGTGCGCGCGGACCTGCTGGCCAAGCTGGGGCGCAAGTCTGAGGCCCGCGCCGAGTTCGAACGCGCGGCCGGCATGACGCGCAATGCGCGCGAACGCGAACTGCTGCTGGCGCGGGCGCGCGACATGTCCGGTTCCTGAGCGCGCGGCCCAGGGGCGCTGCGGCGCCTGCCGGCATGCTTAAATCCAATCATGCGCCCCGCCGACCATGCCCTCTCCGACCTTGCCGCGCCCGTCATGCCGGGCGTGCCGCAGGCGTTCGAACATCCGGGCGACCGCGCCGAGTTCCGGCAGGCGGCGCACCTGCCCGGCGTGGAGCTGTACCGCGCGCACATCGTCCGCTACGCCTTCGAGCCGCATACCCACGAAGCCTACGGGCTGGGCGCGATCGAGTCCGGCGTCGAGCGCTTCCGCTACCGGGGGGCGGAGCATCTGGCGCCCTCGGGCTCGGTGGTGCTGATGAACCCCGACGAATTACATACCGGCCGCGCCGAAACCGAGGGCGGCTGGCGCTACCGCATGGTCTACCTGGACCCGGACGTGGTGGCCCGCGTCACCGGCGAAAGCGGCTGGTGGTTCGATACGGCGGTCGGCCATGACGCGGCCGGCGCGCAGCGCGTCACCGCGCTGCTGGACACCTTATGGCAGGCGCGCGAACCGCTGGCGTTCGACAGCGCCTTGTACGCGCTGCTGGGCGAGTTTCGCCGCCACGCGCGTGTGCCGCGCACGGCCAGGGACACCGGCGCGCCGCGCTTTGCGCCCGTCATCGATTACCTGCGCGCCAACCTGGCGCGCCGCCTGATGCTGGACGAACTCGCGGCCGTGGCCGGCCTCAGCCCTTTTCATTTCCTGCGCAGCTTCCAGGCGCAATACCACGCCACGCCGCAGCAGATGCTGATGGCGCTGCGGCTGTTCGAAGCCAAGCGCCGGCTGGCCGCGGGCGAATCGCCTGCCCAGGTGGCGCTGGCCTCGGGACTGACCGACCAGGCGCATCTGACCCGCGCCTTCTCGCGCCGCTACGGCGTCACGCCCGCGCGCTACCAAAAGCAAGTCCGCGCCTGAGCCCCGCACCGCAATCTGGTACAAGACGCGCCGCCCGCCCGCTGGCTAGACTGCCGCCATTCGTGACCTGGAGCGACGTCGTATGTGGGCTGGAACCCTTTATGCCCTGGCCGCCGGCCTGATGTGGGGGCTGGTGTTCGTGGGGCCCCTGCTGCTGCCGGAATACCCTGCCGCGCTGCAATCCGTGGCGCGCTACCTGGCGTTCGGCCTGATCGCCCTGCCGCTGGCCTGGCTGGATCGCCGCGGCCTGCGCCAGTTGCAGCGCGCCGACTGGATCGAGGCGCTGAAGCTCGCCGCCATCGGCAACCTGCTCTACTACCTGTGCCTGGCCAGCGCCATCCAGCGCGCGGGCGGGCCGCTGCCCACCATGATTATCGGTACGCTCCCCGTGGTCATCGCCATCAGCGCCAACCTGCGCAACGCTCGGCGCGACGGCCGGCTGCCCTGGAAGCGGCTGGCGCCCGCGCTGGCGCTGATCGCGTTGGGCATCGCCTGCGTCAATCAGGTGGAATTGCAAGCCTTGCGCCAGGATGCCGACGCCGACATGTCGCGCTACGCCATCGGCGCGCTGCTGGCGCTGGGCGCAGTGGCGTGCTGGACCTGGTATCCGCTGCGTAACGCGGACTGGCTCCGCGCCCATCCCGACCGCAGCCCGCGCACCTGGGCCACGGCCCAGGGCGTGGCGACATTGCCGCTGGCGCTGGCGGGCTATCTTGTGCTGTGGGCCGGCATGGCCGCGGCCGGCAGCGACTTTCCCATGCCGGCTGGTCCCAGGCCCGAGGTCTTCCTGGCCTTGATGGCCATCATCGGCCTGTTCGCGTCCTGGCTGGGCACCTTGTGCTGGAACGAAGCCAGCCAGCGCCTGCCCACCGCGCTGGCGGGGCAATTGATCGTGTTCGAAACGCTGGCGGCCCTGGCCTATGCCTACATCCTGCGCGGGCAGATGCCCCAGCCGCTGACGCTGATCGGCATCGCCTGCCTGATGGTGGGCGTGCTGCGCGCGGTGCGGGTCAAGCCGGAGCCCTCGCCTGCCGCGGCATAGGCGCGCGCGTCCTAGTCCAGCAGCAACTCCGGCAAGCGCCGCAAATCGTCGATGACGTCCGATGCGCCCTCGTCCAGCAAGCGCTGGCGCTGGTCCGGCCCGTTATGCGAAGCGCCCACGTAGCCGATGGCGCGCATGCGCGCGGCGCGAGCGGCGCGCACGCCGGGCACGCTGTCTTCCACCACCACGCAATCCAGGATTGCGGCTCGCATCTGCCGGGCGGCAAAGAGAAACACGTCCGGCGCCGGCTTGCCGTGCGCCACCTGCGCGGTGCTGAACACATTGGGCGCGAACTGATCCCACAGGCCAACCAGCTTCAAGGCCGCCTCCAGCTTGGGCGGCGTGCTGCTGGAGGCCACGCAGACCTGCAGGCCGCGCTCGCGCAGCGTGCGAACCGTCTCCAGCGCGCCCGGCAACGCGCGCAACTCCTGGCGGAAGATGGCTTCGAGCCCGTCCGCGTATTCGCGCGCAAATCCTTCGGGCAGGCTGCGGGCGTTTTCCTGTTGCAGGGTCTGCCACATGTCCGCATCGGGGATGCCTGCGAAGCGGCGCGCGGCGTCCTCGGGCGTGATGGCAATGCCATGCGCGGCCAGCGCCCGCGATTGGGCGCGCGCCGCGATGATTTCGCTATCGATCAGGACGCCGTCGCAGTCGAAGATGACCAGGCTGGGGGGAGGCGTGTGCATGGTGGCTCCATTTCAGGACAAGTTCCCATGATATGCCTGGCTCGTGACACCACCGCGCGATCCGGGCGCTCTATAACCCCGGACCTTTGAGGCGCCGCAAGCGCCACGCCAGAAACACCCCGCCCAGCCCGGCGGCCGCGACGATCAGCGATGCCACCGACCAGCCGTAGCGGTCGATCGCGCCGCCCACCGCCACCGGGCCGATCACCTGGCCCAGGCCGCTCCCCTGCATCACCAGCCCCACCGAAGCCGGTGTCAACGCCGGCCGCGGCGCCAGCAGCGGCGCCGTGCCCAGCAGCGTGGCCGGTATCAGTCCGCCCACCGCCGAGAACAGCACACACAGCAGGAAGGTGGGCATGGCCGGCAGCACCGAGCGAAAGATCAACAGCGCCACCGCGCCCATGATCAGGCTGGCGCAGGCGATCAGGGTGGAACGCCCCCAGCCGCGCGCCAGCAACACGCCCGCGCCCAGGTTGCCGACCACGTTGGCGGCGCTGGCGATGGCGCTGTACAGGCCGGCGGTCGCCAGCGGCAGGCCCAGTTGCTCGGTCAGCAGCACTGGCAGGAAGGTGAACAACGCGAAGAACATCAGACTGTAGAGCGTGAACGACAGCGCCAGCAGGCGCGGACCGGGCGCGCCCATGGTATCGACCGTGTCCTGCCGCAAGCCCCGCCACGACAGGCTGGCCCCGCCCGGGTTGGCCGGCGCCAGCGCCGCCACGCATACCATGGCCACCAGCACCGCTGCGCCGGCGCACCACCAATAGGCCTGCCAGCCGCTGAAGGCCTGCGAGGCCAGCATCGCAATCGCCATGCCCGCCGGCATGTAGCAACTCCACAGCGCGAAGGCGAAGTCGCGGGTGGATGCCGACACCATGCGTTGCAGGGCCGCGGGTCCAGCCACGGTAATCATCAGAAAGCCCAGCCCCTCCACCACCCGCGAGACCAGCAGGACGCTGTAGGCGGACGCCATCGCGCCCATCACGGAGCCCACCGCCGTCGCCGCCAGGCCCGCCAGCAGCATGCGCCGCGCGCCATAGCGGTTGATGACGCCGCCCGCGGCAATGCCGCCGACCAGGCCCAGGATCGAAAACACCGCGGCCAGCGCGCCGATGGAGGCCAGATCCAGCCCCATGTCCTTGCGCAGCAAGGGCGCTGCAATGATGACCTTGCCCACTTGCAGCGCCGCAACCACCCCTGCCCCCACGATGGCCAGCACCGCCGACCAGCGCGTTCCTTCCTTGCCCATCCTTGTCTCCCTTGTTTTACGACCCAGCCAGGATGCCAGCGCAAAGCGATCCCGGTAAGTGATAATCTTTTGATGGAATCGATCGATTGGATAGATCAGCCGGCAGAATGATAGACGCCCTGACCCTGGACCAGTTGCGCGTATTCGCCGCCGTGGCCGACGCCGGCAGTTTCCGCGCGGCCGCGCGCCGCCTGTCGCGCGTGCAATCGGCCGTCAGCCACGCCATCGCCAATATGGAAGCGCAGCTGGGCGTGACCCTGTTCGACCGCAGCGGCCACCGGCCCGTGATGACGCCGCAAGGCGCGGCCCTGCTGGCCAACGCCCGCGACATCCTGCTCCGCGTGGACGCCATGCGCGCCCGCGCCCAGGGCCTGGGCGAAGGCGTCGAGCTGGAACTGTCGCTGGCGGTGGACACGCTGTTTCCGATCGCCGACGTAGGCGCCGCCCTGAACGCGCTGCGCGCCGTCTATCCGTCCGTCGCCGTGCGCGTATCCGTGCTGCCCCTGGGCGGCCCGGTGGAAGCCCTGCTGACGCGCAGCCATACGCTGGCTATCGTCGCCGGCGACCATTTTCGCAATCCGCGGATCGTGATGCAGGCGCTGTCGTCCGTGCAGATGGTGGCGGTGGTGGGCGCGGGCCACGCCTTGGCGCAGCGCGTCGCGGCCGACATGCCCTTGGGTCCGGCTGAACTCGCCGACCACGTGCAGATCGTGCAGACGGATCCCTCCACGCTGACCCAGGGCCGGGACTTCGCAGTGCTGTCGCCGCAGACCTGCCGCGTCAGCGGCCAGGACACCAAGCACGCCCTGATCCTGGCGGGCGTGGGCTGGGGCCGGCTGCCCTACTGGCAGGTGGAGCGCGACCTGGCCGAAGGCCGCCTGCTGCGCCTGCCGACCGACAGCCTGGGGCGCGGCAGCCAGGTGGTCAGCGAAACCTATCTGGCGCACCGCATCGACCAGCCGCTGGGGCCGGCAGCCCGCGTGCTGGCGGGCGCCTTGCGCGCAGCCGTCCATCAGGGCTTGGACGACGCTGGCGCACGCGCATAGCTCACGCCCATGCCGGCGCGCACGTCGTTCTGGATGCCGTAGGGCGGAATCGGGTAGCGCAGGCCATTGGCCGACAGCGCCTTCATGCCCTCGATTGCGATGGGCAGGTAGCGCGGCGGCAAGGCCATCAGCATTTCCTCGTCGGGCACGCCGCCGTAGCGGCGCTCGGCGTAACAGGGCAAGGACAGGCTGGGCTCGCCGGTGGCGAGCGCGCGGCCCCAGGAGTCGGCACAGGCCGTTTCGCCCACCACGCTCCAGTCAAAGCGCCGGTAGTTCTTCCATTGCAAGCCATTGATGAGGATGATCATCTGGCCCGGTGTGGCGTAGATCAGGCAGACGTCGGGCGGGTCCAGCCGGCCCGAGGCCAGCGGCGACACCACCAGCCCGCGGTACTTGCCCGCCGGCACACAGGTCAGCGCCTCCTGGCGCGCCTGGGCATCTTCCTGGGTGGCGTGCCAGACGCCCACGTAATCCTCGCCGCGCTTCCAGGCCTCATCCTGCGGCCCCAGGCCGACCACGGCGCGGCATTGCGCGCCGACCAGGTCGTCGCCCGTGATTCCTACCGTCCAACCGAGCCGGGCGGCCATGCCCACGATCTGGTCGGTGGTGTGCGTGGCCTGCGGACGCCGCAGGCCCTTGACCGCGGCCATGTCGTCTTCGCGCTCGTAGAGCTTCATGCCGATGACCGTGGTCTTCAGGCGCAGCAATTTGTTCAGATCATCGACCAGCGATGCCCAGTTCAGTGTCGTCTCTTCCATGCCCGTCCCTTGGACTGTTTTGTGCGCGGACTTCGCCGCATTGCCGCAGATTGATCGCGGTCAGCAATGACTATAACGAATCGCCCGCCGGGCCCCTGATTGATCTATCGTGGATAGCGGCAAACCCGCCCGCCGCAAACGCGCAGGACACCCCCCGGCTTCCAAGGAGCCCACCATGAACCGTTTCGAACAGAAGACCGTCCTGATCACGGGCGGCACCAGCGGCATCGGCCTGGCCGCCGCCCAGGCTTTCGCCGCCGAGGGCGCCCGCGTCGTCGTCACCGGGCGCGACGCCGCGGTGCTCAAGCAGGTGCGCGCCAGCCTGGGTTCGCATGCGCTGGCGCTGCGCAACGACGCCGGCGCCCCCGGCGCCCCCGCTGCGCTGGCGGCCGAACTGCGCCAGGCCGGCATCCGTCTGGACGCCGTCTTCATCAACGCCGGCGTGGCCCGCTTTGCGCCGCTGGCCGAAGCCACCGAGGCCCTCTGGGACCAGACCTTCTCGACCAACGTCAAAGGCGCCTTTTTCCAGTTGCAGGCGCTGGACCCGCTGCTCAACCCGGGCGCGTCCATCGTGCTAAATGGTTCGATCAACGCCCGCATCGGCATGCCTGCCTCATCGATCTACGCGGCCAGCAAGGCCGCGCTGATTTCGCTGGCCAAGACCTTGTCGGCCGAGCTGCTGCCGCGCGGCATACGCGTCAACGTCATCAGTCCCGGGCCGGTCGCCACGCCGATCTATGACAAGCTGGGCCTGGATGCCGCGGCGCTGGAAAAGACCGCCGCCAGCATCCGCGCCCAGGTGCCGCTGGGGCGTTTCGGCACGCCGCAGGAAATCGCCTCCACGGTGCTGCACCTGGCCTCGCCCGAATCCGCCTTCATCGTGGGCACGGAAATCATCGCGGATGGGGGCATGAGCCAGTTGTAATCGCTGGCCGGCCGGATGGGCGCAAGCGTATCTGCCCAAACCCGCGGCTAGGCGCCGATGGAACGCAGCGCGCGCTGGCAGATGCGTTGCGTCGCCGCGGCCGGCTTGCCCCGCGACCAGCGCGCGCAGACTTCGCGCACCCAGTCCGGCTGGTCCTTGCTGGCGTCGTTCAGCCAGTTCGCCACCGAGTCCTGCACGTAGATGGCCGGATCGGCCCGCAGCGGCTCCAGCAGCGGCAACGCGCGGCCGGGATCAGCCTTCAAGGCCCCAATATGCGCGCACCATACCCCGCGTGGGCGCAGCGACTCGCTGGCAAAACGACGTACGCGTTCGGACGCGTCCGCGGTCCAGGGACGCAGCAGTTCCACTGCGGCGTCCAGTTCCGCCGCCAATTGTGGACGCACCGCCAACCAGGCCCATTCCCGCACGCCGAAATGCCCGTCATCGGCCAGCGGCCGGATCAGCGCCACCCGCTGCTGCAAGCTCAGGTCCGGCATTGCGCCGACCATGAAGCAGACCCAGCCCCGGACGGTATCCGAGCGGTGATCACGCAGTTGCTTGAAGGCGTCCGCGCCCAGGCCGTCCAGCAGAGTCCGCGCCGCCACGGCCATGCGCTTGGAGATGCCCGTCGCAGCCTGCGCGCGCAGAACTGCGATGGCTTCGGCGCCGACCTGGGGCGCGGCTGCCTGCATCAATTCGGCAAAGTCCACGGCCAGGCATTCGGTCAGGTTGCGTGCCGGCTCGCCCGCGTTCAGCTGCGCCAGGCGTTCCGCGCCGATGTCCTTCACGCCCCTGCCCGTCGGCGCGGCGGCAGCTTTCTTGTTCATTGCGTGCTCTCCTGTCCCGCGGTCCGGCCCGCGTCGGTTCCCTGCCAGATCTTGCCCAGCAGCGTGCGCAGGCGCGCCCGGTCCGCCGGGCCCAAGCCCGCAAACAGGGAATCTATCCAGTCCGTATGCGTCTTGAACAGCTGCGCGGCCTCGGCCCGCCCCTTGGCGCTCAGCTTCACGATGATCTTGCGCCGGTCTTCCTTGCCCGCGCGGCGCGAGACGAAACCATCGCGCTCCAGGCCGTCCAGCAAGCCCGTGACCGTGGCCCGCGTGACGCCCGCGCCATCGGCCAGCTCGTGCGGCGACATGCCGTCGGCCTGCTCATGCAGCAGGAACAGCAGCACGAACTTTCCCTCCGACAACTTGCGCGGCGCCAGCCGGGCAGCGCAATCGCGGTCGATGGCGCTGGCCAGCGACAGCAGCTGAAAGCAAAGGGCTATGCCGTCGGCCGACGGCAGGCCACGCTTGGCGGCGACGTCGAGCAGCGCGCGGTGTTTGGGTTCAAGCATGTGTTGTGGGTCTTGCATGAGTAATCCAGCCCAGTGATTCTCGATGCCGAAATAATAAGGCGCCTAACCATATTTCCGCAAGACGGGCTGGTGGCTGTGAACGGCTATCATCCTGGCTACCCAAGCAGCCAGTGAATGAATCCATGCCCTTGCCTCCCCGCGTGACCCTGCGCCGCATGCAGGAAGATGACATCCCCATGCTGCTGGCCATGGAATCCGATCCCGAGGTCATGCGCTACAGCACCGGCATCAAACCGGCAGACGAGGCACGGCGGCAGGAGCTGCTGGCATGGCTGCGGGAACCGCCGACCCAACTGGGCCACTGGGCGATCACAGTAGGCGGCGTCGCAATGGGCTGGGTAAGCCTGGTCCCATTGGCTGGCACGGACAGCATCCAGCTTGCCTATCGGCTGCAGCGCGCGGCTTGGGGAAAGGGATATGCAAGCCAGGCCGCGCAGCAATTGTGCGAGTATGCCTGGCGCGAAACGGAAGTTTCCGAACTCGTCGCGGTTGTCTGGCCCGACAACCAAGCCTCCGTACGCGTCCTGGAAAAACTCGGGTTTACGTTCCGGGCGCGCGAACGCCACTACGACCGCGAGACCATCGTCTATGCACTGCCGCGTCCTGCCGCTGGATCCGACCGGTTCCCGCGGCATTGATCCCCCGCCCTCCTGCGCATCCTGCAAATCTCCGCCATGAACTACCCCGTCCTTCCCGCCGCCGAATTCTCCGCCGCCCGCGTCGTGCCCGAACTGCTGGTGTCCGACATCCGCAAGAGCCTGCATTTCTGGTGCGGGCTTTGCGGGTTCTCGATAGCCTACGACCGCCCGGAAGACCGTTTCGCCTATCTGGACAAGCACGGATCCCAGGTCATGCTGGAGGAATACGGCCACGGCAGGAACTGGATCACCGGCCCGCTGGAAGCGCCCTTGGGGCGCGGGATCAATCTGCAGATCGAGGTGCCCGCGATCACGCCTATCGTCGATGCCCTGCGCGGCGCCGGCTGGCCGCTGTATATGGAGCCCGAGGAAAAGTGGTATCGCGCCGGGACCACGGAGGTGGGCGTGCAGCAGTTCCTGGTACAGGATCCGGACGGCTATCTCATCCGCTATTCGGCGGGCCTGGGCCGGCGCGACATTCAGGCAGAGGCCTGAGGCAAGGCGGCACGGGAGGCGGCGCGACCGCCGCCCCCGCCTCTTACCGGTACAGTACCGTCGGCAGCCACATGCCAATGCCCGGGAACACGTACAGCAGGAAGATCGCCACCACCTGGATGCCCATGAACGGCATCATGCCCAGGAAGATCTGGTTCAGCGTCACGTGCGGCGGCGACACGCCCTTCAGGTAGAACGCCGACATGGCGACTGGCGGCGACAGGAAAGCCGTCTGCAGGTTCAGCGCGACCAGCAGGCCGAAGAACAGCGGGTCGATGCCGAAGGTGTTGAGCAGCGGCACGAAGATGGGCATGAAGATCACGATGATCTCGGTCCATTCCAGCGGCCAGCCGAGCAGGAAGATGATGACCTGCGCCAGCAGCAGGAACTGCAACTGCGACAGCCCCAGCGACAGCACCCATTCCTCGATGATGCGCTGTCCTCCCAGCAGCGCGAACGCCGCCGAGAAGATCGATGAACCGACGAACAGCCAGCACACCATGGCGCTGGTCTTGGCGGTCAGGAACACGGATTCGCGCAGCACCGGCAGGTTCAGCCGCCGGTATGCCAGGGCCAGCAGCGCGCCGCCCATGGCGCCCATGGCGGCGGCCTCGCTGGGCGTGGCCAGGCCGAAGGCGATGGAGCCCAGCACCGCCGCGATCATCACGGCCAGCGGGAAGAACGAGGCCATGAGCATCTTGAAGATTTCCATGCGCGCCCAGGTCAGCATCGCATAGAACGCCACCAGGATGGCCGCGCATATGGCCGCGAAGATCCAGAAACCCTGGGGCGCGGCGATACTCTCGCCGGCGGATGCCGGCGCCTGCGCGGCGGCGGTGGTCTCGGGCGCGGCCGCTGGCGTGGCGGCGGGCGTGCCAGGCGGCTCGGCCAGGCCGCCGGCCGCGGGCGGATCATTCGCAGGCGGTTCGGCCAACTCGTTCGAAGGCGGCTCCGCCAGCCCATCGTCTGCCGGCGGCTCGCTCAGGCCCGAATCGAATCCCCCCGACCCCAGCTGCAACTCGGCAGGGATCTCGTACACGACCGCCGGCCGCGTCGTCGCCTGGTAGACCACGCCCACCAGCAGCACCGTGACCGCCAGCGGCGCAATCGCCAGCGCCATGTTGCGCATCAGGAAGCCGAACGGCACGTCCTTGTTGCGGCGACCCTTGAACAGGGCCGCCAGCATGCCGGACACGGCGCGCGTGTAGCCGCCGGACGCCAGCGCGGCGGATTCCGGGGACAGCGGCACGCCGCGCTCTTCCTTGGGCAGGGGCGGCGCCATGTCGGGGCGCAGCTTGGCCACGATGATCACATAGACCATGTACAGCACCGCCAGCATGATGCCCGGGAACAGCGCGCCGGCATACAGCTGCACCACCGATACGCCGGTGGTCGCGCCATAGACGATCAGCATCACGGAAGGCGGCAGCAGGATGCCCAGGCAGCCGCCAGCGGTAATCGAACCCGCGGTCAGGCGCACGCTGTAGCCGGCCTTCAGCATGGCGGGCATGGCCAGCAGGCCCATCAACGTGACCACGGCGCCCACGATGCCGGTGGCGGTGGCGAAAATCGCGCAGGTCGCCAGCGTGGCCACCGCCAGCGCGCCCGGCAGGCGCGCCAGCGCCAGGTGCATGGAGCGGAACAGTTTTTCGATCAGGTTGGCGCGTTCGACCAGATAGCCCATGAACACGAACAGCGGGATCGAAATCAACGAGTCGTTGGTCATCGTGGCGTAGGTCCGCTGCACCATCAGGTCCAGCGTCTGCCCGACCGAGCGGCCCGCGTCGGAACTCTGCATGTAGTACGCCAGGAAGGTGAACAACACCCCCATGCCCATCAGCGTGAAGGCCGTCGGAAAGCCCAGCATGATGGCCACCACGATGAGCGCCAGCATCAAGAGGCCGATATGCCCCGTGGTCAGATGGTCCCAGGGCGTCAGGAACGCGATCATCAGCAGCACCAGGCCGATGCACGACAGGCCGAACCATAGCGCCTTGTGGATCTTCATGAGCGCGGCTCCCCGGTGGTGACGTAGCGGTCCAGCTTGGCGATGTCCTCGTCCTTTACATGCACCATCTTCTTGAGCTTGTCGACGTCCACCTCCTCAACGTCCTCCTCGCGCGAGGGCCAGGCGCCGCGCTTCAGGCACAGCACGCAGCGCAGCACTTCCGCCACGCCCTGCACCAGCAGCACCGCGCCGGCTATCGGGATGAAGGCCTTGAAGGGATAGATGGGCGGCCCGTTGGCCATGAGCGACGAATGCTCGCGGATGGCGATGGAGTAGCCGGCGTAATACCAGCCCGCCCACACCAGCGCGATCACGCCGGGGAAGAAGAACACGATATACAGGATCAGGTCCAGCGCCGCCTGCACGCGCGGCGGCAGGAAGCCGTACAGGATGTCTCCGCGCACGTGTCCGTTCTTGGCCAGGGTATAGGCCCCCGCCATCATGAACAGGATGCCGTAATACATCATCTGCATGTCGAACGCCCAGGCGCTGGGCTGGTTCCACAGGTAGCGCGCGGCCACCTCCCAGCAGACGTGCAAGGTCAGGACTACGATCAACCAGGCAAAGGTTTGCCCGACAAAAGTGGAGATGCGGTCTATGAAACGTATGATTCGGATCATCTCGCTTCCAGGTCAAGACGCATGGCGTCCCGCCGCGCACCGGTGAATGGCGCGCGGCGCGGGATACAGGTACCGGCCCTTCAAGCCTGTTTGGTGGAGCGCGAGAAGTAGTGGTTGTAGGCCATGCGGAAGTTGACCGAGGTGTCCCCGTGCCAGCGCCCCACCCGCTCGGCGAAGGTCCGTTGCGATTCCAGCACCTTCTTGAACAAGGGGTTTTCGGCCGAGCGCTTGGCGATCATCTCGTCCCAGATCTTCAGCTGCTGCTGCAGGATGGCGTCTGGCGTCTTGTAGAACTTGACGTTGTGGTCCTTCTGCAGCTTGACGTAGTCCTGCGAATAGCGGTTCGCCGCCTTCCAGGACATGTCCGCGCTGGAGGCCTGCGCGGCATAGCTGAGGATGTGCTTCAGGTGTTCCGGCAGCGCGTCGTACTTGGCCTTGTTGAAGAGGATTTCGAACTGCTCCGCGCTTTGGTGGAAGCTCTGCAGCATGCAGATCTTGGAGACGTCCTGGAAGCCCAGGGCCAGGTCCGAGGAAGCGTTGTTGAATTCCGCCCCGTCCAGCAGCCCGCGGTCCAGCGCCGGCACGATTTCCCCGCCGGGCAACGCGTTCACGGCCGCGCCCATGGCGGTATACATGTCGATGGCCAGGCCGACGGTGCGGAACTTGAGGCCCTTGACCTCTTCCATCTTGGTGATCGGACGTTTGAACCATCCGAACGGCTGGGTCGGCATCGGCCCGTACATCAGCGACACCACGTTCACGCCCATGGCCTTCTGGATTTCGACCAGCAGCTCCTTGCCGCCGCCGTACTCGTGCCAGGCCAGCAACATGTTGGCGTCCATGCCGAAGGACGGCCCCGATCCCCACAGCGCCACCGCCGTGTTCTTGCCGTACCAGTAGGCGACCACCCCATGCCCGCCGTCCAGCGTGCCCGCGGACACCGCGTCCAGCAGGTCGAAGGCCTTGACCACGGCGCCAGCCGGCAGGATCTCGATCTTCAACTGGCCGCCGGCCATGTCATTGACCTTCTGCGCATAGTCGCGCGCGAACTCGTGGAAGATGTCGTTGGCGGGCCAGGTGCTCTGAAAGCGCAGGGAAACCGGGGCATTCTGTGCCCGGGCAACTGCCGGAAATCCGAGCGCGGCGGCCCCGGCGACAGCGGCGCCGGAGATGAACTTGCGGCGGGGCTTGGTAACGTGTTGCATGGCGTGTTGTCTCCTGAATTAGGACTACATGGACCAGCTTGTAGTTACTACTCCTGCGTGGGCGCGGGATGGTGAAGCCTGCTGCGGAATCCCGCCGGCGCGATTGCGGACGATGCGCAAAGCGTGAGCCTGATTAAACCTTTCTGACTAATCGCTGACAATCAGCTTCTCGTCAGGAATTACCCTAGAAACCAAGTACTAGTGCTTACGCACGATCTTCCCGGGCAACGCGGAGTGCCCACGCCGCTGCTCCAGTCCATCGAGTATGGCCGCGAGTCCAAACTCGAATGCCGCATCGGGTCCGGCGGCGTCGAGGGCCTGCAAAGCCGCGGTTAGCAATGGCGTCGCCAAGGACGGGGTCTGCTTCGCGCCGGCCTGCCGCTCCTGCTCATCGGCCGCGGCGGCCTGCTGTTCCAGCACGGCGCCGACCGTGAAGTAGCTGACAGTCGTCAACGCGTAGGCGGCATCGGCGGGCGCGAAGCCGTCCTTGCACAGGAACGCCAACTGCGCCTCCACGGCTTCGAATTGCGGCTCGCTCGGCCGGGTGCCGGCGTGTATGCGTGCGCCGTCACGATAGGCCAGCAATGCGCGCCGGAAACTGCGCGCATTGCCGTTGAGGAATGAACGCCAGGTGTCGCCGGGCCTGGGCATCGAATACGTGTGGCTCTCCGACAGCATCGCCTCGCCCAGGCGGTCCAGCAGTGCGCGCTTGTTCTTGAAATGCCAGTACAGCGCGGGTTGCTGGACCCCCAGGCGTTCGGCCAGCTTGCGCGTCGTCAGCCCATCGGCGCCGACCTCGTTCAGCAGGTCCAGGCCGGCCCGGATCACGACATCCGCTTGCAATTTGGTCACGGCGATTCCTCGTTCATCTTGAAATTTTATCGATGATAAATTATCGTAGCGAAAAATTTATCAATGATAAATAACAGATCAAACAACATGCAGTCCATCCACCCGCCACGAGGCCGCGCATGAGAGCCGGCCACGCCCTGGTCATCCTCACTACCGTCGCCCTGGACGCCGCAGGCATAGGCCTGGTCATGCCCGTCCTGCCCGGCCTGTTGCGCGGCCTGGTGCAATCGGAGGACATAGCGGGCCATTACGGCGCCCTGCTGGCAGCCTATGCCCTGATGCAGTTCTTGTGCGCTCCGGCGCTGGGCGCGCTGTCCGACCGCTACGGCCGGCGGCCCATCCTGCTGCTCTCGCTGGCGGGCGCCGCCATCGACTACCTGATCATGGCGACAGCGCCAACGCTGCCGGTCCTGTACGCGGGACGGCTCGTCGCCGGCATCACCGGCGCCACGGGCGCCGTGGCGGGCGCCTGCATCGCCGATCTTGCGCGGGGCCACGAGCGCGCGCGCTACTTCGGCCTGATGAGCGCCTGCTTCGGCGTCGGCATGATTGCGGGGCCCGTCATCGGCGGCCTGCTGGGCGGCGTCTCGCCGCACACGCCGTTCCTGGCAGCCGCAATCCTGAACGGCGTCAATTTCCTGATGGGTTGTTTCCTGTTGCCCGAATCGCATGCGGGCGAACGGCGGCCGCTATCGCTAAAGGCGCTCATGCCCGCCTCTTCGTTCCTGTGGACGCGCGGCAGAACCGTAGTCATCGCACTGATGGCCGTCTTCTTCCTCATGCAGTTCGTGGGGCAGGTGCCTGCCACCTTGTGGGTCATTTACGGCGAAGACCGCTACCAGTGGGATGCCGCCACGGTCGGCGTCTCGCTCGCCGCATTCGGCGCGCTGCACGCGCTGATACAGGGACTGGCCACCGGGCCCGTCACAGCGCGGCTGGGCGAAAAACGTACGCTGTTGCTGGGCATGGGCGCCGATGCCCTGGGCTACGTCCTGTTGGCGTTTGCGTCGCGGGGATGGATGGCGTTCCCCATCATGCTCCTGCTGGCTTCGGGCGGCATCGGCATGCCCGCATTGCAAGCCATGTTGTCCGCGCAGGTGGAGCAGGAACGCCAGGGCCAGTTGCAGGGCGCGCTGGCCGCGCTGTCCAGCCTGAGCGCGATAGTCGGGCCGTTGGCCATCACGGCGCTCTATGCCGCGACGCTGAACGCGTGGAAAGGATGGGCATGGATCGCGGGCGCCGGGCTGTATTTTGCCTGCCTGCCGGTCTTGCGCCGCGGAACCTCGCAAGGCAAGGTCTGGTAGGACTGCACTGGTCCCGCGCTACTATCGGGGAACCACAATCGGCAAGGAAAGGAATGAACCAGAAGCAGCGCGCCGTCAACCGCCGCCGGATTCCACGCAAGGCCTGGGCCTTGGGCCTGATCATCGCGGGCGCCGCGGGTTTTTATGCATGGTGGCAATCACCCCTGGGTCCGGGCCTGACCGAAGGCAAGATGCGCAAGATCCTGGTCGAGGCCACGGCGCAACCGGAATATGCGCCGGTCGGCGCCTGCGTCAACGTCGTGGGTGTGCGGCCCTTGCCCACTGATGTCTACACCGCTTTCCTGGAAAGCCAGGACAGGATCGTGCAGGGGTTGATCAAGCATCAGCTGGTCACGGTCAAGCGCGTCAGCGCCAACGGCGACGGCGGGCCACCGCAAGCGGACGAGGATCCCGAGGACGCGAGCAGCCGCATGGAGCTGACGGATAAAGGCCGGCCCTACTACACGGATGGCGAGGCCCGCCTCAACTCCAAGCTGGTCTATACCGCGAAGTTCTGCGCCCCCGGCCTGCAGATCGGCAAGATCCTCACCCATACCAAGCCGCTCAAGAATCCATTCGACGACAACCCCAACCTGGTCTCGGCGGTGAAGTTCGAATGGCGGCTGGACCGCAGCACCGCGGACTGGGCGGCGGATCCCGCCTTCCGTCCGTACCTGTCCGGCTTTGCGCCGGAAGACCAGCCGGACGAATGGCAAACCGAGTACATCATGCTGGAACGGAAAGACGGCGTGTGGGAACTGGGAGACAGGCCCTACATCATCCGTTGGTGACCGCCGTATCGTCGGCCTTGGCTGGCGGACGGCGCACCGCCCTCAGCTTGCCGCTGTCGCCGCCGCCGCAGAAAAAGCAACCGGCGCCATCCGATTCCAGCCCCGACACGCCGATGCCGGCCGGCATCTCCACGCTTTGCAGCACTTCGCCGGTCTTTTCGTCCAGCTGCCGCAGATCGCTGGCGCCGTCCTCCCAGGTGCCGTGCCACAGCTGGCCGTCCACCCAGGTCACGCCGGTGACGTAGCGGTTGGATTCGATGGTGCGCAGCACGCGGCCGGTCTCCGGGTCCACCTGGTAGATCTTGCGCTGGCGGTACTCGGCCACCCACAGGCTGCCCTCGGCCCAGGCCATGCCCGAAGCGCCGCCGCCGCCGGGCGCGGGGATGCGGCTCAGCACCCGCCCGCTCTGCGGTTCCAGCTTGACGATGGTGCCGTCGGAGATCTGATAGAGATGCTTGCCGTCAAAGGCCGTGCCCGCGTCGGCAACGATGTCGATCGAGGCTTGGGTGCTGCCGCTGTCGGGATCCATGGCAATCAGCTTTTCGCCGGCGGCAAACCAGACCTGCCGGCCGTCATAAGTCACGCCATGCACGGCCTGCACGCCGGGAAATGGGCCGTACTCGCGAATGATCTGGGCTTGCGTTCGTTTCATGTCGGTTCCTTGAACTGGAGTTCGAGCCTTCATGCTAGTCGGCGGCCAGCGCGGCCGGGAGTAACAAGGTTGTCGTGAATCCCGGTACCTGCGGCGTCATCCAGCGGCGCGCCCGGCCCTGTCCGCAAGCCTGCACCTTGTCTGCCGCCGCCAGCGCGTCCAGCGTGCGCTGCACGGTGCGCTGGCTTGCGCCCAAGGCCAGGGCCAGGGCCGAGCTGGACCAGGCTTCGCCGTCGGCCAGGCAGGCCAGCACCGCTCCCTGATCCCTGTCGCCCTCACCGCTTGGCCGGGCCAGCAACGCAACCGGCCTGTCGGCTTCGGGCCTCAGAACGAAACCGCCGCGCGCGGCGCTGATGCCGGCCACGCCGTCCAAGGCCGCGCGCAGGCGTCCTATCTCCACCCGCAAGCGCGCGCGGTGCGTTTCATCGAAATAGGCCGTGCGGAAGGCCTGCTCAATAAGCGTTTCCCTGGGCGCGGGCTGCGGCCAGGCTTCGGCCAGGACGCGGGCCAGCGCGAACAGCACCGGCCGGCTCGCCAGCGGAATCTCGCGGCCTGCGCTGCGCACCGCGTGACGGCAACCGTCCACCACCAGCGTGTCGGATGCCAGCAGCGCTTCCACTTCATCCAGCAGAATGGGCCGCTGGACGCCCTGCCCGATCAGGCGCGCGGCCGGCGTATTCAGGACCAGGGTGGCGTGTTCCACCTCGGCGATCAGCGCGGGGATGCCGGCGACGCGGGCCGCAAGCTCGGCCTGGGTCAGCGCGGCGCGCGCGCGCTCGGTGCGCAGGCGCCGCAAGGCGATACCGGCTGCGATCAGTTCGTGGATGGCGCGGGAAGCCGGGGCCAGCGAGGCCGGGTCCAGCATGGCCAGGGCGTCCTCGGCCCGATCGAGCTGGCCAAGCAGCAGTTCACGCCGCGCCTGCAGATGCCTCGCATGCGCGGCGTTGGCCGGATCGCCATGGGCTTCCAGCGCGGCGCGCGCGGCCTCCAGGGCCTTTTCCGGCCAGGCCAGATCGCGCGATACCAGGGCGATCTCGGCCTCGGCTACGACGCATCTGGAGCGGGCCAGCACATTCTTGTGATCGAAGTTCCGGGCTGCGCTGCGCAGCAAGGCGCGGGCGCGGCGGAAATCGCCCAGTTGGGCCATGGCGATGCCGCGCAAGGCCAGCGCGGGCGCGTCATCGCGCAAGGCCACGAGGTTCAGGGCGCCCAGCGGATTGCCGGCGGCCAGTGCGCGCGCTGCCGAGGTGATCAGCAAATCCATGGAAATCCCGCCACTGACGCCGCTCCCTCAGTCCGATTGCCGGAAACTAATCTACCACTTGGCAAGGATTTGCTGCGCAGTCAGGCCGGCCGGCATTTCAATCCCCGCCCCCGGTCCGGCGGGTTCAAGCGCCCTGCGCGCCTGCTGCGGGAGTTCCCCCGGCTGCAGGCGGGAAAGTCACCGTCAGCGCCACGCCCGCGCCGCGCAGGCCCTCGCCCAGCGTGATCTCGGCTCCATGCTGTTGCGCGATCTGCGCCACCAGCGACAGGCCGATGCCGCTGCCCCCCGCGGCGCTGCCTGGGGCGCGATAGAAGCGGTCGAACACGCGCGAGCGTTCCTGCGGCGCGATGCCCGGTCCGTCGTCGGCCACGCGCAGGCAGGCTCCGCCGTCGGGCGACGGTCCGCAGGAAACCACGATCTGGCCGCCGCTCTGCGTATAGCGCACGGCATTGTCCAGCAGGTTGCGCACCAACACGCCCAGCGCGTCCAGCCGCCCCCTGACGACGCAGGCCTGCACATCCAGCTGGATGCGCAGCTGCTTGCGGGTGGCGTCGGATTCCCAATCGCGCACCAGCATGGCCACCAGCGCGTCCAGTTCGACCAGCTCCGGCTCGTCGGCGCTGGCGCTGAGCGCATCCATGCGGGCCTGGTCCAGCAATTGTTCGGACAGGCGCGAGGTGCGCTGGGCGACCAGCCGCAGTTTCTCGATGGCGGCCGGGGCGTCGCCGGAACCCGCGCTGCGGGCCACCAGTTCGGCGTGCGCGCTCAGCGCGGCCAGCGGGGTGCGCAGTTCGTGCGCGGCATCTTCCAGAAAGCGGCGCTCGCGGTCCATGCCACCCTTGACCCGCAGCAACAGCTGGTTGATCGAGCGGATGAAGGGACGCAGTTCGCCCGGCATGCCGGCCATGGGCAGCGGCGCCAGGTCGAACGGGCCGCGCCGCGCGATGGCCACGCCGGCGCGGTCCACCTTGCGGAAGGCGCGGCCGACCACCATCCAGCTCACCACGGCCAGCAGCACGAACAGGACAGACACGATAAGCAGTCCGCGCTTCAGGCTGTACAGCGACTGCGCGCGCAATTCGCTCTGCGGCCGCGCCACCTGCACCTGCACCCGCCCCTGCGCGTCGGAGATCGCGTACACGCGCCAGTCCACGCCGTCGGCGCGCACGTCGAAATAACCGTCCTGGAAGCCGCCGCTCAAGGGTTGCGCGGGCGACTCGGGCGAGCGCAGCAGCAGCCGGCGATCGGCCAGCGACCAGAGGTGGAAACGTACCTTGTCGCCGTCGACACGGCTGGATGCGGGCGGAGTGAAACGCTCGGACGGGGCCTCGTTGCCCAGCAGGCTGACCGGCAGCGACGCCAGCATCTGGCTGGCCGCGTCGTGCAGCCATTGATCGCGCGCGCCGGTCTGCGAGCGCGTGGCTTCGTACTGCTGGAAGGCGAACACCGCGATCCATGACAGGGTCATCGTCACCAGCAGCGTCAGCGTGAGCTGCTTGCGCAGCGTCTTCATTCGCCCGCCTCGATGCGGTAGCCCAGGCCGTGGACCGTGGCGATGAGCTTGTCGCCCAGCTTGCGGCGCAACTGATGGATGTAGACGGCCACCGTGTTGCTTTCGATGGCGCCGCTGTCGCCGTAGACGGCGGCCTCCAGTCGTTCGCGGCTGACGGTGTGGCCGATGCGCTCCATGAGGGCGAGCAGCGTTCGGTATTCATGCGCGCTGAGACTGACTTCCACGCCTGCGCGGGTCACCGCCCGCCTGGCCGGCTCCAGCACCACGTCGCGGCAGCGCAGCGCCGAAACCACGGCGTTGCTGCTGCGCCGGACCACGGCGCGCAGCCGCGCCAGCAGTTCGTCCAGTTGGAATGGCTTGACGATGTAGTCATCGGCGCCGGCATCCAGGCCTTGTATCCGCTCGCTCAGCCGGTCGCGGGCGGTCAGGATCAGCACCGGCGTGGCATCGTAGCGCGCACGCAGATGCTTCAGGACCGTCAGCCCGCTGCCATCCGGCAGCCCCAGGTCCAGCAGCACGGCTTGAAAACCATGATCCACCAGGGCCAGCCGCGCCTGCGCAACGTCGCGCACCCATTGCACGTCGGCGCCGGACTGCGCCAGGCTGGTGTGCACGGCGTCGCCCAACATGGCGTCGTCTTCAACTAGCAGGACACGCAAGAAAACTCCAGAACCGTCACCCATGCCGCAGCATGTCGGCCTCGGTTTAAGAACTTATTAAGAAGCCATGCCCGCGGCTTGCGGCCAGCCCCTTGCGGAAAGCGCGGAGCGGGCGATGGACCAGAGCGGCGGATTTTAGCAAGCGCCCCCCGTCGACGCTGGCGCAGTCTGGCTACGTCCCTCTTACTGGCTATACCGTCATTAGCATATGCTTGACTGTACTTGTATATACGAGTTAAATAAATCCCGCTGACACCGCAT
The DNA here is from genome assembly GCF_014851745.1 of Achromobacter sp. ACM01. Classification (NCBI taxonomy): domain Bacteria; kingdom Pseudomonadati; phylum Pseudomonadota; class Betaproteobacteria; order Burkholderiales; family Alcaligenaceae; genus Achromobacter; species Achromobacter sp. ACM01. Next base: position 1,252,271 of record NZ_JACVAF010000002.1, read on the forward strand.
CCCCGGAACGCGCCAAGAGCGCCACCCGCCGCACCGCACCTGGGCGCCACCCTCTCGCCTTCAAGTACGCGCCATCCGTCGGCCCCGGATCCGCCCCTAACTCACGCTGCAGTCCCTCTACTTCCCTCCCTCCCAGGAGCAGTGATGCGTCATCTTCCGGCAGTTGAAGTTCGCGTTTTCAGAGGCTTTACACACAAATGCGCAGGTCCGCTGCTATTGGCACTGGCCACGGCCCTTGCTGCCGCGCCCGCGTGGTCAGCCACAACGGCCGCAGCCGCCGCGCCGGCCACTACCGCCGAAGCGCGCGCCGCGGCCCGCAAGGCGCCCCTGGCGCTGGACGGGCGCTCGCTTACCACCGCGGACGTGGTCGCCGTGGCGCGCGGCGGCCAGCCCGTGGCGCCCACCGAAACTGCGTGGCAGCGCGTGGCCCGCTCGCACGACCTGCTGCTGGAATACGGCCGCCTGGGGCAGCCCGTGTACGGCCTGAATCGTGGCGTGGGTCAGAACAAGGACCAGACCATCTTCTCCGGCGACACGCTGTCGGACGAGGCCCGCGCCTTGTCGGCGGCCTTCAACCATCGCATGCTGCTGTCGCACACCGTGGCCTATGGCGAGCCGGCGGCGACGGACACGGTACGCGCCGCCATGCTGATACGGCTGAATACCGCGCTGGCGGGCGGCACCGGCATGAGTCCGCCGCTGGTGCGCCAGTACGCCGACTTTCTCAACAAGGGCTTGACGCCGGTGGTCTTGGGCCAAGGCTCGGTCGGCCAGGCCGACATCACGATCCTGCCGCAGATCGGCCTGGCCATGATGGGTGAAGGCATGGTGGAAACCGGCGGCAAGCGCCTGCCGGCAGCCGAGGCCATGCGCCAGGCAGGCCTGGCGCCGATCCAGCCCTACGCCAAGGATTCGCTGTCCTTGTTGAGTTCCAACGCCTATGGCGCGGCCCTTGCCATCCTGGCCGCGCACGACGCCAGCCGGGTGCTGGACCGCGCCGATGAGGTGGCGGCCCTGTCGCTCGAAGGCCTGAACGGCAATATTGCACCCTTGCTGCCCGCCACCCAGGGCCAGCGTCCATATCCGGCACAGCAGCAGGTGGCCCGGCGCATCCTGTCGCTGCTCGAAGGCAGCGCGCTGTGGCAGACGGATGAACAGCGGCCGTTGCAGGATCCCCTGAGCTTCCGCACCGTGAGCCAGGTCCATGGCGCGGCCCGCGAAACGCTGCGCCAGCTGGACGTGCAGCTGCTGGTGCAGATCAACAGTTCTGATGACAACCCGACCGTGGCGCTGGATGTCTCTCCGCCACCGGGCGCCACGCCGCAGGAAACCCGCTACTACGTGACGCAGGGCAAGCTGCGCGGCGCGGTGCTGCCCAGCGCCGGCTTCGATCCCACCGCCTGGGTGGTGCCGCTGCAGTCGGTGGGCGTGGCGCTGGCCCAGGTGGCCCAGTCTTCGGCGCAACGCGTGCTGCGCATGGGCGACCCGGCCTTCACCAAGCTGCCGCGCTTTCTGTCGCCCAATGACACGACGCTGGCCTACACCACGATACAGAAGCCCGTGTCGCTCCTGGCGACCGAAATCCGGACGCTGTCGCAGCCCGTCTCGTCCGATGCGCTGGCGGTCGCCGGCAACATCGAAGACGTGGCCACCAACGGCCCGCTGGCGGCGCAGCGCGTGGGCCAGCAGGCCGCGCGCCTGCGCACGCTGCTGGGCATAGAACTGATCCATGCGGCGCAGGCCGTGGATCTGCGCACGCGCGCGGAGCCGCGGCGTCCGGTGGGCAAAGGGACCGGCGAGGTGCTGGCGGCCTTCCGGCAGGAAGTGCCGTTTCTTTCGCAGGACAGAAGGCTGGCCGACGACATCGCGCGCGCCGACCGGTTTCTGAACCAGGAGCGCGGCGCGGCGCAGTAAGCGCCACGCCGCGGCCTGAACCACACAACAAGGGGAATGACCATGAAAAAGTACCTTGCGCTGTGCCTGAGCAGCGCCCTGCTGGCCGCCGCGCTGCCACTGCCTGCGGCAGCCGCCGAAGGCAAGTATCCCGCCAGGCCCGTCACCATCGTCGTGCCGTTTGGCGCGGGCGGCATCGCCGATGCGCTGCCCCGCATCGTCGGCCAGGAACTCAACAGCAAATGGGGCGTGCCGGTCATCATCGAAAACAAGGTCGGTGCCTCCGGCAACATCGGCATGGACTTTGTCGCCCGCGCCAATCCGGACGGCTATACGCTGGCCCTGGCGCCGGCGGGCAACCTGACCGTGAACCCGCTGCTCTATACCAAGCTGCCGTTCAACACCGCAAAGGACTTCGCGCCGGTGACCATGCTGGCCACCTCGCCCAATGTGCTGGTGGTCAACGACAAGGTACCGGTCAAGAGCTTCACCGAACTGGTGGCCTATGCGCGCCAGCATCCGGACAAGCTCAACTATTCCTCGCCCGGCCCCGGTAGCGGGGCCCACCTGGCGGGCGAACTGCTGAACCAGTCGGCCGGCATCGTCACGCGCCACATCCCCTACAACGCCATGGCTGCCGCAGTCAACGACGTGGTGGCGGGCAACGTGGACATGATGTTCGCCGGCGTATCCACCGTGCTGCCGCATATCCAATCCGGCAAGCTGCGCGCGCTGGCGGTGGCCGGTCCGCAACGCCTGCCGCAACTGAAGGACGTGCCCACGGTAGCCGAGAGCGGCTATCCGGGCTTTGACGTGACGTCCTGGTACGGCATCGTCGCGCCGGCCAAGGTGCCGCCCGCTATCCTCGACCAGTTGCAGGCCGACATTGCCGCCGTGCTGCAAAAGGAGTCCGTGCGCCAGAAGTTCGCCGGCCTGGGCGTGGAGCCCGCCGGCTCGAACCGCGCGGATTTCACCCAGGCGATCCAGCAGGAAACCGCAAAGTGGGCGGCCATCGTCAAGCAGGCCGGCATCCAGCCCATCCAATAAACAGAGGAGACATCATGCAATCCATAGACATCACCTATTTGAACGGCCCTAACGTGCGCGCGCTGGCGCTGACCGATGCGGAAATCCTGGCCGCGGTGCAAAGCGCGCTGGACGCCCAGGGACGCGGCAAGACCGTCATCGAACCCCGCATGCACCTGGTGCCGGAGTCTTCCGCCAAAGGGCACTTCAATGTGCTGCGCGGCTACATCGAGCCGCTGCACGTCGCGGGCGTGAAGGTAGTCAGCGACTTCGTCGACAACTACAAAGTGGGCCTGCCTTCGGAGATGGCCCTGCTCAATCTGTTCGATCCGGTCAACGGCAAGCCGTTGGCCGTAGTCGACGCGACCGCCATCACCGACATGCGCACCGGCGCCGTCACCGCGCTGGGCGCCAAGTACCTGGCGCGCAAGAACAGCAAGGTGCTGGGGCATATCGGGTCGCGCGGCACTTCCTATTGGAACGTGCGGCTGCTTGACAGCCTTTACGACTTTGAAGAAATCCGCGTGCACTCGCGCCGGCCGGAAAGCCAGCAGGCCTTTGGCGAGCGCCTGTCGCGCGACCTGGGCAAACCGGTGAAGGTCGTCAATGACTGGGAATCCTGCGTGCGCGGCGCCGACATCGTGGTCGAAGCCTCGCGCCTGCCTGAACCCACGCCGCTGCTCAAGACCGAATGGATCAAGCCCGGCGCCCTGGTCATGCCCTACGGCACCATGAGCGCGGTGGAACTGAGCCTGACCGACATCATGAGCAAGGTGGTGGTCGATGACTGGGGCCAATGCCGCAAGGGGCTGCCCTATGGCGCGCTGCGCGCCCACGTCGACAGCGACCGCATCACGGAAGAAAACCTGCACGCCGAACTGGGCCAGATCGTGGCGGGCCTGAAGCCGGGTCGCGAGCGCGATGACGAAACCATCCTGTTCTGGCACCGCGGCCTGTCCACCACCGATATTGCGCTGGGCCACGCCATGCTGGAAAAGGCCCGCAATATGGGCCTGGGCCAGACCTTGAAATTTGCATAGGCGCAGCGCCATGGATCTCATCACTTCGACGCGCATGTACGACGTGGCGCCCGCGGCGCGGGCTGCCTGGCATGCGCTGCTGCAGGCCGCGCACGCCAGCGCCGGACTGAAGGTGCGCTTCGTCGAGCACGGCTGGCCCACGCCCATCGGCGAACTCTGGGAACGGCCCGGCCTGTGCGGCGTCTTCATGTGCGGCTGGCCCTACGTCAACGCGCTGCAGGCGGGCCGGGCCTTTGCGGCGGTCGCTGCGGTGGTGCCGGACTGGCCGGCCTACGAAGGCCTGCCGCGCTATCGCAGCGAATTCCTGGTGCGCGCCGACTGCGGTTGGTCCTCGCTGGCTGATGCGGCCGGCAGCCGCTATGGCTGGATGGTGCGTGACTCCCAATCGGGCTGGAATGCGCCGCGCGCGGCGCTGGCCAGGCTGGCCGCGGCTGGCGGCTCACTGTTCGCAGCGTCCAAGGGGCCTTATGGCAACCCGCGGGGCCTGCTGCGCGCCCTGGCCGACGGCGAGATCGACCTGACCGCGGCCGACAGTTGGTACCTGGATCTGCTGCGCGCGCACGATCCGGCCGCGCTGGCCGGACTGCGCACGCTGGCGTACACGCCATGGACGCCGAATCCCCTCCTGGTGTCCGGACCCGACGTGGCCCCGGCCGCCACGCAGGCCCTGTCGGATGCCCTGCTTGCCATGCACGAAAATCCGGCGCACCAGCCGCTATTGCGCGCGGCGCATGTCGCGCGCTTCGCCCGCCCGGATCCGGCCGCCTACTCTGTCCTGGGCGACATGGCGCACGCCGCCGTGACGGCAGGCTATCCCGAGATACGCTGAAACCGGCGCAGGCCCCGCCTTTCCAGGCGGGGCGGACTGCCTCTTTCCCCTGGCGCGGCGGCGCTTTAAAGAATTATTAAAACCCCGTGCCGACAATGCCCTCCTGCGACGGCTGGCCTTCCCTGGGCCGCCGGCAACACGCACATCAAGCAATGGAACATGGCGCTGATCCGTCCGGACCGCGCGGGAGATGCACTCATGAAACGCCTGCAAGGCATGGAATTGTTCGCCGAAGTGGCGAAGGCGCATAGCTTCAGCCGGGCCGCCGCGACGCTCGGCATGCCCACCTCCACGGTGTCGCGCCACGTGGCCGAACTGGAACGCTCGGTGGGCCTGCGGCTGCTCAGCCGCAACACGCGCCGCGTGGAGCTGACCGATGCCGGGCGGCTGTACTTCGAACGCTGCCGCCGCATCGTGGCCGAAGCCGAGATCGCCCACGAGGAACTGCGCGAGCAACTGGAACTTCCCAGCGGGCCGCTGCGCGTCCAACTGCCCGCGGCGTATGCGCTGGACGCCTTGATGCCCGCCCTGGTGGCATTCGGCAGCCGCTACCCGGATATCCGGCTCCAGATGAGCGTGGCCGGACCCGAGTTCGCCGAGCACCCGCCCGAGATCGGCGACGTCTCGATCCGCCTGGGCGAACTGCCCGACTCGTCGCTGGTGGCGCGCCGCCTGGGCGTGGTCCATGCCGGCCTGTACGCCTCGCCCGCCTACCTGGCCGCCCGCGGCATGCCTGCCAGCCCCGCGGACCTGGCGCGCCATGACTGCATCGGCCTGCGCGCCGGCGGCGGGCAGCCCGCGCCCTGGCCGCTACAGCGCGGCCGCGAGCAGTTGCTGGTTCCGGTGGAGCACCGCTACGGCGCCAACGACGCCTGCATGGCCAGGCAGCTTGCCGTGTTGGGCGCCGGCATCGCGGCGCTGGGCGGCGACGAAAGCGGCCGGCTGCGCTCGGGCGAGCTGGCGCGCGTGCTGCCGGCCTGGAGCCTGGGGCCGATCGAGGTCCACGCCGTGACCGAAACCCGTTTGCTGCCCGCCCGGACCCGGTACCTCATCGATTTTCTGGCGGACTACCTGGACAATCCGGCGCATGGCCTGGCGCCAGAACTCCGGATTCGCCGGGTGGCATAACCCCGTCACAATATTGCATCGGCAGATGATGCGACCCTCTTTTTTCGGGCGGCACGCCCTTGCCGCCCTTCCCCCGCCCCTGGCGCCGCCCTCCACCGTGTAAACTCCCCCCTTTTTGACTCTGGTGGTATGTTGCAGGCCCCACAGCGCACAGGTTTAAGCGGCCCGACGCTCATTCGCTTGCTGACTCGCCTGACGGATGTCGATGTTCCGCAATCCAGGCAATCGCTCTCGGACCATCTGAGCCAATGGCTCGGCTGGACGGACGCGATCGCGCTCTCCGCGGCGCTGAACACCAGCCCGCCGGTGATCGCCCCCGGCGCCCGCATGTTCAGCAGCGCCGAAGAGCGCGAGTGCGAACGCGTGCGGACCACGCTGGCCGACGCCATCGCCAGCGACACCGCGGCCACGGCCGCCAAGCGGCGCACGCCGGGACAAGCGCCCGCGCCCGCCAAGCAACTGGCGGCGCTGGCCGAGGCTGACGCCGATTACGCGAATTTTCGCCAGCGCTATCTGTCGTTGCAGCACACGATGGAAACCGCCGTGGGCAATTTGCGCAGCCGGCTGCGCGGCATGGTCGCAGCCAAGAACGGCGAAATGACGCGACTGGCGGTGGTCGACGCCATCATGGACCGCGCCCTGCTGCCCAAGGAACGCGCGCTGTTCGGCGCGATTCCGAAATTGCTGCAAGGCCATTTCGAGCGCCTGCGCGACGCGGAGGCCGCGGCCCTGGCCGAGGCTGCCGCATTGGCGCAAGCGCAAGGCGAGACCGAAGCCGAGGCGCAAGGCGATGCCGCGGTCGAGACGGGCGCGGCGCCCGCTCCGGCGACGGCATCGATAACGCCGGGCGCCTGGCTGGACACGTTCCGCAAAGACATGCGCAGCGTGCTGCTTGCCGAATTGGATGTTCGTTTACAACCGGTCGAAGGGCTGCTTGCCACCCTTCGCGCCAGCTAACCGGGACACTATGTCCAAATATCTGACTAATCTCGTAGTTTTCTTGGCGGGTCTGGCCGTCGTGGGCTGGATCGGCGTGGGCTATGCGGGCACCAACCCGCTGGCGCTGGCCGTGACCTTGCTGATAGCCGTCTGTTACCTGGCCGGCGCGCTGGAACTGCTGCGCTACCAGCAGGCGACATCCTCGTTGACGCGCGCGCTCTCGGGCCTGTCCGAAGCGCCCGGCAATCTGGGATCCTGGCTGGACCAGTTGCCGCCGGGCCTGCGCAACGCCGCGCGGCTGCGCATCGAAGGCGAGCGCGCGGGCCTGCCCGGACCGGCGCTGACGCCGTACCTGGTCGGCCTGCTGGTGCTACTCGGCATGCTGGGCACTTTCCTGGGCATGGTCGTGACCCTGCGCGGCACTGGCCTGGCGCTGGAAAGCGCCACCGATCTGGCCGCCATCCGCGCCTCGCTCGCCGCGCCGGTCAAGGGCCTGGGCTTTGCCTTCGGCACCTCGATCGCCGGCGTGGCCAGCTCCGCCATGCTGGGCCTGCTGGCAGCCCTGTGCCGCCGCGAACGCGTGCGCGCCGCGCAACTGCTGGACAGCAAGGCCGCGACCACGCTGCGCGTGTACTCGCAGGGCTATCAGCGCGAGGAATCCTTCAAGCTGCTGCAACGCCAGGCTGAAGTCATGCAGCGCCAGGCGGAAGCCATGCCTACCCTGGTGGACAAGCTGCAAGCCATGATGAGCGACATGGCCCGCCAGAACCAGGCCCTGAGCGACCGCCACATGGCCAGCCAGGACGCGTTCCAGGACAAGGCCGAGGCGGCCTATTCGCGCCTGGCCGCCGTCATGGAACAGTCCATGAAGGAAAGCGTGTCGCAAAGCGCGCGCTCGGCCGGCGCCGCCCTGCAACCCGTGGTGGAAGCGACGATGGCCAGCCTGTCGCGCGAAACCGCTTCCCTGCAGGACACCGTGACGCAAGCCGTGCAGCGCCAACTGGAAGGACTGACCTCGGGCTTCCAGGCCACCACCAGCAATGTCGCCGGCATCTGGAACCAGGCCCTGGCCGGCCAGCAGCGCGCCAGCGAGGCCCTGTCCCAGGACCTGCGCGCCTCGCTCGACCACTTCGCCCAGACCTTCGAACAGCGCTCGGCCGCCCTGCTGGACAGCGTGTCCTCGCGCCTGGAGGAATCGTCGGGCAGCATGTCGCAAGCCTGGACCCAGGCGCTGTCGCGCCAGGAGCAGGCCAGCGAAAAGCTGGCGGGCGACAATCTGCAGGCCCTGACCGCGGCCGCAGCCAGCTTCGAGCAGCATTCGGCCTCGCTCTTGCGCACGCTGAACCAATCGCACACCTTGCTGCAGTCCGAGCTGGCCTCGCGCGACCAGCAGCGCCTGGCCGCCTGGACCGACACCCTGGGCGCCATGGGCGCCACGCTGCGCCAGGAATGGGAACAGTCCGGCGCGCAGGCCGCCGAACGCCAGGAAGCCATCAGCGCCACGCTGGCGCAGACCGTGCGCGACATCACCGCGCAGGCCGAAGTCCAGGCCCGGCTGCTGGAAGGCGTATCCGCCCGCATGGAAGCGGCCGCCAACGGCGTCTCGGAACAATGGGCCACCGCGCTGGCACGCCAGGAACGGGCTGGCGAAAAGCTGGCAGGCGACAACCGGGAGGCCCTGGCCGCCGCGGCCGCCACGTTCGAACAGCATTCCGCGGCCCTGCTGCAGACGCTGGACCAGTCGCACACGCAATTGCAGGCCGCGCTGGCCTCGCGCGACCAGGAACGCCTGGCCGCCTGGACCGGCACGCTCACCGCCATGGCCGCTACGCTGAGCCAGGAATGGCAGCAGGCTGGCGCCGACACCGTGGCCCGCCAACAGGCCGCCAGCGATACGCTGGCCCAGACCGCGCGTGACATCGCCGCCCAGACGCAGGCCCAGGCCGGTCTGCTGGAAACCGTATCGGCCCGCCTGGAAACGGCGGCAGGCAGCGTCACCCAGGCCTGGACCGAGGCGCAAGCCCGCCAGGAACAGGTCAACGCCAAGCTGGCTGGCGACAACCAGCAAGCGCTGGAAACCGCCGCCGCCACCTTCGAACAGCATTCCGCCGCGCTGATGCAAACGCTGGACCAGTCGCACGCCGAATTGCAGGCCGCACTGGCCTCGCGCGACCAGGAACGCCTGGCCGCCTGGACCGGCACACTGACCGCCATGGCCGCCAAGCTCGGCCAGGAATGGGAACAGGCCGGCACCCAGGCCGCCCTGCGCCAGCTGGAAGTCAACGACACCCTGGCCCAGACCGCGCGCGACATCACGGCCCAGACCCAGGCTCAGGCCGGCCTGCTGGAAAGCGTGTCGTCACGCCTGGAAACGGCGGCCACTGGCGTCACTCAGGCCTGGACCGAGGCGCAGGCACGCCAGGAGCAAGCCAACGCCAAGCTGGCCGGCGACACCCAGCAAGCGCTGGAGACCGCCGCCGCCACCTTCGAACAGCATTCCGCCGCGCTGCTGCAAACGCTGGACCAGTCGCACGCCGAATTGCAAACCGCGCTGGCCTCGCGCGACCAGGAACGCCTGGCCGCCTGGACCGGCACGCTCACCGCCATGGCCGCCAAGCTCGGCCAGGAATGGGAACAGGCCGGCACCCAGGCCGCCCTGCGCCAACTGGAAGTCAACGACACCCTGGCCCAGACCGCGCGCGACATCACGGCCCAGACCCAGGCTCAGGCTGGTCTGCTGGAAAGCGTGTCGGCCCGCCTGGAAACGGCGGCCACCGGCGTCACCCAGGCCTGGACCGAGGCGCAGGCACGCCAGGAGCAAGCCAACGCCAAGCTGGCCGGCGACAACCAGCAGGCGCTGGAAGCCGCCGCCGCGGCATTCGAACAACACTCCGCCGCCCTGCTGCAAACGCTGGAGCAATCGCAGACGGACCTGCAGAATGCGCTCGCCGCCGAGGACGAAGCGCGCCTGGAAGTCTGGACCGGCAAGCTCGGCACGATCGCCGACTCGCTGCGCACCGAATGGGAACAGACCAGTTCCTACACCGCCAACCAGCAGCAGCAGATCTGCGACACGCTGGCCATCACGGCGCAGGACATCAGCGCGCAGACCCAGGCCAGCGCCAACGACACCATCGCCGAGATCGGCCGCCTGGTGCAGGCCGCCTCTGAAGCGCCGCGCGCCGCCGCCGAAGTCATCGGCGAACTGCGCCAGAAGCTCTCCGACAGCATGGAGCGCGACAACGACATGCTGGAAGAACGCAACCGCCTGCTGGAAACCCTGGGCACCCTGCTGGACGCCGTCAACCACACCGCCGCCGAGCAACGCACGGCCGTGGACGCGCTGGTATCTTCGTCGGCGGAGCTGCTGGACCGCGTCGGCACGCAGTTCACCGAACAGGCGCAGGCCGAAACCGGCAAGCTGGCCGAAGTGGCCGCACAGGTCGCCAGCGGGGCCGCCGAAGTGGCCAGCCTGGGCGAGTCCTTCGGTACTGCGGTGCAGCTCTTCGGCGAGTCCAACGACAAGCTGGTGGCGCACCTGCAACGCATCGAAGCGGCGCTGGACAAATCCATCGCGCGCGGCGACGAACAGCTCGCCTACTACGTGGCGCAGGCCCGTGAAGTGGTGGACCTGAGCATGGTGTCGCAGAAGCAGATCATCGAGAACCTGCAGCAGTTGGCCATTCAGCGCGCGACGGCCGGAGCGGAAGCGGCATGAGCGAGGACATCGACGGCGGCGTGGAGCCCACAGTCCCGGCCTGGGCCGTCTTCGGCGACCTGATGTCGGTGCTGCTGGGCGCATTCGTCCTGATCCTGGTGAGCGTCGTCGCCGTGCAGCTGCAGCTGTCCACCCAGCTGGAGGAAGAGGTCAAGCAGCGCCAGGTCGAAACCCAGCGCCGCGAAACGCTGGAGCAGGCGCTGGCGGGTCCGCTGGCCGCCGGCCGCGTGACCCTGATCGACGGCCGCATCGGCATCAGCGGCAGCGTCCTGTTCGCCCTGAACTCGGACCAACTGCAGCCCGAGGGCCGTGAAGTCCTGAAAAGCCTGATCGAACCCCTGTCTGCCTATCTGAAGTCGCACAACGAGATCCTGATGGTCAGCGGCTACACCGACGACCAGCAGGTGCGCGAAGGCAACCGGCGCTTCGCCGACAACTGGGACCTGTCGGCGCAGCGCGCCCTGACGGTGACGCGCGCGCTGATCGACGAGGGCGTGCCTTCGTCGGCCGTATTCGCCGCGGCCTTCGGTTCCGAACAGCCGGTGGCCTCCAACGCGGATGAGGACGGCCGGTCCAAGAACCGCCGGGTCGAAATCGCGCCCATCCCCAAGCCCTCCAGCGACGCCGGGACCTCGCATGGCCAGTGACGGCACCCGCGGCGAAATCATCGACGCCCGGGCCATGCTGGACGCCTGGCGCGAGGCCGGCGCCGACCGTGTGGATCCTGTCCGCTTCCAGTTCATGGACGCGCTGCAACGGCGCGCAGCCGCCCAGGGCGACGAAGCCCGCAGGCTGCTGGACGGCAAGCTGGCAACGCTGATCCAGGCCTACGAGGCCGAACTGGACGGCGCGCCCGCGGATGCGGCCGAAAACCTCCCCGCGCCCGCTGCCGCCCTCCCCGAACCCGGACCGTTGGCGGCGCTGACCGCGTACATCGCCGATCCCGGCACCGACGCGCGCGGCGCCACCGACCTTCGCGCCACCTATCCCGAACTGCAAACGCTGGAGTACTTCCGCGGCGTCTGGTCGCGGGTCAGCGCCGACCGCCAGGTGCGGCAGTCGCAGGAGCAGGTACACAAGAACGCCGGCCCGCTCAACTCCAATCAGCTGGTGCACCGCGCGCTGTCGCTGATGCGCGAAGTGTCGCCCGGCTATCTGCAGCAGTTCCTGTCGTACACCGACGCGCTGATGTGGATGGAGCAGGTGCACGCCGCCATCGCGCCCCCGCCCAAGGAGGCCGCGCCTCGCGCCGGCGCCAAGAAGACGGCGCGCGGCAAGGGCCGCTAGCCCCCTCCCGATTTGCGCCCTGCCGCCCATCGGCGGTAAGATACGATCCATATACAAACCATATATGGATCATTAACTCCATGGGCATCGTCAAGATCTCCGAGCAGATGCATGAGAACCTCCGCGTCGCCAGCGGCGCGCTCAGCCGCTCCATCAATTCCCAGGCCGAACACTGGATGCGCATCGGCATGCTGTCCGAGCTCTACCCCGAGCTGCGCCACGCCGACATCTGCCAGCTGCTGATCCGCATCGAACAGGCCGAGGGCTTCGCCATCGCCTCCTTGTCCCAAGGCTTGCCACAACCAGCCCAGCAGGAGGCCGCGTAAATGGCGAAGAAGGTTTCCATCAAGTCCGCCGCCGACATCGAAATGGCCCGCAAGGCCGGCGCCATGGCGGCGGAAGTGCTGCACATGATCGCCGAACACGTCCGCCCCGGCGTCACCACCGATGAGCTGGACCGCATCTGCCACGACTACATCGTCAACGTGCAGAAGGCGATACCCGCCAACGTCGGCTACCACGGCTTTCCCAAGACCATCTGCGCCTCGGCCAACCACGTAATCTGCCACGGCATTCCGTCGGCCAAGGTGTTGAAGAACGGCGACATCCTCAACATCGACGTGGCCGTTATCAAGGACGGCTGGTTCGGCGACACCAGCCGCATGTACTACGTGGGCCAGCCCAGCCCGCTGGCGCGGCGCCTGGTCAACACCACCTACGAAGCCATGCGCGCCGGCATCATGGCCGTCAAGCCCGGCGCGACGCTGGGCGATATCGGCCACGCCATTCAGACCGTGGCGCACCGCGAGCACTTCAGCATCGTGCGGGAATACTGCGGCCACGGCATCGGCCAGATCTATCACGACGATCCGCAAGTGCTGCACTACGGCCGCCCCGGCGAAGGCATGGTGCTGCAGCCCGGCATGATGTTCACCATCGAACCCATGATCAACGCCGGCAAGCCCCAGACCAAGCAACTGCCCGACGGCTGGACCGTAGTCACCAAGGACCGCTCGCTGTCGGCGCAATGGGAGCACATGGTGGTCGTGACCGAGACCGGCTATGAAGTGCTGACGCCTTGGCCGGACGGCTTCGGCGACTATCCGCCCATCCCCTGAGAAAGAGGCGAAGCGGCGCGCGCGCCTTGCCCATGGCAAGGAACGGAGTGCCGGAGGACAAGGGCACGATCATGATCGTGCCCTTGTCGTTTCCGCCGTCCGCGCCCCATGCCCGCCCTGCCCTCAGCGTTCCGCCGCCTGGCCGCCTCCAACCTGGCCGCCCAATTCTCCGAACAGATGGCGCTTGCGGCCGCCCCGCTGGTCGCGGTGCTGGCGCTGGGCGCCAGCGCTGCCGAGACGGGCTATCTGCAGACGGCCCAGACCCTGCCCTTCCTGCTGCTGTCCCTGCCCGCCGGCGTGCTGGCCGACCGGATGTCACGGCGCGCCCTGATGACCGCCGCCGAATGCGTGCGCGCCGCCAGCCTGCTGGGCCTGCTGGCGCTGCTGGCCACGGGCGGACTTAATCTGGGCTGGCTGGCCGCGCTGGGTTTCCTGGGCCCGGTGGGCACGGTCGCCTACAACGTGGCCGCGCCGGCGCTGGTGCCGCGGCTGGTCCCGCCCGCCGGACTTGCCAGCGCCAACCGCTGGCTGGAACTGGCCCGCAGTACCGCTTTTTCCGCAGGGCCAGCCGCCGGCGGCGCGCTGGTCGGGTGGATGGGCGCGCCCTCGGCGTATGTGCTGGCCACCGTGCTGTCGCTGCTGGCGGCCCTGCTGCTGGCCGGCCTGCCCCACGACACTCCCGGCCCAGCGCCGCGCCGCCGCGTGCTGGAGGAACTGCGCGAGGGCGCGGCGTTCGTCCTCACGCATCCGCTGCTGCGCCCGGTGCTGGTGACCGCCGTATTCTTCAATACCGCCTGGTTCGTGCTGCAGGCCATCTACGTGGCCTACGCCATCGAACGGCTGGGCCTGTCGGCCACGGCCGTCGGCCTGACGCTGGGCGTGTATGGCGGCGGCATGGTGGCCGGCGCCTTGCTCGCGCCCTGGCTCGCACAGCGGCTGAGCTTCGGCGGCATGATCGCCGCCGGCCCTCTGGCCGCGCTGATCGCAAGCGCCATCCTGCTCTCCACGCTGGCGTTTCCGTCCGGCGCGTGGGCGGCAGCGGGCTTCTTCCTGTTCGGTGCGGGTCCCATCCTCTGGACCATCACCACCACCACGCTGCGCCAGGCAATCACCCCCAACGCCCTGCTGGGCCGCGTGTCCGCCGTCATCCTGACCGCCACCTTCGGCGCCCGCCCGGTCGGCGCGCTGATCGGCGCCGCGCTTGCCGCCCGCGCCGGCGTCGAAGCCTGCCTGTGGGTATCGACCGCCGGCTTTGCCGTGCAATTCGTGGTGCTGTATACCTCGCCGGTGCTGCGCCTGCGCACCCAGCCCGAAGCCGGCGCCTATTGAACGCTGTTGCGCACGCAAAACCGGCAATCTGTATCTGTGCGCGCCCGCCGCCGCCCGCTAGACTGCCCCGGTCAGTCAACACGGCGGCGGCAAGATGCTGAAGATCCTGGGTAAAGCCTCATCCATCAACGTGCGCAAGGTGCTCTGGGCCTGCGCCGAACTGGACCTGCCTTTCGAGCGTGAAGATTGGGGCTCCGGGTTCCAACCCACCAGCGAGCCCGCCTTCCTGGCGCTGAATCCGAACGCGATGGTGCCCGTCATCCAGGACGGCGACTTCGTGCTGTGGGAGTCCAACAGCATCATCCGCTACCTGGCCGCGCAATACGGCGGGCTGGACCTGTACCCCGCCGAACCCAGGCTGCGCGCCCGCGTCGACCAATGGATGGACTGGCAGGCCACCGACCTGAATCGTTCCTGGAGCTACGCCTTCATGGCCCTGGTGCGCGAATCTCCCGCCCACCGCGACCGCGCCGCGATCGAAGCGTCCTGCCGCGAATGGGCGAGCTTCATGGCGATACTGGACCGGCGCCTGGAACAGGCCGGCGGCTACGTCGCCGGCCCCGCGTTCTCGCTGGCCGACATACCGGTCGGCCTGTCGGTGAACCGCTGGTTCAGCACGCCCTTCGACAAGCCGCGATTGCCGGCCGTCGCCGCGTACTACGACCGCCTCGCCGAACGCGCAGGCTACCGTCTGTACGGCCGCAACGGCACGGCCTGACCGCCCAAGCGGCTACTTCACCACCCCGCAAACCAGCCGGCCGCCCCCGCCGCCCAGCGGCGCCGGCGTATCGCTGTAGTTGTCGCCGCCCACGTGCACCATCACCGCGCGGCCCTTCACATCGGCCAGCTTCAGATGCGGCGCCACCACCGCCTTCGTCGCCGTGCCGTCGGCAGCGACCACGATGAACGGCAGATCGCCCTGATGCCCGTCAGTCGCCATCGGCCCCTTGTGCGCCTTGGTGCCCTTGGGATCGAAATGCCCGCCCGCCGCGCCGCCAGCCGCCATCTGGTTGTTCACCATGCCAGGCTCGCACGAACCCTTCTCATGCACATGGAAGCCGTGCTCGCCAGGCGGCAGGCCCTTCAGATGCGGCGTAAGCTGCAGCCCGCCTTTGGTGTCCTTGAGCGTGATCGTGCCAGCGCTCTTGCCCACGCCGTCCACGCTCAGGAACGACATCGACACGTCTTCCGCCAGCGCCGCGCCAGACGCGCCTGCGAACGCAAGCGCCGCGACCAGCATCGAGATTTTCTTCATGGGGTGCCTCCAAGATACGCGCCCGCAGCCCGCGGACGCCCGGTGGTGCATGGACGGCCCGTGCCGGCCATGCCGGAAAAAACAATAGCATTTGGGTCAGGCCGTCTGCCAGCAATCTTCGTTCCTGATACAAACGCAGATCTTGCAAAAAAAGAGCCATCCCGCCACATTCGCGCGAGCGCGCAAACCCCCGACGACACGCCCAACGTACGTCAATTGCGGCCGCCCGGGCGGCCGCAATTGACGGGCATCGCAAGACTCGAAACCGAACCCCGCTCTAGCGGCGCATCAAATCTGTACGCACGTAGCCCGTCGGCGCGGGCGCCTGGGTGGCGAGCAACCTCGATGCGCCCGAGGGAATCTGAAGGGAAGGCCGCAGGCCTGGACGAAGATGACGACGGGGCAGTCCGGAGCGAAGGCTCCGGACCGCAATCGTGGGCGCTCGCCACCCAGGCGCCCGCGCCGACGGGCGGCCTACGAAGCGCAGGAAACAGCAGTCAAATCCCGGGCAACCGCATCACCCTCGAACCAGCAACACCACAGCATGCAGCGCCACCCCTATCAACCCGCCCACCAAGGTGCCATTGAACCGTATGTACTGCAGATCCTTCCCCACGCTAAGTTCCAGCTCATCCACCAGATGCCGTTCATCCCAATTCTTCACCGTGCGGGAAATGTGCTCCGTGACCCCGCTACGCAAGCGCCCCGTCAACCTCCGCGCCCCGCCCAGCACGTGATTGTTGATCGCCTCCCGCAACCCCGGATCCTCCCCCAGCTTGCGCCCCAAGGCCAGCAATGCGCTCTCCAGATGCCGCGCCAGCGCCGAATCCTCCGATGACAGATCGCGCCTCAGCGCTGCATGGATATCGTCCCACAGCCCCTGCACGTACTCCTGCACCTTCGGATGATCGATCGCCCGCTGCTTCAGCGCCTCCACCTGCGCCGACAAGGCCGGATCATCCTTCAGCCGCCGGATGTAATCCTGCACCCAGGCTTCATAATCCCGCCGCACCGGATGCCCAGGCTCGGACAGCACGTCCCGCAGTTCCTCCACCAGCGCCCGCGCCAGCCGGTCCGCCAGATTGTCGGCAATTCCGTCCACCGACTTCACCACGTCCACCGCCGCAATGATGCGCGGCCATTCCTTCTTCGCGAACTTCACCAGCAGGCTCGAGGCCCGCGCCTTCACGTCCTCATCGCCCAGATAGCCGCCCAGCCGCTCCAGCGCCGCGTCCAGCAGCTCCTGATGCCGCCCGTCACGCGTCAACAAGCCCAGCACCTCGCCCGCCGTATCCGCCGCGTCCCAGCGCCGCAGGTTCTTCACCACGAACTCCTGGATCACCCCGCGCACCGCCCGGTCGTCCAGCAGGTCCAGCGTCTGCAAGGCCACATTGCGCGCCCCCTCGCTCAAGGCCCGCGCCTGCCGCGGGCGCCCCAGCCAGCGCGCCAGGCGCGCCGCGGGATCGAACACCCGCAGCTTCTCCATCAGCGTGTCCGGATCCAGGAAATGGTCGCGCACGAACACCGCCAGGTTGTCCCCGATGCGGTCCTTGTTGCTGGGAATGATGGCCGTATGCGGAATCGGCAGCCCCATCGGCCGGCGGAACAGCGCCACCACCGCGAACCAGTCGGCCAGCGCGCCCACCGTGGCCGCCTCGCAGAACGCCCGCACCCAGGCCCAGGCGCCCTGCCCGCCCATGACGTGACTGGTGATGAAACCGCAGACCATCGCCACCAACAGCGCCAGCGCGGCGATCTTCATGCGCCGCAACTGCGTGCGGCGCGCTTCGGAAGCCAGCGCGGAATGCGTGGCGGCGGAACGGGGCATCTCTGTCATGGGGTCTCCGGAAACGACAGACCCAGCATAACAATTACGGCCCGCAGCGGCGTCAGCCCAGCGGCGGCAGCATGTTGAACAGCAGCACCATGATGAGCCCGACCACCGACACGATGGACTGCACCACCGAAATCGTCTTGGTCGCTTCGCCCATGGTCATGCCGAAGGACTCCTTCACCATCCAGAACCCTGCGTGATTGGCGTAGTTGAAGAACAGCGAGCCGCAGCCGATGGCCAGCGCCAGGAGCGGCAGGTTCAGGCTGGGATCGGCGCCCGCCAGCGGCGCCAGCAGGCCCGCCGCGCCCACGATACCGACCGTGGCCGATCCGGTGGACACCGACAGCAGCATGGCGATCAGCCAGCCCAGCACCAGCGGCGGCAAGGAAAACTGATGGGTCAGCTGCACGATGGCATCGCCCACCTTGGCGCTGGTCAGCACCTGCTGGAACGCGCCGCCGCCCGCGATGATGAGCATGATGCCGGCGATGGGCTTGAGGCTCTTGCCCATGGCGTCGCGCAGCTTTTCCGCGTCGCCGCCGCGCATCAGCACCAGGGTGAAGGCGGCGAACAGCACGCCCAGCAGCATCGCGACCATCGGGTCGCCCAGGAACGCCGCCACGTGCATGGCGCGCGAGTCCTTGGGCAGCAGCATCTCCGCGCCCGCGTGCACCAGCATCAGCAAGGCGGGCAGCAAGGCCGCCAGCACCCCCAGGCCTACGCTGGGCGCATTGCGGCCGGCAGCCTCCTGGCGGGTGGTGGTGAACTGTTCCAGCAGCGCCTCGTCCGGACGCGTCGTCATGCGCGGCGAAATGAAAGCGCCGTACAAGGGGCCGCCGAAGACCATGGCCGGCAGCGCCGCGATGAAGCCGTAGATCATGGTCGGCCCCACCGTGGTCTTGAGCGTGGCGATGGCGGTCAGCGGACCCGGATGCGGCGGCACCATGCCGTGCATCGCCGCCAACGCCGAGATCACCGGCACGCCCACGTACACGTAGGCCGAGCCCTTGAATCGCTGCTGGCTTTCCAGCTTGCGCGCCACGCTGAAGATCAGCGGCAGCATCACCACCAGGCCGACCTCGAAGAACATCGGTATGCCGATGACGAAGGCCACCAGGGTCATGGCCCAGGGAATCATGCGCGGCGAGGTATGGCTGAGGATGGCATTGGCCAGGCGTTCGGTCGTGCCCGAGTCGGCCAGGATCTTGCCCAGCATCGCCCCCAGCGCGATCACCACGCCCACCGCGCCCAGCGTCTTGCCGGCGCCATTGCTCAGGTTCTTGACGATGGCCACGGGCTCCATGCCGGTGGCGAACCCCACGCCGATGGAGACGATCAATAGCGCCAGCAGCGGATGCATGCGGATGCGCGAAACGATCAGCGCAACCAGCACCAGCACGCTAGCCAGCGCGGTAAGAAGCAATTGGACGTCGGAAGAGGACATGGACGGGCCTGGAAAAAATGGGCGCGGCCCTGCGGCCGTTTGCCGTAAAGAACAGGAATTTTATGCCTGCCAAGCTGAACGCCCAGTCAGGAAAACCACGCCGCCCGGCCCTCTACACCCAAGCGGGCCGGGCCCGCTACCCCACCGCCTCCAGCAACCCCGGCCTGCCTTCGTGCGCAGCCTGGGCGCGCTCCAGGATGAATTCGATGATCATCGAGATCGCCCGCGGGTGGTGGCGATTGGGCATGTACAGCATGTACATGCCGCGCCCGAAGATGCTGAGCCGCCATTGCGGCAACGCGGCCACCAGTTCGCCGCGCGCAATGTCGTCGTGCACCACGTAGTCCGGCACCACGCCCACGCCCAGCCCGGCCAGGATTGCATCGCGCAGGAACGCGTAGTTGCGCGAGATCACCGTCGGCTCCATCACCACGTGCTGCCGCGGCTGGCCGCCGTAGTAGGCCGAAAGCCGCAAAGGCCGGCCGATGACCGCCGCGCTGATGATGGGCGTGCGCGACAGCTCTTCCGGATGCTGCGGCAGGCCCCGGGCGGCGGCATAGTCCCGCGAGGCGCAGGCCACGTAGCGGACCTGGCCCAGCTCGCGCGCCACCAGGTTCTGCGGCGGCTCGGACATGATGCGCACCGCGATATCGACCTCGTCGCGCAGCAGGTCATCCACGCTGTTCTCGAACAACACGTCCAGCACGATATCCGGATAGGTCCGCTTGAATTCCAGCAGCCAGGGCGTCATCACGAACTGCCCGTAGCCGCTGGGTACGCTCAGCCTGACCTTGCCCTGCGGCGTCTTGCCCAGGGTCTCGACGGATTCACGCGCCGCGGCGAGTTCGTCCTGGATGCTGCGGCCGTGGTGATACAGCTTCAGTCCGATTTCTGTCGGCTCCACATGCCTCGTTGTGCGCCGCACCAGCTGCATGCCTACCGAGCGTTCCAGCTGATTCAAGTGGTAGCTGACGTTAGCGCGCGTCATCTTCAGGCGGCGCGCGGCCTCGCTGAGGTTGCCCGCGTCCAGGATTTCCACCAGCAACGTCAGGGATTTGGTGTCCATTCCGGGCCTCCACGCCGCAGCAAGTCACCTCCACATTGTCAAATTTTTTTGACTTCAATGTCAATTATCGATGCCATTGTCAAGACTTCTTTACTGCGAAAGAATGAGGCCATAAAAGACGGGCCGTTCCTGGTCCGCCCGGCCCTAGCCCTCGCCCCCAGCGGCGCTCCGGCGGCAGGCCTCATCGGAGACACTGTCCATGACAGACAGCGCAAGCACCGGCGCGGCCAACGCGCGCCGCTATGACGACATTCTTGTCGTCACCATCGACCATCCCCCCGTCAATGCCCTGAGCGCCGCCGTGCGCGGCGATCTGGCCGCGGCCGTGCGCGACGCCCAGGCCGATCCGCAGGTCCGCGCCATCCTGCTGATGGGCGCGGGCAAGAACTTCATCGCGGGCGCCGACATCCGCGAATTCGGCAAGCCGCCGCAGGCGCCCATCCTGCCCGACGTCTGCAACCAGATCGAAGCCAGCGCCAAGCTGGTGATTGCCGCGCTGCACGGCGCGGCGCTGGGCGGCGGATTGGAAGTGGCGCTGGCGGCGCACTACCGCGTCGCGCTCGCGGGCGCCAAGCTGGGCCTGCCCGAAGTGAACCTGGGCCTGCTGCCCGGCGCCGGCGGCACCCAGCGCGCGCCGCGCCTCATGGGCGCGCAGGCCGCGCTGGATTTGATGCTGACCGGCAAGCACCTCTCTGCCGGCGCCGCCCTGGAAGCCGGATTGGTGGACGCGCTCTCCAGCGAGACCGATCCGCTGGACGCGGGCCTGGCCTACACCCGGCAATTGCTGGCGATCGGCGCGGGTCCGCGCCGCACCCGCGACGCCGACGCGCTCGCCGACCGGACCGCCGCGCTGGCCCAGGTCGAGGCAGCGGCCGAACGCGTTGCCCGCACCACCCGTGGGCTGTATTCCCCCGGCAAGATCGTCGAAGCCGTACGCGCCGCCATCGAGCAGCCTTTCGAGGATGGCCTGCGCACCGAACGCGCGCTGTTCCTGCAATGCCTGGACAGCCCGCAGCGGGCGGGCCTGGTGCATGCCTTCTTCGCTGAACGCGACACGGCCAAGATGCCGGGCCAGCAAGCGGCCCGGCCGCGGCGCCTGGAGCGTATCGGCATCGTCGGCGGCGGCACCATGGGCGCGGGCATCGCCGTCTCGGCGCTGGACGCCGGCTTTCCCGTGACCATGGTCGAGCAGGACGATGCCGCGCTGGAACGCGGGCGTGGCCGCGTCGCGCAGGTCTACGAGCTGCTGGTCAAGAAAGGCCGGATCAGCGCCGACGAGCGCGACGCCCGCATGGCGCGCTACACCGGCTCGACCCGCTACGAGGCGCTGGACGACGCCGATCTCATCATCGAAGCCGTGTTCGAAGACATGGCGGTCAAGCAAGCCGTGTTCGCGCAGTTGGACCGCGTCGCCAAGCCCGGCGCGGTGCTGGCCACCAATACCTCGTACCTGGACGTCAACCTCATCGCCGCCGCCACGCGCGGGCCCGCCGACGTACTGGGCCTGCACTTCTTTTCGCCGGCCAACATCATGAAGCTGCTGGAAGTCGTGGTGGGCGAGCACACCGCGCCCGACACCGTGGCCACCGGCTTCGAACTGGCGCGGCGCCTGCGCAAGATCCCGGTGCGCGCGGGCGTGTGCGATGGCTTCATCGGCAACCGCATCCTGGCCGCGCACCGCCAGGCGGCGGACATGATGATGGAAGACGGCGCGTCGCCCTACGAGATCGACGCCGCCGTGCGCGACTTCGGTTATCCCATGGGTCCCTACCAGATGGCGGACCTGGCCGGCGGCGACATCGGCTGGGCCACACGCAAGCGCCGCGCGCCCACCCGCGACCCTGCGCTGCGCTACGTGCAGATTCCCGACCGGCTGTGCGAACGGGGCTGGTTCGGCCAGAAGACGGGCCGCGGCTTCTACCTGTATCCCGACGGCGCGCGCCAAGGCGAACAAGACCCCGAAGTCCTCGCCATCATCGATGCCGAACGCGCGCGCGCGGGCGTCACGCCGCGCGCCTACACGCAAGAAGACATCCAGCGCCGCTACCTGGCCGCCATGATCAACGAAGCGGCCAACGTGCTGCACCAAGGCATCGCGCAGCGCCCGTCCGACATCGACGTGGTGTTCCTGTCGGGCTACGGCTTTCCGCGTTATCGCGGCGGCCCCATGCACTACGCCGACAGCGTGGGACTGGACCGCGTGCTGGCCGATATCCGCGGCTATGCGCAGGAAGACCCCGCCTTCTGGAAACCTTCGCCGTTGCTCGTGCAGCTGGCCGAATCCGGCCGCAATTTCGCCAGCCTGAACCAGGCCGGCTGACCCGGACACTTTACAGGAACACGCCATGCGCGAAGCCGTCATCGTCTCCACCGCCCGCACCCCCATCACCAAGGCGGGGCGCGGCGAATTCAACCTCATCGCCGGCCCCACGCTGGCCGCGCACGCCGTGCGCGCCGCCGTCGACCGGGCCGGCATGGACCCGGCCCTGATCGAAGACGCGTTCATCGGTTGCGGCTATCCGGAAGGCGCCACGGGTCGCAATATCGGCCGCCAGGCCGTGATCCGCGCCGGCCTGCCGGTCGGCGTGGGCGGCGCTACCGTCAACCGCTATTGCGCCTCCGGCCTGCAGGCCATCGCCTCGGCCGCCAGCCGCATCGTCATGGACGGCGCACCCGCGATGATCGCGGGCGGCGTGGAACTCGTGTCGCAGATCCGCACCCGCGACGACGGCGTGAGCGGCATGGATCCGTGGATCGTGGCAAACAAGCCCGAGCTCTACCTGCCCATGATCGAAACCGCCGACATCGTCGCGGCCCGCTACGGAATCAGCCGTGAAGCCCAGGACCATTTCGCCGCGCAAAGCCAGGCGCGCACTGAAGCCGCGCAAGCCGCGGGACGGTATCTGGAAGAGATCGTTCCGGTCACCACGACCATGTCCGTCACCGACCGCGCCACCGGCGCCGTCAGCGAGCGCGAAGTGACCGTGGACCGCGACACCTGCAACCGCCCCGGCACCACCTACGACGCCCTGGCCTCGCTGGCCCCCGTGCGCGGCGCCGGCCAGTTCGTCACGGCAGGCAATGCCTCGCAGTTGTCGGACGGCGCCGCCGCCTGCGTGCTGATGGAAGCCGCTGAAGCCCAGCGCGCCGGCATCACGCCGCTGGGCGCGTTCCGCGGCCTGGCGATCGCCGGCTGCGAACCCGACGAGATGGGCATAGGCCCGGTCTACGCCGTGCCCAAGCTGCTGGCGCGCCACGGCCTCAAGGTGCAGGACATCGACCTCTGGGAACTGAACGAGGCATTTGCCTCGCAAGCCCTGTATTGCCAGCAAAAGCTGGGCATTCCGATGGACCGCCTGAACGTGGACGGCGGCGCCATCGCCCTGGGCCACCCCTTCGGCGTCACCGGCGCCCGTCTGGCCGGCCACGTGCTGATCGAAGGCCGCCGCCGCGGCGCCCGCTATGCCGTCGTCACCATGTGCGTGGGCGGCGGCATGGGTGCGGCCGGCCTGTTTGAAATCTACTGAGGATCCCCCATGGACCTGGAATTCACCCCCGAAGAAAACGCCTTTCGCGACGAAGTGCGGGCCTTTCTCGCCAGCCGCCTGCCCGAGCGCCTGTCCGCCAAGGTCGCGCAGGGCAAGCTGCTGACGCGCGCCGACATGGTCGAGTGGCACGCCATCCTCAACCAGCAAGGCTGGCTCGCCAGCCACTGGCCGATGGAATACGGCGGCACCGGCTGGAGCGCCGTGCAGAAGTACATCTTCGAAAACGAATGCGCGCTGGCCGGCGCGCCGCGCATCGTTCCCTTTGGCCTGAGCATGCTGGGCCCGGTGCTGATCAAGTACGGCACCGAGGCGCAGCGGCGCCACTGGCTGCCGCGCATCCTGGACGGTTCCGACTGGTGGTGCCAGGGCTATTCCGAACCCGGCGCGGGCTCGGACCTGGCCTCGGTCAAGACCACCGCCGTGCGCGACGGCGACAGTTACGTCGTCAACGGCCAGAAGACCTGGACCACGCTGGGCCAGTACGCCAACATGATCTTCTGCCTGGTGCGCACGTCACAGGAAGGCCGACGCCAGGAAGGCATCAGCTTCCTGCTGATCGACATGGCGAGCCCCGGCGTGGAAGTGCGCCCCATCATCACGCTGGACGGCGAACACGAAGTCAATGAGGTGTTCTTCTCCGACGTGCGGGTGCCTGCGGCCAACCTGGTGGGCGAGGAGAACCGCGGCTGGACCTGCGCCAAGTACCTGCTGACCTACGAACGCACCAACATCGCCGGCGTTGGACAATCCACGGCAGCGCTGGAACGCCTGAAAACGGTAGCCGCAAGACTACGCAAGCACGGACGTCCGCTATCGGAAGACCCGGACTTCGCCGCGCGGCTGGCGCGCGTCGAGATCGAGCTGGCCAACATGCGCACCACCAACCTGCGCGTGGTCGCGGCGGTGGCTGGCGGCGGCGCGCCCGGCGCCGAAAGCTCCATGCTGAAGATCCGCGGCACCCAGATCCGCCAGGAGATCAGCGCGCTGAACCGCCGCGCCATGGGCCCCTATGCCCGCCCCTTCGTGCCCGAAGCGCTGCACGACGGCTATGACGCACCGCCCATCGGCCCCCACGGCGCCGAGAGCGCCGCCGCGCAGTACTTCAACAACCGCAAGCTGTCGATCTTCGGCGGCTCCAATGAAATCCAGAAGAACATCATCTCCAAGATGATCCTCGGACTGTAAGGGCCGGCCATGAATTTTGAACACACCGAAGACCGGCGCATGCTCTCCGACATGCTGCGCCGCTTTGTCGCCGAACAGAGCGACTTCGCCACGCGCGACCGCAATGCCCGCTCGGAGCGGGGCTACAGCCTGGAGCTGTGGCAGCGCTATGCCGAACTCGGCGCCATCGGCGCCCTGTTTGCCGAAGCAGACGGCGGACTGGGCGGAACCGGCTTCGACATTTCCGTCGTGTTCGAAGCGCTGGGCCGCGGCCTGGCCGTCGAACCGCTGCTGGACGCGCTCATGGTCGGCAGCGCCATCGCCGAAGCCGGCACGCCGGCCCAGCGCGAGGCCCTTGAAGGCCTGATCGCGGGCAGCATCACGGCCTCGCTGGCCCACGCCGAACCCGGCTCCGGCTATGAACTGGCGCGCGTCGAGACCCGCGCCGAACGCAACGCAGACGGCTGGGTGCTCAACGGCGCCAAGGCCGTGGTCGCGGCGGGCGAGCACGCCGACCTGTTCCTGATCCCGGCCCGCAGCGCGGGCGGGCCGGACGACGAGGCCGGCATCAGCCTGTTCCTGGTCAGCGCCGGCACGCCCGGCCTGACGCTGCGCGGCTATGGCCTGATCGATGGCGGCCGCGCGGCCGAATTGGTGCTCGACGGCGTGCAGCTTGCGCCAGAAGCCTTGCTGGGCGAGGCCGGCGCAGGCTACCCGCTGCTGGAACGCGCCGCCGGGCGCGGCATCCTGGCGCTGTGCGCCGAAGCCGTCGGCGCCATGGACTGCGCTCGCGACGCCACTCTGGAATACCTGCGCACGCGCCGCCAGTTCGGCGCTCCCATCGGCAGCTTCCAGGCGCTGCAACACCGCATGGCCGACGTGCTGCTGGAGATCGAACAGGCGCGTTCGTCCGTGATCAACGCCGCGGCCGCGCTGGACCACCCGGACCGCGCCACCCGCGAGCGCGCGCTGTCCGCCGCCAAGTACACCATCGGCCGCATCGGCACCCTGGTGGCTGAAGAGAGCATCCAGCTGCACGGCGGCATCGGCATGACCTGGGAGCTGCCCCTGGCGCACTATGCCAAGCGCCTGGTCATGATCGACCACCAACTGGGCGACGAAGACCATCACCTGCGGCGCTACATCGCGCTGGGGCAGGCCTGAGCGGAGGACCACGCCCATGACCCAGGTCCATGCCGCCCCGCCCCTCTCGCCGCCTTTTGCGGCCCCATTCCCCGTGCGCAGCGCGGCGGACGTGCAGCGGCTGCAAGCCCGGCCGCTGACCGAGACGCTCACGGTGCAGAGCACCTACGAGATCTTCCGCAACTCGGCCGCGGCTTTCGGCGACAAGACAGCGCTGACCTTTCTGCGCAGCGCCGATCCCGGCGACACGCCGGTGCGCTGGAGCTACCGCGAACTGTTGGCCGGCATCCACCAGACCGCCAACCTGCTGCATGAACTGGGCGTGGGCCCGGGCGACGCCGTCGGCATCCTGCTGCCCGGCTGCCTGGAGTACCACCTGGCGCTCTGGGGCGGCGAGGCCGCTGGCATCGTCCAGCCCTTGAATCCCCTGCTGGCCGAGGACAAGCTCGCCTCCCTCATGACCACGGCGCGCGCCAAGGTACTGATCGCCTACGGGTCCGACGTGGAATGCGGCTCCTGGTCCAAGGCGCTGCGCCTGCGCGAACGCGTGCCCACGTTGCACACGCTGCTGCGCGTGGCCCCGTTGGACGAGCCGCCCTCGGCCCGCCCGGCGCTGCCGGATCATGCGCTGGACTTCAACGCCGCGCGCGCCGTGCAGCCGGTCGACCGCCTGGTCAGCAACCGGGAAATCCACGCCGGCGACGTGGCCGCCTATTTCCATACCGGCGGTACCACCGGCGCGCCCAAGCTCGCCATCCACACCCACGCAAACCAGGTCTTCAGCGCCTGGGCCGCGGTGCAATTGCAGAACGCCGGACCGGACGACGTGGTCATCAACGGCTATCCGCTGTTCCATGTGGCGGGCGTGTTGCCGGCATCGCTGGCCGCCCTGTCGGCGGGCGTGGAAACCGTCATCCCCACCACCCTGCTGCTGCGCAACCGCGACGTGCTGCGCAACTACTGGCGCCTGGTCGAACACCACCGCGCCACCTCGCTGCAAGGCGTGCCGACCATCCTCGCCGCGTTGGCCGAAGTGCCGCTGGCCGGCGCCGACATCTCGTCGTTGCGCTATTGCCGCACCGGCGCCGCGCCCCTGCCCGCCGAGCTGGCCGCTCGCTTCAAACGGCTGTTCGGACTGCACGTCAACGAAAGCCTGGGCATGACGGAGATGGCGGGCATCTCCACCATCTCGCCGCCAGGCTGCGAGTTTCCGGTCGGCTGCGTCGGCTTTCCGCTGCCCTACGTGCAGGTGCGCATCGTCGGCCTGGACGTGCCGGCCGGCGCGCCCGCGCGCGACCTGCCCGCCGGCAAGCCCGGCATGGTGCTGTTCAAGGCGCCCAACGTCATCCCCGGCTTTCTTGATTCCGAAGACACGGCGCGCGCTTTCACCGAGGACGGCTGGCTCATCAGCGGCGACGTCGGCTACCTGGACCCGGACGGCCGGCTGCATCTGCAGGGCCGCGCCAAGGACCTGATCATCCGCAGCGGCCACAACATCGATCCCAAGACCATCGAGGACGCACTCGCCTCGCACCCGTCGGTGCAGCTCTGCGCCGCCGTCGGCGCCCCCGACGCCTATGCCGGCGAACTGCCCATCGCCTTTGTCACGCTGGCCGAAGGCGCCCAGGTCCCGGAAGCCGAACTGCTGGCCTACGCCGCCGAACACGTGGACGAAAGCCCGGCGCGGCCCAAGCGCGTCATCGTGCTGGACAGCATGCCCATGACCAACGTGGGCAAGATCTACAAGCCCGACCTGCGCCGCCTGGCCACCGCGGTATCGGCCCAGGCCGTGGTGGCGCGCACCTTGCAGGAAGCCGGCCTGATCGACGACGGCGCGCTGTTCCGCGTACAGGCCGACGCTCAACCCGAGGTCGCAGTCCAGGCCGACGCCCGCGCGTCCGCAGCGCTAAAGGCCAGCCTGCGCGACGCGCTGGCCCGCTTACCGGTCAAGGTCGCCCTGCGCGACTGAGCAGTCCCCTTCCCACACACAACAACACCCCAGGAGACAAACCCATGACCCATAAGCCCCTGCGGCGCGCCTGCCTCGGCGCCGCGCTGCTCTCGATGGCCGGCATTGCATTGCCCTTCGCCGCCGGCGCGCAAGGCGCCTATCCGTCCAAGCCCATCACGCTGATCGTGCCCTTCCCGGCTGGCGGCTCCACCGACCGTCACCTGCGCACCGTGGCGCAGGACGCCTCCAAGTACCTGGGCCAGCCCGTTATCGTCGAAAACCGGCCCGGCGCCGGCGGCACCCTGGGCCCGGCGACCATGGCCAAGACCGCCAAGCCCGATGGCTACACCATCACGCTGTACACCCTGGCCATGCTGCGCATGCCGTACATGCAGAAAAGCAGCTGGGACCCCATCAACGATTTCACCTTCATCCTGGGCCTGTCCGGCTACACCTTCGGCTTCACCGTCCGCTCCGACTCGCCGTACAAGACCTTCAACGAATACATCGAGGCGGCGCGCAAGGCGCCCGGCACCATCGACTATGGCTCCACCGGCATCGGTTCGTCGCCGCACCTGCTGATCGAGGAAGTCGCCATCAACGCCAAGGTGAAACTGAACCACGTGCCGTTCAAGGGCAACGCCGACATGCAACAGGCCCTGCTGGGCGGTCACGTCATGGCGCAAAGCGACGCCACCGGCTGGGACCAGTTCGTGGATTCCGGCAAGATGCGCCTGCTGGTCACCTTCGGCGAAAAGCGCACCACGCGCTGGCCCGACGTGCCCACCGCCCAGGAACTGGGCTACAAAGTCGTGTCCACCTCGCCCTATGGCCTGGCCGGCCCCAAGGGCATGGATCCCGCGGTGGTGAAGACGCTGCACGACGCCTTCAAGAAGGCGCTGTTCGACCCCGCCAGCATGGACGTCATGAAGCAGCTGAACCAGGAACCCGCCTACCGCAACAGCCAGGACTACAAGGAATGGGCGCAGGCCACCTACGTCAAGGAAAAAGGCTTGATCGAGTACCTGGGCTTGATGGCGAAGTAATAATGGCGGCGCCGCCTTCAGCGCAGCGCCGCAACCTCGATTGATCTGGCGCCGCAGGCTTCTACCAGTTCAGGATCGTGGCTGGCGAACAGCACCACCCGATCCTGCGCCCAGGTCTTGAACTGTTCTGCCAGCACGCCGCGCGCCTGCGCATCCAGGCCGTTGCTGGCCCCATCCGCAATGATGACGGCCGGGTCGCCCAGGGCGGCGGCCGTCAGGTAGACCTTGCGCCGCGTGCCCGTGGACATCTGCTCGAAGCGCTTGTCCAGATGCGGCTGCAGTCCCAGCCGGAACGCCAGGTCCAGCACGCTGTCGGCCAGCGGCACGTTCTTCTCGGCCGCAACCTGCTCCAACAAACCACGCCCCGTCTGCGCGGGCAATGCCATGCAATTGTCGGGCACATAGGCCAGGCGGGACCGCGCTTGCGCCGGCGCCTGGGTCAGCGCATGTCCGTCGATCCAGACCTCTCCCGCATCCGGCGCGATCACGCCCGCAATGATGCCCAGCAGCGTGGACTTGCCGGTGCTGTCTTCTTCGCACAACGCCACGCATCCGGGCGTGAACGTATGGGTCAGCCCCTGGAAGACGAGATGGTCGCCGTAGCGTTTGCCGAGATTGTCGATTCGTAGCATGGCCGGGAGTGTACGCAGGAATGCGGCGCTCGGCCATCACCGCCTCGGCGTGGCGTCAACGCAGCAAATGTGAACGGAATTCAAATTTTTCCACGTTGACAGTGCGGAAATCCGCATTTTTGCCGTACATTACGCGGCGTAAATAAATGTTAATTTTCCGCAAAACATTTCGACTTTTGTAACGGTTGCCTCGCCCGTTCATGCTATCGGCTCGCTGAGCGACCTACCACCAAGACGCATTTAGTTTCATTTAAATCAATACAACATCCAATTTTGCCGGCCCGGCATCGGCGCCGGCATAGAAGAGATCAATGAATCACGTCTATCGAGTAGTCTTCAACGCCGCCGCTGGCGTATGGCAAGCCGTCAGTGAAATCGCCCGCGGGCCGGCAAAAAGCAGCAGCCCTGCCCGGCGCCTGCGCCGCGGCGGCGCACAGTTGGCGGGCGCGCTGGGCATTGCGCTGGTTGCCACGGGCGCGCATGCGGTTCCCGTCAACCCGCAACTGTATTGGGACGGCGGCCACTCCGTGGCGAACGGCTCGGTGGATGGCGCCGCCGGCATCTGGGACTACACCAACACCAACTGGACGTCCGCCGACGGTTCGTCGAATCAATCCTGGAACGACAGCAACGCGGTGTTCTCGGGCACCGCCGGCACGGTGGCGGTTGGCGGCCAGCACAGCATCACGGGCCTGGAGTTCAAAAGCGACGGCTACAAGCTCGTGGGCGGAGCCAATGGTCAGCTGAATGCCAGCGGCGTTGCCGTGATTCGGGTCAATTCCAACGTGACCGCAACCTTGGGCGTCGCCATAGGCGGCAGCGGCACCCTGCACAAGCAAGACAGCGGCACGCTGGTACTCAACGGCAACAACACGTATACCGGCGGCACGATAATCGAGGCCGGCCGTCTGGAGGTCGGCAGCAATACCGCGCTGGGCAGCGGCGCCCTGACGGCGCTCTACAACACGGTGCTCGACGCCAATAACAAGGTGGCCCTCGACAACAACGTGAATCTGTTTGGCAGCGTGGAGATAGGCGGAAGCGCCGACCTGACGCTGAACGGCGTCGTTTACGGCCCAGGCTCGCTGATCAAGAACGGCGCCGCCAACCTGACCTTGAACGGGGCCAACACCTATCTGTCGGGTACCACGCTGAACGCCGGCACGCTGACGGTGGGCAACGATCAGGCTTTGGGTCTCGGCAACTTGACCGTGGGCGGCGCTTCCACCCTGACGGCAAGCAACACGGTAACGCTAGGCAACGCCATCGCCCTCAATGCGAACCTGACGGTTGCCGGCGACAATGACCTGACCTTGAATTCGCTGATCTCGGGCCCCGGCCAATTGGTCAAGACTGGCAACGGTACGCTCAGCCTCAACGCCATCAATACCGCCCACACTGGCGGCATCGCCCTCAGTGGCGGTACCTTGGAGTTCAGCAACAATGAAGCCCTCGGGAGCGGCGCGCTGGTCGCCAATGGCACGGCCACGCTGAAGAACACCCAGCCCACGAGCCTGCAGAACGCCGTCCGCGTCAACGGCAACCTGACCATGGAGCTCCAGGAGCAGCTGACCTTGGCGGGCCAGCTGAGCGGCAGCGGCAAGCTGATCAAGACTGGCGCGGACGAATTGTTCCTGTTTGGCAACAACCCATCATTTGCCGGCAACCTCGAAATCGATCAAGGTTACGTCACGACAGCCGGCGGTAATGGCCTGGGCGCTCCTGCCAGCGTGAAGCTGGCCGCGGGCACCACGCTGAGCCTCAATGATCCCGTCGTCCGGATTGGCGCCCTGAGCGGCAGCGGCACTACCAACATCAGCTGGTCCACCGTGTTGCAGGTGGGCGGCACCAACGCCAGCAGCGCATATGCCGGCATGCTGAGCGGCCTGGGTTCGCTGGAAAAGACGGGCGCAGGCACGCTGGAACTCACGGGCACAAGCGCCCTGAACAACAACGTCACCGTCACGGCCGGCACCCTGAAGGTCAGCGGCACCCTGAGCAGCCCCGCTGTCATCGTCCGGACCGGAGGCACCGTGAGCGGCGGCGGCTTCATCAATAGCCAGCTGAACATCGACAGCTTTGGCCATCTGGCCGGAACCAGTGGCAGTACGCTGACCGCCAGCGCACTGATCCTGGCCCAGAACTCAAACGTCGATGTGGCGCTGGGTTCCTCGTCTACCGGAAACACCCCGCTCTTCAATGTCATGGGCAACCTGACGCTGGCCGGAAAGTTGAATATTTCCGATGCTGGCAACCTCGGCGACGGTGTGTATCGCTTGTTCAATTACGGTGGCGGTCTTACCATCAACGGCATCGGCGTCGACACGAGCGGAGTGGGCGGTATCGGCGGAATGACCGTACAGACTGCCACCGCCAATCAGGTCAACCTTTTGGTCCAATCGAATTTGCCGGTGCAGGCCTGGGACGGCTCGCGCTTGGTCGCTGACGGCTCGATCGACGGTGGCAACGGCACGTGGAATGCCGCCAACAGCAATTGGACCAGTGCCGACGGCACGATTAACCAAAGCTGGCTCAACAAGTTCGCTGTGTTCATGGGCGACCCCGGCACTGTCACGGTGGAAGGCGCGCACGAAATCGGCGGCATGCAGTTCATGATCGATGGCTACCACCTCGTCGCTGGCAACAACGCGGAGCTGCGGGCCAACAACGGAACCAGGGGCCAGTTCGCCGTAAGGGTTGATCCCAACGTTACCGCGACCATCAATGTTCCTATTAGCGGGCTGAACACCCTGCGCAAGCTGGACCTCGGCACGCTGGTGCTGAACGGCGCCAACAGCCACGCCGCCACCCTGCTGGAGGGCGGCACCCTGGTACTCGGCAACGATGCCGCGTTGGGGCAGGGGCCGCTGGCCGCGTACAGCGACACCACGCTGGACAACAACCAGGCGCTCACGCTGACCAACCAGATCTTCGCCCAAGGCCAGCTGAACCTGGGTGGCAGCAATGACCTGACCCTGAACGGCGACATCGCCGGCAACAGCGGCGGCCTGAACAAGAACGGCAGCGGCACCTTGACCCTGGGCGGCAACAACTCCTTCGGCGGCACGATGGCGCTGAACGGCGGCAAGCTGGTGCTGGCCTCCAGCAATCCGCTGGGCAACAGCACCCTGACCGCCGCCTCCGGCATGCAGCTGGACAACAGCGTGGCCTTGAGCCTGAGCAACACCATCAACCTGGCTGGCGACCTGAACCTCGTCGGCAACCAGGACCTCACGTTGGGCGGCCTGGTCAACGGCCTCGGCGGCCTGACCAAGCGCGGCACGGGCAAGCTGACCTTGAACGGCGCCAACTCTT
This sequence comes from Achromobacter sp. ACM01, assembly GCF_014851745.1. Taxonomy (NCBI): domain Bacteria; kingdom Pseudomonadati; phylum Pseudomonadota; class Betaproteobacteria; order Burkholderiales; family Alcaligenaceae; genus Achromobacter; species Achromobacter sp. ACM01. The sequence goes on from NZ_JACVAF010000002.1 coordinate 1,284,976, forward strand.
TCCAGGGCGGCGTCAACCTGACGGGCGGCAACCTGGCCGTGGGCCACGACGCAGCGCTCGGCGAGGGCACGCTGACCGTGCGCAACGCGGGAACCCTGGAAGCCAGCCGCGCGGTGACCCTGGCCAACAACGTGCAACTGAGCGCCTCCCTGGCGCTGGACGGCAGCAATGATTTCACCCTGAACGGGGTGATCAATGGTTCCACCGAGCTGGTCAAGAACGGCGCCGGCCGACTCACCCTCAATGGCGAAAACCGCCATAGCGGGGGCACCACGGTCAATGCCGGCGACTTGAGCCTGGGCAATGCCGCGGCGCTGGGCACCGGCATGCTGACCGTCACGGGCAACACGCAACTGGATACGGCGGGCCCGATGCGCCTGGGCAATACCGTCAATGTCGACGGCGCGCTCACGGTGGCGGGCAACAACAGCCTGATCCTGGATGGACAGCTCAACGGCAACGGCACGCTGCGCAAGACCGGTGCGAACGACCTCTCGCTTACCGGCAGCGCCAACACCTTCAGCGGCATGATCGATCTGCAAGGCGGCAGCCTGACCACCGCGGGCAACAACGCGCTGGGCCAGAATGCCACCGCGAACGTGGCAGCCGGCGCCAATCTGTTCATCACCAATCTGGCTCGTCTGGCCAGCCTGAACGGCAATGGCACCGTGACGGTCTCGAACGGGAACATCCTGACCGTCGGCGCCAACGGAGCCAACAGCAACTTCAACGGCCAGCTCGACGGCAAGGGTTGGCTGACCAAGAGCGGCACGGGATCGCTGGTTCTTTCCGGCAACAACACCCTTACCGGCCAGACCTCCGTCAGCGCCGGCAGCCTGTGGGTAGACGGCTCGCTCGCCAGCACCAATGTGATGGTGTACAGCGGCGCTGCCCTGGGTGGAACCGGCAGCATCGCCGGCGACGTGACGCTCATGGGTGGCGCCGCCCTGAAATTGACGGACGGCTACACCCTGTCGGTTGGCGGCCTGCAACTGGGCACCAACTCGATCGTCAACGCCAGCCTCGGCGCCCCCGCCCTCGGCGGCGGCACCGCCTTGGTGGACGTGACCGGCAACCTGACCCTGGGCGGCACGCTCAATATCAGTGACGCCGGCGGCTTCGGCACTGGCGTGTACCGTCTCATGAACTATGGCGGCAGCCTGACCAACAACGGCATGAACTTCGGTTACCTGCCCGGCAATGTGCAAGCGGCCGACCTGACCTTGCAGACCGCCGTCGACAAGCAGATCAACCTGCTGGTGGCCGCACCCAACGTCACCGTGCAGTTCTGGGACGGCTCGCAAACCGTCGGCAACGGCGCGATCGAAGGCGGCAACGGCACCTGGGACGGCGCCAACGCCAACTGGACCGGCGTCGACGGCAACGGGAACCGCTCCTGGGCCGGCAAGTTCGCGGTCTTCCAGGGCGCTGCCGGGAAGGTCACCGTTGCCGGCGCGCAAAGCACGACGGGCATGCAGTTCATGACCGACGGCTATGTGCTGGAGCGCGGCTCGCTGGGTTCGCTCAACCTGGTCAACGGCGATCAGGGCTACGCCTCGGTGCGCGTCGATCCCGGCGTGACCGCGACCATCAACGTCCCGCTCGTTGGCAGCGGCACGCTGGCCAAGCTCGACGCCGGCACCCTGGTGCTCAACGCGTCCAACGGCTACACCGGCGGCACGGCGCTCAACGGCGGCACGCTGGTGCTGGGCAACGACAAGGCTTTGGGCAATGGCCTGCTGACCGCTGCCAACGGCACCACGCTGGACAGCAACACGGCAGTCACCGTGCGCAACAAGGTCGCGCTGAACGGCGCGCTGACGATCGCCGGTTCCAACGCCATGGACCTGAACGCCACCGTCGGCGGCGCTGGCGGCCTGATCAAGAACGGCGCGGCCAACCTGACCCTCAGCGGCGTCAACAGCTACGTCGGCGGCACCCTCCTGAACGCGGGCGGCCTGATCGTCGGCAACGGCGCCGCGCTCGGTTCCGGCACGCTGACGGTAGGCGGCGCGGCCACGCTGGACAACACTCAGGCGCTGGCGCTGGCGAACAACATCGCCCTGAACGCCGGCCTTGCCGTGCAAGGCAGCCACGACCTGACGCTCGACGGCAACATCTCGGGCGCGGGCAGCCTGACCAAGAACGGCGCCAGCACGCTGACGCTCAACGGCACCAACAGCTACACCGGCGGCACCTACGTCAACAGCGGCACGGTAGCGTTGGGCGCGGGCAGCAGCCTCGCCGCCACCGGCATCGTGACCGTCGCCAACGGCGCGACCTTCGACCTGTCGGCAGGCCAAGGCGCCCAGGTGTTCGGCACCCTGGCGGGCGCCGGCAACATCAAGATGGGAACCAACACCCTGCTGGCGGGCGGTTCGGCCGACGGCATCTTCAGCGGCTCGGTCATCGGCACGGGTACCCTGGTCAAGCAGGGCTCGGGCACGCAGACCCTGACCGGCGCCAACAGCTATACCGGCGGCACGCTGGTCGCGGACGGCACGCTGCGCGCGGGTTCCACCACGGCGCTGGTCCAAGGCACCGGCTATCAGGTGCTGTCGGGCGCCACGCTGGACCTCAATGGCAACGTGCTCCAAGCCAGCAGCCTGACCGGCGCCGGCACCGTGGCGCTGGGCGCGGGAACCCTGACCGTCAATTCCGCGGCTGGCAGTGCGTCCTACTACTCGGGCATCGTCGTGGGCAGCGGCGGCCTGGTCAAGACCGGCGCCGGCGCGCTGACGCTGACCGGCGGCAGCGCCTTCTCGGGCGGTGTGCAGCTCAAGCAGGGCAGCATCGGCCTGGGCCATTCCCTGGGCCTGGGCACTGGCATGCTGTCCATGGACGACGGCACTGTCATCAACCTGATTGCCAACGGCCTGACCATCGTCAACAACCTGCACATGACGGGCACCAACGACCCGGTCATCGACACCGGCGCCAACACGGCGACCTGGGCCGGTGCCATCACGGGCGGCGGCTTCCTTACCAAGCAAGGTAGCGGCGTCCTGACCCTGACCAGCGCAGGCAACAGCTACACCGGCGCGACCGATGTCGCTCAGGGCACGCTCAAGGCCGGCGCCACCAATACATTCAGCAGCGCCTCGGCCCACACCGTGGCCAGCGGCGCCGTGCTGGACCTGGCGGGCTACAGCCAGACCGTGGCCAGCCTGAACAACAGCGGCGCGGTCAATCTCGGCGGCAGCACGCCGGGCACCGTGCTCAAGGTCACCGGCCCCTACGTCGGCAACAACGGCAAGCTGGGCGTTTCCACCGTGCTGGGCGCGGATGGCAGCGCCACCGACAAGCTGTTGTTGAGCGGCCCCAGCGCCATCGCCAGCGGCAGCACCAGCGTGCAGATCACCAATGCCGGCGGCCTGGGCGCACAGACGGGTAGCCAGGGCATCCAGGTCATCGCCACGGAAAACGGCGCCAGCCTGCAGCCCGGCAGCTTCACGCTGGCGGGCGGCCATGTCGATGCCGGCGCCTACGAGTACCGTCTGACCCAGACGGCACAGGGCGCCGCGCTGCACTCGACCAACACGCAGGTCAACCCGGGCCCAGGCACCGATCCTGTCACCCCCGCTCCCGCCTACCGTGAAGAAGTGCCGCTGCTGTCCTCGCTGCCCGCGCAACTGCGCCAGGCGGATATGGCAATGCTCGGCGACATGCGCAAGCGCATGGGTGACGACGTCGCTCAAGGCGCCATCGACCAGGACCCGAACCACCGCGCCTGGGCCCGTGTGCTGCGCACGGCTCCGACCATCACGCAGCAAGGCACGGTCAACCCCGAGAGCAGCGGCCACCTGACCGGCTTCCAGGCCGGCGTGGACGTGTACACCGACCGCAACCTCAAGGCCGGCCTGTACGTGGGCCAGCTGGACGGTGACATGGGCGTGCGCGGCTTCTCCAGCGGCATGGAGCGCAAGTACGCGGGCTACAACAACCTGCGTGGTCGCTACGTGGGCCTGTATGGCACCTGGCAGCACGACTCCGGCCTGTACGCCGACGCCGTGATCCAGGGCGCCGACTACCGCAGCAGCCTGCGCACGGCCGACACCGGCGCCGGCGCCACCACCAAGGGCCACGGCTGGCTGGCCTCGCTGGAAGTGGGCAAGCCCTTTGACCTGGGCAGCAGCTGGCAGTTGGAGCCGCAGGCGCAAATCATCTACCGCAGGCTCAATCTGGACGACACCACGCTGAACCTGGCCAAGGTGAAGAACGATGCGGACGATGACTGGACCCTGCGTCTGGGCGCCCGCGTCAAGGGCAGCTACAGCATCGGCGGCACCGTGCTGCAGCCCTTCGCCCGCGTCAATCTGTACAAGGCCAGCAATACCACCGACGTGGCAAGCTTCAGCGCCCCGGCCGGCACCACCGACATCCGCGCCAAGGGCGGCTACACGTCGACCGAGTTCGCGGTGGGCGCCATGCTGCAGCTGACCAAGAACACCAGCCTCTACGGCGACATTGGCAAGCTGTGGGCCAACAGCGGCGACAGCCGCGTCAAGACCGGCGCACAGGGCTCTGTCGGGTTGAAGGTGCTCTGGTAAGCCTTATGAGCTGGGCTGGGTAGCCGGCCCCTGGCATGACCAAGCCCGCAGCGGTCCGTCCGCTGCGGGCTTTCCTTTGGCAGAGTCCCATGTCTGCGGCGCTTAGCTGCCGCACCCGGAACTTCCAGGAAGTCACCACACCCGGAACACCCGCCCCGTTTGCGCCCCTTCCACGCTGCGGCTATAGGCCAACGCAACCCGGCTGGCCGGGGCGGATTCAAAACCCTGGAAGTACGGACCATAGGCATCCAGCGATTCCGTCAGGACCGTGGGGCTGACCGAGTTGATGCGCACGCCGCGCAGCTCCACCGCCGCGCCGCGCACGAAGCCATCGATGGCCGAGTTCACCGCCGACGCGTTGGCGCCGTAGCGGATCGGTTCATCGGTCAGGATGCCGCTGGTGAGCGTGATGGAACCGCCTTCGTTGACGTAATGCTGGCCGATCAGCGCCAGATCCACCTGCCCCAGCAGCTTGTCGTGCAGACCGATCTTGAACTGCTCCGCCGTCATTTCGGCCAGAGGGCCGAAATGCAAGCTGCCCGTGGTGGAGACGATGGCATCCACCTTGCCCACGCGCTCGAACAAGGCGCGGATGCTGCCGCTCTGGGTCACGTCGACCTGATGCTCGCCGCGCGTCTTGCCCACTGCAATGACGTCGTGGCGCTGGCCCAGTTCTTGGGCGACCGCGCGGCCGATGGTGCCGGTGGCGCCGATCAGGATGATTTTCATGGAAACTCCGATTCGTATGTTGTGGGATGCGCCCGCGATATCGCCAGCGCTTGTGCCCATTCTGGCCAAGGGCGCGTCCCGGAAAAATCCTAAAATGGTGGGTTCACTTCACACTCAGGGTGCGTAATCCATGGACCGCCTGCTCAGCATGGAAGTCTTCGTGGCGGTCGTCGAACTGGGCAGCCTCACCGCGGCGGCGGCCCGCCACGAGATGTCGCCCGCCATGGCGGCCAAGCACATCAAGGGCCTGGAGGCGCGGCTGGGCCTGAGGCTCATGAACCGCACCACGCGCCGCCAAAGCCTGACGGAAGCGGGCCAGGCCTATTTCGCGCGCTGCAAGGTGATCCTGTCGGACATCCGCGATGCCGAGCAAGGCGCCGAAGCCATGCGCGCCGCGCCGCGAGGCCATCTGCGCATCACCTCGACCGTGACCTTCGGCTCGTTCGCGCTGGCCCCCGCCATCGCCGACTACCTGTCCGAGTACCCGGACGTCAGCGTGGACCTGACCTTGAGCGACGCCGTCGAGGACGTGGTGGCCTCGCGCTACGACCTGGCGGTGCGCATCGGCGAACCCGCCGATTCCAGCCTGGTCGCGCGCAAGATCGGGCGCTATCAGATGATCATCTGCGCGGCGCCGGCCTATCTGCAACGCCATGGCACGCCCGAAACCGCGAGCGACCTGGCGCGCCATCAATGCCTGGATTTTTCCTACTGGAACCGCCGCACCGGCTGGCGCCTGAACTCCGAGGATGGCGGCGCGGCCTACCCCGCCGGCCGCTTCGTGTCCAACAACGGCCAGGCGCTCAGGCAGGCGGCGCTGGCCGGATTCGGCATCGTGCTGCAGCCGGAACTGTTGCTGGCCGAAGATGTGCGGGCCGGGCGACTGGTCCCGATCCTGGAGTCCGCCTGGCCCGTGGCCCGGCCGATCACGCTGCTGTATCCCAAGGACCGCAAGGCCTTGCCCAAGCTCACGACCTTCGTGGAATTCATGGTGCAGAGATTCACCCGCGCCGCAAGGTGAGCGCGGCGGGCGTCGCGCAAGGTCCGCCGGGCTCCGAACCCGGCTACCGACAGGCCGCGGCCTCGTCGAACAGCCAGTCTCGGAAGGCGGCCAATCGGGGCAACTCGCGCGCCTGGGGCCGATAAACAACGTAGTAGGCCAACGCGGAGGGAACCGCCAACTGCGGAAACAGACGCACCAGGCGGCCGGCAACCAGATCATCATGCGCCATCACGCTGCGGGCCAGCGCCACGCCATGGCCATCGATAGCCGCCTGCAGCACCGCGGCGGAATTGTTGATCTTCATGCCGCGGGCGGTGGATACGCCTTGTACGCCGACTTTCTCCAGCCACATGGCCCAGGTCGGAAATCCCGTCTGCGCGTCCATCGAAAGATCATGGATCAAGGTCTCGCCCGCCAGCTCGGCCGGACGCTTCGCCGCCTTGCGCCGTCGCAGCAGTTCCGGGGAACAGACCGGGTAGACCTCTTCGTCCATCAGCTTTTCCGCCGCCAGGCCGGGCCAGACGCCAGCGCCATAGCGCACGCCGATATCGATCTGCTGGGCCGCGAAATCCACGGGCTTGAGGTTGGTGTCCAGGCGCACGTCGGTATCGGGCCAGGCATGCTGGAAGCGCTCGATCCGAGGCAACAGCCACTTGGCGGCGAAAGCCGGACTCACGGCCACGGTGAGCATGCCGCTCAAGGAACCTTCCTTCAAGCGCTCCAGGCCCAGCGCCAGCTTGCCGAGCCCCGCCTGTATCTCCGGCAACGCGCGTTCAGCCGCCGCCGTCGGGACCAGCCGCGCCTTGCCGCTGGCGCCGCGATGGAACAGCGGCGCGCCCAGCCATTGCTCCAGCGCGCGCACGAGCTGGCCCACCGCAGCAGGAGTCACGTGCAGCTCGGCCGCAGCTGCCGAAAAGCTTTGATGGCGCGCACTGGCCTCGAAGGCGCGCAGCGCGTTGAGATGCGCAAGAGACTTCATGGCGATAAAGTTTTTCTTTCAATCAAAGGTAGTTTATCTGGTTTGTCCGCGGCTGCCGATTGGCGAAGAATACGCCCTTTCAGTGGCCAATTTCAGCATATGGCAGCCAAGGGCCGGACATCACCTTGGAATAGCTTTTCTACCAATATCATGCTTATCAACGCCGATTTCTCACGCAACGCCATCGTGACGCCGGAGCAATACCAATGGGTGCCGTCGCCGCAGCCCGGCGTGGAACGCATGATGCTGGACCGCGTGGGCGGCGAACAGGCACGCGCCACCAGCATCGTGCGCTATGCGCCGGACAGCCGCTTTCCGCCGCACGCGCATCCCGGCGGCGAAGAAATACTGGTGTTGTCCGGCACCTTCTCCGACGCCAGCGGCGACTATCCGGCAGGCTGGTATCTGCGCAATCCGCCGGGCTCCGCCCATGCCCCTTCCAGCAGGAGCGGCGCCACCATCCTCGTCAAATTGCGGCAGATGCCTGCGGATGAACAATCCGTCGTACGCATCGACACGCGCGATCCCGCCGCCTGGACGCGCGAGCGCGGCGGCGAAATCTGCCCGCTTTACTCCGCGTCCTATGAGCAGACCTGTCTGCGGCGCCTGCCCGCCCATGCACCGCTGCCGCGGACCGCAGCCGTGCATGCGGAAATACTGGTTCTGGCCGGATCGATTGCCGACGGACAAGCTTCTTATCCGCAAGGCAGCTGGCTGCGGCTTGCCCGTGGCGCGCAAGCCGCCCTCGACGTCGGCGCCGAGGGTGCCACCGTCTATCTGAAGACCAACCATCTGCCGGACCCGAACGGCGGGAGCCAGCCATGACGACGTCAGTGGACACCGTCATCATCGGAGGGGGACTCGCGGGCCTGTACGCCTCCCTGCTGCTGCAGCGGCATGGCGCCGGCAGCCATATGCTGCTGGAAGCACGCGACAGGCTGGGCGGCCGCATCCTGGGCGCCGGCTCCTACGATCTGGGCCCCACGTGGTTCTGGCCAGCGATCCAGCCCAGGCTTGGCGCCCTCGTCCGCGAGTTCGGCTTGTCTATCATCCCGCAACACGAAGCGGGTTTCATGATGGTCGAGCGTTCAGGAACGCCGGTACGTATGCACAGCTACCCCAGCCATCCGGAGTCCTTCCGGCTAACCACTGGCATGAGCGGCCTGATCGATACCCTGCTCGCACGCCTGGATCCGGCATGCATCAAGCTGGGCCGGACCGTGACCCGGCTGCATGCCACAGGCCGCGCCATCGAGGTGCATGCGCGGGACGGCGAGGGACGAGCCAGCGTCTTTCAGGCCTCGCAGGTGCTGCTGGCCGTCCCTCCGCGCCTGGCGCAATCCCGTATCGCTTTCGACCCTCCGCTGCCGAGCGCGCTGGCAACGCAATGGCGCGGCACGCCGACCTGGATGGCTCCCCATGCCAAGTACCTCGCCGTCTACGGTTCGGCATTCTGGCGCGAGCAAGACATGTCTGGCGCAGCCCGCAGCAGCCGTGGACCTCTGGCCGAGGTCCACGACGCCAGCACCCCGCAAGGTCCTGCCCTGTTCGGATTCGTAGGCATGCCCGCGGCGGCGCGCCGGTCGGCAGGCCAGGACGTGTTGATGGCCCTCAGCCGCGCGCAGCTCGCCCGGTTGTTCGGCCCCCTGGCGCTCAAGCCCGAGCGGGAGTTCTACAAGGACTGGGCGCAAGACCCCGACACCTCGACGGCTGCGGACTGCAGGGATGGCGGCGCACACCCGGCAGCACCCGCCGTTGCCGCCGAGACTGGCGTATGGGCGGGTCGCTTGGCCGGGATAGCCAGCGAATGGTCCGCCGCATTCCCCGGCTATCTGGCTGGCGCCATCGATGCCGCGGACGCGGGCGTGAAGTGGCTGCTGAACTCCGCTGCACCCTCCCCCAATGCGGTCCCGCCTGGAGCCCCCGCCCAATGACACGCCTCCCTTCCACCTATCGCGCCATTCGGACCACCGCGCCCGGCCGGCTCGAATTCGTTGAATTGTCCACGCCCGAACCCGGCCCCGGAGAAGTACTGCTGCGCGTCGAAGCTTGCGGCGTCTGTGGCGCCGACGCGGCCGATATCGACAATCCGGCGCTGCAACGGCCGCGCGTCCCCGGGCATGAAGCCGTCGGCCGCATTTCGGCGCTCGGCGCGGGCGTCGACGCCCGCTGGAAGATCGGCCAACGGGTCGGCGTGGGGCGCCTGGGCGGTCATTGCGGCGCCTGCACGCAATGCCGCCAGGGCCTCTTCAATCTGTGCGCGAATCAACCGGTAGTCGGCGTTACCCGGGATGGCGGTTATGCCGAGATGATGCTGGCCCGGGCGACCGGACTGGTTGCCATACCCGACGAGCTCGACGCCATGCAAGCCGCCCCGATACTTTGCGCCGGCATCGCCACCTTCAACGCGCTCCGGAAATCCGGAGCGCAGGCCGGCGATCTCGTTGCCGTGCTGGGCATAGGCGGCCTGGGCCACATGGCGTTGCAATACGCCCGCCGCATGGGCTTGAAAGTGGCGGCAATCGGCCGGGGCCTGGACATCGCCGCTGACGCCTTGCGCCTGGGCGCCCATGTCTACATCGACAGCAACGAGGAAGACGCCGCGCAACGGCTCCTCGACATGGGCGGCGCACAAGCGCTGATCGCCACCATCACCGACACGCAGGCCGTGTCCGGGGCCATGCGCGGACTGGCTCCGCAAGGCCGCACGATGTTGCTGGGCGTGGGCCGCGACCCGCTGGCGGTGCCGCCCGGCTTTCTGGTGGGCGGCGAGCGCACCGTTGCCGGGTCCATGACCGGCACGCCTTGGGAAACTGAAAAAGCGCTGAATTTCAGCGTACTTGCAGAGGCGCTGCCCATGGTCGAGACTCTACCCCTGGAGCGCGCAGCTGATGCCTTGCTGCGGCTGAAGTCCGGCGATGCGAAGTTCCGCGTGGTCCTGACCATGGACGCCGCGCGAGAACCGTAGCGCGCTCGGCAAATCAACACCCATATCAACTAAAAGCACGACTCTCGAGGAGACCCACTTGTCCGCATCAACCCCGGCGCCATCGGCCGCACCCGGCGCTGAACTCACGCCGCAGGCGCAGCGCGGCAACATCGCCCGGCTGACAATCGCCCAGGCGCTGGCAGGCGCCAACGCCGTCGTGGTCTACGCCACCGGCGCCATCGTCGGCGACATGCTGGCGCCGGACAAGGCGCTGGCGACCCTGCCCATTTCCATCTTTGTGGTCGGCATGGCCGCCTGCATCCTTCCTGCTGGCGCCATCGCCAGGCGCCATGGCCGCCGCGCGGCATTTCTTGCCGGCACCGCCTGCGGCGTGCTGGTGGGCCTGCTGGCCGCCGCCGCCATCGTGCTGAGTTCTTTCTGGCTGTTCTGCCTGGGCACGTTCTTCGGCGGCGCGTACGCCGCCGTCGTGCTGTCGTTCCGCTTCGCGGCGGCCGACGGCGTGTCTCCCGCCAGGCGCGCCCGCGCCCTGTCCTTCGTGATGGGCGGCGGCGTGCTGGCCGGCGTGGTCGGCCCGCAGTTGGTCACGTACACGATGTACCTGTGGCCCGTCCACATGTTCGCGGCGACCTATCTCATGCAGGCGGCGGTAGCAGCGGTCTCGGCCCTGGTCCTGCTGGGCGTGCACCTGCCCATGCCCAGCGCGGCCGAAGTTGCGGGCGGACGGCCGCTGGGCTTGATCGCGCGCCAGCCGCGCTTCGTCACGGCGGTGGTCTGCGGCGCCGTCTCCTACATGCTGATGAATTTCCTGATGACCGCCGCACCGCTGGCCATGCATCTTTGCGGCCATTCCCAGGAAAGCGCCAACCTCGGCCTGCAATGGCACGTCATCGCCATGTACGGCCCCAGCTTCTTCACGGGACGCCTCATCACGCGTTTCGGCGCCGGACGCATCGTCACGGCGGGCCTGGCGCTCACCGGCCTGTCCGCGGCCATCGGCCTGACCGGGATCGACGTGGCCCACTTCTGGGTGACCTTGGTCCTGCTGGGCCTGGGCTGGAACTTCGGATTCGTGGGCGCGTCGGCCCTGGTTCTGGAATGCCACCGGCCGGAGGAAAAGACCCGGGTGCAGTCGCTCAATGACTTCATCATCTTCGGCACCATGGCGGTCGGCTCCTTCGCATCGGGCGGCCTGCTGGCGGCCTATGACTGGGCGACGGTGCTGTGGGTGTCGTTCATTCCCCTGGCGATCGCAGCGGTCGCGCTGCTGGCCGGGTCTGCCAAGTCGCGGCAACAGGCCTGAACCCGGCCGTTGGGCTCAACCGAGGTCGCCGGATACCGGCGGCCTCGCGATGAATGCCTGCTTGCCATGCCTGTCAAAACCCGCGGACTCGTAGAATCGAAGGGTCGCTTCGTCCTTTCTACCGGTCATCAACATGACCTTGTAGCAATTCCCGCCCCAGGCGAACGCCAGCGCCTCGTCGAGCACCGCCTTGGCAAGGCCCTGACGCCGGTAAGCGGCATCCGTCACCACGTTCTCGATCACGCCGTAGGGCCGACAACCACGCGTCAAATTGGGAATGACGGTAAGCGTGCAGCTTGAAGCGAGCTTGCCGTCGGCATACGCGCCAAAAACCCTGTGCCGAGTGCTTTCCATCAGTTCCTGCCAGACCGCTGCGACCGTTTGCGCGCCCGGCAGGGGATCATCCGCTGGATGCAGATGCCGATACAAATCCAGCAGACTCGACAACTCGGAAGCATCCAGCTCACGGATATTCATTGTTCGTTTCCTCTTCGGGGGACGCCCATTATTCCAGGAACGGCCAAGGCCGCCGCTCAAAATCGCTGGATCCCATCGCCCGACGTGTCAGACTAGCTGCCGCCCGCGGTAACGCTTGACCCTCACGCAACGTCAGGTCCCAGAGTTCGTTCCGCGCCATCAACAGGAGGAATGCCGTGCAACTGAAAGTAGGAGAACTGGCCAGGCGAAGCGGGCTGACTGTCCGCACGCTGCACCACTATCACGCGATCGGGCTGCTCACGCCTTCGGCGCGCGCCGACAACGGCTATCGGCTGTATGGCCGCGACGACATCGCGCGGCTGCATCAGATCCAGGCGCTGCGCCGCTTCGGATTGCCGTTGGCCGAGATCGGCGCTTATCTGGACCAGCCCGACACTCCCATGGACGAAATCATCGCCAAGCAGATCGCGATGCTCGACCGCCAGATCCAGCAAGCCTCCCGGCTGCGCGAGCGTCTCGCCCAGCTGCAGGGCCAGTTGGCGCAAGGCAAGGAGCCAGAGCTGGCCGATTGGCTCACCACTCTGGAACTCATGACCATGTACGACAAATACTTTTCCCCCGATGAACTGGCCCGCCTGCCCATGTACCGCAGCAGCCAGAATGGCGACGCCGACTGGCTCGCGCTGGTCAAGGAGGTGCAGGCGCAGATGGATGCCGGCGTCGCGCCCGAAGCGGCGCAGCCGCGCGAACTGGCCTTGCGCTGGATGACCCTGCTGCTGCGCGACACCAGTCGCGATCCGCGCCTGCTGGTCAAGCTGAACCGGATGCACGAACGCGAGCCCTCGATGCAGGCGCACATGGGCATCTCTCCGGCCTTGCGCGATTACGTGCTGCAAGCCTTCTCGGAAAGCAAGCTGCGGATCTACGAGAAGTACCTCACGCCGGACGAGGCGCGCTACATGCGCGAGCATTACGGCGATCGCATTGGCGAATGGCCCGAACTGATGGCCGAGGTGCGCGACGCGCTCGACGCGGGCGTGGCGCCGGACTCGCCCACGGCCCTGGCGTTGGCCCGGCGCTGGCTGGACCTGTTCCGCAGCTATGCCGGCAACGACCCCGCCACCCAGGCGAAATTCCGCCACGCGCTGATGACCGAGCCCGAGCTCACCGCCGGCACCTGGACTGATGACGCCACCCTGTCGTTCATGCGGCAGGCAATGGGCGCGCTGGCGGCGGCGCGCTAGCGCGGGTCCGCCCGGCCATGGGCAGGCCCGCTCCCCGCCGGGCCTGCCCATTTGCTAGACTGACCAGCCCTGTCCCTCGCCTGCCCCAACATGTCCCAGGAAGTCCGCCCCGACCCCAGCGCCGACGATATCGCCAAGGAAATCTCGGCGGCCATCGTCGCGCACAAGCTGCCGCCCGGCACGCGGCTGCGCGAAGAGGCGCTGGCGGGGGTGTATCAGGTCAGCCGGACCAAGATCCGCGCCGCGCTGCTGATGCTGTCCAAGGACAAGCTGATCAACATCGTGCCGGACAAGGGCGCGTTCGTGAGCAAGCCGGACGCGAACGAGGCGCGCGAGGTCTATGCGGTACGGCGCATCCTGGAAGCAGCGCTCGCACGCGAATTCGTGGCGCGGGCAACGGCGGCTGACTACCGCCGCATCGACGCCCATCTGGCCGCGGAGCGCCGCGCGCTGGAAGGCGGCGACGTGCAGGAACGCAACCGGCTGCTCGGACACTTCCACATTCTGCTGGCCGAGACCGTAGGAAATTCCGTGCTGACGGGGATGTTGCGCGAACTCTCGGCCCGCAGCGCCGTCATCACCGTGCTGTATCAAAGCTCGCACGATGCCAGCTGCTCGTCGCAGGAGCATCACGCCTTCATCGAGGCCGCCCGCGCGGGCGATGCCGACCGTGCCTGCGCGCTGATGGACGCGCATCTGGAGCATGTGCAGACGGCGCTGGATTTCAAGAACGGCGGCCGCAGCGGCGGCGACCTGGTCAGCGCCCTGCTCAGCTGAAGCCGCCCCCCCGCGCTACGGCTGCGCCTGCGTCCCCGCCAGCAACTGGCCCATGCGCTGCTGCAGCCAGAGTTCCGTCTCGCTCAGGCTGCCGCCCCTCAGCCACAGCGTACGCACGGACAACATGGGCAGGAACAGGTCCGCGCAGCGCACGCTGACGAGCTCGTTGCTGAAGCCCTGGTATTCGCCGATGTTCAGCGGCAGGATGGCCCAGCCCACGCCATTGGCGGCCATGGCAGCGATGTTGTAGCTGCTGTCGGCCCGCCAGACCGACGGGCTCAGCACCACCTGGTCGACGCCGTCCATCTGCATGAGCAACTGCCGGTGACGCGCCAGGTCATTGCGCCCAACCTCGGGCAGCGCGGCCAGCGGATGGCCCTGCGCCACGAAGATGCCCTGCGCCACATTGCCCAGATGGCGATGGGCGAAGGCGCTGCCCGGATCGCCGCGATCGAACTGGAAGGCCAGGCTGGCGCGGCCCTGTTCCACGTAATCGGCGACCTCCGTCGCGGTGCCGTTGAGCTGGGTCAGCTCCAGCGCCGGATAGTGTTCGGCCAGTTCCTTCAGCAACTGGTCGGCCACCAGATAAGGCAGCCCTTCGTCCAGCGCGACGCCCAGGCGCGCTTCGCGCCCGGCGGCAAACGACAAGGCGCGCTGCTCCAGCGCGCCTGCCTGGCGCAGCAGTTCCTGCGCCTCCTGCAACATGACCTCGCCGGCGGCCGTCAGGGTTGCGTTGCGCCGCGACCGGTCGAACAACTCCACGCCCAGGTCCGCTTCCAGCAAGCCTACCGAGGTACTGATCGCCGACTGCGCCCGGCCCAGGCGTCGCGCCGCCGCCGAGAACGATCCCGATTCCGCAGCGGCGACGAAATGACGTAGCTGATCCAGTGTCCATTGCATGTCTCGACTCCTCGTTATCCATCTATTTTATAGATGGTTTCAAACTTTTTTATGCGAATTGGAATATGGATAATGGCGCCCTCTGAGACCCGGCCAATCCCGGCCCCGCCCGCGTTCGCGGCGCGGCAGGCGTTTCAGTTTCAGGAGTAGAACCATGCAGCGGACTGAACCGAACGCTGTCGCCACGGCCGCGCCCGGCCGCTGGCTGGTGCTGGCCATCGTGTCCAGCGCCTTGCTGTTGATCGTGGTCGACATGACCGTCCTCTATACCGCCCTGCCCCGGCTCACGCATGAATTGAACGTCAACGCGTCGGAAAAGCTGTGGATCGTGAACATCTACGCGCTGGTCGTGTCCGGCCTGCTGCTGGGCATGGGCACGCTGGGCGACCGCCTCGGCCACAAGCGCCTGTTCATGGCGGGGCTGGTCGTGTTCGGCACGGCGTCCCTGTGCGCCGCCTACTCGCCGGGCGCGGCCACGCTGATCGCGGCGCGCGCGCTGCTGGCCGTGGGCGCCGCCATGATGATGCCTGCCACGCTGTCCATCCTGCGCCTGACCTTCGCCGACGAGCGCGAACGCGCCATCGCCATCGGCGTATGGGCCTCGGTTGCCTCGGGCGGCGCCGCTGTCGGCCCGGTGGTGGGCGGCGTGCTGCTGGAGCATTTCTGGTGGGGTTCCGTGTTCCTCATCAACGTGCCCATCGTGCTGCTGGCGCTGCCGCTGGCCTGGCGCCTGATTCCTGCCAGCCGTCCGGACGCCTCCCACCCCTGGGACCTGCCGGGCTCGTTGCAGGTGATGGCCGGCCTGATCCTGTGCGCCTACGCGCTGAAGGAACTGGGCAAGACCGACCCGTCCTGGCGCGACGCCGGCCTGGCCTGCGCTGCGGGCGCGGCCATGCTCGCCGTGTTCGTGCGGCGCCAGCGCGCGCGGCCTTATCCGCTGATCGACTTCGCCATCTTCCGCAACCTCAGCTTCAGTTCGGCCGTGGCGGCTGCGCTGTTCGCCGCCGCTGCGCTGCTCGGCATGGAGCTGGTGTTCAGCCAGCGGCTGCAGCTGGTCATGGGCATGTCGCCGCTTGAAGCCGCGCTCTTCATCCTGCCGCTGTCGCTGGCCGCTTTCATCGCGGGTCCGCTGGCGGGCTGGCTGCTGGGCCGCGTCAACAGCGCCACCATGCTGTTCCTGTCGTTGCTGGTGTCGGGGCTGGGCATGACCGGCTACCTCCTGAGCTATGACGCGGCGCTGCTGCCGCAGATGGTCAGCCTGTGCGTACTGGGCGCCGGCATAGGCGCCACCATGACCGCGGCGTCCAGCACCATCATGCAGAGCGCCACCCCGGAGCGCGCCGGCATGGCGGCCTCGATCGAAGAGGTGTCGTACGAGCTGGGCGGCGCGCTGGGCGTCACCCTGATGGGATCGATCCTGTCCGGCGTCTATGCGCACACGCTTGCCGTGCCGGTTGGCCTGCCCCAGTCCGACCTGGCGCGCGACAGCCTGGACCAGGCCCTGATCGTGGCGGACGGACTGTCGTCGGACCTGGGCATGGCCTTGACCCGCCTGGCCAAGACCGCCTTCGACACGGGCTATGCCGCAGTCATCGCCACCGCGGCTCTGATGCTGCTGGTCACGGCGGGGTTCGTGCTATTCAACCGGCGGCGCATGGCAGCCTGAAACAGGCCTGCCATGCCGGCCCCGGCTCAGCAGTTGCGGAAGGCGTGGTCCATGTCGGCGATCAGGTCTTCCTCGTGCTCCAGTCCGATCGACACGCGCACCAGCCCCTCGGACACGCCGGCCGCGTCGCGCTCGGCCGCCGGAACGCCGGAATGCGTGGTGGACGCCGGATGGCAGATCAGCGATTCGGTGCCGCCCAGGCTGACGGCCGACTTGAACAGATGCAGCGCGTTGATGAAGCGGAACGCCTTGGCGCGCCCGCCCTCAAGCACGAAGGCGAAGGTCGAACCCGGCCCGGTGCACTGGCGTTTGTAGACTTCCTGGTAGGCCCGGTCCGCAATCATCTCCGGATGGAAAATCTGCACTTTTTCATGCGGATTGCCGGACAGCCACTGGGCCACCTTGGTCGCCGTGCGCGCGGCCTGCTTCATGCGCAGCACCACGGTCTCCATCGAACGCGTGATCATCCAGCAGGAATGCGGGTCCAGCTGCGAGCCGAACGCGCTGCGGATGGCTCGCACCTTCTTGACCAGCGTCTTGCTGCCGGTGACCGCGCCCGCAACCAGGTCGCTATGGCCGCCCACATACTTGGTCAGCGAATACACGCACAGGTCCACGCCATGCTCGGCCGGTTTCTGGAAGATCGGGCCCAGCAGGGTGTTGTCGCACACCGACACGGGACGATAGCCGTGCCGCGCTTCGAAGGCGTCCAGCTCATTCTTCATGGCCTCGAAATCGATCAAGGCATTGGTCGGATTGGCGGGCGTTTCAACAAAAAACAGACGCACCGGCCCCTGCGCCGCCGCGGCCTCCAGCGCTGTGCGCATGCTCTTGGCCGACAGGCCGTCCTCGACGGCATGCGAACCTATCCCCCACTCCGGGAAAATCTTGGAGATCAGGGTTTCGGTGCCGCCATACAGCGGCACGGATTGCACCAATTGATCGCCGGGCCGCAAGAATGCCAGGAACACGGCGCTGATCGCCGACATGCCGCTGGAGGTCACCGCGGCGTCTTCCGAACCATCCAGCAGCGCCAGGCGGTCCTCGACGATTTCCAGGTTGGGATGGTTGAAGCGGCTGTACACCAGCCCCGCGGACTCGCCCTGGGGCAAGGGTTTGCGGCCCGAAACCAGATCGAAGAACGCCGCGCCATCCTCGGCCGAGCGGAACGCGAAGGTAGACGTCAGGAACACCGGCGGCTTGACCGCGCCCTCCGACAGGAAGGGGTCGAAGCCGTACGACATCATCTGGGTTTCGGCATGCAGCGGGCGGCCGAAAATGTCCTTCTTGTGGTAGCTGGAGTAACTCATGCTATGCCTCTCTGTCTGGTTTCCGGGTGCCCGGCCGGGCCGTCGGGCTGGCGCTTCACGCATGCGAAAACAATAGCGCCGCCCGCCTCGGGCTGCATGGAAGAATGACAGTAGCCGGCCGCAAGAGTCCTTCCGCTTGCATCGTCCGGCGAGGACAGTGAGAAACAATATTTCCCCTTATGGGGATTTCCTGAAAGGCGCTGCCTGATTACCTCAACTTGGCGCAATCGACAGGAAAATCATGAAACCCGCGGAGGATGGCTGGCGCAGCCTGCCTGCGGCCGCGCCCTACATCACCCCGGGAACAACGCGATTGCGGCCCTGCCGCTTGGCTTGATAGAGGCCTCGGTCGGCCACCTGGATCAGGTCGGTGCAGGGCTGGTCGCCTTGCGGCACCGCCGTGGCCGTGCCGATGCTGACCGTCAGCCACGGGCCGTCGCCAGTGTCCTTCTGCGGAATCTGCAAGGCTTCCACCGCGCGGCGCAGCTTCTCGGCGGCCAGGCGCGCGCTGCCGGCCGGGGTGCCAGGCAATACCAGCGCAAACTCCTCGCCGCCAAAGCGCGCCGCCAGGTCGGTGGACCGGTCGCAACTGGCGAAGATGGTGTTGGCCACCCGCTTGAGCGCCTCGTCGCCAGCGATGTGGCCGTAGGTGTCGTTGTAGGCCTTGAAGTGGTCCACGTCGATCATGAGCATGCTGATTTCGCGGCCGTCGCGGCGCGCACGCTGCCACTCGGCATTGAGGTATTCGTCGAAATAACGGCGGTTGCCCAGGCCCGTCAGTCCGTCGGAATTGGTCAGCCGGCGCAACTCCATATTGCTTTCCAGCAGTTGCTGCTGGCTCTGGCGCAAGGCCTGGTAGGCCTCGTCGCGCTGCACCAGGGCCAGGTAGGAGCGCGAGTGGTAGCGGATGCGCGCCACCAGCTCGATGGAGTCGGGCAGCTTGACCAGATAGTCGTTGGCGCCGGCGGCAAAGGCCGCGCTCTTGATCGCCGGATCTTCCTTGGTGGACAGCACGATGATGGGGATATCGCGCGTCACTGGATGACCACGGTATTCCTGCACCAGGCTCAGTCCATCCACGCCCGGCAGCACCAGGTCCTGCAGGATGACGGTGGGCCGGGTCTGGATCGCCACGGCCAGCGCCTTTTCCGGATCAGAGCAATAGTGGAAGTCGATGTTGCCCTCCGTGGCCAGGGCCCGCCTGATGGCCTCGCCGACCATCACCTGGTCGTCGACGAGCAACACCATGGCCGCATGCGAATGCAGGTTCGCCGAAGCCGAGCTGTCAATGGGAGGTTGCATAGTGAGTCCTTGAATGCTGTCGAGGTCCGCGCGCTCAGGCAAAAGCCTGGATCACGCGAGGAGCGATTTGGTCCAATGGGCGGATTTCCACGGCCGCCTGCATGGCCGCCGCGGCCTTGGGCATGCCATAGACGGCGCTGCTGGCCTGGTCCTGTGCAATGGTCAGGTAACCGCGCTCGCGCAGCGCCTTCAGCCCGCGCGCGCCGTCCTGGCCCATGCCCGTCAGCAGCACGCCGACGGCCAGGCCGCGCCAGTGCTGCGCCACGCTATGGAAAAAAACGTCGATGGAAGGCCGGTACAGGCTTTCCTTAGGGGTTTCGGTGTAGCGCAGCGTGCCGTCGGCCAGCATGTGCAGATGGTCGCCAGTGCCGGCCAGCAATATCTGGCCGGGTTCGGGCCATTCGCCCTCGCGCACCAGCCTGACGGGCAGCGGCGCCTGTTCATTGAGCCAGTCCGCCATGCCCGCGGCAAACGAGGCGTCCACGTGCTGTACCAGCACGATGCCGGCGGGAAACTCCGGCGGTATTCCCTTCAGCAGCTGCGCCAGCGCCGGCGGACCGCCAGCCGATGCGCCGATGACCAGGAGGCGCTTGGCGTCGGCCTGTTGCATGGGCCGGGCCACCGGCGTCAGGGCGGGCCGCTTGCCATAGCGGCCGATCAGCCAGCCCACGTTGCGGATCTTGCGCAGCAGCGGCGCCGCCGCCATGCGCATGTCGCCGCTGCCGATTACCGGCGTGTCTGCTGCGTCCAGCGCCCCGTGGCCCATGGCGTCGAATACGCGCGAGGTATGGCGCGCCACGTCGGCGGTCACCACCACGATCGCGCACGGCGTTTCGGCCATGATGCGGCGCGTGGCTTCGACGCCGTCCATGATGGGCATGATGAGGTCCATCAGCACCACGTCCGGCCGGTCGCGGGCGCACAGGTCCACGGCCTCCTGGCCGTTGGTCGCGACCCAGGCGAGGTCCAGCCCCGGCTCCAGCGCGATCGCGCGCCGCAGCACTTCCACTGCCATCGGCATGTCGTTGACGATTCCGACTCTCACGTGCGCGCCTTTCCGATCAGGTCTTCCACCGCGTCGAGCAGCGCGTCGTCATGGAAGCTGCCCTTCGCCAGATAATAGTCGGCGCCGGCGTCCAGCCCGCGCCTCCTGTCCGCTTCCCTGTCCTTGTACGACACCACCATCACCGGCAGGCCCTGCAGCTTGGGATCGGCCTTGATGCGCGACACCAGTTCAATGCCGTCCATGCGCGGCATGTCCACGTCGGTCACGACCAGGTCGAACGACTCGCTGCGCAACATGTTCCAGCCGTCCATGCCGTCCACGGCCACGGCCACGTCGAAGCCGCGGTTCAACAGCAGCTTGCGCTCCAGCTCCCGCACCGTAAGCGAGTCGTCCACCACCAGCACGCGCTTGCGCCGCCGCGCCTGTTCGGCCGCGCCCGCGCCGTCCACCCGGCTCAGCTGTCCGCCTTCCACCAGCTTCTGCACCGACACCAGCATGTCTTCCACGTCGAGGATCAGCAGCGGCGTGCCATCGTCCATCAATGCGCCCGCCATCACGTCCTGCACCTTGCCCAGACGCGGGTCCAGCGGCTGCACCACCAGCGTGCGCTCGCCCACGTAACGGTCCACGGCAACGCCATAAAGCCGGTCGTGGTCGCCCACCAGCACCACGCATACCGTTTCGGAGGCCGGCGCGGCGCCGCCCGTGCGCAGGATCTGGCGCGCGGACACCAGCCCGATCTGCCGGTCCATGAAGCGGAAATGTTGATGCCCTTCGAGCTGTTCGATGTCTTCGGCGCGCACTTGCAGCGCGTGGTTGACGTAGGCCAGCGGGAATGCGTAGATCTCTTCCTGCACCTCGACCAGCAGGCTGCGCACCACCGACAGCGACAAGGGCATCTCCAGCATGAAACGGGTGCCCTGCCCCGTCTGCTGCTGGATGCGCACCGCGCCGCGCAACTGGCGCACCATGGTCTGCACCACGTCCAACCCCACCCCGCGCCCCGAGATCTCCGTGACTTCGCCGCGCGTGCTGAAGCCCGACAGGAACAGGAACTCCAGCAGCTCGGCCTCGGTCAGCCGGGCCGCGGTTTCCGCGCTGGCCAGCTTGCGCTGCACCACTTCCACGCGCAGCCGGTCCAGCGAAATGCCGGCGCCGTCGTCGCTGAGTTCAATCAGCAGCATGCCGGCCGCATGGCGCGCCGACAGCCGGATACGGCCTTCAGCCGGCTTGCCCGCCGCCAGCCGGTCCTGCGGCATCTCGATGCCGTGGTCCACCGCGTTGCGCAACAGGTGCATCAGCGGCGCGTCGAGCTTTTCCAGGATGTCGCGATCCACCTGGGTGGACTCGCCTTCGATTTCCAGCCGCACCTGCTTGCCCAGCGCGCGGCCTACGTCGCGGACCATGCGCGCCATGCCTCCCACCCCGTCGCCGAACGGCCGCATGCGGCAGGCCAGCGCGGTGTCGTACAGGCGCTGGGCCAGGTGGCCCATGCGCCAGCCGAATTCGTCGACCTCGCTAGTGCGCTGCGACAGCTCCTGCTGGCATTGCTGGACGATGCGCAGGGCATCGTCCAGCGCGGCTTGCGCCTGCGCGTCCAGCGCCTGGCCCGCCAGGGCCGCGCGCACGCCGTCCAATGCCTGGACCGCGCCCGCCTGCATGCGCTTCAGACGCAGCATGGACGCGCCAAAGGGCGCGATCCAGTGCGACTCCACCAGGGTCTCGCTGGACAGGCCCAGCAATTTGTTGAGGGTGTCAGCCGTCACGCGCAGCACGCGTTCGCCCTCGCCCAATCCCGCGTCCGAACTGCGCCTTTGCACCGCTGCGGCGGGCGGTTCATCCAGGACCGGAATCGGCGGCAGGAAATCCGAGGGCTTGGGGGCCGGCGCGGCAGCCTGCGCTGCCGGCAACGCAGGCGCATTGCTCAGGCGCTTCACCAGCTCGTCGATCTCGCTACCCAGCTCCACACCCGGCGTGGCCACGCGCTGCAACAGGTCCGCGCCCATCAGCAGGGCATCGATGTCCGCGGCCTGCAGCCGCAGCCGGCCTTCGCGCGCCTCAACCAGGCAATCCTCCATGGCGTGCGCGATGCGCACCGCCGGATGCAGATCGACGATGCGGGCCGCGCCCTTGAGCGAATGCGCCGCGCGCATGCAGGCTTCCAGCTGCGGCGCGGACGTGGGGTCGTGCTCCAGGGCCAGCAGGCCCTTGTTCAGCACCTCCACCTGGGTGCGGGTCTCCAGCTGGAACAATTCCAGAAGCGAGGCATCGCGCATCTGATCCGGATTCACGCCAGGCTCCGTTCCAAAGCTTGCATCAGCAAGGTCTCGTCCAACACGCCCACGGCGCGGCCGCCGCAGCGGGCCATGCCGCGCGAGTACTTGAGGCTTGCGCCCTCCACGGTCGCGGGCAGGGGCTCCAGCCCGTCCAGGTCCACGGCGTGCATGCCCTCGACCTCATCCACCGGCACGACCACCGCCCGGCCTGCGCCGCCCAGTATCAGCATGCGCGCCGTGGCGGGCCGCTCGCGCGCGTCCTCCGCTGCCGCCTCCAGGCCCAGCAGGCGCGCCAGCGACACGCACACAGTGAGGGAGCCGCGCACATTGGTCACGCCCAGCATCGCCGGATCGCGCCGGTGCGGCAGGCTCAGGATGCTGCGGGTGCCGGCCACTTCGTCCAGCGCCCGGGTCGGCAGCCCCAGCCATTCGCGGTGCACGCGGAACACCAGCAGCGAAGACAGCCTGGCGCGCTCCTGCTGGGCCTCTTCGGCGCCCTGCTCTTCCATTTGCGGCGGCAGACGGTCAAGTATGCGCTTGGCCGCCGCCGCATAGACCGGACAATTGCGGCAATGCACGTGGTCGGCCAATTGCGCGCAACTCTTGTCGCCGCGGATGCCGATGCGGTTCCAGCAGTCGTCCACGTCGGACAGCACGCCCATGATTTCAACCACGTCGCGCCTCCCCGCGAGCCGCGCGCGCCTGCAGGCGGCTGGCCGCTTCGTGATCGCCGTCCGACGCCACCAGCGCGGCCAGATGCAGCAGGGCTTCGCGATGGGTCGGATCGAGATAGAGCGCCTTGCGGTAGGCCGCTTGCGCCTGCCGCGCGTCGCCTGCCGCGTCCTGCAGCAAGCCTTGCAGATACAGGGCCTCGGCGCTGGCGCCGTGGGTGCCTATGTGCGCCTGGCACTGCGCCATGGCGTCCTGCACCCGGCCCTGGTCGGCCAGGGCCGCGATATGGCGCAAGGAGGCCTGCGCGTCGCGCAATCCGGCCGAGGCGACCACGGGCGCCGCGGGTATCGCCGGTATGGGCGCATGCGCCAGGGGCAGGCCGGGCTCCGGCGCCTGGGCCAGCGGCCGCCTGGGCGGCGTCCAGCTGTGCACGATGGGCCGCGCTGCCGCCGGCGCGACAGGCTCGGCCGGCGGGGGCAGCGGCTTGGCCAGGAAGGCGAACGAACGCGCCATGGGCACTGCCGGCAGCCTGCGGCCGGTCAGCAAGGTGGTTTCGGCCGGGCCGACGAAAAGCACGCCATCCTCGCGCGTAAAGCTGCGCAGCACCTGCACGGCGCGGGCCTGCGTTGCCGCGTCGAAATAGATGAGCAGATTGCGGCAGAACACAAAGTCATAGGGCGCCACCCCTGCCAGCAGATCGGGATCGAACAGATTTCCGGCCTGGAACCGCACCTGCGCCGCCACGTGGGCGGCCAGTTGGTGGCCGTCGGCGGTCTCCGAAAAATAGCGGTCGCGGTACCCCAGGTCATCGCCGCGGAATGAATTGCGGCCGTACAGGCCGCGCCGCGCGAATTCGACCATGCGCACGCTGATGTCGAAGGCGTCGATCTGGAAACGTTCGGCGGGCACGCCGGCGTCCAGCAGCGCCATGGCGATGGAGTAAGGCTCCTCGCCGCTGGAACAGGGCACGCTCAACACGCGCAACACACGGCCTTCGGCGCCCGTGGCGTACAGGCGCGCCCGCGCCAGCGCGGCCATGGCCGCCTGCGATTCGGGATAACGGAAAAACCAGGTCTCCGGCACGATGACCGCTTCGATGAGCTGCTGCATCTCGGCAGGCGCCGCCTGCACCTGCCACAGGTAATCCTGCTCATCGGCAATGCCGGCCATGCCCATTCTGCGCCGCACCGCGCGCTCGACGGCGGCCTTGCCGATGGAGCCGCTATCCAGGCCCATGCGCCGCTTGAGCAAGGCGCTGAACTCGTCGATCAGCATCATGGCCGCGCCTCGCGCGCCGCGCCTGCGGCGTCGGCGGGAAACAACAGCGCCCGCACGGGCGCAGGCAGCAGGTCGCGCACGTTGACAGCCTGCACCATGCCGTCGGCATCGCCGAGCACCGCGCCCAGATAGCGCGCCTGCGGATTGTCCAGGCCGCCGGACTGAAACGCTGCGGGATCGTAGTGCACGGTTTCGGTCGCCTGCTCCAGGATCAGCCCCAGCAGATGTTCCGGCCCGTCCGACTGCGCCTGATAGCGCACCAGGGCCAGCCGGGTGCTGGTGACGGCGGCGGCCGCGCCGCCCCCCGCCAGCGCGCTCATGTCGATGACGGGGACAGCCACGCCGCGGCGGTCCATCACGCCGGCCACCCACGCCGGCGCGCCCGGCACCTGCTTGAACGGGCACAGGCCCAGCACCTCGGCGATGTCTCTTGCGTCCAGCGCATAGCGGTCGCCGCCGATGCGGAACAGCAGGTACAGCCGGCGTCCGGCCGCAGCAGAGGGAGCGCGCTGCGCCATGGCAACCATCACACCTTGAAGCGCGAAACGCCGCTGCGCAGGTCGTTGGCGACCAGCGTCAGTTCTTCGATCGCCAGCGTGGACTGGCGCAGCGATTCCACGGTCTGCTGGGCGGCGTCGCTCAGCTGCTGCAGGGCCTGGTTGATCTGTTCGGCGCCGGTGGCCTGCGCCTGCATGCCTTCGTTGACCATTTGCACGCGCGGCGCCAGCGTCTGCACCTGCTGGATGATCTGCGACAGCTGGTCGCCCACCTGCTGCATGTCGGCCATGCCGCGTCGCACTTCCTCGGAGAACTTGTCCATGCCCATGACGCCGGCAGACACCGACGACTGGATCTCGCGCACCATCTGCTCGATGTCGTAGGTGGCGACGGCGGTCTGGTCCGCCAGCCGGCGGATCTCGGTCGCCACCACCACGAAGCCGCGGCCGTATTCGCCGGCCTTCTCGGCTTCGATCGCCGCGTTCAGCGACAGCAGGTTGGTCTGGTCCGCCACTTTCGTGATCGTAGTAACCACTTGCGTGATGTTGCCGGCCTTCTCGTTCAGGATCGCCAGCTTGGCGTTGACCGAACCCGCCGCCCCGACCACGTTGCGCATGGTGTCTTCCATGCGCGCCAGGCCCACCTGGCCGCTGCCCGCCAGCGCCGCGGTCTGCTCGGCCGCGCCGGAGACTTCGGCCATGGTGCGCACCAGCTCGCGCGAGGTGGCGGAGATTTCGCGCGAGGTCACGCCGATCTCGGTCGTCGTGGCGGCGACTTCGGAGGCCGTCGCCTGCTGCTGCTTGGAAGTGGCCGCGATCTCGGTGACGGAGGTGGCCACCTGCACCGCGGAGCGCTGCGTCTTGCCAACCAGACCGGTCAGCTCGTCCACCATGCCATTGAAGCCGGTCTCGATGGCGTTGAATTCGTCCTTGCGCGCCAGCGTCAGTCGCCGTGTCAGATCGCCGCCGCCGGTGGCCTCCAAGGTCTTGACGATGGCGCGCATGGGGTTGGCGATGGCGCGCATCAGCAGGATGCCGCAGATG
Source organism: Achromobacter sp. ACM01 (assembly GCF_014851745.1). Classification (NCBI taxonomy): domain Bacteria; kingdom Pseudomonadati; phylum Pseudomonadota; class Betaproteobacteria; order Burkholderiales; family Alcaligenaceae; genus Achromobacter; species Achromobacter sp. ACM01. The sequence goes on from NZ_JACVAF010000002.1 coordinate 1,310,897, forward strand.
ATGGCCGCCACGATCGCCAGGCCCAGCGACAGCAGCATGCGCGTTTCGGCGCTGTTCACCGATTGCTTGATGGCGACGGCCGCTTCGTCGGCCTGTTTCTTGTTTTCCTGCACCATCCTGGCGAGGATGTCGCGGCCCTTGTAGAACGCCGGCCGCAGTTCCGCCTTGATCAGCGCCTGCGCCCGCGCCGGGTCCGCCAGCGCGGCAGGCGCAAGAATGTTGGCGCGGATGCGTCTGTACTCCTGCAGTTCCTTCTCGAACTCCTCGAACATCTGCCGGTCGTCGGCGCGCGCGATGGTGCGACGGTATTGCTCGATATCTTCCGCCAGCAACTTATCGGTCTCGGGCAGACCCGCCAGGATGCGGCTGCGTTCCTGGTCCGTCTCCATGTTGAACGCGTCCTGCACCAGCACGAAGCCGGCGAACCAGGAGGCCCGGATCGAAGTGCTGTAGTAGATGCCGGGCACGGCATCATTGTTGATCAGCTCGACTTCCGACTCGATGACCAGCAGGCGCCGGTAATCCATCACCACCATCAACGCCATGATGGCCAGAATCGCCAGGAAGCTGGCCAGGATGCGCTGGCGTAGTGTCAGATTCTTCATGCCGGGAGACCTCTATGCAAAATCAACTCGTCGATTGGACCGAAATATTCTGGAACAGAACCGGGGACACAAGGCTGTCCATTTATTACGGGATGTTGTGAGTTGGTTGACAATTATTGCAAAGGCAAACGCTGACAGCCACGGAAAACGCCGAAATTGCGGGAAATATGGCGCTTTGCGTCGGAAAAAAGCAAAGCCCTCTTACAAGGGCTTGTCTTTTCCCGCAACAATGCGTACCGGACCCGTTTTCAGGCGGCGCCGCTCCAAAGCGCCGCGGGCGGACGGGATTGCACCCAGTCTTGCGCCTGCCCATAGGCGTGCGCAAGCTGCAGCACAGCCAGGTCCGCCTGCGGCGGCCCGATAAGCTGCATGCCCATGGGCAGCCCTGCGGCGTTGAATCCCACCGGCACGCTGATCACCGGGCAGCCCGCCAGCGTCCAGGGCGTGACGGTCTCCATCCAGCGGTGATAAGTGTCCATGGGACGCCCGGCGATCTCCTTGGGCCAGTCCAGCGCCGCGTCGAAGGGGAAGACCTGGGCCGACGGCACCGCCAGATAATCCACGTCGTCGAACATGCGCTGCACGGTCTGGTACCAGGCGCTGCGCTCTTCGGTGGCCTGGTAAACCTGCCGCGCCGTCATGCCTTCCAGCCCTTCGACTTCCCAGACCACGGCCGGCTTCACCAGCTTGCGGGTTTCGGGATTGTGGACGAGGGGGTGCAGTTGTCCGCCCACCATCAAGTGGCGGTGAGCCAGCCAGATGCGCCAAAGGCGTTCGCCGGCGAATGGCACCTGGTAGTCGACCGCCTCGCAGCCGGTCTGCGCCAGGCCGGCCAGCGCCTGCTCGCACAGTTCCAGAATGCCCGCCTCCATCGGCAGGTAGCCATTCCAGTCGCCCAGCCAGCCCACGCGCTTGCCCCGCAGGTCGGCGTCCAGGGACTGCGCGAACTGCGCCGGGTCGCCGGTCAGGGACAGCGGCACGCGGCGGTCGGGCCCCGCCATCACGGACAGCAGCATGGCCACGTCGCGCGGTGTACGGCCCATCGGCCCCTCAACCGCCAGCTGCTTGAGGAAAACCTCGGTCGACGGTCCGTAAGGCACGCGGCCAGCGGACGGGCGCATGCCGTAGACGTTGCAGAACGCCGCGGGATTGCGCAGCGAGCCGCCGAAATCGCTGCCGTCCGCCACCGGCAGCATGCGGGCCGCCAGCGCGGCCGCAGCGCCGCCGCTGCTGCCGCCCGCGGTCCGGGACGGATCGTAGGGGTTGCCCGTGACGCCATATACCTGGTTATAGGTGTGCGAGCCCAGGCCGAACTCCGGCACGTTGCTGCGGCCGATGAAGATGGCGCCGGACGCGCGCATGCGCTCGATGATGATGGAGTCGTGCGCCGTGACCTGGTCCTTGTAGACCAGCGAGCCCATGGACGTGACCATGCCGCGCACGGCGGTCAGGTCCTTGGGCGCCTGCGGCATGCCATGCAGCCAGCCCAGCCACTGTCCCGCGGCCAATTGGGCGTCGCGCTCATCGGCCTCGCGCAGCAGTTCGTCGCTGTCGCGCCGGGCGACGATGGCGTTGAGCTTGGGATTGACCCGGTCGATGTGCGCCAGGTAGGCCGCCATGACCTCGCGGCAGGACACCTGACGCTTGCGGATCGCCTCGGACAGCGCGTGCGCGGGCATCGCCACGATGTCGTTCAATGGGACGGCTGCGGCCGGGGCGGCAATGGTCATGCGGGTCTCCTTGCGGCGCGCCTTCGACTCGGGGCGCCTGATCATATGGGGTCGCGCTTGCCGGACGCCGGCCGCGCAGGCAGACGATACTACGCAAACCACAGGCGCCGCGCTTGGCGCGCCGGATCCCGCGGCAGGCCGGAAAACTTGCGCCAGATCAAACCGCAGGCTGGCGCACCCGCCCTAAGATCGCCTTCCGCCCCACAAGGAGACGACCTTGACCTCAGACGCAGACATCTGCACCGAAGCCGAAATCCGCGACCTGGTGCACGCCTTCTACGGCAAGGCGCGCGCGGACGCGCAGCTGGGCCCGGTCTTCAACAGCCAGGTGCACGACTGGGACGAGCATCTGGCGACCCTGTCGGATTTCTGGTCCGCCGTGCTGCTGGGCACGCGCCGCTTCACCGGCATGCCCATGCCCAAGCATGCCGCCATGCCGAACCTCAGCGCAGAACTGTTCGAGCGCTGGCTGGCGCTATGGCAGGAGACCACCGACGCCCTGCCCAACCGGGCGCTGGCCGACGCAGCCCAGGAAATGGCCCGGCGCATGGCGCGCAGCCTCTGGTATGGGTACCAGCTCAGCCGCGACCCCAGCCAGCCGCTGACCGAACTGCACCCGGCCTGATCACTCGATCCGCCACCAGCCCGGCAGCAGCCCGCGCACCTTGGCGCGGCGGTAGCGGTCGTCGATCAGGTGCACCGTGCCCACGTCGTGTTCCGTGCGGATGACGCGGCCCGCCGCCTGCACCACCTTCTGCATGCCGGGGTACAGGTAGGTGTAGTCGTAGCCGTTCTCCACGCCATAGCGCAAGTCCATGGCGCGCTTCATGTTCTCGTTCACGGGATTCACCTGCGGCAGCCCCAGCGTGGCGATGAACGCGCCGATCAGCCGCTTGCCGGGCAGGTCCACGCCTTCCGAAAATGCGCCGCCCAGCACCGCGAAACCTACGCCCTGCCCCGTTTCGGTAAAGTGCGCCAGGAACGCCGCGCGGCCCGCCTCGTCCATGCCCGGCGTCTGCAGCCAGATCGGCACCGCGGGATGGCGCTCACGCATCAGGTCCGACACCTGGCGCAGATAGTCGAAACTGCTGAGAAAACCCAGGTAGTTCCCCGGCCGCTCGGCGTATTGCCGCGCAATCAGTTCGACGATGGGCGCCAGCGAACGCTCGCGGTCGCGATAGCGCGTGGATACGTTGCCCACCACCCGCACCGCCAGCTGCTCGGCCTGGAATGGCGCGGCCACGTCCAGCCAGGGCGTGGCCGCGGGCAGGCCCAGCGTGTCGCGGTAGAACTGCTGCGGGCTCAGCGTGCCCGAGAACAGCACCGTGGCATGCGCCGCCGCGTAACGCGCCGCGAGGTACGGCGCCGGGATCACGTTGCGCACGCACAGCACGGAGGGCGGCGTCTTGGCGCCGGCCGCGCTGGCGTCCGACAGGGTCACATCGAACAGCGCGTGCGAGCCGAACTGCTCGGCCAGCCGCATGAATTGCAAGGCCTCGAAGTAGAACGCCAGCACGGGATCGTCCTGCGGCAGCGGGTTCTCGGCCATGTGCTCCATGATCGCGCCCACCGCCTTCTGCACCGCGGCCAGCACGCCGGCCGCGACCTCGTCATAGGCCTGGTAGCGCTCCGCCTGCTTCTTGTTGAGCGCGTTCCATGAGCGCTGCAAACCATCCAGGGACTTCTTCAACCCCTTGGGCGCGGCGTAGCGCGCCGCCACGAGCGAGGCCTGGTCGAGCTCGCCCGTGTACATGCGGCGCGCCCGGTCGACCAGATTGTGGGCCTCGTCCACCAGCACCGCCACCTTCCATTGGTACACCTGCGTCATGGCGTACAACATCGCAGTGGCGTCGTAGTAGTAGTTGTAGTCGCCCACCACCACGTCGCTCCAGCGGATCAGCTCCTGCGACAGGTAGTACGGGCAGACCTGATGTTCGCGCGCGGTGGCCGCCACCGTGGCGGCATCCAGCCGCGCATGCGACAGCGCGGCCTCGCGCGCCTGCGGCAAGCGGTCGTAGAATCCCTGCGCCAGCGGGCAGGACTCGCCGTGGCAGGCCAGGTCCGGGTGGACGCAGGTCTTGTCGCGCGCCTGCAAGTCCAGCACCCGCAAGCCGGGCGCAGCCGGCTGCGCGTTGACCGTGTCCAGCGCCTCAAGCGCCAGGCCACGGCCCGGACTCTTGGCGGCCAGGAAGAAAATCTTGTCCAGGCCCGCGCCCGGGCTGGCCTTGAGCAGCGGGAAGATCGTCCCCAGCGTCTTGCCTATGCCGGTGGGCGCCTGGGCCATCAGGCAGCCGCCGTCGCGCGCCGTGCGGTACGTGGCCACGGCGAGCTCACGCTGCCCCGCGCGGAACTCGCCGTACGGGAACTTCAGCGCTTCCAACGCCGCATCGCGCGCCTGGCGGTGCGCAAGCTCGGTCGCTGCCCAGGCCAGGAATCTTCCGCATTGCTCGCGGAAGAACGCCTGCAGCGCGGCGGCCTCGTGCGCTTCCACCAGCACCGTCTCTTCCTCGGTGACCACGTTGTAGTACACCAGCGCCACGTGCAGGCTTGCGAGTCCGCGCGCCTGGCACAGCAGATGCCCGTACACCTTGGCCTGCGCCCAATGCACTGCGCGGTGGTTATCGCGCACACTTTCAAGCTGGCCGCGGTAGGTCTTGATCTCTTCGAGCTGATTGGCAACGGGATCGTAGCCATCGGCGCGGCCGCGCACCAGCAGGTTTTCATGCAGGCCGGACAGCGCCAACTCGGTCTCGTAATCCGGCCCCCGGCGCCCCGTCACGGCGGCATGGCCCGCCATGCCCTCCAGACCCGTAGGCGCAGGCGTGAAGCGCAGGTCCAGATCCCCCGCCCGCGCCGTGAATTCACACAGGGCGCGCACCGCCACGGCGTAGCTCATGCCGCGTCCTCGCGCCAGCTGACGTGGCACACCCGCACCGGCATGCCGTGCGACACGCAGTACCGCAACCAGCGGATCTGGTTGTCCTGCAGCTTGTCGCCCGGCCCCTTGACCTCGATCAGCTCATAGCGGCGCTCGGCCGGCCAGAAGCGGATCAGGTCCGGCAAGCCGGAGCGGTTGGTCTTGACGTCGCGCAGCAGGCGTTCGAAGTACAGCTTCAAGTGGGCGGCAGGCAGGCAGTCCAGCGCCTGCGTCAGCAGGTCCTCGGACAGGGAGCCCCAGAAAACAAAGGGCGATTGCAGTCCGGATTTTTCGGCGTAGCGTTGCAGGATCAGGTCGCGGTAGCCCGGCGTGTCCAGCTGCGCCAGGCATTGCGCAAAGAGCGCCGCGCGGCGCTCATGGAAATCCGGCGCGTCCAGGTCCGCCGGACCGCGCTGGAACGGATGGAAGAAAGCGCCCGGCAAGGGCGCGAACACCGCGGGCCAGCACAGCAGTCCGAACAGCGAATTGATCAGCGCGTTTTCCACGTAGTGCACGGGTGCGTCGTCCCGATGCAGGTGATCGCGGGTGACGAATTCGACCGAAGTTCGCTCTGCCGGGCGCGCCAGCGTCAGATCGGTGCGCAGCAAGGCGGGAGCCGAATCGCGCGCCGGAGCGCCCTGCCCCGCGCCGCGATACAGCCGCGGCAGCATGCGCGCCAGGCGCTGGCTTTCCTCTTCGCTTTCAGGTTGGGCCTGCGCCTGCAGAGCCAGGGCCAACGCGTCGCCGTGCCGCGCCATGCGTTCATACACGCGGATGCGGCGATGGCGCGCGCCAGGATATGCGCAGGCCTCATACACGCGCTGCGCGGTGTCCCAGTCCTGCGACCGCTCGCAGGACTGCCCGATGCGCAACAGCACTTTGGCGCGACGCTTTTCGAGCCAGGGGTTGGCGCTGGCGCAGGCCTGCACGGCCTGCATCAGCGCATCGGCATCCGCCCCCTCATCCAGCGCGACGCGGCAGGCGTGCAGCGCCAGATAGCAGTCCACGTCTTCGCGCGTCTGGAAGGCGCGCGACGAGGCATCGAACAGCACGGTCTCGTACTGGAATACGCCCAGGTCGGCCAGCACGAACTCCGACCAGTCCTGGTGCAGATTGCCGAAGAACATCAGGCGGAATCGCTCACAGACATCCGATACGGTCACGCGCCAGACTGACTCGTCCGCTGCAGGATTCCAGTCCGCATAGGGCCGCGCATCCGCGCACGCGACGCGCACGGCCTCCAGCAGATCGCCCTTGCGCGGGGCGGACTTGGCCGGCACCTGCGCAAACATGCGATTCAGCTCCGGCTTGGTATGCAGGCCGAAGAGTTCATCCAGCGTCATCGGCGCCTGCGCGTCCAGCCAGCCCAATTGCAGCAGCGGCCCGGCGGCGGCCTCGGCCGCGCCGATCTCCTCGTAGGTCAGCCGGCTGGCGCGGAACCATGGCCCGCGCCGCATCAGCATGCGCACCATCAGGGCCTGGGATGCCTGCGGCAAGGCCGGAAATTCCGCCATGAAGCGGCGCTCGGCGTCGTCCAGCAGGTCGGCGTAGCGGTCGCCCACCCACGTCAGCGCGCGCTGGAAGTTGTGCAGATAGTAGTAACGGTAGGCGGGGAACATCGGCCGGGCCGGAAGACTGGATATTTATCCAGCAATCATAGCAGGCGCGACCGACCCGCGTCCCTCTCTTCAGGCTTGCCCGTGGCGCACCAGATTGAACCCTTCGTCTTCGTCCGGCTCGACGAAGTACGCCGTGATCATGTCGAACTGTTCGTCCGTGGTAGTGTAAGGGTGCGTGCCCGAGGCATTGCGCGCGCGCAGCCTGGCCTTGCAGACCTCATCGGGCAGATCCAGAAAATGCAGCTGATGGGCGCAGCCGGCCTCTTGCGCCACTTGGCGCAGCCATTCACGGCTGCGCCGCGTGTTGGCCGGGAAGTCCAGCACCACCGACAAGCCCGCCCGGACCAGCGCCGCCACGTGGCTGCCCATGGCATTGCGCAGGCGGCTGGCGCAGCGGGCGTAGTCGGTCAGGTCCACGATTTCTCCGGGATACAGCGCCGCCAGCCAGCTGTCCTCGCTGAGCAGGATGGTGCCGGGCCGCGCGGCCAAGGCTTGCGCCAGCGTGGATTTGCCGGCGCCGATCTTGCCGCACAGAAAGTGCAGCATGGGCGTGGCGGCGGCGGAAAGTTCTGTGGACATCATGAAGTGCTCTCCTGGAAAAAACTGCGGCAGGAGGCGGGCCAACAAAAAACCCGCCTCTGGCGGGTTTATGTAGCGATGTACCGACGCGCGCTAACCCACCATGACCTTGATGGTGGTAATAATCAAAGCGAACGGGGTCAGGGATCGGCGCATGTGGTGAAGCTTGCGCCCGGCATCGGCTCTTGTCAAATTCCGCGGAAAAAACAGCGCCGGCAAGCCCTGCAGCTTGCCGGCGCCGTGTTGCATCACGCTGCGCGATGCCGCGGGGACCTCAACGCGCGGGCTGCGGCGCCGCCCCCACGTCCTTGCGCACCTTGGCCACGTCGGCGGCGGTGACGGCCGCCCCCTGGTTGCCCCAGCTGGACCGCACGAACGTCACCACATCGGCGACTTCCTTGTCGGTCATGCGCCAGTCGAAGCCCGGCATCGCGTAGGCAGTGGGCGCCGCCGCGGTGGCCGGCATCTGCGCGCCCTTGAGCACGATGTGGATCAGGGACGCGGGGTCCGCCGAATTCACCGTCGAGCTCAACGCCAGCTGCGGGAAGGTTTCCGCATAGCCCTTGCCGGTACTGCGGTGGCAGGCCGCGCAATTGTTGAGGAAGGCCATGGCGCCGTCGCCCTTGTCCTTGCCCGTGCGCAGCGCCTGCGCCACGGACTCGTTGTAGGCCAGCGGCTTGGTGGCGTCCTTGTTCACCGGCGGCAGGCTCTTCAGATAGGCCGCGATGGCGTTCAGGTCGGCATCGGACAGGTGCTGCGTGCTGTCGCCCACCACCTGCGCCATGCCGCCAAAAGCCGCGGAATGGCCGTTGCGACCGGATTTCAGGAAGGCCACGATGTCCGCCTGGCTCCAACTGCCCAGGCCGTCGGTCGTGTCGCCGCGCAGGTTCTTGGCCAGCCAGCCTTCGACCACGCCGCCGGACAGGAAGGCCGAGCCGTCCGCCTCGGTCAAGGCCTTTTCCTGCAAGGCGACGCCGCGCGGCGTGTGGCAGGTGCTGCAATGGCCCAGCCCTTCGACCAGGTACTGGCCGCGCAGGAGCGCGGCGCGGTCGGCGCCCTGGGTGTCCGCGGTCACGGGGGCCGTGGCCACGTCGGGCGCAAACATCCAGCGCCACACGCCCAGCGGCCAGCGCATCGACAAGGGCCAGATGATGTCCGTGTCCTTGTTCTCCTGCCTGACCGGCTCCACGCCATGCATGAAGTAGGCGTACAAGGCCTTCACGTCCTCGGGCGTGACCTTGGCGTAGGCGGTGTACGGCATCGCCGGATACAGCGAGTGCCCGTCCTTGGCCACGCCATGGCGCACGGCCCGGTCGAAGTCCTCGTAGGAGTAGCTGCCGATGCCGGTGTCCTTGTCGGGCGTGATGTTGGTGGAATAGATCATGCCCAGCGGCGAATCGATGCCCAGGCCGCCTGCAAACGGCTTGCCGTCCTTGGCCGTGTGGCAGGCGATGCAGTCGCCGGCGCGCGACAGGTACTCGCCCTGCTTGATCATCTGGGCGTCGGCGGCGGCCGGCGTGCCGTCCGCGGCGAACGCGGCGCTGGCCACCAGGGCGGAGATGGCCGCAACAATGGTCTGCTTAATCATTGTGCCGTCTCCTTAAGCCTGGACCAGCGGGCCGGGGTTCTTCAGATACAGGTCGCGGATCGCCTGCGCCGACCAATAGGCCAGCGCCCCGACCAGGCCGGTGGGGTTGTAGCCCATGTTCTGCGGGAACACGCAGGCGCCCATCACGAACAGGTTGGGCACGTCCCAGCTCTGCAGGTACTTGTTGACCACGCTTTCCTTGGGGTTGGTGCCCATGATGGCGCCGCCCGTGTTGTGCGTGCTCTGGTAGACCCGCGTGTCGTAGCGCGCGCCCTTCTTGCGCACTCCCACGGCGTACTTTTCGGGCTTCATGGCCTTGGCCACTTCTTCCATGCGCTTGCCCATGTAGCCCAGCATGTCGAACTCGTTGTCGTGCCAATCGAAGGTCATGCGCAGCAGCGGCTGGCCAAAGCTGTCCTTGTAGGTCGGGTCCAGCGACAGATAGGCGTCGCGGTACGACATCACCGAACCGGAAATGCCTATGGACATGTGGCGCTGGTAGGCGTCCTGTACGCCGGCCTTCCAGCCCGTGCCCCAGCTGGGCGTGCCCGGCATGGTGGGCGTCTGCTTGATGGGACGGCCGCCGTAGCGCACGTGGCGGATGCTGGCGCCGCCCAGGAAGCCCAGCGGGCCGTGGTCGAACTGGTCGCCGTTCAGGTCGTCCATGCCCACGCCGCCCGCGCCCGTGCCCACGAAGGGATTGAGCTGGGTGCCCTTGGGCAGCAGCACGCTGACCGCGCCGTTCATCTGGTACGCGTAGTTCTTGCCGACCACGCCTTCATTGGTCTTGGGATCGTAGGGCTTGCCGATGCCGGACAGCAGCAGCAGGCGCACGTTGTGCATCTGGTAGGCCGACAGGATCACCAGGTCCGCCGGCTGCTCCACTTCGCGGCCTTGCGCATCGATGTAGGTCACGCCCACGGCCTTCTTGCCGCTCGAGTCCAGGTTGACCTTGATCACGTGCGAGTGCGTGCGCAGCTCGAAGTTGGGCTTCTTCAGCAGCACCGGCAGGATGGTGGTCTGCGGCGAAGCTTTCGAGTACATGTAGCAGCCGTAGTTCTCGCAGAAACCGCAGAAATTACAGGGGCCGAGACGCACGCCATAAGGGTTGGTGTACGGACCCGAAGCATTGGCCGCAGGCGCCGGATACGGATGGAAACCGACCTCGCGCGCCGCCTTGTTGAACAACTGGGCGCCGTAGGTGGTGGTCAGGGGCGGCAGCGGAAATTCCTTGCTGCGCTTGCCTTCCAGCGGATTGCCGCCTTCGACGATCTGGCCGTTCAGGTTGCCGGCCTTGCCGGAGGTGCCGCATACGTACTCGAACTTCGTGAAGTACGGCTCCAGCTCGTCGTAGGTCACGCCGAAATCCTGGATGGTCATGCCTTCAGGGATGAAGTTCTTGCCGTAGCGCGTTTCATACCGGGTGCGCAGCTCCAGTTCTTCGGGCAGCACACGGTAGTGCATGCCATTCCAGTGGAAGCCCGCGCCGCCCACGCCCGTGCCCAGCAGGAACGAGCCGTTCTGGCGGTACGGCACGGCCACGTCGTCCACGCCATGGCGGATGGTCACGGTTTCCTTGGACAGGTCCTGGAACAGCTTGCCGCGCACGGAGTACGCCAGCTCATCCGCAACCTTGGGATACTCGGCGTCCTTGGGCGTGTCCTGCATCGCGCCGCGCTCCAGCGCCAGTACATGCAACCCGGCCTCGGTCAGCTCCTGGCCGAGGATCGCCCCGGTCCAGCCGAACCCGACCAGCACCGCATCGACTTTGTCTTTCTTGATCGCCATGGCTTAACCCTTCTCCCCAGAGATCGACACGGGGCCGTAGGGATACTTCGCGTTGGGCTGGTCGGCCCAGTCCATGAAGTCCGCGCGCGCGCCCGGGAAACCCACCATCTTCCAACCCACCATGTTCTTGTTGCCGCCATACATCGGATCGGCGAAGAAGCCTTCCTTGGTGTTGGAAAGCAGGAAGCTGAAGAACGTCGTGGCAGGCACGGTTTCGAACTTGATTTTGCCGCCCTGCAGGTCCTTCAGGATCTGCTCCTGCAGCGGCTTGTCCAGTTCGGCGTAGGCCTTGCCGTGCGTCTTCACGCACCAGGCGTCACAGGCCTCGATGCCGTGGCGATAGACCTCGCGGGGATTCTGGTTCAGCTGATAGCCCAGTTCCGGCACCTGGTCGGTGTGGAACGGACCTTGCATGTACCAGAGCTTGCCGTGGCCGAACGGGGTTTCCATCTGGCGGTCGATGAACTCCGGCACGCCGGCCTCGATGGCGCCGGGACCGTACTGGTCTGCGGGAATCAGATGATCCACCGCGGCCACGATGAAGGCCCATTCGGCCTTGGTGAAATAGGTGGGTTCGTAAGGCTTGGCCGCGCGCGCTGCGGCGCTATCCGGCTCGTTGGTACAGCCGGTGGTCATTGCGCCCACCGCCAGCGTCGACGCCGGCACAATGGCCAACGCCTGCAGGAACCGCCTGCGCGGCTTTGCGTCTTCTGTCATAGACATCTCCGTGAATACTCCAAGTTGTCCTAGCTACCGAACATGAACCTGGGAACACGAACCGCCGAGCTAGTGACAACACGCTCTTCGCTTGCAGAAAATCGACCCGATCCCCACGACATGGAGCTTGGGAAAGGGTGCGCACATTATGCGCTTTTTAGGCCATCTGATACGCTCAGATGACCATATCAGATCGATTTTCTTGACATGAAAATAAGTTTTGCATTAAGGACAAAGTAAGTGCCTTTGCACTAGACCCGCATGACAACGGACCCACGCATGAACGAAAAAACCAAGACCTGGCGCAGCACTACGACGACGCGCAGCTGGAGCGCCGCGAAGGACCTCACGCCTGAACAGCGCGCCAACATCGAAGATCTGCTGGACGGCGGAATGGACGGCGCCACGGTCAGCGAGACCTGGAGCTATGCCGGCATTGAAAACGGCGAGTCCTTCAAGGTCGAGATCAAGAATGGCGCGGTCACGGTCAATGGCCGCAAATACGACAGCCTGGACGAAGTGCCGCGCGCCGAACGCGAACGCATCGAGGCATTGCGCGCCGGCCAGGGCGATGGAGGCCTGTGGGACATGCTGCGCAATGCCGGCGTGGACGTGGAAAATCTCGCGCCGGGATTGAAGCCGCAGGGCGCGAAGCCGGAGTTCGTGATCGAGACCGATGAGCCGACGCCGACCCGCGCCCCGACGGCAACGGTCCAATCGGACCCGAACGCGGGCCTCCCTCCGGGCGCCGTGCCGGCCAAGGGCGGCGGCCTGCGCAGGACGCTGCTGATCGGCGTCGCGATCGGCTTGGGCTGGTGGGTGGCGCGGGCGCTGAACCTGTTCTGAAGCGCCCGGGACTGCGCAACGCGCCCGGCGAATTGTTTCAAAACTTGGCCGGCGCACGCAGCATTGCCGCCCCCGACATGCATGGAAACATAAGGACAAAACCCGCCAGGAGCGACACGCCTACGATCTGGGATTCCCGATGCGCGCGGCCTGCGCGCCTGGAGTCCGGATGCGCGTACTGCACTCGCTCAGAGCCCGTGTCGCAGCCAGCCTGGCAGGCATAGGCTCTCTGGTCGCCGCGGCCAGCGTGGCGATTTACGGCGCCTACGGCAAGCTCAACCGTGCGTCCGAACCCGTGTATGGCGCCGATATCTCGATCCAGACCGGCCAGTGGCAGGTGGTGCCGCGCCGGGCCTGGACCGCCTCCACGCCCAAGGTCTATGGCGTGCCGCTCAAGCCCGGCGCCACGGCGCTGGTGGTCGAGGCCGACCTCACCAACCGCACCGCCGAATCGAGCGCCGACTATCTCGGACTGCTGCGCTGGAATGCGCCGTTGGGTTCGGCTGCCGGCAAGCCCATGGTGGTCGGCCTGCGCGACTCCCAGCAAATGCCTTATCTGCAGCCCGGCCTGCCCGAGCGCATGGCCTTCGTCTGGATGCTGCCCCCCGCGGCCGCGGTTCCCATGCGCACCGCGCTCGCGGTGCAGAGCAAGATCTACAAGCCCGTCGACAACCTGTATGGCGCGCCGGGCTGGTTCAATCCCGCGAACGTGGGCCGGATCGAGTTGCCGATAGCCCCGGGCGGCGCGCCGGAGTCGGCCCCATGAGCGCGCGGCTGGGCACGCTGCTGCTGGTGCTGGCCGCCGCGCTGGCTCTGTACGCCATGCAGCGCACCACGCCCCGCTACATGGCGCTGACCGGCCCCATCACGGCAAGCGGCGCCATGGGACAGACGGTGAGCGCCAGGCTGTTCGACGTCACTGTGGAGCGCGTGCAGTTCGCTCAGCAGCTGAACTACAAGAGCCTGAGCGCCACGCAGACGCGCACGACGGGCGGCGTCTGGGCCATCGTCTGGCTGCGCCTGGCGGCACGGGACACGTCGGCCACGGTCGGCGAAGCCGCCTGGCTCGGACCCGGCGGCCTGGCCTACCGCCATACGGACCGCCTTGCCCTCGCGCGCAACCAGCCGCCCCACGCCTTGGAACCGGGCCTGCCGCGCACCGTGCGGCTGGTGTTCGAGATCCGGCCGGATCAGGCGCGCGGCGCCACGCTGCTGCTGTCCGCGCGCTATGACCCGCGCCTGGATTCGCAGGTGCGCATTACGCTGGACGACGTCCCGCTGGACGCCTCCGGCCGGCCCATCGCCGCCGCCAACCATGATCTGGAACAGGAGGCCGCCCCATGAACGATGCGGCCGCGAGCGAACGCCGCTGGCGCCGCCGCAGCCTGTGGCTGCTTCCTGTGCTGCTCGCGCTGACGCTGTACTGGAGCGGTCGCGACAGCGTGGCCCGCTGGCTCGCAGGCCGTGAATTGCAGCCGCGCGAAATCGCGGCGGGCGCGCAGGCGCCGCTGGGCGGCGCGCAATGGCAGCTGCGGCAATTCGCGGTACTGGAACCACCTGCCGGCAGGGGTTGGCAGCCCGGCTCGCGCGCCGCGCTGGCTGCTTTCTCCGTGCAGGTGCAATCTGCCGATCTGCCCACGCGCTGGCGCGGCTGCCGTATTGCGCTGCACGACGCGCAGGGACGCACCTGGCTGCCCGCCATCGCCCCGGCGCTGCGCCTGCCGCGCGGCACCGCACGCGGTTGCGTGGCCGCGGCCCACAGCGGCGCCGCACCCGGCGCCAGCGTCGAAATCATGGAAGCCTTCATGGTGCCCGCCGACGCAGCCGCGCCCTGGTCTATCACCGTGTCCATCGACGCCGAACGGCCCGCCTACCTGCGCTTCGCGCCGCCGGAGCCTGCCGGCTGACTCACGCTGCTGGCGCGGGCGCCGCGCTGCGCATCTTCCAGGGTGCGTAAGCGCATTCCAGCACGGCCGCAAGAAAGCAGATGCGCACGGGTTCGATCAGCAGACCCGTGGAAGAATCGCGGAAGGGGCTGCCGAACAGCAGCGAAACGCCATGCGCCAGCACCTGCCAGGTATCCAGGTCGTACGGACCGATCAGGCGCGCCGCGCCGTACCACAGCCACGCGGCGCCCCAGTCGATCAGGCGGTAGCCCACGATGAGCGTAACCAGCAGCAGCGCGCTGCTGTGAAAGGCCAGCCGCACGCCGCTGGCCAGCGGCAGATAGCGCTTGCGGTAGCCGGCCACGAAATGCTCGACGAAATCGCGCAGAAAGCGCGGCACGGCGCGGTAGCGATCGCCCAGCCGTTGCAGCCGTTCATAGCGCCTGAGATCGGCATCGTCGCGCACGTCATAGCCATAGACCAGTGCGGCCATCACCAGCCATATCACCGGCAACAAGGCATAGAAGAACAGGCTGAGCAGCGCGGCGCCCAGGCCGCGCCCCTGCGCCTCCACGGGCGTCATGCCCGCCGCCCAGGCATTCGTGACGGGCGTCAGCATGTTCATCAGGGACTGCAACAACGCCTCCAGGCCGCGCCGGTCGGCCAGCCACTGCCACGCCTGGTCCTTCCAGCGGCTGATGACGTACAAGCCGATCAGCACCCAGTTGGTTTCGCACAGCACCACCAGCCATTGCCAGCGACCCTTGCCCGTGCGGTCGCGCGCCGTCACCGCCGCCTTGCGCACCAGCCAGGAAATCGCCACCGACACCAGCAGCCAGCGGGAATCCAGCGCGTCCAGCACATTGCCGTGCTCGCCCAGCGGATCCAGCCCATAAGCAAGACGCGAGTATTGCCGCACGATGTCGCCCAGGAAACCCCAGGCGGCGTAGTAGGCGAAGAACGGCAACAAGGCCACGGTCAGCGCCCGCCCCAGACGTCCGTTGCTGCCGCCGGCCTCCGCCTGTCCGGCGCGCGCCGCTTCCTGTGCGCTTTGCAAGGCTGGCAGACCCGGTAGCAGCACCAGGAACATGGCGACAGTGGTGACCAGCTGAGCCAGGGCCACCAGCGTAAGCACGGCCAGGCCGGCCAGATGGTTGGCGAAGCCGGTCTGCGCCGCCACCCACAGCAGCACATCGCGGGCCAGCGTGCCTGCCAGCACCAGCGCCATCAATTGCGGCCAGAACCGCAGCCACAGCCGGCCGGTGAGCGCCCATGGCGCGAGTACGGACTCGAGCATGCCTACACCCTGCAGTGCGCGGATTGAAGCGGACGATGTTAATGCCGCCCGGACGCGCGGAGTGTTACCGCTCGCCACGATTGCGCACAGGGTGTCAATATACGGACATGAGCACATTGACATTCCGCCCCGCCACCGCCGACGACGTCCCCGCCTGCCTGACGATCCGCGGCCAGACGAGAGAGAACGCATTTTCCGTGGAGGAACTGCACGCATTGGGCATCACCGAGGACAGCTGGGCCGCTGGCGTGCGCGCGGGCGACCTGCCCGGCTTCGTCGCCTGCGCGCACGGCCGGGTGACAGGCTACTGCTTCGGCGACCGCGAGACCGGCGAAATCGTGGTGCTGGCGCTGCTGCCCGAAAGCGAGAACCAAGGCGCGGGCAAGACGCTGCTGCAACTGGTGGTCCGCCATCTGGCCAGCCTGGGACACGAACGCCTGTTCCTGGCATGCGCCAGCGATCCCGCCGTGCGCTCCCATGGCTTCTACCGCCACTTGGGGTGGACGCCCACCGGGGAGCGCGACGAGGCCGGCGACGACATCCTGGAACTGTTGATCAGATAGTTTCCAGGCGCCAGCCTTCCCTGCCCGCAACCAGCCGGTGCGTCAGGTCCAGACGCTCCATGAACGAGTCGTCATGGGACACCACGACCAAGGCGCCCCGGTAGGCGCGCAGCATCGCCTCCAATGCCTGCATCGAAGGCAGATCCAGGTGATTGCTGGGTTCATCCAGCAACAGCAATTGCGCGGGCGGGTCGGCGTACAGCGCGCAGGCCAGCGCGGCCTTCAGGCGCTCTCCCCCGCTGAGCTCGCCGCTGGGCGCCGCGATCTTGCGCGCGTCCAGCCCCAGTTGGGCCAGGCGCGTGCGCAAGTCGGCTTGCGTCGCGCTGCGATTGGCCGCCTGCAACTGCTCCAGCACCGGCCGCTGCGGCGCCAGCATGGCCAATCCCTGGTCCAGATACACGGCCTTTGCCGCGACCCGGCAGGTTCCGCCCGGTGCCTGCAGCTGTCCCGCCAGCACCTTGAGCAAGGTCGACTTGCCGCAACCATTCGGACCGACCACGCCCACCCGTTGCTGCCCGCCCAGCGTAAGGTCGATGCGGCGCGTGGCGGCCGGAACAAACGGCAGCTCCACTGCATCCAGTTCGGCGACGCGCCGCTGCGCCGGCATCGCGGCGGGCGGCGCATGCAGCACGATGGCGTCCTGGTCGTCGACCTGCGCGGCCGCCTCGCGCACGCGCAAGGCAAGCCGCTCGCTGGCCGCCGCATGCTGGTGGCGCAGCTTGCCCGCGGAAGTTTCACTGCGCGCCTTCTGCCGGCCCAGCAGGATCTTGGCCTGATTGGCGTCGCGTGCCTGACGGTTGCCGCGCGCCTGGCGGCGTTCCTGGCGTTCGTGCTGCTCGCGCAGGGCCTGTTCCTCGCGTTGGCGTTCATGCTTGCGCTGCTCCAGCAGCGACAGCGCATTGCTCCGTTCCTCTTCCTTGCGCTGCGCGTAAAAGCTGTAGCCGCCCCCATACCCGCGCAGTCCTAGCGTCGACAATTCCACGATGCGCTGCATCGCCTCCAGCAATTGCCGGTCGTGGCTGATCACCAGCAAACCGCGCGGCCAGCGTTGCAGCTGCTCGGCCAGGGCCTGCCGGTTCGGCCTGTCCAGATGGTTGGTGGGTTCGTCCAGGATCAGGAAGTCGGCGTCCGACAGCAACGCGCCGATCAAGGCGACACGCATGGCCTCGCCGCCGCTGAGCGCGGCGGCCGGCGTCGCCGCATCCAGATGGCCCAGGCCGCAGCGTTCCAGCTCCTGCTGCAACGCGAGGCGCGCCCCCCAGCGCTCGCCCACGATGTCGAAGTCCTCGGCGGCGGCGCTGCCCGCTTCGATGCGCTCCAGCGCAGCCAGCGTGGCCTGCATGCCCGCCAGGCCGCCCACGGTTTCCGCCACGCCGGGCGCCGCCTGCTGGGCCAGGTAATGCACGCTGCCCGAGCGCAGGCAGCGGCCGTGGGCCGGCGGTAGCTGCCCGGCAAGAATGCGTGCCAGCACGCTCTTGCCCACGCCATTGCGGCCCACCAGCCCGGTAGGCCGCAGGTCGAACTGTTCGTCGAGACCGGAGAATAGCGTTCTGCCGTCCGGCAGAACATAAGACACGCCTTCCAGCGCGATATAGGGATTCGTCATGTGCAATTCCAAGGATGCCAAGAACTCCCCCTGCTCTTTGGGGGTGGGTGGAGACTGGCCGTCGCGTAGACGGCGGCATCAGTGGCGCATGGCGAATGACTCCTGGTGAGGTGATGAATACCGCATTGTAATGGGGATCACCGCCTGACCTGGGCATCCTGCTCGATCGTGGCTAGCAGAACGCGCCTGAGGGCGCTGGTCAGATGGCTGCGCGCCTCGTTCTCGAACAGCCCGACGGTGCGCTGCGCGGAGGGATCATCGAAGTAAGCCACGCGCAGCCGCGGATCTTCCTCCCAATGCGCCGCGCGCGTCAGCGGAACAATGGTCACGCCGACATCCTGGTGTACCAGTTCAACCATGGTCCGCAGCGAATTGATTTCCAGGTACTCGCCAAACTTCAGGTGATTCCTGCGGACGAAGGCATCGATCAGCGCCCCCGTGTGCGTGTCGCGCGAAGGCCGCAGGAAGAGCCGCCGCGCCATCAGGCTGGCCACGTCCGCCTTGCCCGCCGCCTGACGGTTGGCGATGAACACAAAGGGTTCTGTGTAGAGCGGCGTCCATTGCGTGCCCGAAGGCAGCTTGTGGGCGTTCTTGACCGCCAGCGCCGCGTCCAGCTCCCCTGCCCGCACGCGCAGCGACAGGTCGCCGGAAAAACTGATCACCGGCTGCACGTTCAGCTTGGGATGCGAGTCCCGCAGGGTCAGTACGGCGCGCGCAAGGAACGCCATGGACGTGCCCACCGACCCCACATCTATGGAACCCACCAGCTCGTCGCCGGCCGGGCCGTCGCGCAGGTCGTCGTACACCGCCAGCAGTTGCTCCGCGCGCGGCAACAGCCGGTGTCCGCCTTCGCTCAGCGACACGATCTTGCCGCTGCGGTCGAACAGGGTGACGCCCAAGTCGTCTTCCAGCGCGCGCATCTGCAGGCTGACCGCGGCCGGCGTCAGCGACACCCGTTCCGACGCCGCGGCGAAAGACCCGCTGCGCGCCACGGCGACGAAGGTGCGGAAGAAGCGGATCGAGCTCATCGGGTGGGCGCCATATCAGTAAGAAGAACTTTATATATCACAAAGTAATTTTAGTTTTACTTCTTTATGACAGGACGTCAAAGTTACGTCGTCCCGCAGCCGAGCTGGCATAGCGGCCCCGTCAACCGTATCGTCACCATCGCGCTGCCGCGGCAGGCGCCGGGACGTGAGCTACGAGCCCCCTATGCTTCGCTTCGCACTCTCGCGCATCGGAATGGCCATACCGACACTGCTGATCGTGTCCGTCGCCGTTTTCGTGCTGATCCGCATGATCCCGGGCGATCCGGCCCAACTGCTGCTGGGCGACCTTGCCGACCCCGCCAGCCTGGAAGAACTGCGCCAGCGCATGGGCCTGGACCTATCCTGGCCCGCGCAATTCGCCTTGTGGTTCGGCGACCTGCTGCAGGGCGACCTGGGGAAATCCATTACCACCGGCCAGGCCGTACTGTCCCTGGTCTGGGACCGCTTCCTGGTCAGCGCCCCCATCGTGCTGGCCGCCGTGGCGGCCGCCGCCCTGGTCGCGGTGCCGGCCGGCATCATCGCCGCCTGGCGCCAGAATCGTGCCACCGATATCGCGCTGGTCGGCATGGCCACGCTGCTGGTTTCCATCCCCACCTTCTGGCTGGGCCTGCTGCTGTTGCTGCTGCTGGGACTGAAGCTGGAATGGCTGCCGGTCGTGGGCTACGTGTCGGTGTCGGAGGACGCGGTCGCCGGCCTGCTGTACCTGGCCATGCCCATCCTGACGCTGTTCCTGCACGAGATCGGCGTGCTGATGCGCATGGCGCGCGCCAGCGCCCTGGAGGTCCTGCGCCTGGATTACGTAACCCATGCCCGCGCCAAGGGCCTGAGCGAGCGCGCGGTACTGACCCATCACGTATTCAAGAATTCCTTCGGCCCCACCTGGACCCTGATCGGCCTGGTGCTCGGCAATCTGCTGGGCGGCATCGCGGTGGTCGAGACCGTGTTCACCATACCCGGCCTGGGCCGCCTGCTGGTCGATTCCATCTTCGCCCGCGACTACCCGGTGATCCAGGGTTGCCTGCTGTTCGTCGCGGTCATCTACGTGCTGGTCAACCTGTTCGTCGACCTGCTCTATCCCGCCTTCGATCCCCGCGTTGGAGCGGAGTAAACCGCCATGCAACTGACTACAGCCATCAATCCCGTGAAACCGCGGCGCCGCCGCCTGCCCGCCAATGCGGCCATCGGCGGGGTCATCATCGCCATCGTCGTGGGCGCCGCCCTCATCGGCGCCGTCTGGACCCCGCGCGACCCGCTGGGCATCAGCTTCGCGTCCCGGCTCAAGCCGCCAGGCGCCCAGTTCTGGCTGGGCACCGATGAATTCGGCCGCGACGTGCTCAGCCGCCTGATGGTGGGCGCCTCGACCAGCGTCTGGATCAGCCTCTTGACCGTCTCGTTCTCCATCGTGCTGGGCACCGCCATCGGCGTGCTGACCGGCTTCGTGCGCGGCTGGACCGACCGCATCATCATGGCCTTCAACAACGCCCTGCTGGCCTTTCCCGGCCTGCTGCTGGCGCTGGGCCTGCTGGCGGTGGTAGGCGCCAACAAGTACGGCATCATCCTGGCGCTGGGGCTGGCCTATACGCCTTCGGTGACGCGGATCGTGCGCGGCACGGTGCTGTCGCTGCGCGAGAAGGAGTTCATCGAATCCTCGCGCGTGCTGGGCAATTCCGAGCTCTACACAATGTTCCGCCACGTGCTGCCCAACTGCGTCGCGCCGCTGACGGTTCTGGCGACTTCCATGTTCGGCTGGGTCATCCTGGCCGAAAGCGCCCTGTCCTTCCTGGGGCTGGGCGTGCCGCCTCCCGCGCCGACCTGGGGCAACATGCTGGCCTCGGCCCGTCCGTTCATGGCACAGGCGACGTATCTCAGCATCTTCCCCGGCATCTGCATTTCGCTCACGCTGCTGGGCATCAACCTGCTGGGCGACGCCGTGCGCGACCGCCTGGATCCGCGCATGCGTACGGGTGAATGACATGACGACCAAGCATATGGACGCCGGCGCGACGCTGGCAGAGGTGAACGGCCTGACGCTGACCGTGGGCGCGGGCGGCCGGGAAATCGTCAAGCGGGTCAGCTTCTCCATCAAGCCCGGGGAACTGGTCGGCATCGTCGGCGAATCGGGCAGCGGCAAGACCCAGGCAGCGCGCGCCTTGCTGGGCCTGACGCCGCCGCCGCTGGTGCGCGCGGCGGGCTCGATCACGTTCGAAGGCAAGTCGCTGACCGACGCCCGCCCCGCCACCCTGCGCAAGCTGCGCGGAGCGCGCATCGGCATGGTCTTCCAGGAGCCGATGACCTCGCTCAATCCTTCCATGAAGATCGGCCGCCAGCTCGATGAAGGTCTGGCGCTGCACCGCAAGGACCTGTCCGCCGCCGCCCGCAAGCAGCGGATACTGGAGATGCTGGCGCGCGTCGGCCTGCGCGACCCCGCGGCTGCGCTGGACGCCTGGCCCCATGAATTCTCCGGCGGCATGCGCCAGCGCATGATGCTGGCCGCCGTCATGCTGCTGGAACCCGCCCTGCTGGTGGCCGACGAACCCACCACGGCATTGGACGCCGTGGTGCAGCGCGACGTGCTGGAACTGATGCTGGAGCTGACCCGCGCCCGCAATACGGCCGTGCTGATGATCAGCCACGACCTGCCCATGGTCGCCAAGTACACCGAGCGCATGATCGTGATGCGCCACGGCGAGATCGTGGAAACAGGCACCACCCAGCAGATCCTGGACCGTCCCGCGCATCCGTACACGCGGCAATTGCTGGCGGCCATGCCCATGCGCGGCCCCGCCCGTCCCGTTCCGACCGAGGCGCCCATCGTCGACGTGCGCCAGCTGCTGGTGGACTACGCCGGCCGCCAGCGGCTGTTCGGCCGCACCCAGGCCAAGCGCGCCCTGCACGGCATCGACCTGCAGATCCGGCCGCGCGAGGTGGTGGCGGTGGTGGGCGGATCGGGTTCCGGCAAGACCACGCTGGGCCGGGCCATCGCGGGGCTGCTGGCCCCCACGGACGGCGGCATCTACTTCCGCGGCAAGCCCATTGCGCAGACGGGCGCCGCCTGGAACGACTACCGCCTCAACTGCCAGATGGTGTTCCAGGATCCCTATTCCTCCTTGAATCCGCGCATGACGGTCGGCGAGCTCACGGCCGAAGGCTTGCGCCAGGTGGACGGCATGACGGCGGCGCAGAAGGCCGAACGCGTCCAGACCGTGCTGACCGAGGTCGGGCTGGGCCCGGAGTACGCCAGGCGCTACCCGCATGAATTGTCGGGCGGCCAGCGCCAGCGCGTGGCGATAGCCCGCGCCATCGTACGGCGCCCCGCCTTCGTGATCGCCGACGAGCCGGTCTCGGCGCTGGACGTGACCGTGCGTGCGCAGGTGCTCAAGCTGTTTGCCGAATTGCAGCAACGCCACGGCTTTTCCTGTCTGTTCATCAGCCACGACCTGGGCGTGGTTGAGCAGGTGGCAGACCGCGTGGTCGTGATGCAGGACGGCCAGATCGTCGAACAGGGCCTGCGCGACCAGATCTTCGACGCGCCCCAGCATCCCTACACGCGCAAGCTGCTGTCGGCCATTCCGGCCCTGGAGGCCAACGACAGCGGCGGCGTACGCCTGAAATGGCGGTTCGACCAATGACGCCCGCAGCCCCGCAGGCATAGGAACAGACATGGAAGCGCAAGCCTACTTTCCGCTGGTCGAGGTGGCCGGCACGCCTTACCAGCGCGGACTGCAGCACGGACGCCTGGCCGCCGCGCGCGTGCGGCGCAGCGCCGGGATCTACGCCCGTGCGCTGCAAGAGCTGCGGTACTCGCCCGCGGACCTGCGCCGGCTCATCGCGAACTTCTCGCGCGCCGTCGAGAATTTCGAGCCTGCCTACCTGGACGAGATGCGCGGCATCGCCGAGGGCGCCGGCGTTTCCTTCGAAGACGTGCTGATGATCAACGCCCGCACCGAGATCGTGGCCCAGGCCCGGCGCGCGCAGCTGGTCGGTTCTGCCGCGGTGGCAAGCGACGAATGCACCGGCGCTGCCATCCTGCCTGCCCGCAGCGCCAACGGCAGTTTCCTGCAAGGCCAGAACTGGGACAACCGCCAGGACTGCGCCGACACCATCATCATCCTGCGCGTGCTGCGCGACGACGGCCCCGACGTGCTTACCTTCGTTGAAGCCGGCGGCCTGGCGCGCTATGGCATGAACTCGGCCGGGTTGACCCTGAACGGCAACGGCATGTCCTCCAGCCGCGACTACCAGCAGGACGGCGTGCCCCTGCCGCTGGTGCGCCGCAAGGCGCTGGAACAAGAGCACTACGCGCTGGCCCTGCAGATCGTCACCGGCACGCCTAAAGCCTGTTCGTGCAACCTGATCCTGGGCACGCAACTGGGCCTGGCACTGAGCCTGGAATGCGCGCCCGACGAGACCTTCCTGGTCTATCCCGAGGACGGCCTGCTGGTCCACGCCAACCATTGGACCAGCCCAGTGGCGCTGGGCAAGCTGAAAGAGACGGGCATCGCCAGCTCGCCGGAAAGCCTCTACCGCGACCAGCGCGTGCGCCAGCGCCTGTCCGCCGCGGGCAACAAGCTCGGCGTGCAGGACCTGAAGGCCGCCTTCGCCGATACCCACGCCACTCCTTTTTCCGTCTGCCGGCCGGGGCGCGTCAGCGCCCAGGGCTATGCATCCTGCACCACCGCGACGCTGATCATGGAACCCGCGGCTGGCGTGCTGGAGGTCGCGCGCATGCCCTGGCAGGGCGCCACCTACGCCCGCTATACGGTGGAACGCGGATCCTCCCCTTCCTTCTGAACGTCTTCCGGCTGCAAACCGCTCACAACAAGGACCCATCATGAAACGACCTCTGTATGCGTACACCGCCCTGGCCGCCCTCCTGACGGCCACCGCGCCGGCCCTGAGCGCCACCGTGCTGCGCGCCCACCAGGACGCGGACATCCGCAGCAGCGATCCGGGCGTCAACCGCGACGCCAATACCGATGGGGTGATCCTGCACGTGGTTGAAGGACTGGTCGGCTACAACGCGAAGGGCCAGCCCGCCCCCTTGCTGGCCGAGAAGATCGACGTATCCGAAGACGGCAAGACCTACACCTTCCACCTGCGCCAGGGCGTGACCTTCCACAACGGCGCGCCCCTGACCGCGGACGACGTGGTCTGGAGCTGGAACCGCTACATGGATCCCAAGACGGGCTGGCGCTGCCTGACCGACTTCGATGGTCGCATCGGCCTGAAAGTGGAAAGCGCCGCCGCCACCGATCCCGCCACCGTCGTGTTCAAGCTGGACCGGGCCGCGCCGCTGTTTCTCGATTCGCTGGCGCGCAGCGATTGCGGCATGACGGCCATCACCCATCGCGACTCCGTCAAGCCCGACGGCACCTGGGACAAGCCCATCGGCACCGGCCCGTTCCGCTTCGCGGAGTGGCGCCGCCGCGAATACGTGAGCCTGACGCGCTTCGAGAACTACGCCAACCGGCCGGGCAAGCCCGACGGCTATGTGGGTTCCAAGCGCCCGCTGGTCGACGAAGTGCGCTTTGTCGTGATCTCCGACCCGGCGACGGCCAAGACCGCCCTGGCCAGCGGGGCTATCGACGTGATGTCCAAGGTGCCGTATTCCGAGGTCGCCGAATTGGCGCAGAACAAGGCCATCAGCACCAATGTCTCGCCCCAGTTGGCGCCTTCCACGCTGACGATCCAAACGCGCGACAAGCTGCTGTCCAATCCCTATCTGCGCCAGGCCATCGCCGCGGCGCTGAACTACAAGGAACTGGTGGCCGGCGTGACCTACGGCCTGACCGAGCCCAACAACTCGCTCGTCCCCGTAGCTTCGCCCTACTATGGCGAAGCCGAAAAGCAGGGCTACGTCTACGACCTGGCGCGCGCCAAGGCGCTGCTCGCCAAGGCCGGCTACAAGGGCGAGAAAATCGTCATTTCGACCAACAAGCGCAATCTGCCGAACTACGACGCGGCCGTGATCACACAGGCGATGCTGCAGCAGGCCGGCATCAACGCCGACATCGAGGTGCTGGAATGGGGCGCCCAGCAGGACAAGTGGCAGAAAGGCAATTACCAGATGATGTCGTTCTCGTACTCCAGCCGCATGGACCCCGCCCTGAACTTCGAGGCCGTCACCGGTGACAAGAGTTCCCAGCCGCGCAAGCTGTGGGACGACCCCGCTGCCCGCGCGCTGCTGGAAAAGGCCACCAACGCCACGGCGCCCGCCGAACGGCAGGCCTTGCTGGATCAACTGCACCGGCTGATGCTGGAGCAGGTCCCCATCATTCCCCTGTTCAATACCTTGAGCACGGGCGCATACCGCAAGAACGTCCAGGGCTTCGAATCGTCGATCTTCGGCGCGCCGCTGCTCTGGGAAGTCTCGAAGGCCGACTAGGAACGCCACCATGAATCAAACCCTGTATCTGCTGGGCGACATCAACCTCAAGGGTGTGGATGACGCCAGCGGCCTGTTCGACCGCGTCAGCCAGCCGCTGCGGCAAGCGGACCTGGTGTTCGCCAACCTGGAATGCTGCCTGTACGACCTGCCCGAGCACGCCCAGGAGCGGCGCGGCTTCTATACCTCCCCCCGCCACGCGCAGGTCCTGCGCGACGCCGGCCTGCAGGCGGTGGGCAACGCCAACAATGTCAACATCGGCCATGAAGCGGTGCTGTCCTCGCTGGCGGCCTTGCGGAACGCTTCCCTGTCCAGCGTGGGCGCCGGTGCGAACGCCAGTGCCGCCCGCGCTCCGCTGATCGAGGTACGCGACGGCGTGCGCTACGGCTTCCTGCAGCGCACCGCCGTGTACTGGCCGGACAACCATGAAGCCACCGCGCACCATGCCGGCGTCGCCATCATCCGCGGCCATACCGCCTACCGGCCGCGGCTGGAAATGCAGGCGGCGCGCACGCGCCCCGGCGTGCCGCCCGAAGTGCTGACCTGGGCCGATCCGGAGTCGCTCGCGCAATTCCGGGCCGACGTGGCGGCGCTGCGGGAACAGGCGGACGTCGTGATCGCCTCGCTGCACTGGGGCTACCGGCGCGAGGTGCTGCAGTACCAGCGCGAGTACGCGCATGCGGCCGTCGAGGCCGGCGCCGACATCGTGCTGGGACATGGCCCCCACATGATCCTGCCGATCGAACTGCATCGCGGCAAGCCCATTCTTTACGGCAGCGGCAATTTCTCCTTCCAGGTCGCCCACCAGGCGGACGCGCATACGGAGTGGACCGGCATGACGGTCCGCGTCGACATCCGCGACAAGCGCCCCGCCGCCATGCAGTTCCGTTTCGTGCAGCGCAACGACGCCAACCAGACCGTATTCCTGCCCGCGTCCGACGTGGCCCAAGAACGCGACCTGCTGATCCGCGCGTCCGCCGCGCTGGGCGCGGATCTGCACGCCGACGGCGATGCCCTGCTGCTGGACCTGACCGGCCACGCCGCCTCCTGAACATCCGTCTCCCCCATTTGATGCTCCCATGAAATACGCCCCGTTTCCCCTAGTCTCGATCTCCGGCGCCCCCTTTGAACGCGGCGTGCAGTACGGCCGCGCCGTGCCCGAACGCATTGCCCGCAGCGCGCGGCACTATCGCGGCGAACTCGACAAGATCGGCACTTCCATGGCCGCCCAGGCTGCCCTGATCAAGGAGTTCGCAGACCAGATCCAGAAGTTCGACCCCGCGCATACCGAAGAAATGCGCGGCATCGCGCAAGGCGCGGGCTGCGCCTTCGACGACGTAGCCCTGATCAACGCCCGCACCGAAGTCATCGCCAAAGCGCGGCTGCTGGCCAAGATGGGCAACCTGGACCCCGCCGAGGGCGAATGCACCGCCGCCCTGGTCATGCCCGGGCGCAGCGCGACAGGCACGCTGATCCATGCGCACAACTGGGACTGGGAACCCGACGCCTGCGACAGCACCATTGTGCTGCGCGCCACCCTGGAAAGCGGCATCACCTTCCTGACGCTGGTGGAGGCCGGCGGCCTGGCGCGGCACGGCTTCAACTCGGCCGGCATCGGCCTGACCGGCAACTATCTCAGCAGCGACCGCGACTACACGCAAACCGGCGTGCCGCTGAGCAGCGTGCGGCGCGCGGTGCTCTGCCAGCAGCACGTCGCCATCGCCATGCAGCTGATCGCCGCCACGCCCAAGGCCTGCTCCAGCAACATGATCGTCAGCCAGAACGGCTGGGTGATCGACTTCGAATGCGCGCCCGACGAGAGCTTCACCTTGCTGCCGCAGGACGGCCTCTTGACCCATTCCAACCATTTCATGAGCGAAGTCGCGCTGGGCAAGCTGCGCGAAGCGGGCCTGAAGAATGCCGTGGACACCTATTACCGGGCCTGGCGCGTGCGCCAGTTGCTGGACGCCTGCGGCCCCCGGATCACGGTGACAGACGTGCGGCGCGCCCTGGCGGACGACTGGGCCACGCCCTATTCCGTCTGCCGCCCGCCGCGCGGCACGCTGACGGGCGGACGCTCGGCCACCGTCGCCACCCTGGTGCTGGACACCGCAGGACTCACAATGGATATCGCCGCCATGCCGTCGTTCGGGCAGTTCTTCACCCGCTATGGCCTGGAGGGCGAGGCCTATCCGATCGACTGAACGGGTTGGGCCATGAGCGCATGTTTTTCATGCGCATCGCCGGCGCGAAGGAATATTGCCGGGGCCCGCCTTGCAAATCCTGGGCGAGATCGGGACGCTGGCGCGGGCAAGCGCTCTCAAAATGCGCGGGACCGTCATCCCACCAGCGCTTCCAGTTCCTTGGAGGCAGAACGCGAAACGCGCTGCCCTTCCTTTGCCGCATTGACCTGCAAGGCCACGCGCGCCACGTCCATGACTTGTTCGACCTGCGGATAGCCGCCCTTGGCCTGCAACCAGGCCAGCACGTCCGCCAGGTGCCAGATCGAGGTACTGCCCTCATGGACCGGCAGCGGAAAGCTGTCTGGATACGCCAGCATCAGTTTGCGCATGTTCTGGCGCGAGACGCCGACGATCTCGGCCACATCAGTCAGGCCCACCAGATCGGGTGCGGCCTCGATCAGCTTGGCGGTTGGAACCGCGCGCCTGACGTCTGCCAGCGCCGAGCGCACGGCGGATTCCGCGCTTTCAGCCTCGCGGGTGAACTCCAGCGCGATGCGTCCCGGCAGCCCGGTGCCGACCAGGGCATCGTCGCAACCGGCCGCACCCAGGCGTTCGACCAATGCATCCATGTCATGGTCGCCGTCGGCAAGCTGGTACTTCAAGGTGAAGGTGTATTCCATCGCACTACTCCCATGCGCCGCCGTCAGCCCTAGGCAAGTGGCGGTGCGCAGTACAGTTATTTACGACGCGCAGCAAGGCGCGCGCATGATTGCCGGGGTTCTTCGGGGTGCTCCAGATGCTGGTGATGCAGAATTCGCCGCAGCGGCAGTCCGCCAGATTGCTGGGGCAATAGATCCGCCCCCATGCGTGGCTACCGCCAACCTCCACACGCCAGCCGCATTCTTCGGCATGGTGCAGTGCTGCCTCGACCTCTTTTTTGGGATGGGACGGACGAGCCATCATTGGTATCCAGTATGAAGACATAAGAATAGGTTGTCAATAGACAACCAAGCCACAGCTTCAGGGGATGCCAACAGCGTCGGGCGTCGTGAACGAACGGCGTTCTTTGCGCCATGGCCGCCGGTCCTGAAAGCCGACATTGCAGCTTATCGAGGGCGCTCGCGGGAACCAAGGCGGAATCCGTCTGAGAAACGGACGAAAAGGCTGGAATGGCTTGCGGGTTCTACCATCGCGGCCCATCACCGG
The DNA here is from genome assembly GCF_014851745.1 of Achromobacter sp. ACM01. Classification (NCBI taxonomy): domain Bacteria; kingdom Pseudomonadati; phylum Pseudomonadota; class Betaproteobacteria; order Burkholderiales; family Alcaligenaceae; genus Achromobacter; species Achromobacter sp. ACM01. The sequence goes on from NZ_JACVAF010000002.1 coordinate 1,339,461, forward strand.
GCCGCGCGCTCACCAAAGGATGATCTGCGAACAACGGAACAGCGACAGCTTGCGGCCGCTTGCGTCGACCACGGTCGCCGACCAGACCTGGGTCGTGCGCCCCATGTGCTCCGCCACCGCCTCTACGGTCAGCACGCCTTCCCGGGCGGTGCCCAGGAAGTTCGATTTCAGCTCCAGCGTGGTGAAGCCCTTGGCCCCTTCGGGCAGATGCGCCAGGGTGGCGTAACCGGCGCAGGTATCGGCCAGCATCACCTGCGAGGCTGCGTGCAGATAACCGTTGGGCGCCATCATCCACGGCGCCACCGTCATTTCCATGGACATGCGCCCTTCCTCGATTGACAGCGGCCGCACGCCGAAGGTGTCAGGCAACGTGCCGCGTTGCCGTTCGAAGAGACTTTCTATGGTTTCGGGTGAGCGCAGCATTGCGTTTGTCCTTTGTACAGGTTGTCGAGAATCAGGAAAGTACTACCGCTGGCGCTTGCCCGCCATCAACGCAGCGCACGCAAGCACAGAAGCGCCAGCCAACACCCCGCCCAATATCAGCGTGGGGCTGCCGCCCGCCAGGCTGGCCAACGCCGTCATGCCACCCGCGCAAGCCATCTGCAGGCCGCCCAGCAGCGCGGACGCCAGCCCGGCCTGCCGGCTGAAGGGTCCCAGCGCCAGCGCAGTGCCCAGCGGATTGACCAGTCCCATGCCGAACAGATACAGCGCCACGGCGGCCGTGAACTGCGACAGGCCGCTATCTTCGCCGCCCGCCAGCAAGGTCAGCGCGCCCGCCAGCGCCACCGCGCAGCCGGATCGCGCCACCCTGGCCGCGCCAAAGCGGTGAGCCAGGCGCGGCGCCAGCATGCCGGCGGCGAACACCACAAACACCGTGCAGGCGAAGAACAATCCCAACTGCAGCGCGCTCAGACCGAGGCGCCCCATGAGCATGGCTGGCGTGGCTGCAAAAATGGCATACAGGCCGCCGATGACCACGCTCACGGCAGACGCCGGACCGATGAACCGGACATCCCGCGCCAAGTCCGCATAGCCGCGCAGCACGGCAGCGGGCGTCGCCGCAGCGCGCCGGTCGGCCGGATGCGTCTCCCCCACCGTCGCCACATAGGCCAGCGCCAGAACAAGCCCCAGCACCGCGACCAGCGCAAAGCTCGCGCGCCAGCCCGGCCCGTACTCCATCGCGCTGCCCAGCAGAGGCGAAAAGCCCGGCGCGGCGGCCATGGCCACCATGGTCAAGGCCAGGGTGCGCGATAGCGCTTCGCCTTCGAACAGGTCGCGCGCGATGGCCCGCGACAGCACCGAGGCCGCGCATACGCCCAGCGCCTGCACCACCCTGCCCGCCACCAGCAGCGGCAAGGTCGACGCCCACACGCAGACCAGGCTGCCAGCGATGAACAGGACCAGTCCACCCACCACCGGAGCGCGCCGTCCCCAGCGGTCCGACAGCGGCCCGACGAACAATTGCCCGATGGCGAAGGCCAGGAAAAAGCTCGACAGCACCAGTCCCATATCGCGGGCGTCCACGCCCAGTTCGGTTGCCATGCTGGGAAACGCCGGCAGGATAATGTTGGTGGACAGCGCGCCCAAGGCCGCCATGCCGGCAAGCACGGCCAGCAGGCGCCCGGTCAGGCGCGCAGGCGCCGCACTGCCCGGCGCCGCAGCGGAGATGGCGGTGTCCATGGTTCAGACCGCGGCCGTGTAGCGTTGTGCAACGGCGCTGCTGGACAGATGGGGCGCCATGGCCAGGCGCGCGGCCTCGTAGGCGTCCCATTCCTCGCCAGCATGCAGCGAGGGAATGGTGACCTTCTCGCCGCGCGCGAAGCCCAGCAAGGCGGCGTCGACCAGGTCTTCGGCGCGCATCACGATGCGCTGGTCCAATGTTTCCACCGGCCGCCCGCCGATGGCCCAGAAGTCCGTGGCCGTGGCGCCGGGCAGCACAGCCTGGACCTGCACGCCAGTCCCGGCCAGCTCGTGTTGCAGCGACTGGCTGAACGCCAGCACGAATGCCTTGCTGCCGCCATAGACGCCATTAAGGACTTCGGGCGCAAGCGCCACGACGGAAGCGATATTGATGATGGCGCCCCGGCCTCGCGCGACAAAGCCCGGAACCGCCGCATAGGTCAGCCGCATCGGCGCGGTGACGTTCAGGTCGACCATGCGCGTCATCTGCTCCACGTCGCTTTGCAGCAGCGGCGTATGCGTGCCGATGCCGGCGTTGTTCACCAGCAAGGTAATGCTGGCGTCCTGGCGCAGCTGCTCTTCGACGCGGGCCAGCGACGCGCGGTCGCCCAGGTCCGCCGCCAATACCTCCACCGCGCGGCCGCTGCGGGTGCTGATGACGCTGGCCAGCGCGTTCAGGCGTTCGCGGTTGCGCGCGACCAGGATCAGGTCGTAGCCCTGCTGCGCGAGCTTTTCCGCGTACAGCGCGCCGATGCCGCTGGATGCGCCCGTAACGAGGGCAGTGCCGGGTTGGGTTTGTGCCATGGTGAGACTCCGTAGGGGTGATTGCGATGGAAGCCATATTGCGGCTTGCAGCCCATGGCGTAAATGACGTATATAGTCATAAATAAGGACATTGACGCAGGACATACGCGGGGCCATAGCCCGCAAGGACGCTCCCATGCACCGCATCGGTTACATACTTCCCGAAGGCTTCCAGATCATCGGCCTGGGCACGCAGGCCGTGTTCGAACTCGCCAATGTGGTGGCGCGCGAGCCCTTCTACGCGGTGGAGAGCTACGCCCTGGATGGCGCGGTGCGCGCCTCGGCTGGCCTGACGGTACAGGCCCGTCCGCTCACCGTCCGCAGCCAGGCCGACACCTGGCTGGTGGCCGGCGTGCTTTCGCCCCTGTCCAGGCCCGTCGCGCCCGAACTCCCCCGGCTGCTGGAAAAACTCGCGCCCCGCTCGCGCCGCGTCGCCGGCCTGTGCACCGGCGCGTTCCTGCTGGCCGACGCCGGCCTGCTGGACGACCGGCGCGCCACCACGCACTGGTACTGGGCCGACGCCTTGCAGCAGCGCCATCCGCGCGCGCGGGTCGAGGCCGACCGCATCTACATCGCCGACGGGACGGTCTGGACCTCCGCCGGCATGACCGCGGAAATGGACCTGGCCTTGGCGCTGGTGGAAAAAGACCTGGGCGCGGATATCGCGCGCGCGGTGGCGCACCGGCTGGTCATGCATCAACGCCGCTCGGGCGGCCAGTCGCAGCACTCGGAAATGCTCAGGCTCGCGCCCAAGTCCGACCGCATCCAGCAGGCGCTGGAACACGCCCGCCGCAACCTCGCCCGCCCCTTGAGCGTGGAGGATCTGGCCCAGGCCGCCAGCCTGAGCCCGCGCCAGTTCAGCCGCGTGTTTACGGCCGAGACCGGCCAGTCGCCCGCCAAGGCCATCGAGGGGCTGCGGCTGGAAGCTGCCCGGCTGATGATAGAAAGCAGCCGGCATCCGCTGGAAGTCGTGGCCAGGGAAACCGGTTTTCGCGACCGCCGCCACCTGCGCGAGGCTTTTCTGCGCGGCTTCGGCATGCCGCCCCAGGCAGTGCGGCGCGACGCGCGGACCAGCCCTCCCGCCCCCTGACCGGTGCCAGATACCCCGCGGCCCCCTGCCTGCGGTCCAGTACAATTCGCGTTTGGCGACGTTGTGCTCGCCCATTTATCTGGACCAAAGATGTTGCGACTGTCTGAAATCAAGCTGCCGTTGAATCACGCGCCCGAAGAATTGCCCGCCGCGATTCTCAAGAAACTGGGTGTAGCGGCCAGCGATCTGCGCGGCCATACCGTTGCCTCCCGCAGCTATGACGCGCGCAAGAAGCACAACATCCTGCTGATCTACACGCTGGACGTCGACGTCGAAAACGAAGCGGCGCTGCTCAAGCGCTTTCACGACGACCGCAACGTCAAGCCCACTCCCGACACCGAATACAAGTTCGTCGCCCAGGCGCCCGCCAACCTGGCCAAGCGCCCCATTGTCATCGGCACCGGCCCCTGTGGCCTGTTCGCCGGGCTGGTCCTGGCGCAGATGGGCTTCAAACCCATCATCCTGGAGCGCGGCAAGGCCGTGCGCGAACGCACCAAGGACACCTGGGGCCTGTGGCGCAAGCGCATCCTGAACCCCGATTCGAACGTCCAGTTCGGCGAAGGCGGCGCCGGCACCTTCTCCGACGGCAAGCTGTACAGCCAGATCAAGGACCCCAAGCACTACGGCGAAAAAGTGCTCAAGGAATTCGTGCTGGCTGGCGCGCCCGAAGAAATCCTGTACGTCAGCAAGCCGCACATCGGCACGTTCCGCCTGGTCGGCATGGTGGAAGTCATGCGCGACACCATCACAAAGCTGGGCGGCGAAGTCCGCTTCTCCAGCAGGGTGGAGACGCTGCATCGGGAAAACGGCCGCGTCACCGGCGTGACCCTGGCCGGCGGCGAGCACATCGAGGCCGACCACGTCGTGCTGGCCATCGGCCACAGCGCGCGCGACACCTTCCAGATGCTGCGCGACCAGGGCGTGTTCATGGAAGCCAAGCCCTTCTCTATCGGCTTCCGCATCGAACATCCGCAGTCGCTGATCGACCGCGCGCGCTTCGGTCCCAACGCCGGCCACCCCATCCTGGGCGCGGCGGACTACAAGCTGGTGCACCATGCCAGCAACGGACGCTCGGTCTACAGCTTTTGCATGTGCCCGGGCGGCACGGTGGTGGCAGCCACCTCCGAACCCGACCGTGTCGTCACCAACGGCATGAGCCAGTACTCACGCAACGAGCGCAATGCCAACGCGGGCATCGTGGTCGGGATCTCGCCCGAGGTCGATTACCCCGAACATGTGCTGGCGGGCGTGGACTTCCAGCGCAAATGGGAATCCCAGGCCTTTGAGCTGGGCGGCCGCAACTACAGCGCGCCAGGCCAGTTGGTCGGCGACTTCATCGCCGGCAAGGCATCGACCGAATTCGGCTCCGTGCTGCCGTCATACACGCCGGGCGTGCACCTGACCGACCTGGCCACCGCGCTCCCCGAATTCGCCATCACCGCCATCCGCGAGGCGCTGCCCGTCTTCGACAAGACCATCAAGGGTTTCGGCATGCACGACGCGGTGCTGACCGGCGTCGAAACCCGCACCTCATCGCCCATCCGCATCAAGCGCGACAACGAAACCTTGCAGAGCCTCAACACCCAGGGACTGTTCCCGGCGGGCGAAGGCGCGGGCTACGCCGGCGGCATCCTGTCGGCGGGCGTGGACGGCATCAAGATCGCCGAGGCGGTGGCCTTGAGCATCATGAGCCGGCAGGCGTAAACAGTCGCACTTGCGGCGCCCGGGTTGAAGTGCCTGTGGCCGTCGCCAGGCCGGAGGTCGTTCTCAATCCAGCTTGGGATCAGGAAACGGCAGCTTATCCTGGGAAACGCTGGGCTGCGCTTTCCACTTGCCGTCCTGCTTGTAGAAATCCATCTGGTTCTCGCTGACCGCGGCCCCCAGGGTCACCGCGACCGTGCAGGCGACCTGGCCCGGATACGTGGCCTCCACCGCCGGGATGCAGGTTCCAAGCTTGACCTTGGACGGCCGGGGCATGCCCGTGTCCGCCAGCATGTCGACGATCGCATCCGTCGCTTCGGGAATGGAAGGCAGGACCAGATCCTGGGCCCGGGCTATGCCGCCCATTCCCAACAATGCAACCATCGACGCCACGGAAATCAAGGGCTTGAACATGCGCCAGCTCCATCAGAATTGAGACTCGCGGAGCTTAAAGGAAGCGCCCCTTTGTCACCGTAACAGAGCGCTACGCGACTATTCCTAAGGCAGCATCTGAGGGTTGTAGACCACTTCCCACAAATGCCCGTCCGGATCCATGAAGTAGCCCGCGTAGCCGCCATAGAAGGTATCGCCTGCGGCCTTGACCACGGGTAAGCAACGCCTCAGTAATCCCTGGCCTCGTCGAACCAGCGCTGCGTCTGCGCTTCGCTTACTCCCAGCCGTTCGACCTGGGCAAGCTGGCTGAACTGCCACACCGCCTCGCCTATGTCTTCGCGCTCGCTGGTCTCGATCCCCTTCATGCTGTTGAAGTGGCGGGTAAAGACAGAGATTGCGGCTTGGACCTCAATGGTATTGCTTGCGCTTTCCAGCGCCGACCGGGCCGTGTCGTAGGCCGTATTCGCCGACTTCGCCATGCGGCTGTTCCTGCCCGAGAAAGGCCGGCCGTATTCGCTTTGCCACCACTCCCGCTTGCGCAGCTGGGAGACGGAGTTGTAACCGCCCCATGCGCGGACCTTCTCCCTTGCCTTCATCTGCGCCTTCAAGCGCTTGCCTGCGGCTTCGTCGACGTTGTAGGCGATGAACCTGTCCAGCGCGGGCCAACTGGCCAGTTCCGGCAAGCCATCCAGATCGGGCGTGAATCGGATCTCCAGACTAGTCAGGCGCGGCAGGCGGGCAAGCGCCTCCCAGCCGCTGAAGCCGCCCCAGAGCGACAGGCTCTCCAACTGCGGAAAGCGATCGATTCCCTGCAGCGAAATGGGCTGCCCCAGCGGCGCGCCATGCAGCGCCAGCGCGCGCACGTCCTGCAGCGGGCCGAGGTCGGGCAAGGCGTAAGGCGCCACGCCAGTCCGGCGCCCCAGCGCCGGCCGCAGCGACAACATATCGGGCAGTTCGCCCGCCACGGCAATGCGCGTCAGGTCGCCAAACAGCTCCAGGTCACGGACCTGAGGCAACCTGGCTTCAAGATGCCCCGACACCTGGTCCAGCCGGATGCGCAGCGTCTGGATTCTTGCCGCGCCCGCGTCGATGGCGCGCCTGCCTGAGTATGCCGGCGCCCAGCTGAACTGCTCGATTTCGCGGCCCTGCGACCAGCCGAAAAAACCGCTGTCGTTGCCGTAATAATCGATATGCCGCGGCCACGGCGAGCCGGCAGGCGTGGAGAACGGTTCAAATGCAGCCCAGTTGATGGCCTCGTCGCCAGCCACGTGCAGATCAGCCTTCTTGCCCATGCTGGCCGGGCCGATGATCAGATTGCCGCGCCCTGCTTCGCGTGCAAAGACGTGGCTGCCCGCTGCGGTCAGGCTCACCTGATAATGCCCTGCCTCGCTCACCGAGCCCGCGGGATCGCCGGACACGTCTATGGGTACGGACATGCAACTCTCCTTTTGCTTGGCGGGATCCACTGATGGCGGTTCCGCCGATTCATTGACGCCTACGCAGGCTCGCCGTCCACGCGGAAGAACAGCGCAGTCTGCCCCTTCAGGCCGCCATCCAGGAACTCGAACTCGACGCGCCTGCCCGGTTCAACCACGTCGCCCAGGTATTCGACCCGATACATCACGCCGCCGATGCGGTAGTTGTGGACCAGCGAGACGATCGAGGAGTTGGGGCTGCGCAATCGATAGACCACGGCCTCTTCGACCACGCCCCGCACGCCATGTTTGTACAGCCCCCGCTGCAGTTTGCGGCTGCGCATGCCAAACAGCATTCCCAGGATTGCAAAGATCGCTGCGACGAACAGCAGCGGCGGCAGAAACAGCCCCCCCACCAGCGGCACAAGGGCAAAGATCAGCATGAACTTGCGCGCGTCCAACTCTTCCCTGCGCACGGCCGCACGGTCGGCATCGCTGATTTCCTCGACAGCGACCAGGGACTCCGCGCTCATGGGGTACTCCACCCGCAACAGCACGGGAGGCGAGTCTGGCTGCAAGGTCAGCAGGTGCAGGCGCACGGGCAGATTTGTCAGACCCACGGCCGTCGCGGGCCCGTGTCCGCTACGAGTGTCGCTGGCGATCTCGTTCCAGAACGGCAGGGCGGCGTCCACGCGCTGCTCGCCGAATCCGTAGCACACGCCCGGCGTCGAGGAAGCCGGACCAAATGACGTCAGTCGGCCTGAAACGATCTGCTTGGCCAGCCGCCCCTTCAGCGCCCGGTCGAGGCTGCGCCAGCCTGGCGGCATGCGCAGCAGCTTGCGTCCGAAAAACACCGCCAGCGCTCCCATCACCGCAATGCCCGCCAGCAGCACCGCGCCCACGCCGACGTCCAGCGCGCGCCACTCGGACAGACCAAGCACGACAAAGGTCAACACGGAAAGCGCCAGCAGCAGCACCACGAAGACGCCGAACACGGCCATCAACAGTCTGCCGCGGGAGCATCTGCGCAGCAGCAGGATGTCATCCTCGGTGAGCGGGGCATCCTCGATTTGCAGGGTCTGGCTCATGCGGTGGTCGTCGCCTCCCGGGCTCAATAGGTTCCGATGGGAACCTCGATCTTCAGCGGCGCGCCGCCCTTGGCCGGACGCAGGCTGTACGTGTACAGGCCGCCATCGTCATCAGCCAGCGTCGAATCCTTGCGCTCCACCGCGTAGCGCTGTCCATCGATTTCCAGCGAGCGGGCGGCGACGGCGTCGGCATGGTCGGGGACCAGCAGACCGCCCACGCCGTCGCCAGCATCGGCGAACTCGTAGTCGCGCAACTCGCCATCCACGCGCAGCAATTGCACCCGCGGCCGGTAAGGCGCCGCGTCCAGGTTCCAGCCATTGGTCAGATCGGTGATCCAGGGGCCCGGAATGTCGTACACGCTGCCCAGTTGCTCTTCCGACACTTCCGGCCCTTCCACCACCAGGCAGCACACCACCTTCCCCGCGCGGGAGTCGTACACCGCCCAGTTGCTGCCGATGGCCGCCACGCCGGGCAGCATCGAGAAATGGAATTGCCGGTTGAACTGGCTATCCGACACCTGGCGCCAGCCTCCAATATTGGGCGCGGCCGCAGGCGGTTGCGCCTGGCTGGCCGTTGCCATCAGGACGCCTGCGGCCAGGGCGCCTGCTCGGAACAATAAACGGTTCATCTCGGTGCCTGTCGTGGGCTTGTTGGGATCAGCGGACTTGGGCCTTGCGCCGGCATAGTACCAGTGCCGGCGCGGCGATCATGGCCTGCGCGCCGCCGCCCTGCCGGCTGCGAGCAAACTTCGCTACTATCGACGCATGGCTCATCTCGTGCCCCCCTCAATCGCCACCCAGGTCGCAGCGGCCAGCAGCCTCATCGAACGGCATCTGGGCGCTGGCCTCGTCGCCATCCATCTGTTCGGCTCCGCCGTGGACGGCGGGCTGCAGCCCCATAGCGATATCGACCTGCTCGTTACCGTGACCCAGCCGCCGGACGAAGCCGTGCTGCGCGCGCTGGCCGCGGCGCTATTGGCGATCTCCGCGCCGCCCGGCTCATCACCCGATTTGCGCGCGCTCGAAGTCACCGTGCTGGCGCTGGAACACGTCGTGCCTTGGCGCCACCCGGCCAGACGCGAACTCCAGTTCGGCGAATGGCTGCGGACCGATCTGATGGCGGGAGTCGTGGAACCGCCCATGATGGACCACGATCTGGCCATACTGCTCACCAAGGTCCGTGGACACAGCATTCCCATCTTGGGGCCGCAGGCCGATCAGTTGCTCCAGGCCGTCCCCCGCGAAGACCTGAGGCGGGCGCTACTGGACACTGTCGCGCAGTGGAACACGCCCGAGGACTGGGCCGGCGATGAAAAGCACATCATCCTCGCGCTGGCGCGCATCTGGTACACGGCCGTCTCCGGGGGCATCGCATCCAAGGACCAGGCGGCGGCATGGCTGCTCGAGAGGTTGGAAGCGCCCTACCGCCCCGTCCTCGCCAAGGCGCGCGCGATCTATCTGGGACAAGAAGAAGACGACCTGGCGCAACGGCACGATGCCGAAACCGCGGCGTTCATTGCCCACGCCCGCGCCGCTATTGAAGGACTGGCCGGCAGCCGATAACCCGGGGACACGTGAAGGGCCTGCTTGCCTGCGCGGATACAGCGGGCAGCCTTTCAGCCATCACGGCTTCAGGTCGATTTCCATGCGCACGAAATCGCCGCGATACGTCACTTCGCCCAGGTAGATGACGCGGCGGTCCGGCCCGGTGAATACGCGCCGGACTTCCGCCACGGGCGCGTTCACGTTGATGCCCAAATGCCGCGCCACTTCGACGTCAGCGGTCGAGATGGTCAGCACCTGACGGGCAGAGACAATATCCACCGAGGACATCCCCATCAGAATGGGAATGACGGTCTCCTTGCGAAAGCGCGCAGGGTGCTTGGCAAAGATGGCGGCGTCCAGGTAGATGTTGATGACGCAATACGGCTGCCCGTTGCGGGCATGGATGCGCCGCATGAACACATACTTTTCCGCGGCGACGCCGTCCGACTCGTTCAGCAACGGCGTGCGCGTGGACTCGTCGATATTGAGTATGGTCGGGTGCGTATCCCGATAGACGCTGGACAGGTTCTCGAGCGTGGTCTCGACACGGAACCAACGGTTGTCCTGGGGCGCGCCCGTCACGAAGGTGCCGCGCCCCCGCTGCGGTGAAAGCAGTCCGTCGCGGGTAAGCCTTTCGATTGCCTGGCGCACCGTGACCTTGGCCACGTGGAACTCCTCGGCCAGCGCGTCGAGCGAGGGCAATTTTTCGCCGTTCTTCCACACACCCTTCAGGATCCGCTGCCGGAACAGATCCGAAAGTTGAACGTAGAGAGGGGCTTGGGCGGTGTCGAGAATCATGGCGTCAAAGTGTCCGCGACTATATCACGCGCTTGCGGCCGGGCAGCGCCGCGCGCGTCTTCCAGGATCAGCGCGGCGCCCTTCTCGCCGATCATGATCGCGGCGGCGTTGGTGTTCGTCGACACCATGCGGGGCATGACCGAAGCGTCGACGACGCGCAAGCGCTCCACCCCGCGCACGCGCAAGCGCGCGTCGACCACCGACCCGGCGTCGCCGCCCATGCGGCAGGTGCCGGCAGGATGGAACACCGTGCCGCCCTTGTCGCGCGCGAATTGCTCCAGCGCGGCGGCTGTCGTGACATCGTTTCCCGGCAGGTACTCAACTCCGGTTACCAGGTCGCGGAACGACGGCTGGGCATAGATGTCGCGCAACATGCGCAAGCCCGCGACCAAGACCTTCGCATCGCGCGGTTCGGTCAGGTAGTTCGAGACGATGCGCGGCGATGCGAACGGATCCGTGCCCACGATCTCGACGGTGCCGCGCGAATCGGGCCTGCATTGCGTCGCCGACGCGGAAAAGCCGGAAAACCGGTGCAGCGCGTCGCCTGGCTTGTCCACGGATAGCGGCATGACATTGAAAAGTATGTCCGCACGGCCGCCCACCGCGTGCTCGGTCGCCGCCAGCCCGCCTACCTGGCCCGCGCCCACCGTGAGCGGTCCCCTGCCCTGGAACAGCCACTGCGCCCCCATGCCTGCGAGGCTGAACGGATTGCGCACCGCGTCGTTGAGCGACATGCGCCGTTTAAGCTTGACGATCACGCGCGCCTGGTAATGATCTTGCAGGTTGCGGCCGACTTCCGGCGAATGCGCGGCGACGGCGATGCCGTGCCTGGCAAGCAGCGCTGCGTCGCCCACGCCCGAAAGCTGCAGTACCTGGGGCGATTGCAGCGCACCCGCAGCAAGCACCACCTCGACATCCGCCATCGCGCGCTTCAAATGGCCCTCTTGCACCCACTCCACGCCCAGCGCCCGGCCGCTTTCGATAAGGATGCGCGTGACATGGGCGCCGGTCTCGATCACCAGGTTCGGACGCGACCTGACCGGATAAAGAAACGCGGTCGCGGCGTCGCAACGCCAACGGCTGCCCAGCGTCAGCTGGTAGGGACCCACACCCTCCGATTCGGCGCCGTTGAAGTCGTCATTGCGCCGGCAGCCGGCCTCGACTGCCGCTTCCACCCAAGCAGCCGTGTAAGGATGTTCATTGCGCAGGTTGGAGACACGGAGTTCACCGGAAGCGCCGTGATACTCGGACTCGCCCCCGTCGTAGCGCTCGGATTTCTTGAAGTACGGCAGTACGTCCCGATAGGCCCATCCCGTTGCGCCCAGATCGGCCCAGTCGTCGTAGTCCTCATGCTGTCCACGGATGTACAACAAGCCGTTGATCACGCTTGAACCGCCCAACGCCTTGCCGCGCGGCCACAGGATGGTGCGATTGCCGGTTTCGGCCTGGGCTTCGACCGGGAACAGCCGAGCAAACCGCGGATCGTAAATGGTCTTGAAGTAGCCCACCGGCAGCTTGAGCCAGAAATTGTGCGCAGCCGCGCCCGCCTCCAGCAGCAGCACGCGCACCGCAGGATCGCGGCTGAGCCGGTTGGCCAGCACGCATCCGGCGGAGCCGCCGCCGACGACGATGTAATCAAAGCCCGCGCCAGCCGGAATGCTCATGCCTTGATCGCCTCCAGATAGGCCGAGGGATCGAAGTAGCGCGAAGCGGGAACCGGATTCGGAATGTTCCCGGCCTGCGCGAAGAAATCGGTCACCTGCTGCAGCCAGCGTGTCACTGAGCCGTCCTCGTACTTGGTGCGCCATTCCGCCGTGGAGAAATACTTGGCCTGCTTGAACTGCGCCTTGAACTCGGCCAGCGGCACGTCCTTGTATTGCGTCTTCTGCAGCGTCTCCACCGCCGCGTCCGGGGTTTTCACGATTGCATCGTTGGCCTCGCCCCAGGCAGCGATGAGGCTACGGATGGCCGGCTTCTGGGCCTCGTAGAAATCGTTCCTGGCCGCCCATCCGCCCATGATCGCCGCCTCCGGATAGAACGCGGAAGCGTCGATCAGCATGCGCGCATTGGACACCTTGGACCGGACGATCGTGTCGAACGGAACCCAGAGCGCAACCGCGCTGACCGCGCCGGACACGAACGAGGTAACGGCATCGGCCATGCGCTGGTTGACGATCTGCACGTCCTTGCCCGGATCGAGCTTGGCGGCGCGCAAGGCCCGGTCCAGGAACACATGGGCGGTCGTACCCGTGGTCGTGGAGATCTGCTTGCCCTTCAGATCGGCCACGGTCTTGATCGACTCGTCGCGGACCCAAAGCTGGGCAGTACCGTACTCGATGTCGTTCACAAGAAAAACCTTGCCCTGCCCGCGCGCTGGAAAGTTCGACACAACCGCGCCGGTGGCCAGCACATCCAGGCTGCCGCCTATCATGGCCTGGAAGATCTCCAGCCCCGTGGTGAAGACAATGGGCTCCAGTTCCAAACCATGCTTGGCGTAGCTGCCCATCTGCAAGCCCAGCCACAGGTGGCCGTCGACGGCGGGCGTATGCAAGTAGCCTACGCGCAGTTTCTTGCGCGCCTGGCCGATGGCAGGCGCCGCGATTGCTGCGATGGAAGCGGCCATGCCGGCCTTGAGTAGGGTTCTGCGGTCGAGTTTCATGGAGTCTCCTTGTGGTGGGGCTGCTGACGCTGGCTCAATCCGTCGGGCGCACGGATTGGCGGGCCTGGGCTTCGTACTCGAACATGACCAGCTCCCGTATCTCGCGGCTCAACTCGACGAAGCGAGGGTCCTCGTGGACCCGCTCCGAACGGGGGTAGCCGAAAGGCACCTCTATCACCTTCCGGACCTTTGAGGGCCGGGCGGTGACCACGACGATCTTTGACGACAGGTAGACGGCTTCTTCAACCGAGTGGGTAATCAGCATCACCGTCTTGCCTTCGGTCTGCAGCACTTCGAGCAGCAGGTCCTGCATCGCGGTCCGGGTCTGCGCATCCAGCGCGCCGAAGGGCTCGTCCATCAACAGGAATTGGGGCTTGACGGCGTAGGCACGCGCGATCGCCAGCCGCTGCCGCATGCCGCCGGACAAATGCTTCGGAAAGTGATCGGCGAAGTCGCTCAGGCCCATCAGCTTCATGTAGCGCTGACAGATCTCGGCGCGCTCCCGCGGGCTCGTCTTGTTGGCCGCGAGCTTCATGCCGAACTCGATGTTGCCGCGCACCGTCAGCCACGGAAACACGCCGTATTCCTGGAAGATCACGCCGCGGTCTGGCCCGGGCGCCGTGACGGGTTGGCCGTCCAGCATCACGGAGCCGGCGGTGGGTTGCACAAAACCGCCGACGATATTCATCAAGGTCGTCTTGCCGCAGCCTGAAGGGCCGATGATGGAGACGAACTCCCCATCCCGGATGTCCAGGGTCACGCCATCCACTACCCTCATCGGGCCTGTGGCCGTGGGAAAGTCCACGGTGACGTTATCGAACCTGATCCTGACTTCCGATTCCTGGGAAGGCTTGGGCGTAGCGGTGTCCACGCTGCGCAGTTGAGTGCTCATGGTCATGGTCTTGTATGTCCGGAACGGTCTCAGGCGATGCGGTCTTGCCACGCGACCAGGCGCCGGCTCACGGCCCTCAGCGCCAGGTCCATCAGCATGGCGATGAGGCCGATGCAGATGATCCCCACGTAGATCACGTCCAGCTGGAAGAACGACGATGCATTCTGGATAAGCGCCCCGAGCCCCTGCTGGGCCGCAATGAGTTCGGACGCCACCAGCGTGGCCCAGGCCACGCCCAGCGCCACCCGGATGGCCGTCAGGATGTGCGGTACGGTAAGCGGCACGATGACCTTGGCGAAGATCTCCACGTCGTTGGCGCCCAACGTGCGGGCGACGCGCACGAAGATCGGGCTGATCTGGGCGATGCCTTCGTACATCACGATGACGCCGGCAAAAAACGAGGCATAGAACAGGATGACGGTCTTGGCCGATTCGCCGATGCCGAAGTAGACGATCACCAGCGGAATCAACGCGATCGGCGGGAGCGCGCGAAAGAAGTTGATGACGGGATCGATGAAGACCCGCAGCCCGCGGTACCAGCCCAGGCAAAAACCCACAGGCACTGCCACCAGGATGCCCAGTGCGACGCCCGTGAAGACGCGCCGGGCCGACATCCAGATGTCCAGCCACAGGCGGTCCTTGGAGAGCTCGATGAACTTTTCGACGACGGCGGCCGGCGAAGGCACAAGCGCGGGGCTGACGAGTCCGCTGGCGCGCACCGCCAGCCACAGCAAGAGGATGCATAGCCATGGCGCCGCGATGAGCAGCGGGCGCGAGATGAAGGACGGAAGGCGCATGGTGTGTATAGAGGGTTAGACCTGAGTTGCAATCCGTAAGTGCTAAACATACTATAGACCAGCACTTAATATCTTCATGCCATGACAAACCCTAATACGACTCAAGCCTGGTCCATCAAACCATTCACGCTGGCGCGTATCGAGGCCTACGTCCTGCGATGGCCGGTCAAGCGTCCGGTACAGACCTCGTTCGGCACCATGCATGACCGCCCCGCCCTGCTCGTGCGGGTAGAGGACACGGATGGCGCAGTGGGCTGGGGCGAGGTCTGGTGCAACTTTCCCGGCTGCGGCGCGGAACACCGCGCCCGTCTGCTTGAAACCGTTGTCGCGCCGCTGGTCGTCGGTCAGCCTTACGCCTCGGCCCAAGCCGCGTTTGCCCACATGAGCGCGCGCACCGCGGTGCTCGCCATCCAGTCGGGCGAACCCGGGCCCATCGCGCAGGTGATCGCCGGCATCGACCTGGCCTTGTGGGACATGCTGTCGCGCCGGGCGGGCGTGCCGCTATGGCAATTCCTGGGCGGCGTCTCGGACGTGATCCGCGTCTATGCAAGCGGCATCAACCCTGACCGCCCCGAAGATGCGGTGCTCGCAAAACACGCGGAGGGCTATCGCGCTTTCAAGCTCAAGGTGGGCTTTGGCGAAGAGCGGGACCTCGCCAATGTCAGAACGGTGCACGCCCGGCTGCCTTCGGGCAACGAGCTCATGCTGGACGCCAATCAGGCCTGGGATCTGGCGGGTGCGCAGCGCATGGCCAGCCACTTCAGCGAGTTCGCGCCGCGCTGGCTGGAGGAGCCGCTGCGCGCGGATCGCCCGCTGTCGGAATGGGCGCAGTTGGCTGCTCAAACGGACATCCCCCTGGCAGCCGGGGAGAACCTCATCGGTTCAGATGCCTTCGAGACCATGATCAACAGCAGGACGCTTAAAGTCGTACAGCCGGATCTGGCCAAATGGGGCGGCATATCCGGCTGCCTGCCCGTCATCGACAGGATTCACGAGGCTGGACTGCGCTACTGCCCGCATTTCCTTGGCGCGGGTGTCGGCCAGCTTGCGTCGGCGCACATTCTGGCGGCGCGAGGACGAGCCGGCGGCATGCTTGAAATCGATGCCAACGAGAACCCGCTGCGCGCGGCCCTCAGCCCGGCGTTGCGCGTCATCATCGAAGGAGAGGCCAAGCTCGGAAACGCGGCGGGCCTGGGCGTGGAGCCGGATCTCGCGCAATTGCGCGAGATCTGTGGTTTGCGTTCATAACATCCCAGAAAGAAGGCCCACAATTGCCCAGGCTGCAGGGGTCAACAGGGCTTGACGTCAGCCGGCCGCGCTTGTCGCAAGACGCATCTGGAGAAAATCGAGGAATACCTGGACCTTC
This sequence comes from Achromobacter sp. ACM01, assembly GCF_014851745.1. Lineage (NCBI taxonomy): Bacteria > Pseudomonadati > Pseudomonadota > Betaproteobacteria > Burkholderiales > Alcaligenaceae > Achromobacter > Achromobacter sp. ACM01. The sequence continues at coordinate 1,355,689 of NZ_JACVAF010000002.1, forward strand.
TTGGAGTGCCTGCGATTCGGTAGATACGCCGCATGGACGCACACACTCTGTTCTTGAGGATTGACCTCGTAGTCCTCGAAGAACCGGCGCAGCCGCCCGGCCCGCACGTCTTCCCGGATCAGCCATTCCGCCAGCAACGCGATGCCCTGTCCATCCAGCACAGCTTCGCGCAGCATGTCCGAGTTGTTGGCGGCCAGACGCCCCTGCACCTCCACATGCTGCATCTTGTCATCGCCCCGAAGAAACGACCAGCGCTGCGGCCCGGCCTGGTGGGCGAATCGCAGACAGTCGTGCTGTGTCAATTCCTCCGGCGCAGTAGGCGTGCCGTGCCGCTCCAGGTATTCGTGGCTGGCCACCACGTAGCGCCGATGCTCGGCCAATTTGCGCACGATCAATTGCGGCTGCAAGTCCGGTGTGCCAATGCGGACAGCGACATCGATCCGCTCCGCCGCCAGGTCCACATACGCATCGGATAGCACCAGATCCAGTGACACGCGCGGATTCTCGCGCAGGAAACCCGAGATATAGGGTCCCAGGCACAAGCGCGCGAAGGTCACAGGCAAGGAAACTCGCAAGGGTCCGACCGCGACCGCGCCAACGTCCGACACGCTGCCGTCGGCCTCCTCCAGATCCGACACAACCCTGGACACCTGCTCCAGGTAAGTCACTCCTGCGTCGGTCAACGTTACCCGGCGCGTCGACCGGGTCAGCAGCGCGGTACCGAGAGACGCCTCCAAGGTATCGATCAGCCGCGTGACGGAAGACGTGGCGACCCCCAGGCGCCGCGCGGTTCTGGAGAATCCTCCTGACTCGGCCACGTCCAGGAAGACGCGCAAGGCTTGCAGTTTATCCATGGTTATCTTTGCGAATAACGCAACCCTACGTTGCGATAAAGACCAATTCATTGAATTCCATGCAAAGACTAATCTGGCCTTCCCCTCAACGCAAGGAGCTACGCCGTGAAATCCCTGTGCATCGGCGCTTCACTCGTCAGCGCTGCGCAACCACTCGCGCCGTTCCTGCAAGCCCTTCAACAGGCCGCTGCGGCGGCCGCCCACTAAGCCCCCGGAACATAGCAACATGCCTTCCACGCAAATTACCGCCACCAAGGATCAGGATCCGACCGTCTCCTCGGGGCTGCCACTACGCTTGACCTTCATGCTGGCCGGCAGCGCCGGCCTGTCGGTCGCATCCCTGTACTACAGCCAGCCCATGCTGGGCGTGCTGGCTCCGGACATCGGCGCCTCTTCCCAGTCGGTCGGACTGCTGCCGACACTGACCCAGTTGGGGTATGCCCTGGGCATCCTCTTCCTGGCGCCGCTGGGTGACCGACATGACCGGCGCAAGATCATCCTGCTCAAAGCCGCCATCCTGTCTGCCGCGCTGCTGCTGGCGGCGCTGTCACCTACGCTGGCGACGCTGCTGGTCGCCAGCCTGGCCGTCGGCCTGTCCGCGACAATGGCGCAGGACATCGTGCCGGCAGCCGCAACGCTGGCGCCAGCCGCGCACCGCGGCAAGATCGTGGGCACGGTGATGACAGGCCTGCTATTGGGCATCCTGCTGTCCCGGGTAGTCAGCGGCTTCGTTGCCGAGAACTGGGGTTGGCGCGCCATGTTCGCGGCCGCCGCCGCCAGCATCGCACTCGTGGGCCTGGCCGCAAGCCGCCAACTCCCGCGCTTCGAGGCCAGCACGCGACTGCCCTACTTTGCGCTGCTGCGATCGCTGGCCGCGCTATGGCAGCAACATGCCGCACTACGTCGCGCCACTTGGGCCCAAGGCCTGCTGTCGATCGGCTTCAGCGCCTTCTGGTCCACCCTGGCCGTCATGCTGCATGGCGAACCCTTCAACCTGGGCGCAGCCGCCGCCGGCGCCTTCGGACTGGCCGGCGCGGCAGGGGCCATGGCCGCGCCCATCGCCGGACGCATCGCCGACCGGCACGGCGCGGCGCTAGTCACCCGCCTGGGCGCAGCTCTGGTCGTCGTGTCCTTCGCCGTGATGGGTTTGACCCCGTTCCTGGCGCCCGGCGCGCAGCTGGGATTGCTGGTCGCCAGCGCCATCGGCTTCGACCTGGGCATACAGGCAGCGCTGATCGCGCACCAAACCATCATCTACGGTATCGATGCGAACGCCCGCAGCCGGCTCAACGCGGTGCTGTTCACCGGCATGTTCATCGGAATGGCCGTCGGGTCGGCATTGGCAGCCTTGCTGTATGCACAGTTCGGATGGATGGCGGTGACGGTGCTGTCCACTGCCACGGCGCTCGGAGCATTCTTGGTGCGATTGAGGGGATGACGGCAGCGCTTTCATCTCCCGACTCAAAAAGAAAGAGGCGCCGAAGCGCCTCTTTCATTCACCGCACGACAACAGCGGGATCACTCCCACTCAATCGTCGCAGGCGGCTTGCTCGACACGTCGTAAACAACGCGATTAATGCCACGCACCTCATTGATGATCCGCGACGACACCCGCGCCAGCAGCGGATGCGGCAGCGGCGCCCAATCGGCGGTCATGAAGTCGAAGGTCTGCACAGCACGCAACGCCACCACGTATTCGTAGGTGCGCCCATCGCCCATCACCCCCACCGACTTCACCGGCAGGAACACGGCAAACGCTTGTGAGGTCAGCTCGTACCAGGTCAGGCCGCTGGCCTCGTCCTTGGTGTTGCGCAGCTCTTCGATGAAGATCGCGTCGGCGCGGCGCAGCAGTTCGGCGTATTCATGCTTCACTTCGCCCAGGATGCGCACGCCCAGGCCGGGGCCAGGGAACGGGTGGCGGTAGACCATCTGCGGCGGCAGGCCCAGGGCCACGCCGAGTTCGCGGACTTCGTCCTTGAACAGTTCGCGCAGCGGCTCCAGCAGTTGCAGGTTCAGCGTGTCCGGCAGGCCGCCCACGTTGTGGTGCGACTTGATGGAGGTGGCCTTGCCCGTCTTGGCGCCAGCGGATTCGATGACGTCGGGGTAGATCGTGCCCTGGGCCAGCCACTTGGCGCTCTTCTGCTTGCCCGCCTGTTCCTGGAACACTTCGACGAATTCGCGGCCGATGATCTTGCGCTTGGCTTCGGGATCCGCCACGCCGGCCAGCTTGCCCATGAATTGGGCAGTGGCGTCGACGTGGATGATCTTCACGCCCATATTTTCAGCGAAGGTCTGCATGACCTGCTTGCCTTCGTCCAGGCGCAAGAGGCCGTGGTCGACGAACACGCAGGTGAGCTGGTCGCCGATGGCCTTGTGGATCAGCGCCGCGGCGACCGAGGAGTCCACGCCGCCGGACAGGCCCAGGATGACTTCGTCCGTGCCGACCTGCTCGCGGATGCGGGCGACGGCTTCGGCCACGTAGTCGGGCATGTTCCAGTCGCCTTCGCAGCCGCAGATCTCGTTGACGAAGCGGGCCAGCATGGCCTTGCCCTGGACGGTGTGCGTGACTTCGGGGTGGAACTGGACGGCGTAGAACTTGCGGTCTTCGTCGGCCATGCCGGCGATGGGGCAGGACGGCGTGGAAGCCATCAGCTTGAAGCCCGGGGGCAGCTCGGTGACCTTGTCGCCGTGGCTCATCCAGACCTTGAGCATGCCGTGGCCTTCGGCCGTGGAAAAGTCTTCCAGGCCTTCCAGCAGCTTGGTGTGGCCGTGGGCGCGGACTTCGGCGTAGCCGAATTCGCGGTGGTCGGAATAGCTGACCACACCGCCCAACTGCTGCGCCATGGACTGCATGCCGTAGCAGATGCCGAGCACGGGCACGCCCAGCTCGAACACCGCGTGCGGCACGCGCATGGAGCCTTCTTCGTAGGCGGAAGCGTGGCTGCCGGACAGGATGATGCCCTTCAGGCCTTGCGCCATCTGGTCGCGCACGAAGGCGTCGTCGACGTCGCCGGGGTGCACTTCGGAGTAGACGCCGGCTTCGCGGACGCGGCGGGCGATCAGCTGGGTGACTTGCGAACCGTAGTCGAGAATGAGGATGCGCTGGTGCATGGAGACTCTACCGGTAAAGAATAAAACCGCAGTAAATAAAACCGCACCGGCAGAACCGCTGATTCATGTTGCGGTTCTGCCGGTGCGCGATGCATGACATTGTAGTTGACTGTACGGATCAGTCGGCGCGGTAGTTGGGCGCTTCCTTGGTGATCTGTACGTCGTGCACGTGGGACTCCCGCACGCCCGCGGAGGTGATCTCCACGAATTCGGTCTTGGTGCGCATGTCGTCGATGGTGGCGCAGCCGCAGTAGCCCATCGAGGCGCGGATGCCGCCCACCAACTGGTAAATGATGGCCAGGACGCTGCCCTTGTAGGGAACGCGGCCTTCGATGCCTTCGGGAACCAGCTTGTCGGCGTTGTTGGACGGGTCCTGGAAGTAACGGTCGGCGGAGCCGTCCGTCATGGCGCCCAGGCTGCCCATGCCGCGGTAGGACTTGTACGAACGGCCCTGGAACAGCACGACTTCGCCCGGCGCTTCTTCGGTGCCGGCGAACATGCCGCCCATCATGCAGGCGAAAGCGCCGGCCGCCAGGGCCTTGGCGACGTCGCCCGAGTAACGGATGCCGCCATCGGCGATCAGGGGCACGCCCGTGCCTTCCAGCGCCTTCGCGACTTCGGAGATGGCATGGATTTGCGGCACGCCGACGCCAGCCACGATGCGGGTGGTGCAGATGGAGCCAGGGCCGATGCCGACCTTGACGCCGTCGGCGCCGTACTCGACCAGCGCACGCGCAGCGGCGGCGGTGGCGATGTTGCCGCCGATGACTTCAACCTTGGGGTAGTTCTGCTTGACCCAGCGCACGCCTTCCAGCACGCCCTTGGAATGGCCGTGGGCGGTGTCGACGATCAGGACGTCGACGCCAGCCGCAACCAGCTTTTCCACGCGTTCTTCGGTGCCGGCGCCCACGCCCACAGCCGCGCCCACGCGCAGCTGGCCCTGGGCGTCCTTGCTGGCCATCGGGTGTTCGGTGTTCTTGACGATGTCCTTGACGGTGGCCAGGCCACGCAGTTCAAAGCCGTCGTTGACGATCAGCACGCGCTCCAGGCGGTGCTTGTGCATCAGGGACTGCGCCTCTTCCAGCGTGGCGCCTTCCTTCATGGTGACCAGGCGTTCCTGCGGCGTCATGATGTTGCGCAGGGGCTGGTCCAGGTTTTCTTCGAAGCGCAGGTCGCGGTTGGTGACGATGCCGACCAGCTTGCGTCCTTCGACCACCGGCAGGCCCGAGATGCCATGCTGGCGCTGCAACGCGATGGCGTCGCGCACCTTCATTTGCGGGGTGACCGTGACCGGATCGATCACGATGCCGAATTCATGGCGCTTGACGCGGGCGACCTCGCGGGCCTGGGCTTCAGCCGACAGATTCTTGTGGATGATCCCGATGCCGCCCTCTTGCGCCATGGCGATGGCCAGGCGCGATTCGGTCACGGTGTCCATGGCGGCGGACACGAGCGGGATGTTCAGGGTGATGTTGCGAGTGAGGCGCGTAGCCAGGGAAGTGTCGCGAGGCAGGACCTCGGAATACGCAGGCACCAGCAACACATCGTCGAAGGTGAGCGCTTTTTGTACGAGACGCATGGGTAACTCCGGGCGCAAAGCAAGATTATACGCCGCTTGGGTGTTTTGCCTAGGTGTTGACCCTAGGTTCTCGGGGATATTTCTGCGCCGCGAAGCAGACTGCCGGCATCTCGCAATATTTTTACCCGGATGTATTGACGAATATTTTTATCCGGATCATAATTTGCCTGCAATTTTCACCCGGACAAAATAATGAATCAACCCTCCGCACCCCACCCCACCGACCCGCACACCGCCTTCGCCGGCCACCGCATGCTTGCCGCCGGCGCCCTGGCCGACGTGGCGCTCGCCGTGAAACGGGCCATGGATGCTGGCAGCGACGCCGCCATCCTGGTGTTCGACGATCAGACCGGCAAGCAGGTCGACCTGGACCTGAGAGGCGACGATGCCGCCGTTGCGCAACGCCACGGCGCCCGGGCCGAGCTCCCGGCCTCCGATACCCCTGCCGAAGCGGCAGCCGACGAGGCGCAACCGCGCGGCCGGGGCCGTCCCAAGCTGGGCGTGGTGGCGCGCGAAGTGACCCTGCTGCCCCGCCACTGGGACTGGCTGGGCGCGCAGCCCGGCGGCGCTTCGGTCGCCCTGCGCAAGCTGGTGGAACAGGCGCGCCGCGACAACGAGGCGCAGGACCGCCGGCGCGAACGCCAGGAGGCTGCCTACCGCTTCATGTCCAGCATGGGCGGGAACCTGCCAGGTTTCGAGGAAGCGACGCGGGCGCTGTATGCCGGCGACCGTGAACGTTTTGCGCGGCAGATCGCGGCCTGGCCCGAAGATGTGCGCGGCTACGCCATGCAATTGGCGTGGCACGGATCCGGCGAGGCCGCGGCGAGCTGACACCATCAACGCAGCATCGGCCACAGCGTCAGCGCCAGCAACACGCCCATGCCGATGTTGAACCACTTCAGGCGTCCGGGCTGCGCGAGGAATCCGCGCAGCGCCACGCCGAAGCCGGCCCACAGCGATACGCTGGGCAAGTTCACCAGCGCGAACACCAGGCACATCCAGCCCAGCGAAATCCAGGGCGCGGCAGCGTCGACATAGACCGCCACCGAGGCCAGCGCCACGATCCACGCCTTCGGGTTGATCCACTGGAACAGGGCCGACTCCATGAAGGTCAGCGGCCTGGCCGAGGCCTGCCCCGCGCCGATCGAGCGCGACAGCGCGATGCGCCATGCCAGGTACAGCAGATAGGCCGCGCCGCCGATCTTCAGCGCCACGGACAGCGGCGGCCAGGCCTGGAACAGCGCCCCCAGGCCCAGCCCTACCCCCAGCAGCAGCGTGGTGAAGCCGACGGTGATCCCCAGCACCTGGGGCAGCGTCCGGCCAAAGCCGAAGTTCGCGCCCGAGGTCATCAGCATGACGTTGCTGGGGCCCGGCGAAACGGAAGTCACAAAGGCGAACACCGCCAGGGCAAGCAGATTTTCAATGGACAAGACACCACTCCGGTAATGCGCCGCGCACGGTTGCGTCAGCGATCAGACAGCGGCATTGTGGGTCCGGGCCAGCCTTATTAATATTGGCGGTTTTGACATCTTTGATAGCGTTCTTGCCATGAAGATCCAGATCCTGGCCCTGGAGGGCGTGTTCGATACCGGCCTGTCCGCCGTCCTGGACGTGTTCGCCACGGCCAACGAGCTGTCGCCTCTGTTGCCGGAACCGGTACAGCCGTTCGAGACGCGCGTGGTCGGCATGCGCCGCAGGGTACGTACCTCGCAGGGATTCGGCGTGCCGGTTTCGGGCACCCCGGACCCGCTGGACCCGGGTTGGCTCGTCATTCCGGCCATTGGCTGCAAGATGCCCGAAACGCTGGTGCCCGCGCTGGCCCGCACCGACGTGCGCGACGCCGGCCGCATGCTGCGCGAGCGCGCTCCCGGTGCGAACACCGCCGCGGCCTGCATCGGCACCTTCGTGCTGGCGGAGTCGGGCCTGCTGGACGGCCACAAGGCCACCACCACCTGGTGGCTGGCGCCGCTGTTCAGGCAACGCTATCCGGCGGTGGACCTGGAGGACGGCCGCATGCTGGTGCGCTCGGCGTCGCTGCTGACGGCAGGCGCGGCGCTCAGCCACATGGACATGGCGTTGTGGCTGGTGCGCCAGACCAGCCCGGAACTGGCCGCGCTGGTGGCCCGTTATCTGATCGTGGACCAGCGGCCGGCGCAATCCGCCTATGCCATCACCGACCACCTGACGCACGCCGAGCCGCTGGTGCAGGCGTTTGAACGTTGGGCGCGCGCGCATCTGGCGCAAGGATTCTCGCTGGAAGCCGCAGCGCAGGCGCTGGGCGCCAGCAAGCGCACGCTGGCGCGCCGCACGCAGGAGGTACTGGGCAAGAGTCCGCTGTCGTATTTCCAGGACTTGCGCGTGGAGCGCGCCGCCCATTTGCTGAAGACCAGCAGCCAGTCGCTGGAGCAGATCGCGGCGCAGGTCGGCTATGCCGACGGCGTCACGCTGCGCAACCTGCTGCGCCGGCGCCTGGGCCAAGGCGTGCGCGAGCTGCGCTGAGGCCCCGCGTCCCGTGCGCGTGCGCAATGCGGGCGGTGGGCGCGTCCAGCGATATGCGTTTTAATGGGAAGTAAGCGGCAGGCGCGTTTTCCGCGCCCGCGCATTTCCACACGGTGCATCATGGCCATCGCAAAGAACTTCCTGCTCTACGACGGAGACTGCCCTTTCTGCTCGAACTACGTGCGGATGCTGCAACTGCAAAAGGCCGTCGGTCCCATCGATCTGCTGAACATGCGCGACCACCCAGACCTGGCGGTGGCCTACAAGGCGCAAGGCTACGATCTGAACCAGGGCATGCTGCTGCACCTGGACGGGCAGGACTACTGGGGCGCGGACTGCATCAACCGCCTGGCGCTGATCAGCACCGGCAACGACCTGTTCAACAGCGTCAACGCGGCCGTGTTCCGCAACCCCTGCCTGTCGACGGCGCTCTACCCCTTCATGCGCACCGGCCGCAGCCTGGCGCTGACGCTATTGGGCAAGAAGAAGATGCAGATGTAGCCGCGCCAGCCGCTGAGCCAACGCAGGAACGGTATCTGATTAAATACGGCGCGCCACGCTACGCGGCGCCGACGGCTCTCGCCAAAGGCGCTTCGGCCGTTTCCGTGTGCACGCCCGCATCGGAGCGGCGCCACCCCGAAGCCGGGTCGCGCTTGTCGTAGAGATAATCCCAATCCGTGCCGCACACCGCACAGGTGTACGCCTCGTGCTGCACGCCGCGTTGCTGCTGCCCCGTCGATCGCACCACGCCCAGGCTGATCAGGCTGTCATGACCAGGCGCGTCGCGCCGGTCCCTGACGATAGCCTCGCATTTTTCGCACGCCCCCATGCCTCTTCCCCTTTCAATATCCTTTCATCGGATATTACGAAGGGAAAAACGATTAAAGCTCAGCAATTCTCACCAGTTCGAGGCCGGCCGGCGCTGGAATTCAGCCGACCCCGGCGCTGGCGTCAGACCAACGTCACCTTGCCCGTTGCCAGGCTGTACACGCCGCCCACCACTCCCAACTTTTTCTGCTGCACCATCTCTTGCAACAGCGGCTGCGCAGTCTTCAGGCGTTCAACCGCAAGGCGCACATTGGCCTGCACGGCAGCCGACATCAGATCCCTTGCGCCCGACTTGCTCGCGATCTCGACAGCGGGCTTGATCGCGTTCACCAGCGCGGGCAGATGGCCAGGGAATTCCGTCTTGTCCTGCCACGCCTTCACCGTCGCATCGACCGCGCCGCAGTTGTCATGGCCCAGTACCACGATGAGCGGCGCCCGCAGAACCAGCGTGCCGTACTCCAGGCTGGCCAGACCGTCTTCGTTCACGAAGTTGCCGGCCACGCGCACAATGAAGAGGTCGCCCGGCCCTTGGTCGAAAGCCAGTTCCGGCGCCACCCGCGAGTCCGAACAGCCCAGGATGGCGGCGATAGGCTTTTGCTTCACGGCGCGAGCGGCGCGTCCCGCGGAATAGTCCCGCATGTTCGGCTTGTTGGCGGCGTAGCGGGCATTGCCGGCCATCAGGCGTTTCAGGGCCTCGTCGGGGCCGATATCGTTTGTCGGCACGGCGGCTTGGGCATCGCCCAGCCAGCCTGAAGCGCCGGCCGCGGCGATCGCTGCGGCGCCGAACAGCAGGCGGCGGCGGTTGAATTGCGGGGAATGGGCGAAAGAGGAACAGTCGCACATGAGGCTCTCCTGAAAGAAGAACATCTGGGAAACCAGCGCAGGACCATTGTGCTGCCGCGGCCACTACAAATGCTCAAACATTGCGCTGTCACAATCAAAAAAAAGCGCCGTAACCGCAGCTTGAGAAACACGGATGAGGGGCGTAATGTGGAAAAGCGGCATATGCCGCGTCACCTGCTTGATAGGTACGCACCATGACGCCCAACACTCCCCACCCCAATCCCTCCCACACCGCGCCAGACACGCATGCCGACAAGGAACGCGCCCGCGCGGATCAACAGCATGAGGAAGCCCGGCGCAAGGCCCTGGTCGGCTCGCAGCACAAGGAAAACGTCCGCAGCGTCGCCGCACCGCGCTACCACGGGCACCGCGGCGGATGAGGCTTGTGCCGGCTAGATTCCGTAACGTCTTGGAAAAACATCAAACTGAAATAAGCGCCTGAAAGTTGGACCATCTTGCGTTGGACTTTGGACGGGACCAAAAGGATGAGTCCTGGTCCGGATGCCCTGCCCTGAATGGTTTTCAACGACAAAGGATGCTTATCGTGATTCCGATCAGAAAGACAGCCGCCGCCTGTGCCCTGGGTTTGGGCATGATGGTGGCGGCAGCCGGCCAGACCGCCATGGCGCAAGGCCAGGCCGACGCTCCCGCGCCCCTGGCCACCGGCCTGACCGATTCCGGCAGCGCGGAAGGCCAGGTCATCGAAGCGGTGCGCAGCGGCGACATCCTGTCCATCAAGATCCGGTTCAAGCCCATCGTCGACGGCAAGACGGAAATGATCTACTCGCAGATCAGCAAGGACGACTACGCCAACAGCTTCTACGTCATCGCCGGCAACAAGAAGCACCTGCTGCTGAAAGACAGCAGCGACAAGCCGCTGACCAATCCCAAGCTGCTCATCCGCACGTCCAAGGACACCCCCATGGCCGGTTCCTGGCAGGGCAAGTTCCCTGCCCCGCCCAAGGAAATCAAGGAGGTTTCGCTGACCATCCCGGGCGTGGAGACCTTCGACGCCATCAAGATCACCGACCGCTGACCATGGCCGCCGCCACGCGCGCGCCGACTCTCCTGGCCGCGGCGCTGCTCGCCGCCGCCAGCGGCTCCTGGGCGCAGGAGCCTCCCTATAAGGCCGAGATCCTGGATCTGCAGGCCACCATCCTGGACCTGAAGGGATTGCCTGCCGATGCCAGCGGCGGCATATCGGACCTGAACGCGCAGATAGACGGACTGGCCGCGCGCCACGACGGCCTGTCGGTGCGGCAAGACAAGAACGCCGTGACCGTCGCCATGCTGGGCGATGTGCTGTTCGATTTCGACAAGACCGCCATACGCCCCGCCGCCGAACCTACGCTGCGTGACATCGCCAGCCTGATCAAATCCAGTTCGGCCGGCACCGTCGGCATCGAAGGCCACACCGACTCCAAGGGATCGGCCTCCTACAACAAGGATCTGTCATTGCGCCGCGCACAGGCGGTGGCGCAATGGCTGGCAAGCCATGGCGTGGACAAGTCGCGGCTGACGGTCAAAGGACTGGGCGATACCCAGCCGATCCAGTCGAACCGGCTGGCCAACGGTTCGGACAATCCGCAAGGACGGGCGCAGAACCGGCGGGTGGAGTTCGTGCTGCCCAAGCGCTGAGCAAGCCCTGCGCGGGGCCGGCAGCGGCCTCAGCCGGCCGGCATTCGCGAGGAGTCCGCAGCCCTCAGTGCCACGTCCATGCTGACCAGCACCGGCGCATTGCGCGGCAGCTCGCGCACGCCAATGACCGAGCGCGGATGCTCGCCCTGGCGGCCGAAGATCGCGACCAGCAGTTCCGATCCGGTATCGGCAATGGCGGATAGCCGCGTGCTGGCGCGCTCGCTCACCTGGAAGAAGTAGTTGACGCGCAATACCTGTTCCACCGCATCCAGGCTGCCCTGCGCGTGGTGGGCCACCCACGACAGCGCATGCAGCACGCACAGGCGCACGGCCTCGCGCGCCGCTGCTTCGCCGACCTGCTCACCCACCGCGCCTTGAACCAGCAACTGGTCCGCGCTGAGCTTCGGAATCTGCCCCGCGACGTACACCGTGCTGCCGTGGCGCAGCGCAGGCAGATAGGCATAGTGCGTCGGCGTAGGCTGCGGCAAGGCCAGGTCCAGGGCCTGCAAGCGCGCATCGGCTCCGGTCAGGATGCTCATCACAAACTGCCGGGCAGGAAGTTGACTTGTTTGGCCAGCGTCGCCCAGCGCTTGTTTTCGGCCGCGACGAAATCGGTAAAGGCCTGGGCCGAGCCGCCCTTGGTGCTTACCCCTTGCTCCTTCAGGCGCGAGGCCACTTCGGGCGACTGCAAGGCCCGATTGAAGTCCTCGTTGAGTTTCTTGACGACTGCCTCGGGTGTACCGGCCGGAGCGACGATGCCCTGCCACGAAGTGATGTCCATATCCACCAGGCCGACTTCCTTGTAGCTGGGAATGTCCGGCGCCGTATCTATCCGTTCAGACGAAGTGACCGCCAGGGCCCGCAGCTTGCCGGCCTGGACGTGCGGCAGCAAGGTGATCACCGGATCCAGGATCAGACTGATGTGTCCGCCAAGCAGATCGTTGATGGCGGGTGCGCTGCCCTTGTAGGGGATGTGCGCCATGCGGATGCCCGCCCGCTGCTTGAACAGTTCGCCGGCCAGAAAGGTCGAGCTGGACGCGGAACCGAAAGTCAGCGTGTCCGGCTTGTCCTTGGCATAGGCGATGAACTCCTTCATCGTCTTGGCGGGCACGGCGTTGCCGGTGGCGATGATGTAGGGTTGATCGGCCAACAGGATCACGGGCGCGAAGTCCCGCGTGGCGGAGTACGGCAGGCTGCTGTACTGCAGTTCATTGATCGACATGATCGGCAGGTTGGCCAACAGCAGCGTGTAGCCGTCCGCCGGCGCGCGGGCCACGAACTCGGCCCCGATGATGCCGCTGGCGCCGGGCTTGTTCACCACCAGCACGGGCTGCTTGACGTCCTGGCCCAGCTTTTGCGCGACAGTGCGCACGACCAGATCGGCCACGCCACCCGGCGGGAACGGCACGACGATCTGTATGCTTTTGTTGGGAAAGTCCTGCGCGCTGGCGTTGCAGACGGCGCCCAGCGCCAGCGTGGCGCACGCAAGGATGCGAATGGCGTTCTTCATGTAAGTGCTCCGAGGTTGCGACCGTTCAGGGATTGCGGGTAGTAGTGGCTTGCGGGCCGAAGCTTGCATCGAAAAAGCGCATCCAGTTGCCGCCCATCAATAGCGCCACCTCGTCCGCTGAAAACCCCGTGGCGCGCAAGCCCTGTTCGATGTTCTTGAAATCCCGGCTGTCCTGGAACCAGCCGGGCTGCGGCGGAAACCCCGGCTGCGCGGCCGAGCCTTCGCCGTAGTCGATGTTCTTGGTATAGCGGCCCGTGCGCATCCACTGGACCACCGAGTCCGGCTGGTCCTGGCACAGGTCCGAACCCAGGCCCAGGTGCTCCACCCCCACCAGATCCGCGGTGCGCGCCACCATGGCGCAGAAGTCGTCCAAGGTACAGGCCGATTTGTTCTTGAGGTGATGCGGATACAGCGAAAAGCCGAACATGCCGCCCGCGCCAGCCAGCGCCTTGAGCACCGTGTCCGACTTGTTGCGCAGCGCCTGCGCCCAGGAATGCGGATTGGCGTGACTGATGGTGATGGGCCGCTCGGACAGTTCTATCGCTTTCAGCGTGGAACGTTCGCCCGAATGGCTCATGTCGATGACCAGCCCGACCCGGTTCATTTCCTTGATCACTTCGCGCCCCATGCGGGTGACGCCGCTGTCGACCGCTTCATAGCAGCCCGCAGCCAGCAAGGACTGGTTGTTATAGGTCAGCTGCATGAAGCGCACGCCCAGCGTGTGCACCACCTCGACCAGGCCGATGTCGTCTTCGATGGGCGACGGGTTCTGCAGCCCGAAAATGATCGCGGTGTGGCCGGTCTCCCGGGCGCGCCTGACGTCGTCGCCACTGCGCGCCTGCACGATCAGGTCGGGATAGCGCTCGAACCACCGGTTCCAGCGTTCGATGTTGTGGATCATCTCCCGCAAGTTCTCGTGGTACGCGATGGTGACGTGGACCGCGTCCACGCCGCCTTCGCGCAGTTGGCGGAATATCTTTTCGGACCAGTTGCTGTACTGCAGTCCGTCGACGCGTAAAGCGCTTGCGCTCATTGCTTGCTTCCTTGAATAGCAGTGAGCGGTACTGTAGATTTCCGGCCAGAATTCAGTCAAACTAAAATAACTTTGTTCTATTTAATATTTTCTTAAATATGAAACTCGAGCATCTGCGCATGTTCATGGCCGTGGTCGATGCTGGCGAACTGGCGCAGGCCGGTGACCGCGTCGGCCGTACGCCGGCGGCGCTTTCCATGACCTTGAAGCAGCTGGAGTCGGAGCTGGGCGGCCCCTTGTTCGAAGGCGAACGCAAGATCCGCTTGTCTCCCCTGGGCCTTTATGTCCGCGCGCAGGCGCAGCGGGCCATTGCGGAATTCGACTCGGCCGTGGCCCACATGGTCCGCTATGCCAGCGGCGCGCTGGGAACGGCCAAGGTGGCCGCCGTGCCCTCGGCGGCCATCCGGCTATTGCCGCAGGTCATCGGTTCGATGCGCAAGCAGTATCCACAGGTACGTGTGGACTTGCGCGACATAGACTCGGCCGCGGTGGGCAAGGCGGTGGCCGATGGCGAGGTCGATTTCGGCATTGCCACGCTGCCGGCTCCCCTGCCCGGCATCGTGACCGAGCCCTTGTTCGAAGACCGTTTCGTGCTGGTGTGTCCGGCCGGGCACCGCCTGACGAAGCTGCGGCGCGAGGCGCGCTGGCGCGATATCGACGCCGCGGAGTTCATTGCAAACGGCTTGTGCGCCCGGTTTGACTCCCCGGAAGTGGCCGCGTTGGTGGAAGCCTCGCTGCTGACGGTGCGCAATACCACTTCCTTGCTGACCTTTGTCGAACAAGGCTTCGGCGTCACCATCCTGCCGGCGCTGGCGGTCACGGCTAGCGCAAAATTGGCGATCGTACCCCTGGCCGACCAAAGCGCCGTCCGCAGCCTGGAAGTACTGACCCGCGGCGGCGAGACGCTCAGCCCGGCCGCTCAGGCTCTTCTGGGACTCACGCGCAGCATGGCTGCCGAGTTGGCACTGGCCTGGTCATGATTTTTTCGGGACATCGATGAAATTCGACATCTACGGCAGGTTTCAGCTCGACATCCAACGCGAGGGCGCGGTGTGGACGGCGTACCGTTCGGACGCCGGCAAACGCGTACGGGCTGCGGACATTGCCATTCCTGCCGATGTGCCCGCAGACGGGCTGGCCGAATATCTGGATGACATCTATCACGAGTTGTCCGGTCCGGGCGACCGGATTGAGCGTATCGGCTAGGGCAGCCGGACTACTCCTCTTCACCGTAGCCGAAAGGCCAACGGCGCTTGTTCGGCTCGGGCGCGGGTTGCTGACTGTGCATGACGGGCTCCTGAGGTTCGATGGACGAATACTACCGGCATCCGCCAAATCGAACTGCAAAGGTTCGCAAAGATTGCGGCAATCATGCCGCAAGAGCCCCATCCGTGTTTCTAACACAAGGTGGACGCAACCCGCATCGGGGCTAGAACGTATGCCATTTCCCGGACCGGCGCGTAGGATTGAAGCCGTACGGGAGAGCGCCATGCCAGATTCCAGCTGGATTTGCGGCAGCGAGCCGCCGGGTCGCCAGGGATTCTTCGAGACGGAATTCAATACTGGCCAGACCGAAGTCACGATGTACTCCGTATTGGGCTGGATGCCGCCAGCGCATCGCGGCTACGTGGTCCGGTGGCGCTCGCTGGAACCAGCGGTGGAACAGGCGGAGATCGAACGCTATCTGTATTACCGGCGCGAGGGACGCGGGCATTCTTGACGCCCCAGGCTGGCCGCTTCTCTCCCGTTAATGCTCGCAAAGCCCGCGAATGCCGACGCGGGCTTTTTCTTTGTCCGGCGCGGCGTACAGGCGCCACCGCCGCAAGCCCTTGAAATAACTACCAGTTATGAAATTCCCTGATGAAAACCCCATCAGGGAATTTACTTATGCTCTTTAATTATTTGCAAAGCGCATACTTGCCGGGCAAGAATTCGTCCTTGGCATAAATCAAACCAGATGGAACTTCGTCAACTCGAGGCCTTCGCGGCCGTCATGTCCACGGGCAGCGTCACTGCTGCCGGCCGGCTGTTGGGACGCTCCCAGCCGGCGATCAGCCGGTTGTTGCAGGAACTGGAAGCCGAGATCGGCTATCCCTTGTTTGCGCGCAGCGGCCCGCGCGTGACGCCCACCGAGCAGGGCTTCCTGCTGTATGACGACGTCGAGCGCGCGTTGGCGGGCATGCAGCAGATCCGCAGCCGCGCCGATGAAATCGCGCGTGGCCAGGCCCAGCCGCTGCTGATGGCCGCCACTTCCGCCCTGGCGGCGGGCCTGGTGCCCGACGCGCTCAAGCGCATCGAGGACCGGGTCGGCGCCGCGCGCATCCAATTGCGCAGCGCCTCGCCCGAGCGCGTGGTGCACGCCGTGCTATCCGGCGCCGCGCAACTGGGCGCGACCAGCCTGCCGCTGGAGCATCGCGGCCTGACGGTGCACTGGATCGGGCAAGCGCCCTGTGTGGTCGCGCTGCCGGAAAACGATCCGCTGGCGCAACAAGCCGTGGTGCCAGTCGCCGCACTGGCCGGGCGCCGCATGATCACGATGGCCAATCCCTATCGCCTGCGCCGCCGCCTGGATGCCGCGCTGGCGCAGAACGCCCAGACGCTGGGCACCATGGAAACCAACTCGTCCGTCAACGCCCTGGCCGCCGTGCGCGCCGGGCTGGGCGTGTCGGTGCTGGAACCGATCACCGCCTACGGCGCCCCCATGCCGGGCGTGGCGATCCGTCCCATCGACCTGGACATCCCCTTTTTCTTCGGGGTCATCACCCCGCAGTCGCAAACGCTGACGCCGGCCTGCCAGGCCATGGCGGACGCGCTCGCCCAAGCCGCCGCGGCCCTGCTGCCCGGCTTCGCCCTGCACGACGCCACCGAGCATTCGGCCCTGCTGCAGTCGATCTATGGCGACGACGCCCCTCTTACGGAATCCCCTGCTATATGAATCAGCCTGTAGCCACCCCGCCGCAAGGCCTAGCCGCGCTGGAAGCGCGCCTGCGGCAAGACCTGTCCTGGCTGGAACTGCCCGCCAAGAACTGGGTCACGCCCCGCCTCGTCGACGGCCAGCCGGTGCTGGACGTGGCCATCATCGGCGGCGGCATGGCCGGCCTGGCCGCGGCCGCCTCGCTCAAGCACCTGGGCATCAACGCCCCGATTTTCGACCAGGCGCCCGAAGGCTACGAAGGTCCCTGGGCCACCACCGCCCGCATGGAAACCCTGCGTTCGCCCAAGCAATTGACCGGCCCCGCGCTGGGCCTGCCGGCGCTGACCTTCCGCGCCTGGTTCGAGGCGCAGTTCGGCTCCGAAGCCTGGGAAGCGCTGGACAAGATCCCGCGCCTGCAATGGATGGACTACCTGCGCTGGTACCGCCGCGCGCTGGATCTGGACCTGAAGAACGAGCACCGCATCCTGGCCGTGCTGCCGCGCGCCGACCAGCTGGTACGGCTGGACATCGAATCCCCCGCCGGGCGCAGCACGGTGCTGGCGCGCCGCGTGGTGCTGGCCACCGGCCGCGACGGCCTGGGCGGCGCCTATGTGCCTGATTTTGCGAAGAAGCTGCCGCGCAATCGCTGGGCGCATTCGTCCGACGTGATGGACTACAACACCCTGGCCGGCAAGCGCGTGGGCGTGGTAGGTGCCGGCGCGTCGGCCATGGACAGCGCGGCCACCGCGCTGGAAGCCGGCGCCGCCAGCGTGGACCTGCTGATCCGCCGCAACGACATTCCGCGCGTCAACAAGGGCAAGGGCGCGGGCAATCCCGGGCTGACCCACGGCCACCTGACGCTGCCCGACGAGTGGAAGTGGAAGATCCGCCACTACATCAACGCCGCCCAGGTGCCGCCGCCCCGCGGCAGCACGCTGCGCGTCTCGCGCCACCCCAACGCCCGCTTCAACCTGGGCTGCGGCGTGCAGGACCTGGCGCTGGTCGGCGACGAGATCCACGTCACCACGCCCAAGGGCGTGTTCGTGCTGGACTTCCTGATCTTCTCCACCGGTTTCCGCATCGACTGGACCGTGCGTCCGGAGTTCGCCGCGCTGGCGCCGCACGTGCGCGCCTGGGGCGACCGCTACGTGCCGCCGGCTGGCGAAGAAGACCAGGAACTGCACGACTCGCCCGACCTGGGCGCCGTGTTCGAACTTCAGGAAAAGACCCCGGGCGCCTGTCCCGGCCTGGACCGCGTGCATTGCTTCTCCTACCCCGCCGCGTTGACGCAAGGCACCATCTCGGGCGACATCCCGGCCATCAGCGAAGGCGCCAAGCGCCTGGCGCAAGGCATCGCCGGCCTGTTCTATCGCGAGGACGTGGAGACGCACTACGCCAATATGGAAGCGTTCTCCGAACCCGAAGTGTTCGGCGACGAATGGACGCCGGCCCCCGCCCCCCAAGCGGAGACCGCGCAATGACGGGCTGGTTGCTGCGCCGCATCGCGCAAGCCGCGGTGGTGGTCTTCCTGATGACGCTGATCGTCTTCGTGGGCCTGCACGCCATCGGCAATCCGGTGGACATCCTGATCGGCCAGGACGTGGACCAGGTGGACCGCGCCCGCATCATCGCCGAACTCGGCCTGGACAAGCCGCTGTGGGAACAGTACCTGGCCTTCCTGAACGGCGCCCTGCACGGCAATCTGGGCAATAGCTTCGTCTACAACATCCCGGCCGTGGAACTGGTGATACAGCGCCTGCCGGCGACGTTCGAGCTGGCCATCGCCGCGATGATGCTGGCCGTGGTGGTGGGCCTGCCGCTGGGCCTGTACGCCGGCCTGTATCCCGATAGCCGTTTCGCCAAGATGATCATGGCGGGCAGCATCGTCGGCTTCTCACTGCCGACGTTCTGGATCGCGCTGATGCTGATCATGACCTTCAGCGTGTCGCTGGGCTGGCTGCCGGCCAGCGGCCGCGGCGAGACGGTGGAATTTCTGGGCTTCCAGTGGTCCTGGCTGACGGCCGACGGCTGGCGCCACCTGATCCTGCCGGCGTTCAACCTGTCGCTATTCAAGATTTCGCTCGTGATCCGCCTGACCCGCGCCGGCGTGCGCGACGTGCTGCCGCTGGACTTCGTGAAGTTCGCCCGCGCCAAGGGCCTGTCGCCCATGCGGGTGGTCTGTGTGCACGTGTTGCGCAACACCATGATTCCGCTGGTGACGGTGCTGGGCCTGGAGCTGGGCTCCACCATCGCCTTCGCCGTGGTCACGGAAAGCATCTTCGCCTGGCCCGGCGCCGGCAAGCTGATCCTGGACAGCCTGAACGCGCTGGACCGCCCCGTCATCGTGGCCTACCTGATCGTGGTGGTGTGCCTGTTCGTGACCCTGAACCTGATCGTGGACATTCTTTATAAAGTGCTGGACCCGCGGGTGCGGCTGGAGGCCTCGGCATGAGCGCCGTATCGACAAACCCCACTCCCGCGCTGCGCCGCGAATCGCCGTGGCGGCGCAACCTGGCCGAGTTCATGTCGTCCAAGACGGCGGTGCTGGGCCTGACGGTTGCCACGTTGCTGATCCTGGCCGCCGTGCTGGCGCCCTGGATCGCGCCGCAGAACCCCTATGACCTGCTGCAGATCGACGTGCTGGACGCGCGCCTGCCGCCGGGCAGCATGAACGGCCTGGACACCTTCCACTACTGGCTGGGCACCGACGGCCAGGGCCGCGACCTGCTCTCGGGCATTCTGTACGGCCTGCGCATCAGCCTGATGGTGGGCGTGGGCTCGGCCGTCATCGCCGGCATCGTCGGCACGCTGCTGGGCCTGCTTGCGGCCTACGCCGGCGGCAAGGTCGACGCGCTGATCATGCGCCTGGTCGACCTGATCCTGTCGTTCCCGTCCATCCTCGTGGCCATGATGATCCTGGCCTACCTGGGCAAGGGCGTGGGCAACGTGGTGCTGACGCTGGTGATCCTGGAATGGGCCTACTACGCCCGCACCGCGCGTGGCCAGGCCCTGGTCGAGCGCCGCCGCGAATACGTGGAAGCCGCCCGCTGCCTGGACATCCCCAACTGGCGCATCATGTTGAAGCACATCCTGCCCAACTGCCTGCCGCCGCTGATCGTCATCGGCACCTTGCAAATCGCGCGCGCCATCACGCTGGAAGCCACCTTGAGCTTCCTGGGCCTGGGCGTGCCCGTGACCGAACCGTCGCTGGGACTGCTGATCTCCAACGGCTTCCAGACCATGCTGTCCGGCGAATACTGGATCAGCTTCTATCCCGGCATCGCGCTCTTGATCACCATCGTGGCGATCAACCTGGTGGGCGACCGCCTGCGCGACGTGCTGAACCCGAGGACCCACAAATGAGCGCCGACCGCCATACTGCCGGCGCGCCGACGCTGGAGGTGCGCAACCTGCGCACCCACTTCCACACCCGCGCGGGCGTGCTGCCCGCCGTGGACGACGTGTCCTTCACGCTGGAACGCGGCAAGATCCTGGGCCTGGTCGGCGAGTCCGGCTCGGGCAAGTCCGTCACGGGCTTCTCCATCATGGGCCTGGTCGACGCGCCGGGCCGCATCGTCGGCGGCGAAGTGCTGTTCCAGGGCCGCGACCTGACCAAGCTGGCGCCGCGCGAACTGCGCAAGCTGCAGGGCAACCGCATCGCCATGATCTTCCAGGATCCGATGATGACGCTGAACCCCGTGCTGCGGGTGGACGCGCAAATGATCGAGACCGTGCGCGCGCACAACAAGATGAGCGCAGCGCAAGCCCGCGCCCTGTCGCGCGACACCCTGGGCATGATGGGCATCCCCAGCCCCGAAGAGCGGCTGCTGGCCTACCCGCATCAGCTGTCCGGCGGCATGCGCCAGCGCGTGGCCATCGCGATTGCCATGCTGCACCGGCCCGACCTGATCATCGCCGACGAACCCACCACCGCGCTGGACGTCACGATCCAGGCGCAGATCCTGTCCGAAGTGCAGAAGCTTGCGCAACAGCACGGCACCAGCCTGATCTGGATCACCCATGACCTGTCGGTGGTGGCCGGCCTGGCCGACGACGTGGCGGTGATGTACGCCGGCCGCATCGTCGAGCACGGCACCGTCGACGACGTGCTGGACCGTCCGCAGCACCCCTACACCGTGGGCCTGATCGACAGCCTGCCCAGCAACAACCGGCGCGGCCAACGCCTGCGCCAGATCCCCGGCATGACGCCCAACCTGCTCAACCTGCCCGCGGGCTGTGCCTTCGCGGCGCGCTGCTCGCGCGCCACCGCCGCCTGCGGCCAGCAGCCCGGCATCACCCAGGCCTTGCCCGAACACAAAGTGCGCTGCTTCCATCCCACGATCCAGACCAGCGAGGTAATGGCATGAGCGCGACCGCCCCTACCCCGCTGATCGCCCTGAACCAAGTCAGCAAGCGTTTCGGCGAACGCCCCACCGGCCCCGCGACGCGCGCCATGCAGCGCCTGGGCCTGTCCAAGCCGCCCGCCGTGACCCGCGCCGTCGACAACGTGGACCTGATCGTCAACCCCGGCGAAGTGGTCGGCCTGGTCGGCGAGTCCGGCTGCGGCAAGTCCACGCTGGGCCGCATCGCGGCTGGCCTCTTGACGCCCTCCGGCGGCGAAATCCGCATCAATGGCGTGCGCCCGGCCGACATGAACTCGGCCCAGGCCCATGCCGCGCGCCTGCAAGTGCAGATGATCTTCCAGGACCCCTACGCCAGCCTCAACCCGCGCCTGCGCGTGGACGAGATCGTGGGCGAAGCGGCCCGCATCCACGGCCTGGTCGGCAATGGCGACTTCGACGACTACGTCAGCGCCCAGCTGGAACGCGCCGGCCTGGACCCCGCGCTGCGTCAGCGCTATCCGCACCAGTTCAGCGGCGGCCAGCGCCAGCGCATCGGCATCGCCCGCGCCCTGGCCGTGCAGCCCACCATGCTGGTGTGCGACGAGGCCGTGGCCGCGCTGGACGTGTCGATCCAGGCGCAGATCCTGAACCTTTTCATGGACCTGCGAGAAGACCTGGGCTTGACCTATCTCTTCATCAGCCATGACCTGGGCGTGGTCGAGCACCTGTCCGACCGCGTCGTGATCATGTACCTGGGCCGCGTGGTGGAAACGGCGACCGTGGAAGAAGTCTTCCGCCACCCCAACCACCCGTACACGCAAGCCCTGCTGGCCGAGATCCCCAGCCTGAAGTCGCGCCACAAGACCTTTACCGCGATCAAGGGCGAGATCCCCAGCCCGCTGAATCCGCCCGGCGGCTGCCATTTCCATCCGCGCTGCCCGCATGCGATGCCGCGCTGCAAGACCGAGGTTCCCACCTTGAAGGGAATCGCCATCAACCACCAGAGCGCCTGTCACCTGAACGACATGGCGTGACCACCGCCGCCTCGCCGCGGCGCCCGAACCAACCGCCAGTTCCCCCTATACCAAGGACTCCGAACATGAAACGCCTGATTCTCACCACCCTGACCGCCGCCATCCTCGGCGCTTCCGCCGCCGCCAGCGCCGACGACCTGTCCATCGGCTTCGCCGACCCGCTGTCGTCGCTGGACCCGCAGCTGAACAACCACGCCGGCGACCGCTCGGTGGCCCTGCACTTCTGGGACCTGCTGATCGAGAACAAGTGGAACAAGCTGCAGCCCGGTCTGGCCGTCAGCTGGAAGCCGCTGGACGACAAGACCTGGGAATTCAAGCTGCGCGAAGGCGTCAAGTGGCAGGACGGCACGCCCTTCACCGCCGACGACCTGATCTACTCCTACACCCGCGCGCGCGCCGTGCCGGGCAGCGTGGCCACCTACGCCGGCTACCTGCGCACCATCGACACCATGACCGCCAAGGATCCGCTGACGCTCATCGTCAAGACCAAGGCCCCCAACCCCGACCTGCCGCTGAACCTGGCGTCGGTGCACGTGGTCAGCAAGCACGTCGGTGAAAAGTCCACCACCGAAGACTACAACTCGGGCAAGGCCATGGTCGGCACCGGCCCCTACAAGTTCGTGTCCTACACCCCCGGCGACCGCGTCATCATGGAACGCAACGACGCCTACTGGGGCGACAAGCAGATCTGGGACAAGGTCAACTACCGCTACATCAACAACGCCGCCGCCCGCACCGCCGCGCTCTTGGCGGGCGACGTGGACGTGATCGACAAGGTCTCGGTGTCCGACCTGGCCAAGCTGCAAAAGGCCGCCAACGTGTCCGTCTACCCCTACGACGGCCTGCGCGTCATGCTGCTGCAGCCCAGCTTCAACCCCGCGCCCAACCAGTACATCACCGACAACAACGGCAAGCCGCTGGACAAGAACCCGCTGCTGGACGTGCGCGTGCGCCAGGCCCTGAACCTGGCCATCAACCGCAAGGCCATCGCCGACCGCATCCTGCAAGGCGCGGCCACCGAAGCCAACCAGTGGATGCCCAAGGGCACCATCGGCTACAACCCCGACGTCAAGGACATCCCCAACGACGTCGCCCAAGCCAAGAAGCTGCTGGCCGAAGCCGGCTACCCGGACGGCTTCAAGCTGACCATGCACGTACCCAACGACCGCTACCCGCAAGGCCCGGAAACCGCCCAGGCCGTGGCGCAGTTCTGGACCCGCGCCGGCGTCAAGACCCAGGTGGAAGTCGTGCCGTGGGCCGTGTACTCGGGCCGCGCCAACAAGAACGAATTCGCGGTCAGCATGCTGGCCTGGGGCAACGGCACCGGCGAAGGCAGCTACGCGCTGGTCAACATCCTGGCCACCGCCGACGCCAAGAAGGGCCTGGGCGCGTCCAACTGGGGCCGCTACAGCAACCCCAAGGTCGACGCCGCGCTGGAGCAATCCACCTCGGAATTCGACGTGGCCAAGCGTGAAGCCATCCTGCGCGACTCCGTCAAGATCGTGTACGACGACGTCGGCATCATCCCGCTGTTCCACTACAAGAACATCTGGGCCACCAAGAAGGGCCTGAAGGTCACCCCCATGACCAGCGACCGCACGGCCGCCATGATGGTGACGAAAGAGTCGGGCAAGTAAGCCATGACGCCCACCCTGACCATCACCCCGGCCGTCGACCTGATCGACGTGCCGCGCCAGATCCGGGTCGAACACGTCGCGCCCGGCCAGACGGTGGAAATCACCGCCCTGACCCGCCGCAACGGCGTGCTCTGGCAAAGCCAGGCCGCCTTCGTGGCGGGCGCCGACGGCACGGTCGACCTGGGCCGCGACGCGCCCGTGTCCGGCGATTACGAAGGCGTGGCGCCCATGGGCCTGGTCTGGTCGCAGTCCCCCGTGGACTCGTCCAGCCGCGAACACTTCAACCACCCGGTGACCGACGCCCTGGTCACCGACGTGGTGGCGCGCGTCGCGGGCTCGCAGGCCCAGGCCAGCTTCACCCAGCGCCTGGCGGCTGACGGCGTCACGCGCCAGGACGTGCGCGAGGAAGGCCTGGTCGGCACGCTGTACCTGCCGCCCGGCCCCGGCCCGTTCCCCGCCGTCATGATCCTGAACGGCTCCGGCGGCGGCATCAACGAACCGCGCGCGGCGCTGTATGCGTCCCGCGGCTACGCCGCCTTTGCGCTGGCCTACTTCAAGGCGCCCGGCCTGTCGGACTACATCTCCAACACCCCGCTGGAATACTTCCAGACCGGCCTGCGCTGGCTGCGCAAGAAGGTCCAGCCTAAGCACGACTTCGTCGCCATCAGCGGCCAGTCGCGCGGCGGCGAACTGGTGCTGCTGCTGGGCGCCACCTTCCCCAAGGAAGTCTCGGCCGTGGTCGCCTACGTGCCCGGCGCCGTGGTCCACAGCGGCCAGAACGCCTGCGATCCCAAGATCGGCCGCGAAGGCCCCACGTGGCTCTTGGGCGGCAAGCCCATCCCCCACGTCTGGGAGAACAACCGCACCGCTACCTGGGCGCCCTTCGACGAAGGCCCCTCGCCGCACCGCCACGAAAAAGCCATCCTCACCGCCCTGCAAGACCCCGACGCCGTGGCCCGCGCCCGCATCAAGGTCGAGGACATCCAGGGCCCCGTCATGCTGCTGTCCGGCACCGACGACGGCTCCTGGCCGTCCAGCATCTATTCCAAGATGGTGCAGGACAAGCTGGCCGAGGTGAACCACCCCTATCCGGTCGAGTGGCTGGACTACGAGAACGGCGGGCACTCCATCCTGTTCCCCTACGTGCCCACCACCCAGCTCGTCTACGCCCACCCCGTGTCCGGCAAGATCAGCACCAGCGGCGGCAACCCCAAGGACAACGCCCGCGCCGACCAGGAATCCTGGGAAGGCGTGAAGCAGTTCCTGGACGCCGCTGTCGCAGCACGCGCCGCCAAGTAAAGCATCAAGGAGATCCGCATGGCTGAACCCATCGTCTACAACGTCACGGACGACCTCGTCGACCGCCTGATCGGCCTGGCCCCGGGCGCCAAGACCTACGAAGTGCGCCACTTCCGCGAGAAGGTCGCCGCCGCCACCCAAGGCAGCTACGACGCCCTGTTCGACCCCGCGCTGCCCGGCCTGTCCCTGGCCGAGCGCCTGCTGGTCGCGCTGTACGCCACCCGCATCACCCCGTCGCCGCTGCTGACCGCGCACTACCGCAAGCGCGTGGCCGAGGCCGGCGCCACCCCGGCCGACATCGCCGTCGCCGAATCAGGCAAGCCGTCAGACGCCGCCACCCCGCGCCTGGCCGCCATCCTGGAGTTCACGCGCAAGCTGATCGAGAAGCCCGTCGAAGGCGACGAAGCCGCGCTCAAGACCCTGCCCGCCGCCGGCGTCTCCACGCCCGCCGTGGTCACGCTGTCCCAGCTTGTCGCCTTCCTGTCCTACCAGGTCCGCCTCGTCGCCGGCCTGGAAGCCATGAAGGCCCTGGAAGGCCAGCCCGAGCGCGCCGCCGGCACCCCGCCCGCGCCCTTCCCCGCCAACACCGCCGCCACCGCGCCCGGCGCCGTCATCAAGGCCCACGGCTTCACCAACGAATCGCTGGAATGGAAGGCCTGGCTAGACGTCGTCAACGTTGAAACCGCCACGCCCGAACAGGTCGCCGTCCTGGAAGAAAGCCACCCCAAGGCCAAGGTCTCGGACTACTACCTGTTCCTGGTGCATCAGCCCGAAATCCTGCGCCAGCGCTCCACGGCGTTCAACGCCATCATGTACGCGCCGGGCGGACTGTCGCGTGCGGAGCGTGAACTGGGTTCGACCTACGTGTCGCGTGTGAACGGCTGCGTGTATTGCGCGTCCGTGCATGCCCAGCGCTTCGAGCAGCTGGCCAAGCGCAATGAAGTCATTGCGCAGGTGTTCGAGGATCCCGCCACCGCTGGCACCACGGCGCGCGAACTCGCCATCGGCAAGTTCTCGATCCAGATCACCGAAGCGCCTGCCACGGTGAACGCCGACAGCATCCAGGCCCTGAAGGATGCGGGCTTGAACGAAGGCGAGATCCTGGATCTGCTGCATTCGGATGCGATCTTTGCTTGGGCGAATCGCTTGATGCTGAACCTGGGCGAGCCGGTTTTCCCGAAGGCTTGATCCTGCGGCGTCCGGCCGATTGCGTGCCGGACGCTTTGCCTGCGGCTTGTCATCGCCGACCAGTATCGGCGATGACAAGCCGCGATATCAACGCTGCCAGGTCAGCAGCTTGACGCCCGCAACGGCAAACACCACGGCCACCGTTCCTTCGATCCAGCGCCGCAGCCTGGCATACAGCGCAATCATCGGCGCAGTCGAGAACGCGATGGCATAGCCGCCGAACACCATCACGCCGAGCAACGCACAACCGCCGATGATAGCGGGCAAGGTGCCGTTCGACGCGCTCTCCCCCAGCCCCAACGACATGATCGCCATCCAGGCCAGCACCGCCTTGGGGTTGCCGATATGCATGAGCACGCCCTGGCGGTAGAGCACCCGATAGCGCGGCGTCACACGGCCCGTTTCCACGTTCACAAAGGCCGCGCCCGGCCTCAGCGCCGACCTGCCAGTGCGGAACGCCAGGTAGAGCAGATAGACTCCCCCCACCACCTTGATGACGAATAGCGCCTGGGCGGAAGCCGCCAGCACGGCGGAAATCCCCGTCGCCGCCAGCGTCGCCCAGAACAACGAGCCCGTAATGACGCCCGCAGCCAACGCCAGGGCCGGCACACGGCCGTCACGCATCGCCGTTGCCATGATCGCCATATTGCTGGGTCCGGGGCTGGCGGTGGCAATCAGATAGGTGCCATACACAAGAGCAAGCTGACTCACGAGCATTTGCGTTTCTCCAGGGGTGTGGGGCCTCTCCGCCTTACAGCGGGAGGTCTCCGCGATGAACGATATGCACCTTGTTGCCGTCAGGATCGCGCAGATACGCGCCAAAGTAGCCGTCACCATAATGAGGACGTACCCCCGGTGCCCCTTCGTCCGTCCCGCCCTGCGCCAGCCCGCCCGCATGGGCCGTGCTCACGGCTTCCTGCGTAGGAGCCAGAAAAGCGACCATGCTGCCATTGCCCACCGTCGCCGGCTCGCCATCGTAGGGCATGTAGACGTAGAAGCGCGGCAGCAGCGCCTGACCGGTCACCCAGCAAAGCGCCAAGGGTCCGCCATCCGGCGTGACAACGCGGCGCTTCAACCCGAGCGGAAGCAGCACCGCGTCATAAAAACGGCCCGCGCGTTCAAGATCACGCGTCCCGACAGTGATATGGCTGAACATTTGACGACTCTCCACGCGCCCGCCCTGATGGTCAGGCGCTTTCAGAAATGCATGACATGCTCCAATCGCATCGGGCATGTTACTCGCATGCCAGATAACCTGGATCGCAAAATACTGCACAGTCCAGGGCCGGTTTTCCCGGTTCGCCAGCGTCGGCGGCGTTTTCGTTAAACTGACGCTTTCCGCCTTCTTATGCGCCCCGCCCATCGCGGGGCGCATTGCCTTACCCCATGTCCGACAAAACCCACGACATCCGCCCCGGCCAGTCGATCGAACTGCTCAAGGCCCTGCACATCCTGACCCGCGACGGCAAGATGAACCAGGACAGCCGCCGCAAGCTCAAACAGGTCTACCACCTGTTCCAATTCATCGAACCGCTGCTCAAGGACGTCCAACAACAACGCGGCGCCGTCACCCTCGCCGACCACGGCGCGGGCAAGTCGTACCTAGGCTTCATCCTGTATGACCTGTTCTTCAAGGAACAGCCCGAGGCGCTGAAGAACGGCTCCCACATCTACGGCATCGAAACCCGCGAAGAACTGGTGAAGTCCTCGGAAGAACTGGCCAAGCGGCTGGGGTTTGGCGGCATGTCGTTCCTGAACCTGTCCGTGGCCGATTCCATCACGTCGGACAAGCTGCCAGCCACGATCGACGTCGTCACCGCCCTGCACGCCTGCAACACCGCCACCGACGACGCGATCCACTTCGCGTTGGAGAAGAAAGCCAAGTACATCGTCGTCGTGCCATGCTGCCAGGCGGAAGTGGCGTCGGTGCTGCGCAAGAACAAGGCGAAGGCGCTGGCTGATCCGCTGGCGGAGATCTGGCGGCATCCGCTGCATACGCGGGAGTTTGGGAGCCAGATCACCAATGTGCTGCGGTGCTTGCAGCTGGAGGCGCATGGGTATCAGGTCAGCGTGACCGAGCTGGTGGGATGGGAACATTCGATGAAGAATGAACTCATCATTGCGCAGTACAAGGATTTGCCGCGCAGGAAGCCGGCTGACCGGCTGACGGAGATGTTGGATAGGATTGGGCTGCAGGAACTGAAGGATCGGTTCTTTGTGCCGAAAGCTGCAGAGGCGACGGCGTAAGCGCCTGCCGTGCTTCATGCCGCAGCGTCAGCATCCGTGGTGCGTGCCGTCGTCTGCTGCCGGATACACCGCATGACGCGGTGAACGCCATTCGAGCAACATTCCCCACATGTCTTCTCGCACGCGCAAGGCATCCCCAGAACAGACGGCGCTGCTAACAGCGGCCTTCCCCGAGCGACTGCGAGCCGAAGCGGCACATATCGCCGAGGAGATCTGCCCCTCGGTCATGAGCGGCCGCGGCTTGTCCGTCATCGTGCAGGACGAGCCATTGACGCTGCCCTATCGCGTTCAGCATGGGGGCAGCGACACCTTGTCTTCCAAGCTGGACGAACCCCTGGGACTGATCTACGCGTGCATACAGTCACGCCATCATGACGGCCACATGCGCCAGCGCCAAATTGAGCGGTTGGCTGGGGTGTCCGAGCCTTGGGTTGTGTCGTTCGTGGTGCAGCTCTGCAGCGAATACGTCGTTGAAATCCTGCAGGACATCGACGCGCGCTTGCCCTTGCTGGACAAGCGCGTCTATGGAACGGTTCTTCGAGGCAATCCGGCCTTTCTGGATCTGGCACAGCAACGCATGACCAGCTACTGGGATTGCTACTACCGGCGGCGCTGGGTCAGAAGCGAAACCTATGTGGGGTGTCGCTTGTTCAAGCAGTTCCGCGACTGGCAGGTCTCAGGCTAGGACCTCACCAGCTTGAAAAGCCCGATCCGCGAATCAGTTGCCAGAGCTGCGGCGCAACCGATCGGATGAGTTCTTGTTCAAGCGCTTCGCTTCGTCTTCCGCGTAGTCTTCCTCACCCTCTTCGTACTTGCCTTCATACATGCAGCTGCTGCGGTTCCATCCGCACTCGCCGCCTAACGAGCAACCTGAGCTCAAGGCGGCAAGGAACAAGAGGATGCTGCAACGGCCTAATCTTTGAATCGACATATCGCTCCCTGGTGATCGGGGTAAGTGTAAGGGATGGAGATGACGACTTAGCCGGCGTGGTCTGAGCCTGAATTGCAAACGGCTGCAACGCATGGCGCCGATTTCGGCTCAAGTGTGCTCAATTTGGCACGGGTCACGCTTGATTGCGATGTCCGTCGGCCTCGATACTGGCATTGCAATCCCACAAAGATCGCCCAGATTGACAGCTGGAAAAGACTGACCTGCTCCCCGTGGTTAGTACGAAATCGATGTAGAGTCCGTTCACAAAGGAACGGCAATGAAGAAACGATTTACGGAAGAACAGATCATCGGGGTGCTGAAGGAGGCCGAGGCAGGGGCCAAGG